>NZ_JWJH01000049.1 GCF_000949865.1 Rhizobium nepotum 39/7 | reverse complement strand
CGCGCGGCCTTTTGTAGACGCTACGCACCGGCTGCTCCAGCCAACCGGCCTTGACGTAGTAGGCGCGCAAATTGCTGGCGATACCGCGCTCTTGCAGCCAAGCGGCATCCACGACCAGCCCTTCGGGAAGGTCTTTCTCAAGCCGGTTTAACAGTGATGCAGATTGCTCAGTCATGCTGAGTATATTAAATGACTCTCAAACCATTTTCAAGTTTGAAAAATATTCCAAATACTCAACCAAACTGAGCAAAAGCGACAGATGGCAATCCTCTACCCGAGTGAGGCACAGCAACACCTGCTGCGGTAAGCCATCAAAGGGATCCTGTCGGATCTGATATTGATGCCGGACAACGGCAGGCTCGCGTTGGCGAACGCCGTGGTGTCACGGTAGACCGCCTCGGTAAGGCGTAGGGACATGGAAGAACAAGACAGGCCATACGACCCAGACCTCGCCAAAGATGCGGCGGGCGCTTTCATGGTTGTTGACGCCGAAGACCCGCAAGCACGCCTCCGTTTTTATCCCTTCGCAGCAAGACGCACTCCTGTCCTGCCGCTCACTTCGGCGCTATGGGGAGCGCGTTCCCGTCAGAACAGGCTGGATCACCGCATCGATCGCTGCAGACGTTCATACAGACCGTTTCCAATTCCTTGGCGATTGGAATTATCAGCCATGATTATTGGAAGTCCACGCCAAAGAGAGCCAAGGGCCTCCGATACAAGGCTGCGATGCCGAAGCCAGACTGCCTGTTTGTCATTCTTCCCTTTAGACTGGGTCGAACAGGCCGGTGCGCCGCGCCAACTCTGTGGCAATCGCCGCCATAGCTCCCTCGCCAAACGGCATGTGATCGAAACCGACACCTGTGGCTCCGGAGATAAACGATACAAACCCCGCGAGACCACCGCCCAGCGAATGTCCCGTGAGGATTGGCTGCGCACCCGTATCGTCAAACGCAGAGTGCCCCATCACCTGCTTGTAAAAGTCCAGCGCCAGGGTTGCCTGCGAGGCTTCTCCATAACCGCCCCCGAGGGTCCATCCGTTCCAGAGGTCGCTAGCGCTATCGAAAATTTCGGTATTGTCCGTACCGCGGTAAGAAATTACCGTCTGCCCATTCAGATTGTATGCGACGGCATAAAATCCGGAATCCTGCCAGCGCTGATAATCATCTGCCGTGACACCGATCGCACTGCGGTCGACTACTTCTGCCGTGCCAACTTTCTCACCGGAAATTAACATACCGGCGGCATAGTCACGATTATAGGAATCCATGGAGAGTATTGCGAGGATAAGCTCTTGAGAAATGCTCATTTATATAGCTCCGTCGAAAATGAACTTACTGTCAAATACTGCATGTCGGGATCGGTCGCGTCTTTTCTTAGATACGGAGGATTTGGAAGTAGGGTGGGATTCTTTTCACCCTCTTCTTTTAACCACCCGAGCACATCTTCGATTTTCCCTTCCGTCACCTGTTCCCTGGTAATCGATAAGGTGATCGAGATAAGCGAAGTGCCTGAACCGAAGAATTCTGCGAGATTGTCGGGATTTACTCTCTTCACTGTCTTCGGATCGTTGATATCGGTGAAGGTCACCAACAACGGGTAGTCGGATCTGGTGAGCGTGGCCGTTGCCGGTTTTGACATGCGTTCCAATTTCGGAGCAACGTCGAGCGGAGCCTCTCCTGGGAAAAAAAGCCCATAGGGTCTCCTCAGATCCGTCAGCAGGACAAATAAATACTTACCCGGCACGACCTCTAAAACAACTGCTTCACCCTCAAGCTTGAAAAACGCGCCAGTTGCTTCCCGAGGTATAAACAGCCCACCCTTTCTGTGCTCCAAATTGGCCGTCATCACACTGGACGCGGATTTTGGACCCGACGGGGTCTCAACCGTAACCGTCAGCTTTTGATGCCACGACCAACTGTCATCGCAACCGCCCAGCAACAGCAGAACGAATAAAAACGGAATTTTCCATAGAATTCCAAATAGCTGCATCGGATACCAGTTCCGCAGAATAAATGCTGGCCAACGAAACTCGGCCTCCAAGCCAAACTTCAGATCAAAATAAATGTGGCATTTCCGCAGATTTAAAGTCGCGTGAGAACACAAAGTGGCATTCAGAAATCAGTTGACGGGCTGCTCGGCTGGGAGCGTCTTTTTGTCATCAGATTTTGCGATAAGACTGCGTAAAACGTCGCTATCAACCAAACGTCCTATAAGAGGATGAACCTTTATCTGGTTCTGCTTGGCAACTGTGTGGAAATTCGAAAGCACGGCGGTAGCGAGCTCTCGCGTCGGTGCGATAACGTCTAGCAACCACACGATTTCACCACTGTTCCAATCAGCAGGCTTCAAGCGTATTGGAAAAATCCCCGCCTTAACCTGCTCAACGATCTTTGCATCAACATCTGCACTCACGCTTGCCCAAATTGCGATAGCGTTTGGTGCCAAACCCGCCTGTTCAGCTCCATCTTCCATTTTCTTCGATACGATTACGATGCGATCGTGGCTGAGCGGATCGATGACCAAATGACCGAGATCGGCCAAGTTCTGGCTGCGATAACGGGGAACGGAACTAAGTGCGAATACGACTTGTCCAAAAACAGAAAAAATTTGCCCTTTTGCTTGTAAAAGTTTTTGGATCACATCGTCGTTTACTGCATCGGATGTAGCCTTCTGCTGAGACTCGTCCTCAAAAAAACCGTCATACTGCCCCCGCAATACCGCCCACAAAGCGTTGATACCCTTCACAACTTCGGAAGCTATCAGATCGAATTTCGATTTCAAGTTGTATGTTTATCACCAAACCGGATTGCAATAATGGGTGTTGATTGAGGCGGTCCGAGTATGGAAGCTTGTAAGTATGCGCGCCTTGATGAAGATCGAACCGCAGACTGGACGTTTCGAGAACTTATATTCCTGAAATCATAATACTATCGGTGAGAACATCGACGTGCCCGAATAGCGGTAACAGCAAGACACTTCGTCGCTTTAACTCTGCAGAGACGGCGGCTAAAGCGTTTAGCCGGTGACGTGATTGGATATCACCCGCGATGCAGCAGTCCGTCCGAACCATTTAGTCCTCTCGCTGAACCGCAGCAGAGATTGACGTGATGCGGCAACTTGCCAGCACCACGCCTATATTCTTCAACGCTTCATGTTGCCTATAAGCTTTTCCATCATTGAAGTTTCCTCTGACGACAGATCCTGTAAGGGAGAACGAACCGGGCCGGCGTCGAAGCCCTGCAGGCGCACACCTGACTTGATGGCCGAGACGGCATATCCCTTGGCACGGTTACAGATCGCCATGAACGGATAGAAGAAGTCGATCAGGATCTTCTCGCACTTGGCACGCTCACCTGCACGCAGTGCCTTATAGAACTCCACAGCGAGACCCGGCCGTGGCGGATGCGAATGACGAACAGCTCTCCAGCCTTCCCTTCAATCCGGCCTGTCGAACAATCGGACTGCCCGTCAGTCAGCAATGGTCTCGAATACGCTGGCCCTCGTCACGGTGCCGAACAGCCCGCTCAGCTCGGGCTCCTTTGACTTGACCCTCCGGAAGTCCTCAAGGGTGCGCTTATCAACGAACAGCACGTCGGTGTAAGCCGCCAACACCGCGAGATGCTGGTCGTGGACGTCGCTGCCCGGCCGAGTGGGGCGCTCCTGCCTGCTACGTTCGAGTCGGACAAGCGTGGCCAGCTACGCTTTTTTAAGGTCATCAATTCTCCTCTAAAACTTGCAAAAATGTAGTTTGTAGACTACGGTGCATCTCATGATCGAGCTAAAGCAGACGGCGGTTTTCGCCAGATGGAAACCCGTCTAAGGGACAAACGAGCGAGGACTATCATTGCGGCGCGATTGATGCGGCTGGCTGAAGGCTTGCAGGGAGACGTCGAGCCGGTTGGTGAAGGCGTCAGTGAATTGCGAATACACTATGGCCCCGGCTATCGCGTCTATTTTCAGAGACGGGGCAATGTTCTCATCGTGCTTTTATGCGGTGGCGACAAAGGATCGCAAGCCCGTGATATTGCCGCCGCGCATAAACTCGCCAAGGAATGGAGCGAAAAAGATGACTGAAAAACTGACCACCTATGATCCTGCTGCCGCTTTGGTCGATGATGAAGAAATCGCCGCGTTCATGGCCGACGCCTTCGAAACCGGCGATGCAGCCTATGTTGCAAAGGCGCTCGGCGTCGTCGCGCGTGCTAAAGGGATGACCGAAATCTCGCGCAAAACAGGCCTGTCTCGCGAACAGCTTTACCGATCGTTCAGCGAGCGCGGTAACCCAACGCTCAAAACGACGTTGGCCGTTATGAGAGCACTCGGTGTTGACGTTACCGCCAAGGCCCATGCCGCGCAGTAACACGGTGGTCCGCATACGTGCGGCAAAAACAAGCTACTGACAAAGCACCCGGGATCAAAAGGTTCAGCATTGTCTCTCGTTGCGACAACGGCAAGCGTTTTGCCTGACCTCGCATATGCTCTCGTAAAATCGATAGGCAGCCTGGTTTTCATGGTTGTCTGGTCGCTCCTTCAACAGCTCCAGACTTCAAAGCCGATATAGTTTCTTCAGGAAGAGGGGATATTGTTTTGCTCGTAAAAGCTGGAACGGATTTTCTCCAGCGTATTGGGTCGTCAGGGCTGCCAACGCATTCCCATTATCTCATCGACTTGAGCTTATGTTGATGACGGCAGACGCCCCGACCTGAACAAAGGAATAATCGACCACGCCCCGCTTCCACAGTGCGGTTACGCTATTTATCGCATCATTCTTGTCGAGATTGTCTGGCGCTCCAAGCCGCTCCGATAACGCATCCATGAAACCGGCAGGCCTTGGCGTGGTAAAGGCGCACGCCTTGTGTCCATTGGGACCAGCGGCAATCCAGAACGACAATAACTCCGCGCCGCCTTCCCTCTCATGTCGCCACCCCACGACATCAACCGAACCGCCATTATAACCGACGAAGCTGCGACGCCACTCCTCAATGTCGGCATTGGACAGACGCTGCCAATCGAGTTTGTCGCCGTTCACCATCGCTTCTTGCACGGTGGACACTTCACAGAGATCGAGAAGGCGCTCCACTGTCATATCCGCCGGCGTGGCCGCGGCTTCCCCGAAACTCAAAAATACGGCAAAGGAGCTGATTGTCGATACCTTGAGGCACAGACGCCGGAACGTCCACGCTCCGTTTTTCATATCGTCACTCCGTTTTGATCTCACCGCCATTTTGTCGCTGTAGACAACCCCACGCCAATCGATCCCCCGAGAGTAGCAGACTGATCGACGTTTGCTTTCCGGCAATCTCCGCATCGATAATCTCATTGTGCACAAACGGAACGCAACCACCAGATTTCTGCACTCGGCATTCGGCACTCGGCCATTCGAAAAAACAAGGCAGCACGATGCAGTCCTCATATTTTACTTCTAAAACGTTCATCAATACTATGATAAAATAAGAATAATGCAGTTAAATAGCTCGCCTCAGTATCCACGCCGGTGATGCATCGGCGTCACAGCCTGGCGTCAACTTCGGGGCCCGCAGCTCACCTCGTCGGACTTCCATTGACCCCCGTCAGCCGACCCGGCAACCTCTTACTATGACCCTGACCAACAGTTTCATTGCCGAACTCGTCCGTGACGCCAACAGGCTCGATCACCTCGACGCCTCGCAGAAACGGCGTATGCTCGAACGGGCAGTGACGACAATCCGCGACATGCGCGAAACGATCGGAATTCCGTCCGGTCCCGGCCGTGACAGTGTCGTCGACATCCACACCATCGCTCTGTCGATCGAACGAGGATGGCGCAGCGATGAAGACGTGCGAAATGCCCTGCTGCAGGCCGCCGGCATGATCCGGGACCTGCATATCATCCTCGACAGCAAGACCGAAATCAGCATCGCCGAACCTGCCGGCTGACGCCCGCTACGCATCTTCCGACCGTCAACGGCACTTCATACCGGCAACATTCGGCCTTCTGGTTTTAGGATTTCATTAACCATACGGGACCACCCTTCTCTCACAGCAACGATGGAGGTTGGCTATGGCTTACGACTGGAACCGCAATGAACGCGATGGCAGGTTTGATGAACTGGCGGCAGCTCTCATATTCTTCACGATCGTCAGTCTGCTTCTGGCATCCGCTTATCTGGTGACGACGTTCGCCAGATAGGCCGCCTGTGTACCTGGGGGCGTCGAAGGACGCTGAAGGCCCAGAACGACACCTTGGCACCACAGACCGCTGCCGTGCCCTCAAAGCCTGCGCAGGCATCGCTCACACGGCAATCCTGTCCGTTTCCACCTGCGACCGCCTCGCGCGCGTCTTCGGCCTCAGCAGGCGGATACGCGACTGCGGCTCGATCACCGACCAGTATGGCTGGATCAGCTCGCGCAGCATCCGGCGCAGCTCCGGCCACGGGGTCTCTTCATTGCGAAGCTCCGGATCATACATCACCAGCATGCAGTGAAGCTTGGCGGCAATGTCGTGGATGTAATAGGGCTGCAGCGAAATCAGCACACGCCCGGCGATGCCTTCAAACCGGGCCAGATCCTGCGCCTTCGCAAGGCCTGCACTGTAGCCGATGCGGCGGTCGGCCGCATTCCATGCCCGCCTCAGTCTCAGCAGCTCAAGCCGCGCGCTCTCTGCTGCATCAGCGCCGATGCGCGGCGCCAGCTCCCTGATCTCCTCAAACGACGAAACAGTCCCGGGTGACGAACCACCATCGTCGATGGCAATCACAACGGAAGGACGGCCGCCCGTCTCTTCCAGCAGCCGCGCCTCAAGATCCCGACATTCACGCTCGGCAGCAAGACGTTGCTGGTAACGGTCATACCAGTCCGGCCACAGCTCCCGGGCATGCACCGGTCCGGCAATTGTGCGCGACGGAAGATCGTTCAGCAGCATTGGCAGGATCCGCGCTGCCAGCGGCAGAAGATTGCGCCGGTTGATCACACTTGGCAGCCTGTCGACAAACGTCTCGTTCGGGAATTCATTTGCGCACGAAATTTTAGGTAAAGTTCTGCTATTCTCAGAATCAGCCATGATCCAAGCTCCAGATAGCTAGATTGTGGTCAGGTCGAGTTAGGTGTTCCAGCACCTGCTCGGCCGTTGCGTAAGCAACTCTGAGAGTACTCGGCTTGCATTTTTTATGTCAAGGTTATAATTTGATAACACATGATCAAATTCGAATGGCTAGGGCAGCCCTTAAGTGGGGCGTGCGAGATCTGGCAGCGAGGGCAAAAGTAACTGCCGCAACGATCACCCGTATCGAATCCGGCAAATCAGGACACGCTGCAACCCTGATTGCGATTCGCCTGGCTTTCGAAGAGGCCGGCCTCACCTTCATTGACGAGAACGGCGGTGGCGTCGGCGTTCGTTTCGCGAAACCGGCATCAGAGACAGACCCCTGAAACGATGGACATTGACGGCGGGCAGTTGACGATAGACCGGGTCAGCGCCCGGGACTGAGGCCTGACCATGACAGACGATCTTCGCGGCCATATTCTCCTTCTCTCCGGCCATCCCGGCTCCGGCAAGTCAACAATAGCCGAAACGCTCGCGCACCTGCCCGGCGTGCCAAAAGTTCATGTTCACAGCGATGATCTGTGGGGATACATCAAACACGGCCGCATCGATCCCTGGCTTCCCGAATCCCATCAGCAGAACCGCATGATCATGCAGATCGCCGCCGATGTTGCGGGTCGCTATGCCAGTCATGGCTATTTCGTCATTCTCGATGGCGTCGTGCGACCGGACTGGCTCCCGGCTTTCACGGCACTCGCATGCCCGCTGCACTATGTCGTGCTCCGCACAACAGTGGCAGAGGCAATCGAACGCTGTCAGGCACGCGGCGGCGACAGCCTGAGCGATCCGCCTGTCGTGGCCGATCTTCACTCTCAGTTTGCAGATCTCGGAGCCTTAAAGCACCACCTCCTGTCAGTGTCAGGCAAGGACAGGGAACACGCCCTGCAGTCGGTCATCAATGCGCTGCAATCGGCACGTTTCCGTATTGATGCCACGAGCGATGGCAATCGATAACGAACAGACAGGTGAAACAAGCGTGGCTGTGCCGACAATCTATCTCCTGCGTCACGGCGAAACTGTCTGGAACTGTCCTGGCCGGTTTCAGGGGGCAACAGGATTCACCGCTGACCGCGCGCGGTATCGAACAGGCGGATCAAGTTGCACGCCTGCTCCGCGACGCGCTCTGCACCGACGACCAGCCTTTCCGGATGCAGATCAGTCCGCTCGGGCGCGTGCGACAGACGAACGACGGTGCAGCAGTGCTTTGACCGACATTCACTTACTTATATGCAATAGACCATATATAGGCCCTTGTACCAATAATCGCTTATAGTGTTCTATATATGGTCTCTTATAGAATTTTTATGGAAATTTCTATAAGGGAGCATATATGATGCCTTAATGGCATATTTTCTGGTAAGGGCGCTAATATGATCCATAGTGAGGCGACCACTAAGACACTCGAAGGAATTCTGCGCGACATCGGGGACCGGATAGCGAAAATCCGCCTCAGCCGAAATCTGACGCAGGCGGATCTGGCGAGACAAACCGGCATATCGGTCAGCAGCATCAAGCGTCTCGAAGCCGGCGAAAACACGTCGCTCGACACCTTCATCCGAGTTCTGACGGCGCTCGGACTGGCCGATCATCTGACGGGCTTTCTGCCCGATCCCGACGTCCGGCCGATCGAGCGCGTCAAGCGCGAAGGTCACGAGCGCCAACGCGCTTCCGGCCGCAAGGGCGCGACGAAAGCGACGGAATGGGCATGGGGTGAGGACCACGAGGAATGACAGACGCGACGGTTCGATTGTGGGGCAAGGATATTGGGGCAGTGAGCTGGCTCACCGATCGTGGTATCGGCGTCTTTCAGTATATGCCCGACTTCGTGGGCAGCGCGATGGAGCTGGCGCCGAT
The DNA here is from genome assembly GCF_000949865.1 of Rhizobium nepotum 39/7. Lineage (GTDB taxonomy): Bacteria > Pseudomonadota > Alphaproteobacteria > Rhizobiales > Rhizobiaceae > Agrobacterium > Agrobacterium nepotum. The sequence continues at coordinate 3,029 of NZ_JWJH01000049.1, read as the reverse complement.
CATGATGCCGCTCAGCCCTAACCCCTATGAGTTTCCCGCCCTTCCCAAAGAGGCATTCAAGGGACTGCCGGGAATGCTCGCCGACTCCCTGCCGGACAAGTTCGGTAACGCCCTGATCGACACCTGGCTTGCCGCACAGGGACGCACGGCAAGCAGCTTCAATCCGGTCGAACGCCTTTGCTATATCGGTACACGCGGCATGGGCGCGCTCGAATTCCACCCGACCATGCTCAAAGCCGCGCGCAAGTCGAACCGGGTCGACATCAACGCCCTAACCGCGCTTGCCAATCAGGCTCTCAATAACCGCGAGGCTCTGGCCGGCGTTCTCAGAGGGGACGACGACCGGGAGATGCTGGAAGAAATTCTGCGCGTCGGCACCTCGGCGGGCGGCGCGCGCGCCAAGGCGATCCTGGCCTGGAATGAGGAAACCGGTGAGTTCCGGTCCGGTCAGGTGAAGGCCGGGGAAGGCTTCACCTACTGGCTGATGAAATTCGACGGAATCTCGAACAACAGCGACAAGGAACTGGCCGACCCGCAAGGCTTCGGCGTGATCGAATATGCCTTCTACCTGCTCGCTACCGCCGCCGGCATCGATATGAGTGAATGCCGCATCCACAAGGAAAGCGGCCGATCGCACTTCATGACGCGACGCTTCGATCGCAGCGCCAGCGGACAGAAGCTGCATATGCAGTCGCTCGCCGCACTCCGGCACTATGATTTCAATATGGCCGGCGCCTATTCCTATGAACAGGCGGTCGAGACGATCCGGCTGCTGGACTTACCGGCTTATGACGTCGAACAGCAGTTCCGCCGTGCGGCCTTCAACGTGCTGATCCGCAATCAGGACGATCACGTCAAGAACATAGCCTTCCTGATGAACCGCAAAGGCGAGTGGCGACTGTCACCCGCCTACGACGTCGTTTATGCGTATAATCCAGGCGGGGCCTGGACCAACCAGCATCAGATGAGCCTCAACGGCAAGCGTGACCATTTCGAGCTATCGGATCTCGTCGCCTTCGGCGAGTTTTGCGGACTTAAGCCGAAGAAGGCCGACGCAATCATCCGCGACATGCACAGCCATTTGGATAATTGGCTGACCTACGCGGACAAGGCCGGCATGCCGGAAAGCGAGGCCTTGAAGATTCACCGCGCAATGCGGCGCGAAATCGTTATTCCCGACGCCCGGAAGACACCCGCCTCCAAGCCGGTGTCCGACGCATCAGCCCCGTGAGCATCGGCCCCGAGGCTGAGCACGCTTCGGGTAGTATTCAGGCTTGCCTGTAAGCCCCATATGATCGTCAAACGCTCAGCCGTTCCCCTCCCGGTTTTCTCCCTCGATCAACTCCACCAGCAGCGCACGATCAGCATCGCGGAGCGCCATCTGCGGCAGCTGCCGCCGCATCCAGTCCCGCAGCATCTGCGCATCCGGTCCATCCGCTGATGTCTGCAGTTCGCTGGCGAGCAATGTGCCCAGCAGCATTTTCCGCCGCACCTCAAGCCGCCGTTCCTGCGCGGCAAGCCGGGCCATCAAAGTGCGCCTGCGCGCCTCCAGTTCCTCGATGCGACGGGCAACCGGTTTACGTGCCATCACCACCTGCCGCGCATTCCGAACAGCCCGTCCATGACCTTTGACGGGACGTTGTCACCATCGATCAGCACCGCCAGCCTGTGCCTGTAGCGACCTGTTCCGTGGCCAACATTTCCGTATGCCTTCGTCGTCGCTGACCGTCGTTTCGTTCTTGCGAAGCTGCCCGCATCCATCACCGTCTCCATCGCTGCCTGTGCCATCGAGCCAACGGTAACGGCGATCAGATCGCACCGCATCCTGGTGAATCCTGCAATGGAGCCATGGCTTACGACCCGCTAAACAGAAAGCAGCAAGGGCGCACTTACGAGTTGGCGCCCCGATGACAGGCAAAACCGCCGCCTTGCGGAAAGGGTCCATGCCGGAGCGGGTACCGGTGCTTCTGGTCCGATCTTCGGTCTTTCCGCCGGCGTGGTTTATCGGGAGACCGGCATGGCGATCTACCATTGCAGTGTAAAACCGGTTGGACGCAGCGCCGGCAAAAGTGCGGTGGCCGCCATCGCCTATCGCACCGCCAGCAGGATCCTCAACGAGCGCGATGGCATCATCCATGACTTTACCGCCAAACAGGGTGTCGCCCACGCGGAGATCGTCCTGCCAGATGGCGTCGATGCCGGCTGGGCGCTGGATCGCTCGGTCCTCTGGAATGCCGCAGAGGCCGCCGAACGGCGCTCGGATGCCCGTGTTGCCCGCGAGTTCGAGATCGCGCTTCCATATGAATTGACCGATACCGAACGACTGTCGCTGACCCGCGCCTTTGCCGGTGATCTTGCCAATCGTTTTGGCGCCGCCGTCGACTTCGCCATCCATGTGCCGCAGGGCAACAGCGACAGCCGCAACATCCATGCCCATGTGGTCATGACCACACGGGTGATCACCGCAACCGGCCTTGCACAAAAAACGCTGATTGAGCGCGAGAACAGATGGCTGACCGACAACGGTCTGCCGACCTCGCAGATGCAGATGAAAGCGGTGCGTGAGGCCTTTGCCGATCTCGTCAACCGTCATCTGCTGCGCGCCGGTCTCGACCGCCGTGTCGATCATCGCTCGCATCTCTCCCGCGGCCTTGCCATCCAACCGACAGGCCATATGGGCGTGCATGCCTCGCAGATGAAGGAGCGTGGTGTCGATGTTTCCCGCAGCCGTATCGAGGAAGACGCAGCACGGCGAAACGCCGCGCTGATCCGCCGCCGTCCCGAACAGGTGCTTGCCCTCATCACATCAGGTCAGAGCGTCTTTACCCGTCACGATATTGCCAGAACGCTCAGCCGCTACATCACCGATACGCAAGCCTTCCACAATGCCCTTGCCGCCGTCATGGCATCACCGCAGCTGGTTCAGCTGCGGTCAGAGCAGAGACGGGAACCGGCCCGCTATTCCACCGCCAGCATGATCGAACTCGAATATCGGATGGCAGAGAGTGCGACCAGAATGGCGGCACGCT
>NZ_JWJH01000048.1 GCF_000949865.1 Rhizobium nepotum 39/7 | reverse complement strand
GGGTTGCCGTGGGAATCTCCCCTGCAACAAATCCAACAGTCGATCACGGGACCGGTGGCTGGATTCATCGCACTCGCAGCGGTGGCGATCGCCGGTGCCATGCTGATCTTCGGGGGAGAACTGAACGACTTCGCCAGGAGGCTTTGCTACGTCGCCCTTGTTGGCGGCGTGTTGCTCGGCGCGACCCAGATCGTCGCTCTCTTCGGTGCGACGGGCGCTTCGATCGGCGAGATCGAGGCACGAGGCGGGCCTGGGATTGTTGGATCGTCGGCGACACTCCGACGGGCAGGGGATGAGGCTCATGGCTGAACCGGGCTCCAACCTCGCCCGCTCGCGGGTCCATCGGGCGCTGTCACGCCCGAACCTGCTGATGGGCGCCGACCGCGAACTGGTGCTGCTCACAGGCCTTGCCGCCGTGATCCTGATCTTCGTGGTGCTGACCTGGTACGCCGCGCTGTTCGGTATGGTCATCTGGCTGGTCGCGGTCGCCGCCCTCCGCATGATGGCGAAGGCCGATCCGCTGATGCGCCGCGTCTATCTGCGGCACGTGTCCTATCGATCCCTCTACCGGCCCACCTCGACGCCGTGGCGCAAGTTCTGAGGGGGTGAACATGGTCGCACTGAAGCCCTTCCGACACTCCGGCCCATCATTCGCCGATCTGGTTCCCTATGCAGGTCTCGTAGACAACGGCGTAATCCTGCTGAAGGACGGCTCGCTGATGGCCGGCTGGTATTTTGCCGGCCCGGACAGCGAAAGCTCGACGGACGCAGAACGAAATGAGGTCAGCCGGCAGATCAACATGATCCTGGCCCGGCTGGGTTCGGGCTGGATCATCCAGGTCGAAGCCTTGCGGGTTCCAACGATCGACTATCCGGCCGGCGACGCTTGCCATTTCCCGGATCCGGTCACGCGTGCGATCGATAGCGAGCGCAGGTCCCATTTCGAGAGGGAGAGCGGGCATTTCGAGAGCCGGCACGCGCTGATCCTCACCTGGCAGCCGCCAGAACCGCGGCGGTCCGGGCTGACGCGCTATGTCTATTCGGATACCGCGAGCCGATCGGCGACATATGCCGACACGGCGCTCGATTCCTTTCGTGCTTCCATCCGCGAGGTCGAACAGTATCTCGCCAATGTAGTTTCTATCCGCCGAATGGTGACGCGGGAAACCGAAGAGCGCGGGGCCTTCCGGATCGCCCGCTATGACGAGCTGTTCCAGTTCATCCGCTTCTGCATCACCGGCGAGAACCACCCGGTCCGCCTGCCCGATATCCCGATGTATCTCGACTGGCTGGTCACGGCCGAGCTCCAGCACGGTCTGACCCCGACCGTCGAAAACCGCTTCCTCGGTGTCGTCGCCATAGACGGACTGCCGGCGGAGAGCTGGCCGGGGATCCTGAACAGCCTCGACCTGATGCCGCTCACCTATCGCTGGTCCTCGCGCTTCGTGTTTCTCGACGAGCAGGAGGCACGGCAGAAGCTGGAGCGCACCCGCAAGAAATGGCAGCAGAAGGTGCGGCCGTTCTTCGATCAGCTTTTCCAGACCCAGAGCCGTTCGGTGGATCAGGACGCCATGATGATGGTGGCCGAGACGGAGGATGCAATCGCCGAGGCATCGTCGCAGCTCGTCGCTTATGGATATTACACGCCGGTCATCGTGTTGTTCGATGAACAGCAAGAACGGCTTCAGGAAAAGTGCGAGGCGATCCGCCGATTGATCCAGGCCGAAGGATTCGGCGCCCGGATCGAGACGCTGAACGCGACCGATGCCTTTCTCGGCAGTCTGCCGGGAGTTTCCTATGCCAATATCCGCGAGCCGCTCGTCAACACGCGCAATCTCGCGGACCTCATTCCGCTGAACTCGGTCTGGTCGGGAAGCCCCGTCGCGCCATGCCCATTCTACCCGCCGGGATCGCCGCCGCTCATGCAGGTCGCCAGCGGCTCGACGCCCTTCCGGCTCAACCTCCATGTCGATGACGTCGGACACACGCTGGTCTTTGGCCCGACCGGTTCGGGCAAATCGACTTTGCTGTCGCTGATCGCCGCGCAGTTCCGACGCTATGCGGATGCGCAGATCTTTGCGTTCGACAAGGGGCGGTCGATGTTGCCGCTGACACTCGCCATAGGCGGTGATCACTACGAGATCGGCGGGGACGCGGCCGAAGGAGGGGAGGGGGACTCGCCACGACTGGCCTTCTGCCCGCTCGCCGAACTCGCGTCCGACGTCGACCGCGCCTGGGCGGCGGAGTGGATCGAGACGCTGGTCGCCCTGCAGGGCGTCACGGTCACGCCTGACTATCGCAACGCCATTTCCAGGCAGCTTGCCCTGATGGCGGAATCCCGCGGCCGCTCGCTTTCGGATTTCGTCTCAGGCGTGCAGATGCGCGAGATCAAGGACGCGTTGCATCACTACACGGTCGATGGACCGATGGGCCAGTTGCTCGATGCAGAGCAGGACGGACTGGCGCTCGGCGCTTTTCAGTGCTTCGAGGTCGAGGAGCTGATGAATCTGGGCGAGCGCAATCTCGTACCGGTCCTGCTCTATATGTTCCGGCAGGTCGAGAAGCGGCTGACGGGCGCGCCCAGCCTCATCATTCTTGACGAGGCCTGGCTGATGCTCGGTCATCCGACGTTCCGCAACAAAATCAGGGAATGGCTGAAGGTGCTGCGCAAGGCCAACTGCGCAGTCGTGCTCGCCACGCAGTCGATCTCCGACGCCGAGCGCTCCGGGATCATCGACGTGCTGAAGGAGTCCTGCCCGACCAAGATATGCCTGCCCAACGGCGCGGCACGCGAGCCAGGGACGCGCGAGTTCTATGAGCGGATCGGCTTCAACGAACGACAGATCGAGATCGTCGCCACCGCACTGCCGAAACGCGAATATTACGTCGCCTCGCCGGAGGGCCGCCGGCTGTTCGACATGTCGCTCGGTCCCGTGGCGCTTTCCTTCGTCGGCGCTTCCGGCAAGGAGGACCTCAAGCGCATCCGCGCCCTTCACTTCGAACACGGGGCGGATTGGCCCAAGCACTGGCTCCAGCAAAGGGGGATCGCCCATGTCGAAACACTTTTCCCGGCCGCTTGAAACGGCGCGCGCCGCTATGATCACGGCCATCATGATCCCGATCGCTCTTCCGCTTCCGGCATATGCGGGCGGTGTCACCGGGCAGGCGACAGAGTGGACGCAGCTCGCCAACAATGCGGAACTCATCAGTCTCGTCGGAAAGTCGGCCGAGCAGGTGAACAATCAGATCACCCAGATCAGCCAGCTTGCCGAGCAGATCCAGAACCAGATCAACATCTACAAAAACCTGCTGCAGAACACCGCGCAGCTGCCGAACCACATCTGGGGCCAGGTCGAGAGCGACCTGAACAAGCTCCAGAACATCGTCGCGCAAGGGCAGGGTGTCGCGTTTTCGATGGGCAACATCGATGACGTGCTGAAGCAGCGCTTCCAGAGCTTCGCCGACATGAAGAGCAATCTGCCGGACGGTCAGAGCTTCTCAACGACCTATCAGAACTGGTCCGACACCAATCGCGACACGATCGCCGGCACGCTGAAGGCGGCAAACCTGACGGCCGAGCAGTTTTCCAGCGAGGAATCAACCATGTCCTCGCTGCGCTCGATGTCGGAGAGCGCCGACGGCCAGATGAAGGCCCTGCAGGTGGGACACCAGATCGCCACCCAGCAGGTGGCGCAGATGCAGAAGCTGCGCGGGCTGGTGTCGCAGCAGACCACGATGATGGGAACATGGTTTCAGTCGGAACAGGCACAGAAGGACCTCGCCCAGGCCCGACGCGAAAAATTCTTCAACGCGCCGACCAATGACATTCGCGGCGGCCAGACGATGGAGCCGCGCTGGTGAGCCCGCGCATCCTCATCGTCCTCGCAGTCGCGGGTCTGGTCGCCTTCGGAGCCGGCATGATCGTCTCGGTGGTGGTCCAACCGGATGCTGCGACTGAAACACCGGCCGGGACGTCCGGTTCTGGCGCAGCGCAGCGCGAGCACCGGGAGCGCTTCCTCGGCGGTGATCCTGACCGGGATGTTCGAGGCGGGCAGGAGATGAAGCCACGATGGTGACCGTTCGCCCCTCCCGCAAGCTCGAAACCGCGTTCATCGTCATCGCGATCCTGGCTCTTGCGACAGCGCCGGCGCTCGCCCAACAGGGGTCCGTGCTCACCACGCTTGAGAACCAGGTCGTCACCGCCGCCAAGGGTTGGGAGACGACAATCATGAACGCGGCACGGTCGCTGTTCTGGATCCTTGCCGGGATCGAGATCGGCATCGCCGCCGTGTGGCTGGCGATCAATGCGGCAAGTCTCGACGCCTGGTTCGCCGAGCTCGTGCGTCGGACCATGTTCATCGGCCTCTTCGCCTTCATCCTCGATCGCGGCCCGGCGCTCGCCAAGGCGGTGGTCGACAGCCTGTTCCAGATCGGCGCTGGAGGCGGCTCGGCTTCGCCCGCCAACATCTTCGACGCTGGCATTCGCGTCGCCTCCAAGATGTCGGAACAGGCGAAGTTCGGCCTCTGGGAGGATAATGCGCTGGCGATCGCCGCGGTCTTCGCGATGATCGTGGTCGTCGTCGCTTTCAGCCTCGTCGCTGCGATCTTCGTCGCCGTCATGGTCGAGATGTATGTGGGCCTCCTCGCCGGCATGATCATGCTCGGCTTGGGTGGCAGCTCCTATACCAAGGATTTCGCGGTCCGTTACCTTGTCTATGCCTTCTCGGTCGGCATGAAGCTGATGGCGCTGGTGATGATCGCCAAGATCGGTTCCGACATCCTGATCGGGCTGGCTGAGGCGCCGACGGCGACCTCCGACCAGTTCATCACTACGATTGGCATCGCCGGCATCTCTGTCGTGGTCTTCATTATCGCCATGTATGTTCCGCCGATCATCCAGGGCGTCGTGCAGGGCGCATCGGTCTCGGGCGGCATGGAGGCGATCCGCCATGGTGGCCAGACGGCCGCCTTCGCTGCCGGTGGCGCCTTCCTTGGCGCGGGCGCTGCGATGAAGGGGGCAGAATCAGCGAGCTCCGCGAGGGCAGGGGGCTCGTCCATGGCCGGAGCTGCACTTCGCGGCATGGCGTCCGGCATCGGCAACGCCGGATGGGCGGCAGGTTCGGCCGCCAAGGAAAAGGCGATCGCTTCGCCCGGCGCCTATGCCGGCTCTCTGCTCGGTCTCGCCAACGCCAAGCTTGACCAGACCCGGCACTCCGGCAGGCCCTCGGCGCCTCCTCCGCCTCCGCCCGTCAACGAAAACAAGTAAGAGGCTGACCGCACATGGCCGGACGCACCCCGCCCGACAATCCCTATATCGCTGCGAGAACGGAATGGAACGAGCGTTACGGCTCCTATGTGAAGGCAGCCGCGGCCTGGCGTCTGGTCGGCGTCACCGGGATGACTATGGCGGTGGTCGGCTTCAGCTACGCTCTCTACCAGAGCACGCAGGTCAAGCTGGTGCCCTATATCGTGGAGGTCGACAAGCTCGGCACGGCCTCAAGCGCCGGCTTCCCGCAGCAGATCGAATATGCCGATCCGCGCGTGGTGCGCGCCACGCTTGGCAGTTTCGTTTCGAACTTCCGGTCGGTGTCGCCGGATGCGGTCGTGCAGAAACAATATATCGACCGCACCTATGCGCTGCTTCGGACCTCGGATCCTGCGACAGAAAAGGTCAACGCCTGGTTTCGCTCCTCCTCGCCATTCGAGAAAGCAAAGAACGCAACGGTCGCCGTCGAGGTCAATAACATCGTCGCGCTGTCGAACCAGAGTTACCAGATCGACTGGACCGAATTCGAGCGAGACCGCCGCGGCAAGGAGACAGCCACGCGCCGGTTCCGCGGGATTGCTACCGTCACACTGACGCCACCGCAGGACGAGGGCGTCATCCGGCTTAACCCAATCGGACTCTATCTCCGGGATCTCGACTGGACCGCGCAGCTTTGAAAGGCATGGCCCCGAACATGAACATTCGACTGAGACGTTTTTCGGCCACGCTGACTGCTGCCGCGATTGTTGCCTCGATCTTGCCGTTTTCCGCTTCTCTTTTCTCCCGCGCGCTCGCAGCCGATGGCGTCACCGCCAATGAAGCGAAGGGGATGGGGATTTCCACCCAGTGGCGCGGATCCCGCGGACTTGTCACGAAAGGACCGGACGGGAAGGTGATCTTCCTCTATGGCGAGGTACAGCCCTCCGTCGTCTGCTCACCTTTGCAGGTCTGCGACATCGAGCTCCAGGGCGGCGAGGTGGTTCGCGACGTGCTCGTTGGCGACACCGTAAGGTGGAAGGTGGAGCCGGCAACCTCGGGCGCTGCGGGTGGGCAGGCGATCCACCTGATCGTCAAGCCATCAGAGCCGAACCTCGTCACCTCGATGGTGGTGACGACCTCACGCCGCACCTACCACATCCAGCTCAAGTCGCACCAGGCACAATACATGGCACGCGTCGGCTTCGAATATCCTGAAGACGTTTCGACCAAGCTCGCTGACATCAACGCACGAATGGAGGCCAGCACCATTCCCGGCACCGGCGTTCCCGCCGAGCAGTTGAATTTCGCCTATTCTATGTCGGGCAACGCAAGCTGGCGGCCGACGCGCGTCTATTCTGACGGGGAAAAAACCTACGTCCAGTTCCCGCGCTCGATCTCCGGCCAGGACGCGCCGGTGCTATTTGTCGTCTCCGGTGGTCAGAACCGCATCGTCAACTACCGGATGAAGGGCGATATGATGGTTGTCGACTATCACGTTGACCGCGCGGTTCTCGTTTCCGGCGTCGGCTGGAAACAGGAGAAGGTGACAATCAAAAGGGGAGGGCGGTGATGCCAAGCTTGCCCTCCCGCACGCACCCCTTGCGCCCCCTCCGCAGCCTCGCTGCCACCTGCGCCCTCGCCCTCCTCCTCTCCGGATGCCAATCCGCCGGGACGGACGGGTTGAGTTCCAGCAATGCCCCTGCCGAAATCTCGGGGCCGGCGGCCAGCGCCATTGCCGGCGACATGGTGAGCAGGCTCGCCGAGCAGATCGGCCCTGGTACCGCGACCGTCTCGCTGAAGCAGGACGGCTCGCCCTTCGGGCAAGCGTTGGAGGCGTCCCTCAAGGGATGGGGTTATGCGGTCGTGACCGACCAGAAGACGGATGGCACGACGCGCACCGTGCCGCTCGCCTATGTCGTCATTCCCTTCGAGGGGCAAGTGCTCGCCCGTCTGTCGACCAACAGCGTCGAACTCGGCCGCGCCTATACCGTCACAACGATGAGCGCGCAGCCGGCGAGCGCGCTCTCGGTCATGCAACGCGGTTAGGGGAGAGGGCGGTCATGGTTCAATCGCTCAAGCTCGGCGGCTCTAAAAACGAGGAGGCGGGCTCCGGCATGCGCCGGATCAACCGAATGCCGATCATCGTCGTGATCGTGCTTGTGGTCGTCTTTCTAGCCGTCATCTTCTACGGCCTGACCTCACGCGGACTGTATTTCCGCGACACCGGCCCGGACACAAGCTCCGGCAATCCGGCGTCAACCTTCGCCGATCAGATCAAGCGCGGCGTTTCCGACGGCATCATCGGCGAGCCGCAGCAGGTGACGACGCTGCAGCCGACGCCGGTCGAGAGGGAAGAGGAGAAGCGCTCCGTCAATCCATTCACACCTCAGCCCGGTCAAAGGGAAGATGCGCGGACGGAACCGCAACTGGAATCTGAACAGGTCTGGCGCGCCCGCTTGCAGCGCGAGCAGGAAGAGCAATATCTTCGTGAGCGGCAGCGCCAGAGAATGGCCCGGCTGCAGGCCAATGACGCCGCCTATGACTCACCGATCGCTATCGACCGCGGCAAGTTTGACAGGCAGGGAGCTAATACAAACGACACGGCCGGGACGACGAACGGGGTTTCCACGGCAACGGCTCCCGGAGCATCCGACCTCTACGCCGCCGCTCTTCGTGCGGGTCTCGGCGGGCAAAATGTTGATCCGAACGGCCAGAAGACGAAGGAGGATTTCTTCAATGCCGACCTCAAGGAGCTCGGTTATCTTCCGAACCGTGTCGTCCCCCAGCAGTCGCTTTACGAACTCAAACGTGGTTCGGTCGTTCCCGCGACATTGATCACCGGGATCAACTCCGACCTGCCCGGGCGTATCACTGCCCAGGTAAGCCAGAACGTCTATGACTCGGCGACAGGACACCGCCTCCTGATCCCGCAGGGAACGAAACTGTTCGGCCGCTATGACAGCAAGGTGTCGTTCGGCCAGAGCCGTGTGCTCGTCGTCTGGACGGACATCATCTTCCCGAATGGCTCGACGCTCCAGATCGGCGGCATGTCCGGGACGGAGGCGCAGGGCTACAGCGGTTTCCGCGATAAGGTGGATCGGAAGTGGCTCCAGACGTTTGGTTCGGCCATCCTTATTGCGGTGATCGGCACGGGGATCGACATGGCCGTGCCTGAGAGTTCGACACTCGCGACGCAGGATACGGCATCAGATGCGGCGCGAAGGAACTTCGCAGAGACTTTCGGGCGCGTCGCTGACCGGACCATCCAGAGAAACATGGACGTGCAGCCTACGCTCGAGATCCGGCCTGGTTACAAATTCAATGTGCTGGTCGATCAGGACATTGTTTTCCCAGGAGCATATCGATGAGACACGTGCCCAGACCCAACAAGTCTGTTGTGTTCGGGCAAAACATCACCGTGTCGAAAGTACGCAACCGCTCGAATTACAGCGTTCCGGGAATCACAGTGTTCGGAGGCATCTTTCTATCTGCAGTCGCCACAGAATCTCCGTCTAGCCGTGATTTCGACGAGCTGCGCGCCGGTCCCGCTGCCTATCGCATCCCAAGCGAATACCGAGCCGACGGAGATACCAGCAACAATGTTTTCGTGCGGGTAAATCTCGCCGACTGGTGGCCTCTAGAACGGGATAAGCCGGGTTCGCCAGCCTTTCGACCGCGACACCGGGCTGGACCCGATATCTTTGACAACTTGCTGCGATCCTGACGATCAAATGGTTTCATAGGGCAAGGCTTTCAAAGCATCAAGCAACGCTGCCCGGAACTCGCTAACCAAGCGCGGCGGTGGGCTGTCGGTCGGAAGAACGATAGCAAAATGGTAGGGGACAACCGGATCAAAGGAGCGCTGAATAACCGGATTTGCACTGTAGTAGTCGGCAGTGAAGGGGTCGACGATACCAACCCCCATTCCCCTGCTTACCAGATCGCAGAGATTCAGCGCCAGACTACTTTCTATCCTGCGATTACAGTGGACGCCGCAGCTGTCCAGTGCGGCGTCCGTTTGCATCCGTAGAAGGCTCACTGGAGAGAGGCAAATCAATGACTCTCCTTCAAGGTCCGTCGCATGAACAGTTTCCTTGTCTTCGAGACGATGCCCCGGCGGTAGCAGGCAGACGGCACGAAACGAAGGGACAGGTTCAATGGTGAGACCAGGATAGTCGCCAGCCAATATCGATATTCCGAGATCGTAGTGCTGGAGCGAGACCAATTCGAGGACCGTCTGGGAGGGAACCGTGTCGAGGTAGACCGACACGTCGGGCCGATCGGCGATGAACGTCTGGATGACGCCGGACATAAAACTCAGAGCCGGCGCCGTATAACAGGCGACCCTTAGAGACCCCATGTGAGACTTCTTCAGTTCAGCCGCGACTTTGTCGATGTGCTGAATCCCGTTGAAATGTCGCGACACTTCCTTGAACAGAATACCGGCCTCCCGCGTAGGACGTAACCGGTTGCCCGTTCTTTCGAAGAGGCTGATTCCAATTTCCTCTTCGAGATCCCTGATCAGCCGGCTGATCGCGGGCTGCGTGATCCTCACCAGATTCGCTGCTGACGTCATACCTCCTGTCAGCATGACTGCCCGGAACGCTTCTAACTGACGCGATTGAATCATTGCTTTCTCCATAACAAATACACATGGGCGCATGCCTATTACTGCCCTTGCGATATGGAAGGCAAGCTTTTAGTAACAATAGAAAACTGGGTCCTACTCTCGAAGAATGTACCGCGGTGGCCACGTGAACACGTGTTTCACCTTTGAGAATGAAAGCCGGACAGGTGCCGGCTGCGCCATTCTCGGCCGTGCTAACGGCACGGTTTTTCGCTGCATCGCAAGAGATCGGGAATGATAGAACAAGGGAACGCGAATGGACGGTACGCAGCCCACCCTGGTGGCAGAAGATATCCATAAGAACTTCGGAACGCTGGAAGTTCTGAAGGGCATTTCACTCACGGCCAATAAAGGCGATGTGGTTTCGATTATCGGCAGCTCCGGGTCCGGTAAGAGTACTTTCTTGCGCTGTATGAATTTCCTCGAAACCCCGAACAAGGGCCGTATCGCTGTCGGGCAGGAAGAGGTCGTCGTCAAAACGGATGCGGCTGGCCGATTGATCGGCGTCGATCGCAAAAAGATCGAACGCATGCGGATGCAACTTGGCATGGTGTTCCAGAGCTTCAATCTGTGGGGGCATATGACTGTTCTGCAGAACGTTATGGAAGGCCCCGTACACGTTCTCAAACAGCCTAAGGGCGACGTGCGCGACCGTGCAATGGATTTCCTGGACAAGGTTGGTATTGCCGACAAGCACGACGCCTACCCGTCTCAATTGTCAGGTGGACAACAACAGCGCGTCAGCATCGCACGCGCACTGGCTATGCAGCCAAGCGCGCTTCTCTTCGACGAACCAACCTCTGCCCTCGATCCGGAATTGGTGGGCGAAGTCCTGAAGGTGATCAGGAAGCTCGCCGAAGAGGGGCGGACAATGGTCGTGGTAACGCACGAAATGGGTTTTGCTCGCGACGTATCGAGCAAGGTTCTCTTCCTCGAGAAGGGGCAAATCGAAGAGCAGGGAACGCCGCAAGAAGTGTTCCAGAATCCGACGTCACCAAGGTGTCGGGCCTTCCTCTCCAGCGTTTTGTGAGCTCACGGGCGCGCAGAAGAGTCAACATTCGAAAATAAACAATAACAGCAACAGAGGTGAACGTTATGAAATTCTTCAATTTGAATGCGCTTGCGGCAGTCGTGACTGGTGTGCTTCTCGCGGCAGGCCCGACCCAAGCCAAGGACTACAAAAGCATTACGATCGCGACCGAAGGGTCCTATGCGCCGTACAACTTCAAGGACGCGGGCGGTAAACTGATCGGCTTTGATATCGATCTCGGCAATGACCTTTGCAAGCGCATGAACATCGAATGTAAATTCGTCGAGCAGGCTTGGGATGGGATCATTCCTTCGCTCACGGCCGGCCGTTATGATGCCATCATGGCGGCGATGGGAATTCAGCCGGCGCGCGAAAAGGTAATTGCGTTCTCCCGGCCGTATCTCCTCACGCCGATGACGTTCCTGACGACAGCGGACAGTCCGCTTCTGAAGACCCCGGTGGCACTCGAGAACCTTCCGCTCGACAATATTACCCCCGAGCAGAAGACCGAGTTGGATAAGTTCACCAAGGTTTTCGAAGGCATGAAGTTTGGCGTTCAAGCCGGTACATCTCATGAAGCGTTCATGAAACAAATGATGCCGAGCGTGCAGATTTCCACCTATGACACCATCGACAATGTCGTAATGGATCTGAAGGCCGGTCGGATCGACGCGAGCCTGGCTTCGGTCAGCTTCCTGAAGCCGCTAACGGACAAGCCTGACAACAAGGACCTGAAGATGTTTGGTCCGAGGATGACGGGGGGAGTGTTCGGCAAGGGTGTCGGCGTTGGCATCCGCAAAGAGGATAGCGATCTTAAAGCTCTGTTCGACAAAGCAATTGATGCCGCCATCGCGGACGGTACCGTCCAGAAGCTGTCCCAACAGTGGTTCGGTTACGACGCGTCTCCCAAGCAGTAATCTCTTTCAGCTGGAGCGTCGGCACTCGTGTGGCCGGCGCTCTATCCGTTTTGCAAGCTTGAGGCGTGGTCGATGGATTTAACACTATTGCAATGGGGAGACGCCGGCTGGGGCGATGAATTGGTGCGCGGGGCGATGATGACTGTTGTCGTCGCAGCCTGTTCGTACCTTTTCGGAATCATCTTTGGTTCGATTTTCGCTGCGGCAAAGCTATCCCGTTTCTGGTCACTACGCCTGCTCGGTGACGTCTATACGACGGTGGTTCGCGGCGTCCCTGAACTGCTCATCATCTTTTTGGTATTCTTCGGTGGCGGCACACTCCTGCGCACCATCGCCAATGGACTGTTCGGATACGAGGGGTACATCGAGCCTCCAATCTTCGTGATCGGCGTACTCTGCATCAGTGTGAGTGCCGGAGCATATGCCACCGAGGTCATTCGCGCTGCCGTTCTCGCTGTTCCCCCCGGCCAGATCGAAGCGGCGAAATCCATTGGGATGGGTCCATGGCTGCGGCTGCGCCGGGTGCTGATCCCACAAGCGGCTAGGTTCGCCCTCCCAGGCCTTGGAAACGTCTGGCAGTTCACGCTCAAGGACACGTCGCTAATCTCCGTTGTCGGCCTGGTCGAGATCATGCGGACTGCGGCCATGGGTGCGGGTTCGACGAAACAGCCATTTACCTTCTACATCACCGCCTTCGTGATATTCCTTCTGCTTTCCTCCGTCTCAAACCGGGGCTTTCTCAAAGCTGAAAAATGGGCGAACCGCGGTGTGAGGAGCCAATAGTATGGATATTCAACTCATTATCGAGTCGTTCCCGAAACTGCTCGCCGCCGTCCCCACGACGCTCACCCTCGCGTTCATATCGCTCCTCATCGGGTTTGTTGTTTCTGTGCCTGTTGCGCTGATGCGGCTTTCGAAGAACCGTATCGTTTCTTCATTGGCATACGGCTACGTCTACATCATCAGATCGACGCCGCTTCTGGTGCAGATGTTCCTGATTTACTACGGCTCCGCTCAGTTCAGAGGGTTTCTCACGGAAATTGGTCTGTGGTCGTCGTTCCGCGAACCGTGGTTTTGCGCGATCCTCGCTCTGGCCCTCAATACCGCGGCCTATACCAGCGAAATCATCCGGGGCGGCATACAGGCGGTTCCTCTCGGGCAGATCGAAGCCGCGCGCGCTGTCGGCATGTCCACAATTC
>NZ_JWJH01000047.1 GCF_000949865.1 Rhizobium nepotum 39/7 | reverse complement strand
GCAAAATCGCCGCGGTAGCAATCGGGCGGTTACGTTCAACCGTCTCTCAAACCGCTTTATGCCGGCGCCGATTTTTGAGGGGCCGTCGGAAACGAGTAAGTCAAAACGCTCTAAAAGCGCTGAGAGATCACTGTGGTCCTGATAATCCGATATGTGCTCGCCGTCGCGATAGCGCGCTAGCATGTCTCTGAAATGCTGTTCAGCGGCCTTCTTGGTCTTGAATATCTGACCGTTCGAAAGTTCTACCGGCTTTGCCATCTGCTACTCCTCCATCAATGCCTTTGTGAGGACCTTCTCACGTACCTCGCGGACGACAATCGATGGCAAGCCGATGGCGTCCAGTTGCTCGCGACGGTCCACAACCCATTGAATGCACGCCGCCTCGTCGAGGTCATCCAAAGCGACAATCTCGTAGAGCGCGACGGCCCCTATGCGTGACATGCCAAGCGCCATCAACGAGCGTAGGGTCACGGTACTCACGCCGAATTCCAGGGCAACGCCGATATCGAGGTCGCTATCGATAAGGTCTTCTCGACCTATGGCCTTCAAATGCTGGTTCAACACATCGACATAGGCAGAGAAATACCGAGGAGCTAGGAAGCGAGCCGTGCCCTCAATCATTTCAAGTGTGTTTCTGATGACGCCGGCTGTGTCGACCTCACCGTCGCGCCGTTGAAGATACTCGATCATCTTGCGAATAATCGTCGGCAAAGAGAAGCCCTTGAGCCACTGCAAGACCGTCAGCGCATGCAGGGGAATTAGCGTTTTCGGCAGGAAGACGGTAAGGACATTGTCATTGATCCTTTCCATCATGTTCGAAAAGCGGTGGTACGCATCATCGCTTTCCGATGGCGCGGGCAACAGATCTTCACGCGGGCCTTTGTAACCGCGGAAGAATGCCAATAAACACTGCAACCCAATCAGGCTTACACCAGGGTTCCGGGCGCCAATTTCCGCTGAGATGTCCAGACCCTCTGTCGCCGTGCTCAGCGCTTGTTCGAGACGTTGCAACGTGGTGGCGGGCTGGCGCTTTGCCCAAGGCGCACCGGTCAGAGAACGATCGCGAACAAAAGCCGTCGTCAGATAGGCGCTCACCTGCTCAAAGGCGCGGACCTGACTAGGATCAAGGTCCACACCCATTGGACGGTGCTCTATGTAAGCGGCCAGCTCTTCGAGTTTCGAAAGAGCAGTATCCGTCTCGCGCCGGATCGGATACCGGGTGCGCTGTGGAACTCCGGAGGGCCACGCCTTCTCGTCGGACGCGTCGATGCAGATGATGTTACCCTGGAATTCATCTCCCCATCTGCCGGCCCTGCCGGCAAGGTTCCAAAAATCCTGCGGCTCCATAGGCGTTTTTTTGCCTTTGCGGGGACCGCGAACCACAATGGTCCTGCAGGACAGATTGACGCCCTCTATTAGTGTGGACGTGCAGACGAGGAACTTGAGCTTTCCTGTCTTGAATAGACGCTCAACTTCCAGGCGGATGCAGGTCGCGCATATCAAGCTATCGCACAGTCGCGCGTTTCTTGTCCGGTTCGAGGCAAGTTCACCGCCGAACTCGACGTCCAGGGTGTCAGCCTCACGTCTGGAGGCATTTCACTTCACGACGGCAATCTCCCTCTACGCCGATTGGGCACGGGTTCCGCCCGCTTGCTGGTATCGGCCCTGCAACATGACGCAGGCCCGCCCCACATCGCGATCATCGATGAGATCGAGCACGGCCTAGAGCCGCATCGCGTCGCGCGCCTCCTTAAATACTTGAAAACGCCCAAGGTGAATGAAGGCGCCGGACAGCCTCAGATATTCGCCACGACGCATTCACCGGTCGTCATTCGAGAGCTGACCGCCGCGGATATCTTTGCCGTCCGCGCGAAAGGCGGCACCACTACTGTTGCCTCGGTCGCTGCGACGGCGAAAGACCCCGACACCGCACAACGACACCTTCGAGGGACCCCCGAAGCGTTCCTCGTCCGCAAGGTGATCGTGGGTGAAGGCCGGACCGAGCAAGGTATCGCACGCGGTCTGGACGACTGGTGGCAAACGCTGGAGGAGGATTCCTTCGCTTTGCAAAGCGTCGTCGCCATCGATGGCGGTGGCAAAGACAACGCGCCACTCGTCGCCGAACACCTCCGGGATCTCGGCTATGACGTCTTCCTGCTTCTTGATTCCGATGAACCCCCGAACCAAGACGCGCTCAAAAGAGCCAAAGATAAAGGGGCAGTCGTCCATCAGTGGCCGGACGAATGCTCGACGGAAGAACGGCTTTTCCTTGACCTTCCCTGGGACAGCGTTCGCGCCATGATCAAACTCGCTGTCGATTTCAATGGACAGTTCAGCGTCATGGCCGTCATGGACAACGCCTTGTCCGCCGCCGGTCAGCCAACAGCCACCGACGCGAAGCTGGGCCACGACCGTGATTCGGAGCAAGTGCGCCGCATTCTTGGCAAGGTCGCGAAAGATAAAAGCTGGTTCAAGGACATCACGCGCGGCGAAACGCTCTCAGCCGTGATCGGGCCAAACCTTGCAGCCATCCCCAACACGCCCCTCGCCAAGGGTATCGTCGCGATACGGAACTGGGTTGATGGTGCATGATCAGGAAATCGCTCGGCTCGCCGACAGCATCCGCCGTGGAAGCATCGTAGCCGCCGCTGGGTGTGGCAAGACCGAACAGATCGCTCTCGCCATTGCGATCTCGGGTCGGCGACGGCTGATCCTCACACACGCAAGGGCTTTGCGCCGCATCTGGTGCGTATCGAGGTGGTGATCGAGCCGGAAGACTTGCCGGAGCATGCGGGCAAGACAAAAATTCTGATCGGAGAAGACATATCCGAACGATTGGATGTCGTTGCAGCGAAGTTCCGTGTCATTGTCACGCGCCGTCCCAAATACGCTTTTAAGAACGAAGACGGCGTGATCCAGGCCGCGGCCCCGACACATATCATTGAGGCGGGCATTCCAACAGAAGCGCTTCTGGCTCAGATCGCCGTGTCCACCTCAGCGGCTATCGCGGGATTCTGCAGGTTGACGGGTACGGGGCCTACAGCAAGCTTGTCCGCAGGGACGGCGGCAACGACGGCGTTACTCTGGCTGGCTGCTGGGCACATAGCCGCCGCAAGTTCTATGAATTGCATGTCGCCAAGAGCTCCAAGGTCGCAACAGAGACAGTCGAGCGCATGGCAGAGCTCTGGGAAATAGAGGACACAGTCCGTGGTCAAAGCCCTGAGGCGCGTGTCGCAGCCCGACAAGAACGCGCGGCAGAGATCGTCCGAGATCTCTTCGCTCTCTGGCAGACGACGCTACCGCGCGTGTCGGCCAAATCCAAACTCGCTGACGCTCTACGGTACTCGATCAAGCGTCGTGACGTCTTCGAGCGCTTCCTGACCGACGGCCGTGTCGAAGTCGACTCCAACATAGTCGAGCGCGCGATCAGACCACAGGCGATTACAAGAAAAAATAGCCTCTTCGCTGGCAGTGATGGTGGCGGCAGGACATGGGCGACAATCGCGACGCTGCTGCAGACGGCAAAGATGAATTCTGTCGATCCCCAGGCCTGGCTGACGCAGACGCTCGAGCGCCTTGCAAATGGCTGGCCTAGCAGCGAAATCCATACCCTTATGCCGTGGAGCTACAGGGCCTGAACGGCCTCAGCTTGCCGCTTACGGTAGATTCTTCGAGCGTCGTTTCGCCCAAGCTGAATTCACCCCAATACGGTAGATGAAGAGCGCCCAGACGATGCCTCTTTTTAGCGTCAGGTCCGATAAGGACAGAGCCAACGGTTGGCCCAACTACGTCAGACAATTCGAACCCGGTTCACCCGCACCGCTAGTGGGTTCGTCACACGCCGCAATCCATTAGAACATCTCGCCTTGATATCGGCCTGCTTTTTGACATCGCCTGGTTGCTCGGCTTGGCCAAAAGTGATGCAACTGAATGAGACGACAATGTTCAACGACGATTTGACAATAAAAGATGTTCTAAGCGATCCACTCGTCCGTCAGCTCATGCATGCTGACCAAGTATCTTCCCCGCAACTTCGACAGCAGTTGCGCGATGCACGCGAGAAATGCCTAGCTGCGGGCCAACATGATCGACCGAGGCCTGCCTCAGCTGATGCTTTTTTTGTGTCGGCAGAGACAATTCCATTGCACTCATCCCGAATAAGTGCCGCATCGCAACAAAACATAATCTGAAAAGACACTCTGCAACAAACCCTTGCGCCATAGTCAAGTCCATGAGCAGGGCGAGCCGACCGGCGCGAACTTCGCTCTGCACATTTAACATAGGGACGTTGACACATGCAGTTCAGACTTTTGGCCTTCGCAGCGCTTGCGCTATCTTCCGCCACCCCCATTCTAGCGGCCGATATCGTTTACGAGCAACCTGCACCTCCGAGCGAGCAGCAGGTCTACACCGCTTACGACTGGTCCGGTTTTTATCTCGGTGCACAGGGCGGATACAACTGGAACCAAGCCACCATTCTCGGATCTGATGTTGATCTTGACAGTGGCTCTTTCGGCGCCCATGCCGGTTACAATTTCCAGCACGGAAACATTGTTTTTGGTATTGAAAACGACTTTAACTACAACTTTGAAGACAGCAGCGACGCGACTGTCGAGTGGGATGCGTCGGGCCGCGGTCGTGTCGGGTATGCCTGGGATCGAACCCTCTTCTTCGCGACGGCCGGTGTGGCAGCAGCAGGCGCAAAGGTCGAGGTTCCAGGAGCGGGCAAGAAGGACGACATCCTTATCGGCTGGACGGCTGGTGGTGGTGTAGAGCACGCCGTCACCGACAACATCCTGGTGCGCGGAGAATATCGCTACTCGGACTTCGGGAGCAAAGACTTCGGCTCGAGCATCGGAGATTTCGGTGCCACTCAGCATAAGGTGCTCTTTGGCGCCAGCTACAAGTTCTGATATGTAGCGTCCGATCATTCGATAGCTGCTTCTTAGACGTTGACTGCCACCGTCGCCATACGCCCCCGCGAGGGTGGCAGCTACGTGATAAAGTGTTAAGCTGAATAACATATCGCAATAAGTTCGAACATAATATCGCACGAATATGGTCTATCGTTCCGCTAGTTATGAGGGACGGTCGTGAGCTCAGATTTCGATGATGGCGGCAAACGCGAGGCTGATTTTCTAAAACAGTTCGCAAATCCCAAGAGACTGCTGATCTGTTCGCACTTGGTTTGCCACGAGGATGATGTGAAAAGTCTGGCCTCTCACAATCGGCTCTGAGCCAGCACCTGACATGCCTCCACACCTCGAGCCTCATCACTTTCAAAAAAGAAGCACAGTTCCGATACTATAGCTGTCATCATCGTGGTGTCGCTATGGTCATCGAGCTTTTGAAGGGTATTTTTAACCAGTGGGATGTGATGGAAAGCTGGATTTTGGCAACATTACAGCTCGGGTTTTGCGTGCTGGAACGCGCTTGGCGAGCCATCAGCGACCGATGTTGGTAGTCGTTCGCCGCTGCACCGATTTCTGCGGGTACGGCGCGATTATTGACGACCTATCGAGTATAACCACCGAAATCTGGGGGAGGCGCGGGTGACGGCAATCCAATATCCCGACGTCGCGAGCACAACGGATAATGAGTTTTCTCAGTTTTAAAAGTAAAGTTTCAAGCGCATAATTTTTTTAGTGCGATGGCGTTTTTGAGAACCACATCGCTTTAGAATTATCATTCATCAAAATAGTCTATTAAATTAGTGGAATATTTTGAGGGTTTATCGTGATTGCGATTGTAAGTGTTTCAAAATCCAAGATCTTGCTGACAGGGGCTCTACTCGCTGCCACCTTATGGGCGGTACCCGCTGCAGCGTTTACGGTGACAGACGAGGCGGGTCGCACGGTTGAGCTCAAAAAGCCTGCGGAGCGTGCCGTCATCATTGGCAGTTACAATGTCGACATCGTTGCTGCGATCGGATCTCGTGACAAAATCGTTGGCGTAACAGGACGTGACGTCAATCAGTACAAGCTGGCGGGCGGCAAATGGGACCATTCCTATAATATTGGCGAGACGGGCGAGGTCAATTATGAGGCGATTGTCAATGCCGACCCTGATGTCGTCATTTCCTATGCAAATGGCGGTTGGGAAGAGATTGAGCGGCAACTGGGTGCCTTTGGTATTCCTGTTGTTGTCGCCAGCGGCTGGCGCAATGATCGTTTCAACGAAAACGTCGAATTGTTCGGCTCGATCTTCGGCCGTGAGGACGGAGCGGAGAAGGTTCTGGATTTCCGCAGGCACATCTACGCCGAGATTGAGAAACGCACAGCCGGTTTGACGCCAAAAACCGTCTATTACGAAAACGAAATCGCCTACCAGACACCGACCAAGGGGTCTGGTTTCTATGAGGCAATCGTCAAGGGTGGCGGACGCAGCCTCTTTGAGGATGTCGTTTTTGGTCAGGCAGGCCACACCCAGGGGACAGTCTGGAAAACGCCGATTGATGCGGCTGAAATTCTGACCAGAGAACCCGATCTGGTCATTCGCGAATTTGGCAACAACTACACGGGCTCCACCAAGGATGTCTTTGACGGAGAGTGGAAGGAACTTCAGTCTCGGCCAGGCTGGGTCAATCTCGAGGCGGCCAAGAACAATAATATCTATATCGTCAACGCCTATCATCTGGGGCAGCAGGCGAAGACCCTGACCTCCCTGTATGTGGCCGATTGGCTTTATCCCGAAGCGTTCAAAGATTATCGCCCCGAAGACATTGCCCGTCGCTGGGATGAAGAGTTTCTTGGCGTACCGTACAAGGGTGACAACGGCGTTTACTTCATCAAGGCCGGGACGGCCGGACAATGAACATGGCTTTTGCAGGCCGGAAAGATGTGGTGCTGTCGCGCGACAGCATTCACCGACATAGGCGAACGGCATTCTGGATTTTCGTTTCCATCGCCTTTCTGATTGCCTTGGCTGTTTATGCGACCTTGTCAGGGACATCGAGCTATTCGCTCAGTGAGCTCTATCGGCTTTCCTACGCAAAGTTGTTGGGCATCGAACTTGCGCGTGAAGACGAACGACTTACCAACGTGCTTTTGCAGCTCAGGTTACCACGTGTTCTCCTGGCGATCTTTGCCGGGGCGATATTGTCGTTGTCCGGCGCTGCAATGCAGGGGCTGCTACGCAATCCCTTGGTCAGCCCGTATACGCTGGGCCTTTCGCCAGCTGCAGCATTCGGCGCAGCGCTGGCAATTCTTGTGGCGCAAACGAATGGAACTAGTGTCGGCATCACCATCAGTCTCAGCGCCATTGCGTTCTCACTCGCCTGCTCGTTGATAGTGCTTGGTCTTGCTTCGGCAAAATCAATGAACATCACAGTTCTGATCCTGCTTGGCACTGCTTTGACCGCGATTTTCAGTGCGCTGACATCCGGGCTGCAATACATCGCCAATGATGAGGCACTTGCGGCAATCACACGTTGGACCTTTGGCTCGGTCAATGAAGCACGCTGGACCCATGTAGGTGTTCTGGCCGCGACGATCCTAATCATAACGCCGTATTTCCAACTGAAAGCGGGGCAGGTGAACAGCTTGGCCTTCGCTGGTGATGACACCGCGAAAAGTCTGGGCGTGAATGTCAATCTGTTGCGTGTCTCATTGATCTTCCTTGCCGTAAGTGGCTCAAGCCTTGTTGTCAGCTTTATCGGGGTGGTTGGTTTTGTCGGGCTGGTGGCACCGCATATCGCGCGCCTGATCGTCGGATCGGACCATCGTTTCCTGTTTCCGTTTTCCATGGTCACAGGCGGCGGTTTGCTGCTTCTCGCAGACACGGTCGGGCGGATGATCCTGCCCCCTCGCGTCATCCCCGTGGGGATCGTTGTCGCGCTCGTCGGGGCACCGCTGTTCATCTATCTCATCTTACGGAAAAGGAATACGCTATGAGCCTTGAGATCGAGAATCTGAACCTGCATTATCGGCGAAGACAGGTCTTGCATGGCATTTCGTTTTCGCTCGAACCGGGTGACTTTTGTGCACTGCTGGGGCCGAATGGATCCGGAAAATCGACGTTGACCAAAGCCGTACTTGGGCTTGCTCCCATAACGAATGGGTCGGTTAAGCTCGATGGTGAAGATCTGCTCGGATTAACGCGTCGCGACAGGGCAAAGCGTATCGCTTACGTCCCTCAGTCCTCACCCGTGCCATTCGACCTGAGGGTCTATGACGCGGTGATGCTGGGCCGCAGCCCCTACGTGGGCATTCGTTTTAGTGCGGACGATCACTCAACGACGTCCGCAGCCATAGACAAGCTAGGTCTTGCCGAGCTGGCTGATCGCTACGTCAACGAGCTATCCGGCGGCCAACAGCAACGCGTGATGATCGCCCGCGCGTTGGCGCAGGGAACGCGAGTTATGCTGCTTGATGAGCCAACCAGCGCTTTGGATCTCCGTTACCAAGTTGAGACCATGCGACTTGTCCGAGATTTTACCCGCAGCGGCGGGATAGCGCTTATGGCCGTGCACGATCTCAATCATGCCGCTCGCTATTGTAACCGGGCGGTGATTATCGCAGATGGACAGCTGGTTACCGACGGCGCGCCGCAAACCGTTTTCAACGCTGATATTCTGAGCAAGGTTTTTGATTTGCAAGTCGATGTCAGCACTCACGGTGGCATCACGACTGTGCGGCCGGTTGAAGATGAGGATGTATTGGAAACGTCTTCATTCCGGCATGCCGAGCGCCAGCTCCATCAACTTTCCACCTAACGGGAATTATCATGACGCAGCAACTTGAACTCAATGCCTGGATCAACTCGTCCGGCTCGGCAAATGATTCCTGGCAACGCCCGGACCTGCCGCTCGATCGTATCTTCAGTCTGGATTATTATGTCGACAATGCGCGGATTGCCCACAGAGGGGGGTTCAGCAACATCTTCATGTCGGACAGACCGCAGCTGTTGATCAATGAAAATACCCGCCCTGAACAGACATTTGATCCGTTCGTCATCTTTGCCGCGGTGCTGTCGCAGGTGCCGGACATCGGCGCGATCGTCACAGCATCCACGACCTACGGCGATCCCTACACTATGGCGCGCCAACTCCAGAGCCTCAATCTTTTGACAAATGGCCGTATCGGCTGGAACATTGTCACAAGCTGGCATCCTGAAATTGCCGCCAATTTTTCGGCTGATGATTTGCCGGATCGTGCAGCGCGGTATTCGAAGGCAGAGGAGTTCGTTGAGGTCGTCCATAAACTCTGGGACAGTTGGCAATTCCCCTGGAATGGCAAAGCCGAAGGCGAAAACCCGTTTTACGGTGATGTGAAGCCCATCAACCACCATGGCCATTATTTCAACGTCGCGGGCCCGCTCAATCTCCCAAGCCCGTCCTGGGGGCGTCCAAAAATCGTGCAGGCGGGTGGTTCGGGCGACGGGGTCGCTCTTGCAGCGCGCTACGCTGACTACGTTTACGCGCCCAGTGGTTCGCTCGAAGGATCTCGTGCTTTCCGGGCGGAGTTACGAGACGCGGCACTCGCCTTGGGACGACCAAACAATTCATTGCCAAAGCTGATGCCGGCAATATCGCCGATCATTCGATCAACAGATGCTGAGGTCGAGTGCTACAAGCGCGACAGGCTTGCCGCATCGCCGGTCACCGAGAAGGATATTGAACAGTTGGCGGGCGTACTTGGTGTTGATTTGAAGCGCACCACTGCCGATAAGATCCTGTCCGCATCGGACTTCCAGGATGTATCGCAAAGCGTCATCCCCGTCGGTGTGGTCCGGGCAAGACGTACCGTCGCATTGGACAATGGGCTTTCGTTGCGCGGGTTGGCGGAGGTCGAGAAACTTCCCGGTTTGATCGCGACACCCGATGGTATTGCGGATCATCTGATCTCCTGGTGGCAGTCCGGTGCTGCCGATGGGTTCACAATCTCTCCTCGTTATCTGCCGGATGATCTCGAGCAGTTTGTTGATGAGGTGGTTCCGATCTTGCAACGACGCGGTGTGTATCCACTCAGCTACGATACCCGCACGAAAGATGCAGCCTGACGGGAACGTGATGACGGCGATCAGCGCTTGGCCTGCCCCGGCGCTGGCCGGGGTTGCAGAGGGTAGGCCAAGTGCGGGTGATGGGTGTCTTCGGCTTTAGATCCTATGAGGAGTGAACAGCGGCCGGTGCTCTGTCAGAGTAAGGTTGCATCAATGCACTCGCTCGGGAGGAGAACATTATGGAAGCCAAATCCGTTCAATTGGAAATGCAGACTGCCGTTCGCACTGATCTTGGCGCAATTTTTGTGTCGTTGGAACTCTTATGTTCATTTGCAAGCGGCGTGGCCACGACTGTTCGTCCAGCCAATAATGGCTGGTCCTGCATGGTGTAGCTAATGCGCAATGTAGGAGACAGGGCCTCAAGACGACGGTTTGCAAACTCTTATACGCGGGTTGGATACCGCATTTCCGTGTGTACGCCTGGGGCTGCTTCTATCTGAGCACGGGCATCGACGTAGTCGGCCACTTAATTCCATCGAAGATTCCCCGACCGGGGCCCTGCCTCCAACATTGAGCATCAGCAGATGATCGATCTTGCCTCCTCTTTCCAATGCGCGCGATATGCGGTGCTTGGCTAAGCGTGGTCAGCTGGTTGCACTTCCTGACCGATAGCCCACAGGAAGGCCCCCATTTCTCTAGCGATCGCGGTGATCGCGATGGCCTTGTGCTTCCCCGCGAGGATCATTTTTCGATAGCGAGAGCAGAGGCGGAGCTGACCTTTCCAGGCTATTTCGCGAACGGTTCTCGGTAGGCCTTCCAACTGCGCTTGCTTGGTTCGACTTACCCGCGCCGGGAAGCGGTAAGCCCATGCGCCTTCGACCAGCATGCGACGGGCCCGAGAGTTCCCGGCCTTGGTGATCCCGCCACGTTTGACATGTTCACCTGTCGAGCTCTCTGACGGAACGAGGCCAAGAAAGGCCATCAGCTGGCGCGGATTTTCGAAGCGGCGGATGTCGCCAATTTAGGCAACAAAGACGACGGCGGCAATCAACGACACACCTCGTAACGCCTGATATGCTTCGACAACAGGAGCCATCGTCCAGGATTTGACAGTCTCCGAGATCAGATCGGTCAGACGCTTTAAGCGCACCTCGGTATCCTCGATCGCCTGGCAGTATTCCTTGAGCACGATGAAGTGCGCCGGATGCTCGAACTTCAGGGTCGATATCCACCGCATGTGTGCGAGCGACCAGGATGAGCGGCCCGAATAGATCCGGCCATGTCGAAGTAGGAACGACTGAAGCTGCTGACGCGCCCGCTTTTGAGCCTCCTGGGCTGCTTCTCGGGCCCGCACGAGATCGCGCATGGCTTCGTGTCCGCGATCTGGAACCCAGACTGCCGTCAGCTCACCTGCACGATGTAGCCTTGCCAGGCTGACTGCGTCGCGCCGGTTCGTCTTCACCCGATCACCAGGTCGCTTTGGTATCAGGGACGGTGCGACCACCACGCAGTCGTGACCCATCCCGGTAAGCTGACGGTAAAGCTCGTAACCTGTCGGTCCGGCCTCATAGCAGAAGTGGAGGACAGCTCCTCGCTTCGCCAATTTTTCCACGATGCTCGTCACCGAGTTAGGATCCGAGGCTATGTCCCCATAAAAACTTACTTCACCACCCCGCTCGCCATCCGCGACGGCTACAGAAATCTTCAGTTTCGAGACGTCCAAACCGACAAAAAGCCTGTTATGCTGATCCATGGTTCACCCTCGCTAAGCTTGGGGCTCGGCTTCGGCCAATCCGAAGCAACCCCCGATCTCAGCTTATCGCGGGGGTGAGCCACCTTCACCCCGAGAACATACGGTCTTAGCCGATCAACCTGGTTGATCACTTCGTTGTCGCCGGGCAACGGCGAAAAGATGTCGAAGCATGTGGTGGATGGCGGCAATATTACCGAGTTGCTCGCTCGGTTTGAGCAGCTCCAACAGAAGGCGTGGCTGCGAACAGGGAAGTCGTTTCCCATCGTAACGATCCAAGAGGCTGGATTGGATGGGTTTTGGATACATCGAATTTTGGAAGCGAACGGGATTGAGAGTTACATTGTTGATGCAGCTTCTATCGCGACCTCTCGTCGACGTCGGCGTGTTAAGACCGACAAGATTGATGGAGAGGCACTGACGCGAACACTGCTGGCATTTAAGCGGGGCGAGCCACGTGTATGCGCAATGGTCAGAGCGCCGTCCCATGAGGACGAAGACCGTCGTCGCATTTGCCGGGAACGCAAAGTGTTGATTGCAGAGCGGGTAAGGCATGTTAATCGCGTCAAGGGTCTACTCTTCGCCCAGGGCGTCAGCGGCTATCAACCGCTTCGCAAGGATCGCCGCAAATGCTTGGAGGAGCTCCAGACCGGAGACGGGCGTGACCTGCCAAGGCATCTCAAGACTCAAATAAATCGAGAACTCGATCGTCTTGAGTTGCTGCTTGAGCAAATCGCCGCGGTTGAGAGCGAGCGCAATTCCCTCCTGTCCGTAAACGAGCCGCTAGCGTTTGAGGCGCCGGCGCCGGCAATGCTGCTTACCTTAAAGGGTGTCGGCGCTGAGTTTGCCGCCGTTCTTTGGACCGAAGCGCTGTGCCGACAGTTTGATAATCGGCGGCAGATTGCGGCTTATGCAGGTTTGACACCGACCCCATGGATGAGCGGGACGATTGACCACGAACAAGGTGTCTCAAAAGCAGGGAATCCCCGATTGCGCACCACGATGATCCAGCTGTCTTGGCTATGGCTACGCAATCAGCCAGCATCAGCGCTCAGCCGTTGGTTTGTGGGTCGGGTCCAGTCGAACGGTGGACGTTTAAAGAAAGCTGCGATTGTGGCACTAGCGCGCAAGCTCCTTATCGCGCTGTGGAAGTTTGTCACTGCAGGTGTTGTCATCGAAGGGGCTGTTATGAAGACCGCCTGACGACTTTACACCAACCGAACACACAAATCTTCCAGGACTGATCAATCCTGGTCGGATCCAGGTGAGCGAACCGCCTCAAAGTCTGGCTTCAAATGCCGTGCTTTAGATTGGTCCCGTTCTCCTGAGCCTTGCCGCTACGCAAGCGGGATAGTGGTGCTGCCGGACAAAACGGCGACCGTATGTGAGTTTGAACCGGCGACGGAAACGTGCCGCGTCATGCAATGTGGCTCAGACCATGGCTTCGATGCGAAATCGAAAGGAGGCAGGCTATGAAACAGTGATGGATCTTGACGGCGAAATCCTCATGTGAGCTTTGAGAGCGGTTCTTGAAGCGCCAGGATGC
>NZ_JWJH01000046.1 GCF_000949865.1 Rhizobium nepotum 39/7 | reverse complement strand
GCGCTTCAGAAGGCGCATAGAAATTCGCGCTTACCTTATGACGATCTCGCGCCTATTGCCTAACGCCGTTTCACGGGACTTGCGCTCGGCTCTTATGACCTCCATTGAGGACGGCTGCCCGGAAGATCGTGATCGCACCGACGAAATATGGGCGGCCCTTTGCGCGGAGGCCCAGGTGGCGGCTCACGACGATCCGCGACTGGCCCAGGCGATGGCGCTTAATGTCCTCTCCCACCCAGATTTCGCGCATGGGCTTGCCCACCGCTTTGCGGAGACATTGGCGAACAACGATGTCGGGACGGATGTCCTGACTCACGTTTCACTGGAGGTCTTTGAGGCCGCTCCCGAGATTGTCGAGTCTGCAATTTCGGATCTTCAGGCAGTTTTCGATCGCGACCCGAGCACTTCGGAACTGCTTGTACCTTTCCTGTATTTCAAAGGGTTCCTAGCCCTCCAGGGGCATCGTATCGCGAACTGGCTATGGCGGCACAACAAAACTCTTATGGCGCGTCACATTCAAAGCCGTACGTGCGAAGTTTTGTCAATCGACATCCATCCGGCCGCCCGGATGGGACGTGGGATCATGCTCGATCATGGAAATGGGCTCGTCATCGGTGAAACAGCTGTCGTTGAAGACGATGTATCCATCCTCCAGGATGTTACCTTGGGAGGTACGGGAAAGGAATCCGGTGATCGCCATCCCAAAGTCCGTCGAGGCGCCCTCATCGGAGCGGGTGCGAAAATTCTCGGGAATATCGAGGTCGGCGTAGGCGCAAAGGTTGGAGCGGGTAGTGTGGTCCTGTTGGCGGTCGCGTCCCACACATCGGTTGCAGGCGTTCCTGCCCGCCCGGTCGGCCGGCCGAAATCCGCTTTACCAGGCGTGACGATGGAGCAAACAACAATCGAGACTGACTACGTCGTCTAAGTCTGGGGTGCCTCCCCTTGCGACAGGATTTTCGTTTTGTACGCTATGTTTGACCGCCTTGATCGTCACAGATATCGCGAGGGACAACAAAGGAAGGGGTGAAATGACGTTTCGACGGTTCGATTTCTATCAAGGCATAGACACTCTTCCCCGCAATTTATGCTCGGACTTCAGCTTTCACTCCCAGCCCATCGTCGATCGCTGACCAATCAGGCACGAGGTGGTGGAAAAGTGCAATTGATGCCGCGGCAACATTTCTGAACATAACAGCATCCAAAGGCACCTCTAGATCTGTAATCTGATCTCATTGTACAGGTATCTTCAACAGGATAGCGCCGGCTGTCAGGCAAGGGTCGACCCAAGCACTTGTAGCCGACGGGCCATTAATCACACGGAAGGCGTACTCCATATTTTCCCGTGGGGTCGGCACGAAGAGAATTGGCACACCGTCAACACAATTGCGCGAGCGCGCAAAGAACCGAAACGGTTGCGTTTCTTTTGAGTTTGATGCTGTAACGGAATTATCTGCCTCGCTTATCCAGCCCAATCGTTTTCAGGATTAACTATGCATCATGTGACAAGTCCCATCCGCTTGGCCGTAGTGGCCTTCACTGTTTTGACGCTTGCGGCTTGTGGAAAAGAAGATGAGGAAAAGCGACAGAGCGCTGAACGTCCGCCGACCATGGTTTCAGTTGTGGAAGTCAAACCTGAGACAATCCCGGTTGTCAGCGAGTTGCCTGGCCGCGTGTCACCGATGATTACGGCGGATGTCCGTCCGAGGATCACTGGTCTTGTGCAAAAGCGCGTCTTTGAGCAGGGGGCGATGGTTCGCCAAGGTGATCTCCTATATTTGATCGATCCCGCGCCATTCCAGGCGAAGGTTGATTCCGCCCAGGCTACTCTCGACGCGGCTCTCGCGGCTCAGAAGCTTGCAGGGCAGAAGGCAGACAGGCAGACCCAGTTGCGTCAGAGCGGTGTCGCTAGTGCAGATGCTAGCGAAACGGCTGTCGGTGAACTCGCGCAGAGCAACGCAGATGTTGCCCGCGCTCAAGCCGATCTCCGTTCCGCACAACTCGAGCTGCAGTATACGCAGATCAAGGCTCCGATTGGCGGCAATATAGGTCGCGCCCTGATTACGGAAGGCACGCTGGTGAGCCCAACCTCTGACGTCATGGCAACGATCCAGCAGATCGATCCGATCTATGCCGATTTCACGCAGCCTGCAGACACACTTATCCTATTGCGGAACGCCATCAAAAACGGCGACCTCAAAGAGGATGCCGCAGGTGGTGTCAGCATGAAACTCGTGACGGAGCAGGGGCGTACCTATCCGCATGACGGCAAACTTCTGTTTTCCGAAGCAAGCGTCAATGCACAGACTGGACAGCTTATTCTGCGTGGCGAATTTCCCAACCCGGAGCGGAACCTTCTACCGGGCATGTATGTCCGCTCAAGGCTCCAGCAGGGAGCGCTCGAAGGAACCTTTGCTGTGCCCGAACAGTCCGTCCAGCGCGATACCGCTGGAAAGCCGCAGCTCTATATCGTCAATGCCGAGGGCAAGGTCGAAGTCAGAGAGGTCACGCTCGGATGGATACTCGATGGCCGGTGGGTGGTCATCAGAGGGCTTAATGCCAACGACAAGGTGATCGTCGAAGGTTTCCAGAAGGTCGGCCCGGGGCAGGCTGTAAAGGCTGAGGGCTGGATCAATCCAGTCGCTGCGGATTCCTCCACGAAAAAGGAGGGCTGATCCTTGATTCCTGCATTCTTTATCGACCGCCCCGTCTTTGCATGGGTGCTTTCCATTGCCATCATGCTGGCAGGCGCAATTTCGTTGACCATGCTGCCCATCTCCCAATACCCGGATGTGGCGCCGCCGCAGATTACCATCTCGGCCACTTATCCCGGTGCCTCGCCCGAAGATACCTATGAGGGCGTAACACGTTTGATAGAGGAGGAGCTTAACGGCATCCCGGGCCTGCTCTATTACGAATCCACATCGAATGCCCAGGGCGCTATCAGCATCACCGTGACGTTCGAACCGGGTACGGTTCCCGAAACGGCGGCTGTCGAAGTGCAGAACCGGGTGCGCCGGGTCGAAGCCCGACTGCCGTCCTCCATCGTCCAGCAGGGTATAAGCGTAGATACCGCAGGCGGTGGCACGTTGTTGCTGGTGGCTCTGACATCGAAGAGCGGTTCGATGGACGGTATTGCCCTTGGTGACTACATGAGCCGCAACGTGGCCAATGAGTTGCGGCGCGTTCCGGGTGTCGGTAATGCGCAGCTGTTCGGCAGTGAGCGCGCCATGCGTGTCTGGCTCAATCCGGACAAGCTGCTCGGTCTCAACCTGACGCCAGCCGACGTCACAACTGCGATCCAGGCACAGAATGCCCAGGTCGCTGCTGGCCGTCTCGGTACGGCACCATCGCGACCTGACCGGCGCACCACGGGATCGTTGCTGATCAAGGGCCAACTGACGTCGCCTGATGAATTCGGCCAGATCGTGCTTCGCGCGGAAACCGACGGTTCGACGGTGCGTCTGCGTGACGTCGCTCGGATCGAGGTTGGTGCTGACAGCTATGCCACCTCGGTCAGGATCAACGGTAAACCCGCCGCGGGCGCGTCGATCGAGCTTGCGCCAGGCGGAAATGCGCTGACCACGGCCACTGCCATCAAGGCGCGACTGGCGGAACTGGCGCCATCGTTTCCTGAAGACATCGAATATTCTGTCCCTTACGACACCACGCCGTTCGTCTATATCTCGATCGAGCAGGTGTTGATGACGCTGGCCGAGGCGATGGTCCTCGTGTTTCTCGTCATGTACCTCTTCCTGCAGAATATTCGCTACACCATCATTCCGACGATCGTCGTGCCGATCGCGTTGCTAGGCGCTTGCGGTGTGATGTTCGTGCTCGGTTTCTCGATCAACGTGCTGACGATGTTCGGCATGGTTCTGGCCATCGGTATTCTCGTGGATGACGCGATCGTTGTTGTTGAAAACGTCGAGCGTATTATGATGGAGGACGGGCTCTCGCCGAAAGAGGCGACCAAGAAGGCAATGACGCAGATAACCGGCGCTGTCATCGGTATCACTCTGGTGCTGACTGCTGTCTTCGTTCCAATGGCCTTTTTCCCGGGCGCTGTAGGTGTCATCTATAAGCAGTTTTCGCTAACCATGGTAGCGTCGATCCTGTTCTCGGCTTTCCTTGCTCTGACGCTAACGCCCGCTCTTTGCGCGACTTTCCTGAAGCCTGTTGAGAAAGGGCATGCTCATAGCAAGAAAGGCTTCTTCGGCTGGTTTAACCGGGGTTTTGACCGTGGCTCCCACACTTACAGTGGCTGGGTCGCGGGCCTCATCCGACGTTCGAGCCGCGTCATGCTGGTATATCTCGTCGTTGCAGCAGCGACGGCCTGGATGTTCCTGCAATTGCCGTCTTCCTTCCTTCCTGATGAAGATCAGGGCACGTTGCTCGCCCAGGTCCAGGGTCCGGCCGATGCTACGGCGGAACGGACGCTCGATTCTATCAAGCTGATGGAGAAGGTCATCACGTCCGAACCGTCGATTGATCGCATTGTGGCGATCAGTGGCTTCAGCTTCTCAGGGTCGGGCGAGAACGCCGGACTTTCGTTCATCACCCTGAAGGATTGGAGCGAACGGACCCCTGAGCAGTCGGCACAGGCTTTGTCGAACAAGTTCAATGCCGGCTTCCAGGCCATCAAGGACTCGACGGCTTACGCCCTGTCGCCGCCCGCGATTTCTGGCCTCGGCACCTCCAATGGATTTGCGTTCCGGCTTCAGGATCGCGGCAACCAAGGTACGGAGGCTTTGAATTCGGCACGTGATCAGTTCATGGCAGAGGCCGGTAAAAGCTCAATTCTTGCGCGGGTCATGGTCGAGGGGCTGGCCGATGCGCCGCAAACAGTGCTGACCATCGATCGCGAGAAGGCCAACACCTATGGTGTCACCTTCGCCGACATTAACCAGACCATCAGCACCAGCCTCGGCTCGGCCTACGTCAACGACTTCCCCAATGCCGGACGCATGCAGCGTGTAACCGTGCAGGCCGATGCGGATAAGCGCGGTACGATCTTCGACGTGATGAAACTGACGGTGAGAAATTCCGAAGGCGGCATGGTGCCCATCTCAGCTTTCGCCAGCTATGAGTTCACCAAGGGTTCGGCGCAGATCGTCGGTTACAATGGTTTCCCGGCTGTCCGTTTCAGCGGTCAGGCGGCTGCCGGTTATTCATCGGGCGATGCCATCAATGAGGTCGAACGAATTGCTGGTACCCTACCATCCGGTTTTGGGTACGAATGGAGCGGGCAGTCGCTGCAGGAAATCCAGTCCGGTTCGCAGGTGCCGATGCTTTTGGGCCTGTCCGTAATACTGGTGTTTCTTTGCCTTGCAGCTCTCTATGAAAGCTGGGCGATCCCGCTTTCCGTGCTGCTGGTCATTCCACTTGGCGTGATTGGCGCGGTCGGTGCAGTAATGCTGCGTGACATGCCGAACGATGTGTATTTCAAGGTTGGCTTGATCACCATCATGGGACTTTCGGCGAAAAATGCCATTCTGATCATTGAATTTGCCAAGGACCTCAGAGCTGAAGGTAAGTCGACGTTCGATGCAGCTGTGGAGGCTGCACACCTTCGCTTCCGGCCAATCCTAATGACGTCTCTCGCTTTTGCTCTGGGTGTGGTTCCGCTGGCGATTGCTACGGGCGCGGGATCGGGCAGCCAGACTGCGATCGGCACAGGTGTACTCGGCGGCATGATTTCCGCGACAATCCTGGCAATCTTTTTCGTGCCGGTGTTTTTTGCCTTCGTGATGAAATTCAGCAAGAACCCACACAAGCGTGAACCGGATCAGGTAGCACATCCAGCTCCGGCCGAATGAATGTGAGCCACGATGAAGGGCATTATCGGCCTATGGCCGGATGCCCTTCATGAAAAATCTGATGCGGTCTTCGATGACGCCACCTTCCAGCTCTTTTCTGACATGCTCAGGCGTCGAGAAAAGCGCAGTTCGTAAAAGGGGCAGGACCAGCAAAACCAGTAAATTGTTCGTATCTCGCTCCACTTGCTGAAGCTCGCCTGCATAGGATTCTGGCGAAGACAATAGGACTTTCGCTACGTATCCAACGTAGCGCGGCCCCGCATGCTCTCTATAGAGTCGCGTGAGATTTGGAAAACGGACGGCTTCAGCCGTGATCGCCCGGTCCAGTTCGATCGCCTCCGGCTGGAGGACGTGCTCGAGCAGAAGATAAGCCAGCTTCAACAGTTTATCTTCGAGTTTCGGACCCTGCCGGTCGAGGCTATCTATCTCCAGGAGGTTCTGGTCTATCCGACGTTTGATGACCGCGTCGAATAGGGCCCCTTTATCTGCGAAGCGGGCGTAGAATGTGCGCTTGGCCACATGCGCAGCATTGGCGATTTGATCGATCAAGGTACGCTCGAAACCCTGATTCAAGAACAGGGACTGAGCGATGTCCAAGATTTTTCTTGATAGTTATGCCGCTTTTTCCAGGGTGGGTCGGCCGACAGAGCTCAGTTTCACTGTTTGTTTCATAGCTTACTGATAGCCCACTTGCTATTCAACTCCAAACGACTATGTGTCTTTCTGACAGAGAGTTGCCGCAGCATAGACGACTGACCCGACTGACTTCTGATCCTAACAATGTATTTTTGAATCCTAGCTTCAAACTCTTTCAAGCAGTAGCGCACTGATGACAAACCAGACCGATCAGTCGACGGAAGTCTTGAAGACCTACCACGGGAAATCTCTAAGCAAAACCCCATGAAATTATGTGGGTATGGAGCGAGATGGAGGGCGTTGATCGGTTCGCATCAGATCGACGCTCTCTGCTTTTACCTGCCGAGTTCATGCAATCGGCGACCTTGACCGACTGGCGTGCGGCTGAGCATAAAAAGCAACCATTTCCTGTGAGGAATAAATCCCACAGAGCTGGACTCGGAATGAGGATCTTTCTTGGGCCCTCCAATTAGCCACCTTCAAGGTAGTTGTTCATATGTGTAGTCATTGCCGCCGTTATACCATTTCCCTGTTCTTGATCGTTCTGTCAGGCAGCGCGAGCGCGCAACCAATGGCAAAGCACCGATTCCACATCGGCCGGGTGGTCAGAAAGCGCAACAAGACCTCGAATCCGACGTTAGGTTAGACCGCCGAAGTATGCTGTGGGTTTCAGTTGTGCTCTGTTTGTTGTGACCGCGCCGGCCGCGCATAAAAACGAATAAAACCAAACACTGTGCTACACATGGGCGCGCTAGGCTTCTTCACCATCAAGATGAGGAAAGCGCCAATGCGTCAGCCAGCCAGTCAATCGAAGATTCTTGTTTTTCTGCCTCAAGCTGCCGCGATGATGGTTATGGGCAAACTGGCAGAGTGTGGATATGCCTCTGTCGCTGTATCGACAGTGCCACAGGCGTTCGATGCCCTTCGTTCAGAAGAATTCGCCTTTGCGGTTACGACGCGACCCGACATTGATTTGGTCCGCAACATCCGCGCAATACCGGTCGTCAATCTCGAAGTCTTTTTTCACACCAGCACCTCAGGCGAGAGCGGGCCGAAGCGGTTTGACAGCAAGGCGTTTCTCGAGCGTGTCGAATTTCTAGGCAATCCAGCTCCTGAGAGGGCGGCACCTTCTATCGAGCGGGTTGCATCTACAGGCATGAAGGACGCCAGGAAACTTCGCTGGTGGAGCATTGCCGCGAATGCCCTCCGGCTGCGTGACCGCAAAGGGCTGATGGATGTTCAATCCTGATCCAACGTTGGCTTCTACCAAGCAAACACCCAATTTGCGTGGTTTTAAAGCTTTCACAGCGGGCAAGCTACCAAAAGCAGCTTTCGCGACCCAAACTACATACCGAGAATTGAGCAGGAGTTCGCGCGCTGCTGAGTATTGGCGAACCGTTGCTCCGAAACAGGAACAGATGTTTTTGGGAGGCTGCCTAACAATGTGGTGGTTGTTCGACGCCGCGTCGTTCAGCGGATATGTTATTCTAGCGATGTTTATGGTCGTGGGGCTCGGCCGTTTAGCCAAAAACTCAGTCAACGTCTTGGCAGAGAGACTCCCACGTCGATCTAGGTCCAGGCACTATTTGATTGCCTTCACATCGGTGGCTTTCTTCTCGCTGCTGACGGCAAGGGGGTGCTACCTTGCCGCCGTTATCGTTGACAGCCAGTTTCGCACAGATCCCTTGCAGAGCTACAGCAGCGAGCGCTAAGCGCGTACCTGCCTGATGAACGACGCCTGACGGCGCAACATATTGCAACATATCCAAATAAAGTTTTGCAGTAGATAATATAAAGGTAAGGTAGAGCGCGGCATGTGGGCCGCGGACAAACCAGCCCTCCAACAGGTTCGACCTGACAAGAGTTGACAGCCATGGCACCATCTCCGCAAAAGCACGGAAACACCGTTGCTCACAAAACGGCCTTACATACCCAGTCACGTATCCTCATCGTCGAAGACGATGAAGCTATTGCAAGTATGCTCGTAGATCTTGTCAAAGTTAACGGTTTTCAGGCCACTTCAGCGGCAAGCGGCCGGGAGATGGACAATATCCTGTCGCGTCATGAGTTTGACCTGATTCTCCTGGATGGAATGCTTCCTGGGGAAGACGGCTTCAGCATCTGCCGACGCCTGCGGGCGACGCGAAAGACGCCGATCCTCATGCTAACTGCCCTGCGGGAAGACATCGACCGTATCCTTGGTCTCGAGCTTGGGGCAGATGATTATGTTACAAAACCGTTCAATTCTCGCGAGTTGCTGGCCCGCATCAAGAACATTCTTCGCCGAGCTGTGGATCGACAGCAGGAGCCCGAGGCCAAGCCCGAACCAATGACCTTTGCTGGCTGGACCATCGACCCGCGCAGTCGGCAACTATTCGATGCCGACGGCGCACAGGTTTCCATGACAACGGCCGAGTTCGACCTGCTGTGGGCTTTTTGCTCGCATCCAAACGAAGTGCTCACACGCGAGGAGCTTTTGGCGATGACCCATGCGGGCTCGGCGGGACCAATCGAACGAAGTGTCGATGCTCATATCAGCCGCGTTCGCCAGAAGATTGAACCTAATCTGAAGGACCCGACGTTCATCAAGACTGTCCGACTAGGTGGGTACCTCTTTGCTTCAAAAGTGGAACGGGTATCGTGAAGGGCCTGCGCAGCGCCTCAATCCGCAAACAGCTCTTTTTCCTTGCAATCTTGCTGGTCGTACTCGTCTCGACGGTTGCCGCTTTATCCGAGCCATTCATTTATGGCCGACACGACAAAGGTATCGAAATCGGTCTTTTCGCAGGCCGCGTTGAGACTACACTTGAGCAGTTTGCGCACAGCCGGGATCCTCTTGAAGAAGCGGCCACGCTTCAGGTTGCGGAGCGAATGGGTATTTCGGTTGAGCGTGCTTCCCCTGGGAATGCCTCGATCTTCTATCACGCCGGTTCGCCGACACCGCAGGTGTTGCAACAAATCAAGGAGCTTATCAATGACGGTATTTGGACGTCGATCAAGAATGCTGTCGATGCAGATGCACAAGCGCCTGTCTTGATTATCAAACTTGACGATAGCAGGGCCCTTTCGTTTGCAATGCCACAGTTTCCAACGAGTGTCTGGCTGGCACCGGCAATGGCTAGCGGACTGCTGAAAATTGTCATCCCTCTCATCTTGCTCGCTTATATCGGCAGTTGGTTGATAACAGAGCCTCTTGTCCGCTTCGCGGCTGCCGCTCAAAGGGTGAGCATGGACGACCACTCGGAGGAGCCCTTCAAGGCTGAGGGCGCGTCTGAGATTCGCAGCCTCGCGGCCTCTCTTAATGTTATGCAGGGAAGAATCCAGACGATGCTGCGAGAGCGAACAAGGGTGCTTCGCGCGATCAGCCACGATCTTCGAACGCCGCTTACGAGGTTGCGGATGCGGATCGACCGTTCGTCTGAAACCGAACTCAAAGAGCTTATGCTGGCTGACATCTCCACTCTGTCGTCACTGATCGATGCGAGCCTGAGCTTTCTCGACAACAGATTCGAGCCGCGGCGCAAAGTCGACCTGTCGAGTCTGCTCCAGACGATCTCCAACGATTTTGCGGATATAGGTTTCGCAGTCCACTTCGTCGGTCCTCGAAGGCTCAAGTACACATGCATGCCGCAAGGTCTGACGAGAGCCGTTTCTAACTTGGTTGATAACGCATCGCGATTTGCAGAGCACATCGAAATCGAATTGATTAGCAACCAGGACGGTGGCGTGCTGATCCGCGTCTCGGATGACGGGCCCGGGTTGTCTGACGACTTGAAGCAACGAGTAACTGAACCATTCTTCAAGGTCGATGAATCCCGCCAGACAGGAGGCAAGAGCGGTGGCTTCGGTTTAGGGCTTTCCATTGCCCAGGGCATCGTAACGATAGGCCACAAGGGTGATTTCAGGTTGCTCGACAGAATACCCAATGGACTCATGATTGAGATCGCACTGCCTCCTGCTGAAGGTGCGCAAGGTTCAGCACCTAGGGACGACGAGGTTAAACCTTAGAATTCACGCCCACGCGAACATTTCCTAACATTACTGAAAACACAGTAACGTTGCATTCGGCTATCGCTCGTTCAGCCACAATCGCCACTCGGCGCAAACTATCGGCTGGAGCAACCAATTGAAAATCTTTTCCAAAGCCAGTGTTTCCCTTCTCGCCGTCAGCTGGACGCTTGTCAGTTGCACAACGGCCGACCCAACAGTCTATGCCGGCCTCGCATCAGCGCAGCACCTCAAAGCCGACCCGAGCGATAAAAGCGGCCGCGTTCCTTACCGATACAACAGCGGAGCCAACTGGAAGCAGTATGACAAGGTCATTATCGATCCGGTGACCGTCTATCGCGGCCAAGACAATCAATTCGTCAAAATCAGCGAGCAGGACAAGGCCGCACTGGCCAGCTACATGCAGTCCCATTTCACGCAAAAGCTCCGTACGCGGTTTTCGGTGGTGAATTCACCTTCGCTTGGAACTCTGCGCATCCATCTCACCCTGACGGGCGCAAAAACGACGACCCCCGTTCTTGGCCCCTTCTCGCACCTTGACGTAGGTGGTGGCGTCTACAACGCCGTACAGGCCGCAACTGACAAGGAAGGGTCTATGACGGGTTCGGTCGCATATGCTGTGGAGATATTCGACGCGACGAGCAATACCCTGTTGTCCGCCTACGTAACCAAGCAATATCCGAATGCGATGAACGTCGGAGCAAGCTTTGGCGCTCTGAAGGCCTCGCAGGTTGCTATTGACAAGGGAGCCGACGCGCTTCTGGCGCAGCTACGGTAGTCACACCTGTCGCAATATTTCTAAACATCAAACGACACACCGCAACAGTGAACGGATGCATGATGTCCTTGCTCAAAGGTGGACTTAGCTAGACATCGTTCGGTCTGGAAGTCGCCTGAGTGTTAGCCGTTCCCACGACCGGCCGACTATCAGCACGGCTCGAAGCGTAGTCAAGGAGGCAAAAAATGAGACGCAATGCGTTTGCTCTAGGTTTGACGGTCGCGGTGGCCATCGGTACTGCGGGACCGGCGTTGTCGCAGGCAGTCATTTATGATGACCAATTTTCCGATCTCTATTCGGTCGATGGCAACACAGAGTCGCATTTCCTGCATGCGTGGAACCGCCACCACGACGCTGAAAACAGATGGTACGGTCGCGCAAGCTTCGGTCCCGACGACGTAATTTCGTTGCTCGAAGATCGTGGCTACCGCGTGCGAAACGTTCAGGATGTCGGTGAGCGATATCTCGTTAAAGCAACGCGGGGTGGCGACAATTTGCTTGTGAGTGTCTCACGTGCCGGCGAGATCATGGGCGTCGTTCACGACAGATACTAGCAAACCACCCATCAGCACGTTGGGCCGGAGCGCGACAACCCAGCTCTATTGGTCAGCTCTCCGGTGCCAAGCCGCATTGAAATGCGTGCCGTGATCCTAACGAAAGGCAACTCATGTCCAATCATCTCGAAGGCGATGTCATCGCTCCTTCCGAAGCGTCCGCCGCAGGTGTCATCCGTGTCGAGCGGGTCTGGCAACACCGCCACGACCTTGAGCTGATCATCCCAAAGTACCGGCGCAACCGCGCACGTTTTATGGCTTTGGGAGCCGGTGGTTTCATGCTCGGTACAATCTGTGTTTTCGCCTATAGCGATCTTATCCCTGCAAGCGGAACCGATGCAAAAAGAGCAATGACCTCCACTTCTGTGGAGCGGGAAATTGCCGGCCCGTCGACCGTGCTGCCGGACGTCATCGACACTGCACCCGCAATCAGCGGCATCAGCGAGACGCAAGTCGCGTCGCTTCCATACGTCGCGATACCAACGAAACGCCCACTCTACGAACCTGTACAAACCGGCAAAACTGGCAGCTCGACATCAACCACAGACACGTCAGTTGTTAGGCATTTCGATAAGTGCAGTCCCGGCTGTGAAACGCGGGATCCGCTCGTTGTTGGTACAACACCTGAGTTAGTCCCTCTTGAATCTGCAGCCGTTCTCACTGAACCCGAGAAGTTCGAAAGCCCTAATGCGGCAATGGAGGTCGGTGCTTCGGCGCTGAACGGGGCAGGCTATGTGCTGACCCAAACCGCCGCTTTGCCCTTGACGACTTTGAGGCTTGGCAGGGATGCAGTGCTCAAAGTGTCTGGACTGGATTGATATTAACCTGAGACCCGTTGTCGCGTCTTATTCTTGAGGATAACCAGAATGAAAACGGCAGTTGTGATATTGCTATGCTCACTCGCTACATCAGTCCTGTCCGGCTGTGTAAGCGACGACTACCCCTACGACCGACGACCCGATTACTCCTATTCACGGGACTACGGGACACCGGAGCAACGCGACCGCGCTAGAGAGGCTTGGCAACGCGACAAAGCCCGACGTGACGAGATTGAACGCCGAGACGAGGCAGCTTATAGGGAAGCTCGGGATCATCGTCGGTTTTGTCGAAACTCTCCGTCGTCGATGTTTTGCCGATACGAATAGCAATTTCATAAACAAGGCCTATGAGCCGGTGTGAGCTCCTGCACGCTGATCCGGCATATTGTTGCATTCGGATTGAAACATCTTCTCGGCTCTGATCGAGAACGGCGGTTTCTAAACGATTTCGAAGTATTGGCCACGATACCTAATGTCAGGAACTTTCAGCAACTCCGACAGATAAGTTCAAAGAATAAATTCCACTTTCTCCTTTCCATGGAAATCGCTGATCAAGCCGCCTACAACAATTACAATCGCATCCTAGCCAAACAGCTTTCGTACGCGAAAAATGGCAGGTAGAAGTGGCCGAATTCCTCGAAAGCGACTACGTCGACTTTTGACGGCACTGCAGCGAGGTCTTTGTGATCGGTCCATATGCCAATTCGACAGGCGTCGATACGGTTCAGGATTTGCGGTCTTTGCTGGAAGGCTGGGCGGGCGGAATTATGACGAATGAACTCGAAATGATTTCGAAAGCGATGGGCCGTCCCTAACGACCTCCGCGCAGCTCGAAAAGTCTCGTCTTTTGTCGGTAGATTGTAAGCGGCAAGCTGACCCCATCTGGCGTAGTTA
>NZ_JWJH01000045.1 GCF_000949865.1 Rhizobium nepotum 39/7 | reverse complement strand
AGTAAAAGGGGTGAATGTTCAGTGCTGATTGACACCCGGCGCATCGTTGGCTGGCGGGCGAGCCGGACGGCACATGCGAGCTTTGTCCTCAATGCCCTTGAACAGGTACTTCATGATCGGCGTCCCGTTCATGGCGGCGGGCTCGTGCACCATTCGGACAGGGGCGTTCAAGGCAGATTCAACCGGTCGCCGCAACACCCCAAACTAGGAGGTGTGAATGGCTACGGGAAGACGGAAGTCGGAGCGGTCAACGCAGCATAAATTATCCTCGCCAGGTCGGCCACCTGTTGTATGGCAGCGTGAGAACCTGTGCCGGTTCTGGCGAGAAGTAGCGGCTGGCTTGTCCAGCGAGGATGCCGCTGTGGAAGCCGACGTCTCTTTCGTGCGGGCGACCAACGCGTGTGCATGAGCCGGTGTCGCAAAAGGTCCAGCCACACGAATTACGTCGAGCTGGGGACGCCAGTTCCCCTGCAACACGGTGGCTCAGCCGCAAAGATTCTTTTGGCTCACACAGACACGGAAATCG
Source organism: Rhizobium nepotum 39/7 (assembly GCF_000949865.1). Taxonomy (GTDB): domain Bacteria; phylum Pseudomonadota; class Alphaproteobacteria; order Rhizobiales; family Rhizobiaceae; genus Agrobacterium; species Agrobacterium nepotum. The sequence continues at coordinate 13,081 of NZ_JWJH01000045.1, read as the reverse complement.
CAGACAATTCAGAAATCCGCACCCTCGGGTACGCTCTGTCGAGTGGCGAACGGCTACGCCATTTTGCCTCGGTGTCGCTGCCGTTATTTGATACCGATCGAAGCTTTCTTGGCGCTGTCACCGTGTCAGGCTTGGCTGCGGAAATTTCGGACGCAAATCTTCTCGATTATGTTTCCATTGCAAAAGAAGAACTTGCGCGAGCTGGCTTCGCATAAGCTTTATCCCACCGAGACAACTAGCATGCGGCTAACTAAGAGACGGCGAGGACTGCTCTCTCAAGTTCACCGCCTCAGAGATTGCAGTGGCCGCCGCTTTCAGTTCTCCCACGGAATCCGAAATCACCTTTTCTGTCAGCCTGCTAACGAAACAATACATTGCAAGCGTCAGAAAAACCTTCCCAGAAGCGCTGAACACAGGCACTGCAACTCCGCCTATTTCCGGCTCCCTCTCGCCCTTGTTTACAGCGTATCCCGCTTCTCGAATTGCTGAGAATTCCACCTGGAAGCTATCGATCTCTCGGCGCTCAGGGCCTGGCTCAACGTTCGAGAGTGTTGCCTCGAGATATCGGTCACTTGTGGCTTTTTCCATAAATGCGAGCCAAACCTTGCCATGAGCTGTCGCATGGGTTTCGAAAATTCGGCCAACTCGGGTACTGATTGTGACATCCTGCCGAGAGACCGTCGTCGCAATGCAGGTTATTCCAGGTCGGAGCAACCGCGCAGCGGACACTGACTCATTGATCTTCAGGCACAAGCTGTCGAGGATGGGCTGCACGGTTGCGAGAAGCGGGTTCGCTTTCATCGCTAACAAGCCCAATTCACTGATCTGGTGCCCAAGGACGTAGGTTCCCCGTTGCAACCGCGTTAGGGCGCCCGCTTCTTCCAACGTCATGAGAAATCGATGTGCAGTGGCGGCATTCATGCCCAATTCGTTCACAACGATTGCTGTCGTGATCTCGGGTCGACCTTCCGTAATAAGATCCAGAATTGCGAGACCCTTGATCAAAGAGAAGTTTACGTTGGTTGTCACGGCTATTCGTACTCCTGCAAGCGTTCCCTTTTAGACCGTATGGCGTCACCGACACAAGTTTGATCAATCTCAAATATAGAGTTGTTAATCTCGTATTTTGAGATATTAGCTTCTGCCGAGCTAGCCATCGGCTCGCCCCTCGCGGACGGCCATTGATCTGGACTCTCGCTGAGGAGTTAAAATGACAGACTTGTCCAATCGCCCGACCCGCCGAGGCTTTCTCAAAGCCGGAACAGCTTCCGTTCTCATCGCCGGCATTCCGGTGAAGGTTTATACCAAGGAGCTGCAGCCCCCGGTACCCCTGGATCAGTACGAGCGACTGTTCTTCACACAAGAAGAGTGGAACTTCGTGATAGGAGCCGTCGCCCGCCTCATCCCCTCGTCCGGCGATGGGCCTGGCGCCATCGAGACACGCGTGCCCGTTTTTCTGGATCGGCAGCTGGCGGCGGAATATGGCGCGGCCGCAGACTGGTACATGGATGGCCCGCACGACCCGACCGTTGCACCGACAATGGGTTACCAAACACCGCTCACGCCCGCCGAACTCTATCGCAAGGGCATCCAGGTTTTCGACCAATGGTGTCTTGGGAAACATGGCAAGCATTTCGCTGCGCTGACTGAACCGCAGCAGGACAGCGCCCTGACCGCACTCGAGGGCCGTGGTGACGAAAAAGTCGCGCTGTCTCCGGAACTTCGGGATTTCTTCCCGCTACTCCTTCAGAATACCAAGGAGGGTTACTTCGCCGATCCGATCTACGGTGGCAATCACGGCATGCAGGCTTGGGTCTACATCGGCTTTCCGGGCGCGCGTGCCGCATACACCGAGTGGATCAGCCGCCACAACGTTCCCTACCCCCTTGGTCCAGTATCGATTTCCGGAGAGAGAGCTTAACATGGCGCGCGTTGCACCCAAGAAACAGGTTGTCGTGGTCGGCCTCGGCTGGGCCGGGTCACTGATGTCGATGGAACTCGCCAAGGCTGGCATGGATGTTCTGGCGCTGGAGCGCGGCGATGACCGCAACACGGTTCCTGACTTTCAATATCCGGACGTTGCCGACGAGTTGCGCTATGGCGTGCGCATGGGCTTCATGCAGAAGCCGCGCCGATCCACAGTCACCATCCGTAATGAACTCAACCAGACGGCTTTGCCCTATCGGCAGCTCGGCGCCTTCTTGCCCGGTGACGGCGTCGGTGGCGCTGGCATCCATTGGAACGGCCTGACATGGCGCCCGATGGAAGCGGAATTCGAGCTCCTGACCCACACAGAGAAGAACTTTGGCAAGAATGTCATTCCGGAAGGCATGACCATTCGCGACTGGGGCATCACCTACAAGGAACTCGAGCCCTACATGGACCGGTTCGAGTATGTTGCAGGGGTCTCCGGACAAGCAGGCAACGTACAGGGGAAAGTCGTTCCAGACGGCAACCCTTTCGAAGGTCCGCGCGCGCGGCCATATCCGCTGCCGCCGCTTCCCGATACCTATGACGCTGCGTTGTTTCGGACGACCGCAAAGGAACTGGGATACCATCCGTTCACTTTGCCCGCGTCGAACGCGTCCGAGTCATACACCAACGAATACGGCATGCAGCTTGGGCCTTGCAATTTTTGCGGCTTCTGCGGTCGCTATGGCTGTCTCAATTATTCCAAGGCGTCGCCGCAGACATGCGTTCTCGACGCCCTGAAACGGTTGTCCAACTTCCAGTACAAAACAAGATGCGAAGTGCTGAAAATTGAGAAGTCTGCCGATGGCAAGACGGCGACAGGCGTTACCTACTTCGACGAATACGCCAACGAGGAAGTTTTCCAGCCGGCAGATATCGTGATTTTGACGGCCTTCCAGCTTCACAACGTTCATCTGATGCTTTTGTCCGGCATTGGTGAGGCATACGATCCGGTTCAGGAAACTGGCGTCGTCGGCCGCAACTATTCCTATCAGGTCATGGGAGCCACCCGCCTGTTCTACAAGGACAAGGACTTCAAGCCCTACATGGCTTCTGGCTGTGGTGGCGTGGCAATCGACGACTTTTCCGTTGGCCAAAACAACTTTGCTGAACTCGGCTTTGTCGGCGGAAGCTTCTTCATGGCTGGCACACAGGGCGGCACTCCGATTCTATCGACCGCCGTACCGGCTGGAACAAAGGGCTGGGGCGCGGACTGGAAGCAGAAGGTGGGTGACTGGTACGGACACTCGATGCAGATCGTCTCGCACGGTGCCAACATGTCCTACCGCGACTGCTATCTTGACCTCGACCCGACGTATCAGGACCGCTTTGGGCGCCCACTTATGCGCATGACTTTCAACTGGAAACCCAATGACATCCGCATGACTAATCACGCCAAGACCAAGATCGAGGAATTGGCACACGCCATGCAACCGGATTCGATTTCGTCAAACTACATGCGCGACGGCTCGAACTTCGACGTTCGGCCTTATCAGACCACCCACACGGTTGGCGGCGCCATCATGGGCGCCGACCCGACCCAGAGCGCGCTCAATCGCTTCCAACAGTCCTGGTCCGTGCACAACGTCTTCGTGGTTGGGGCCAACGCGTTCCCACAGAACACACAATACAACCCGACGGGAGCTGTCGGCGCATTGGCTTACTACGCCGCGGAAGCCATCCTGACGCGCTACATCCAGGCGCCTCGGCCACTAATTTGATGCGGGAGCACCTGAGATGGAAAAACTTCTAGTAGCCGCCGGCATCGCAGCGTTCACGGGCGTCGCCTTTCTTGGCGCCGTAATTTTTGTGCCTCCGGTGCTCACCAAACCACAACTGCCCGACGCTGGCGTGGCTGTATCGGGTTCGGGCAAATACGTGGCACAGCTCAGCGACTGCGCGGCCTGTCATACCGCTCCCGGCGGCAAACCTTTTGCCGGTGGCCTGCATATCGAAAGCCCAATGGGCACAATTATCGCGACGAACATTACCCCCGACGCAAAAAGCGGCATCGGCGGCTGGACGCTGGACCAATTCCGGGCGGCTCTGCTCGACGGCATCGGCAAGGGAGGACAGCGGCTCTACCCGGCCATGCCCTACGAAAATTATCGGAAACTCGGTGAAGCTGATATTGTCGCACTTTACGACTACCTCATGCATCAGGTTCCGGCTGTGAAGACGGATCTTCCGGAAACGAAGCTAATGTTCCCGTTCAACCAGCGCTGGGGCATGCGGCTGTGGAACTGGGTAGCGTTGAGTGCGCCCGGCTTCAAGCCGACTGCCAAGGATGACGAGCTTGCGCGAGGCGAATATCTGGTCGATGGTCCCGGCCATTGCGCGGCATGCCATAGCCCAAGAAATCTGTTCATGGCACAGGACGGTGCCGACTCGAGCAGCGCCGGTTATCTCGCCGGCGGACAAATCGATGGCTGGGACGCGCCCGGATTGCGTGGCCCGAACAGTGAAATTCGCGACTGGACCGAAGCCGACCTCAAAAGCTACCTCCTTTCCGGACGCAATACCCATGCGGGTGTCGGTGGTGAAATGGCGCTTGTCGTCGAAAACTCTCTGCAATACTTGAACGCTTACGATGCAGATGCAATCACGCGTTATCTAATGTCTCTCAATGAAGGACACGTCGCCGCCAGTTCCGAACCGAACAAGGCAGAGGAGCAGACGACCAAACAGTTGACAGAAGCCATCAACCTCTCGCTCGGCGCACGTCTTTATCTCGACAATTGCAGCGCTTGCCACTTCGTCAACGGGAAGGGAGCACCTGAGGTCTTCCCAGCCCTGGATAAGGCATCGATCGTGAACGCTGATAGCAGCAAAGGCCTCCTGAATACGATCCTCTATGGCGCCGAGATGCCATCGACCGCGACACGTCCGGCCAAACTGCGGATGCCGGGCTTCTCACATCGCCTCTCAGATCAGGAAGTCGCGGAACTCGCAACGTTCCTCCGACAGGCGTGGAGTAATAAGGCAGCGCCCGTTGCGGCTGACGAGGTCAAAACCCTTCGCGATAATCACAAAGGCCACCAGGAGGCATCAAAACACTAGATCAAGCAATCTTGGTTGATCGGGGCCAGTAGTAGCTCGTCAAGTGCAAGCCGCATCGGGTGATCTCTGCTGGCCACCCTACCCTGCACCTCGTCATCGTTTCGAACGTGGTGCGATCGGTCGAAGTTCATCCAAGCGACAAAGATGATTGACATCGACAGATGGAGTTTCCGCCCAATGACGCGCCTGGCCATTAATCCAACCTCACGTACCATTTCCCAAGAGGATTTCGAACGCGCCCTTGATGAGCTTCCGTTTGGAAAGAAGCACGGCCTTGTGGTTCTACTGGCGGCGTCTGCCATCTTGGCCAACGGCGCCGCCAATCAGGCAATCGGATATTCACTGCCTAGCATCGCTGCCGAATTTTCCTCAGGGGCGGGCTTCTTCCTCCCGATGCTGGGACTTGGACTTTTCGGCATGATGATCGGTAGCCTGAGCGCAGGCTTGGTTGCAGACCGTATAGGGAGACGGCCAACCCTTTACGCATGTGTGATCCTTTTCGCCATCGCGACCACCCTGATGTCGCTGGCGTCCAGCGTGGGCGTTATGATCGCATTACGCTTCTTCGTCGGGCTCGGACTGGGAGGCGCTCTCCCCTGTTCAACAACATTAGCTGGGGAAACAACACCCAAAGCATGGCGGACCGCCATGATTACAATCGTGATCCTTTGCGTGCCTCTGGGCGGCATGTTGGCCGGTATCGCGGCAGAACTTCTCTTGCCGAGTTTGGGATGGCGCGGACTTCATGTCTGCATCGGCGCCTTCGGACTTATCGTCGGGATGATCCTATTCGGCTTCGTCCCGGAATCTCCAAGATTTCTTGCCAGGAAAATTAACGATGACGCCGGGCTATCTGGCCTCCTGAGCCGTCTTGTTTCCCGCCAGCCGGCGCAATCTTCCCAGACCCGGGCCCATTCGCAAAGTTTCGCTCAAACTCCGGGCACAAATGTGAAGCTGGCCGATGTCATTTCGGTGAGGCGCGATGCCTTTGCGCTCTGCTTTTCCTTTTTCTCATGCCTCTTTGTGGTTTACTGCGCATTCAATTGGCTTCCGATACTGCTGACTTCGCACGGTGCAGAGCCCAGTCTGGCAGCGAGAGGGCTTACATTTTTTAACCTTGGTGGTGTCATCGGTCCGGTGGCCTGCGCTTTCATGATCGGGCAATTTGGGTCTAGGAAGACGTTGGTCGGATTCAGTCTAGCTGCAACGATCACCGCGTTCTGCCTTGCAATTGGAGGGGCAGATCCGATCGGAATCGCACAATATCTCGCAATCGGCCTAATCGGCTTTTTCGTGAACAGCGTCCAGTCGTCGCTTTTCGTTGTCGCTGCCCATATTTTCCCAACCTCGTCGCGCGCCAAAGGCACGTCGACAGCTTTGGCCGCAGGCTTCTTCGGCGCAATATTGTCAACCTTTGCGGGTGGTACATTGGTTACAGCTGAAAGGATCTCGCCATTCTTTTTCGCTCTGAGCATACTGACCCTGATTTGCGCAATGAGTATTTTCACAGTCCGCAATTCCATACCGCCAACCGTAAGATCGGGGCCCGCCAAAATTAGCTGAGTCCCTAAACGCCGATCTGGTTGCAGATATGAATTGCACTCGCTGGTCTGGAAAAGGAAATATTCAGAATGAAACTTGTCATCGCCTCGTATCTGTTCAGCATTCTCTTCATGACAGCAACCAGTCATGCGCAAGAAACATTTGAGGCGAAAAGTTCCTCGGAGGTCGTTATCGATTCAGGAAGCTTGCGCGGCGCGGAAAGCGGAGGCGTCGTTTCGTACAAGGGCATCCCGTTTGCCGCATCGCCCGTCGGCAGTCTGCGCTGGCGCGCTCCTCAAGCGCCCGTTGAGTGGGCTGGAACACGCACCGCAACAGAATATGGCAGTGACTGCATGCAGAAGCCGATGGCAAACGATGCTGCTCCTCTCGGCACGCCACCCACTGAGGACTGCCTCTATCTCAATGTGTGGCGCCCTGCGAAACCAGCGATAAAAATGCCCGTCCTCGTGTGGATCTACGGGGGCGGATTCTTGAATGGTGGAGCTTCGCCGCCGACCTACTCCGGTGCGGAACTAGCGAAACAGGGCATAGTCTTCGTCAGTTTCAACTATCGAGTCGGGCGCTTTGGCTTTTTCATGCACCCCGAGCTCACACATGAGGCGAAAGGCGAGCCGCTTGGAAACTACGGTTTTATGGATCAGATCGCCGCGCTTAACTGGGTGAAACGTAACATTCACGCCTTTGGCGGCAACGCAGAGGATGTAACGATCGTTGGAGAAAGCGCAGGGGGCATGTCCATCCATACTTTGCTCACCTCACCTATGACCAAAAATCTATTCCACAAGGCGGTGATCCAGTCAGGTGGCGATGGCAAGCTCATGATGGCAGATAAAACGAGCGCCGAGCAGGCAGGCACAGCATTTGCTAAGGCGAAAGGAATAGAAGCGTCGGCCAGTGAGCCGATCGCAAAACTTCGAGCTCTTAGCGCCGAAGAGGTCACGGATGGTCTGAGTATGGCGACCTTGTTCGAAAAACCTTCTGATGGCCCGAAGACATATACCCTGCCCATGTATGACGGTCAGGTCGCGGTCAACGCACTTGCGGCTTATTCTACGGGTAGGTTTCGGAAAGTGCCGATCATGGTTGGCGCCACCAGCGCAGATCTGTTTGGCATTGACGGCCCTATGATCGCAGGAGCCCAGACCATCGCGCGAACGTTGTCGGGCGAGAATATCCCGGTATATTACTACCAATTCTCGTACGTCGCAGAGTCCGTTAGAACACCTGAAACTCGTGGTGCCAGCCACGCAAGCGAGATCCCGTTCTTTTTTCGGACGCTCCATGCTAAATATGGGGACACGGTTACCTCTCTCGACGCCAAAACTAGCTCGTTGGCGAGTAGTTATCTTATCAACTTCGTAAAAACCGGCGATCCTAATGGAGAAGGGTTGCCGGCTTGGCCGAAATACCAAACCGGCGGCCTGAACCGGCTAGACTTCGATGAAGACGGTGCCGCCACAACAATGAACGACTGATACCTCCCGAGGTGCCGGAATACGTCTCGTGGACCGCGCAAGTGGGTCGCTCGTCAAGTGAATTATGGCAAGCGGCCCACTCAGCGACAGTGAGAAGTAGGGAGAATGCTTGAGCCTTCAGATAACGCCCGGATGACACCGATCGCTGGGCAAACCTGATCTATCTCGCGGCTGACGTTGAAGCTATGGCAATCGGGCGCAAGATATTCTCAAAGTTATGCGCGCTCAAAGTTACGCGCGAAGAGTTTTGCATGAATGGGAGAGCGGACTATTTGGGGACTTTATTGAGGGTCTTAGATTCAATTTTCCTCCCCACGGAAATGGTTAAGTAAGCACATCGCTTTACGCGACGTACCAACACGTACTGTCCAGGGACCTGGCAGCTCGTCAGCCACCCATTACTTGGACGGCAAACTATTTATGGCTGCACGAACCATTGCCGCGACCTTCTCCAGCCCGGCAACAAAATCAACTGTTGGATTTCGAAGCCATTGCATTTGCAAGCCGTCCGACGCCCCAAAAAGAATTGAAACGAGAAGTGCAATCTCCTTGCGAGTATTCTCGTTTGTGATGCCCCTTGCCTGAGCGATGGCGTCGGTGAAACCATCACGGGCTATGTCGTACCGATTAACAAAGAAACGGTGAGCGGGGTGCTCTTCCGTTAAAGTCTCACCTGTCATGACAGAGAAAAAGCGGACCAAGTTCCTGTCGGCTATGTTACGCCGCGCGGCACCCATCATTTCGTCAACGAATTCGGTCTTGCCACTGGCGACCGACTGCATGTCGGGTCTGACAACGGACGAGGGATAATGCAGCGTCAAAGCTGCGTCGAGCAACTGTTCCTTCGCGCCGAAATGGTGATGCAATGCCGACTGCACCACGCCTGCGCGCTTGGCAATATCGCTCACAGATGTCGCTCTATAGCCTTTTTCGCCAAAAAGCTCGATTGCCGCCGCCAGAATCGCTGCCCGTGTCCGCTCCCCCTGTTCGGCATTTTTCGACGCACGTGGCATGGGTCCCCGATCAGGTTAGGCAATATCGTCCAGTGTTTAGTGCAAAGGCAAAGGGTCTGCAACAGTTTGCCCACCACCCAACCGGCCGTTTTCCCATTCCTAGACGCGAGTAGGAAAATTTTTCAAGCACCTTTGCCAGTGATAGTTCTTATATCCTCGAGTGACACTGGAACGCCAGGAAACTCAACGATTGTTGCCAGCGGCACAGAGAGAACCGCGTCTCGACCACCCCCTTCATCAGCGAGAAGGTCAGCCATACGGCCTTTCAAGCCACCACGTTCTTCGATCAGCTTGCTCAGTTTCGGTCCGAGTTCGAGATTATCCAACCATTCCCCGAAGGTCGACCATTCGTCGAGTTCAAGCACGATCTTGGAGCCAGGCACGATGGCGGGTTGCTTCAATGGGAGGTCCCTAGACGAACTACCGACGCAAACGACCACTTCACCCCCCGGAAAAACCCAGGATTGGCTGAGAGTATGCCAATGAGAAAGATGATCCCGTTTGACTGAGATTTCGACGGTGGCCTCTTCTCCAGGTGCCAAGCCGACTTTTTCCCAGCCACGTAGCTCGCGCAGAGGTGTAGCAATGCTTGGATTGCAATCCTCGACATATAACTGAACAACTTCTTGACCGAAATACTCTCCGGTATTGCTGACCCTGATCTTTGCATCGAACGCTATCGGATCAGACAAAGGCCGGACGTTGATCGCCAAATTGGAATATTCGAAGGTTGTGTACGACAGCCCGTGGCCAAATGGGTAGTCGACCGCAATGTCGCGTGCATCATAATAGCGGTATCCGACATAAATACCTTCGCCGTATTCGACATTCTGATTTTCACCGGGAAATGCGAGGAAGGCAGGGGAATCTTCAAGCCGAACAGGGATAGTCTCGGCGAGTTTTCCACTCGGGTTGACGACGCCAAACAATACGTCGGAGACCGCATCTCCGTGTGCCTGCCCCGTCAGCCAGAACTCCACTATCGCGTTTACATGATTGCGCCATGGCGATGTTGTGACGACGGATCCGTTGCTCAAGACGACGACGGTCCTCTTGCCTGAATCGCTCAAAGCAGTAACCAGAGCTGTCTGATTTGCTGGAAGGTCAATCGTCGTTCTATCGCGCCCTTCCGCCTCAAATTCACCGGGCAAGCCCATGAATAAGATCACAATATCGGCACGACCGGCTACCTCGACCGCTTCCTCGACCAAGGCATTATCTGGAGGTCCTGAAAGGACATAGCCGCTAGCAAACTCCAGTTCCATGCCGACCTCGTGAGCTCGCGCAGTCAGAGCCTCCAGGCCACTTACAACCTTGGTAGGATTAACTCGCGAGCTGCCTGCGCCTTGATATCGCGACTGACGAGCCAGCTCACCGATAACGGCAATCTTGACGCCTTGTTCTGACGCAAGAGGCAAGACCCCGTCGTTCGTCAAAAGAACAGCGGAATCCGCGGCGGCCTTACGCACAAGCTCATGGTGCTGCGCGTAGTCAACCGGATCTGCTGACGTGGAAGGCGACGTGCGTTCTGACAGAAGCCGTATCCTTTCCACCGTGTTGGCCAGAATAGTCGGATCGATCTTTCCATTTGCCAAAGCGTCATGAATCCGACCGTCTTCGGGGCGGCCGGGCATGCGCAAGTCAAGACCAGCCATCAGCGCATCGACTGGATCGCGTACAGCGCCCCAATCAGAAACCACCACGCCTTCAAAGCCCCATTCATCGCGAAGCACCTGCGTTAGCAACCAATGATTTTGCGACGCAAACACGCCATTGATCCGATTGTAAGACGACATCACGGACCAGGCGGCAGACTCTTTCAGGGCGATCTGGAAAGCACGGAGATAAATTTCTCGCAATGGGCGCTCAGCAACATTCGCGCTCACCCGTAACCGGTCTGTTTCCTGGTTATTGACCGCAAAATGCTTCAAGCAGGCAGCAACGCCTTTTGATTGGAGCCCTCGTGCTGCCGCACCGGCTAGGATCCCTGTTAGCAGGGGATCCTCTGAGTAATATTCGAAATTTCTACCACATAATGGGCTTCTTTTGATATTTAGGCCCGGCCCGAGCACAACGTTCACGCCCGCGGCTCGAGCCTCCTTTCCCAAAGCTTCTCCCACCTTTTCGATAAGTTCGACGTCCCACGACGACGCGAGCGTTACCGCAGGTGGAAAGCATGTGGCTGGCGCGCTGCGTTCCAGCCCCAGATGATCGGGGTTCTCATCGTCCTGCACACGAAGGCCGTGGGGGCCATCCGCGAGACGGATCGACTTAATTCCGAATCCAGAAGCTTTTGCCGTTGTCCAATAGTCGGCGCCCGTCGTAAGAGACAAGGCTTCCAGATCGTTGGCATCCAGCCCCGGAGTTTGAGGGGATACGTTTGTCATTTTGCACCTTTGATGAACTGGATAAAGAGGGCGCTCAGCAACGCAAAGGCTGCAGCGAACAGATACAGCGATGTATAGTTTCCACCGGCTCCATTCGAGTTGATGCTCAAAAGAACTGGGGCGATCACAGGGGCAATCGTCTGCGGAATCGTGCTCGAAAGATTAAAGACACCCATGCTTTTACCCGCCGAACTCTCACGGTCCGGAATCACCTCGGAAACCAGGGCATAGTCGACGCCGAAGTAGAGGCCATTACCGAGCCCAGCAATGGCCATGCCGATCAAAAACGACTCGACATTGTTTGCAAAGGCGACAACGAGCATCGCGATGACGAAGAAGATCGAGGCGACAACGACCAACGGCTTACGACGCCCCAGATAGTCGGAGAGCAAGCCGCCACCCACGCTTGAAATGGCGACAGCAACTGCAAGCACGAACATCGCCGTTGTAAGGATTGGTGCCACCGTCTCCGTCGAATAACCGAGGCGATCGATCAGGAAGTAAGTCTTGTATGTCGTTAGGAGATAGAGTGCGGTCCAGGCAAGAAATCTCCCAGCCCAGACGAGGCCAAAGTCCCGATGCTGGAATGGATTGATCCATAGAGCCCCGAACACGCTTTTCAGTGTGAGGTTCGGCACCTCACCTGGGTGTCGACGGACCTCCTTCAGCGTGAGGAGAAACGGCAGAACAAGCGCGCATCCGAGTATAGCGGGCCAGATGAACATGCCCACGCCTTTGGTTCCAACCAGCTGAATGAGGAAAACCCCGGATACAACGGCCAACTGCCCAGTCATGCCCATAAACCCCGATACTCGTCCGCGAAGTTTCGTCGGCACACGTTCGGGAAGTACGGCGATCGTTGCCGCGATTGCGGCATTGAAAGCGACCTGCGCAACGGCCCAACCCAACGCAACAAGTGGAATGGTAGGCGCCGCACCTATTGCGAAGATCGAGAGAACCCCGACGAGAAAGCCCCAGAATATGAAAACACGGCGCTGTCCCCAACGGGAAGTCGAACGATCGCTCAGCATACCAAAGATGGGGTTCGAAAAGAGGGCAGCCGCGGCACCTATGCTTGCAACGAGCGCAAGTGACGACGCCTTTCCCTGTGGATCGATTTGCCCAACTCTGATCGCAAGGGTGACGGATGCCGGCGTGATCAAGGCGATGTAAATCCCGATCAGAGCGGTGATGTAGCGCGCGACGAACAGAACGCCAACCTTCTGGCCGGTAAGCCTGATGTTGCGTTCCGGGGCTGCCTCGGTAAGCAGATAGCTTGAAATATCAGGTTGAACCATGACCTCCTCCTCCAAAAAGTCTGATGAAAGCGTTTCAACACATTTCTATAGATCGGTCAACCGACCTATATGTTTACTGGAGTGTTTTTCCGTCGTGTCATTGGATGGACGATCTGGATCTGGGACGCATTCACAGCATGGATCGTGATGTCCAGGAGCGTTGCGTACTTCAGGCTCCGCCGAGGCTCTAATCGCAGCCGGATGAAACTTCAGTGGCAGGTCAGCAACCCTGCAAATCCCGGATGCGCTGCGGTTGACCCATGAGCCGGTCGCCGACTGTGCCCGTTACGACAGGCTCAGGAGGGCAAGTTGAT
>NZ_JWJH01000044.1 GCF_000949865.1 Rhizobium nepotum 39/7 | reverse complement strand
TGCACTCATCGCCCTCAATTGCGGTAAGATCGGTCAGCTTGTCCAGCCAATGCTGCATTCTCTATCTCCTTCTAGGCGTTGCCAGTATCCTCGTCGTCGCTGTTCGTCCGACAGTGTCTCGAGGACATCGATGGCTGAACTTCAGATGGGATGTCGCTTCCCGATCTCACCAGCTTGCTCATGCGACGTCTCCTGAGAATGTGAAATCGTAGCAGCCTGAAGCCGTGATCGTTGCCTTGCCTTGGGAGAACGAAACTACTAGCCGAGCAAACTCGGCGTCGAAATTCCAGCTTAGAACAAGGCTTCCGGTGTCATCGGTTGCTACCTCGAACGATCCATTGAAGGCCGGATGGGTGTTACGGAAGCGGATCAAGTCCGACAGTCGTTTGACGAGCGGCGATTCAAGAGCGAGATCAATTTCCCGGTCTTCAAAAAAGCGCCGATTGATGTCACGCCCGACGCCCGTCTTTCCCAGCAATTCCATGTCATTGATCCCGCCCAGGAGACCGACGTAATAGACTTGCGGAATACCAGGCGCGAAAAACTGGATTGCGCGGGCGATGAGGTAGTCGTTGTCGCTGCGGCCGAGCGCGTCGTAATAGGTGCAGTTCACCTGATAGAGATCCAGGTTAGAAGCTGCAGCGCCTGTTGCCAAACGGCTCTGCCCCTCCGAACGCCTGTGGATCTCCTCGACCAGATGGTCGATCGCCTGCGGTTCCAGAAGGCCGGCTCGGCCATGGCCGTGCGCGCCGACATCGATGACGCCGATCCCGTCGTGAGTGTCGAGGACGGTGATTGCGTTGCGAGGGCTGATCTCCAACCAACGCGCCAGCGCTGTCGCATCGCCCGTGAACAATGAATGCAATATCAGTGGCGGCAGCGCGAAATCGTATACGCGGTCAACCTTCCTGGCGATTTCGATCTGGTCACGATAGTAACTGTGAATTTCGACAAGAACCTCCATCCCGCGATCCCGTGCCTTCTCGGCCAGCTTGGCAAGGAAGGCATAGGTCTCATCAATCATGAAGCAACTGGTTCCGGCCTTCTTGATCGCGTAGCCGGCGGCATCGAGGCGGATTGCCGTTACGTTGGCTTCAGCAAAGCGATCAAGGATAGTCTCCAGGTATAAGGCGCCATGGGCACTGTGGACATCGATGTCGATCTGTTGGGGGGTAAATGTGGTCCACAGCATCCGCTGGCTGCCATCTCCAAGCGTGGCCTTTGAAAACGGCAGCCCAGGGCGTGGCCTATAGATATTCAGGAGATCCTGCTCGCTGGCACCGCGGGGAAAGACCTTGCCGAATGTCATGAACATGTCTGCGAATTCTGAATCAGGACCTTTTGCGATGAAGTCCTGGAACCAGCTCGATTGCGCCGAGACATGGTTGACAATGAGATCGGCCATGATCTCCACGGAGCCGGCCAGGGTGCGAACATCATCCCAGCTACCGAGGCGAGGATCGACAATCGTGTGATCGGTGGGATCGAACCCGGCATCAGCGCCGTCTATCGGGTTGAAGAAAGGCAAGGCATGGACGCCGCCGAACAGGCCTTGTAGCCTCCCGTCGAGCAAAGCTCTCAACTCCGGGAAACCACCTCCGCTTAACCGGTCGACGTAGGTGATAAGTTGTACACTGTTTTTCATTCAAAACTCTCAGTCTACTGTCTGGCGCTTGAGGTACGTTGGTCTTCGATTTCTGTAAGTTGCTTCAGTCGAGGATGGTCGACTTTCCCCAGGACAGCTGTCGATCAAGGTCCTCTCGTCCAAAAAAGAGCATCGAAAGAGCCTCGCCGATGAGATTGTTGTCATGATCTCTCGCCTTCCTCGTACGTGAATCCGCACCGGAAGGTTCGAGTTATCCCCGGATCGAGAAGTAAGTGTTCGATGCGACCCGGCAGATTGAAGGCGTTTGTCAAATCTTCAACGGGTTCGAGCGCGATGGACCTGCGTCGATCCCTCGCAAGGGTGTCACCCGTGAAAACGTGCATGTGCCCGCGTTCTTGCCATACCGACAATTTCGCTCCAGAGCCCGGATCAATAAGGATCGTGCGTAGAGTGCCTCTCTCATTCACGAGGTTCGTAAAGCAGCAATCGAGAACCCGATCCCCAATCCTCTCCGGCTCGTTGAAGGTATCGACGTCTCGAAGCTTCACCTCGCCGTTCGACGCGACCTTGGGGATGAGATCAACGGTTTCGACAACAGACCGCGATGGAACCTGCAAAATCAGATCATCGATCGCGGTGGTTCCGGGCAATCTGAAATAGGGGTGCCATCCAGCAGCATAGGGAGCTCGCTGTTTGCCGAGGTTCGTGGTGGCGATCTGAAGCTCGACCTCATGTGCAGAAAACATATATACAACGGAGATTCTAAGATCGTACGGGTAGCCGGTGGCGCCGACATCTGCCGTTTTATGGATGAGCTCGATCCGGAGATTGTCTCCGTCAGAATCGACCTGACCAAGCGCAAAAAGCCTGACACGTGCAAATCCGTGATAAACCTCATCTTCGCCTTCGGCGATCGGCGAAAGCTCGTGGACACGGCCGTCGTAATCGAATCGACCTCCTGTGAGGCGATTGGTAAACGGAGCGAGGATTCCATTGCGGACGCCGTTCTGCGACTTCAGCTCGTGCAGGTCACGATAGCCGTCAACGAGGCTTTCGTCTTCCAGACCATCGACGCTTCTTGGCCACCAGTCGAGAAGCGTGGCGCCTTGCAAAGCTATTCGGGCACGGTACCGGGGCCCTGTAACCTCGATCGTTTCCATCCCCTGTATCGTCTTCGCCAATATCGTCGTATGGCTTTGTCCTGAATTGGTACTGAGCACCAGTTTCTCCATAATCGAGCGTCCGACCCATCGAATTGGGTCGTCGAATGTTCCTATGCGTCAGGCGCAGAATTGCTGGTGAGAAGCCGGCTTTCTCCAAGCAGGCCCTCTTCGTCCATGATTGGATGCGCCACCGAGGTAATGTGAGCATTGATCCTTTTGAGATCGCGAAGGATGTCGAGATGAAGTGAACTCGTTTGCAGGCTGTCGGCGCGCCCGTCGCGCAAGCGTTCCAGATGACGCTCCGAAGAGCGTTTCTCCATGCGGCGAACGTCGATCTTCCTTTCCATCAGCTGCGTGGCGAGTTTTATGTCGCGAGTAATCAAGATCGTTTGCGCGATCCTGAGGTTGTCGATCGTCAACTGGAAAAGCTGCTGGAGTTCCTCGAAACCATCGTCTGAGAACTTCAGGCCCTGCGCGACCTTTTTCGTGACTTCGGGCACCAGGCCTTTTTCGATGATGTCGCCGATATGTTCGAGATTGATGGCGTAGTCGATGATGACAATGGATCTGCGCCCCTCTTCCTCCGACAGCCCGTTCCGTCCCAGCTTTGATAGATAGACTTTGATCTCCTGCTGCAACCGATCGACCTGACGCTCGAGAGAGGGAATGTCCGTCAGTCTCGCGGTGGTGTTCCGGTCGAAGGCATCGGAAACCTTCAGGAGCATCTTCTCGATAATATCGCCGACGCCGAGCACCTCTCTCGCCGCACTGGCCAGAGCGACGACCGGCGTCGAAAGTTCGTCCGTGTCGAGGTAGTTGGGTGTGTTTTCCGCCCGGGTTTGATCCGGGATGAGAACTGCCATCCAGCGAGCGATAAGCCTTGAGCATGGCCAGGCGAGCGCCGCAAGCGCAAGGTTAAAGGCAAGATGCGCATCGACGGGAAGTTTCGATGGCGGGAGCGGTATCAAGGCGAGCCATTCAGCCAAGGACTGGGCGATGGGCAAGGTCAACAAACAACCAATCGCCCGGACGATCAGGTTGCCGAGGGTCACACGCCTCGCGGCGCTTGAGCCTGACAGCGATGCAATCACGGGCGGAATGGCTCCTCCGAGATTTGCACCAAGGACCAGTGCGACGATGAGGCCACCCGACGGCATGCCTGCCGACGTCAGTGACAGAATGAGGATGACGGCGGCGAGGCTTGACGATGACACGAAGGCAATGACGGCTGCGAAAATCATAGCCACCGGCCAGGCGTTGTCGAGCAAACCGATAAAGGCTGCAAGCGCCGGAGAATGCCGCAAAGGCTCGGTCGCGGTGCTCAGCAGATGGAGAGAGAGCAACATAAGGGCTATGCCGATCAGCGCCGCTCCTGCGCCTTGGCGAGATGTCGAGCCACTTCGATGAAGTATGATGCCAAGAAAAAGGAGAACGGGTGAAATCCATTCTATGCCGGTTGCCACAATCCAAGCCGTGACAGCCGTTCCAACGTTGGCGCCGAGCAGAACTACCTGCGCCATCCTTGGCTTGATCAGCTCCCGTTCCACAAAGGCCGAGACCATCAGTGCTGTTGCTGTGGAGCTTTGAAGGGCGACGGTGGCGACGAAGCCGGAGAGGAATGAACGGGGACTGCTGCGCGTTCCCGTTGCGAGACCAGATCGCAATCTGGCTCCCAATGCGCGGGTCGCGCCGTCCTTCACCTGAGAAAGGCCGAACAAGAGCAATGCCACGGCGCCAAGCAGATTGATCATGACGATGGTCGATTCCAACGGCTATTCCTTTCTCGATCGGCCGGGCACACCGTACGACTGAACGTTGACCGCTGAAGGTGATGGTATGGACACGGGTTTGGCCGACGCGCGTCGCGCGATGAGGATCCTCACGTATTTCGTCGATCCAGCAGCTTGAAAAGGCCGGTGGACAGCAAGGGAGGATCGCTGCCCACCGTTATCCTGCCGACTTTGCCACGCGGGCAGGATAAGTGTCTTGTTTTGGCGAAAGGCGCTGGCCTTGGTGGGAGCGACAGGGAAGAGCTCAAGCTTGCTTGTCTCTTGATCTGCACCAGCAGACATCGGTCGCCAGGGAGCTCTTGCCATTTCGCGAGGCCCCTCGCGCGGGGCTATGTGCTTCGATCCCGCCGTCATTCTTGGGTGAAGCTCAATAGCAAAGAATAGCTACGGCTCTCACCAGGGCCGAGTTTTCCTCCTTCAGCCGGCCGAAGATCCGAGCGCGGCTCGATGCCAAGCGCAAAGACTCCCGACTGATATGCCCGCCATGCCGCGAACTTAGGAAGGGCGGTCTGGTCATATTTCAAAGAGACGGCAAACCCACACGTCGGGTTGTGAAGTCTGATCGGTGCCTCGTGTGGCGTTACACGGAAATCGACGTGGTCGACTTTCTCGCCAAAGCCATCCTGTGGAACGGGCGGCGTGGAATTGATCTCAGCGAGGATCCCCTCCGGAAGTCCGGCGATCGTCAAGCCGTCATCCAGAAAGGGATAGCCGAAGTTCAGATGATAGAGGATTGCATGGTCCGAAGGTCGGAAGCTGCGGTTCGTAATTGTGTCTTCAATGATCAGAGCGGTTTCGAAAACGGGGAGGGTGATCTTGCGATGCAGTTCCAAAACCTCGCCAAAGACGCTTGCCTGGCGTACGATCCCCTCGCATACGATTCTCAAGGTTCCTGGTTCTACAACATATCGATGCAGTCGCGCTTTCTCAGTCGAGATCCTGCCATGCTGGGGCATCCTCCGGGTTCTCAGGTTGGGATAGTTGTAGTGCCCAACGTCGGCGTCATAAGGCCTGCTGTACTGATCCAGGCCGCATGTGACCATGAAGCCATCGAAATTGCGGAAAAAGCCCAATCCTTCCTCGGAGTCGGGATCGTGGGTCGGAAACACCATTTGAGTCGGAGAATGCCATCCGACATTGGTGCCTCTGAACGACAGGCCCGAAACATCGAAGCCTCGATCGACCGCGATTTCGAATGCGACGCCATTTGCATTTCGGCCGATCAACAGTCGCTGGCCGCGCCCTGGTCCGTCGTCCAGCGTCACAAGCCGAATATCTGCCAGAGCACGCAGATCTGCTGTTCGTCTTAGGAGATCAGTATCCATGTCGAAGCCCTCGGCCATCTTCATCGACCTCGATTTAAGTCGATCAGCTCATGGGCGCGCTGAAGGCAGTCCGGTTGTTCGCTGCGATAGCGAGAGTTGATCTCCATCATCAGGATGGTTTCCGGAAGGAAGTCGAGTTCGGCAAAGATTTCGTCGAAAGGGATATCGCCCCACCCGAGAGGCATGTGTAAGTCGCCGATACCCAGTGCCGTGTATTCCTGGGGGAAATGTCCCTTGTAGAATTCAAACGGTCGGCCAAAGGAATCGTGGACATGCAGATGACCAGCGACCGGGGCCATGGCGCGGAGCTGATCGCGAAAATCAAGGCCCCGATAGGTTGATTCGAGATAGGCGTGACTGAAGTCGATCAGGGCTACGACATTCGGGTGGTTGACGGCCTTTACCGTCGCCGCAACCTCGGCCGGAGTTTGACGATACTGGCCCGGCTCTGTGGTAAAAATATTCTCGAAAGCGATGCGAACACCGTATCCTTTGGCGTGCTCGCCCAATTCGGACAGGGCTTCGCGTTGGCGCTCGTCAGCGCTGGCGCGTTCAGCAACCTGGTCGGCGCGAAGAAACCCCGCGTGCTGGACGAGGACGCGCGCGTTAATGCTGTCGCATATCTCGACCAATGCCTTTGCAGCATCGACCTGATACCGGTGCGTGGCGGGGTCCATGAAGTTCGAGGACACTAGGCCGTGGACGGTATAGCGAAAGGAGAATGTCTGAAGCAGGGTCCTGAGCCGATTGGCTCGCTCTTTGATGATACGGCCGCCCGCGATCAGATCGAGGCTGGAGAGGGCCAGTTCGACCGTGTCGACGCCGATTGACTGAAGCCGGCGCAGATCTCTCTCGAGGCTGCCAAGCTCGCCGTCTGCCGATGCCGTATTGAAGCCGGTTGCAATGATATTGCTCATAGTGATTTCCGCTCCTCATGTTTCAGCCCGCCTTGGAGGCGCCGCCTGCGGTCCGTTGCTTTTCTCGTTGTTCCAGCCTCGCGAAGAGGCCGCGCAGTTCCGGCTCTCCGACCGCAGATGCCGCCGTGCTCGGGCTGAACCATTGAAGATCGCGCTGATGGCGCTCCGGAAAGTCATCTTCCATTGTCTGGACATCGAGAAGATGAACCTGCACCGTTGCCGGGATGAGCTCACCGTCATCGAGCCTCTTGACATAGGTGAAGTGACCCCAAGCCTTTTTTCGGACGCGCCCCCGGACACCTGCCTCTTCCCAGGCCTCCTGGCTTGCGACCTCGTGCGGCTTCTTTTTCCCCATTGGCCAACCTTTGGGTATGACCCATCGACCGGTCCCGCGGCTGGTGATGAGAAGAATCTCAATTGGGCATGAACTTTCGCCGGTTCGCCGGTAGCAGATCGCCGCGTACTGGGGCCTGCTCTCTCTGTTCCAGAGCTTGTCTGCTACCAGGGTCAACCGCGTTAAAGCTGTTTGTCCTGCAGGTTCACCGGGCATGGCGTGATCCACCCTCAAATTGAGAAAGCGATGGCGGCCATCCTCGGTGAGGGGCACGCTCTACGAACTGAATGTTCCTTTCCGAAGCAGCATCGCCCTGAAACAAGGGACCGCGCTCGGCTTTTGAGGGGCGCCGCGACCAGCAATGACGCGGCGCCCGGATTGCGAAGAGGTGTCCAATCAAACCGCCAGGGCCGCGACTATGCAGCCGCAGAGACCTTTTCGATCAGCGGGCGCACCTTGCTGAGGAATTCCTCGCTTCCACACGCAAAGCGGAGCTTCGAAGAGAGATCGATGCTGTCCCAGTCGATCGTATTGGAGATACCCAGATTGCTGAGTATCGGCAGTGCTGCCATCACATCCCAGGTCGAATCCCCGAGCGACACGTAGCCGTCGGTCTCGCCCATCGCCACTTCGATCATCGACAGCGTCGCCGCCCCGCAGAACCGGAAGCTGATATTCAGGTCATCCGAAATAAAGCGAATGACCTCCAGCCGGTCAGCCGTCGATGCCGAGGGGTGATAGCTAAAACCGGTCGAGGCGCGCGACATATCAAGCGCAGGCAGCGGCTTGATCGGTTGACCGTTGAGTTGAGTCGGAACAGTCTTCCCGCCGACCAGAGTCAGATCTCGAACAGGCGCATAAATCACCCCAAATGATGGACGACGGTTCTCGTAAAGGCCGACCGAGATTGCCCAGTTCTGGCCGCCGCGGACGAAGTTGAATGTTCCGTCGATCGGATCGATGACCCAGACGCGACCGGAGGTACCAGCGATCTCGCCACTCTCCTCACCCATGATGCCGTCATCCGGGAATGCCTTTCGCAAGCTGGCAATCAGAAATTCCTCAACGTCCTTGTCAGCCTCGGTAACGAGATCAAGGTGTCCCTTTGTCTCTACCGGAAGGCTCGACAGGGAACGAAAGTGAGCAAGGGCGCGCTCGCCGGCTTTGCGCGCGATCTTCTCGACAATGGCCGCGGTATCTTGGCCCGCAGACTTCGGATTATTCTGATCAGCCATTTGCTTCTTCTTTCAGCCTTGCAACCTGTGCGACGTCGTCTCCGAGTAGCTGGTCGAGCTGACCATCGCGAATCCCCTGAACGACCTGAGCTTCGACATTGACGCCGTACTGCATCAGCTTTTCGTGATGTCCGGCTGGCAAGTAGCAGAATGCCGCGAAGCCCTCGTCCCGAAGCTGGCGCGCCTCGCCGCTGGCGAAGTGGTAGATCTCAATGTTCATCGCATCGAGATTGGCCTGGCGGGCAATAGCGGCGGGGTCGATCAGGCGGGAGTGCATGAGACCAACGGTCGGCACTTCCGGTATCGCTGCTTTCACGGCCTTCAGCTGGACATAATCGAACGAGGAGAACTGAATAAGGTCGGCACAACCCAGTTGGTCGACGAGCGCTCTCAGCTTCGGGAAGAAGATGTCATTCTGGTCGTAGATCTTGAGCTCGACCTGATAGATCATGTCGAGTTCACGGGCGAGCTGAAGGGCATCTTTCAGCAGCGGGATCCGTTCTCCGGCAAATTGTTCGCCGAACCAGCTTCCGGCGTCGAGCCTGGAAATCTCCGAATAGGTCATGTTCTGGACGAGACCGCGACCGTTGGTGGTCCGGTCGACCGTCTTGTCGTGAATGAGGACCAGTTCGCCATCGCGCGTGATCGAGAGGTCGGTCTCGCAGGTGACCTTGGGGCCCCCGAATTCGGATGCCTTTCTAAAGGCTGTGAGCGTATTCTCCGGAGCGCCGGCGCTATGGCCTCGGTGACCACCAAGACGCAGAGTCTGCGGCGTCATTCTAAGCGGATTCATTTTCTTTCCTTTCGTTCAACCGAACTGCGCGTTGGGAGATCACGCAGGTAATTTCTGTCGGCATACAAAAACTGCCCATCTCCAGGCGGATGTCAGCTTGCGCTGCGCACGACGCGTTCGACCCAGGCAACGTCGTCGCCCAGCAATTGGTCGATATGTCCATCTGATATCCAACCGGCCACACGGCGTTCGATATCGTCGCCATAGGAGGCTCGACGCTCGATCTCCTTTTGGGTTGCGATGACGACGACAGTGGCTGCGATGCCATTCCTGTGGAGCAGGATTGCCTCCTCTGGCGAGAACCGGTGCCAATCGAACTGAAGCGCATCGAGATGCGCCTCTTTCGCAAGCGCGACCGGATCGATGAAGCTGGTGTGGCTGAGACCGACGGTCGGGACCTTCGGGATCTGTCTCTTGATGTCCCGAAGTTGCCTGAAGTCGAGCGACGAAAACCACACGACGTCGTGGGCATCCAGCTCATCGAGCAACGCAGCCGTCTTCGGAAAGAGCAGGTCGTCCAGTCCCTGAACCTTCAGCTCAAGTTGCAGCAGCATCCCGTTCTCCCGGGCAAACACGATGGCCTCGCGCAATGTCGGTACGCGCTCGCCTTCAAACTCCGGAGAAAACCAACTGCTGACATCGAGCGCCTTGAGTTCGGCCAGCGTCATCTTTGACACCAAGCCTTTGCCGTTCGATGTGCGGTCGACCGTGGCATCATGGAAAAGGATCAACTCACGGTCGGCCGACAGGACCAGATCGGTCTCGCAAATGGTTGCACCGAGCTCCTTTGCCATGCGGAAGGACGCAAACGTGTTTTCAGGCGAAGCGACAAGGTGACCGCGGTGTCCGCAGATATGAACTGTCCCGGTCTCTGATCGTAAAATCGACATGGTATAAATCCTGTCACTGGCTAAGTACGCCGTCCGGACGCCGGTTGTGGACTATCTGGCCGGAGTGGGGCGTCAGACGAAATTAAACCGTTCCGGTCATTTCAGCGTGGGGTCGAAGATGTCGCGCAACTGATCGCCGATAAGGCTGATGGTCAGTCCAAGTACGAAAATGACGACTCCGGGAACGATCGAAATCCACCATTCCGTCATGATGTAGTCGCGGCCTGCACCGACCAGCGATCCAAGGCTGACCATCGGTGGCTGCACACCGAGCCCAAGGAAGCTCAATGAAGATTCCAGAATCAGAACCTCGGGCATCACGACCGTGAACGTGACGAGCACGATGGCAAGAATGTTGGGAAGAACGTGCTTCACCGCGATACGGAAGCTGCCGGCGCCATTGCGATGCAAGGCAGCGATATACGGTTTTTCCAGTTCAAGACCGGCCATGGTCCGCGTCAGTCGCGCGAAACGCTCCCACCCGAACAAGCCAAGCAGGCAGATGAAGAGCGTCAGGCTGTTTCCGAGGAAGGCCAATACCGTTAGTGCGATGATGATAAACGGCATGGATGCCTGGAAATCGACAGCTACCCGGATAATGGCATCGGCGAGACCACGGCGAAAGGCGGCAATAAGGCCCAGCGTGGTGCCGATGGTCATGCTGATGATCGCCGCACCGAGCGATATCATGATGCTCATGCGTAGTGCATAGAAGATGCGGCTGAGGATATCGCGCCCCATCTCATCCGTGCCGAACCAGTGCACGGCGCCGGTCCCGACGTGAAGCGGCGGCATCTTACGCGCCTTCAGGTCAACCTGAGCAAATCCGTATGGTGCCAGTTTGTCGGCGAAGACGGCCAGGCAAATAGCTGCAACCATCACGAAAAGGCACATGGCCAGCAGAGGGTTGATGCGCGGCAGCTTCGAGACGAGGTCGGAGCTCTTCGGTGTAGCGGGCGTAAGATCTGTCATGGATGCCTCCTTCAAGACCGGTTCGAGTAGCGCAGGCGCGGGTCAGCCAGCGTCTGGAGGAAATCGACGAGCAGATTTGCACTGACCATGGCGATCGTGATGAGAATGACGATAGCCTGCACGACCGCGACATCGCGGGACGCCACGGAACTGATGAGGAGGAGGCCGACGCCGGGCCATGCGTAGACGGCTTCAACGACCGCCGATCCACCGATCATTCCACCAAGCAGAAATCCGAGCAGTGTCAGAAGTGGGAGGGCCGCGTTCGGCATCACATGCCTGACGATAAGTCCCCACTCCGAGACACGACGCGCGCGCGCCGCGAGGATATAGCGTTGGCCCATGACCTCGAGGGCGCTGGAGCGAACGAACCTCGCGATGACTCCCGCGTTGTAAAGACCGATTACCAATGTGGGCATCACCAGGTGAGCGAGCGTCGATCCTCCGCCGGACGGCAGGATCCGCAATTTCACGGCGAAGAGCTGGATGAGGAGAATTCCGGTCAGAAAAGTCGGGACGGAATGGGTCAGCACAGCAAGGCCAATCACGGTCCGGTCGACGATACCGCCACGGTAACGTGCGGCCACGATGCCGAGTGGAACACCGACGACGAGAGCAAGTACAAGTGCTGCCGCCATGAGCTGCAAAGTGGCCGGAAGCTTTCCGAGGACTGTACCGAGCGCGTCTTGGCCGCTACGTAGCGACACTCCGAAATCCCCGGTCAGCATGCGCCCGATATAAGCGAAATACTGTTCGGTGACAGGACGATCCAGGCCCCATTGCTGGCGCAGCATCTCGATGACCTGGGGTGGGGTCTCGACACCAAGAAGCGAAGTCATCGGATCGCCGCTGATGCGAAGCATGACGAAGGTGAAGGTGATGACGAGCCAGACCGTTAAGATTGCGCGCAGGACTGCGCTGGTCATTGTGTTCAGCATGATGCAGCCTCCGTAGGTATCTGGCGGTTGGATGCGAAATCCGCCGAATTTGCCCGGCGCCTGCCTTTCGGGACGGCCGCGAGCAGTTTCACCGTGTAGGGATCGGAGGGCCCGGCAAAGACTTTTGCGGTCGGTCCTGTCTCCACCACGCGACCGGCCTGCATCACGACGACGCGATGCGACACATGCCGCACCACGCGCACATCATGGCTGATGAACAGGATGGAGAGACCGCGCTTCTCCTGAAGATCGAGCAGGAGATTGAGAACCTGTGCCTGGACCGACACGTCCAGCGCCGAGACAGGTTCGTCGCAGAGCAGGATCTTCGGTTCGGCAACGAGCGCCCTGGCGATGGCGGCGCGTTGCCGCTGGCCGCCCGACATCTGATGGGGATAGCGGTCCAGCATCGCGCTTGGAAGTGCGACTGCATCGAGCGCATCCCTGGCCATATCACGCCGATCTGTCTTGCGTCCGATCGAATGAATGGCGAGCACTTCCTCGATCTGGTGACCGATCGTATGGCGCGGGTCGAAAGCGCCAAGCGTATCCTGGGCGACGACTTGAAGGACACGTGCCAGGCGCCGACGGTTTGGCCGGAGATACGTTTTGAATGGCTCGCCGAACAGCTCCAGCGATCCGCTATCGGGATTGCGGTCACCGCAAAGAAGTGCGGAAAGGGTCGATTTACCGCATCCAGACTCACCGACCAGACCGAGCGTTTCGCCCTGGCCGAGGGTGAGGGAGACGCCGCGGACGGCATGGTGACCCTTGCGGCTATTCGGCAAAAGTGAAAAGCCGGATTTGTAAGTGAAATCGAGATCGCGGGCTTCGAGAACGGTCGTCCTGCCCAATGTTTCCAGACTCATGGCGAGAGCTCCGTTTCGTTTGTTGATGCTACGGCTTCGAGCCGCCAGTTCTGAGGCATTTCCACCAACCTGGTCAGCGGTTCGCCGTGTCCTGGCATCGCGTCCAGCAGGAGGCGTGTGTAGGGATGGCTCGGCCGCTCGTAGATATTCTCAGTCGTATCGATTTCCATGATTTCGCCGCCGTACATGACGACGATGCGATCACAGACCTCGGCGATTAGATCGAGATCATGGCTGATAAAGATCATGGCGATGCCGCGTTTACGGACCAACGAAACGAGAAGCGAAACGACCTGGGCCTGAACAGTAACGTCCAGGGCCGTCGTCGGCTCATCTGCAATGACCAGGTGCGGTTCAAGAGCAAGGGCCGTTGCGATCATGACGCGCTGGCACATGCCTCCGGAAAATTGCGAGGGGTAGTAGTGATAACGCTTTTCAGGCTCGTCGATCGCGACGTCCTTCAGGAGCTGCAGTGCTATCTTGCGAGCTTCTTCCGCAGAGTGTCCGGCACTTCTTGCGGCCTCGGCGATTTGTTCGCCAACAGTTCGCACCGGATTAAGACAGGAGACCGGCTCCTGGAAAATCATACCGATCGGTGGAAGCATTTTCGACGCAAGTGCCCCTGGCAGATCGGAGGCTTCAAATGCGTGGCCGCCGATCGTCACCGTACCGGAAGCATGAGCCATAGCCGGCAGGAGGCCGGCTATGGCGAGGCAGGAGAGCGATTTTCCCGAACCGCTCTCTCCCACGATCCCAAGAATTTCGCCTTCCTTGACATCCAAAGAGACGGACTTGACTGGAGTCAGTTTCAAAAAGGAAATGCTCAAGTCTCGAATGGAGAGAACGGGTTCACTCATTGGCGCAACCTCATTTGGTGGTGTTTGCGAAGGACAGGCTTTGGGCGCCGAGGTCCATGGCGAAAGTCTGCTTAGGCTCCCACTT
>NZ_JWJH01000043.1 GCF_000949865.1 Rhizobium nepotum 39/7 | reverse complement strand
GTTAGGCGGCAGGCGGTGCCAATCGGGCGGTTACGGTTGAACAAGGGAGACGGCTGGCCTCGCCCACGACGCTGCCATCGCCGCCAGATGATGGTGCAGGCCACGCCTGCCCGCGTAGGCTGCGGAGTCCTTCAGGCGAGAGCGTCCAGTCAGGCGGCTGAGCGGTTATGCATCGGCGGGTTTTCAAAACATCGCGTGCAATGGTCAGCTCGTGGGTCGGTGTCGTTTTGCATTGAATCGCAAGACTCCGCATACAATAATTTCAATAAGATAGCGCGGCACTTAATTTGATAATGGCAAGCGGCGATGGATTTGATGACAACAATCAGGTGGGAGGCTGACGCCTAGGGAAAGTGGGCAGACACCGGTGAGATTCCTAGCCTTAGCAGTCATCGCTACTACTTCCTAAAGTTGAAGATGCGAATTTCGTCCCCAAAGAAGGTCAACTTCGAAGAGGAAATGACTGACCGCGACTGCAACCAGCGCACAAACTCCTGGTATTCTGGAGTGTTGGGTATCGTCGGCTGCCGCCACCCTGGTTCGATTTCAGGAAATGGTTTTGGTAGCTGTTGAATTGCCGCCTTGATCTGCTCGTCGGACATCAGCTTTTGGCATCTGTTGAACAATGCGATTTGGACGGCGACGGGTTCGGCGTTTACGACCAACGCGTAAGCTGCGTCTGGCGAAAGGTGACTCACGTCGGCGTTGGAGCGATGGAATATCCGGCCAACGATCGAAGCACGATGTGGTGAGCTCACCAGCGCCGTCAGGTCCATCTTATCAATGACTTTGAGCTTCCGCTCATCGCTGATGTTTGAGGTGAGAAGCTTTTCGCGAAAGTCGTCGTCCACCGAGAACTTGTCTTCCCTAGCGAGATAGTCGTCGAAGTTCTCTACCACAAACAAAACTCGCAGTTCATCGTTGCCTGCCAAAAAGGAAAATGCCGTTTCAGAGAAGATGATGGCGTTCTCTTCGACGAGTATACGTAATTTGTCTACGCCAACGCCCTCAGGGAACTGATTGAATTTCCTAGGTAAAGCACGAAGATAGCTGTGGTAGGAGTCGACGTCGAAATCGCTGTTATTGAATAGGAACTGACGCAGAGGAAGAGCTTCCTTCAGCTCGCCAATCGTGACCTGCGAAAGTGTAGACAGAACTTCGGGATTTTGAAGAAAGGCTGTGAGTGTTTGCGCGTCGAACTCGTCACTCGATAGGTATCTCAAACAATTTTCCCATGATGCTTCGATCTTGTGCGATCGAAACACCGACGATCGAAGTCGAGCCGGAACTTGCTCGAGGTTAGGCAGCTTCGCTCGTTGCTGCTCGAGGAATTGTTCCAGATTTTCCGTTTCGATCTCATCGTTGTTGATTACGTCGACGATCGCTGAAACATCCTCCTCAATGTTGCTAGCTTGGAGGAGAACGTCTTTGAGGTAGCACTCAAAATCATTATGAACCTTGTCGACCAACGGCGCGTAAGCCGTTCGCAAAACGGTCGAATAGTGCTTGTTCTTCAGATCGCCTGCAGCGCTGGAGCCCAGCACGTCGCGAAATATGAAATCCAAGTTCTCGACGGTGATCTTGTAAAGGCCGTGGTCGCTCAAAAGTCGGGCAGCCGCTGGATACGGCCCTATGCTTTTAAGATCTACCATCTCAAATTGAAAAATAGCCAATCGGCTAGGCTCAAAATCGATCTGAAGAGCCAAAATCCGCTCAAGGTTCGCCGCTAAGAAATCGGATAATCCTGCAGCCTTGCTAGGTAATGTCTCAAGCACCATCTCAGGTAGATGCGCGATCATCCGTGCGACATGAATGATATTGTCCGGAGCCGCAATTGCAGCTGCAACGAACCCCGGCCACCTATGGGCGAGAGCGATAAGGAGTTCAGCATTGCATTTGCCCGTCTGGTAGTAGGCAGAAAAGAAGGTAGAACATTCCGCATAATTCGCCGAGATAAAGTCAATTAATTTGGTGATTTGGCCTCGGTAGTGGTCTCGATTGCCAAACATGCAATCGACCAACGTTTTATTAAGGACGAATTTTTGTCTGAAATCATCTTCACGCATCGCAGCGATGACTTCCGTAGGGTTATCGATTTGGAAATCGGGTTCCGGATTTTTAAAGCTACGGATTTGAATGAGAAACTTGTTATCGGAAGGCGAAAGCCGGCCGCGGTGAAATAACGAAGTATATTGATAGTAGGTATCGTCTAGGAATCCCTCAATTACCAGAAACCGAATAAGGTCGCTGTTCTCTCCGAACGCGTCGAATAGCTCTTCGATGTTTCCTGCATTTGTGCGGATTAACTCGTTAAATTTTGCGGTGCGTAGAAAGGAAATCTTCGACCTGAGTTCTTGAGTAGCTTTCGCTGTAGCATGTTTATTTTCGGCGGATCTGTGCTCAATTAGCGCCTTTCGATCTTGATAAGTCGCGACTTCACTTACGGTTTTCTGAAATCCTTTGATGCTAAAATTTTGGCGGTTATTATAATATACTTGGAGCGCAGTGACTTGGTCCTGCTCGATGATCGCCTCGAAGGCTTGATGCCCGGTAAGATCAGAAAACGGGATAATTTCACCACTGCTTCCCACGATTGACATGAAACCTTGCGGAAGTTTCGCGATCAGAGCCATTGCATAAATCTTGCGAAGTTCTTCGAGATCGCCCGGTACAAGTTTTTCAGCGTCGCTGATTTGATACTCAAGTCGCGAAATTTGGGCTTTGTACTGCGCTTCGGCATCTATGACATATGCATCATGCCGACTGAGAATTTCTGCAAGCTTTCCTTTTTCGCGGTGCAAATCCTCGAAATCGCTTGGGAGCACGTTCTTGTAGATCAAAATAGCGAGGAGCTTATTGGCATCGAGAATGTTCTCGCCGTCGGTCTCCAAGTTTGCGACGTAAACAGTGTATTCGTTGAAGATGTTATGAATCAACCTCAGATCGCTTAGATAACGAGACACCTCACGCAGGAACTGCCTGTCCAATCTTTCGTCCAACGATAGGCGTTGACCTTGCTCGATCACCTTGTCGATCGAATTAGAGCTGTTGATGATCGGTATGACAGGAACAATAAACTCGAAAAATTTGGTTCGATCCGTGTTTACGAACATGTTGTCGCGAAGGGCGTAGAGGAAGCGTATCGGCCTTTTGACCCCTGCGTTGGCATTTACCAGGCTATTTATTTCGCGAAGCGTTACAAAAATCTCAGGGTTATTAAAGCGATCCAGATCCTCAATAATAACCAAATCATATTTCGTTGCCTGAAAGAAATATATGATCTCGTCCAGGTGTCGGTTGAGAATAGACTCTTCTTTTGCGTTTTCCGGCGTTATCTCAATATCTTTAAGAGAAATGCTTTTTAGGGATAGCCCGAGACTTTTGATGTATATCTGATGGAATGCGAGCCATATGAAAACAAATCCAGCTGCAGTGGTTGCGATATTCAGCCAGTTCGTGACGTCTAGGGGCTTGAAAAAAGCACCGCTCAACACGTCATCGCTTTTCCTGAAAATGTGCCAGCAGGAAAATAGTCCAGCCATGATGAACAGTGAGGTAAACTTTGACCACCATTTGGGCGTTTGGATACGTTTGAAGCGTGAAAGCGGAAGGCTGTTGGCATCCGCGCCGTAGAGCATCTGCTGGAGGATGCTCCGCTCGATTTCCTGTTTGCTGACGTTGCCCTTTCTGGGAGCGCCGGCGTGGGTCTCGTTGGTTGTTACGGAACTGTCGGCTTCAGGGAGAAAGGCTGCAAGTGATATTTGGAGAACAGGCCTCCCGTACTTTCGACGGAAGGTCTTAATGATACTGCTTTTTCCTGATCCATAAGGTCCCGTCAGGGCAATATTGGAGACATTCCTATTGCTGGTGGCTACCATCAGAGCGTCAGAGTAAATACCGTGCTCATCAGCTTCGTCAGTTGGAGCAAGATCCACGTATTTTGTGGGCGTCTCTTTTGGCTTACCGGCAAGTGCCAATGCCCAGGCGTTGAATACGGATATAATTTTCAATCGACGCACCCGTAGTAAGAAATACGTTATTCGTACCTTTGTAACGGTTGATCGGGGTGCAGCAAGATGAAGTTTAAAGTTGTACACAAGGCCCGCCGACTTGGGACGTCCCGAATCCCTGCGCTAAAGGTAGGCTTGTGTGGGCGCACAACCTACATTACCCCCCATGCTCGAAACCTCCCCCTCCCCGTCATCTCGCGCAGGCCCAGCTCCAAAACGATCCGCCGCGCCGCCTGCGGCGTCACGTCCAGCGTTTTCGCCACCATCCCGGCCGACACCAATGGCTTCGCCATCACCAGCTCGACCAGTTCCGGCAGTTTTGAAGACGTCCGGCGCCCGTCCAGCTTTCGGTCCATCATTGTCTTCGCCAGCACCAGCCGGTCGTGCTCCTTGAGCCCGATCTCGGCGGCCGCGATCAGTCCGTGGGCGATGGCGAGCAGCCGGGTCTCCCGATTTCGATGACGACGTCGATCGACGGGAATGGTTTTCAGGCCAAGGTTGATGGCCGCGAGATGAGCGCCGGTGGTGATACCGGCGTGGCGCAGGATGGAAGCGCAAAACAGGCGGCCGAGCCAAGGGGCGTGCTGAAGCACGGACAGCTCGTTCCAGGCATCGAGGGCGATGATTGCCTGCAGCGCCGCTGGCAGGTCGTTTGCCTGGCGCAACACGCCGCGCCATTCCTCGAGCCTGGAATCTTCGTCCCAATCGAGGTGATAGACGAGCGGATCCTTTTCCGCCGCGCCGCCACGGTCGGGCCGGGTTGCGTTCTCGATCGCCGCCTCCGATCGGGCCAGAACCGCGTCGATGGCGGCGTAGTCAACACCTGGAAGGTTCTCGACGTCGTCGACATCTTCCCCCTCCCCTTCCGGATTCTTTGCCTCGATCGCGGACCGGACTAAACCGGCCGGCTCTACCGCCTCAGCTCCGACCAGACTTATGTCGGACGTTTGTCGCAAAGTTCGGATACCCTCTGCAGACAAGGGCCAGGCCGGAAGCTGAGCTGCGATGCGCCGGCGGGTGCGCAGCACGTCGCGGGCGATGGTGAGTTCGTGGGTGGGGGTGCGGATGTCACGGGTGGCGTCATGCAGGACGAGGTCCTCGAGATGCACGAGTTCGCCATCGATCCACAGCGACGCACAGGCATCGGCGAAATTTTGACGCTCGAGAAAACCCGCGCCGACGGGTGAACGGGCGATGCGCTCGTCGAGACGCGTGAGCGCGACACCAGCCTCGAAGGCCGGCCGCATCAGGACGTTCATGCTGATTTTTGAAAAATCATAAGTCATTGAAATCATGGTAAATGATTTCCTACATGAACTCTAGCTGAATATTAGAGTTCCTCACATGCTATGATTGGCGGTTGGGCGCTCTAACCATCGATAATATTCATGTATCGATAGTGATATGGTTAGGTCTTGACCAACTTACAAAAACCGCCGTATGATTGCGTAGAATGTCGAAAAACGCTGCAAACTGACGTCTGCTCGACGAGAGAGACGAACCCTGGAGCAATCAACATGACTGTTACCGTCAAGGTCGCCGAGGCCAAAACCCACCTGTCCGATCTGCTGGCGAAAGTCGAAGCCGGCGAGGAGGTGATTATCTCGCGCGGCAATACGCCCGTAGCCCGGCTTACCCGTATCCGCCGCGACAACGATGTCGATGCGTTGATCGCCGAAATCAAGGCCCAGCGCGTCGGCCGGCCCGTCACCACGCAGGACGAAATCCGCGAATGGCGCGATGAAGGCCGCCGTTACTGATGTCCTTCGTTCTCGATGCCTCCATCGCCGCCGCCTGGTTTCTGCCCGACGAACAACACGACGCCGCCGATCGACTGATGTCGGAGATACGGTCGACGGTCGGTCTCGTGCCGGCACTGTTCTGGTTCGAAACCCGCAATCTGTTTCTGGTGGCCGAACGGCGTGGCCGCCTTCGCCCCGGCGAACCTATCCTGCTGATGACACAGTTGCGAGGGCTGCCGCTCGAGGATGCCGGATCGGGCGGAGACGGCCTGGTCCTGGAACTGGCGGCCCGTTACACGCTGACCGCATATGATGCGAGCTATGTCGCGCTTGCCAGAACGCAAGGGCTGCCTCTGGCGACCGGGGACCGAAAGATGGCCATCGCCGCCCGTGGTGAGGGGATCACCGTGGTGGGGCCACTCGAA
The DNA here is from genome assembly GCF_000949865.1 of Rhizobium nepotum 39/7. Classification (GTDB taxonomy): domain Bacteria; phylum Pseudomonadota; class Alphaproteobacteria; order Rhizobiales; family Rhizobiaceae; genus Agrobacterium; species Agrobacterium nepotum. The sequence goes on along the minus strand of NZ_JWJH01000043.1, from coordinate 7,759 downwards.
CATGAGCACTGAGCCATCGGTTTCAGGCAATAACGTTCTAAAGCGCGCCGAGGAACTGGATGCCCTCGACGCCATCTTGCCGTTTGATCGCAGAGACCAGCTCGCCGAACTTCTCACCGACGACGACGTCGCGACGCTCAAGCACCTCGCCAGCGAAGGCATGGGCGACAACACCATGCGGGCCCTTGCATCCGACCTTGCATATCTCGAGGCGTGGTGCTCTCTGGCAGCCGGCACTCCCCTCCCCTGGCCTGCTCCTGAAAGTCTGCTTCTGAAATTCGTCGCCCACCATCTTTGGGACCCAGTCGAGCGGGGAACCAACGCCGATCATGGCATGCCCGAGGACGTCGCGTTCGCTCTCCGCCTCAAGGGCTTGCTGAGAAGCACCGGACCGCATGCGCCGGCGACCGTCCGCCGCCGGTTGACGAGTTGGTCGATCCTGACGCGCTGGCGCGGGCTGACCGGATCGTTTTCGGCGCCGTCGCTGAGAAGCGCACTCCGGTTAGCGGTTCGCGCCAGCAATCGGCCGCGTCAGAGAAAAAGCAAGAAGGCAGTCACCGGTGATATCCTTGCCAAACTGTTGGCGGTCTGCGCGGGCGATCGGCTGGTCGATCTGCGCGATCGGGCGCTGCTTCTGATGGCATTCGCATCCGGCGGCAGACGCCGATCCGAAGTGGCAGGACTGCGCGTCGAGGATCTGGTGCACGAGGATCCGGTCCGCACCAATCCGGCTGACGAGCACTCCCCTCTCCTCCCCTGCCTGACGATCCATCTCGGCCGCACCAAGACCACTTCAGCGGATGACGACGAGCAAGTGGTCCTGATCGGCAGGCCTGTGACGGCACTCAAGCATTGGCTGACAGAGGCGAAGATCGAAGTAGGTCCCGTCTTTCGGCGTATAGACAAATGGGGCAACCTCGATCGGCGCGCGATGACGCCGCAGTCTGTAAACCTCATCCTGAAAACGCGCATCAGGCAGGCCGGGCTGGACCCGGCACAGTTTTCGGCGCACGGACTTCGCGCGGGGTATCTGACCGAGGCGGCGAACCGCGGTGTCCCTTTGCCGGAGGCGATGCAGCAGTCCCTGCACAAGTCGGTCACCCAGGCGTCGGGTTACTACAACAATACCGAACGGAAGATAGGACGCGCCGCCCGACTCGTGGTCTGATCGATGGATCAGGAGTCCTAACGCAGGCGGTGCCAGGACTTGCTCGATTTGGAACGATCATTGCCGGCACGAGTTCGCCTTATTTCTCGAAATGGAGGCAACCATGTCTTACGGTCGCTTTGCCGCAATGATCGTCACCTCGACAGTGGTGATGTTTGGGTTGATGTACCTTAACACCTACGCTCTTGATCATATGACCTATGGCCAGACACGAACATGGATGGCGCTGCTGATGGGTGCCGTAATGGCGATCATCATGATGTTATTCATGTGGTCGATGTACAAGAACAAGACGACAAACGCTGCCATCATCGCGACGAGCGTCGTTGTATTCGCCGGTTCGCTCTGGCTTGTCCGCAGCCAGGAAACGGTCTACGACGTCAGTTACATGAAAGCGATGATACCGCATCATTCGATTGCGATCATGACCAGCGAACGCGCCCATATCCGAGATCCACGGGTGCGCAAGCTCGCGGACGGCATCATCGAAGCCCAGGTTCGCGAAATCGCGCAGATGAAATCGCTGATCGCCGATCTGGAAGCGCATCCCGCTCCGGGCGACGCGCCGGATCTTCTCTCCTACCGTCAACGAGGCGCACCGCCGCCGGAATGAGCGAACGCCAGGAGCTGCGCTTTGCTTCCCCATTTACAGCAGATGTCGCCTGCAGAGGCTTTACGCGACGACCCTGTTCCGGCCGAGCGCCTTTGCTTGATAGAGGTTTTCATCCGCAGCCTTCAGGCATTCGGATGGATCAAACCCCATGGGGCAGTGACATGCACCTATGCTTGCAGACATCATTACACGTAGGCCGGATGGCGCATGCAGGATAATCCCCGCGATTTCCTCTCGAAGCTGCTCGCAACGGCCAAGCATTTCATCGAACGTCAAGCCGCTTTGAAACACGCCAAACTCCTCGCCGCCAAGTCGTCCTACAAAGTCCGACTGCGTTTGATAGCGAGCGAGGATCCGGCCGGCACAGCGCAGCGCCTCATCGCCCGCAGCGTGGCCATAGCGGTCATTGATTACCTTGAAATGATCTAGGTCCAGAAAAAGAAGCGCTCCCGCCATACCCTGCTGACTTGCAACCTCAAGATCATCCATGAACGCCGTTCGTGCCAGGACCCCCGTCAAACCGTCTGTACGTGACTGAAGACGAAGCGTCTCATAGGCATCCGCGAGCTTTTTCAATGCCTCTCTTGTCGCGGCTTCCGCCTGCCGCACTTTTTCCGACTGCCTAAAATGGAGTGCCGAAGCGGGGATCGATATCGCCAACGGGCAAAAGATTGTCATAAGCAGACCGGCACCTTCTACGCGCCCACCCAGAAACGGTACGACGCTGTACGAAAGCGCCAGGGAGGCTGCCACTGAGACCAAGCCGGTCAAGATAGACTTATAGAAAACACAACGCATCGAAACCACCGCTAGCAATGTCGGTACTTATGAGCCAGATGACTTTAAAATGATTGAATCTTATATCTAAAAGACGCTCCACCAGATGGGTCGGCCCCTTCAAGCGCTACCACGGGAAGACTTTCATGGTGCATGGCCCGCGAGAGTCAGGCCGACGCTCAAACACCGTCTCCAAATCCCCGCTGACAAGAACAACTGACGACTACTCCAGCTCCTGCCATGGTCTTCTCGCTGAGGCTATTCCTTGAGAAGTCCATGCCGATCGACCATCGCGCTCTCCATGAACAATTTCACCCATCAGTCAAAGGACCGCGTTCAGATCGGTGACCGCGCGCTTACAGTAGTCATTGCTTTCGGCCCACCCTGCACTATCGAGTGAGTGGCATGTAGTCCTCGGCCACTATAGAGTAGGGCGGGGAGGGCCAGCCACAGTGAAAGCAAGTTTGCGCTGGGGTTGGATTGTGGTGGATAGGGGCGGAGCCTCGTGAGGAGAGGCCGCCGGATAACCTCCCCGATAAGACGAATGAAGCGAGAGACAGAAGCCAGCCCGACATCAACCGTTGCCGCGGGACACGCACCTGATCATCGCCGGATCGAAACTAGCGCCCGAAACCTTTCCGGTCTTACAGAGAAATCTTTACAGCTGTAAAGTTCGAGTCGGCGCAACGGGGCGGGCCCTCGAACTTAACAACTGTAAAGTCGGGACACTGACTCGAATATGGAGGTTGGCGCCAACAGCATCGTTAATGTTTCATTAACCAAAAAGGGCTTGTGGAATCGGACGACGTCTGCCAATCATGACGGAAACGACCCCGTAAAGTGAATTAAACCGTCAAGAGGACCGGATGCATCAGATGGTATCCAAGAGCGCCAGCGACACCGCATTGAAAATCGGCATGTACACGTCGAAACTTTCTGCGGAGCTCCGAGACATGCGAGAAGCAGTTTATCCACCGGAAGCACGAAAGACGTTCTCAAAAACGTTCTCGACCGTCGATTTGGTTCGGCTCCTCGGCGTTCCTGAGAGCACCCTACGCCAACTCACAATCGAAGGAAAAGGACCCGTTCCCGATCGAGCGGAGAACAACCGCCGGACCTACACGGTAGAGCAGGTCTTGGAACTGCGCTCGTTTCTGGCTTCGCTACGCCCTGACGACGCCGGACACCTTGTGCCTCACCGCCGAAACGGCGAGAAGCTTCAGATCCTTGCCACTGCAAACTTCAAGGGCGGAAGTTCAAAGACCACAACATCCATTCATCTCGCACATTTTCTTGGTCTGCAAGGCTATAGGGTTCTGTGTATCGACCTTGATCCGCAAGCCTCAATGACCGCGTTGTTCGGAATCCAGCCGGAATTCGATCTTAATGACAACGAGACGGCCTACGCTGCGATCCGGTACGATAATGAGCGGAGGTCCTTTCGGGATATCATCCGACCAACCTACTTCCCCGGCGTTGATCTTGTTCCCGGCAACCTCGAACTCATGGACTTTGAGTTCGACACGCCTACCTATCTGACTTCGAAATCTCGTGACGAGCTTGGTCTTTTCTTTGAGCGGATCAATACCGCTATAGCAAGCGTCGATGACCTGTATGATTTTGTCATTCTCGACACACCCCCCTCACTGGGCTACTCCACCCTCGCCGCACTGTATGCTGCGACCTCGCTCATCATCACCGTACATCCGGCCATGCTCGATGTTGCGTCCTGCAATCAATTTCTGATCATGATCTCGGATCTGTCCGAGGTACTCGCACAGTTCGGGGCCAAGTTCGAACACGACTTCTTCCGATTTCTGCTCACGCGCGTGAATCCAAACGATGGCCCGCAAAAATACATGGGCGGCGTTATGCGGCGACTATTCGGTGATGACGTTCTCGTCGCAGAAGCCCTAGAGTCGACCGCTATTGCTGGGGCCGCCGTGGCTAAGAAATCCCTTTACGAGTTGGAGACAGGGGAGGTGGGCAGGGAGGCACTCAAACGCGCGCTCGAAAGCGCCGATCGAGTGAACTTCGAGATCTTGGCACTCGCTCACAAAATCTGGGGACGCAGCCCATGAAAAAGAGCATCCTTCAGCGCATGGCCGAGGAGGCCGGCAACCGTACCGAAACAATTGAGCCCGACGTGGCCGAAAAGCCAATTCTGTCGAGACGGCATTCATCGCCTGTTATAGCCAACATCGGAAAGTCCCTTACCCACCTTGGTGAGGATAGCATCCTTTCAATAGATCCGGCTAAAATCGATCGATCGCCCTATCGGGACCGGTTCAACAATGATGAGGAAGCCGAAGCGGAACTTGAGGCCTTAAGGGTTTCTATCGCGTCTGAAGGACAAAAAATCCCCGTTCTCGTTCGGCCGCATCCAACCAAACCTGACCATTACCAGTTGGCCTACGGCCACCGCCGTCTGGCAGCCATAAAGTCCTTGATGGCAGAAGCCGAGCGACCGGAAACGGTTAAGATAAGAGCGCATGTCCGCAATCTTACGGACCGGCAACTCATCGAAGAACAAGCGGTTGAAAATGGTCCCCGTGAAAACCTTACCTGGATAGAGCAGGCGATGTGGGCAGTTCAGTTAAAGGAAGCCGGTTTCTCTCATCGTCAGATTTGTCCAGTGCTGGCTCTGTCGGAAGCTGCAGTATCACAGTTGTTTCGGGTCACGTCGGTAATTCCGACTGACATTATCTTTGCTATTGGTCGGGCCAAATCCGTCGGCCGTCCGAAATGGACCGCTCTTTCCGAGCTTCTGAAAGACCACAGCAAGATCGCTGCTGTTCGCAAAATTCTTGACACTACGGACTTCCAGTCGAGAGATGGAGCCGGCCGGATCAGTATGGCAATCGACAGCGCCAGCGGCATCACCTTTACGGAGCCCGACGGGTCAGCCGAAGCGATCAATTTTGCGGTCGGCGAGCGACTGTTCGGCCGCATGAAACGCTCATCTTCGGGTACCACCATCACCATTCCAAAAAAGGAAGATGCGTTCGCCCGATGGTTGGCAGAACGGATACCTGAGCTCGTGCGCGAGTACGTTCATCAATCGGACCGCGTTAAGTAAGGTCTGGCAAAGCAATTAATTTAGGTCAAAGGAGCAATAGCGCAAAGAAAAAGGCCACCAAAACGTTCCCGTCGTGGAAGCCTTCCTCAAGTCCTTAAGCAAGATCGAGAATCGCATTTCCACGAATCACAGTCAAGAGTCTTGGCACCGTTTTTGGTGAGCGAATTTCTTTTGCCTTATGAAAGGTGAGGAAATGGACAGTGGACATGTGACGACGCCATTTGGGCGGCGGTCGATGACGTTTGCCTTATTGGCACAGCAACGACAAATCAGCGAGGCACCAGCAGAGACCAAAAGAAATAAATGGAGACTCTTCAGAGCTGTCTGCGAAGCTCGAGAGGTGTTGAATGTATCTGACCGATCGCTATCGGTCCTCGATGCTCTATTGTCGTTCTATCCGTCAGACGAGCTCTGTGCGACGAACGACCTTGTCGTCTTTCCGTCGAACGCCCAGCTCTCGATCCGCGCAAGAGGGATGACTGCAGCTACGCTGAGACGCCATCTGGCCGCGCTGGTCGATGCTGGTCTTATCCTTCGCAAAGACAGCGCCAACGGAAAACGCTTTGCCCGCCGGAACAGGGCAGGGGAGATCAATGAAGCTTTCGGCTTCAATCTGACTCCGCTGCTGGCGCGCGCAAAGGAGATCGAGAACACCGCAGCGAAAATAATCGCTGATCGGGAATATCTTCATGCAACAAAAGAGCGGATCAGTCTCTGCCGGCGCGACATATCCAAGCTTATCCAGATGGCATTGGCCGAAGGCGTTAAAGGTGAATGGGTGCAGCTTCACGACCGTTTTCGCAGCGTTCTTGCGTCGTTGCCCCGTCGGCCTTCGCTCGATGAACTCGATATATTGCTAAACCGCTTGATCGAGCTTCGTACGATAATCGTCAAACTCCTCGACAACCACGACAAAACGCAAAATATGCGCACCACAGAGTCCCAAAATGAGCGCCACATACAGGATTCACAAACACAATCCTTCTATGAATCTGAAGCAAAGGAAGAAGTACCAACGACCAGAACATGCAACTCACCGCCAGCCACTGAGGCTACAAAAGAGAAATACCGATCAGCTAAGAACGATCTAGGTGATCCGATCGAATCCTCTAAACCGGCGGTCCCGCTGGACACCGTGCTGCGCGCATGCGCTGAAATTCACCCCTATGGGCCCGGTGGAACGGTCCGATCCTGGCGGGACCTCTTGACAGCGACTGCAGTCCTGCGATCCATGCTTCAGATCACTCCATCAGCTTTCCAAGAAGCTTGCCTCATCATGGGCCCCGAAAACGCTGGTACCGCCATTGCCTGTATCTTCGAAAGGGGAGGGCAGATCAACTCTGCAGGTGCCTACCTGCGTGATCTCACCAAGCGAGCCACACAGGGGCAATTCACAATCAAACCCATGGTCTCTGCCCTCCTGAGGTCCAAGGCAGGCATATCCTGAATGACGAACAAGCCTGCGCAAGGACAGAAGCGATCGAAACCAAGCAACAATTGGCAAAGCATCCTAGTACCAAGGCTTTGCCCACAACGGCCCGTTTGCCAAGCATGTCAGCTGGTAACAGCCTGCCGAGTTCGGCTTTCCTTGAAAAGAGATGCACGGATCAAGTCCGCCTTGACTGCCGGGATTGAAGGAGCAGCTCCCGAAACGCTGATCGTGGACCCGGTGGAACCTCTTTCGGCCTTGAGCAAATAAGAGTTCGAGCCCGGAATAGTGACGGAGGCGCATCGATCATCCCGAGATATGTTCCGCCTCATGGGCCGCCGCGGAGATTGCGGCATCGCCGTCTATCAACACGTCGACGGCGTGCTAGCCGGCAAGCCATCCGTTGGGAGATGGTGAACCAGAATACCAGCTGCCAGCCGTTTTTTTTCTCACCCAGCCGGAATAGCACCTTGGCGGTACTTTCAGTGGGTTACCCCTCCTCGAACGTGAGCGTCCGGTAAACGGTTTTTGCTGATCGGGCAAATCAGGCGATGTTCTGGCATTCGAACCAGCATTAGTGCTGACATTAATACCAGAACGCCACCAGACGATAAAACCTTGCATTCAGCGAAATTGAAACGCCCCACGGAGTGCTTATGACGTAAGCGCGATTTTCGATGCGCATTGACGGCA
>NZ_JWJH01000042.1 GCF_000949865.1 Rhizobium nepotum 39/7 | reverse complement strand
CGTTTGACGACCGGGTCGAGAGCGTCGAATTTCTTGTCGAAGTAGAGCGACCGCCAATCGTGATGATAGTTGGTCACGGCGATGATGTGCTTGTGCTGGATGTGGAGATAAGCATAGCCGGTGAAGCCGAAATGGTCGGCGACGTCCGCCAGTCCCGTTTTGAGGATGCACTCATCGCCCTCAATTGCGGTAAGATCGGTCAGCTTGTCCAGCCAATGCTGCATTCTCTATCTCCTTCTAGGCGTTGCCAGTATCCTCGTCGTCGCTGTTCGTCCGACAGCCAGCTGCCCGACCGCTGTCAATTGGTTCAGCGGAAGCTGCCGAAGAACGTTTCTGTGCAAGGCAGGCAGACATAACCGCGCTTATTCCAATCGGCCGGTAGTTCGTGAGAAGATTGATTTCGCGTTCCTGTTCTGTGATAGACTTGCCCTCGGCTCGCTCAGCCATCTGTTGTCTCCAGAATTTCTCGTTCCAGCACCGATCCGAGAATTGCTTCTCAAACCGCCTGTTTCATGCCTGCTAGGGCGTTTTTGGTGCCAAATGGGTATGTCGCGTGCGATGCCGCACAAACAAGGCGACAGCCACGATCGCGATCGGGCTTAGAATGCTCATTGCCAGTTCATCGTTTGAAAAATGAAGAGTATGGAACACACCCTTGAAGGCGTATCCGAGCAAACCGACAACATAGTAGCTAACAGCGGCGATCGAGAGACCCTCGACAGTCTGCTGCAATCGCAACTGCAGTTGCGCCCGCTCGCTCATGCTCTCCAGAATCTCGCGATTTTGCTTTTCCATCGCCACGTCGACCTTCGCACGGAGCAGCTGAGTTGCACGCGCCAGCTTCCGCGACAAGTTGATCTGTCGCTCCTCGATCGAAAAGCAGGTCTGCAATGCAGGCGCCATTCTTCGGTTGAGAAACGCCGGGAAAGTTTCCTGGTCGGGCACGGGTTCGAAGCCGATGGCGCTGATCCGGCCAAGCACGATGTTCTGATAGGCACGGCTAGCCCCGAAACGGAACAACGACTTCGCGGCCCCTGCCTCGAGTCGCGCAGCGAGGACGACGAGCTTGTCCAAGAGACGTTCGTTGTCTTCCAGTGCGAGAGCCCCTGTCATTTCCTGGGTCGTCTCTACCAACGCGTTTTCGATCTCCCGGATGGAAGGCTCCAACCGTTGAGCTTCCGGAAGACATAGAAGTGCCAGCAGCCGATAGGTCTCGAGTTCCAGCAGACGCTGCACCAGCGCACCGATGCGCATGGCTGTCACGTCGGTGTTGATGACCAGGATTTTCACGAAGCCATGGTTATCCGGCTTGAAATCCGTCGCAACGGTGACCGCTCCCTTCTCAGCGGTCATAACGCACAGGGATTCCTTCGCGAAAATCGTGCCCAGCTCGGGTGTGGAAGATGCTTCGACAATATGCAGATCGACGGCGACGAGGTGCGGGCCGGGCTGGGGGAGCGTATACATTTCCGGGGCCATGGAAGCCGCCGCGAGCGATAAGCCCTCTGGTCCAGGGTGTTTGTAGTACCAGCAATATGTCGTGAATTCGTTGTGCCGTTCCCAGCGCAAATGAACGTTCTCGAATGACACGCGGTGATGTCGAGCGTGGGTCGGAATAGGCCCGCGGCCTTTTTCCTCGCAACGCGCCGAGAGTATCCTGCGCTCCGCATCCCTGTCAGGCTCTACGGATTGAAAGGCAAAATGGACAAGACGGGCTGGCGTTTCGATCGGGCGAAACGGGCGCGCATGAACCTCGCCGAGAACAGATGCACGATCGCGATGAGGCGAGAGCGCTTGTGTTGAATTCTCAGGCGGGGATGTCATATTGTGAGCCTTCCCAGGTTCAGGACGCGGCCAGCAGGGCTTGCCGCCGGAGCAGCATTCCGAAAAGATCCCTTGGCTCGTCTGGGTCGGCTAGAAGGTCGAGTGGGCTGCTGTGGCTTGATCCCTCAACGCGGTCGCGGACGTAGCGCAGCGCCGAAAAATCCTCGATCGCAAATCCGACGCTGTCGAAAAGCGTGATCTGCTTTTCGCTCTTTCGGCCGACGTCCTGGCCAGTCATGACGCGCCAAAGTTCGGTAACAGGATGATCGGGCGCGAGTTGCTGGATCTCGCCTTCAATCCGGGTCTGTGGCGGAAACTCCACGAAGATATCCGAACGCAGCAGAATATCGCGGTGCATCTCGGTTTTGCCCGGGCAGTCGCCGCCGACGCCGTTGATGTGGACGCCGGGCCCGATCATATTGTCGCTCAGGATCGTGGCGTTGTGCTTGTCGGCCGTCGCTGTCGTAATGATATCGGCACCTTCGACCGCCTGTTCCGCAGAGGTGCACGCCTCGATCTGAAACCCGAACCGCTGGAGATTGCGGCTGCAGCGAGCGGTTGCCTCCGGGTCGATATCGTAAAGCCGTATCCGATCGATACGGAGCAGCGCCTTGAAGGCGAGCGCCTGGAACTCGCTCTGGGCACCGTTGCCGATCAGCGCCATCGTGCGCGCATCTTTACGCGCCAGATATTTTGCCGCGATCGCGGAGGTTGCGGCCGTTCGCAAGGCCGTCAGGATTGTCATTTCCGACAGCAGCAGCGGATAGCCGCTATCGACATCGGAGAGCACGCCGAACGCGGTCACCGTCTGGCGTCCCGACTTCGTGTTTTTCGGGTGGCCGTTGACGTATTTAAAGCCGTAGAGGGTGCCGTCGCTCGTCGGCATGAGTTCAATCACGCCGTCCCGCGAATGCGAGGCGATGCGTGGAATCTTGTCGAAGCTTTCCCAGCGCCGGAAATCTTCTTCAATGTAGCCGGCCAGTTGAACAAGGAAGTTCTCGACCCCGGTGCTGACCACCAAATCCATCATGTTCTCAACACTGATGAACGGAACGATGTTGAGGTTGGCAATTGCAGGCATCTTTTGGCCCCCTTCATTGGTTTGATGGACTGTCGGACGAGCCCGGATCACACGGGTTCGTCCGTGATCGCGTACCCGGCGATTACCCGTTTCCTGAGCGTGGGCAGATCGAGCGGGCCGAGGTCTGGAAGCAGGTCGTTTTCTTCGGAGAAGTCGCGTCCGTAGCAGGCGCTTAAGATCTGCACGCCGCTTTCATGCAAGGGTGCAGACAGGCCGGCTGCTTTTGCCAGATGCAGGGTCGGGATCAGACCGAAGGGAACGTCCTCGAGCACGTAGCGAGTATCAACGCTCTTTGGGCCTGCCGGGTCGCTTCCGCGCTCGACCAGGATCGACGATATTTCCGAAACGGATTGGCCGGATATGTCGAACGACAATCGGAAGTGATCGAAGGTGGATCGGACCGTCTTGCCGAAGGCGGAAGCGATTGCCAGCCTCTCCAGATCGAGCGCCTCAAGGAAGCGGCCGACAGCAGGCGTGACGTTGGTGTTCTGACCCCATTCCTCAGCTCGCTCGATACGTGACAGATTGCACAGCGCGATGCCCATATGGTCCTGGGGATTGAGATTGCTCAATGCGATCGTGAGGATATCGTCCTTCACGTCGAAGCGATCACCGAACAGAGCGACACAGGTTTCGTGCGCCCGTCCTGCGAAACGTGCCGGCACGGTCGCCATATCGACCTTTGCCCGGATGGCGCCGATGTTGAACGTATCCGCCTCCCGCGGCTTGCATGTCAGCACAGTTGTGCTCCATGCCGTGATTGGGATCTCGATTCCACGCTCGGCCAACCCTTTGGCGAGGTAGAGCGCCGCAAAGGAAAGATGGGCGCTGATGATCACCGAATGACGTGCGCTGAGGTGCGGCAGAAGAGCGTCGAGAACAAAGCGGTGACCATAGGCGGGCAGCGCCAGCACGATCACATCGGCTTCGGCCAATTCCTCGGCGTTCGTGCAGATATGCGGGTGGAACTCCGTGCTGATCGCACCCGTGATCTTCACCGGTGCGCCGGCAGAGAAAGCAGCAGTTCTTTCGCGTGAACGCGACCAGATCAATGGCTCATGTCCATTCTGCAAGAGGAACGCCGCATACCCAATGCCGATCGATCCTGCTCCGGCGATTCCAACCTTCATCTTTTTCCTCCTGGTTTCGAAGGGTTTGTCTCGATGCGAGAGGCAAACCTCGATCGCACCGGGCCACACCCGGTGGTCAAAATGCTGTTGTCACCCTGTCGAACACGCGCCGGCCGAACAGGCTCGCGGCAAGATCGGTCATCAGTCGGGCCGTACGTCCTCGCTCGTCCAGAAACGGATTGAGCTCCGCAAGGTCGAGCGAGGTGACGAGACCGCTGTCATGGAGCATCTCCATGATGAGGTGTGCCTCTCGGAAAGTCGCCCCGCCCGGAACCGTGGTGCCCACCGCCGGCGCAATCCCGGGATCGAGGAAGTCGACGTCGAGGCTGACGTGCAATCTGCCCTTGGCCTTGCTCACGCGGTCAAGAAAGACGCCCAGCGGGCGTACGACGCCTTGCTCGTCCAGAACCCGCATGTCGGCGACTTCGATACCGATCTCGGCAACCCGGCGCCTTTCTTCCGGGTCGACCGAGCGAATCCCCATCATGGATACGTTGCGGGGATCCACAGGCGCTGCCAGCGGCGGTAGCCCTTCGAAGCCAGGCTGGCCCGTATAGTAGGCGACCGGCGTGCCATGAAGATTGCCGCTTGCAGTCGTGTGTAGGGTATGCAGGTCTGCGTGCGCGTCCAGCCAGAGGACGAATTGCTCCTTGTCGAGTTCGGCCGCTCGTTCGGCCACCCCGGAAACGGTGCCGGCAGACATTGAGTGATCGCCGCCGAGAAAAACCGGAAGATCGCAGCTGCGGGCCATCTCCAGCGCTTTTTTGGAGAGACTGCGCGTCCATCCCACCATAGCGTCGAGGTTCTTAACAGCGGAATTGGTGTGACTGATTTCGGGCTCCGCCGTCGGCGTCGCATCTCCGAGATCAGTGACGACCCAGCCCAGTTCCGTCAAAGCTCGCGACAAGCCGGCAGTCCGAAAAGCATCAGGCCCCATCAGGCATCCGGGTTGGGATGCGCCGCTTTGAACGGGGGCTCCCAGGATTTGGCACGTCTTCAACTCATTCTCCTTGCGACGCCGCGAGGCGTTCATTTCTTGACTGCACCTTTGGTCACCACGCTGTGGCGATGGCCGAACGATCACTCATGTGTCGACGCTGAAACGACTTCCTCGGCCTGCTGAGCTGCAAGCATCGATACCGTTAAGGGAACGAAGGGAGGCCGCGGATTGAATAGGCCGACCTCGCCAGCGGTCAGACCGGCGACGGACTTCACCAGTTCGTGCACCGGGTAGCCGCACTGCCTTCCCTGACAGGGACCCATGCCCGCGCGTGTAAAACTCTTCAGCTGGTTAGGGCCTCGGCAAGCGCCACGGACAGCAGCTTCCCTCAACACGCCCGCGCTCAACTCTTCGCACCGGCAGACGATCGTTGCGTCGTCCGGCTGGGTCCGCGCAATATTCGGCGGATAGACTCCATCCAGAAATCGCCGGAACGCCTTTTGCCCGGCATGATGTGCCCTTAGCGGTTTTGTCTCGGCATCCGCCTGAGCGGCCGTCAGGGCGCCGTCACGAAGAAGGATACCGGTCGCGGCGATCTCTCCTTCGATCTCGGCATTGACGGCGCCGCCGATCCGAGCACCGTCCCCGGCTATGTACAGTCCGTCCGGACCTGCGTTCATCCACTCGTCGCGCTCAAGCCGGAACGCTGACTGGCCGACATCCCACATCAGTTGCGCGCCGACCGACACGGCCAACTGATGGCTTGGCACCAGCCCCTCGTGTACAAGAAGGGATTTGACCTCCAATCGGTCGGACCTGCCGTTTGAAGTTTCGAACCGTACAGTTTCCAGTCGTCCGCTTCCTTCGGCGCTGATTTTGACCACGTTGCGTACGTGCCGAACGCCACTGAACTGCGGTAACCAGGCAATCCCTTTCAGGATTTGGCCGGGCTCCTTTAGCGCCCCGCGAAAACCGCGCAGCGAACGGCTGATGAGACCCCGAGGGGTCGTATCGAGATAAGCGACGGGCTTTGTCCCGGCGAGCCGCATCTGCTGCATGTATAGTAGGGGAAGAGGTCCGCTCCCGACCACGGCAACTGGCCCCCGTGGCAGTTGGCCCGCCGTCTTAAGGAGAATCTGTGCGGCGCCGACCGTCATGATGCCGGGTAGCGTCCAGCCGGTGAACGGAACCGGGCGTTCCTGTGCGCCCATAGCGAGCAAGAGATGCCGTCCCATGACAGAACGAATTTCTCCACCCTTTACATATTCCACCGTCCAACCCTGGCTGAGCCTGCTTACCTGAGCCTCCGGAATGTAGTCGGCGCCGCAGGCCAGGAATGCTTCGATTTGCCGGATACCGCGTCGATATTCCGCCCCCAGAACGTTTATGACCGGGCTCGTCGCGTTGCGGCCGGCATTGCGCCAGATCTGACCTCCAGGCTGTGATTGCGAATCCAGCAGGATGACGGACAGACCGCCGCGCACAGCGCGCCTCGCGGCGGCAATGCCAGCGGGGCCGGCTCCGACGATCAACAGGTCGGCGCTCGAATGATGGTTCATTTCAGCCTCTTCGGATGGTCATGGCGTTCGACCCTCATGCCGGCTTGAACCGTTTGCTGACAGCTTCGGGTCGTGCCGATGTCTTCGATGTGCACGATACATTCGAAACAGACGCCCATCATGCAGTAGGGCGCCCTGGGCTGGGCGGAAGGAAAGGAGGTCCGCGTATGGATGTCGTCCAGACGCAGAAAGACGGCGGCCAGAGGCTCCCCATCACGAGCGGTCACAGTTCGACCGTCGATGGTGATTTCCACGCTTGGGCCGGAGGGAAAGAGAACTTCACTCGTCACGCCGCGATCCCCATCTTGAATCTGCTGCCGCGGAAAGCGTCGTAGGATGGCTCCCTTCCATCGGCTGCCAACCATTCGGCAAAAGGACCCGCATGCAGAGCGGCAAGGGTGACGCCGGAATGGCATGCGACGACATGGATGCCGGGGTATCGCCGCGACCGATCGTAGACCGGCACCCCATCCGGGGTCAGCACGCGGAGTCCCGCCCATTGCCGTATGACACGCAACGCGCCGACGTCAGGCATCACACTGATCGCGCGATTGGCGATATGACGTGCGCCGCCAGCTGTCACATCGGTAGACCGGCCCACACGTTCATTCGTAACGCCGAGCTGAAACGTGCCCGTCATAGTCTGACGAATACCGCTGGCGGCGTAAGGAAATACCGGGGCGACCCGTTCCGTGATGAGAAGCTGCCCCTTTTCCGGAACGAGCAGAAGCGGAAGGTCCAGGCTCTTGGCAAAAGCCATGGAGTCATTTCCCGCTGCAATAATCACCCGCTCCGCTTCTATCGTGAGGCCATCCGTTGCCAGTCGGAAGCCACCAAGCGTGGGCGCGATGCTGTCGACGTGTTCGCCCGTCACCAAGGTTCCACCGAGGCGCACAAATCCCTCCAGCAAAGCGCGAAGGACCAGGAGAGGATTGACGTCACCGTCCATATGACTGAACGACGCTGAACACACCTTCGGCCCGAGACGGATGTCGGGAAGCATGCGCTCAAGGCGCGAGCGCTCCAGCATCTCGAAACGATAGTCAGGATGAATGGCAGCCATCTTCTCGCCGATGGCTTTTTCTTCTTCCGCCTGAGCTTCCGACACACAAAAGAGCAAACCACCGTTGCGGCGGTACTCTACGTCGACACCGGTCAGCTCTTTCAACTCGGAGGCAAAACCTGGCCACAGCTCAGCGCTTTGCCGCGTGATGCGATGATATTCAGGATATTCGTCGCCCTTGCCTTGAACCCAGATCAGGCCGAAATTTGTTCGGGACGCACGCAGCGCATCGTCCGCGCCATCGATGATGATCACCCGGCGCCCCAACTTGGCTAACCCGTATCCAATTGCGGCGCCTACTACGCCGCCGCCAACAATGGCCGTCTCGAACTCGTGATCCATTTAACCTTCTCACAATACGAAGGCTTCCGTGCCCGGGCGAAACGTTCGATCCGTGGCCATTAGCCCCCAGTGAGCCAGACGCATCCTTCAATCCTCGTGCGGTCGGCTATACAGTGTGTCCAGCTGTCGCCGTTTGACGGCCAAGTTTTGAGGACCTTCTTTGCTTCGGTTTCATCAGTCTTGAACAGATGATCACCATGTGAAGCGGGTCGATTGCAGATCTGGCTATCTTGGAATTCTTGCCTTCCAGCTTAGGGATAAGGCGTTGCCGTCCATGCTACAAGGGCAGTAATAGGCATACGGCGATGTTCAAATGTTATGAAGGCGGCATGGTCCTAGGGCCGTCTCGAGCGACAGGACGCGATCTCAGTCACCTTCGTCGCCCTCAGTTTCTATAAAGCAGGCGAGTCTCATCCGTTCCGATTGATTGCCGTTGCCAATCAATCGGTGGGATATGCAAATTCTCCAAGCGGAGTGAGCAGCGTATTCATCGCTGAAATATCGCGATGATCATTCCAGAACGGAGACAGGTTTCATGCAGATCAGAATAGTTCGAAATACCCCGCAGGCCGACCAACTGAAGAAGCGAGGGTGAGCGGCAGATGCTTAGAATCGGCGTTGATATCGGTGGGACGTTCACAGATTTTTGCGGGTGGCGTGAAGGAGAGGACAGGATCGTCACTCTGAAGGTTCCTTCGACTCCTCCCGCTTTCGAAAACGGTTTCCGCGAGGGATTTGAAAAACTACTGGAACGGCTCGCGCCCGAGCCGGGCGAGGCAGCCTTCGTCATGCACGGCACCACGGTCAGCACGAATGCCGTAATCGAGCGAAAAGGCCCGAAGATCGCGTTCTTCGTAACGAAGGGATATAGGGATCTGCTCGAACTGCAGCGGATCGGCGTCCGCAACCCTCTGAACCTGTTCGAGACCCGAACCAGGCCGCTGATCGATCGCGAGATGGTTTTCGAGGTTGAGGAACGACTGCTGCGCGGCGGCTTGGTTCGAACCTCGATCGACGAGGCCGCAGTCGAGGCACTTGCCCGTCGTGCAGCCGACGCAGGTGCTGCCGGCTATGCGGTCGCGCTGCTTCACAGCTACGCCAACCCGCAGCATGAACAAGCGGTCGCGCGGGCTATCCGTAAAGCGGTCGGCGAAGATGCCGAGGTCAGCCTGTCCAGCGAGATCTGGCCGCGGATCGGAGAATACGAAAGAGCGATCGTCAGTGTGCTCAACGCTTTCGTGAAGCGCCGGATGAACGAGTATATCGGTGCGGTCGAAACTTATGTGGCTGAACGGTTGCCAGGGTCGCAACTTTTCGTCACACGCTCGAACGGTGGTGCGATGGCCGCCAGTGAGGCGCGCAACTTCCCCGTCCATACGCTTCTTTCGGGTCCGGCGTCTGGCGTGACGGCTGTGCAATATCTCGGCCGCGCCTTGGGCGAACATAATATCCTCACCATGGACATGGGTGGCACCAGCACTGACATCTCGCTCGTGCGCGATGGTGAAGCTCTGACCTCGACTTCGGCCGAGGTGGGTGAGTTTCCGGTTGTCATGCCAGTTACCAGCATCGAGGCGATCGGCGCAGGCGGCGGTTCGGTCGTCACGATTGATGGCGGGGTGTTGCGTATCGGCCCGCGCAGTGCTGGGTCCTATCCCGGTCCTGCCTGCTTCAGCCGAGGCGGCACGGAACCCACGCTGACCGATGCCTTTTTACTTGCGGGCTATTTGCCTGAAGCCCTTCTTGGCGGCGATATGCAGCTCGATCGTCATGCCGCCGAACGCGCTATGGCGCCGATTGCGGAGACTCTCAAGACGGACGTCCTCAGCGCCGCGGAAATGTGCGTCACCGTCGCAAGCTCGAACATGGTGGCCGGTGTCTTGCCTTATCTCGCACGCCAGGGCGTCGATCCCGAAGATCTGACGGTGCTCGTTTACGGCGGAGCTGGCGCGATCCAGGGGCCGCTCCTTGCGGCCGAGATCGGCGTGAACCGCGTTCTTGTGCCGGCGACACCTTCCGTATTCTGTGCCCTCGGGGGCCTTGTCTCTGATTTGAGCAATGACGCGCTCGAAACCGTCCACGGCCTTGATATCGATGGTTCTCTCATCGCGAAGAAGTTTCAGGTCCTTCGCGAGCAGGGAGCCGAATGGTTATCGCGGCAAGCACCGCCGGAGCGTCTCGTGTCGAAAACGTTCGAGTGCTGGGCCGAGATGCGCTACGTCGGGCAGTCCTTCCAGGTCGACGTGCGGCTGCCGGATACGGCGATCGAAGCGCACGACATTGCCGCAATGCATGCCGCCTTTCACCAAGAGCACGAACGCATCTACAGCCATGCCGACAAAGCGGCACCAGTCGAGTTCGTCGACCTGCGCATGCGCGTGCGTGGATCGATGTCGATACCTCAGCCCACAACACCGGAAACGTCCGGGGCTGGCGGTGCGCTCAAAACGGTTCGTTCGATGCGATTCCACAACAAACTTATTCCCGAGGTACGCGTCTTCGATCGCGCATCTCTCACCCCCAACGATGCGATCCAGGGGCCGGCCGTCATCGAGCAGCGTGATGCGACGATCGTCGTTCCGCCAGAGTTCGTTGCCCGCGTCGGAGCCTTTGGCGCAATCCTCATGACCCGGAGCTGATCAATGGATGCCGTTCGTACTGCCGTCATGAACAATCGCTTCAACGCGATTGTCGAAGAAGCCTCTGCCGCGATCTACCGCACCGCCCACACGACTTTTGTTAAGATCGTGCAGGATTACCAGTGTGCGATTGCGACTGCCGAAGGCGAAATGTTCGCTTATCCGATGTTGTCTGGCGTCAATGTCTTCGTCGGCTCACCGTTGAAGCCGACGCTGGATGCCATCGGCCGGGAGAACCTGAAGCCAGGCGATATCATCATCACCAACGATCCCTTTGCGACGGACGGTCTGGTGACGCACCTGATGGACGTTACGCTGCTTTATCCGATCTTCTACGACGAGAAGCTGATCGCGATCGGCTGGGCATTTGTCCATGCGTCCGATATCGGCGGCGCCGTTCCAGGAAGTATCTCGCCAGCCTTCACGGAAGTATTCCAGGAGGGCCTCCGTGTCAGGCCAATGAAGCTCTACGAAGGAGGGGTGTTGAACGAAGCGATCAAGTCGATTTTTCAGGACAACAGCCGAATTCCGACCGAGTTGTGGGGCGACATTCAGGCCATGATCTCGGGCCTGAAGAGCATGGACCGGCGCGTCAGCGAGCTTTGCAAGCGATATGATCGTGAGAGTGTCGAGGAGGGGATGCAGGACGTCATCAACTACGCGGAGACCAAGTCCCGCGCGGTGATCAGGACGATTCGGGATGGTGTCTACACGTTCTCGGACTATCTTGAAGGGATACATGATGGTCAACTGGCCTATTTCAGCGTGACCATGACGGTGAAGGACAGCGAGATCGAGGTTGATTTTACCGGCACGGATCCGCAATTGGCGGCCGCCTACAACCTGGTAACGGGGGCAACCACCCACCCCTACATTATCCAGTGCCTTTACGCCTACATCCTGACCGTTGATCCGCTGACGCCGCGCAACTCCGGTATCTTGCGGGCGATCCACGGCCATGCTCCGCGCGGCACGGTTCTCAACGCGGTCTATCCCGCATCCGGCGGGTCTCGTGCTGCATCAGCGACACGCGCCTACGACGTTATCCTGGGGTGCCTCAATCAGGCACTACCGGAGGGCCTTGCCGCAGCCGGTGGCGGTATGAGCGGGGTTATCGTCGTTTCGGCTCCCGATCCTCGTACAGGCCGTGACCGTGTCAACGTGGTGGGTACGATCGACGGCGGCGGCGGTGCCCGCCGTGGCGTTGACGGCCTGGACGGATCGGAAGTACGTTACTCACAGCGCAGCGTGCCAGTCGAAGTCATCGAGATCGAAACGGTGCTGGTCATGCGGGCGCTCCGCCTCGTGCCGGACAGTCGCCGCGCGGGAAGATTCACCAGCGGCGCAGCGCTCGAAATCGAAATGGAAAACACGTCAAATCGCGCGGTCATAACGGTCAGAAACCTGAACCGGTTTGTGTTCGCGCCGTGGGGCTTCAAGGGGGGAGAGATCGGTCTTCTGGGTAAGGCAGTCGTCAATCCTGGCCGACCCGATGAGCGATCGGTCGGCAAGATCTCGGTTCTGGAGCTCGGACAGGGCGATATTCTCAGGATCACCAGTTCCACAGGCGGGGCGTTCGGCGAACCTCTTGAGCGGGATGTGGCGGCGATCGCGCGCGAGATCGAAAACGGCATGCTTTCCCCGGAGCGGGCCGCCGACGTCTATGCTGTCGTCTTCGACCGGGACGGTAAGATCGACGAGGCGGCGACCGCGGAACACCGCCGCGAACGCGGGAACCGAAGGTCAGTCGACTTCAATTTCTGCATCGAACGCCAGCGTCAGGACCTGGTGTGGTCGCAGCAGACACGCAGGGAACTGGCATCGCGGGCACTGACCTATGAACAGCGCATCCGCAGCCAGCTCGTCGATCGCGTTCATCACCGCCTGTTGGCGAAAGGTGAGCGGGTCGATGCCGTGAAACTGGATCAAGTCATCGCCGAAGAAGCCGGCCGGTTGTAGCGGCGGTGGTCTTGTGATCGTAAGCAGTTAGTGTGAACGGTCGTCAGAAAGTGCGGCTATTGGAAGGGACGCCTCCTCCAGGAGGCATCCCTTGTTCATTCAGGATTTCACAAGCGCCGCTATTTTCGCGCTGAAATCAGGTTTTGCGCAGCCAACGTCGCAAACTCGACGAAAGGCAGTATCCCTGGAACCGGGCAATCTGGATTCCAGCCCACGGCCATCGAAATTTCGACGGACATATCGTTTACAACCCGGGTAACAACGCCGTCAGGGGCCATCGCAGACACCCACTCCGGCAGGAACGTGATCCCGACGCCGGCAGTCACCAGGGCCAGAGCTGTATTGGTGTCGGAAACCGCTATGTCGTTCTCGATCAGCAGGCCGGCGCCGACAAGTTGTTCGTATACAGTCTCAAAACACGATAGCTCGAAGCGCTTGAGCGCGAAAACACCGTGTCCGGCGAAATCTGATAATTTCAACGCGGTTTTTCTCGCAAGTACCGATTGGCGGGGCATGACGGCAACAAATCGTTCCGACAACAGGTGCTGAAACCGTACCAGATTGCTGTTGGATGGCGGTCGCATCAACCCGACATGGAAGTCACCGCGCTCGATCCCTCGCAGAAGCTCTATGGAATCGACCTCTTTGATGACAAGCCTAGTCCTGGGAAACCTTTGCCGGAAACGGCTCAAGATCAAGGGGAGCAATTGACTGGTGGCCGGGCTGATCGCTCCGATGATCAGCTCTTCTCCGCCGGGACTGAGACCGCCGGCTTCCAGCTTGGCATTGAGGATCGCCTCGTCGATTTTCAAAAGGATCTCGCGCGCGTGATCAAGGAATGATGCTCCCGCACGCGTCAGCTCCACGCGCCGCGTAGAGCGGATGAACAGTTGCACCCCCATAAGCTCTTCAAGCCGCTTGATCTGCTGGCTGAGCGTTGGCTGCGACATGTTCAGTCGGATCGCGGCTCTGCGGAAATGTAGTTCTTCAGCGGCAACGACAAAACAGCGGATGCTTCCAATTTCTATTTGATACGACATCTCCGCTCACCAATACAAAGCGACGTAACATTCAAACCCTAAGATTTGAATGTTACGTCGACATTCGCCCGAGCGCACTCTTTCGATCGGTAATCCAACGGGGATTTCCAAGTTCTAATGCGTCTCCACGGCCTTCGGAGCCGTTCCGCCCACCCGGGCGCGCATGTGCGGATTGAGCCACCACTCCGCCAGAATGACCAGGCGGCTGACAATGAACGTGATGAACAGGTAGATCGCACCGGCGACGATGAACACTTCGACCGGGCTGTAGGTGGCCGAGATGATCTGCTTCGCCAGACCGGTCACTTCGACGATAGTGATTGTCGAAGCAAGCGACGTCGATTTGATGATGAGCATGACTTCGTTGCCATAGGCCGGCAACGCTTGCCGGATGGCGATCGGGAACACAATTCTCCTAAACTGGAGAATTGTGGACATGCCGACAGCGCGCGCGGCTTCGATCTGCCCGAGAG
>NZ_JWJH01000041.1 GCF_000949865.1 Rhizobium nepotum 39/7 | reverse complement strand
TCGGGCAGCTCCATGCCCGCATCTCCTTCCTTCGGATCACGCCCACCGCTGAAGATGCCGCATGGCTCGATCCGAAAGAGGCGACTTATCTGAGATGGATCGCCGTCGGCAAGACGATGGAGGAGATCGCGGACGTCGAGGGGGTTAAGTACAACAGTGTCCGCGTCAAGCTTCGCGAGGCCATGAAGCGCTTCGACGTCCGCAGCAAAGCTCATCTCACCGCACTCGCGATCAGAAGAAAACTGATCTGAACGGATTATGATTTTGACCGCCGCTCGCTCGGGATCCCGGAGGAATGAATTGGCAGATGGATTGCATTGCACATTGTACAGTTATTCGCCGGCAACCGCTCAGCGCAAGCAGCGCTGGCATGAAGACGGGGGTCAACGGCATTTCTATGGAACTGCAGAGGCTGCCCGCCAGGCGGTTCTCCACCTCAAGCGCGAAGTGAAGAGAGATCCTGAGCACGTGTGGGAGCCTATGCATCTCGAAAAACTAGAGATTGCCGTGCCTACGACGGACGTTCTCGTTGTCTTGCTGAACCAGGGTGTCTCGACGCTCGTCAAAAGCTGCGAAATCATCGAGACCATCGACAACATCAACTAATATGAGAACGCACAAACGACATGGTCGAGGAGCAAACGGCGGCGAGTCATAGTCTTGCATGCGAAGCTACGGCGCTGCTCGAATTGCTGGAGCAATTCAGGTTCGATGATGCGAAGCACGCGCCAACCTTCAGCAACCGCGTTCACCATTCGCCCGGCCGACGGGACTGCCTGGCGAGGGCCCCACGTGGACCCGCTTCCCGTAGCCCATGGCTCAGCGCTCCGACCGGCAAAGACCTGCTGAGAGGCGCTCTATAGACTAGTCCTGGTCCCCATACCCGCTCAATCAAGTGTGATTTCTCCCGCCGACCAGATCTCCTGAACTGCAGTCACGCACTCGGGCACGATGCGACGGCCCGAAGGTTATGGGCCGTCTAAACGGCGTTCTTGTACCAATTCAGTTCACGAGGACCTTGGGGATGAAACCAAGAATGCTGATCAGCGTATTCACGGCGCTCATCTGCGCATGCATCTCAATGCTCGCCTCTATGTAACGGATATGCTGAGGGCCGCCGGCTTCTTTTCCGGTTTTGTAGGTCTCTGGCAGACCCTGGAACAGTTCATCAGCCTTTTCCACCAACTGCCGGTGTGTCCGGATAGCAGCGATCGTGATTGCTTCCAGGTCCGCCGGAGGTAGTCCACGGGTCAGCCCAACCAATGGGCGAAGCTCGACCTTCTTCGTCAATGTTGCATCTTCCGATTCCATTCCTGACCTAACCCTGGTTTTGTCTGCGGTGCGCCCCCGCTGACGTTGAACCCTTTGAACCCAAGCCGGGGGTTAGAATCCGAGATGAATCGGCCCTGAGACCTTTAGCACCGAGGCGCCTGGACATGCGTCACAGGCCCCCGGCCACAAGGTCAGAGGGTTCCTGGCACCGTTTCGGTCAGCGCCAACCGTTCATCTGGGGATTCTAAGCCCCAACACAGCGCGTACTGCGTCGCGCTCCTTATAAGATTCATTCGAGGGCGACGCCAGTGCTGATCGGAACTGCACCAGTGCAAATCGTCACATTCGCTCGATGGCGAAAGGCAGCGACGACCTCGACGCGCATTTTCGAAGCATGTCTGTTCCCGCCTTGCGACGGGAGATCGAAGTTCTTCCTCATCCAAGGCTGACCACTGATTGCCTTTGCGAATTGCCGCCGCGTTGCGCAGAAAACTGCGCATCTGCCCGGAAGCGCCAGTACATGAGGTGGCTTCCCGAAAGGATCACCAAGCCCTTTCACATGCTGAAGCGTTATCTATCCAATCCCGTTCGTCCAAGCGATACAGAGAATTCTATGAAAGCAGTCTGGGCCTGGCGGTATTGGAGGATGTCGGCAGCTTCGTGCTCTTTGAGACAGGGTTTGCTATCCACGATGGAGCGGCGCTTGAACAGACGGTCTGGGGACAAGCTTCGGAGACGAGCGATCCGGGCGGCGGAGTCTGCTGTTGTAATTCGAGCACGACGTTATAGACGCAGCCTTCAAAAGGTTTGCGCAACACGTCGAACTGGTCCATCCCGTCGAGGGGTTAGGCCCGGGGGCAGCGCGTGTTTCGATTCTACGATCCGGATGGGCATGCGGCAGTGGTCGGAGAACCACCGATTTCGCGTCCTTAGCGAATGGCCTGTATCCCACCGATATTAATCACTCGGGACGCTAAACTGGTTCCTTGGGTGTGGCAGTCCCAATGTGTTGCGCAAGGTCGTGCCGGGATATTCGCGGCGGAAGAGACCTCGCTCCTGCAGGATCGGAACCACCTCTTCTAAAAAGAGATCGCCGTCCGCCCGGATGAACGGCGGCAGGATGACGAACCCGTCACAGGCATCGTTGCGATACCAGTACTCGAGTTGGTCAGCGACCTCAACTGGACTACCGACGGGTATGAAGAACGAAAGGCTGCCGGCATACCATTTTCCCACCTCGCCCACTGTCATTCCGTTCTCGCGGGCGTATTTCACAACATAAGTGAAGCGGCCTACGCTCCCGGTGATACGGTCTGTGATGTCAGGGAACGGGGCGTCGAGCGGGAATTCCGACAGATCGACGTTCATTGCCCCCGACATGAAAATCAGTCCGGCCTTGGGCAGAATCAGATTGCGCAACTCTTCCTGTTTGTCGAGCGCCTCCTGGCGGGTCCGGCCCACGATCGGCGCGATACCCGGCAGAACCTTGACCGCGTTCTCGCTGCGACCGAATTCGCGGACCCGCGCTTTGAAACTGCGGTAGAAGCTTTGCGCCCGCTCAAGCTGCGGGTGAACAACGAAGACGACTTCGGCATGGCGAGCCGCGATATCCTGGAATCGATCGGAGACCCCTGCCTGGATCAGAACTGGATGCCCTTGGGGCGGCCGCGGAATATTGATCGGTCCCCGGGTACGAAAGAATTCGCCTTGGTGGTCAAGGTAGTGAAACTTCGACGGGTCAGCAACGACACCACGTTCCCGGTCGAGCAAGTTGGCGCCATCCTCCCAGCTGTCCCATAGTCTTGTTACGACATCGATGAATTCGGCAGCCCGGCGATAACGTGTTTCGTGATCCAGATGGATATCGTGACCAAAATTGCGCGCCTCGCTGTTCGAGGTCGAGGTTACAAGATTCCACGCCGCACGCCCGCCGCTTATGTGGTCGACATTGGCGAACTGGCGGGCCACCGAATAGGGATTGGCGAAGGATGACGAGATGGTGCCGCCAAGACCGATCCGGTCAGTCACCGCAGCCAGAGCCGACATCAACGTTATCGGCTCTGGCTGGTTGACCAGGCGGTATTGAACGGTTTCAACGAAACTGCCGCCATAGCTGTCGTCGATCGACAGCTTGTCAGCCATGAAGATCATGTCGAGTTTGGCCGCTTCCGCGCGCTTGGCGATCCGGCGATAGAGGGGCCAGTCCGTTGAACCATTGGTCGCCGACTCGGGCAGGCGCCAACCGCCCAGATGTGTTCCGCCTTCGAGATAGAGCGCCAGATGCATCATTTTGTCCTCGTTCACTTTCTACACAGGCGCGGTGGTCGACCTACACGCTCCGATCTCCCTTTGCGCATTTCGTTTATCGAATTCGGTGTGTGCTAACGCAGCAGATCGGGGCGCGGCAGGCCGAAACGCTCCCTCAATGTCTCTTCGCCATAGTCCTTGCGGAAGACCCCGCGGTCTTGCAGCCGTGGAACGACCTCATCGAAGAAATCCTGCGCTGAGTCCGGAACCGAAGGCGGCATGATCACGAAACCATCCACGGCGCCTGCCTGATACCACCGGATAATATGATCGGCGACGTCGTCCGCTGTTCCGACAAGCGAGAAGCCCTTGCGGCCGAACCATATCGCAAAATCGCGTACGCTAAGGCCAAGCCCACGCGCCTCATCGATGATCGGCGCAAACCGCTCTCTGCGGTCAAGCTTGTTTGCGATGTCCGGAACGGGATCGGAAAGATCGTGCTGCGCCCAGTCGTAGTTCATCGTGTTCGACAAATGGGTCAACGTAGCAAGCGGATCGAGATGATCTTGCAGAAAGCGCTGCTTTTCCTCCGCCTGCGCGCGCGTCGCTCCAATAATCGGTTGAAGGCCGGGCAAAATCTTCAGGCTGTTGCGGGGGCGCCCTACCGCCTCCACCTTGTCGCGAAGCGACCGGGCATAGGAGACGCCTGCCTCCAGCGTCGGTTTTTCTGAGGCAAAGATAACATCGGCATGGCGGGCGGCCGCCTCTACGAACGCGCTCGAGCCCCCGGCCTGAATGGCGACAGGATGGCCCTGCGGGGGGCGATGCACGGTCAGCGGCCCTTTCACGGAAAACCAAGGCGTCTCAATGTCGGCATAGGCGATACGTTCGCCATGCGCGTAGATATCCGCTTCAGGAGCCAGCGCATTATCCGCCCAGCTATCCCAGAGTGTGCGGAGTGCCGGGATGAACGCGTTGGCCCTCGCATAACGTTCCGCATGGGAGGGCAACGTGGCCCCGAAGTTACGCGCTTCGCCTTCGCTTGTCGATGTGACAACGTTAAACCCAGCCCGACCGGCTGAGAGATGGTCGAGCGTGGCGATCGTTCGTGCCGCTGCAAACGGCGAGGCGAAGGAACTCGACACGGTTCCCGCCAGTCCGATGTGGCGCGTGATCGCGCTTAACGCCGAGAGCACAGCGAAGGGATCGGGCCATTCAAGAGCGCGATGTTCCACGGCGCGGGCAAAGCTCGCACCATAGATATCATCGATCGAAAGCTTGTCAGCCATGAAGATCATATCGAGTTTGGCGGCTTCCGCCTGGCGCGCCAGGTCGAGAATACGCGGCACGTCAAGGGCGCCCACTTTGCGGTCGGTCGGCACCCGCCAGCCCGCGTGATGGCATCCGGCTGGAGCCAGAAACAGGGATAGATGTAGGGACATGTCGGATCTCTACCGCTTCAGTTGAGACAAAGTAACGTCGCTGCCGAACCATTTGGTCGATATCTCGGCCAGCTTCCCTTCTGCGCGCAATTGCGCAATCGCCTTGTTGGTATCCGCAAGCAGCTTTGCGCCACGCTCCGTACGTGCGAAAGGCAGCGCGGAGATTGTTTCATTGAGCGGATTGCCGACCACCTTAAGGCCGAGGCCACGTGCCTTGATCTTGGCGAGAAGCAGGTTACGACCGGCAACCAGAGCATCGACGCGCCCTGAAACCGCCTCGCTCAGAAGAACGTCATGTCCTTCATAGGTCGACAGCGTGATCTTGCCCTCGGGGTCTAGCGCCTGCACGGCCTTGACGTAAGATGTGCCAAACTCGACGGCTACCTTCTTGCCGTAGAGGTCTTGCAATGTCTGGATATTTTCCTTGCTCTTGTCGGAAACCGCGATCGTCGCAGACTCATAAATGTAGGGTGCGCCGTAGTCATAGACATTCTGGCGCTCGGGCAGCACGGCGAAGCTTCCTATCGTGTCGACACGGCCGGTTCCCAGGCTCGCGACAACGCCGGTCCAGTCTGCTATCACCCACTCGATCTTGTAACCGCTTTTGTCGGCGACCGCGTTCAGGAAATCGACGATGAAACCCTGGAATTTGTTGTCCGAGGAAAACCACAGCGGATAGGCATCCACCGTCGCCCCCACACGAATGACCTTGCTCTCAGCTTCGGCGAGAGCCAGAGATGCCGGAAGAAGGGTAATGATGGCGAGAGCTGCCAGGATTGATCTGAATAATTTGCGCATGTCGGCTGTTTCCTTTGGTCAGGTTTCCTGCGTTACGACGGCGCCACGCAGACGGTCATAAGGTCTGTTAAGATATCTCTCCAGCCAGTCCTGGCCGAAGGTGTAGAGGATTGTGAATGCCCAGTAGACGAGGCCCGCTGCGAAATAGGCCTCGAAGAACTTGAGGTTCTCGGATGCCAGAAGCTTGCTTTGCGCCAGCACTTCGGTCACGCCCAGCGTGAAGGCGAGCGAAGAATTTTTTACGAGCCCGATAAAGATGTTGCCTGTCGGAGGGATGGCATGGCGAATGGCCTGGCGGGCGACAACGTCGGTGAAGGCCTGCACCGGAGTGAGACCGATCGAGAGCGCAGCCTCCTTTTGACCAGGGCCGACGGCTGCCAGGGCCGCGCGAAAAATCTCGGCAAGATAGGCGGCCGTATGTAGGCCGAGGCCAATGATCACAGCATTGACGGGCGAAATGCCAAGTGCAGCCGGGAAGAGTTGAGGCAGGCCGAAATAGATGATGAGCAGTTGCACGAGAACGGGTGTGCCACGGAAAAACGAAATATAAACGCGTGCGATCGCTGCGGTTAGCCGATTGGCTTGCAGCATGACCGACAGGCCAAGGCCAAGCGCCGCCGCAATGATCATCGCGACGACGGAAATATAGATCGTGATGGGCAGGTAATAGAGAATGCTCGGAATGATCCGAAACATATAGTAGACATCAAAGGTCATATTGGGCGGATCCGGTGACTGTGTTTCTCATAAAGCGACCGATCTCCGGCGCTTGCCCTGTCCGGACTTCCGCCGGTGTGGCGGTGGTGCGAATGCGTCCGCCTTCCATCAGGACAATGCGATCAGCAATCTCGAGCGCGAACTGGATTTCATGCGTGACGATCAGCATGGTGACGCGCTGCCGTGCAAGCTTGCGGATCACGGCCAGAACCTCGTCTACGGAAGCAGGATCCAGCGCCGAGGTTGGCTCGTCCATCAGAACCACGGCCGGTTCCAGGGCGGTGGCGCGAGCTATGCCAACACGCTGCTGCTGACCGCCGGAAAGATGAGCCGGATAGCGTGCCTCATAACCCGCGAGGCCAACAGCGGCCAGCGCCGCGCTGGCCTTCGTCTCAGCGTCCGTCCGCGACAGTCGTTTCACCTTACGCAAGCCAAGCGCGATGTTGTCCGCAGCGGTTCTGTCGGGAAACAGGAAATGCGATTGAAACACCATTGCAGTCTGCCGGCGAACCGCGAGGATACCGCGACCATCGCGCCGCGCCCCTCCGTCATACGTCTGGCCGTTGATCTCAATACGCCCGCTATCGGGCAATTCAAGCAAGTTCAGGCTACGCAGCAGGGTCGATTTCCCGGATCCGCTCTGTCCCACCAGACATAGTATCTCCCCGTGCGCAACTGACAGGTCGATCTCATGCAGGACCTTCGTCTTGCCGAAAGATTTGGAGAGTTTGTCGACCTTGATCATTCGTCTTGCCACCGGTTCATTTCCCGGTTGGCAAGATAGCGATTTTCATGCAGAATTCGCAAGCAATGAAAACCTTAGTTACACAAAATGAAAACTATATTCCTTCGGAAGACGAGCTGACAAAATCACCGTTCTCCCGAGGCCTCTCTCCGAAGGATGGATTTCCGCGTATTTGAGCGGTACGACGACAAAAAAGGGGACCGGATGCGAATCGAGGACATAGAAGCCTTTGTCACTGTTATTCGAAGCGGATCTTTGGGAGCGGCCGCCCACATACTCGGGATTTCGCAGGCGACGATGTCTCGTCGTATCCAGAGCCTCGAAGAAAGTTGTGGTGCACCACTTCTTGACCGTTCGACCCGCCCGGCTGCTTTGACTGCACGCGGCGAAAAGATTGCCGCAATCTGTCATCGTATCCTGGAGGAAACGCAGACCCTGCGTGTCCTTCTGGCCGAGGACCATCAGGTAAGCGGCGACTTGCATATTGGGTTGAGCCCGCATCTCGCAGAATTCGCGGCCTTTCAGATTTTTCGATCGGCAAATGAAATCTGGGGGGAACGTCTTCGGCCAGCCATAGCAACAGACACTGCGCCCGCGCTGATCCGCAGTGCCGCGCAAGGTGCGCTCGATCTCGCGCTGGTCGTCATGCCGGGTAGCAGTGTTGTGCCGCAGCATCTGCGTAGCGAATGCCTCCTGCGCAGCGACCTGATTGTCGTCGGCAGGCTGGAAGACTGGTCCGGCAAGTCTTCAGATCTGGCCAGTTGCTCGGCGCGGGGCTGGGTACTCAATCCCGACGGATGTGGATTTCGGTCCATGTTGATCGCGGCGCTTCAGGAGCAGAACCTGCCATTTACGCTTCGCCTTGCAGCTTTCGGCTCGGAGTTACAGCTCGCCAGCGTTGCAGCCGGCGCGGGCCTTGGACTCGTGCCCCGCTTTACGCTCGAAAAATCATCCTTCCGCGATCGACTGATGGCAATCAAGCTGCACGACTTTCACCCCACATTGGCACTACACGCCATACAGCGCGACGAGCGCAGTCGCGTCCAGGAAGCTTTGGACGTCATTGTCGGAATCGTTCGAAGCGCTCTGTCTGAGCAAGCGCCATCCTGACCGGTCTATCGTCTACTGGCGGCCTGCCCCTATGCCGGAAAGGTCGACGCGTATGCCCGCATTGTTCGGATCGGTTGCCGCCGCATCACGCGCCGAAGCCCCGGCGGCGGGAATTACCTTATCGTCTCCCGAGCCGACGGTTTCGGTCTCGTTCGCCGGCGGTGGCTCGTCCAGCTTCACCTCGGAAGGATCTGGTGCGCGAAACACCGCCGTTCCCTCGAAGTACCCGGTTTGCCAGGCAATGATCGCATCGTCGAACACCTGCGGCAGCACTTCCTTCTGGGTTGGATTGCCGTACCATTTGGTGACGATCCGATAGACCTTGGCGAAGAGTGCCGTGCCCATGCGGATGTTCTCGCAAGCATCGACCAGGTTCGGCTTCATCTGGCCCGCCTCCACGATGCCGAGCCCGGCAGGATATTGTGTGATCCCGACGCGAACGGTATTGCGACCGAGGTTGTCTCGGATCAGCGCCAACGCTTTCTCCGCCGTCTTCGCCCTGGGCACCAGTACGACGCGGTTTCCGGAGCGGACCGCGACTGCGAGCGGGTCCGGTGCCCCTGCCCGCTCGATGAACTGTTCGACGATCGCCGGCTTCAGCCCGGGATCGCTGCATTCCTTGATGAGGGCGGCATCGACCATCGCGAACAACTCCTTATCTGTTGAAAGCCGTGACGACGGGCAGTCCGAACAGTTTTGCCCAGCCGACCACGCTCGCGTTCTGAATGGCGACGATCGTTGTTCCCGACGTCCACCATCCATTGCCCGTGGCGACGATTGCGGTAGGGGAATGCAGCATCGACTGCAGGATCGGCCAGAGGAGGAGCTGCTCGTAGCAGATCAGCACGGCAACCTTCTGGCCTTCAGTATCCACGACTGGATTACCGTACAGGTTGGCGCGGGCTCCACCGCCCTGCCCGGTCCATGCCCGCCATGGCTGCCACATGGACACCGGGACCGGCATGCGTTCGCGATAGAGAATTCGTGCTTCGTCAGCCGAAATCTCGACCATGACATTGTCGTAGCCGCCCGGATCAATGACAGCCGCGCCGGCGATCACAGTGAGCTCCGAGCCTCGCAAGCTCTGACGCCACACTCTCTCGACCGTCGGTGTCCAGAAGCCGAGTGCGCTTTCGGGAAGGACGACGAAGCGGATTTTCACTGATGCCGCCGCGCGCACCGTTGCGATCAGGTCACGGTGATAGTCGAGCGTGCTGTCTCGTCCGAGGCTCTCGCCTTGTTCGAGGTCGACGCCCTTCCATCCCTCGGGTATATCAGGTGATGTCCACGTGGCAGTGGACCAGAGCCACAACCCTCCCAGAACGATGGCGGTTGCCGGCCAATATCGCGATGTCATCATCGCGAGGCCGGCTGTCATCGCGGCTAGCCCCCACCATCCCCATCCCGGAAAGAGCACACCAGTAGCGGTGAGCGGATGTGCCCAGCCGGTTATGCCGAGGGGCGGCACGCCTAAGAGCATCGCCGCCGCCAGATAGCGCGCCGCCATTGCCATTCCAGTTCGACCTTCTACCGGAGACTTGCCATCCGGTCGCGCCTTCCAGAGCGCCGCATGGACGCCGGCGAAGGAGAGCGAAGCAGCTGCCCAAAGCAGAAGCCCAGGCCAGAGATCGGCGGCATAGAAGTTGGCGACGCCCTGCGGCAGCCCACGCGAGGCGGCCAGAAAATATCCGGCCGACACAAGCACCGCCGTCAGCCGCGACGGCGACATCGCCCATAGCGCCGGAAACAACACAGCGACCGGAAGGGTAAGGACATGACCACTCCAGGCAGTCCAGCCGCAAGCGACAGATGCGGCGATGAGCAGGCAGGATCGCCGCCAGTTATGGATCGAAAGTGAGGACCGGCCGCGCCAGGCCGAGAAGGCCCGTGTCGGGAACCGGTCCAAAATACCGACTATCATAGGAGCTCGCAAAGGATGAGTGAAGGAACAGGTTTTTCGGTGGCACGATGCCGGTTTTGAACGGTGTGATCGGCCTGCCCTCGCCATCGCTCGCTCGAACGATCGATGAGGCGAGAGGCTTGCGGTCGACAGTGACATTCGCGCCGATCTCGACATGCTGTCCGGGAAGTGCCGCCACTGTCTTGATCAGCGGCGCAAAGCCACTGGGGCAGAGGCCACGCCTGACATAGCCGCGGCGCCGTGCTTCCTCGAATGGCGCGGTCGGCGGTGGGCAGATGAACACGAGATCGCCGGATTTGACCGGACGCTGCAGGGTCACGATACGCCAGAGCCCAAGCGGCTCGCTCGGTGTCAGGTTCAATCGAAAGCCGCCGAAGTATGCGATTGCCGCCAGAGCGGCGATCGTCCCACCCGCGCCGGCCAGGAACAGGAGAAGCCGCCGGCTCATTGCTTCATCACCGGCGTCTGGCGCTGGGCGAGACGAAGATCTTCGGCCTGCCGCAGGGTCTGGACGGTGCGTTCGTGAGCGGCGAGTTGCTGGGACGTGCGCATGATCGGCCAGGCTTCCTTCAGACGCTCCTTCTGCTCGGGCTGCATCCCGTCGGAGAGTTTGTCGAAGAGCTTTCCGGAGGGTTCGCGCGCGGCATTGGTGAGCAGTGTGCGTTCCCCGAACCGCTGGCTGACAGCTTGGTTGAACCCGTCAATTTCCAGTTTGGTTTCCCGATTGCTCAATGCATAGGCCATGGCCGCCGGCAGATCGTTGCGGTCGATCGCATCACGCACGCGCTCCAGCACCACATGTGCTGCCGGTGACAGCGCCGGAATGTCGATGGAAACGCGCTGACGCAATACCTGCTCTTCCGTCTGCAGCTTCTGCGCGGCAGTTTCGCGCATCCGCAGATACTGCTCGAGATCGCGCTTCAGGGCGGGCACGTTGACCTCCGCCACCCGGCGAGACTCGCGATCAGCCTTGCTGGCGAGGATCCCGGTCTTGCCTTTCAGCGGCCCGATCGACGCCGGATCGGTCTCGACCTTCTGCAACGCCTGACGCGCGATCTCCTTGTTGGCGAGAACATCGTCGAAGTTCATCGCCCGGAATGCCGTTTCGGGATCGGCGAAGACGTAGCGGAACCGCGCGGAGACTTCTTCCCATTGTTGCTTCAGGGCGGGATCTGCGCCGAGCCTGTCACCGACTGTGTCAGCGACAGAACCGGTGAATGTCTTGATGCCTGCGACCATGGGCGCAGCCTCCTTCATAGTTTGGGTTTTCGGGGGATGGTGCAGACCGAGACGCTCTGCAAAGACAGCAAGGCGCTGGCCGAGATCGACCAATTTCGTCTTCTGGCGCAGCGTCCAGTCGAGCCGGTCGCGCACGAGCGTGCGGGCCACCTGGACGATGTTAAGGCCGCGACTTTCCGCAAACCGCAGCGCCTCGCGGTAAAGCTTTCCGCGCTCGTAATCGAGCGTGGTCTCCTTGGCTTGTCTTCGGGAGAGTACCTTGGCCAGGCCGCCGTTAAAGGCGAAGGATCGGTGGCCGTAATAAAGCTGCAGATCCTCGCGATGGCGGGTCATCGCCACATAGGTCAGATGCCGGTCCAGCGAGAGGCTTGCCAAGACCTTCACGCGGTCGACGGTAGCGCCTTGCGATTTATGGATCGTCGTGGCGTAACCATGATCGAGATTGCGGTAGAAGCGTTGCTCGACGATGACCTGCCGGCGCTGATCACCCTCTCCGACGACAGCAACGATCCTGTTCGGTGCGGCCTCGATGACATGAGCGATCATGCCGTTCTTGACGCCGAGCGAGGTCTCGTTCTTCAAGAAGACGATCTGGTCGCCCACGTCGAATTGGCGAATACCGTCAGCCGTTTTAAAGACATGGCCCTCACCGACAATGCCGCGTTCAACGAGTTTTTCGCGGGCCATAATGTTCAGCATCCGAACGTCGCGGCGCAGATGCGCGAGGATCAGCGTTGTCTTCGTCTGATCGTAATCGTGGTTCCAGTCACCGATGAGCCGCTCGACCGCCTCGGCCTTGAGGCGCGTTCCCGTGATCCTGACATTGGCATCATAGGCGGTCAGCGCCTTTTCCACGTTGCCTCGCGCCAGGTCGAGTGACGCCTTGCGCATCCAGTCCTCGCGCTGGCGATAGATTGTCTCGAGTTCGGCATAACCTATGCGGTCAACGATGGCGCGGAAGGCAGCGCCCGCCTCGATCGGCTGGAGCTGTTCGGGATCGCCGACCAGAACGATCTTGGCACCTGCCCTGACGACGGCATCGACAAAGCCGGCCATCTGCTTCGACGCGACCATGCCCGCTTCGTCCATGACGAAGACTGTCTTGTCATTGAGAGCGTCACGACCACGGTTCCAGCGCAGCTCCCACGACGCGAGCGTGCGGCTCTGGATCCCGGCCTCCTTTTCCAGACCCTCCGCCGCCTTGCCGGCGAGCGCTCCGCCGACCACACGATATCCGGCCAGTTCCCACGCCTCGCGGGCAGCTTTCATCATCGTGGTCTTGCCGGCGCCGGCACGTCCAACCACGGCCGCGATCCGGGCGGGACCGGCGATCCGCTCGATCGCGGTTTTCTGCTCCTGCGACAACCGCTCATGCCGCCGGAACGTTGCGTCCAGAGCAGCTTCAAAGACAGCATGACCGTCCCGGTTCGACAGCCACAAAGCCTGTCGCACCATCGTCGCTTCCAGCCGGATCATCGCCCGGGTCGAATAACGGGCCGGCAACTTTTCTCCGGTCGCGAACTCGATCGTGTCACGCTGTAAACGCAAGACTTCCGGATTCAGGATGATGCGTAACATCAGTTGCTGGAAGACAGTCGGGTCATCGACATAACGATGCAGAACCTTGGCGACATCGCGCTCATCGAAGACGCTCTTCTCGCGGGTGATAAGATCAACCACGATGCCCGGATTGCGAAGAATACGGCGGGCATTCTCGCTCCGCCGCTCTTCGTTCAATTCGATGCGCTCAAGCTCTGGCCGGACGCCCTGCTCCTGCGCCTTGCGCTCGATCGCCTTGGCGCCAACGCCGAGATGGATCGTCGGTTCGAGCTCGATACCCTGCCTCTCGTAGGAACGGCCGTCGATACGGAGATCGATGCCGCCGAGCGCCAGGTGATGGTTCAGCCGCTCGAACCATCCATCGCGCAGGACGTTGAAGTCGTCGGTCGAACCCGCCCAGAGCTCATAGAGGATTTTCCCGGACTTCGTGCGGACCGGCTGGCCGTCCTCGCCGATGACCGCCACCTTCTTCGATCCGAACCCGTCCTCGGTCAGCGGACGCAATGTGGTCATCAGATGGATATGCGGATTGCCGGGATTGTCATGATAAACCCAATCGGCGACCATACCTTTTGCGAGGATATGCTTCCCAACGAAATCCCGCACCAGGGCGATGTTCTGCTCGGACGAAAGCTCCAGTGGAAGCGCTATGGTCAGGTCGCGAGCGAGCTGCGCATCGGACCGCTTCTCGAAAGCCTCGACCTTGTTCCAGAAGGCTTCCGAAGCTCCGGCAACAGAGCGGTCAGCAATCAACGCGCGGACCCATTTCGGGGCATCGGCCGGGAGCATGAATTCCTCATGCACCAGACCTTGCTTACGGGTGTAGTCGACGGTGCGGGCCTCGCGCTCGTATTCCATCTTCGCGCAGTGCCGGTAGGCCGCAGACAGCACCACACTGCGGCCGCCGCCGCGGCTGACGATGCTGGCTGAGAAGTGGGCGATGGCCACGGCGGTAAAAGCTCCCGGTTTGAACGTCATTCGTCGGGAGCGGTCAGGCCATGGTCGGCCCCTGTTTGGGGTCCTACGCAAGGCGTCGCGTCAGCGACGTATAATTGCGCCCTTGGAAGCCGCTCCTTCGGAACGGCCGGGATCATCCACCAAAGCGTGCGATCTGCCGATGTGCAGATCTGCACATTCCCTTTCGTGACATCCGGAGGAATTCTGGCGTCGCGAGTGCAACGCCAGAATCTCAAGGAGAACCAACCGGAATGAAAAAACCCTCGTCGAAGATCAGGGAAGAAATCGCCAGATTGCAGGACCAGCTGAAACAGGCCGAAACACGCGAGGCCGAGCGCATCGGGCGGATCGCGCTAAAGGCCGGGCTTGGGGAAATCGAGATCGAGGAGGCCGAGCTTCAGGCAGCCTTCGAGGACGTCGCCAAACGGTTTCGCGGAGGCAAGGGCTCGGCGACCGGAAAGAGACAAGCCGGAGACAGCCGGACCGGTAGCGAGCCGTCCGCGGCGCTCGCGTCTGGCGCGGATGAAGGCGGGTCTGGTGAGGCTTGAGCGGATGGCAAAGTCGATGACGTCAGACGCACGCAAGAAGGACACCCGCGAAAAAATCGAACTCGGAGGGCTGATCGTGAAAGCCGGGCTGCGCTACGAGAAGCGGGCGCTGCTGCTCGGGCTGTTGATCGACGGCGGCCGCCGGCTCAAAGGCAATGAGGCCGAGCGGTCACGTTTGACTGCCCTCGGCGCGGAGGCGTTCGGCCATGACGGTGAATAGGCTTTTGCTGTTGATCCTGCCGGCAATCATAATGTTCGCGGCGATGTTCGCGACATCCGGGATGGAGCAGCGACTGGCGGCATTCGGAACGTCCCCGCAGGCGAAGCTGATGCTGGGACGCGCCGGGCTCGCGCTCCCCTACATCGCTGCGGTGGCGATCGGCATAATTGGCCTCTTCGCCGCGAACGGATCGGCCAACATCAAGGCCGCCGGTCTGAGCGTGCTTGCCGGAAACGGCGTGGTCATCACCATCGCAACACTGCGCGAGGTAATCCGCCTGAATAGCATCGCAAGCAGGGTGCCTGCCGAACAATCGGTTCTGGCCTACGCCGATCCGGTGACGATGATCGGCGTAGGCATTGCCTTCATCTGCGGAATGTTCGCGCTGCGTGTCGCGATCAAGGGAAATGCCGCCTTCGCAACAACAGCGCCCAAACGGATCGGCGGCAAGCGGGCTGTGCATGGCGAGGCCGACTGGATGAAGATCCAGGAGGCGGCAAAACTGTTTCCCGAACCGGGCGGTATCGTCATCGGAGAGCGCTATCGGGTTGATCGCGACAGTGTTGCCGCCATGCCGTTTCGCGCTGACGATCGAAAAAGCTGGGGCGCTGGCGGCAAGTCGCCGCTGCTCTGCTTCGACGGTTCCTTCGGATCATCGCATGGCATCGTCTTCGCCGGCTCCGGCGGTTTCAAGACGACATCGGTGACGATCCCGACCGCGCTCAAATGGGGCGGCGGGCTTGTCGTTCTGGACCCGTCAAGCGAGGTCGCGCCGATGGTCTACGAGCACCGGCGTCAGGCCGGCCGAAAGGTGATCGTGCTCGATCCGACAGCCGTCGGTGTCGGCTTCAACGCCCTCGACTGGATCGGCCGTCATGGCAATACCAAGGAAGAGGATATCGTCGCCGTCGCCACATGGATCATGACCGACAACCCGCGGACGGCATCCGCCCGCGACGACTTCTTCCGCGCTTCCGCCATGCAGCTCCTGACGGCGCTGATCGCCGACGTGTGCCTGTCAGGGCACACGTCGGCGGAAGACCAGACGCTGCGCCGTGTCCGCGCCAACCTGTCCGAACCGGAACCCAAGCTGCGCGCGCGTCTGACGAAGATCTACGAAGGTTCTGAATCCGACTTCGTGAAGGAGAATGTGTCGGTCTTCGTCAACATGACGCCGGAGACGTTTTCCGGTGTTTATGCTAATGCGGTGAAGGAAACCCATTGGCTGTCCTATCCCAACTATGCCGGACTTGTATCGGGCGACAGCTTTTCGACCGACGATCTCGCCGACGGCGGAACGGACATCTTCATCGCGCTCGACCTGAAGGTGCTGGAAGCCCATCCCGGCCTCGCGCGTGTCGTCATCGGCTCGCTGCTCAACGCGATCTATAACCGCAACGGCAATGTGAAGGGTCGCACCCTCTTCCTGCTCGACGAGGTGGCGCGTCTCGGCTACCTGCGCATCCTCGAAACCGCCCGCGACGCAGGCCGCAAATACGGCATCATGCTGACGATGATCTTCCAGTCGCTCGGCCAGATGCGCGAGGCGTATGGCGGGCGTGATGCGACCAGTAAATGGTTCGAATCCGCATCGTGGATTTCGTTTGCGGCAATTAACGATCCCGATACCGCCGACTATATCTCGAAGCGCTGTGGAGACACCACCGTCGAGGTCGACCAGA
>NZ_JWJH01000040.1 GCF_000949865.1 Rhizobium nepotum 39/7 | reverse complement strand
GGCGGCGGGGGCGGCAGGATAGCTAGGGATGTAGTTATATCTCGCGTTTTCAGCTTTGCCGGATGAACTTCCGCTGCTCTGCGGCGGTTGGTCGATGAATGCCAACATGACGGCTCAACTTGTCACCGAGGTGTTGATCATGGCGATCTGGCGCAATATACCAGTGAGCAGTTCCAGAGGTTGATGGCAGTACGATACCACCTGCTCGATGAGCCGGCCGGACACATGGGATTAGCCGAACTCAGTGTCCGAAAAACCGGCAGGCCAATTATTGTATAGGCGCACCCGGTGATTGTTCCGACAAATGGATTTAAATTTTGTTCAGCTATCTAAATGAGTGTTTGAGTTTGTCCAAAGGCAACTTCCGGTAAATTCCAAACGCGAAAACATGGCAGGACTGTTGAAGTTTGCCCCCGTATGGTGTTGAGACATCCCCGAAAAATCTTCCCCGTGTACTGCACGATAACCACGCAACATCATCCCGTTCCGTATTCTCCACAGTCAATATCTAGACCCTGTGCTTTGCTCCGTAAGCAGCGAGGATATCGTTGGCCGTGGCATCCTCCATGCCGCAGTTCGCAAGGGTACGGCCGGTGACGGAAAGGTCCTCGTTGAGAATATCGCTGGCACCCTTCAAAACGCGCTTGAAGGCGGGGACCTCCACATTGCGCAGACGGGCCACCTCACAGAGGTAGACCAATCCATGCTTGGCGTCCTGGGTGAGGTAGCGGTGATCAGGCAGGGTGGTGGGACACATGTACTCCGAATTGTGGGGCACAGAGTTTTCGGCGAATTCCTTGATGCTCTTGAAGTCGGTGCCGTAGTTCTTGTTGAGAGTGGTCAAGGTATCCTCAATCTGGCTGTCCTTGTAGCCGTAGGCTTTCTGGACCGCGACTATGTCCTTCGACATCTCTTCAATTTCCGCGCAGATGTCGGCCCTCGCCATGATGTTGCGATAGAAATGGGTCTGCCCCTTGGCCTCAATGATCTCCTCGTATCCGAGGACGCAGGCAGCGGTGTGAATGATTGGGTTGACCGCCTTCAAGTTGGCAAGGAGGCCGTCCGGCTGCCAGTCGATGGGGAGAGAGAACAACTGGGCGATCTCCTCCTTTTCCTTCGCGGTGATGTCGAAAGTTGGTCCGATGATGTAGCGCTTCTTGATATCATAGATGTTGACGGCGGACTGTCCCCAGCGTGCGACATAGGGGAGGGTAGGGGTTTCGAGTACCTTCAAGCCGGGAACCTTGCGCTTGACGTTTGGAGCAGAGAAGACACTTGCTACGAAGATTGCGCGGGCGCCGTTGACGGGAAGGCCGGCAAGCTCGTCCAGAAGAGCCTCATGCCCGTCGGCGGGCATCATGTTGACCAAGATATCAACGTTCGAGGTAGCCTGGACGAGGCTGCGGAAGAGGCGGGGCCTGTAGTGACCCTTGATCGAGCCGTTGGCCTGGAGGTAGCCCATGGCTTCGACCGTCTCGAGCTTCTTCGTATGGCCCTTAGCGGCAAAGACGCCGACGTCAAAAATGGTCGTCTGCATCGCATCTGCTGCGCCGGCAAAGCCGCCTGGCCCGCCGCCGAGGAAAACGACTTTGGATGTTTTTCCGGACTACGAATGTCAGCGGCCGACGGACGATGTAATGGGAGAGCGCTTACCATGTTAAGAGTTGGTGTTGTTCGGGTGTGAAAATTTCTCGGTGGCGATACTGATCGGGATTGAATGCAGTTGCTGGGTGAGGACGAAATGAGGAAGGAAACGGGCTCCTTCTTATAGGCGAGTAGGCTGCTAATGTTGCCTTCCAAGTCCAGGCAGGCGTATTCGTCTTCGCATCACTTTACGCCTCTCGGGCTCTTATCGCACCCGAAGGGCGGATGGGCTGAAACTTCCTTCCGAGATCGCTAATGACGTGGTCATCTGGTTCAGGTGGCTGCCTGGTGACGCGGTCTCTGTTCCTTTCCCGATTGGCGGATTTTCGATGTGCAATTTCCGGTACGCATCCGAGCTGAACATCAGATCATGATAGCATGATCCCCATGGCCTCGTGCCCGAACTGATTGGCGGTCATTGCGACACGCACTTTCGCTGCGCCGCAATGCATGAAAGATCGGCGGTCCAGACCGTGAGGGATTTTCATCAGGCGGTTATCGCCTCTTCCTGATTGGGCTCGACTGAGACATGCAATCTGTCTTGCTGCGCCTCTCGGGGCGTCATTGCACCCGAATGTCCGACGGCCTCAATCGACGTCGGGCTTTCCCCTTTGAGTGCTTCCGCTCAGCGGAGGCGAGGCATAAAAGGGGTTGAAATTCTCCTGTACCCTCACCACGAATAACGCTCACCAGCACTTTCAGCTTCAACGCATTCATCCGGTATCCTGTCCCGTTCAATCTATTGAACCGATCCAAATCTTCTTCTCCCGGCATCATGTCTACCCCTCAAATAACCTCAATCGCGGTCGTCGACGACTTTGTCCGGGCCATGGATGCCGTTGCCGAGTACGTTACCATTCTCGATGACGTCTACCAGTTCAAGAATGCCGACTTCGCGGAAGCCTTGAAGGTCTATGAGGGCAATCTCCAGCCCGACACCCTTGGCGACGGTGCCGTTCGCTATTATCGCCTCCTCGACGAGGTTCGCACCATCCTCGGCCGCATTGAGGAACAGCATCTCGGCGACGATGGCCAGTTACCCCAGAAGGCCAAGGATATCCTCAAACCCCACATTGATACGCTGCTCAACCGCGCCGACAGGCTCGAGACGGGCTTCAAGCCCTGGGAGCGCGGCTGTCTTGGACTGCTGAGTATCCTTTCCACGGCGGCGAGTTTCGCTGTTCCTATCCGCGGGCAAGACAAGTCCCTTCTCGTGCAGCGCACGGCCACCAACGTCCGCAACGCCACCCTGCTATTCGATGCCGTTTACAGTAGGCTGGGCAGCCCCGATCGCTGGCTCGACATGTTCACACAGCGCGTTCTGGTCCCTGCTCCTGGTCTTCTGCTTTACGCGACGACTTTACACAACCAGATGTTCTACCACGACCCTCGCTACCGCAAGATCAATCTCAGCCTGTCGGCAATCTCAGTCGCTGTCGCAATCGGCAAGAGCGCCTATCCCATGATCAAGGAAAGCTTGGAAATCAGACAGGTCATTAAGCTGCTCAACTCCGCCGACGGTCAGGAGGGGGCTGCTTACGACGATGCCACGGCCGCACTCGTTCCCGATCTCCAAAACCTCCAGGAATTCAAAAAGAAGACACAGAGGCTGCGCAGGAAATTTGCGCTGAGTGCCGCCGGCAGGGATGCGCATAACACCTTCAAGGGTGAGCTCGATACCGTGATCAATCTGGTTCTGGCCATGATCGACCGTGCGCGTGCCAAGGCCGACAATCCCGATTTGATGAAGAAGAGTGGTATCGTCGTCCTTGGTGGCCTTGTTGCCATCACCGCGATCGTGGCTTCCCTGCACAACGAGGCTACCCTGTCGCAGACAATCGTATGGGGCATCTACTATATCTGGCGCCTGGGTGCTTCCGCCGGCAATTCAAATCACAAGACGGAGGATACATTCCACATGTTCTGCCAGGCCGGAGCAATTGTTCTTTTCCTTCTTCCAACGCTCTACCGCGATCTTATCCAGCATGGACCCGATGCGATGGAGGACTTCACCCGTTGCACTATTGCTCTCACGCTCACGACGGGCGTCAATGGAACGATCATTCATTACTTCGGTCCGCGTGGCGTACCCGTCGTCAAGGGCATCATGCGCCTGCTCCGCGGCATCTGTCGTCCCAAGGCCTCGAACGATGACGAAGCCACCATCGCAATGCACGCCCTCACCCTCGTTGACACTGCCGTCGAGGAAGTCGGCGATGGCAAGGTCGAAGGCGCGGATGCCCGATTGTCGGTGGCGGACATGTTCGAGGAGAACGTCATGAAAACGGAAGCCCTGCACATTGGGATCGTCGAGGCAATCAACGCTGAGGAAATGAAGCGCGACGAAACGGAGTGCGTCGTACCGGCTGATCCTCTGGAGGCTCTCCAATCTGCCATGGATCAATACGAGCAGACGGCGCGTCGTCGTGCTGGCAAGCAGGCAACCTCGCTTGGCGCGAGCGACCCTGGTTCAGCCGCCGCTGCCCTC
This sequence comes from Rhizobium nepotum 39/7, assembly GCF_000949865.1. Taxonomy (GTDB): domain Bacteria; phylum Pseudomonadota; class Alphaproteobacteria; order Rhizobiales; family Rhizobiaceae; genus Agrobacterium; species Agrobacterium nepotum. The sequence goes on along the minus strand of NZ_JWJH01000040.1, from coordinate 12,822 downwards.
AATGCGCTGGGCCGCAAGAAGACTGTCGGCGTCACAAAGGAAAATTCCATGGTGGATTTCGCATCAGCCCTGGACATCTTCAAGGATGTCGGTTTCCTCAATGGTGGTAGCCAGACTGGCCAGTATGACGCGATACGATCTATGATCACGTCGCTGATTGATGATGAACGACTGCTCAGGTTCGGAGCGATGTTCTCTTAGGTGGCTGCCTTCAACCGGTTGGGAAGGACCGTCGGGGATAGTCAGTTCATCAATTTTTTGTATACTCGTTTCGATAGTTTCGCGGCTTGGCGCACTTTTCTGTTTTGGGAATAGTGCGCCAAGCCGCTTATTTATTTTAACCTCGCAGGATATATGACGGTGTAAACTGTGTTTGTACGTTTGTATGTTGCTTTGAGTGTCGGTATGTTGGTGCGTACGTGCATTTGTGGCGATGGAAGAAAGTCAGCGATCAGCGGGCGTCGAGCCCTCCGTTCAGAAGGTCTGACCGGAACCTCTCGAATTCGAGATTGAATGCTTCCAGAAATTGTTTGAGTACGCTCGGCTTGGCTGACATCTGGGGCGTAACGTAGGCGAACGTGAAGTCTAGGCGCTCCTTTAGTGGTCGCACCGTTCCACCCAGCCGGGCGAAACTGGCGGCTGTGAAGCCGTCCACGACGCTGCAGCCCAACCCGGCAAGGACCAGTTCCGAGATGGTCATTGACCACCGTGCCTCGATGAGAACGTTGCGCGTTACATTCATCGAAGTGAAGAGTGCGTCCGTGCGCAGTCTGCTGGTGGTTCCTTCAGCGGTCGCGATGAAATTTTCACCATCGAGATCTATCACCGAAATCTGTTCGTGATGCGCAAGGCGATGGCCGGCCGGCAGAATGCAGAATGACGGGACGGACAGGACTGGCCCGATCTGCACCCGGCTCGTGTCGATCGGGGTCATAGCGAAGCCGAGATCATAGAGGCCGGAAGCGACGAGGTCGGCGATTTCTTCCGAACCATAGGCCTGTATTGACAGGTGCAGATCGTGCCCCTGCCCAAACAATTGTTGCACGACTTGAACGATAAAGCCGGTCGCTAACGTCGGAAGGACGGCGATCCTCAGACTGCCTCCTGTGCGGTTCTTGATGCGGCGTGCCGCTCGCATAACCCGCTCGAGTCCGCTATAGCTTTGCTTGACCTCTGCATTCAGAATATAGGCTTCGGCTGTGGGTTCGAGCTTTCCTTGCCGGCGTTCGAACAGTCCAAAACCGAGTTCCGCTTCAAGTTGGGTGATGATCTTAGACACGGCCGGTTGCGTGACCGACAGAACACGCGCGGCTTCGGTCATGGAGCCAGTGAGCATCAACGCCCGAAAGGCTTCGATCTGTCGGTGGGTTACCCTCATGCCCGGCAACTCAATATCTCCAATATATGAGTTTAGATTATATCTTAATCACTATTTATTCTTTGACTTCATTGCCCATTGTCAAGAGAATTGCATCTGTTAGCTGCGCAAAAAAAAGAAAATCAAGCGTGGCTGGACAGTCGCGCCAGACGGAGAGCTGGCAACAACAGATCGGAACGAATAAGGGGGAACTATATGACCTTCGGCAAGATGAAAAGAAAAGCTGAACTTCTTGGGGCAGTAGCGAGTGTGTGCTTCGCAATGGCAGGTTCGAGTGGTGCAGCACATGCCCAGGAGCTTCCGCGCGTGCCTTCGGCCATACAGGAGCAGGGAAAGGTTCGTGTTGGCACGAAATGTGACTACCCACCAGAAGGCTATCTGGACAACGCGGGCACACCGGTCGGTGTGGAAGTTGCCATGGGGCACCAGATAGCGAAATACTCCTTTGGAGAAAACGCCGTGGCGGAGATCGTGTGCGTTACCAGCGCCAACCGCGTCCCCGCTCTCCTCGGCAACAAGGTTGATCTTCTGATTGCGACGATGGCAATCGATCCCGAACGAGCGAAGGTCGTTGACTTCACCGAACCCTATGCCTGGGCCTCCCAGGGAGTCGTCGTACGCGCCGATTCTCCTTACAAGACGGTCTCGGAACTGGATGGCAAGCCGGTGGCCTTCGTGAAGGGTGCGGTGGCTATCACCTATTTCAAAGAAAGCCATCCGACGGTCGAGCAGCTCCAGTTAGACGGCGTTTCTGACAGCATCCAGGCGCTGATGCAGAACCGTGTCGAGGCCTATGCCCATGATACGCCGGTCTTGCTTTCGCTTGTTAGTAAAAATGCGAAGCTGCGTCTGCTCAACGAAAACTTCAAGGTGACGCAGCGAGCAGCCGCCGTACGGCCAGGCGAGAAGGAATGGCTGGCCTTTGTTAACGCCTCCCTCGCGAAAATGGCCAAAGAAGGGCGTTTCCGTGAATGGTTCACGGCGTATGCTAACGACGCCGACATGGAAACCAAGCTGAACTTTTGGGACATGTCCAAGAAGCCAACCAAGTAGCATCTTCGATTATTTCTTTCGACAAAACGGGGAGGGGCCGCCTGGTCGGATCCTCTCTGGAGCTTCGGTGACAACCATGAACTATCATTTCAGCTTTCCCTACATCTGGGGGGCCGGTCCTGACCTTATGCACGGCCTCTGGATGACCGTGCTGATCAGCCTTGTCTCGATCCTGTTCTCCGTCCTGATCGGGATCGTTTGCGCCTGTCTAAGGCTCTTCCGTGTTCCGGTCCTTTCCCAGGTCGCTTTCGGCTATGTGCACGTCATGAGGTCCACGCCGCTTCTGGTGCAGATATTCTTCATCTTCTACGGACTGGCATCGCTTGGTTTCGGCCTCGACGGCTTCTGGTCCGGCGTGCTGGCGCTTTCGCTCTGGGGCGGTGCTTACAATACGGAGAACATCCGCGGAGGCCTGTCGGCCGTCGACAAGGGCTTGCAGGAAGCCGCCTCATCTCTGGGCCTGAGGCCGATGCTTTATCTGCGTCTGGTGGCGCTGCCGATCGGGCTACGAGTTTGCATTCCCGCACTTCTCAACACCGCAGTTTCGGTCCTTAAGAACTCGTCCTACCTGCAGGCGATCGGCGTCGCTGAGCTGACCTTCGTTGCGATGAGCCGGGTAGCAACGGATTTCCGTACTCTGGAGATGTTCTTCGCCATCGGTCTGATCTACCTCGCGATCGTCATTCTGCTCTCCATAGCCGTTCGACGGCTCGAGGGAGTCCTGCAGGCACCGTTCCGGACGACCTGAGACAAGGAAGTACCATGCAACTGATCATCGAAAGCTTGCCGCTTCTCTGGCGCGGCCTCATTGTTACGTTCCAGCTTGCGTCCCTGACGCTCCTCCTGACGGCGATCATCTCTCTGATTGTCGGGATTATGTCTGTCAGCCGCAATCGCGGCTTCCGGATCTTTGCGATAGCCTTCGTGGAGTTTTTTCGCGATATCCCGCTCGTCGTTAACCTGCTGTTCGTCTACTTCGGTGCTCCCCTGATCGGGCTGTCGCTGGACCCGTTCATGGCCGCGCTTGTCAGCCTGACAAGCTGGGGAAGCGCGAATGGATCCGAGATTATCAGGGGTGGCTTTAATGCGCTTTCCAAGCACCAGCGCGAGAGCGCCATGGCTTTGGGACTGCGCCCCTGGGAAACGACTTTCCTTGTGCTTCTGCCGCAAATCCTTTTGCCAATCCTTCCGTCTTTCACCGGTCTTTTCTCGCTCCTGATACAGGCGACATCACTGGCGACGCTGGTCGGCGCATCCGAATTTCTGCGCACCTCCAAAATCATCGTCGAAAGGACGACGATGATGACTGGCGAGAGCCCTGCCTTCGCCGTTTATGGCTTCGTTCTGTGCGTCTATTTCGTCATCTGTTTCAGCCTCAATCTCCTGACCGCATGGCTTGAGAAACGTATCATTACGGCGCGTACGGTTCACCGGCATACCGGCGGCGGCGATGTGGCCGTTCCAAACGCACGCATGGAACCGGAGAAGGCATGATGAACGGGCAACATTTCCAGAACCAGACAGGCGGCTCCAAGGTCAGCGGGTTCCTCAATGAGCCTCTTGCTAGAGAGATTGTCGAGAGAATTACCGGGCCAAGGCTGAAACGGACTTTTGCGGGCGCGGTTCGGTGGTTTCCTGCCATCAACCGGGCGCACCTGGTGATGCTGGCGGAACAGGGGCTGATCGAGGACGCGGTTGCTGGCGCGCTACTTGTAGAGATCGACCGGCTCGAAACGGAGGGACCCGGCGCTTTCACGCTCGATCCAGAGCGCGAGGATCCCTGGTTTAATTACGAGACGGAACTGACGCGGCGGGCAGGACCGGACGCGGGCCGCCTGCACATGGGACGCTCGCGCAACGACTTGAAGACCACGCAGGATCGGCTCTCCGCCCGCGAACTGGCGATGGAGCTGTTTTCCGGTTGTATCGGCTTGCGGCGCGCGCTTTTCGACAAGGCGAGAGCCGAGTGCGAAACGACGATGCCGGGCTATACCCATCTGCAACACGCGCAGCCGATGACCTTCGGCTGGTATCTGCTGGGCATTGAAGCTGCGCTTGCACGCGACGCCGGCCGCATCTGGAGCGCGCTCGAGCGCATGGACCAGTGCCCCCTTGGGGCGGGCGCCTTTGCCGGAACGCGTTTGCCGATTCGCCGCGAGCGGACCGCTGAACTTCTGGGTTTTACCGCCGCGCAGCCGCACTCCCTCGATGCCGTCGCCAACCCGGACGCCATCGTCGAACTCACCTGCGCGGTTATGCAGCTTTCGATGACGATTGGCCGGATGTGCCAGGATTTCTATCTGTGGTCGACATTCGAATTCGACATGATCGCTTTTCCCGATCGGGTCGCAAGCACCTCATCGATCATGCCGCAGAAAAAGAATCTGACGATCCTCGAAAACTTCAAGGGGCGGCCGGCAGTGCTTCTCGGCGCGCTCAACACTGCCGTGGCGTCGCTGAAAGGCACGCCATTTGGGCATAGCCAGGAAATCAGCATCGAGACGAACCGCTGGATCTGGGACGCCTTGCACGAGATGGCGACGATGTTGCCCGTGGCAAGCATCATCGTCGATACGGCGATGCCCCGGCGGGAGCGGATGCGAACGCTTGCCGCGGCGAACTTCGCGACGGCAACGTCGATCGCCGATCTGTTGACCCTGAGATATGACGTTCCGTTCCGTGACGCCCACCACATCGTGGGCCGTTATGTTCGCCTTGTGACGGAGGGGGCGGACTATCGCGAAGCGCTGCGGGCAGCCGCACTGCAGGAGCTGTCGCAGATACCGGATGGCATCGACGACATCATCGATGAGGCGATCAACCCTGAAAAGGCGCTCGCGGCGCTTTCGGTCGGTCCCAGCCGGTCCGAGTCCGGGCGACTAATTGCGGAGGGAGAGGTGAGACTCGCCGATGAAAAGGAGCAGTTCGCGGCCTTGCGGAAGCGCCTTGAGGCAGCGTCCGCGATGCTTAAAACGACATGTGACCTGCTGAAGCAGGGCTCAAACCAGGAGACGAGACGATGACGGAGACACTCATCGCGGTCGCGGGTCTCTGCAAGGAGTTTCGCGGCGGTATCAAAGCCCTTACAAACATCGATTTGGCGATCGGCAAGGGCGAGGTCGTTGTCCTGTTAGGGCCGTCCGGGTCGGGAAAATCGACGCTCATCCGTTGTATAAATGGCCTGGAAACGACGACATCCGGCACTATCAGCGTCGGTGGCGTGCAGGTTAGCGGCGGATCCGAGCGCAGTTGGCGACAGGTTCGACTCGAAGTAGGCATGGTCTTTCAGAACTACGCGCTCTTTCCGCACCTTAACGTTTTGAGCAACATTACCCTTGCACCTGTGCGATCCGGTCTTATGCGCCGCGCTGAAGCGGAGGTAGAAGCGCGTCGTCTTCTTGATCTGGTGGGTCTGGCCGACAAGGAAAAGGCTCCGGTCGCCTCACTTTCCGGCGGGCAGCAGCAGCGCATTGCTATTTGTCGCGCGCTGGCGATGAAACCGAAAGTGATCCTGTTCGACGAGCCTACGTCAGCGCTCGATCCAGAAATGGTTGGTGAAGTTCTTTCCGTCATGCGTCGCCTCGCCGAGCAGGGCGTGACGATGATCTGTGTCACGCACGAGATGGGATTTGCAAGAAGCGCAGCGGATCGGATCGTCTTCATGGATCGCGGGGAGATCGTCGAAACGGGAACACCGCAAGAGTTTTTTAGCGCACCGCGCACGGAGCGCAGCCGACGCTTTCTTGAGCTCATTGCAAGGCACGACGCGTGATGGCCAGACACGACATTATCGTTGTCGGTGCGGGAATGGTCGGTTCCGCCATAGGTTGGGGGCTTGCAAGGCTCGGTTGTCGCGTGCTCATGCTGGATGGGGCAGATGAATCTGAAAGGGCCGCACGCGCAAATTTCGGCCTCGTCTGGGGCCAATCGAAAGGTGATACGCTTCCCGAATACGCGCGCTGGACGCGGGAGGCCATCCAGCTTTGGCCTGAATTCCAGGCCGAACTCTTTGAAGAGGCGGGTATCTCCTGCGGCTTTATCGGAAGCGGCGGGCTTCATATTTGCCTGAGCGACGCTGAACTCGAGGATCGTCGCGCTCTGTTCGCGCGCATGGGCAAGGCCGAGGGCGGCAACACGCTCGACTTGCGGATCCTCGACCGCCATGAGGTTGCGGATCTGATACCCGGTATCGGTCCGGATGTCGTCGGTGCCGGTTTTTGCGGACAGGACGGACACGTAAGCCCTCACGGACTGCTGATGGCGATGCATCGGGCCTTCGTTCGAAGAGGCGGCGATGTGCTCTCCAGCTGCCCGGTTCTTGGTATCGAACATAATGGCACGACTTGGACGGTTCAGACCAAGGACGGACTTTTCCGGAGCCCTATGCTCGTTCTGGCAGCAGGAACCGGTAACAAGGTGCTTGGTGCGAAATTGGGCGTCGACATTCCGGTTTTTGGTCTAAAAGGCCAAATCCTCGTATCGGAGCGTGTTTCCCCCCGCCTCAACTTTCCAACGCATAAAGTCCGCCAGACCGAAGTAGGCACTATCCTGCTCGGGGACAGCAAGGAACCCGATGCGGGATCGGACGACCGCGCGACAGTGGATGTGATGAGGGACATCGCCGGACGCTGCCTCAGGATGCTGCCGTGGCTTGCAGAGATCAATCTTGTCCGGGCCTGGGGTGGCATACGCAGCATGACTGCGGACAGCTACCCGATCTACGACGTCTATCCGGATCATCCCGGGTTGTTTAGCGCCTGCTGCCATTCGGGTGTCACCCTGGCTCCCATCCATGCGATGCGGCTAGCGCCGCTCATCGCCGCGGCAAACCTGACCCCTCAACTGGCTGCTATGTCCGCCCGGAGATTCGATGTTCAGACGAATTGATAGAAAGACTACCTTGAATGACGCGTGCGATGTCACCTTTGTCTGGGAAGGCGTTACGCTGATCGGCAAGGCTGGCGATACGGTTGCCGCCGCCTTGCTCGCCGCCGGCGTAAACCACACACGGGCGCACCCGGTGACCGGCGAGCCGCGTACGGCCTACTGCATGATGGGCGTATGCTTCGAATGCCTTGTCGCCATAGACGGTATTCCCAACCGGCAAGCCTGCCAAACGCGGCTCAGGGATGGGATGCGCGTCGATTTGCAGCGGGGTGCCCGGAAATGATGGGAAATAAAGTGCCGCATCTGGCGATAGTGGGTGCTGGTCCGGCGGGGATAGGCGCGGCCATCGCTGCGCGGCGTGCCGGTTTGCGCGTTTCGGTCATCGACGACCAGCTGGAGCCGGGTGGCCAGATATGGCGCTCGGCCGGCAGCACGCCGCTTGATCATGCCAGGTCGCTCGGCCCCGAGTATATGGTGGGCCGCGAGCGTGTCGGCGAATTCCTGTCGAGCGGCGTGGAATATTTCGCCCAGCATACGCTCTGGCAGATTGAATACGAGGGTGACCGTCCCGTTTTGTACTACGCGGGCCCCGGCGGGTCGCGTGTGCTACGTTCAGACTATGTTCTGCTGGCGACAGGCGCTGTGGAGCGCCCTATGCCCGTGCCGGGATGGACGCTGCCGGGTGTCATGACGGCTGGAGGGCTGCAGATCCTGCTGAAGTCCGCACAACTGTGCCCCGACAAGGCCATTCTGACCGGCGCTGGGCCGCTTCTCTGGCTGCTTGCTGCGCAGATGGTCGAAGCTGGTGCGCCGCCGGTTGCCCTGGTCGAGACAGTGCCGGTTTCTTCTTATCTTGCTGCCGCGCGTTTCCTGCCGAAGGCGTTGCGTCAACCTGCCCCCCTGAAGAAGGGTATTGGCCTGATCGCGCGCGTTAGGTTGGCGGGTGTCCCGATTTATCGTGGCGCACGTGATCTCAGGATTCTTGGCGATAGTCGTGTTCAGGCTCTTGGATTCAGGACATGGTCCGGCGCCGAAAAACGGATCGAGGCAGAAACAATCGGACTGCACCATGGTGTCGTTCCAAACCAGCAGGCAAGTCGCCTCCTGCGTCTTTCTCACGAGTGGGTGGCGACGCAGCACGCTTTCGTACCGGAACGTGACCACGACCTGATGGCTGCACCCCGACTCTATCTCGCGGGGGACGGCGCAGGAATTGGCGGGGCCGATGTCGCCTGGCTTGAAGGTCAGGTCGTCGCCGGCTTGGTAAGCGGTAAAGACGTCGGTGCTCTCAGACTTGCCCTTGTTGCGGCGAAGGCAGCGAGGCCGTTCATCGATCGGTTGTATCTTCCCGCGGCCCATGTCCGGCAACCCGCTGACGACACTATTATCTGCCGCTGCGAGAATGTGACGGCCGGCCAGATCAGGCAGGCGGTTCGGGACAGCGCCATGGGGCCGAACCAGGTCAAGTTTATGCTCAGGCCGGGCATGGGGCCATGCCAGGGGCGCGTTTGCGGGCTTGCTGTGAGCGAAACCGTAGCGCAGTGCCAGGGCAGAGACATGAAGGATGCAGGGTATTTCCGGATACGCCCGCCATTGAAGCCTATCGGGCTTTCAGTAATTGCCTCCCTTCCGCAGGACGCGGGCGACGGGATCAGCTTGCCCGATGACCATTTCGTTGAAACCTAGAGCGCACCGGAGGAATTTCGATGTTAATCAAATCACCAGCAACTGGAAAGACCGAGCCGGCGATCCGCATAGAGGGCCTGGGAAAATGGTTCGGTATTTTTCAGGTTCTCAAGGACATCAATCTTACCATCGACAATGGTGAGCGCATCGTTCTCTGCGGTCCGTCTGGATCAGGAAAATCGACGCTTATCCGATGCATCAACGCGCTTGAGGCACATCAGTCTGGGACAATAGAGGTGGAAGGGCGTCGGCTCGGCGACGATGCCGAAAGCATCGATGAGGTGCGTCGCGAAGTCGGTATGGTCTTCCAGCATTTCAACTTGTTTCCCCATCTGACTATCCTCGAGAACTGCACGCTTGCTCCGATATGGGTCCGGAAAATTCCGAAACGTAACGCCGAGGAAACCGCGATGGAATTTTTGGAGAAGGTCAAGATACCCGAACAGGCGCACAAGTATCCGATCCAGCTTTCCGGGGGGCAGCAGCAGCGAGTGGCAATTGCGCGCTCACTATGTATGCGGCCGCGAATAATGCTCTTCGACGAGCCGACCTCCGCGCTCGACCCGGAAATGATCAAGGAGGTTCTCGACACGATGGTCGAGCTCGCCAACGAAGGGATGACGATGATCTGTGTAACCCACGAGATGGGCTTCGCCCGCCAGGTTGCCGATCGCGTAGTGTTCATGGAAGCCGGAGCGATCGTCGAGACGAATAAACCAGACGCGTTTTTCACCAACCCCCAACATCCACGGACGGCGGCTTTCCTTCGGCAGATTCTGGCTCACTAACAAAACACACGCATGCAGATCATTAGCAGAGGACAAGACATGATCGATATCGTTCGCATTGACACCAACCAGAGGATGAGCCGTGTCGTCATCCATGATGGCAAGGTTTATCTGTCGGGCCTGACTGCCGACGATCGTTCAGCCGACATCAAGGGACAAACGGCGCAAGTTTTGGCGAAGATCGCAAAATATCTTGAAAAGGCCGGAACGGACAAGGCTCACCTGTTAACCGCGCAGATATGGCTGAAAGACATCGCAGCGGATTTTGCTGCCATGAACGAAGTTTGGAGCGGATGGACATCTCCCAATGCGGCACCCAGCCGTGCAACGGCACAATGCCAGATGGCATCGCCCGAAATCCTCGTTGAGATTGTCGTCACGGCTGCAATCCCTTTCTGATCGCTTCGCGCAAATTTTCGGCGCATCGCCCGGACCCCTTCGAAAATCAGAGAGCCAAGGTTTATTTATCTCCCCCTCTGGCAATTTGGCTCAATCGCATAAGGTGAGATTGGAGGTACCCTTCCACCCCCCCTTTTTCATGTCCGGTCGCCCCGAGGCGAGGAGCAATATCGAGCAGGGGCAGATTCACGAATAATGCGCCTGCAAGCGAAAACCGCTCGCTCTGGATGCATTGATGTCAGTGACATCGCACCTCAGCGGGGCGGAGCTGATGTCAATAACGTAAGGTCGGTGCCCGAAACAGACAAGATCCATTTGTTTGATGCCGATAACGGTAAGCGTCACGATTTAGGATAGTATTAGTCGTCAACGAACACCGAAATAGCGGCTGACGAAAGTCGTTATCTGCCGGATGGTGCAGTAGAACCAGCATCCTCCTCCCGGGGAAGGCCGCCGTCTGTCTTTAGGCGGACCTGTGTAAAACAGGCGGCGGCTCGCTTGGGAACGGCCGCTGTTGATCGTAAGGATCGGCCAGCTTTGCTGTAGATGCCGTCAAGGTTGACGCGGAGCACGTCCAGATCCAGTTGCAATCGCGTCAGCTCCTCGGCCTTTGTCCAATGTTGTTGTCATAGCCAGCGCAGGAATAAAGGAAAATACGCTTCAAGGCGTCTCGCGAACGGCCGGCGCTGATCCAGATTTGCGAGGAAGTCTGTGCGCTTGGATATGACGGCAGCTACGATATCGTCCGCCGCTACGCTAAGTCTTGGGCCAGGGCATAGTTGCGGGCTTGTCGGCTCTGCCAAAGAAGACATTTGTAACCGAAAACGGCTTGCTTTGTATGCGTTCGTGCGTTTGCCTCAAGGGAGGCGGATGATTGTTCGAACAAGGAGGTTCCGATCTTGGAACGTCGCGGCAGGCTGGGCAAAGTCAACGCATCTTCCATCGTAACGGATGTGGCAGACGACGATGGTTACGGTGCCGATCCATTTGCGGATATGGATGACGGGCAGGCGTTGCAGCTAGAGGAACAGGCGAAAACCCGGCAGGTGGCACGAGGAAAACGCCATCGAGACGAACCGGTGGAGACATTGCCCCACAAGCGCCAGGCAACCATGCAGCAGGAGACAGCGTCATCGGTACGGTCATTACGAGCCTCTTCCGAAGACTATGGAAGTGATCCTTTCGAAGAGTTTAGTGCTCGCGACCTCGAGGCTTTGGAACGTAAAAATCTATCGGGGCACCGATCCTCTGATCAGGGTGAAGTCCATCCGGGCGACGATGAAAAACAACAACACGTCAGCCCGGGACCGGGGAGCGTTCGGGGCGAGGTGGCAGAACCTCCGGCCTCGACAAACTACAGCCAGCGTGGTGTTGACGCAGACAGCGATGAGCTTGAATACGTGATCCCCAGTGCTTTGGGTGAAAAGCAGACCGGCGGAAATATTCCTCGCCTTCAAGCCCGGCATGCGTCGAACGCAGCGAAACTCGAGGAATGGCCACCCGAGGCGGACTTGGGGATCTATAGCCATGCTTCCAAGGTAAGTCGGGAGTTCTATAAGGGCATCCTTGGAAAAGCGGGCCTTTCGGGAGAATTGGCTTACAGCATAAGCAAGGATGCATTTGATGCTGACCCGTCGCCTGACCTGCTGCCGTTTATCGTATTAGACGACGATGAGGTGTTCAGATTTGGCTCAGGGAAAATTCTCTCGCCGAGCGATGTTTGTGTTCTGGTCGGCTTCAAGAGAAAAAAACCGATTTATCATTCAGTTGATGATTTTTACCTGTCAAAAACGACGGCAGCGGAGAGAAAACTTCTAGGTATTGAACCGGCAGATCCCGTCGGCCGGGAGCTTTCGAAAACCACGGCTGATCAGTTCTTTCGTGATAACTACGACCGCTTGGCCGACGATGAAAAGCTTGCCGTGTTATGCCGGCATGAAGCTAGGATGCAATTGAAGTATGCGATTTTTGAATTCAGCTATCAGCTGAAGCGCGAGGGGCGTGTATCGATTGGCGGCGAAGACTTCAGGTATGTTGGTGCCCTTAATTCTGATCAGCGGCTCGAGTTGCTGAAGGAACGCGTCGAGCGTCTTCCTAAAGACGCCGATAAAATATTCGTCCGTAGAGATCGACCTCCCTCTCCATCTTTATACGCCAGCAGTATCTTGACGGAGATGGGGCTGCCTGAGCAGCTGACGACGATCAGCGCATATGGAATGCCACGGTTTTTAGACAGACGGAAGCAAGGCGTCATTTTCGAGGAGCGGCGAGCCTTGCTTCCGCCCTCGACGAAAACCTGCATATTGGTAGATATCACCGATAGACCCATATACAGCAGGCTCAATCAAAACCAGCTGATGTCGATCACCCAGCGTGAGAAGGTTTTTCTAGGATTCAAACCGTCCTGGACATACTCGTTGAATTCTCTTGAACGCTACAAATTCGGGCTCTTGCCGCCCCGATCGCAGGCGCTGGCGGAGGCGCGAAGGCTGGACCCAGATCTTGCAAGCTATCTCGCAGACAGGTCGAGTGAAAAAAGCCTGGTGGCGCGGGAAAATGAAAGCACCGTGCAACATGGTGGCGAAAATTCTCCTGGCACATTGCCGAAGGCGTCCGGTGCCGCCGCCCGCC
>NZ_JWJH01000004.1 GCF_000949865.1 Rhizobium nepotum 39/7 | reverse complement strand
AATTTAAACCGGACAGTAGTGGGGCAGGCCCGAGCATGACAAAGAGAAAATGAGCGGCCCGGAGGCCGCTCAATATCAAGCGTTGTTTTCGTTGATCAGGCGCTTCAGCAACTCAACCTCGTGGCCGAGCTTGGTATCGCCGGAAATCAGGTCCTCGATCTTGCGCACCGCGTGAAGAACCGTGGTGTGGTCGCGACCGCCGAAACGGCGACCGATCTCCGGAAAGGAACGCGGCGTCAGCATCTTGGCCAGATACATGGCGATCTGGCGCGGCTTGACGATGACGCGGGTGCGGCGGTTGGAAACCAGCTCCTGCCGAGACACATTATAGTGCCTGGCGACGATGCGCTGAATATCCTCGATGCGCACACGCTTCGCCTCACCGCTGCCAACGAGGTGCGCCAGCAACTCATCGACACGGTCAACCGAGAGGTTCGGCTCGAAAGAGCGCCGGAACATCAGCTGGTTGAAGGCACCTTCAAGCTCGCGCCCACTCGCCGTCACGCTTTTGGCCACATGGGTCAGGATTTCGTCCGAAATCTCGAAAGACGGATCGTCCTGACGCGCCGAGCCCATGCGGCGGTTGAGCATTTCGTAGCGCATGTCGTAATCGGGACCTTCGATCTCGATGGCCATGCCGCCCTGAAGACGCGAACGGACGCGCGGATCAAGCGATTCCAATTCCCAGGGCGCACGGTCAGCCGCCACCACCACCTGCTTGGCGCTGTCGAGCAGCATGTTCAGCAAATGGCAGAATTCGTGCTGGATCATCTTGCCCTGCAGAAACTGCATGTCGTCGATGACGAGAAGATCGATATTGCGCAGGGTGTCCTTCAGCGTCAGTGCGTCATTGTCGCGGATCGCCGTCGCAAAACGCCACATGAAATATTCGGCCGTCAGATAGACCACACGCGGGTTGCGCGGGCTGTCGATGGCGGCATTCGCAATGGCCTGAAGAATGTGAGTCTTGCCAAGACCGACACCCGCATGGATGAACAGCGGATTGAAGCGCACCGCGCCGGCACCCGCTTCAGCGATCGTCTTTGCCGCCGCAAGCGCCACACGGTTGGACGAGCCCTCGACAAAGGTATCGAAGGTGAAACGCGTATCGAGCGGTGAACCGAACAGCGGCCCGGAACCACCCTGACGCAGGGTCGACTGCGCCGCCGCAGGCTGTGCGGAAGGTGTTGTCGCGGGCTGCGACGGAATGAAGGACTTGTTGCGCGCAACAGCGCCCATGTCCCGAACGGGCTGAGCCCGTTCCTCGACCTGCGCGGGACGGACCGGGCGGCTGGCGGAGCGGACAAGAATTTCCACCTTCAGCACATCCGGGTCCTCGCTCTGGACGAGGCCGGTGATCAAATCCATGTAACGGTTGTTGATCCAGGACTTCAGAAAGGTCGTCGGAACGGTAAAACGGACGACGCTTTTCGAAACGGAATGGAGTTTGAGCCTTGCGAACCAGCTTGCATAGACCTCGGGACCAACCTGTGCCTTGAGCCGCGCGCTAAAACGTTGAAACAGCGCATCGTACTGCATTGCCGATTTATCCCCTGCCGCTTCTGAGCAAGCTGCATCACATGCCTTCGGTGTGCGGTCCCCATCAGCCACCGCACCCATCGCCAAATTCAATTGCATATTGCCGCCTTTCAAATTGCCAATCATAGCCTGACGATCAAAGATCGATCGCCAGAGATCCCCCTCGTTTTATTCCTGCCTCCAGCGTTCCCCTCGAAAGAACGTCAAAAGCTACTCTTTGTCTGCGAGCCGGTTATCCCATTTCCCTCCCCCTCATGGAGAGGCCTGCGACACGCTAAAAACGCTCCTTTCGCTACAACCTTAAGGCGCATTCTTGAGTGCAAAAAGCCTCGCCCGTTCCGAGACCGAAACGGTGCAAAAAGCTCAATGAACTGAGAAAACGGACCCCGAAAGACCCGCCAGCAAGAAGGTGAATATCGTCGATACGATCATCGAGATAATCTGTGGACTGAGATCCGCACCCCTTGTTGGATTGCATTTAGGCAGGATCGTGGGGAGAGATCAATGGCGTTTTTTCTGCAAAAACTCAGATCGGCCATTGACTCGCAATGGCCGTTTTGCATCACCGGCAAGGTCCGAAGCAGAATCGCTTATGAATCAATGAGATTCAATTTTGGCATTTTTCGAGAGCCCATTTTAGCAAAAAAATAAAAATCTTCTTGACTCAAAACTGGCCGCGACTTCCGTAGAGAAAGCTTCCCATTTTTCGGGAGACCTCCAGCAATCTATTGTTTTTATTCATTTTTTCCTGTCGTCCATCTGACATGCGTTTGTCACGTTACGGCAGGAATGATTAATGAGGGGTTAGAATCACAAAAAGCCCGGTCAAAAGACCAGGCTTTTTGAATAGTTATTTGTGATTAGCCGGATTAGGCGGAAAGAGCCTTAACGCGCTGGGCAAGACGCGACACCTTACGGGATGCCGTGTTGCCGTGCAGAACGCCACGCGTTGCTGCGCGCTGGATCTCGGGCTGAGCTGCCTTCAGAGCTTCGGTGGCTACTGCCAGATCGCCGGAAGCGATGGCTTCCTCGACCTTGCGGATGAAGCCGCGAACGCGCGAACGGCGAGCCTTGTTGACTGCGGTACGGCGAGCGATCTTGCGGGTCGCCTTTTTCGCCGAAGTTGTATTGGCCATGTATGCCTCTCTTCGAATTCAAACCAAATTCCGCAACCAGAGGATCGGGTCGTTCGAAGACCTCACTTAACCCAAGAATGCGGGAGTAATTTCGGACAAGCCGGATGGCTTTCCTTAACCGTGGGCGGGCATATACCGCTAAAGCGTACGCCCGTCAACGCGCAAACGGCGGAAAACGCCGATATTTCGAATCCTTAGCGATTCCGGAAAGCGGGTTTACGCTTTTCCACGAAGGCCGCCATGCCCTCCTTCTGATCCGCTGTCGCGAAGAGCGACTGAAAGGATCGCCTTTCATATCTCAGCCCTTCCGCCAGGGATACCTCGAAGGAACGGTTGACGCTTTCCTTGGCCATGAGAACCGAGGCGCGCGACAGCGAGGCGATGCGCGTGGCGGCGTCCACCGCCTCATCCATGAGACTTGCCGCAGGCACGATCCGCGATACCAGACCGGCACGCTCGGCTTCCGCTGCATCCATCATCCGGCCTGTCAGAACCAGATCCATGGCCTTCGCCTTGCCCACCGCCCGCGTCAGCCGCTGCGAGCCGCCCATGCCGGGAATGACGCCAAGCGTGATTTCCGGCTGACCGAACTTTGCCGTTTCCGAAGCGATGATGAAATCGCACATCATTGCCAGCTCACACCCGCCGCCGAGCGCAAAGCCGGAGACGGCGGCGATGACCGGCTTGCGGGTCGACGCGACCTCATCCCAGCCGCCGAGAAAATCGCCGACATAAGCATCGACAAAATCCAGCGCCTGCATTTCCTTGATATCGGCACCGGCTGCAAATGCCTTTTCCGAGCCGGTTATAATGATCGCCCCGATGGAATCATCGTTTGAGAACGAAGAAAGAATGTGCCGCAACTCTTTCAGAAGCGCCGAATTGAGAGCGTTGAGCGCCTTGGGGCGATTGAGCGTGATGACGCCCACCTCCTCGCGTTTCTCGACCAGTATCGTTTCATAGTCCACGGCAGTCTCCCCTTCTCCGTTATTCCGGCTTCGTTACGTCTGGCAGGCAGCGCAATAAAAAGTGGAACGACCGGCCTGCACCACTCTTTCAACCGTACCCCCGCAGCCGGGTGTCCGGCAAGGCTGGCCTTCCTGATCGTAGACCGAAAAGGAATGCTGGAAATAACCGAGCGTTCCGTCCGTCTGTATATGGTCGCGCAGGGAGGAGCCGCCGGCGGCGATGGCATCCGATATCACATCCCGGATTTTCTCCGTCAGAACGATGAGTTGCGGTGTCGGCCCGCCGGTTTTCGTCACCAGCGTTCCCGCCGCCCGCAGAGGTGAGAGACGGGCGCGCCACAGCGCCTCGCAGACATAGATATTGCCGAGGCCGGCAATGACCTTCTGATCCAGAAGCGTGCTTTTCAAAGGCTGGCTTTTGCCCTGGAACCGGCTCGCCAGATAATCGGCGCTCAGCGCATTGCCGGTCGGCTCCGGGCCAAGCTCGGCGAAGGCAGGATAAAGATCGAGCTTGTTGCGTTCCACCAGATGCATGAAGCCGAAGCGGCGCGGGTCATTATAGATGACGCAGACGCGCTCTTCTCCCTTATCCAGATGAAAGACGACATGGTCATGCTTGCCGTCCTTCGAGCGAGCATAATGAAACGCGCCGGGCACCTTCTTATCTTCGCCCTCATCCGCCTCCGCCTCGATACGAAACGAGCCGGACATTCCAAGATGAGCAACGATCGTCAGCCCACCCTCCAGTTCGATCAAAAGATACTTCGCCCTGCGCGCCAGCGATATGATCGTTTTGCCCTCGATCAGGGTCGCAAAATCTTGCGGAAACGGGAAGCGCAGATCGGGGCGGCCGAGGTGAAGCCTACGGATGCTTGCCCCTTCCATGGCGGGTGCGAGGCCACGTCTGACGGTTTCGACTTCTGGCAATTCTGGCATCTGGCTTATCCGGCAGTTTATCGTTAGGACCATGTAGTCTATACAGTGCACGCGAAATGTCGCGCCCAGGCGATGCGGCAACAGATAGCGTCGCCATGGCGTTTCCGCTATGGTCCGCCACGCAATTAATATGGAGACAGACGATGACCGACGCCCGTACCACTGCCCAAGGCGGCATGGAGACGTCCTATGGCTTCCACAAGGTGGACGAAGGCAAAAAGCAGGGGCTGGTCAACGACGTCTTCCACAAGGTGGCCAAGCGCTACGACATCATGAATGACGTCATGTCGGCCGGTCTGCACCGGCTGTGGAAGGACGCCATGGTGTCCTCGCTTTCGCCGCGCAAGGATGCCTCCTACAAGGTGCTGGACGTGGCGGGCGGCACCGGCGATGTCGCCTTCCGCATCGTGGAAGCCTCCAATCGTCTGGCGCAGGCCACCGTTCTCGACATCAACGGCTCGATGCTTGCCGTCGGCGAGGAGCGCGCGGCAAAAAGAAAGCTGTCCGACAATCTGACCTTCGTCGAGGCCAATGCGGAGGAGCTGCCCTTCGAGGCGAATACCTTCGATGCCTATACGGTCGCCTTCGGCATTCGCAACGTGCCGCGCATCGACGTCGCACTGAAGGAAGCTCACCGTGTGCTGAAACGCGGCGGGCGGCTGCTGGTGCTGGAATTTTCCGAAGTCGAAATGCCGCTGCTCGACCGCGTTTACGACGCATGGTCGTTCAACGCCATTCCGCAATTCGGCAAGATGATCACCGGTGACGCCGAGCCTTATCAATATCTCGTCGAGTCGATCCGCAAATTCCCCAATCAGGAGGATTTCGCGACGATGATCCGCACCGCCGGTTTTTCCCGCGTGACCTACACCAATTACACCGGCGGCATCGCCGCCCTGCATTCCGGTTGGAAGCTTTAAGACCATGGCTGGAAAAAGCAGGAGACAAGCATAAGCATGAGCACTTTGGGCGCATATTTCCGCCTCGCAAGGGTTGGCTGGGTTCTCGTGCGCGAAGGCGTCGTGCTGGCTTTGCCGTCCGACGACCTGCCTGCTTCCGCGCAAGTGTTGAAGGCGCTGCTGAAGCCCTTCGCCCGTAGCAGGGCCAAGCGGGCGCAACGCAGCGACCGGCTGGCAGTGGCTGTGGAGCGGCTTGGGCCATCCTATGTGAAGATGGGACAATTTCTGGCCACAAGGCCGGACGTGGTCGGCGCCGACTTCGCCGACGATCTTGCCAGCCTTCAGGACCGTATGGCATTTTTCCCCGCTCAGGCAGCGAAGGCGAATATCCAAGGTTCGCTCGGACGGCCGGTGTCTGAACTCTACAGGGAGTTTGGCGATCCGATCGCCGCCGCCTCCATCGCCCAGGTTCACCCGGCGATAGTTGATACGCCGAAAGGACAGCGCAAAATGGCCGTCAAGGTCATCCGTCCCGGCGTTCGTCAGCGCTTCCAGAACGATCTGGAGGCGATGTATCTGATTGCCGACCTGCAACAGCGTTTCGTCCGCTCCGCCCGCCGCCTGCGCCCGGTGGAGGTGACACGGACGCTGGAACAGACGACCAAGATCGAGATGGATCTGCGGCTCGAGGCCGCCGCCCTTTCCGAACTTGCCGAAAACACCAAGGACGATCCCGGATTTCGCGTGCCCGAGGTCGATTGGGAACGCACCGGCCGCGATGTCGTCACCATGGAGTGGATCGACGGCGTCAAGATGTCGGATATCGAGGGGCTGAAGGCCGCAGGTCACGACCTGAACAAGCTGGCCGACACCCTGATCCAGTCCTTCCTGCGGCACACGCTGCGCGACGGCTTTTTCCACGCCGACATGCACCCCGGCAATCTCTTCGTCGATGCTGAGGGCATGATCGTGGCCGTGGATATGGGCATTGCCGGACGGCTCGGTAAAAAGGAGCGCCGGTTCCTTGCTGAAATCCTCTACGGCTTCATCACCCGCGATTACATGCGCGTGGCAGAAGTGCATTTCGAGGCCGGTTATGTGCCGGGCCATCACGATAAAGCCAGCTTCGCGCAGGCGATCCGCGCCATTGGCGAGCCGATCCACGGCCAGCCGGCCGAGACGATCTCCATGGGCAAGTTGCTGACGCTGCTATTCGAAGTGACCGAACTCTTCGACATGGAAACACGCCCGGAGCTGGTGATGCTGCAGAAGACCATGGTGGTGGTGGAAGGCGTATCCCGCATGCTCAATCCGCGCTTCAACATGTGGAAGGCGGCCGATCCGGTCGTCAGCGGCTGGATAAGGGACAATCTCGGCCCGAAGCGCATCGTCACCGATCTGAAGGATGGCGTGAAGGCGGCTCTCAAGCTTGCCGAGGCGGCCCCCGAGATCGCCGCCAAGACGGAGAAGCTGCATTCCGATCTGATGTATATGAGCGAGAACGGCCTGCGTTTCGACGCGCAGACGGCGGAAGCTATCGGCAAGGCGGAAGCGCGCCATACCAAATGGGGGCGGGCGGCGCTCTGGGTGATTGCGCTGACGCTTCTCTATATCGCGATCAGGATCAGCTGAGGGATATTTCCAGTTCGGCGCTCACGCCATTGTGGCGCACGTCCGGACAGAAAATCGCCAGCCCTGCCAGTTCGGCAGATGCGTACCATGCTGCTGCAACATATCGAAGATAATGACCTGATCTTGGTTGAAAGTTAAATGATTGCCGGACGGGAATTGAAATTCATGGCAAAAAATGAAGCAGTAAAACGGGCCCTTACCTATTGTTCGTGGCCAATGGTGTTTTTTGGCGGTCTTGTCGGGGCCTATTTCGCTTTTACGAGCCAGCATCCGATCACGGGTTTCCTCGCCGTATATGCGGGCGCGTTGATGACCCTGTTTCTTCTCGAACGCTACATTCCCTATGATACGCAGTGGCTTGAGCCTGACGGCGAAACGGTAAACAGTATCGCCCACACGCTGCTGACCAAGGGACTTGTCCAGCTTGCGGCGTTGGCGTCGGTTATCTTTCCGATGCTGACCGCCGGTTTCCTGCAACCTTTGGCAGCCATGAAATTCGACCTTTGGCCTTCGGGGCTGCCGTTAATCGTTCAGGTCGTGCTTGCCGTGGCGATCGCTGAATTCGGTCTCTACTGGGCACACCGCATCGCGCATGAACGGGTATTCTTCTGGCGTTTCCATGCGCTTCATCACAGCGTTGTCCGTCTGTGGGTCGTCAATACGGGCCGTTTTCATGTGGCCGACTCGCTGTTCAAGATCGCGCTCAGCCAGATCCCGCTCTATCTCATGGGCGCACCGTTGCATGTCTTCTGGTGGCTCGCGGCTGTCACCGCTTTCATCGGCATTCTGACCCATTGCAATGTCGATATGAAAACGGGGCCGCTAGACTACGTGTTCAGCACCCCCCGGCTGCACCGATGGCACCATTCGAAAGAGTTGCCTGAGGGAAACACCAATTATGGTGAGAACCTTGTCGTGTTCGACCAGTTGTTCGGCAGCTATTTCAATCCCGACCGCCCGTCTTCGACCAACATCGGTATCAAGGGAGAAATTGCAAAGGGCTTTCTGCCGCAGCTTTTCCAGCCCTTCACCAAGGATGGCGTTCGCCAGATCATCGGGCGAAGCACGAAAGACAATTGAGGTGAATTGGCAGCTGTCAGCCGATCGGAATTCCCAGTTCCGCCCGCAGCTTTTTCGTCAACCCGACCGCAACGAGTTCATAGGAGCGGCGCACGTAATGCTCCAGTTCTTCCTGCTCAAGCGGTGAGTGATCGGAAATCGATATCCATTTGCGCTTCGCAAAATAGGGCGCCTGACCGACGCCTTCCAGCGAGGTGAGGATTTCGAAGCTTTCCTCCGAACATTTCATCACAAGCCGCCAGTCTGCCCGCTCGCCCAGCACGGCAAAGACCTTGTCGCCCACTTTGGCGACATGCGAATCCCACTGATCGACAAAGCGCACGCCCGGCCAACCGCCAAGCACCTTGTCGAAGCTCTTGCGATCAAACAGGTTCATGCGAGTTTCTCCGCGATAAGCGTCGCCAGACGTTTGGCGACTTCGGCCTTGTCGAGATCCGGCCAGACGTCCACACCATCAGCCGAAATGATCTTCACGCTGTTGCGATCTCCACCCATGATGCCGGTTTCAGCCGAAACATCGTTGGCCACAATATAATCCGCACCCTTGCGCTCCAGCTTGGCCCGGCCGTTTTTCTCCACATCCTGCGTTTCGGCAGCAAAACCCACCACCAGCTGCGGGCGCTTTTCGTGGTGACCGACGGTTTTCAGAATATCGGGGTTTTCCGTCAGTTGCAGCGCAGGTGGCGCATCGCCCGGCTGCTTCTTGATCTTCTGTTCCGACGAGCCAGTCACCCGCCAGTCAGCGACGGCGGCGACCATGACGGCGATGTCCATCGGCAGCCGCGAGATCACCGCATCGCGCATCTCTTCGGCGCGTTCTACGTGAACGGTCGCGACACCCGCCGGATCGGCGATGGTAACGGGACCGGAGATCAGCGTGACCTCCGCCCCAAGTTCAGCCAGAGCCGCCGCGATGGCATGCCCCTGCTTGCCGGAGGAGCGATTGGCGATATAGCGCACCGGATCGATCGGCTCATGTGTGGGACCGGAGGTGACGATGGCCGTTCTGCCCTTCAGAGGCTTCAGCCCGCCATCCAGCAGCGCCTCGACGGCTTCAACGATCTGCAACGGCTCCGCCATACGGCCGAGACCCGCCTCACCCTTTTCCGCCATCTCGCCCGCCATGGGGCCGATGAAAAACACGCCGTCTTTTTTCAGCGCTTCGACATTGCGCGTTGTTGGCTTTGCCGACCACATTTTCGGGTTCATGGCAGGCGCGACCAGCACCTTGCTGTCGGTTGCCAGAAGGATCGTGGAGGCAAGATCGTCAGCCAGACCATGCGCCATCTTGGCCATAAGATCGGCGGTGGCGGGCGCGACCAGCACAAGGTCACAATCGCGTGCGAGCCGGATATGGCCGACATCCTGTTCGTCCTGCCTGGAGAAAAGCTCGGTGAAAACATGAGTGGCGGACAGCACTCCAACGGCAAGCGGAGTGACGAATTCCTGCGCGCCCTTGGTCATGACAGGCGTCACCTTCGCGCCGCGCTCTTTCAGTCGGCGGATGAGATCGAGGCTCTTATAGGCCGCAATGCCGCCGGAGATGATGAGGAGAATATGTTTGCCTGAAAGCGCCATGATGCCGGACCAGTTTCCCGTTTGTGGAGGAAACTAAGCCCTTGGCATTCAAAGTGCAATCCGGCTGATATCACGCCGCCTTGGCGACGTGATATTCCTTGATCGCAACCATCTTGATTGCCGGAAACCGTTCCGATTCATAACGCAAGGAGAAGGCGTCCTGCGCCAGAAACACCGGATCGCCATCCAGATCGCGGGCGATATCGCCGCGCTTGACGGTCAGGAACTTGTCCATTTCCGTCGGCTGATCGGAAGAAATCCAGCGGCAGACGGAAAAGCGCGACATTTCGAAAGAGACCGGTAGGCCGTATTCGCCCATCAGCCGCTCCTTCAGGACATCGAGCTGAAGCGCGCCGACGACGCCGACGATGGCGGGCGAGCCGTCTTCCGGCGAAAAGAGCTGCACGACACCCTCTTCCGCCATCTGCTGCAGGGCTTCCTTCAGCTTCTTGGCCTTCATGGCGTCTTCCAGACGCACGCGGCGCAGGATTTCCGGCGAGAAGTTCGGCACGCCCTGAAAGACGAGGTTCTCGCCCTCAGTCAGCGTATCGCCGATGCGCAGCGTACCGTGGTTGGGAATGCCGACCACATCGCCCGCATAGGCGGTATCGGCCAGCTGGCGCTGCGCTGCGAAGAAGAATTGCGGCGCGGTCAGCCCCATCAGCTTGCCGGTGCGTGCCAGTCGCGCCTTCATGCCGCGCTCCAGCTTGCCGGAGCAGATGCGGGCAAAGGCGATGCGGTCGCGGTGGTTGGGGTCCATATTGGCCTGAATCTTGAAGACGAAGGCCGTCATCTTGTCTTCCGCCGCATGCACGGTGCGGGTATCCGCCACCTGGTCGCGTGGCGGCGGCGCGAAATCGCCGAGCGCGTTGATGAGGTCACGCACACCGAAATTGCGCAGCGCCGAACCGAAGAATACCGGCGTCATGTGACCTTCGAGGAACGCCTGACGATCGAAGGGACGGCAGGCTTCCAGCGCCAGTTCGGTTTCCTCGACAAAAACCTTGCGCTCGTTTTCCGGCAGACGATCGGCGATTGCCTGGGGGCCGTTGACGGCTAGTCCGTCAACCTGCGTGTCGTTACCGCGGAAGGTGTTTTCAGCAAGGTTGTAGGCACCACAGAAGCTTTTCGCCCGCCCGACCGGCCAGGTGATGGGCGCGGTATCGAGCGCCAGCTTCTCCTCGACCTCATCCAGAATCTCGAAGGGATCGCGGCTTTCGCGGTCCATCTTGTTGATGAAGGTGATGATCGGGATATCGCGCATGCGGCAGACTTCGAAGAGTTTCAGCGTGCGCGGCTCAATACCCTTGGCGGCATCGATGACCATGATCGCCGCATCCACCGCCGTCAGCGTGCGGTAGGTATCGTCCGCGAAATCTTCGTGGCCGGGCGTATCGAGGATGTTGAAGACGCGATCGTTGTATTCGAAGGTCATGACCGAAGTGACGACCGAGATGCCGCGCTCGCGCTCGATCTTCATCCAGTCCGAACGGGTCTGGATGCGATCCTTCTTCGCCTTCACCTCGCCGGCCAGCTGGATCGCTCCGCCGAACAGCAGCAGTTTTTCCGTAAGCGTGGTCTTACCCGCGTCCGGGTGCGCGATAATAGCAAAGGTGCGGCGGCGGGAGACCGCCTCGGCAAGTGTTTCGGCCATCTGACAAATCCTGTGGAATTGCGGGGTATCTAGCGTTTCAGGGCCGGTTTTGCAATTGACCTTGCCGCGATCTCGGCAAACTAATGCCGCATGACCGTTCAAAACGACAATAGACCCCTCCTCCGGCTCGTCCGTCTCGCCAATGGCGCTGACCTCGAATTGCCATCTTACGAAACCGGCGGCGCCGCCGGCATGGACCTGCGCGCCGCAGTACCGGCCGGTGAACCGCTGACCTTGCGACCGGGCGACCGGGCGCTGGTGCCGACCGGTTTCATCTTCGAGGTTCCGCAAGGTTATGAGGCGCAGATCCGCCCGCGCTCCGGCCTCGCCATCAAGAACGGTATCACCTGCCTCAATTCCCCCGGCACGGTGGACAGCGATTATCGCGGCGAAGTGAAGGTCATTCTCGCCAATCTGGGACAGGACGATTTCGTCATCGAGCGCGGCATGCGCATCGCCCAGATGGTGATCGCGCCGGTGACACAGGTTGCCGTGAGCGAAGTGACCGAAACATCCGAGACCGCGCGCGGCGCCGGCGGTTTCGGTTCGACCGGGCTTTGACCAACCCAGCCTTTATGGCCGATTGTTTTTGCCCCTGATTTTCGCTATGGATTTGGCGGATTTCGGGGGAAACGACCATGACGCTGACGACCCTTCTTGCCTATGCCACCGCACTCTTCATCGCCGCCGCCATTCCCGGCCCCGGCATGACGGCGATCGTGGCGCGGGCTCTCGGGTCAGGCTTCCGGGAAACCTTCTTCATGGGCCTCGGGTTGGTGCTGGGCGACATGATCTACCTCACCGGCGTGATACTGGGCCTTGCCTTCGTGGCGCAGACTTTTCAGGAGGCCTTCATGGTCCTGAAATTCGCGGGCGCGGCCTATCTCCTCTATATCGCCTGGAAGCTGTGGACCGCAGGCCTCTTGCCGCAGGACCTGAAGGCGAAAAAAAGCACCAGCATGCCCATGTCGTTCATGTCCGGCCTGCTGATCACGCTCGGCAATCCGAAAACCATGCTGTTCTATGTGGCGCTGGTGCCGACGCTGATCGACATCCGCATGATCGGCCCGTCTGAATATGCGACACTTCTGGCTCTCACCTTCGTCGTATTGATGGCCGTTCTCCTGCCTTACATCCTGCTTGCCGCCAAGGCACGCAACCTGCTCAAACGGCCAAGCGCGCTGACGATCCTCAACCGCACGGCGGCAGGAATTCTGGCCGGAACGGCGACCATGATCGCGATCCGCAGCACCTGAAACGATTTCGTGCATTTGCCCGACTTATCGTGAATTTTTTCCGGTAATCGGACGATATTAGGACGAACGTTCGCTGGTCTGGCGAGACTATTGCTCCTATTCTGCCGCTGAAATCTTGCGGTCGCATATCATGCGGCCTTCATACAGGAGAACATCATGCCCGAAGCCAGAAAGCCCGGACGCGGACGCGTCTATTCCTCCATCACGGAAACAATCGGCGATACGCCGATCGTGCGGCTGGACAAGCTGGCGAGGGAAAAGGGCGTGAAGGCCAACCTTCTCGCCAAGCTGGAGTTTTTCAACCCCATTGCCTCAGTGAAGGACCGCATCGGCGTCGCCATGATCGACGCGCTGGAAGCGCAGGGCAAGATCACCCCCGGCAAAACGACGCTGGTTGAGCCGACCTCCGGCAACACCGGCATCGCGCTCGCCTTTGCCGCCGCCGCCAAGGGCTACAGGCTGATCCTGACCATGCCGGAAACAATGTCGGTCGAACGCAGGAAAATGCTGGCCTTGCTGGGCGCCGAACTGGTGCTGACCGAAGGCCCGAAGGGTATGAAGGGCGCAATCGCCAAGGCGCAGGAACTGGCCGAAACCCTGCCTGACGCCGTCATTCCCCAGCAGTTCGAAAATCCGGCCAATCCGGATATTCACCGCAGGACGACGGCGGAAGAAATCTGGAACGATACCGAGGGTACGGTCGATATTCTCGTCTCGGGCATCGGTACGGGCGGCACGATCACCGGCACGGGCCAGGTGCTGAAATCCCGCAAGCCGGAAGTGAAGGTAATTGCTGTCGAACCCGCCGACAGCCCCGTTCTTTCCGGCGGCAACCCCGGCCCCCACAAAATCCAGGGCATCGGCGCAGGGTTTGCGCCCGCGATCCTCGACACCGGAATCTATGACGAGATCGTCACCGTCACCAACGACGAGGCTTTTGAAATCGCCCGTCTGGTAGCGAAACTGGAAGGTGTGCCCGTCGGCATCTCCTCAGGCGCGGCACTGGCAGCGGCGATCAAGGTCGGTTCGCGTGAGGAAAATGCCGGCAAGAATATCGTCGTCATTATTCCTTCCTTCGCGGAACGTTACCTTTCGACTGCGCTTTTCGAAGGGCTTGGGCTTTAAGCCACTTTACTGGAGCGCAGACGACTGCGCCTTGAACCGCAAATGTTCCATTGTGCCGCTGGCCGCCCGCCGGCGGCACAATTGTTTTAACCGGCAAGAGGATGCAGCAAGGCCTCTTACATCGCCGCCGTCAGCCTTTCGCCGACGATACGGTAGGAAATGGCTTCCGCCATATGGATGCGCCCGACCGTCTGTTTGCCGTCCAGATCCGCCAGCGTGCGGGCAACCTTGAGAATGCGATGATAACCGCGAGCGGAGAACTTCAACCGTTCGGCCGCGTCACGCAGCAATTGCAGCCCCGACGGGTCAGGCTCGGCATATTTTTCGATCAGCGTCGTCGTGCAGCGGGCATTGGTGCGGATGCCAGAAAAACCTGCCGCCGCATAGCGCTCCTGCTGGGCATGACGGGCGCGGGCAACACGGGCGGCAACCGCCGCACTTGGCTCAGCCACCGTAGGGCGGATGAGATCGGCAGCGGAAACGGCGGGAACGTCGATGCGGATATCGATACGGTCCATCAGCGGTCCGGAAATGCGGGCCTGATAATCAGCCATGCAACGCGGGCCTCTGGCGCAGGTGAAACCCGGCTCCCCTGCCCTGCCGCATCGGCAAGGGTTCATTGCGGCCACGAGCTGGATCTCCGCCGGATAGGTAACACGGTGATTGGCGCGGGCGATGATGCATTCACCCGTCTCCAGCGGCTGGCGCAGCGCATCCAGCACCTGCGGCGAAAACTCCGGGAATTCATCCAGAAAAAGAACGCCGTGATGGGCAAGCGAAGCTTCGCCCGGTTTGGCACGCAACCCTCCGCCGATCAGCGCCGCCATGGTGGCGGAATGATGCGGCGTGCGGAACGGCCTGCGATCCGACAGCTTGCCGCCGGACAATTGGCCGGCGATGGAATGGACCATGGAAACTTCCAGCAGTTCCGCCACCTCGAGCGGTGGCAGGATTGACGGCAAGCGCGCGGCGAGCATGGATTTTCCCGAGCCAGGCGGACCGACCATCAACAGATTATGTCCGCCGGCCGCCGCCACTTCCAGCGCGCGCCTGGCGGTCTCCTGCCCCTTGATATCGGCCAGATCCGGTAAATTCACCGGATTGGCCCGGATGGCGGGCGTTGGCCGGGAGAGAAGCTGTGTCCCCCGAAAATGATTGGCAAGCGCAATGAGGCTGCGCGGGGCGAGAATATCGATGCCGGCGCCTGCCCAGGCCGCCTCCGGCCCGCTATCTGCCGGGCATATCAATCCCTTGCCGAGCGCATTGGCGCCGATGGCCGCAGGCAGGGCGCCCGAAACCGAACCGATGGTGCCATCAAGGTTGAGTTCGCCGAGAACCACATATTGCCCGAGCGCCTCCCCCGGTATGGCTCCCAAGGCAGCCATGAGACCAAGGGCGATGGGAAGATCGAAATGCGATCCTTCCTTCGGTAGATCGGCAGGCGCCAGATTGACGGTGACTTTTTTTGCCGGCAGCGCCAGACCCGAGGCGTGCAGCGCGGCCTGCACCCGCTCCCGGCTTTCGGCCACCGCCTTGTCCGGCAAGCCGACGATCTGGATGCCGATCTTTCCGGGTGCGACCATCACCTGCACCTCAACCGGCACACTCTCTATGCCCTGAAATGCAACCGTATTGACCCGTGCCACCATGGCCTGCCCCCGCAAACCGGCCGCAATATCAAAGCATCATGCCTCGATGGCGGCCACCCGCAAGCAACCTGCCACAGCGCAAAGAATAAAACAAGAACATCCGGTGAACAATTTCACGCGCGTAGTGTATTTTAGTTGTATCGAGTTGTACTCGTGGAACAAACCGGAGACGGGTCCGAAATCGCCTCAGATATCCTGCGCTTCGCGTTTTTTCTCGATCGCGTCCCACAACAGGCTTGCCACATCGGCACCGCCGAATTTGCGCACTTCGCGAATGCCGGTCGGCGAGGTGACGTTGATTTCCGTCAGATAATCGCCGATCACATCAATGCCGACAAAAAGGAAACCGCGCTCGCGCAGGGCGGGACCGATGCGGCGGCAGATTTCCTTCTCGCGCGCCGTCAGTTCCGTCGGTTCCGGGCGGCCGCCGGCATGCATGTTGGAGCGGGCATCGTTTTCCGCCGGCACGCGGTTGATCGCGCCCACCGGCTCGCCATCCACCAGCAGGATACGCTTGTCACCCTTGCGAACATCCGGCAGATATTCCTGGGCAATATAGGGCTCGCGGAACATCTGACCGAACATTTCCAGCAGGGAAGAGAAATTGCGGTCGTCACGGGCCGAATGGAAAACGCCGGCACCGCCATTGCCATAAAGTGGCTTCAGGATGATATCGCCCATTTCATTGCGGAACCGGGCAATTTCGGCCACGTCCTTGGTGATCAGCGTCTTCGGCATCAGATCGGCGAATTCGGTGACGAAAATCTTTTCCGGCGAATTGCGGACCCAGGCGGGATCGTTGACCACCAGCGTTCTGGGATGAATGCGTTCCAGCAGGTGGGTCGAGGTGATGTAGGCCATGTCGAACGGCGGATCCTGACGCAGTTGGATGACATCCATGGTCGCGAGGTCAACACGCTCCGGCTCCGACAGCGAGAAGTGGTCGCCCTTGATGTCGCGCAATTCCATCTGCTCGACGGTAGCGTATATCTTGCCATCGCGCATGGAGAGACGTTCGGGCGTGTAATGGAACAGCCGGTATCCGCGCGCCTGCGCCTCAAGGCTCATGGCGAAGGTGGAGTCACCGGCGATATTGATGCCGGAGACATGATCCATCTGGATCGCGACGTTCTTGATCTTCGCCATGCGCATGTTCCTCTTGCAGCATGCGGACGCCTTGCCGGTCCGCCGTGCCCATTGCCTCGTCTTTTCGCGATTCCCGGCAGGACCGGAAGAGACCCGGAAATGCTTCAGAAAACCCTGAAGATGTAGGGCAGCGACCATTCAAACGCAACTGCTGCGAGGGGTGCTTTTTGTGAGTTTTATTGAACCTTCACAATTCCGCTGGTGGAGCTGCGCTGACCCCACCTGCCAGAGTGTTTTACCGGTTCAGGCCGCCAGCTTATAGGAACGACCGGCAAACAGCTTGTTCTTGACCCGATAGGCCAGAGCCAATGCCGTTGGGAAAGGACGGCGCATGAAGGCGACCTTGCGGACATATTCATCCACCCGCCAGGTGGCCCATGTTCCCGCGCGGAAATAAGCGACGTCGCCGACCCGCAGGATGCTGACCGAACCGTCTTCCGCCGTCACATGCACCTCGCCCTCGAGAATATAGACGGTCTCGTCCCAGCCGAAGAACCAGCGGAACTCACCCGCCGTGCAGTCCCACATGGCGGTGCTGGAGGCGCGGTCGCCGCTTCTGGAATGATCCGCCGCGCGCGCCTGAGGGTCGCCGGAAATGATCCAGTCCGGGTTGATGGGCGCGGGTTGAAGCCGCAAATCCGTGCAGGATGCGCTGACGACGGCCTCGTCTTTTGCACGGCGAAAAGAGGCCGGCAACATGGGCACCGTGCGGATCGCCATGGTTGCCGCCGCCGCGAACATCATCTTTAAAGGCATATTAGAAAACCCCCATGAATTATTGCAGGTCTTCTATCATCGGGATCGTAACGAAGCGGTTTTGACAATCGGCGCAATTTTAGCCATCGCGCCGATTTTTCCGATGGCTCAGGCGGTCGCCATCTGTGAGGGCTGCACTACGGCCTGCTCCGCTTTGCCGGCGATGCGCTTGCCGGTCTCGCTGGAGAAGAAGTGCAGCTTGTCCGGCGAAATCGTTACCGAAAGCGCGTCGGGAACCTGCACGTCAGGTGGAAAGGCCACGGTCAGGTTCTGGTCGCCGTGCATGCCGTGCACGAGGCGTTGCGAACCAAGCTCCTCGATGTAGTCGATGCGCAGGGGAATGCCCTGTTCGTCTGCGGCCGCGAGCCGGAAATCTTCCGCCCGCATGCCCACCGTAACCGGGCCGGAGGCAGGGGCGAAACCGTTGAGCGCGATCAGCGAAGGACCGATTGCTAGGCAATCCCCATGCAGTTCCGCGTTCAGCAGATTCATGGCGGGAGAGCCGATGAAGCTTGCGACAAAGGTGGAAGCCGGGGTGTGATAGACCTCGAGCGGCGCGCCGATCTGTTCGATGCGTCCGCCATTCAGCACCACCAGACGGTCAGCCAGCGTCATCGCTTCCAGCTGGTCATGGGTGACATAGATGGAGGTGGTGCCGAGGCGCTTTTGCAGACGCTTGATCTCGCCGCGCATGGAAACGCGCAGCTTGGCATCGAGATTGGACAAAGGCTCGTCGAACAGGAAGGCGGCCGGTTTGCGCACGATGGCGCGGCCCATGGCGACACGCTGGCGCTGGCCGCCGGAAAGGGCGCGCGGCCTGCGGTCCAGATAGGGTTCCAGTTGCAGCATGCGGGCGGCCTCGGCCACGCGCGCATCGATCTCCGCCTTCGGCGTCTTGCGGTTCTTCAGCCCGTATTCCAGGTTCTGGCGCACCGACATATGCGGATAAAGCGCATAATTCTGGAACACCATGGCGATATCCCGGTCGGCGGGATCGGTCTCGTTGACCACCCGGTCGCCGATCTTCACCGTGCCTTCGGAAATATCCTCAAGGCCGGCGACCATGCGCAAAAGCGTGGACTTGCCGCAGCCGGAGGGACCGACCAGAACGATGAACTCGCCGTCCCTGATGTCGATATCGACGTGATGTACGGCGCGTACGCCGCCATGATAATCCTTGCAGACCTGACTGATTTCTATCGCGGCCATTTCGGTCTCCTTATTTATCGCTTTCGGTCAGGCCCTTGATGAACCAGCGCTGGAAGATCACGACGATCAGCACAGGCGGCAGCATGGCCAGAACGGCAAGCGCGAAAGCTTCGTTGTAATCGGGAATTTGCGAACCGACCCAGACCTGCAGGATCGACTTGATACCGCGCATCAGGGTGAAGAATTTCTCGTCCGTGGTCATCAGCATGGGCCAGAGATACTGGTTCCAGCCGTAGACGAACATGATGATGAAGATCGCCGCCATCATGGTGCGGGAAAGCGGGATGAGAATGTCGATGAAGAACTTGACCGGCCCGGCCCCATCGATGCGGGCGGCTTCCAGCAATTCCTCCGGAACGGATTTGAAGAACTGCCGGAAATAGAAAGTGCCCGTAGCAGACGCCAGAAGCGGCACGATCAGGCCCGTATAGGAGTTCAGGAGACCGAGTTTGCTCATCACCTCGTAGGACGGCATGATGCGCACTTCGAGCGGCAGAAGCAGCGTCGTGAAGATAATCCAGAAGGCAAGCGTCGCAAACCTAAAGCGGAAATAGACGATCGCATAGGCTGCCGTCATCGACAGGACGATCTTGCCGACGGCGAAGCCCACGCCGAGGATCAGCGAGTTGAGCACCATGTTGAGACCGGTGATCTGCCCGGTAAAGCCGCCCTTCTGCGTCAGGACCTTTTCATAGGTCTCGACGAAATTATCACCGGGAACGATCGTCAGACCGCTGCGATGGATTTCCGCCGCCGTATGGGTGGACGTCATGAATGCCACGACGACCGGCAATATCAGGAACAGCGCACCGATGATCAGCACCAGATGATCGAGGGGTTTTGTCTTGTACATCGTCTTTTCCCTCAATTGTAGTGGATGCGTTTTTCGATGAAGCGGAACTGGATGACCGTCAGGACGAAGACGACCAGCATCAGGATGACCGACTGAGCCGAGGAGCCGCCGATGTCATTGCCGCGGAAACCGTCGAGAAACACCTTGTAGACCAGCGTAATCGGATTGTTGGCCGCCTTGTCCTTCACCATCACGTCGATGACCCCGAACGTATCGAACAGGGCATAGGTGATGTTGATGATGAGCAGGAAGAAGGCGGTGGGTGCCAGAAGCGGCATGATGACTGTCCAGAACCGGCGAAAGCCGGAGCGGCAATCGATGGCGGCGGCTTCACGCACGGCAACGGAGACGCCCTGAAGCCCGGACAGGAAGAAGATGAAATTATAAGGGATCTGCTTCCAGACGGCGACGACCACCATG
This sequence comes from Rhizobium nepotum 39/7, assembly GCF_000949865.1. GTDB lineage: Bacteria > Pseudomonadota > Alphaproteobacteria > Rhizobiales > Rhizobiaceae > Agrobacterium > Agrobacterium nepotum. The sequence goes on along the minus strand of NZ_JWJH01000004.1, from coordinate 232,539 downwards.
GCGAAGGCAGTGTCGAAATAATTGAGGCCGACCTTCATATCCCAACCGAGCATCGCGGCCATCCTGACGAAGGGTCCGATATGCTGGTCGAAAAACATCATGCCGATGAGGCCTGCAACCGGCGGCGCGATGGCATAGATGGAAATCAGCACCGTCTTGTAGGCCGAACTGCCGCGAATGACCGCATCGGCCTTGACCGCAAGAAGAAGGCCGAGCGCCAGCGAAAAGAAGGTCACCAGCACGGTGAAAACCACCGTGAATTTCGCGATGCTGAGATATTCCGGATTGAATAGCGCATCCGAATAATTGGCGAACCCTACGAAGGAAGCGCCGAAGCCGAACGGGTCTTCAATGTAAAACGACGATTGCACGGCCTGAATGGACGGCCAGTAGAAGAAGATGAAAATCACCGCGAGCTGAGGCGCCAGAAACAGATAGGGCACGTAGGACGAGGAGAATTGCACGCGCTTCATGCCGGCTTCGGCGGCGCTGACGGGTTTTCCAGCCTTTGCGGCCCGACCGGACAAAAACCGGGTCAGACGCGGTTGAGACGATGTATAGGCCACGCTTGCGCCTCCTTAATCCAAGAATGAGCCTCCCTTCCGTTGGAAAGGAGGCTCAATAGCGATTTCTGGTTTCGAAACCGGCGATCAGCCGGCCGTCTTGGCGAAACGTGCGAGGAGGTCGTTGCCTTCCTTCTCGATGATGTCGAAGGCGTCCTTCGGCGTAACTTCACCGGAGAAGATACGGTTGTATTCACGTTCCATCACGGCGCGAATCTGCGGGTAGAAGCCGAGGCGATAACCCTTGGACCATTCGCCAGACGGCAGCGACAGCTGCTGGATGCCGACTTCGGCGACCGGCTTTTCCTTGTAGAAGCCTTCAGCCTTGGCCTTTTCGTAGGCGGCCTTGGTGATGGCAACGTAACCGGTGGCCTTGTGGTAGAAGACCTGGATTTCCGGCGAAGTCAGGAACTGGAAGAAGTCGGCCACGCACTTGTTTTCCGCTTCGGACTTGCCCGACATTGCGAAGAGAGCAGCGCCGCCGATGAAGGAGTTGGTGCCTGCACCCTTGATGGAGCCCCAGTAAGGAAGGAAGGTTGCCGAGAACGGCATGGCTGCAGTCTTCTGCAGGCCGCCGAACGAACCCGACGAACCGATCCAGAATGCAACCTTGCCTTCTTCGAACGGCTTCTGGTTGTCGTTCCAGCCGGCGCCGTAATAGGCGAACAGACCCTTGTCTTTCCAGTCCTTCAGCTTGTCGAACATCATGACGAGGTTCGGGTCGGTAAGCTTGAGCTTGGTGTCGGTGACGCTGTCGTAACCATTGTTGTTGGTGGCGAACTGGATGTTGTTGCGGGAGAAGAAGTTCTCCGTGAACTGCCAGGTCAGCTGCGACTGGACGAGCGGGATGTAACCGGCTTCCTTCAGCTTCGGCGCAACCTTTTCGAAATCTTCCCAGGTCTTCGGTGCCTCGACGCCGGCCTTTTTCAGGGCTTCGTCGTTGACATACATGATCGGTGCGGAGGTGTTGAACGGCATGCCGACGAACTTGCCGTCAGCGGCAGCGTAGAAATAGCGCACGCCGTTGATGAAGGCGTCGCGGTCGAACTTGTAACCGGCCTTGTTGATGAGGTCTTCCGCAGGAATGACAGCGCCCTTGGCGTTGATGATGGTGGCAGCGCCAGCATCGAAAACCTGGAGAATGTTAGGCTGTTCGCCCGAACGGAAAGCAGCGATACCGCTTGCCAGAGCCTCTTCGTAGGAGCCCTTGGAAACCGGCGTCAGAGCGCATTCCTTCTGGGCTTCGTTGAATTTCTGCGAGACTTCGTTGATGACTTCGCCATTACGGCCGCCCATGCCGTGCCACCAGGTGATGTTGGTCGCCGCCATGGAAGACGTTGCCGAAATGCTGACGGCCACTGCGGCCATGGAAATCTTCTTCAACATTACTAAATCCTCTCCACCATTTATTGGGGTGAGGATGCGAATAGAGACGTTCCATGACGTCTCTTTAACAGTTCCGTGTCAGATTTATTACAGTCCCGGCGAGACAGACTCCATTTTTTCAAAAATGGATGTCTCAGGCGTCCTTCCGCTTTATCGGACGGGCCGGATTTCCGACCACCGTCGCTCCGGCCAAGACATCCCGCGTCACCACCGAACCGGCGCCGACGATCGCGCCGTCGCCAACTGTTACTCCCGCCAAAAGTATCGCTCCGCCGCCGATCCACACGTCGCGACCGATCGTCACCGGTTTTGCCATTTCGATGCCTTTTGAACGCGGAACCGGGTCCAGATGGTGTTCGGCACAATAGATCTGCACTGCCGGCCCCAACATTGCGCCGTCCCCTATCCGCACTGGCGCAGAATCGAGAATGACGCAGCCGGTATTGAGATAGACATTTGTACCCAATGTAATGTTGAAGCCGTAAGCGCAATGAAACGACGCTTCGACAAATGCCCCTTCCGCCACCGAGGCAAAGAGCGCCCGCAGCAGCGGCGCCATGGCCCCGCGCTCGTCCGGCGACGCGGCATTGTGCTGGTGAACGGCCCGGCGGGCGCGTCCTCGCAGTACGTCCAGTTCGGCGTCCATGCAGCAGTACCATTCGCCCGCAGCCATTTTTTCCCGCTCGGTGGACATTGGCTTACCCTCCCTCAAAACGCGTCGATGAAATGCTGCGGCAGGCGTCGCGGCAGGACTGCGACAATATCGAAACGCAACGAAAACCGCGCGGCATCCCTGCGGCGGGAGAGCCAGAGATCGGCGGCGGCCCGGATGCGCTGTTGCGAACGAAATCCGACCGCGTCGACGGCGCCTTCACCGGAAGACCGCGCCTTGACCTCGATGATGGCGACGACATCCTTTTTGCGGGCGATGAGATCGATTTCCCCCAGCCGGGTGCGATAACGAATGGCGAGGATGCGGTATCCCCTGAACAGCAGATAGAGCGCTGCCCAATATTCCGCAGTGTGGCCGCGTCGCTCGGCCTTTCGTCTTTTGTTCGTTTGCCCGTCAGCGGCCATCCGCGTCCTTCATATCCAGCAGCCGTTGATAAAGCTCCTTGCGCGGCAGGCCGGTCAGCTTTGCCGCCTCGGCCGCGGCCTTCGCGGCAGGCATCGTTGTGACGAGATCCTTCAGGAGCCTCTCGACATCCTCGATATCGGGAATGTCGTCATAGGAAGGCGGCTCTATCAGGAGCACGATCTCGCCCTTCACCACGCGGTCCCCGTCGTAATAATCCGCAAGTTCGCCCAGCGTGCCACGCCGGAACTCCTCGAAGGTCTTGGTCAGCTCGCGGCAAACCACGGCACGGCGGTCGCGACCGAGCACTTCCGACGCCACCTTGAGGGAGGTGCCGATGCGGCGCGGCGATTCAAAAAAAATCAGGGTGGCGGGGATTTTCGCAAGTTCGGCAAAACGGTCGCGCTTGCCACGATCCTTCACCGGCAGGAAACCCGCGAACAGAAAGGCATCGCTCGGCAAACCCGCTCCGACAAGGGCTGCAAGCGGCGCCGAGGCCCCCGGCACCGGCACGACGCGATGCCCGGCCTCGAGCGCGAGCTGACCGAGACGATAACCGGGATCGGAGATCAGCGGCGTTCCGGCATCCGACACCAGCGCCACGGATTTCCCAGCCTCCAGGGCGGCGATGAGCTTCGGCCCCGCTTCCTGGGCATTATGCTCGTGATAGGAAAGCGGGCGCGTGCGGATACCGTAACGTTCGAGCAGGATGCGGGTGACGCGGGTATCCTCGCAGGCGAGAACATCGGCCGAGGCCAGCGTTTCCAGCGCGCGGATGGTGATGTCGCCCAGATTGCCGATGGGGGTGGCGACAAGATAAAGCGCCGGCTCCAGCGGCCGCGCCGGAATAGCGGCGGTGCCGATCCTGAAGCCCTTTGCTGCCGGTCTGTCATCGCTGTTCGATATTTCTTCCGTCACACGGCTTCCAATCATTCTGGCCGATCATTTCCGGCCGGTCGCTCCATTTTCGCCTCTTTATGGGCAATAGAAAACCGGCGAACAAGGTCCACGGGTGGCCATAGCCTGTGGATCATGCTGTATAGCAGCAAAATGACCGGTAGCCGATGAACTCGGCTCTTGCATTTTCTGCAATAACTCTGCCATTTTGCCCGTCCACATTATCCGGCTTTTTGGCCGGTCAAGACTCTTCTTTATCGATCCGGCGGTGGCCGGCTCGCAACGGTTGAAAGCGGTAGCGTCCATGCGTATTACTCTTGAACGGTCGAACCTTCTTAAATCGCTGAACCACGTCCACAGGGTCGTAGAGCGTCGCAACACGATCCCGATCCTGTCCAACGTTCTGCTTCGCGCATCCGGCGCCAATCTGGACATGAAGGCGACCGACCTCGATCTCGAAATCACCGAGGCGACACCGGCCATGGTGGAGCAGGCAGGCGCGACCACCGTGCCGGCACACCTGCTTTATGAAATCGTGCGCAAGCTGCCTGATGGTTCCGAAGTGCTTCTGGCAACCAACCCGGACGGCTCTTCGATGACGGTGGCCTCCGGCCGTTCGAAATTCTCGCTGCAATGCCTGCCGGAAACCGATTTCCCGGATCTGACCGCCGGCACCTTCAGCCACACCTTCAAACTGAAGGCGACCGACCTGAAGATGCTGATCGACCGGACGCAATTTGCGATTTCGACCGAAGAGACCCGTTATTACCTGAACGGCATCTTCTTCCACACCATTGAAAGCAATGGCGAGCTGAAGCTGCGCGCGGTCGCGACGGACGGTCACCGTCTGGCGCGCGCCGATGTGGATGCGCCCGCCGGCTCCGAAGGGATGCCGGGCATCATCATTCCGCGCAAGACGGTCGGCGAATTGCAGAAGCTGATGGATAATCCAGAACTGGAAGTTACCGTCGAGGTGTCGGATGCGAAAATCCGCCTGACCATCGGCTCGGTCGTTTTGACCTCGAAGCTGATCGACGGCACCTTCCCGGATTACCAGCGCGTGATCCCCACCGGCAACGACAAGGAAATGCGCGTCGATTGCCAGACATTCGCACGGGCCGTCGACCGCGTGTCGACCATTTCTTCCGAGCGCGGCCGCGCCGTGAAACTGGCGCTGACCAACGGCCAGTTGACGCTGACCGTCAACAATCCGGACTCAGGCAGCGCGACGGAAGAAGTGGCTGTCGGTTACGACAATGATTCGATGGAAATCGGCTTCAATGCCAAATATCTCCTCGACATCACCTCGCAGCTTTCCGGTGAAGACGCGATTTTCCTGCTGGCGGATGCAGGCTCGCCGACGCTCGTTCGCGACACTGCCGGCGACGATGCGCTTTATGTTTTGATGCCGATGCGCGTTTGAAGCGGGATTTTTCTCAATTTCATCAAGAAAGCCGGTGGATCGAGTCACCGGCTTTTTTGATTCTGCTAAGAAGGCATTTCAAACCGCAGGCGAATTTTTCCAGTTACGACATTTTGCCTTGTTTTTGCGCCAAATGGGATCAACATTGCGTAACAATTTTTTGACAATGACCAAATACATCTGAGGGGAATTATGGCACTTAACCTGAAGCAACGCCTTGAACAGAAGTTCGAGGAAGAAATTCGTTTTTTCAAGGGCATGGTCAGCCAGCCAAAAAAAGTCGGGGCTATCGTCCCCACATCGTCCATCACGGCGAAGAAAATGGCGAGTGTCATCAATCCCCATTCAGGTCTTCCCGTTCTCGAACTGGGCCCGGGGACGGGCGTCATCACCAAGGCCATTCTGGCGCGGGGCATCAAGCCCGAAAACCTGACCGCCATCGAATATTCGACCGACTTCTACAATCAGCTGCTCAGAAACTATCCGGGCGTCAACTTCATCAATGGCGACGCTTTCGATCTCGATGCGACGCTTGGCGAGCACAAGGGCCAGATGTTCGATAGTATCATCTCCGCCGTACCGATGCTGAATTTCCCCATGGCCGCCCGCATCAAGCTTTTCGACGAATTGCTGAAGCGCGTGCCACACGGCCGCCCTGTCATACAGATTTCCTACGGCCCCATTTCGCCCATCGTCGCGCAGCCGCATCTCTACCATATCCGCCATTTCGATTTCATCGTGCGCAACATTCCGCCGGCGCAATTGTGGACCTATACGCGGGCCTGATGTTCGGCAGTGCGGATGTCGTCATTTCCCGGTCGTGACAGATGGTTAGGGTCTTGATTTACCCTTTCCATCGCCATTGAGGACCGTTTTTCATGCATGCGCTCTATATCACCCATCCCCAGGTCAGGATCGATCCGGCGGTTCCGGTTCCTCAATGGGGACTTTCTGATGTGGGCGCGCAGCGGGCGCGTGAGGCGAGCCGCCTGCCCTGGGCCAAGGCGTTACGGCGGATCGTTTCAAGCGCGGAAACCAAGGCGATCGAAACCGCCCACATTCTTGCCGAAACATCCGGTGCGGAAGTAGAGATCGTCGAGGCAATGCACGAAAACGACCGGTCTGCCACGGGCTTCCTGACGCCGCCGGAATTCGAAAAGGCGGCGGACTGGTTCTTCGCACACCCGCAGGAAAGCTTTCACGGCTGGGAACGGGCGATCGATGCGCAGGCAAGGATCGTAGGGGCCGCCAAAGCCGTTCTCGACCGGCACGATCCGCAACAGCCGATCGCCTTTGTCGGCCATGGTGGCGTGGGTACGCTTTTGAAATGCCATATCGAAGGACTCGGTATCAACCGCAGCAGGGACCAGCCGCCCGGCGGCGGCAATCTTTTCCGGTTTTCCATCGCCGAATTTTTACTTGCGGCTCAGCGCCCCACATGCGACTGGACGGCAATGGAAACATGGCAGGGATGAGACAATGACCGCACGCGAAAAACTGATCGTCGGGCTGGATGTTCCGACTGTGCAGCAGGCTGAAGACATCGTGTCGAAAATCGGCGACGACGTTCTGTTCTACAAGATCGGTTATCAGCTGGTTTTCGCTGGCGGTCTTGAATTCGCCCGCGACCTTGTCCAGAGCGGCAAGAAGGTCTTTCTCGACATGAAGCTGCTCGACATCGACAACACCGTCGCCTCCGGCGTCGAAAACATTGCTCGCATGGGCATGTCGATGCTGACCCTGCACGCCTATCCCAAAGCCATGCGCGCCGCAGTCAAGGCAGCCGAAGGTTCCGGTCTCTGCCTGCTGGGCGTCACGGTGCTGACCTCGATGGACGACGCCGATCTTGCCGAGGCCGGTTACGCCTCCGATGCCCGTTCGCTGGTGCTGCGCCGTGCGGAACAGGCGCGCGAGGCGGGCATGGGCGGTATCGTCTGTTCTGCGGAGGAATCGACGGCGGTGCGTGAAATCCTTGGTCCCGATCTTGCCGTCGTCACCCCGGGTATCCGCCCGGCGGGTTCCGAGGCCGGCGATCAGAAGCGTGTGATGACGCCTTTCGACGCCATCAGGGCCGGTTCGAGCCACCTGGTCGTCGCCCGCCCGATCGTCAGGGCGGAAGACCCGAAAGCGGCTGCCCGCGCCATTCTTGATGACATGCTGCGCGCCAGCTTTCCGGCAAACCAATAAAGACTAATCGGAGGAAACGAAATGGCCAAGGGGTACTGGATCGCTCAGGTCGATGTCCGCGACAATGAGCGCTACAAAGACTACGTCACGACAGCGAAGCCTGCATTCGAACGCTTCGGCGCCAATTTTCTGGCCCGGGGAGGCTCGGTGACTGAACTGGAGGGCAAAGCACGCGGGCGCAACGTCGTTATCGAGTTTCCCTCGGTGCAGCACGCCATCGATTGCTACAACTCGCCCGAATACCAGGCTGCCGCCAAAATCCGTCAGGAAGTCGCGGATGCCAATATGATGATTGTAGAAGGTATTTGATCATCTTCAACGCGGTTTCCGGAACCGCGCCGTAAACTTGCCCGAAGCCCAACCACAACATCTCTTCACGCGCGCACGGCTTTGGGCTAAGAGACTGAAAAACGCTTAATTCACAGCTTCTGAGGAGCCTCCCATGACCTTGGCCAACCTTCCCCCCCTCGTCACCGTTTTCGGCGGTTCGGGTTTTGTCGGACGGCATGTCGTGAGAATGCTCGCCAGGCGCGGTTACCGCATCCGCGTGGCCGTGCGTCGCCCGGATCTCGCTGGCTTCCTCCAGCCGCTCGGCAATGTCGGCCAGATCTCGTTTGCCCAGGCGAACCTGCGTTATCGCGCTTCCGTCGTCAAAGCCGTCGAAGGTGCCGATCATGTGGTCAATTGCGTCGGCATCCTTACCGAAAGCGGCCGCAACACCTTTGACGCCGTGCAGGAATTCGGCGCGAAGGCGATTGCCGAAGCCGCCCGTGACGTCGGCGCCACACTGACACACATCTCCGCCATCGGTGCGGAGGCGAATTCGCCGACCGGTTACGGCCGCACCAAAGGCCGCGCCGAGGCCGCCATCCATTCCACATTGCCCGGCGCTGTGATCCTGCGCCCGTCGATCATTTTTGGGCCGGAAGACGATTTCTTCAACAAATTTGCCAAGATGGCCCGCAGCCTGCCGTTCCTGCCGTTGATCGGCGGCGGAAAAACGAAGTTCCAGCCGGTCTATGTCGAGGATGTCGCAGAAGCTGTGGCCCGCAGCGTCGATGGCAAGCTGAAGCCCGGCACGATCTATGAACTCGGCGGCCAGGACGTGATGACGTTCCGCGACTGTCTCGAGGCGGTTCTTGCCGCGACCTACCGTCAGCGTCCCTTCGTCAATCTGCCTTTTGGCGTCGCCTCAATGATCGGCAAGATCGCTTCGCTGGTGCCGCTGATTACGCCGCCATTGACGGTCGATCAGGTGACGATGCTGAAAAAGGACAATATCGTTTCCGCTGACGCAGAAAAGAATGGCCTGACGCTGGAAGGCATCGGCATCACACCCGTTCGCGTTGCCTCGGTCCTGCCATCCTACATGGTGCAGTATCGCCAGCACGGCCAGTTCGCCAATGCGGGAAAAGCGGCCTGAACCCATTTTTCTGGCCTTAACGATTTAAACGAAAGCGGGACCATTCCCGCTTTTTGTTTTTGCACAATCCAATTGCAACCAATCCGCTATTGGCACATTTTCCCTCAACTGAAAGGGAAGTGCGGCATCGACCGGGGCTGTTTTGGTAAGCCGGGTAAAATTTAACGGCAGTCTGGTCTCCATATGCAAGCGTGGCACAAGCGCAACTGTGGAAAAGACTTCGCATTAACCCGGTATTCAAGAAGCTGCTTTATTGATATTCGCCACATTCCAAACATATCCCGAACCCTCACTTCACACACGGCGGCATGTTCCGCGCGAACGAACGTCTGAAAGGCAATCATAAAATGGGCAGATCTATCGCACTCTTTTTTGCGTGTGCGGCTTTGGTGGTTCTGGCGGGTTCTTTCATGGCGCCGGGAACGGTTGCAGCGGGCAAGAGCGGCTGCGCTCCCGCCTACGGCGTCGACCCTTGCGCAACGGCTTCGATCAGCGCGAACTGATCAGCTTTCATAAGCTTCAAAGAAAAAGCGCCTCCGGTTTTCCGGGGCGCTTTTTTTTATTTTCAGTCCGGCCATCGAAAACGGGCGGCTATTTCTAAAACCGGCTCAGCCGAAGACCAGAAGCGCTACCAGACCGAGCGAGCCGATGACGATGCGCCACCAGGCGAAGGGTGCAAAGCCACGTCGCGAGACGAAGTCCAGCAGCGAGCGCACGACGAAAAGGCCGGAAACAAAAGCGGCAATGAAACCGACGGCGATCAGCGCGCCATCATCGAAGCTCAGCGCATCCCGGTTCTTGTAGAGATCGAGGGTAAAAGCGCCGAGCATGGTCGGCATCGCCAGGAAAAACGAGAATTCGGCGGCGGAGCGCTTGTCCGTGCCCATCAATAGCGCGCCGACAATGGTGGCGCCGGACCGGGAGGTGCCGGGAATCATAGCAAGGCACTGGAACAGGCCGATCTTGAAGGCAAGCGACGGCGGATAATCCATGATGTCGGTATATTTCGGTTTAAGCGGCATCCGGTCGACGGCGAGCAATATCACTCCGCCGACAATCAAGACGACGCAAATGAGCATCGGCGTTTCGAACAGCACCGTCTTGATAAAATCATGCGCCAGAGCGCCGATGACTGCCGCTGGCAGGAAGGCAACGGCGACGGCCAGCACGAAGCGGCGCGCTTTGGCGCTTGTCGGCATCGCCGTGGCGATCGATACAAGCTTTTGAAAATACACAAGAAGGATCGCAAGGATCGCGCCGAGCTGGATGAGCACGGCAAAGGTGTTGCCCGGCGATTTGAAGCCGAGGAAATGGCCGGCCAGCAGGACGTGCGCCGTTGAGGAAACGGGAATGAACTCCGTCAGACCCTCGATGATGCCCAGCAGAAGCGCGCTGATGATCGATTGGTCACCCATGAGGTATCCTTTTTTTCAGGGGGAAGCGGCAATGGAAAGCAATTGCGTTAAACTTGTTTTAAAGTAGCCAAGCTCTTATAGCGTCTTGATGAAGCGAAACTGAAAAAGTTTTCCGGCAAATGCCGATCATGACAACCAATCGTAAAAATTGAGTACCGATGCCAACTCTCTATCATTCTCCGATGTCGACCGCATCCCGGTTCGTTCGTCTGATCCTTTCGGAATACGGGTTCCAGACCGATCTCGTCGAGGAACAGCCGTGGGAAAGAAGGCGGGAGTTTCTGGCGCTGAACCCGGCGGGCACCCTGCCGGTCTATCTTGATGATAATATGCGATCCCTCAGCGGGCCCTACGTGCTTGCCGAGTTTCTCGACGAAACGCACGGGGTCTTGAAGCGCGACAGGCGCTTGCTGGCGGAAGACCCGTTTCAGCGGGCGGAAATCCGCCGCCTGACGGAATGGTTCCTGCAGAAGATGGAGAACGACGTGACCCGGCCGCTGGTGCGGGAACGGGTCTATAAATTGCAGATGACGGCCGCACAGGGTGGCGGACCGCCGGATTCCAAGCTTCTGCGTACTGCCCGCAATAATGTTCGTCAGCACATCAAATATCTGGAATGGCTAGCGGGTTCGCGCACCTGGCTTGCCGGCGACCGGCTGAGCTATGCCGACCTTGCCGCCGCCGCCGGTGTTTCGGTGCTGGACTATCTCGGCGAGATCAACTGGCTCGAAGCGCCCATCGCCAAGGAATGGTACCAGCGGCTGAAATCACGCCCGTCCTTCCGGCCGTTCCTCAGCGAGCGCATTCCGCGCCTTGCCCCCTCCTCCCACTACGCCGATCTGGATTTCTAAATTCCGGCCTCCCGGTTATTTGCTGCGGCGTGTAGCTACGCATATATATGTCGCAGAGTAACCCGCAGGAGAAACGACCATCGACGTTGCCAGCGACAAGCAGCGGATACGCGCGCGCAAACTGACGGACTTTGTTCGTCAGGAAGCGCTTTCGCTCGGCTTCGATCTCTGCCGCATCACCGCCCCGGACAGCATTCCGCTCGCGCCGGAGCGGTTGAGACAGTTTCTCGACAAGGGTTACCATGGCACGATGGCGTGGATGGAGGAAACGGAAGCCCGTCGCGCCGAGCCGAAAACGCTGTGGGGCGACGTGCGCTCCATCGTCATGTTCGGGTTGAACTACGGGCCTGAGGAAGACCCGCGCGGTATACTTTCCAAACCGGACAAGGCAGCCATTTCGGTCTATGCCCGCAATCGCGACTATCACGACGTCATCAAAGGACGGCTGAAGGAGATCGCCACCCGTTTTGCTGCTCGCGCCGGTGAGGATGTGAAGGTCTTCGTCGATACCGCGCCGGTGATGGAGAAGCCGCTCGCCGCCGCCGCAGGTCTCGGCTGGCAGGGCAAGCATACCAATCTGGTCAGCCGCACCCATGGCTCCTGGCTGTTCCTCGGCAGCATGTTCACCACCGCCGAACTCTGTCTGGACGAGGCGGAGAGGGACCATTGCGGTTCCTGCCGCGCCTGTCTCGATGCCTGTCCGACAGCCGCCTTCCCCGCCCCCTATCAGCTCGATGCGCGCCGCTGCATCTCCTACCTCACCATCGAGCACAAGGGCACGATCCCGCACGAGTTCCGGCCGATGATCGGCAACCGCATCTATGGCTGCGACGATTGTCTTGCCGCCTGCCCCTGGAACAAGTTCGCGGCCAGCGCCTCCGAGATGAAGTTGCAGGCGCGCGAGGATTTGCAGGAACCTTCCATCGCCTTCCTGCTGACGCTGGACGATGCTGCATTCCGCAGCTTCTTCAGCGGTTCACCGGTCAAGCGCATCGGGCGCAACCGGTTCATCCGCAATGTGCTGATCGCGGCGGGAAACTCTGGCGACCGGCAATTCGTGGAGCAATGCAAGTCGCTTGCTGAAAGAGACCCTTCGCCGGAGGTGCGCGGCATGGCCGCATGGGCGTTGTCGCGGCTTATGGACAGGGACGAATTCCGTACATACTCTGCCGGACGCGCACCGGAGCCTGATCCGGAAGCGGAAATGGAATGGCAACTGGCAGAGGCGTGAACCATGCATGTGATGATTTTCGGCGCGGGATATTCGGGCAAGGCCATTTCAAACGCGCTGAAAACCGAGGCCGCAACGATATCAGGCACCACGCGCAGTAAAGACAAGTTCGCAAGCCTTGCGGCGGCTGGCATGACGCCGTTGCTGTTCGATGGCGCCCATCTGAATAACGACCTCGTCGCCGCAATGGCCAATGTCACCCATCTCGTGCAATCCATCGCACCCGGCAAGGATGGCGACCCGCTGGTTGCGCTTCTGGGCGACGATCTGAAAAAGCACCTGCCCAACCTCAAATGGCTGGCCTATCTCTCCACCGTCGGCGTTTATGGCGACCATGACGGCGCATGGGTGGACGAGGAAACTCCGTGCCGCCCGGTCTCCGCCCGTTCGATGGAGCGGGTTGTCGCCGAAACCGCCTGGGCTGCGGCCGCTCAAAAGGCCGATCTGCCGCTTGCCATCATGCGTCTTTCCGGAATTTACGGCCCCGGACGCAATGCCTTCATGAATTTCGAGAAGGGCACTGCGCGAAGGCTGGTGAAGAAAGATCAGGTGTTCAACCGCATCCGGGTCGAGGATATCGGCGCGGCCCTTGCCTTCCTGGCAGGGAAAAACCAACACGGCATCTTCAATGTGACGGATGACGAGCCCGGCCCGCCGCAGGATGTGGTAAGCTTCGCCGCCACGCTGATGGGCGTCGAACCGCCGCCTGAACAGGCATTCGAGACCGCCGATCTGACGCCGATGGCCCGTTCCTTCTATGGTGAGAACAAGCGCGTTTCCAACGCCAAAATCCGTGGTCTCGGCTTCAATTTCAGGTTCCCGGAATATAAAATATCGCTGACCCAATTGTGGAAAAACGGTCTCTGGCGAGGCTGAGGAATCCCCTCACGGAAAGCGATGAAAAATCCTTCCAAACCCGGTTTTGCGGATGGTTTTCGTCGCATTTTAGCCAATTAAGATTTTATTAACCCAACAAAATTCGCTAAAATCGTAGTCATTAGAAAAATATTTCACTCACTTTTCGTGAAGTGGATTCACGAAGCCGTGACTTGCAATAGCATTCCCATTGAGCGTTGATTCTGCATTATTTTTCCTGAATTGTGACAGGAAGAGCCAGACGACGCATTTCCGGCTAATGATCACGAATATTACAGGCTGTAACACTTCGTGATTTGAGCTTAGCTTTTTTTCGCCATTTTTCCCTCGCCCTACAATCTCGCATCAAAAGGCGTTCAGGCCAGTTTATGGCCGTTTAGCAAGGGCACAATCAATCGGCGCGGGGCCGATTTTCAGGGAAGCACAGTTTGTTGAATATCCGTCGTATAACTTTCACCGCTGCAACTATAGCCGCCTGTTCGATCATCGCGCCTCTTCAGGCGAATGCGGCAAATGGTTGTGGAGGGGCATCGTGGTATGCGTTGACCTCCAAGACTGCTTCTGGCGAGCGCATGAACGCCGCCAACATGACCGCCGCTCACCGCTCGCTGCGGTTCGGCACCAAGGTCAAGGTAACGAACGCCCGCAACGGCAAGGCCGTGGTAGTGCGCATCAACGACCGCGGCCCGTTCATCAAGGGTCGCGTTCTCGATCTCTCCAAGGCGGCCGCAAAGAACATCGGTATGATCAATTCCGGCACCGCCAAGGTTTGCTACGAGATCGTCAGCGCCGATTGAGCCTTGCCCTTGCCGCCATTCGCGTCTACCAACCGGCTTATCAGCAAAATGAGGTAGACAATGCGTTTAGGCGGGCGTTTGGCCGGAGCAATCGAAGTATTGGCGGATATTGAGGGACGCAGGCGTCCCGTTGCCGATGCCTTGAAGGACTGGGGACTTGCGCACCGTTTTGCCGGATCCGGTGATAGGGCCGCGATCGGCAACATCGTCTACGACGCACTGCGCATGAAACTGTCGCACGCCTGGCTGATGGATGACGACAGCGCCGCCTCGCTTGGCTATGCCGTGTTGCTGCGGCAATGGGGCAAAAACTTTTCGGGATTGGCGGCTGAATTCGACGGCGACAAGTTTGCCCCCGCCGCGCCCGACGAAGAAAGGCAACAGGCCTTTCTTTCCCGTTCTCTCTCCGATGCACCAGCCCATATTCAGGGCGACATTCCCGACTGGGTTCAATCCTCTTTCGAGACGGCGTTTGGAGAGGGCTGGCTTGCCGAGGCACAGGCGCTGAACCAGCGCCCGACACTTGATCTGCGCGCCAACACACTGAAAGCCACCCGCGACAAGGTGCTAAAGGCGCTGGCGGAGAGCGGTGCGGAAGCCACGCATATCGCCCGTCAGGGTGTACGCATCCCCGCCGGCGAAGGTGCCTCCCGCCTGCCGAACGTGACCGCCGAACTGTCTTTCCAGAAAGGCTGGTTCGAAGTGCAGGACGAGGGATCGCAGATCGTCGCCGATCTTGCCGGCGCGCATGAGGGCGAACAGATCCTCGACTATTGCGCCGGTGGTGGCGGCAAGACGCTGGCCATGGCCGCCAGCATGAACAACAAAGGTCAGGTCCACGCCTTCGACGCCGATCGCAAGCGGCTCGCGCCGATCATCGAGCGGCTGAAGCGGGCTGGCACCCGCAATGTGCAGGTTCATGACCGCGCAGCCGGGCTTGTCCCATTCCATGAAAAATTCGACCGCGTTCTGGTGGATGCACCCTGCACCGGCACGGGCACATGGCGCCGGCGCCCCGACACCAAATGGCGGCTGACGACACGCAATCTGGAAGAACGCGTGCAGCAGCAAGGCGAAGCGCTGTCGCAAGCCAAGGGTTTCGTGCGCCCGGGCGGCGAGCTGCTTTATGTCACCTGTTCGGTTCTGCCCGAAGAAAACGAACAGCAGGTCAGGCGCTTCTGCGAGGAAAATCCGCAATTCTACATCGGCTCGGCACTGGAACGCTGGCAGACGACTTTTGGCGGCAATGCGAACAAACCGCATTCCTCCGACGGAAAGACTGTGACGCTGACGCCTGCAACCACAGATACGGATGGTTTCTTCTTCTGCGTGATGAAACGCAAAGCCTGAAACAGGTTTTGCACGCGCTGATTTTACTTGGAAAATGCCGCACAGCTTGTTTCAAAGCATTCTAAACTAGAATGTTTGACACAAGTTTGTGATTGGGTCAGAACTCGCTTGCCGCAGCGTGAAGTAATTTCATGCCTGCCCAAGGAGAGGGATCATGATCCGCAAAACAATTCTCAGCGCGTCTTTCGCGCTTCTGGCCGCATCGGCGGCTTTCATAGCGCTTCCCGCCCGCGCCGCGACCGACGCCGCCGCTGTCGTCAAGCATTATGCCGATGTCGCGCATGCGAAATACGAGGATTCGCTCACCACGGCGAAGACGCTGGACAAGGCGATCGATGCCCTGATCGCAACGCCGGGCGCAGAAACGCTGAAGGCCGCACGCGAAGCCTGGATCAAGGCGCGCGTTCCCTACCAGCAGTCCGAAGTCTACCGTTTCGGCAACCCTGTGGTCGACGCATGGGAAGGCAAGGTCAACGCCTGGCCGCTGGATGAAGGCCTGATCGATTATGTCGACGGTTCCTACGGCACCGAAAGCGACGAGAACGAGCTGTATGTCGCAAACATCATCGCCAATCCGAAGATCAAGATCAGCGGCGAAGAGGTAGATGCCTCGAAGATCACGCCCGAACTGATCGAAAGCCTGCACGAGGCTGGTGATGTCGAAGCCAATGTGACGACCGGTTATCACGCCCTCGAGTTCCTGCTCTGGGGTCAGGACCTGAACGGCACCGGACCCGGCGCGGGCAACCGCCCCTATACCGACTATGACAAGAAAAGCTGCACGAACGGCAATTGCGACCGCCGCGCCGACTACCTGAAATCCGCCTCCACCCTGCTGATCAAGGATCTTCAGGAAATGGTGGACGCCTGGGCGCCGGAAGGCGAAGCCGCAAAAACCGTGGAAGCCGATCCGAAAGCGGGTCTCACGGCCATTCTCACCGGCATGGGCTCGCTCTCCTATGGCGAGTTGGCGGGCGAACGCATGAAGCTCGGCCTTCTGCTGCACGATCCGGAAGAGGAGCATGATTGCTTCTCCGACAACACCTATAATTCGCATCTTAACGACGCCATCGGCATCGCTTCGGCCTATACCGGCGAATATACCCGCGTGGACGGCACGAAGATGACCGGCGCCTCGCTGTCGGCACTGGTGGGCGCCAAGGACAAGGCACTGAACGACGAGATGACGGCGAAGCTGAACAAGACGCTCGACGCCATGCATGCGATGGAAAAGCGCGCACAGACCGTCGAGGCCTACGACCAGATGATCGGCGAAGGCAACAAGGAAGGCAACGCCGTGGTTCAGGCAGCCATCGACGGCCTCCTCGACCAGACGAAAACCGTCGAACGTGTCATCGCGGCGCTCGATCTCGGCAAGATCGAGCTTGAAGGTTCCGACAGCCTCGACAATCCGAACACTGTCTTCAAGTAGGCAGCGGACGGGCCGCAACCCGTTGCGGCCCGTTACTCCCATGCAGTTTTTGCCGCCGTCGATCAGCAAGCCGTTCTTCTTCGCCGGGGCAGCCTGCCTTGTGGCATCGATGACGCTTGCCGCGCCGCTTCGTGACGATCTGACGGAGAAAGACCGCAGGCGCGTTGACACCGTGACCGCGCCGACGACGGATTTTACCCGGCCGGAACCCTTCGAAGCGATGTCCGCCGGGGCAACGACCAGCACCAATAAACCCGACAGCGGCGCGTTTTCGCATCCTTCCGCCACGATGACGTTCGAGCGGAAACAGGATTTCAAGCTCGGCAACGCGCTGTTCCAGAAGCTCTGGGTGTCTTCCCCCTCCTCCACACAGGCCTCGGACGGGCTGGGGCCGCTCTATAACGCCCGATCCTGCCAGACCTGCCATGTGAAGGACGGTAGAGGCCGTCCGCCGCGTGCCGGAGAAGATGCCGTCTCGATGTTTCTGCGGCTGGCCCGACCGGCCCACAGTGAGGCGGAACGGGCGGCGATTGCGCGCCATGAGGTGCTGAATTTTCCCGACGAGACCTATGGCAGGCAGCTTCAGAACCTTGCCATTCCCGGCCTCGCGGCAGAGGGTAAGCCTCTCGTCACCTATGCCGAAAAGCCCGTGCGGCTGGCCGATGGCGAGGTGGTGATGCTGCGCAAGCCCGACTACGCCGTGGCGGACCTGCAATATGGCCCGCTAGGCGCCGATACGACATTGTCGGCACGCGTCGCCATGCCCACCCTCGGGCTTGGGCTGATCGAGGCCATTGCCGAGGCCGACATCCTGGCCGGCGCAGATCCGGACGACAAAAATAGCGATGGTATTTCCGGTCGTCCGGCCTTTGTGCGGGATCACCGGACCGGCGAGGTGAAACTCGGGCGGTTTGGCTGGAAAGCCCAGAATGCCAGCGTGCGCGATCAAAGCGCCGGCGCCTTTTCCCACGATATCGGCATCTCCACGCCGGAGGCTCCAAACGCCTCTGGCGATTGCACCGATGTCCAGAAGGACTGTCTTGCCATGCCGACCGGCGTGCAGCCGCGGCTAGGGCCAGTGGAAGCCCCCGACCCCATTCTCGATCTCGTGACATTCTACACCGAGAACCTCGCAGTGCCACAGCGTCGCAATGTGGGTGATCCCGCCGTTTTGCAGGGGAAGCAGCTTTTCTACGCATCCGGCTGCGCATCCTGCCATATACCGAAATTCGTCACTCGCCGTGACGACGCCGACCCCATGCATTCTTTCCAGCTGATTTGGCCCTATTCCGATTTTCTACTGCACGACATGGGCGAGGCGCTTGCGGACGGCCAGCAAGTAGGCGAAGCAAGCGGACGCGAGTGGCGAACCCAGCCGCTCTGGGGTATCGGCCTGACGCAAAGCGTGAACGGCAACGGTTTCTACCTGCATGACGGGCGGGCGCGCAGCCCGACAGAAGCGATATTATGGCACAGCGGCGAAGGCGAGAGCGCGCGCGACGCCTTTGCCGCCTTGCAAAAATCCGACCGGCAGGCTTTGCTGGCTTTTCTGGAGTCCCTTTGATGAAAAATGCCATGCGAAAAATCTCCGGCCTTATCTCCGTGCTGCTGTTTTTGACCATGCAGCCCGCCATGGCGCAGGACGTGGAACTGATGCCGCCGCCGCCGCTCGACCCGGTGCAGGTGCGGGGCGTGATGGAAAAAGCCGTGAACGGTTTCATCCGTCCCGGCTATGATCGTTTCCGGCGATCAGCCGACAGGCTGGAAGACAGCATGAAGGCTTTCTGCGCCGCCCCTTCCAAAACGACGAATGAGATGGCCAAGGCAGCTTTTGCCGATACGGTCTCAAACTGGTCGACCATCGAGATCGTGCGCGTTGGCCCGGTGATCGAACATAACCGTTTCGAACGCGTGCTCTATTACCCCGACAAGAAGGGTCTCGGCCTGAAGCAGGTACAGCGCTATCTTGCGGAAAAAGATGAAAGCGTCACCAGCGCCGACAGCCTGAAGGGCAAGAGTGTCGCTGCGCAGGGCCTTGGCGCACTGGAATTCGTACTCTACGGCACCGGCGCGGATGAGTTGCTCGACAAAAAAGGCGATTTCCGTTGCCGCTACGGCGCAGCGATTGCCGGCAATATCGCCAATGTGGCGGCGGAGCTTTCGGAGAGCTGGAACGCACCTGATGGCGCGCAGAAAAACTGGACGCAGCCCGGAGCGGACAATCCCGTATTTCGCGATGAACGCGAGGCGTTGGTCGCCCTGCTCGGCATTCTCGTGCACGGCTCCGAAGCGATCCGCGACCAGCGTATCGAGACCTTCTACAAGGGGCCGGACAAGGCCAGATTTCCCCGCACGGCCATCTACTGGCGGTCCGGCCTGACCTGGAAGAGCATTGCCGAAAACATCAAGGCCGTTCAGACCTTGCTGCACACGGCGGATATGGTGGAACTCGTGCCGCCCGACCAGCGTTCCATCGTCAACTCCATCGACTTCATTGCCAAATCGATGATCCGCATTGCCGGAACGATCGATACCAACGTGGAAAAAGCGCTTGATGACAATCAGCAGCGCGCCAAGGTCGATTATCTGCTGCTCAACGGCAAGGACCTGATCTACCGCCTCAACGACCAGTATGGCGGCGCGATCGGCCTCAGTTCCGGCTTTTCCTTCGCTGACGGAGACTGAGCCGGTGATATCAGGCAAAAAGCCGATGCTGATAGACCGGCGCAGCTTCATCAAGGCGGCGGGAATTCCCTTTCTCGCAGCGCTTGCCCCCGGCTCGCTGTATGCGCTCGAACGCGCCGATGCCGTTTTCGCTTCCGCCTTCCGGGCCCGTGACGGGTCCTACGGCATCGCAACGGTAAGCGAACGCGGCGAGATCATCGACCGCGTCGCCCTGCCGTCCCGTGCCCATGGAATGGCGACGAGCCATGCGACGGGCATGACGGTGGCCTTCGCGCGCAGGCCCGGCACCTTCTTCATGGCCTTCGACCCGGCGCGGCGTCGCGAGCCTATCGTCATGCACACGCCGGAAAACCGCCACTTCTACGGCCACGGGCAATTTTCCCCCGACGGCGCGATCCTCTATGCCAGCGAAAACGACTTCGACGGCAATCGCGGCGTTATCGGGCTCTATGATGCCCACAACGGATTTGTCCGCATCGGCGAATACGACGCTCACGGTGTCGGCACCCATGACATGACGGTGAGCGATGACGGGCGGCTGATCGTGATCGCCAATGGCGGCATCGAGACACACCCGGATTTCGGCCGTACCAAACTCAATATCGACAACATGCAGCCGTCGCTCGTGCTTCTTGATGCTGCCAGCGGCCAGTTGATCCAGAAACATGCGATGCCGGAGCAGCTGCGTCAGCTTTCCACCCGCCATGTCGACCTCGGTGATGACGGACGCGTCTGGTTCGCCTGCCAATATGAGGGGCCGCGCAACGATCTTCCGCCGCTTGTCGGCCATTTCTCGAAGGGCGAGGACCTGGCCTTCGTCTATCTGCCGGAGGAAACGACGGTGCGGCTTGCCAATTATGTCGGGGCCATCGCCGTTAACCGACGCGACGGACTGGTCGGCCTGACCTCGCCCAACGGCAACGCAGCCGTGACACTGGACGCGAAAACCGGGCGCGTCGTATCGGAGACGACGGTGCGTGAGGCAGCGGGCGTCGCCCCTGCCGAGAGCGGCATTGCGGTTTCTTCCTATGACGGATTTTTCGAGACCGTTCGCAGCGAGGTGGCATGGGATCAGCACATCGTGCGCATCTCCGGCTAAAATACTGAAAAGGCACGGGAACAAAAGCACGGCCGGTGCATTGGATGCGTCATGAAAAACCTTGCCGTGTACATTATTTTCGTGGTTGCAGTCGTTGCCATTGGAGCGCTGATCGGCGTCAACAACGTGCCCGGCGAATGGTATCAATCGCTGCAGAAACCATTCTTCAACCCGCCCAACTGGATATTCGGCCCGGTCTGGACAACGCTTTACGTGATGATCGGCATCGCCGGCGCGCGGACATGGATCCGCAAACTGATGGGGACGCGCATGCGTCTCTGGTTCACGCAGATGGTGCTGAATTTCCTGTGGTCGCCGATCTTTTTCGGCATGCAAAGCCCGACAGGCGGGCTTGTCATCATCATTCCGATGTTCATCTGCATCGTCGCTTTCATCACGCTCACCTACAGCCGTGACAGGATATCGATGTGGCTATTCGCGCCCTATGCCGTCTGGGTCGCCTTCGCCACCGTGCTGAACGCGAGTATCGTCTTGCTGAACTAAATTTTGCCCGAGCAATCCTTGCCTTGCCCGTCGCCACAGGCCATGTCAGTTTGCGATGGGGACTTAATGCAGGCAGGTAGACCATGGAGATCACGGATCCCGGCGATTTTCGTCAGCGGATAGAAAGAAGCTTTGCGCGGCAGGGTGTCGTGCAGGCAATCGATGCGCAGATCAGCCGTATCGAACATCGGCTGGTGGAAATCGAGCTGCCGTTTCATGAAAAGCTGACGCAGCAGCACGGTATCTTGCATGCGGGCGTCATTGCCGCCGGTCTGGACACCGCCTGCACCTATGCCGCCTATACGATTATCGAGCCGGAAGCCTCGCTGCTGACCATCGAGTTCAAGGTCAACCTCATGTCACCCGGACGCGGCGAACGCTTCCTGTTTCGTGGCGAAATCATCAAGCCGGGCAACAACCTGATTGTGGCAGACGGCCGCGCCTATGCGCTTTCGGATGGGCCGGCGAAACTGATCGCCTCCATGACGGGCACGATGATGGTGGTGAAGGGCCGCGAGGATATTACCGAATGAGCTACCGGCTTTTACATGTTGCCGACAAATCCGTTCTTTTCGTCATGGCGGCTTCCGCCGAATACGGCCCGCATCTCCAGGCGCGCATTGCGCCCTTGATGACCGGCGTCGGCCCGGTCGAGGCGGCGATTTCGGTCACGGCCGTTCTTGCCGGTCTCGATGCGGCAGACCATCTGCCTGACCTCGTCGTTTCGCTCGGCTCCGCCGGATCGCGGACATTGGAGCAAACGGGCGTCTATCAAGCGATCTCGGTTTCCTATCGCGATATGAATGCTTCCGCCTTCGGTTTCGAAAAGGGCCGTACGCCGTTTCTCGATCTACCCGCCGAGGTGGCCTTGCCATTGCGCATACCCGGTCTTGCCGAGGCGCGACTTTCCACCGGCGCCAACGTCATCTCGGGCGAGGCCTATGGGCTGATCGACGCAGATATGGTGGAAATGGAAACCTATGCCGTGCTCAGGGCTTGCCAGCGCTTCGGCGTGCCGCTCGTCGGCCTGCGCGGTATTTCCGATGGCAAGGCCGATGTAAACCATGTGGACGACTGGACGGAATATCTGCACATCATCGATGAAAAGCTCGCAGATGCCGTCGACCGGCTTTGCCACGCCATCGAAGACGGTGCGATCTCCCTTTGAAACCTTGCGATTTTCGCGATTTTCTGCTGTTTGACGCCCGCTTCCGGGTTGCCTAAAGCCGCCATTTTCTTTAAAGGCTCGCCATGACCCAGATAGCCCATCCCGACAGCATTCTCATCATCGATTTCGGCAGCCAGGTGACGCAGCTGATTGCGCGCCGCATCCGCGAGGCCGGGGTCTACTGCGAAATCCATCCGTTCCAGAATGCCGCAGAGGCGTTTGAGAAGCTTCAGCCCAAGGGCGTGATCTTCTCCGGCGGCCCCGCGTCGGTGACGGCTGAAGGAAGCCCGCGCGCGCCGCAGGCGGTGTTCGACAGCAAGGTTCCGATCCTCGGCATCTGCTACGGCCAGCAGACGCTCTGCACCCAGCTCGGCGGCGTTGTCGAGGGTGGTCATGCGGCGGAATTCGGCCGCGCCAACATCGACATCAAAAAGGCAAGCCCACTTTTCGAAGGCTTCTGGGAACAGGGCGAGAGCTATCCCGTCTGGATGAGCCACGGCGACCGCGTGACGAAACTGCCGGAAGGTTTCGAGGTCATCGCGACCTCCGAGAACGCGCCTTTCGCCATCGCCGCAGACGAGACGCGCCATTATTACACCACCATGTTCCACCCGGAAGTGGTGCATACGCCTGACGGCGGCAAGCTGCTTTCCAATTTCGTGCACAAGATCGTCGGTCTGAAATCCGACTGGACGATGGCGGCCTATCGCGCCGAGATGATCCGCAAGATCCGCGATCAGGTCGGCACCGGCCGCGTGCTCTGCGCATTGTCCGGCGGTGTCGACTCCTCGGTTGCGGCGATCCTCATCCATGAGGCGATCGGCGACCAGCTGACCTGCGTTTACGTGGACCACGGCTTGATGCGGCTTGGCGAAAGCGAGCAGGTCGTCGGCATGTTCCGCGATCATTACAACATTCCGCTGGTACATGTGGATGCCGCAGACATGTTCCTCGGGGAACTGGCGGGCGTTTCCGACCCGGAAGCGAAGCGCAAGACCATTGGCCGCCTGTTCATCGAAGTCTTCGAAGCCGAAGCGGCGAAGATTGCCGCAGATGGCAAGGGCGCTCCGAAATTCCTGGCACAGGGCACGCTTTACCCTGACGTCATCGAAAGCGTTTCCTTCTCCGGCGGCCCCTCCGTCACCATCAAGAGCCACCACAATGTCGGCGGTCTTCCCGAGCGCATGAACATGAAGCTGGTGGAGCCGCTGCGTGAGCTTTTCAAGGACGAGGTGCGTGCGCTTGGCCGCGAACTCGGCCTGCCGGAAAGCTTCATCGGCCGCCACCCCTTCCCCGGTCCGGGTCTGGCGATCCGCTGCCCCGGCGCGGTCACCCGCGAGAAGCTCGATATTCTGCGCAAGGCCGATGCGGTCTATCTCGACGAAATCCGCAAGGCCGGTCTTTACGACACCATCTGGCAGGCCTTCGCCGTGCTGCTGCCGGTGCAGACGGTTGGCGTGATGGGCGACTACCGCACCTATGACTTCGTCTGCGCGCTACGCGCCGTGACCTCCGTGGACGGCATGACGGCGGATTTCTATCCCTACGACATGAATTTCCTCGGCCGCGCGGCAACCCGCATCATCAACGAAGTCCGCGGCATCAACCGTGTCGTCTATGATGTTACGAGCAAGCCGCCCGGCACGATCGAGTGGGAATAAAACGGAGGCGGAGCAATTCCGCCTTTTGTTCTTCTTTTGTTCTTTATTTCGTCGCCGCACGATGATAGTTTCCCGGCCTTGGCATAAGGCTGTGGAGCATCGTCATGGGTTGCGAGTTGACGGATGGAGGAGCTTTAAGGCAGCTCTATTTTGATGGGCTGGAGCCGCAGAAAATACGGCGCTTCAGTCCGCGATTTCTCAGCAAGCTGTTGCTGGTCTTGAAGCCGCCGCCGACCCTCGCGGCGAGAATTTTTGCCGATGCATCACACCACGCGGAAGGACGCACGCTGCGTGAGGCCTATCCCGCAGAGCTTCTGCATATAACGCTGATGTGTATCGGATGTTTCGATACCGTCCCTCACGGCCTGACAAATAGGCTGAAGGCGGCATTGGGGGAAGTCAGGGCACGGCCCGTTCCGATCACGCTGGATGCAAGCTCGCTTTTCGGCAATCGAAACAGCCTGGTGCTGCGAAGCAGCCGTGACATGCCGGAGATGAGCGCTCTGGTGAAGATGTTGCAGCGCGCGCTTTGGCGGGCAAATCTTCCCTATATTGCGGCATCGTCTTTCACGCCGCACATCACCATGATTTACGGCTGCGGGAAGATAGAGCCGATGCCGGAAGGAAAACCCTATAGCTGGCTGGCTGGCAATTTTGAGCTGATTTTCAGCCACAATGGCGAAACACGGCACGAGTCACTTGGACGCTTCGCGCTTTCGGCGAAAGCCGATCGCTACGAGCCGCTCGAAAGCCAGATACCTTTACCGGAAAAAGTGATCGGCCCAAAAAAACGGTCCAATCGAAAGCTGGCGGTACGGTAACGCCACCAGAGCCCATGCACGAGCGAGGCAGTATCGCCTCGCTGCAAACGATAACCAGCTTAGAGCTGGACCTTGTCGAAAGCCTTGCCGTCGATGCCAAGGGCTTCGAGGTCGGCGCGGGCCGGCTTGCGATGCGCGCGAACAGCGGCCGAAACCGACAGTGCTGCACCGAGAACGGCGAAAGTTTCGCCGAAGAAGTTACGCGATGTCTTTGCAACCTGACGCATTTTTCTCTCCATATTTGATAGCCAAATAATGGGTATTTTCGGCCTGTTCTACAACTCATGATGTAGCAAGGAAGCCATGCAGCTTTGCTCGCGCTCGTTTGGATGTCAGCTTTTGCGTTTTTGCATAGCTTAAAGCGCACCCACAGGCGGCGGCTTGAATAAGACGAAGATTTTGTTATGCCGGTGGGCCAAGGCAAAGAGGCGGACAACATGACGGTCACCATTTACGGCATCAAGAACTGCGACACGATGAAAAAGGCGAGAAGCTGGCTGGAAGCCACCGGCATCGACTATTCTTTCCATGACTACAAGTCAGCGGGTATCGACCGGGCCCATCTTGAAACATGGTGCGATGCCGCAGGCTGGGAAACGGTTCTCAACCGCGGCGGCACCACCTTCAAGAAGCTGGATGACGGCAAGAAGGCCGAACTGGACCGCGATAAGGCCATCGGGCTGATGCTGGAGCAACCCTCCATGATCAAGCGCCCAGTGCTGGAGGCGAAGGATAAAATAACCGTCGGTTTCAAGCCGGAAACCTATCAGACCCTCTTTGCGTGAGCGCCGCCCGCCATGTCCAGGACAACCCGCGCGACGCAGATGCTGACCAAGGCCGGCATAAGCTTCACCACGGTCACCTATGACTACGACCCGAATGCCGACCGGATCGGCTTGCAGGCGGCCGAGGCGATCGGTGAGGCGCCGCATCTGGTCTTGAAAACGCTGATGGCGGAGCTGGACGGCAAGCCGGTCTGCGTCGTCGTGCCCTCCGACCGCGAGGTGAGCATGAAGAAGCTCGCGGCAGCATTCGGCGGCAAATCCGCCAGCATGATGAAGCCTGCCGATGCGGAACGGGCAACCGGTTATCATGTCGGCGGCATCAGCCCTTTCGGGCAGAAGAAGCAGGTGCCGACGGCCATGGAGGCGCAAGCCATGACCCACGAATATGTATACATAAACGGCGGGCAGCGTGGCTTGCAGGTAAGACTTTCCCCACTCGATGCGCAGGCGGCGCTGAAGGCGATCGCCGCGCCGCTTGTGGCCGACTGATGCTCTCAGACCGCTTTTGAAAGCATTTGGCTTTCGAAAAGAATGGGCTATGGTCGGCGCCTCAGATTGACATATACGAAGGCAGATCATGACCGTTTCCCCCATCGATCCCGTCAAACTCGAAAAACTTGCCGAAGTCGCCGTCAAGGTCGGCCTGCAATTACAGAAAGATCAGGATCTGGTGATTACTGCTCCGCTGGCGGCGTTGCCGTTGGTGCGGTTCTTGACCAAACACGCCTATCTTGCCGGCGGCGGGCTGGTCACCACCTTCTATTCCGACGAGGAAACCACGCTTTCCCGCTACCGCCACGCCAGTGACGCGAATTTCGACCGGGCTTCCGGCTGGCTTTATGACGGCATGGCGAAGGCCTATGCCAACGGCGCGGCACGTCTTGCGATCGCGGGCGACAACCCGATGCTGCTGGCCGAACAGGACCCTTCCAAGGTGGCGCGCGCCAACAAGGCCAATTCCACGGCCTACAAGCCGGCGCTGGAGAAGATTTCCAATTTCGACATCAACTGGAACATCATCTCCTATCCGAACCCGTCCTGGGCGAGGCAGGTCTTTCCCGATGTGACGGAAGACGAAGCGGTCCGCAAACTCGCGGACGCCATTTTCGCCGCCTCGCGGGTGGATCTGGCCGATCCGGTTGCGGCATGGGCGGAGCACAACGCCAATCTCGCCAAGCGTTCGGCATGGTTGAACGGAGAACACTTCGCTTCGCTGCATTTCACCGGTCCCGGCACGGATGTGAAAATCGGCCTGGCGGACGGCCACGAATGGCATGGCGGCGCATCCACCGCCAAGAACGGCGTGACCTGCAATCCGAACATCCCGACGGAAGAAGTGTTCACCACACCTCATGCGCTGCGCGCGGATGGTTACGTGTCCAGCACGAAGCCGCTTTCACATCAGGGAACGCTGATCGACGATATCCAGGTGAAATTCGAGGCTGGCCGTATCGTGGAAGCCAAGGCTTCGAAGGGCGAAGCCGTGCTGAACAAGGTGCTCGATACCGACGAGGGCGCGCGGCGTCTCGGCGAAGTGGCGCTTGTGCCGCATTCCTCACCGATCTCGGCAAGCGGCATCCTGTTCTACAACACGCTCTTCGACGAAAACGCCTCCTGCCACATTGCGCTGGGTCAGTGCTATTCGAAGTGCTTCGTCGATGGCGCTTCGCTGTCGCAGGATCAGATCAAGGCGCAGGGCGGCAATTCCAGCCTGATCCACATCGACTGGATGATCGGTTCCGACGAGGTGGATATTGACGGCGTGAAGCCGGATGGCTCCACGGTTCCGGTAATGCGCAAAGGCGAATGGGCCTGACGAGGCCTATCTCGGCAACTGGCTGCGCTGACTGAGCCAGATGCTGAAAAGCACCGCAACAAACCCAACGATCTGCGCTGGCGTGAGGCTTTGGCCTAGCGCCAGCCAGCCGAGCAAAGTCGCAACGACAGGGCTTAGAAAACCGAGCGATGCGGCAGCGGAGGGTTCGATGCGGGCGAGCCCACGAAACCACAGAAAATAGGTCAAGGCCGCACCGATAATCCCGAGATAGACCATGCCGAGAATATTGGCCGTGGTCGGTGCAGGTAACGCCGGTTCCAGGAAATATGCGACCGGCAGGAGCAGGATGCCGCCGGCCGTCAATTGCCAGGCCGTAAAGGTGAGGTTCGATACCGGTGGCCGCCATTTCCGGGTCAGCACAGTTCCGAAGGCCATGGATACGGCACCGGCAAGACCCGCAGCCACGCCGATACCATCCAGCGCAACAGCACCCGGCGCCAGAACCAGAAGCGCAACGCCGACAATGCCGAGAAAACCAGCGGCGATGGCGAGCGGCCGGACCGGCGCGGAGAGAAACAGTCGGGAAAGGCCGATCACGATCAGGGGCTGGACCGCGCCAACCGTCGCCGCGACACCGCCGGGCAATCGGTAGGCCGACACGAAGAGCATCGCCCAGAAAAACGAGAAATTCAGTGCGCCGAGAATAAAGCTGCGCGGCCACCAGATGCCTTCCGGCAGTTTTCTGACGAGAAACAGCAGCAGCACGCCGGCCGGCAATGCACGCAGCATCGCGACATGGAATGGATATCCCTGCGGCAAAAATTCGGTCGTGACGAAGTAGGTTGTCCCCCAGATTGCGGGGGCGAGTGCGGTCACCAGCACGTCGGCTGCATATGTCGTATTTTTCTTCATTTCAAGATTCTCTATATCAAGATAAATACAATCTAGGTAATTTTATCTTGACGTCAAGATACCAATTGTTATGCCTTGGTGATGAGCAAAGAACCGCTGGACCACGTCGATCATATTTTGGCGCAATGGCGCAGAGAGCGACCCGATCTCGATGTCGGGCCCATGGGGCTACTCGGGCGTTTGAACCGGCTCAGCACGCATCTTGGCCGCGAGGTCGAGGCGGTGCTGCTGAAACACGGCCTTTCCTCCTCCGCCTTCGATGTGCTGGCGACATTACGGCGCGCGGGGCCACCCTACCGGCTTTCTCCTGGCGATCTGCTGGCCATGACCATGGTGAGTTCCGGCACCATGACCAACCGGATCGACCAGCTGGAAAAAGCCGGGCTGGTGGAGCGCATCCACAACCCGCAGGATCGTCGCAGCGTGCTGATATCATTGACCGAGCGGGGATTTGCCATTGTCGAGGACGCGGT
The DNA here is from genome assembly GCF_000949865.1 of Rhizobium nepotum 39/7. Lineage (GTDB taxonomy): Bacteria > Pseudomonadota > Alphaproteobacteria > Rhizobiales > Rhizobiaceae > Agrobacterium > Agrobacterium nepotum. The sequence goes on along the minus strand of NZ_JWJH01000004.1, from coordinate 203,748 downwards.
CAGCGCCCATGTCGAGAACCAGAAACGGCTGGTCGCCCACCTCAGCGAGGAAGAACGCACGACGCTGAACCGGCTTCTCAAGCGGTTCTTGCAGGATTTCGAGGAATAGGCTTGCGGCGCGGACAGGAACCGGCAATCGCGCCGGCGATGATGCTTGTTTCCGTGAAAAAAATCCTGTAAGCAATTTTCCGTAAACCTGTACTACAGGTTGGAGGAAAAATGTATAACGCCATTTCGCATGAAACCGGTCTCGTCAGCAGCACGATTGGCGCAATCACTCGCCACATTCGCGAAAACGAACTTGCCCCCGGCGCAAAGTTGCCAAGCGAACTTTCGCTTTCGCAACAGCTCGGCGTCTCCCGCACAGTTGTCCGCGAAGCCTTCCGGTCTTTGTCAGCCATGCGGCTGATCGATGTCAACGCCGGCAAGCGCGCCACCGTGGCGACGCTGGATCACGGCGCGATGTCGCTGATGTTCGAACATGGCATTCACACCGAGCAGATCAACATCCAGCAGATTTACGACGTGCGCCGCACCATCGAAGTCAGAACCGTGACCTTGGCGGCGCTCAGGCGAACGGATGCGGAAGCGCTCACCATTCTCGGTCATGCCAACAATATGGAGCGGGATTTCGGCGACAACGACAAGGTCATGGAACACGATCTGGCCTTTCACCTCGCCATTGCCAAAGCCTCCAAGAACCCGGTTTTCGAACTCATTCTCGGGGCCTTCCAGAATGTGACACGCCGAACATGGCCGATCGGCTGGAAAAGCCGCACATCCGACGCGCAGCGCCATGCCGCAGGTGAACTTCACGTCGCCATCGGACAGGCCATTGCCGCGGGCGACCCGCAAACGGCCGCAACGCTTATGGCGCGGCATTTCGATGAAAGCGTGCATGCGCTTCTGGCCGCCGGCATCGCCTGATTTTTCAACGCAGTTCCAGATGGAAAACTGCCTGCCTCTGGAGGAGACACTTCATGAAAATTACCAAACTTGAAACCGTCCGCGTGGCGGAACGGGCAAACCTGCTCTGGGTTCTGGTCCATACGGATGAGGGCATTACCGGGCTTGGCGAAACCTTCTACGGCGCGGCGACGGTGGAAACCTATGTGCACGAATATATCGCACCCCGCGTGATCGGCCGCGATCCGTTGCAGATCGACCTTCTGGCGCAGGATCTCGTCGGTTATCTCGGCTTTCGTTCATCGGGTGCGGAAGTACGCGGCAATTCGGCCTTCGATATCGCGCTGTGGGATATTTTCGGCAAGGCCACCAACCAGCCCATCGCCCAATTGCTCGGCGGTTTCAGCCGCAAGGAAATCCGCACCTACAATACCTGCGCCGGCACCGAATATATCAAGAAGGCCACCGGCCAGCAGACGGCCAATTACGGCCTTTCCGGCGGTAAGGATTATGACGATCTGAACGGCTTCCTGCACCGGGCGGACGAACTTGCCCATTCGCTTCTGGAAGACGGCATCACCGCCATGAAGATCTGGCCTTTCGATGCGGCGGCGGAAAAGACGCGCGGGCAATATATCTCGATGCCGGACCTGAAAAGCGCGCTCGAGCCTTTCGAAAAAATCCGCAAGGCAGTGGGCGACAAGATGGATATCATGGTGGAGTTTCACTCCATGTGGCAGCTTCTGCCCGCCATGCAGATCGCCAAGGCACTTACCCCCTACCAGACCTTCTGGCACGAAGACCCGATCAAGATGGACAGCCTTTCCAGCCTGACGCGTTATGCCGCCGTTTCGCCAGCGCCGATTTCCGCATCGGAGACACTCGGCTCCCGCTGGGCCTTCCGCGATCTTCTGGAAACCGGTGCTGCCGGCGTGGTGATGCTGGATATCAGCTGGTGCGGCGGGCTTTCCGAGGCGCGCAAGATCGCGTCGATGGCGGAGGCCTGGCATCTGCCGGTCGCGCCGCATGATTGCACCGGCCCGGTGGTGCTGTGCGCCTCCACGCATCTGTCGCTCAACGCACCGAATGCGCTGGTGCAGGAAAGTGTGCGCGCCTTCTACAAGACCTGGTATCGCGACCTCGTCACCGCATTGCCGGAAGTGAAAAACGGCATGATCACCGTGCCGCCGGGCGCCGGTCTCGGCATGGAGCTGCACCCCGATATCGAAAAGACCTTCACCGTCAGCCGCCGTTTTTCGGATGCGGCGTCGATCTGATCAGAACAGGCTGCCCTGATTGCCCGGGCCAGAAGAAGCCGGTTTTACCGGCTTCTTTTTGGGTGCCACGGCGGCCTCCGGAGACGGTTCCGCCTCGCCCGTGGTGAGCGCCGATACGCGGCCATCGGCAAATTCCATCGATACCACAGCACCGGATGCAATAGCGGCAGCGCGGGTCAGCGGCCGGTTTTCCCCGTCACGGATCACGGCGTAACCGCGATTGAGCACGTTCTTGTAGGAGAGCGATTGCAGGATGCGGTCATGGGCGGCAAGGCCGGATCGGTTCTGCGCCATACGATGCAGCACAGCGGTATCGGCCCGGCGCGCGGCGGTGACCACCCGCTCCTTCTGCCGCTCCAGCTGGCCGAGCAGGCGGGCGGGGAGCGAACGCAGCGATGAGTCGAACGAATCGACGCGGCCTTTTCCCTGCAACAGACGCCGCTCCACCAAGGTTTCGGCGCGGTGCATACGCTCGGTAATCCGCTGCCTGTGATGCTTGAGACCATTCAGCAAGGTTTCCGGCCTGAGACCCGAGGCGGAACGTTCGAAGGCGCGGCGCTTGTTCAGCGTCGTCATTTCAAGCCCGCGACCCAGACCGCTTGCAGCCTCGTCGAACCGGCGGCGCGGCAACGCCAGAAGCTGATCGAGCGACGGCAGCGCGCGCACCAGCGCCCGCACGCCCTGACGGCGATTGTCCATCTGCCGCGAGACCGAACCTGAAAGGCGCGCGGCAAGGCCGGAAAGCTGCGCTTCCAGCTCAGCCCGCACCGGTACGGCCATTTCGGCGGCACCTGTCGGCGTCGGCGCGCGCACATCGGCAGCGTAGTCGATCAATGTCGTATCGGTCTCATGCCCCACGGCGGAAATCAGCGGGATTTCACTTTCGGCAGCCGCACGCACAACGATTTCGTCGTTGAAGCTCCACAAATCTTCCAGACTGCCGCCGCCACGGGCGACGATCAGCACGTCGGGACGCGCAATCTCCCCGCCGGGTTGAAGCGCATTGAAACCGCGAATGGCATTCGCCACCTCCTCGCCCGAGCCTTCGCCCTGCACCTTGACCGGCCAGACGACGACATGGACGGGAAAACGATCCGAAATGCGGTGAAGAATGTCGCGAATAACCGCGCCCGTGGGCGAGGTGACGACACCGATGACACGCGGCATGAACGGGAGACGGCGCTTGCGTTCCGGATCGAACAGCCCTTCCGCCGCCAGACGCCGGCGGCGGTCTTCCAGCAGCGCCATCAGCGCGCCGGCACCGGCCGGTTCGAGGCTTTCTATGACGATCTGATATTTCGAGGAACCCGGGAAGGTGGTGACCTTGCCGGTGGCGATGACTTCCATGCCCTCTTCCGGGCGAAACTTCAGCCGCGAGAAAGTGCCTTTCCAGATCACCGCATCGATGCGGGCGCGATCGTCCTTCAGCGAAAAATAGGCGTGTCCCGAGGAATGCGGACCACGATAGCCGGAAATCTCGCCGCGCACCCGCACCTGATCGAAAGCCGTCTCCACCGTTCGCTTGATGGAACCCGACAGTTCGGACACCGAAAACTCGGCAAGATTGCTCAATGCGGCATTGGAGAAGAAATCACTCATGCCTGTTTGTAACCAAAACCCGTCGATTCGGAAATGCCGACGCTGATCGGCCCTGTTTTAACGGCGATGAAACCATATCCTCAACTAACGGGTTAGGAAAATGAGGAATGGGGGAGAAAACAAGGGTTCGTTAGGGAAGGAGACGCTACGTCTTGTCCCAGACCCGGCAACCAAAGAGGAGGCGGCACCCATGATTTTTCTTACCGCCACAGTGCTCGGCGTAACCGCAGTTGCGTTGCGTTCGGTATTCAGCATCGTTTTCATCTGCCTGATGATTATCGGCGCCTATGGTGTCGCAATGGCGCTCTCTTCCACGGCCGTGCCCCTGATGTCGCCGCTCCTGGCGCTTGCCGGTTACAATTTCGGCGTCGTGGGTGTCGTCATCAGCCTTCTCGTGCTGCAACGCCCGCGCTCCACACAGCCGACGCTTTAAAAGCGCACGGCCTTGCGGCTTCCCCACTTTGCCCTGACCGAGATTTACGGATTGACCGTAGACCTCGCCATCACCTGTCTGCTGATTTTTTATATCGGAGTCGACCCACTCGCCGCCCGTCTGCCGGGAGCTTTGGCAGGGCTTGCGACGAGTTGGCGGCTGAACCGTTCGAACGGCGATGGACCCGGCAAGGTGAACGGCTTTCCAACGAACGCCGTCACGCTTATCTCTCGAATCGTCGGCGTCGGACTATTCGTCCTGCTGCAATGGCGCAATCCGCTGGTGCAGCCGCTAGTTCCGCTTGCCTTTTCGGCACTCGCGGCATTGGTGCTGGCGCTTTACGGCTACAGGCGACTGCAAAAGCAGCAGACGGACCGGGATTAAACCGTCTCCCAACCGTCCTTTTCGCCCGCCCGATAAATGGCGTCGATGAAAAGCTGGTTCTTCTTCGAGCTTTCCAGCGTAACGACTTCACCCTCGCCCTTCACTGCTCGGGCAAAGGCTTCCACCTGTAGCTTGTACTGGCGGCTATCCTGAAACCGGAAGATTTGCGACTGGTTATGGGCCTGATTGGTCAGCTCGATCTCTTCCGCACCCCAGCGATTGGCGTTGAAGGGAGATTTGACCTCGATGTAACCGTCAGTACCGTGAAAAACCATCAGCTGGCGGGCGGCAAGCTGCGTCGCCAGATAAAAACTCAGTTCGAAATCGCCAAAATCGGCCCTGACGCTGGAGTAGATATCGGTGCCGAACTCCCTGTCGCGCTCGACGCTTGCCTGTACGCGCTTCGGCTCGGCACCGGTGGCAAAACGGGTCACGATGGTCGGGTAAACGCCGATATCCGGCAAGGCCCCGCCACCCAGTTCGGGAATATTGCGCATATTGTCAGGATCGCGGTTGAAGTAGCTGAAAGCACCCTGCACATGCTTCAGCGTTCCGATCGCGCCCGAGGCCAGTAATTCCTTCACCTTGGCCCAAACAGGAGAATAGGTGACCATGAAGGCCTCCGACACGACGACGCCGTTGCGATCCCGCGCCTCGATGAGGGCGTCGATCTCCTGAGCTTTCAGAGCAATCGGCTTTTCGCACAGAACATGTTTACCGGCATTGACGGCTTTTATGACCCATTCCACATGTTGAGCGGTGGGAAGCGGAATATAGACCGCATCGATCACATCCGACGCCAGCATCTCCTCATAGGAGCCGAAGGCATGGGGTACGGAAAACCGGTCGGCAACCACGCGGGCCTTGGCGTGATCGCGACTGGCGATGGCGCTGACCACAGAGTTCTGCGCATCCTGTATCGCCGGAATGACATGATCCTGAGCGATTTTCGCCGTTGAAATTATTCCGAAGCGCAACATTCCATTCTCCCACTCTGCAATTTCTGGAAACTTACCATTGTCGTGCAGCGTGGCAAGCCGTGCGAAAGCGAGACGGCGAAAGTGGATGGCTGGATTTGTCCCTCCTTTGTCGGTTTTCCTGCTTTTCTCCATCCTTTCTAGGGTGGATTATGCTATGCATGAACCCAATGGAGAATCATGAAATGTCCTCTTCTCACACCGCTCTTCTTGTCATCGACGTTCAGGAGTCCTTCCGGCATACCCCTTATTTCGAGGAAAGCGGACTTGCCGCCTATCTTGAGAAACAACAGACTTTGATCGATGGCGCGACAGCCGCCGGAATTCCCGTCGTGCAAATCTACCACGTCGATGGCGACCGGGCCTTTGCAGAGGAGAGCGGGTATATCCGCGCGCTGGAGGGTGTGCGCATCACCCCTGACGTCACCTTTCACAAGAACCGCCATTCGGCTTTCGCTGGCACCGGTCTTGATATCTGGCTGACGCAGAAGGGCATCAACCGGCTGATCGTCTCCGGCATCCGCACCGAACAATGCTGCGAAACGACTACTCGTCATGCATCTGACCTCGGTTACACCGTCGATTACGTCACCGAGGCGACGCTTACCTTTCCGATGACGCACGCCTCCGGCACCGTGTTCAGTGCGGACGATATCCGCACACGGACCGAACTGGTACTGGCCGACCGCTTCGCGCGCATTGCGACCGTCGACGACATTCTCGAAACCGTCAAAAAGGCCGCCTGATGGACAAAGGCGGCACACGTATCATTCCCTTTTACACGCTTGTGCCGCCGCACGCGCTGTTGCTCGACATTGCCGGCCCGTTGGAGGTGATCCGTTACGCCAACACGGAACAGCGCGACATCCATTTCGACTGCCGCTACATTGCAGCACATGATCAACAGCAATCCTCCATCGGCCTTGGGCTCTGCGGGCTGGAGACCCTGCCCGCAACCCTGCCGGAAAATGCCTTCCTGCTGATTTCCGGCAGCATCTCCCACTTCGACAACGCGCCGGAGATGCGACGGGAGCGGCAGGCGCTGGTGGCATGGCTACGCCGCGCAGTGCGCGCGGACACCACAGTCATTTCCATCTGCTCCGGCGCGCTTCTGGCGGGCGACGCCGGGCTTTTCGACGGGCGGAGCTGCACGACACATGCGGATTGCGTCGAAGCGCTGCGACGCATCGCACCGCTGTCGCAGGTGGCCGAAAACCGCCTTTTCGTGGAGGATGGCAACCGCTTCTCAAGCGCCGGTATTTCTACCGGCACCGACCTGATGTTGCATGTCGTTTCCCGCCTGACATCGCCGGCGGTCGCGGCGCGGATTGCCAAAAACATGGTAGTTTATCTCAGACGCAGCGGTAATGATCCGCAAATCTCCCCCTGGCTTACCGGCCGCAATCACATCCACCCCGCCATTCACCGGGTGCAGGACCGGGTGATGACTGAGCCGGCTCAGGACTGGTCGCTGGAACGGCTGGCGGATATTGCCGCACTCAGCGAAAGGCATCTGTCCCGCCTGTTTCGCGAGCATACCGGGATCAGTGTCATCGACTACGTCAACCTGATGCGGGTCAATCTCGCCCGTGACATTCTTGCAAACAGCCGCCTGGATATGGAAGCCATTGCTGAGCGGGCGGGCTTTGCCTCTGCCCGACATTTGCGGCGCGTGTGGCAACAGCACAATCGCCTCCCGCCCAGCCACTATCGCGGCTTTCAGGCCTGATTTCAGCCGCTTTTTCCCGTTGCCTGATGAATGCCATCAAAGGAATTGAATGGTTATGACGGCAAGCAGTTGCTAATCTTGCCACAAGACAGCAACAGGAGCATTCCCCGTGGAAAAACGAAGCCTTGGCCGCACCGGCCTCTCCATCGCCCCGATCGTCTTCGGCGGCAACGTGTTCGGCTGGACGGCGGACGAGAAAACTTCCTTTGCCCTGCTCGATGCATTTTTCGACGCCGGCTTCAACGCCATCGACACGGCGGATGTCTATTCGGCATGGGTGGATGGGCATGAGGGCGGCGAGTCCGAAGCCATTATCGGAAAATGGCTGAAACAGTCGAGCGTGAAGCGCGAAGATGCGGTGATCGTCACCAAGGTCGGTTTTGACAATCGCGGCCAGAAGACGGGCCTTGGCGCCAAATGGATCGCAGAGGCCGTCGAAGCTTCGCTCAAGCGTTTGCAAACCGACTATATCGATCTTTACCTCGCCCATAAGCCGGACGCGGACGTGCCGCTGGAGGAAACGCTTGCCGCCTTCGCAAAGTTGAAGGAACAGGGGAAAATCCGTGCCATCGGCTGCTCCAACTATTCGGCGAGCCAGCTTCAGGAGACGTTGGACACGGCTGCGAAGAATAATCTTCCGCGTTACGACGTGCTGCAACCGGAGTATAATCTTTACAACCGCGCGGATTTCGAAGGTCCGCTTGCCGAACTTTGCGCCAGGGAAGAGATCGGCGTCATCAATTATTACAGCCTTGCGGCCGGTTTCCTCACCGGAAAATATCGCGCCAAGGCCGATACGGAAGGCGTCGCCCGCAGCTACCGGGTGGGCGAATATCTCAACACACGCGGCCTTGCCGTTCTGGGCGCCATGGATGCGGTTGCTGCGGAAACCGGGGCCAAGCTTGCCGATATCGCGCTGGCATGGCTGTTGCGGAAGAAGGCCGTGACGGCGCCGATCGCCAGCGCCACCAGCCTGTCGCAGCTCGAAAGCTTCAGTCGCGCCGTCGATCTGAAGCTGACCGATGAGATGATGGCGCTTCTCGACAAGGCAGGTGCGTAATATGGACCTGTCAATTCGTGACGCGCAGCCGGGCGACCATGCGGAATGGTTGCGTCTGTGGACCGACTATCTCGCCTTCTACAATGTAAATCTTGCCGACGACGTGACGGCCCACACATGGCAGCGCATCATCGACCCTGCGTCGCGTGTTTCCATGCGTGCGGCTTTTCTCGGCGACAGCATGGCAGGTTTCGCCATCCACCACTTCCATGATTCCACCTGGGTCAAAACGCCGGACTGCTATCTGGAGGACCTGTTTGTCGACGGCGCGATCCGCGGCAAAGGAACGGGCCGGGCGCTGATCGACGACCTCATCGCCATCTGCAAGGAAAAGGGCTGGTCACGGCTTTACTGGAACACGGACGAGCATAACCATCGCGCCCAAAAGCTCTACGACAGCTACATAAAGAGCGACGGCCATATCCGCTATCGCATCACGATCTGACACGGAGCGCCTCAACTTCTGAAGCGGAAGAAATCAACGAAAGCCCTCAGCGCCGGGCGCATCTGCCGGCGCGAGGGGTAATAGATATAAAAACCGTCAAAGGGCGCGCACCAGTCCTCCAGCACGCGGACCAGCCTGCCCTCTTTTATATCGTCCTCCACGCGTTGTTCGAAAACGAAGGCCAGACCCGACCCGTCGATCGCCGCCCGGCGGATGAGGCTCTGGTCCGACAGGATGAGTGGTCCCCGCACATCAACCACCAAAGGTTTGCCGTCCTTTTCAAGCTCCCAGCGGTAAAGAAGGCCGCTGGAAAAGCGGCGGAGGATGCAGCGATGCCGCATCAAATCCCCCGGCTCACGCGGCGGAGGATTTTCTGCGAAATAGGAGGGCGCACCGACAATCGCGCCACGCCATGGGCCACTGGCTTTCACGGCAATCATATCCGCTTCGAGATGCTCACCGAGCCGAAAACCCGCATCGAAACCTTTCGCAACGATATCCTCGAAGCGATCATCCGTCGAAATCTCCAGGGAGATATCCGGGTAAAGCCGCAGGAACTTACCGAGCCTCGGCATGATGAGGTCCTCGGTCGCAAGCCGAGGCAGGGTGACGCGCAGAGGGCCGGCAACTCTTCCGCCATGTTCGGCGAGTGTCTGAATGACCGTATCTATATCGGCAAGAGCCGGTCCGAGCGTTTCGAGAAGTCGCTTGCCCTCCTCTGTCGGCGAAACGCTGCGGGTGGTGCGGTGAAGCAGACGCAGGCCAAGGCTCGCCTCCAGCGACGACACCGCATGGCTGACCGCCGATGGTGCAATGGCAAGTTCAGCCGCAGCCTTGCGGAAGCTGCGGCCTTCGGCGACGGCGGCGAGGACGGCCAGCTGAGAGAGTTGCACGCGGTTCATTGTTCTAAATGATAGAACAACCCGCACGGATTTGCAGCGATTATTTTTGCCGCCTTGCGGCGTTATATTCTCGTCATGCTCGACAGAGGGCATTTAAGTTTTTGTTTTGACGCATGTCTTTGTCCCAAAACCGCTGAACACTTTTGGGAGACATACTCTAATAAAGGACAGACAGATGAAAAACAGATTTCTCGGAAAAGACCTCTCCGTTTCCGCACTGGGGCTTGGCTGCATGGGTATGAGCCATGCCTATGGCCCTTCAGCCGACGAAAGCGGCGCGATCGCCACACTGCACCGCGCCGTGGAGCTTGGCGTCACATTTTTTGATACGGCGGAAATCTACGGCCCCTTCAAAAACGAAATCCTCGTCGGCAAGGCTTTGAAGCCCTATCGCGACAAGGTGGTCATCGCCACCAAGTTCGGTTTCCGCATCGATGGCAGCAAACCTTCAGCGGCGGAGATGATCCAGGGTGTTGACGGCTCGCCTGCAAATGTCCGCGCTGTTGCGGAAGCCTCGCTGAAACGGCTCGATATCGATGTCATCGATCTCTATTACCAGCATCGCGTCGACCCCGACGTGCCGGTAGAGGAGACGGTGGGCGCGATGGCCGATCTGGTGCGCGAGGGCAAGGTGAAGGCGCTCGGGCTTTCCGAAGCCAGTGCCGCGACCATCCGCAAGGCGCATGCCGTTCACCCGATCGCGGCCATCCAGAGCGAATATTCGCTGTGGACCCGTGATCCCGAAGAGAATGGCGTGCTGGAAACCTGCCGTGAACTCGGCATCGGTTTCGTGCCCTTCAGTCCGCTCGGTCGCGGTGCTCTGACAGGCGCACTGAAGACGCTTGACGGCCTTGCATCCGATGATTTCCGCCGCAGCCTGCCACGCTTTCAAAGCGAGAACTTCGACGCCAATCTGGCTCTCATCAAGCTTCTGGAAGATATGGCGGCCCAAAAGGGCATCACTGCCGGACAACTGGCGCTCGCCTGGGTTCTGGCACAGGGCGACTTCATCGTTCCAATCCCCGGCACGACAAAAATCGCCAATCTGGAGAAAAACGTGGCTGCGGCGGACGTATCGCTGACGGCGGACGAGGTCGCCAGCCTCGGCACGTTGCTGGCTCCAACAAAGGTCGCCGGCCAACGTTATCCCGAGCGCATGTCACAGATGGCGAACCGTTAAAAACAAAAAGCCGCGGCAGCCGCCGCGGCTTTTTCCAATCTATGCGACGAGGCCCTATGCTCTCAAAACGCCGCCCGTCGATTTCTCGACGTTACCTACGATCTTGGCCGTGAGCGCCTCGAAATCCTCATCCGTCAGCGTCTTGTCGACCGGCTGGATTTGAACCTCGATGGCGACAGACTTGCGGTCCTCGCCAAGCGATGCGCCCTCGAAAATATCGAAGACATTGACGCCGGTAATCAGCTTGCGATCGGCACTCGTCGCCGCCTTGATGATGGCGCCTGCCTCGACCGACTTGTCGACTACGAAAGCGAAGTCGCGCTTGACCGCCTGGAAGGGCGAAAGTTCAAGCGCCGGCTTGGTGCGGGTCGCCTTCTTCTTCGGCTCCGGCATGGCGTCGAGATAGATCTCGAAACCGCAATAGGCGCCGGAAACATCCAGTTCGGACAATGTCTTCGGGTGGAATTCACCGAAATAACCGAGCACGACCTTCGGACCCATCTTGATGGTGCCGGAACGGCCGGGGTGATACCAGCCCGGAGCGCCGGCCTCGATCTGCACATTGGCCATGGGCAGGCCGCAGGCTTCGAGTACCGAAAGCGCATCGGCCTTGGCGTCATAGACATCCACCGGCTTGCCGCCGCCCTTTACAGCATTGGACCACATGCGGCCACTGCCTGCGAGCGAGGCTGTACCACGGCGAACGCCGCCGGCGACACGGCGCTGGGCTTCCGGCGTATCGCCCTCATAGGTACCGGAGACCTCGAAGATCGCCACATCGCCGTGCCCCTTGTCGGCATTGCGCTGTGCGGCGGCCAGAAGGCCCGGCAACAAAGAGGGCCGCATGTCCGACATATCGGCTGCGATGGGGTTGGCCAGTTTCAGCGCCGGCGAACCGCCACCGAAAAGCTTTGCCTGCGCTTCGGGGATGAAGGACCATGTGACGGCCTCCAGCATGCCGCGGCTCGCGAGCGCACGGCGCGCGGTGCGGGTGCGGATCTGCAGCGTGGTTAGAATACGGCCGTTGACGGCACCGAAGCTTTCCAGCGGTTCCGGCTTGATGTTGTCAACGCCATGGATGCGCATGACCTCTTCCACCAGATCGGCCTTGCCATCGACATCCGGACGCCAGGATGGGACGGTAACGGAAACCCGCTCGCCCGTTCCCTCGACGCCGAAACCGAGACCTCTAAGAATGGTGAGGCTCTCTTCCGCTGAGACTTCCAAACCGGTCAGTCGCTTTACTTCCGCCAGTGGAAAATCCACCACCTTGGGCTGATGACCCTTGTAACCAACGACCTTCGCTTCGCCGGCGACGCCACCGCACAGTTCCAGAACCAGTTCGGTGGTGCGTTCCAGACCCGGAACCATATATTCCGGATCGACGCCGCGCTCGAAGCGATAACGCGCATCGGTGATGATGCCGAGCGAACGACCGGTCTTGGCGATATTGATCGGATCCCAAAGGGCAGACTCAATGAGCACGTCGACGGTGTTTTCGTCGCAGCCGGAATGTTCGCCGCCCATGACGCCGCCAATCGACTCGAGGCCCTTTTCATCCGCGATGACAACATTGTTCGGGCCGAGCTTGTATTCACGCTGGTCGAGCGCAAGGATGCTCTCACCTTCCTTGGCGCGGCGAACCGTGAGGTCACCCTTCACCTTGGCGGCATCGAAGACGTGCATCGGCCGGCCTTGATCGAAGGTCATGTAGTTGGTGATATCAACCAGCGCATTGATGGGGCGCAGGCCGATCGCCATCAGGCGCTGCTGCATCCACTTCGGGCTAGGACCGTTCTTCACACCGCGCACGATGCGCAGCGAAAAGCCGGGGCAGAGCGCTGCATCGTCCAGTTCCAGCTTGACGTCGACCGGTGTTGCACCTTCCACCTTGAAGGACGGCGCGGGCCTTGTCTTGAGCTTACCGAGACCGGAAGCGGCGAGATCACGGGCGATGCCGTAGATCGAGGTGCAGTCCGGACGGTTTGGCGTCAGATTGATCTCGATGACCGGATCGTCAAGCCCGGCATAGGTGGCAAAAGATGTGCCGACCGGCGCGTCTTCCGGCAAGTCGATGATGCCGTCGTGGCTGTCGGAAATGTTCAGCTCCTTTTCGGAGCACATCATGCCATGGCTTTCGACACCGCGTATCTTGCCGACAGCAAGCGTGACATCGATGCCCGGAACATAAACGCCCGGACGCGCGAGCGCACCGACAAGGCCAGCGCGCGCATTCGGCGCACCGCAAACGATCTGCACCGGCTTGCCGTCACCGGCATCCACCATCAACACCTTGAGGCGGTCGGCCTCCGGATGTTTTTCGGCGGAAACGACCTTGGCGATGACGAAAGGCCTGTAGGCCGCCTTGTCGTCAACGTCCTCGACCTCAAGACCGATAGCCGTCAACCGCTCGCAAATCTCGTCCAGCGTCGCATCGGTTTCGAGATGCTCTTTCAGCCAGGAAAGAGTGAATTTCATGTCTTTGCTCCTTGGCTAACCGGATTAAACGCTCAGACCGCCGAACAGCGTCGGCATGTCGAGCGGGCGGAAGCCGTAATGGTTCATCCAGCGGACATCGGCGTTGAAGAAATCGCGCAGGTCCGGCATGCCGTATTTCAGCATGGCGATGCGGTCGAGGCCCATGCCCCAGGCAAAGCCCTGATATTCATCCGGGTCCAGCCCGCCGGCACGCAGCACATTCGGGTGCACCATGCCGCAGCCCAGGATTTCCATCCAGTCCTTGCCTTCGCCGAACTTGACGATGGGGCCGGAACGGTCGCACTGGATATCCACCTCGAAGCTCGGCTCCGTGAAGGGAAAGAACGACGGGCGGAAGCGCATGACGACGCTGTCCACCTCGAAGAAGGTCTTGCAGAACTCTTCCAGTATCCAGCGCAGATTGCCGACATGCGCCTTTTTGTCGATCACCAGACCTTCGACCTGATGGAACATCGGCGAATGGGTGGCGTCGGAATCCTGACGATAGGTCTTGCCGGGAATGACGATGCGGATCGGCGGCTTCTGGCTTTCCATCGTGCGGATCTGCACGGGCGAGGTGTGGGTGCGCAGCACCTTGCGCTCGCCGTTTTCATCCGGCTGGAAGAAGAAGGTATCGTGCATCTCGCGGGCCGGATGGCCTTCGGGGAAATTCAACGCCGTGAAATTGTAATAATCGGTCTCGATGTCAGGACCTTCGGCGATCGAGAAACCCATATCCGCGAAGATCGCCGTGATCTCGTCGACGATCTGGCTGATGGGATGAATGCGGCCACGCTCGGCGGGAGACTGGCGGACCGGCAGGCTGACATCCAGCGTTTCCGCCTTCAGGCGGGCGGCAATCGCCGCATCCTTCAGGCCGCTCTTGCGTTCGCCGATAAGGTCGGTGATTTCGGTCTTCAACTGGTTGATGGCAGCGCCGCGGGTCTGGCGCTCTTCCGGCGTCATCGATCCCAACGTCTTCAGAAGCTCTGAAACCGAGCCCTTCTTGCCAAGCGCGGAGACGCGCACGGCTTCGATGGCCGGCTCATCGGCGGCGGCGGCGATCTCCGACATCAATTGCGATTTCAAGGTATCAAGTTCAGTCATCTTTTCCTGCCTTGCCGGTTGTTCTAACAACGGCTTCGGGGTTCACAGCATTCATCAGATAGTCGGTCGCCATGATAAAGCGTCGCAGATCACTACCCATCCGCACGCGCCCGATCAACCGGGCAAGCGGTAAAAATCGCCCGAGAATGCCGATCAGGCGGCACAATTCGTCCTGTGCCCGGGGCGGGGCGTTTTCACGCCAGCCGGCAAGGGCCGCATCACACGTTTCAGGCGGGTTGCAGGCGCGTGTCGCGACCTGGAAAAACAGCAGCCAGATATCGCGCGCCTGCGCCGTCGCAAGCGGCATGACCTCCTGCGGATGCTCCTCGAAATCCATGAAACCGATGCGTCCATTTTCAAGAAAGAAATCGCGCACATGCGGCCGCCCGTGACATAGGCCGGCCCCATGCAACTCGCCGAGCGCTTCGGCGGATTTCACCAGCAGGGCATCGTGTTCCACGGGGGTGGTGGCCTTCATCGCATCCATGCGCTCCATCACGGTGGGGCCGACGTCTCCGAGCACGACCGCAGTGCGGGAGGTATAGATAATGGGCGGAACGGGAAAACCCCGGCCCCTGAAGGCCTGCAGCGTTTCAAGTTCGCGGCGCATCAGGCCGGCGCCATCGAGCCGCGTCGAAGGCCGCATGAAGGTGTAGGGAAGGAGTTTGGCGAGAACGGTCAGCAACTTCATCCACCAGGACCGCGTTTCCGTGCCCTGACGCTTGATCCAGACTGTCGTTGTGGAAAGCTCGAGTTTCTGTACGCGACGCTCGTTCTTGAGCAGCACCCGCATCAGAGCCGCGATATCGCCATCTTCGAGATGGACTTGGAAACCCTTCGCTTTTTCCGCCTCACTTGCGGCAACCAGCATTTTCTGCCCCCTGAAACCTGCCCGGCCGAGACCTGGCCGGATGCCTTACCCTTTTGGTTTTTGCCCGTCGGAATGTGAAGCGATGCACGCTCTTGCCCGACTGCCATGGATTTCAAAAAGAAAACCCGCGCCGGAGACCGGCGCGGGTTTCAAATGAACAACAGATTGTCCGCGCCGTAATTACTTTACAGCGGTTTCAAACTCGTTGGTCGTACCAGCATCCTTGAGGTACTCAAGAGCCTTCTTCGCGGTTTCGACGAGCACGCCGAATGCTGCCGGCTCATGGATAGCCATGTCGGACAGAACCTTGCGGTCAACTTCGATGCCAGCCTTGTTCAGGCCGTCGATGAAGCGGCCGTAGGTCAGGCCGAATTCGCGAACAGCAGCATTGATACGCTGGATCCACAGAGCGCGGAAGTTGCGCTTGTTAGCCTTGCGGTCGCGGTAAGCGTACTGCTTGGAACGATCCACGGCAGCCTTTGCTGCGCGGATGGTGTTCTTGCGGCGGCCGTAGAAGCCCTTGGCTGCCTTGAGTGTCTTGGTGTGCTTGGCGCGGGAAGTTACGCCACGTTTTACGCGTGCCATGTCATGATCTCCTTAAAGTGTCCAAATACGCGGAAAAGTCTCAGAGACCGTTCGGCAGGTAGTTCTTGACGACTTTTTTGCCGTCAGCTTCGGCGAGAACCATGGTTCCACGCGCGTCGCGAATGAACTTGTTGGTACGCTTGATCATGCCGTGGCGCTTACCGGCGGCGGCTGCAACAACCTTGCCGGTAGCGGTGATCTTGAACCGCTTTTTTGCAGCGGACTTCGTCTTCATCTTGGGCATTTTGCTACTCCATTTTTTGTATCGAAACAGGCAGACGAGGCCTATTTCAAGCTATTCAGGAACGGCCACGGCATGCCCTGCCGGACCGTTCGGACGCGCGCTTATAACCGCAGTCGGCTAAAAGCGCAACGGGGAATGAGAACTTCCCCTTGCGGTAATGCCACATGCCGCCGGAGCGGCCTGCGCAAAAGGGTTATTTCGGCGCAAGAACCATCATCATCTGACGGCCTTCCAGCTTGGGCTCGGCTTCAACCTTGGCAATCACCTGGGTATCTTCCTTCACCTGAAGGAGAAGCTTCATGCCAAGTTCCTGGTGGGCCATTTCACGGCCACGGAACTTCAGCGTCACCTTCACCTTGTCACCTTCTTCAAAGAAACGGTTCATCGCCTTCATCTTCACGTCATAGTCATGCGTGTCGATGTTGGGGCGCATCTTGATTTCCTTGACCTCGACGATCTTCTGTTTCTTGCGCGCTTCAGCGGCCTTTTTCTGGGTCGAGTATTTAAGCTTGCCGAGATCGAGGATCTTGCATACAGGCGGCTCAGCGTTCGGCGAAATCTCAACGAGATCGAGGCCGGACTCCTCCGCCATTTTCAAAGCCTCGTCCGTCGGCATGCTACCGAGGTTCTGGCCCTCTTCATCAATAAGCTGAACTCTTGGAACCCGGATTTCCCGGTTGGAGCGCGGGCCCTCCTTGACGGGGGCATCGGCTTTGAAAGGTCTGCGAATGGTCGTATTCTCCTGATCTGTTTCTGGATCGCGTCGGCAAAAAACAGCTTGTTTGGTACAAGCGGCGGAAATGTCGTTATTGCCGTGGCGAAGTCAATAGCATATCTGCCCGAAAAGATCACCTGTTGCCACGGATTTTGCAAATACGCCGCCTTTGTCGCATGAAAATCAGGAGAATTGCATATACATGACGGAACAAGCCGCTGAATTCCTGCGCATAGGCGCTGACGACGACGCCCGCGACATCGCCTTCCTCCATCGCCGGGCGACACCAGGCGAGAACGCTCCCACGCTCGTCTGGCTCGGCGGTTATCGTTCCGACATGACGGGAACCAAGGCAGTGGAACTCGACCGATTTGCGGCGGAAAACGGCCTTGCCTGTCTGCGGCTCGATTATTCCGGCCACGGCGCTTCCGGCGGCGACTTCAGGAAGGGCACGATTTCGAGATGGCTGGAAGAGGCACTTGCCGTCGTGCGCGCGAAGGCGCATTCGCGCGTTATCCTCATAGGCTCTTCGATGGGCGGCTGGATCGCCCTTCGCATGGTCGAGGAATTGCGCAAGCAGGGCGGCACGCCATCGGTCGCCGGTCTCGTCCTCATCGCGCCTGCGCCCGATTTTACTGCGGAGCTGATAGAGCCCAGCCTGACGGAGGCTGAAAGGAGGTCGCTTGAGGAGAACGGGTATTTCGAGGAACATTCCGAATACAGCCCCGAGCCAAACATCTTCACCCGCGCGCTGATGGAAGACGGAAAACAAAACCGCGTCCTCACCGGCATCATCACCACAGGCTGCCCTGTTCACATCCTGCAGGGAATGCGCGATCCCGATGTTCCCTATCAGCACGCGCTGAAGCTCCTCGAACACCTTCCCGCCGATGACGTCGTCCTGACGTTGATCCGCGATGGCGACCACCGGCTTTCCCGGCCGCAGGATATCGACAGGATGCTGGCCGCCGTCAGAGCCCTTGCAACATAGGCATTTGCGCAACGCTCTTAACCATATTCAACGAGTCTTGCGGGCCATCGAATGCAAATGATTGACTCATGACCCCCAACCCTCTTAACTTTTCGTTAAGAATTAAGGGACGGGTTTCATGATGAACGCACCGCTGGCGCGTGCGCTGCTGTTTGCAGTTGCCGCCGGGCTAATGACTGCTGCTTCCGCGATGGCGGAAACCAAGGGAAGCCCTGCCATGGTCACGGGCGGGATTACGTCCCAGCCGATCGGCCATTATGAGTTCTGTCAGAAATATGCGAGCGAGTGCAACATTCGCAGCAAGCTGACGCCGCCGCCGCGCGTTACCGAATATGGCTGGGATGTTGTCCGCGAGATCAACGCCTCCGTCAACACCACGGTCGTCGCCATGACCGATATGGAAATCTATGGCAAGGAAGAGGTCTGGGAATATCCCACGACCGCCGGCGACTGCGAGGACTTCGTGCTGCTGAAGCGTAAAAAGCTGATCGAGCGCGGGTTTTCCGTGGCTGACCTGCTGATTACCGTCGTGCGTAAACCGGACGGCGAAGGCCATGCCGTACTGACGCTCCGCACCACCGACGGCGATTACATTCTCGACAATCTTACCGACGACGTGAAGCTCTGGACCGACACCAACTACACCTATCTGAAGCGGCAGGCGTCCTTCAATTCGGGCCGCTGGGTCTCCATCGAGGATGGCCGCGACGTTCTGGTCGGCGCATTGCGCTGATCGAGTGAGATCATAGGATCGACAAAGCCCGCAGCAGACGCTGCGGGCTTTTTCATTATGCGTTGCCGATGATGATACCGGCCGCGAGCACCAGCGACCCGCCAAGCACCACCTGAAACACCGCCCGCAGGAACGGCGTTTCCATGAAACGGTTCTGGATAAATGCTATGGCCCAGAGTTCCACGAAGACGACGATGGCGGCGATGGCGGTGGCCGTCCAGAAATGCGGAATGAGATAGGGCAGCGCGTGGCCGAGGCCGCCGATGGCCGTCATGATGCCTGAAGCAAAACCACGTTTTACCGGAGAGCCACGGCCGGAAAGCTTGCCATCGTCATGGGCGGCTTCGGTAAAGCCCATGGAAATACCTGCGCCGACCGAGGCCGACAGGCCAATCAGGAAGGTTTGCCAGGTATCCTGCGTGGCGAAGGCGGCCGCGAAGATTGGCGCCAGCGTGGAGACGGAGCCATCCATCAATCCCGCAAGGCCAGGCTGCACATAGGTCAGAAGAAACTGGCGCTTTGCGGTTTCCTCTTCTTCGGTCTTGCCGTTTTCGTCGAGATGTTTCTCTTCCAGCATATGTGCAATGTCTTCGTGACCACGCTCCGCCTCGGCCAGATCGCCCAGCAGCTTGCGCGTCGAGGCATCGCTCGTACGCTTGACGGCCTCATCGTAGAAACGGATCGCCTGGGCTTCCATCAACTCGGCCTGAGCACGAATTTTCTCGAGCGACAGGTTCTTCACGAGCCAATCCGGTGTGCGTTCGTAAAAACCACGCACATGCTCGCGGCGGATCAGGGGGATCGTTTCCCCGAAGCGGCGGCGATGCATGTCGATCAGCACGTTTCGATGCTGCTGCTCGACCTCGGCCATATCATCAAAGACTTTCGCCGATTGCGGATATTGCACGCGCAGATGATCGGCATAGGAGCGGTAGATACGGGAATCGTCTTCTTCGGACGAGATGGCGAGTGCGAGGATTTCCTGTTCACCAAGCGAGGAGAACGGGCGTTTGGACGGGGAGAAAAGATTGCGGAACATGGCTGAGACCTTTTTAGAATAATTCTAAATACATCCGGATCGCATCCCGATCAAGCTTTTTAGAATTATTCTAATACGCCAAATGGTCGCATTGCGGAGCACGTCCTGGCCGCGTAGGTTTGCAGCAAAGGAAACACGATGCAGGACCAGATCACGGCAAAGGCCGCCCACAACGCGGAAATTCAGGACAGGGCTGAAAAAGCCATGGCAGCTATCGGCGTCGACGCCGGTTTCATCGACCTGCTGGTCGAGACATTTTACGGTCGCATTCTGGAACATCCCACGCTCGGCCCCGTCTTTGATGCGCGGCTTGCTGGACGCTGGCCAGAACATATGGCCAGAATGAAACAGTTCTGGATGGCCATCGCTTTCAAAAACGGCGGTTACGGCGGCAAGCCCGTACAGGCGCATCTCGGCGTAAAAGGCATGTCGGCGGAACTGTTTCCGCAATGGCTGGCGCTTTTTTCCGCCACGCTTGACGATATCGCGCCAAGCAGGCAAGCCCATGACTGGTTCATGGAAACTGCGGAGCGCATCGCAAAAAGCCTGACGCTTTCGTTGTTTTACAATCCTGCAATGGATGACCCGGCATTAAAACGCCCACATCCATAGCCACCGCCGGCGATAGTCGCGGAAGGACATGATCGCGCCCGGAATAGCAGGCGAGCGGCATTGCCTGGAACCCGACAGGGTCGACATTCCCTCTTGATGGCGACAAGGATAAATGTTTAGTAGCCGGCGGGAGGCGTACCGTGCGGTTCGCCTGCAATATGCAGACATATTAGGGCTTATCAACATGGATCGCAGATCATTTATTCGCAAGGCTGGCGCAGTTGGCGCCGGTGTTACCGCAACTGTGCTGGCCGCTCCGGCCATTGCGCAGGAAAATCCAAAAATCACCTGGCGCATGACGTCGTCCTTCACCAAGGGCCTCGATATTCTTTTTGGCGCAGGCCAGATCGTCGCCGATCACGTCAAGGAAGCCTCCGGCGGCAACTTCGTCATCCAGCATTTCGCCGGTGGCGAAATCGTGCCAGCGCTTCAGGCAGCGGATGCGGTGACGGCCGGGACCGTCGAAATGGCGCATACCTGCTCCTATTATTACGTCGGCAAGGATCCGACCTTCGCGCTCGGGACATCGGTTCCCTTCGGTCTCAATGCGCGCCAGACCAATGCTTGGTTCAACCAGGCTGGCGGCAACGAGCTGCTCAACGAATTTCTCGCCCAGCACAATATCTACTCGATCCTGCTCGGCAATACAGGTGCCCAGATGGGCGGCTGGTTCCGCAAGGAAATCAACACCATCGATGACCTGAAGGGCCTGAAGATGCGCATTGCCGGCCTGACCGGCCAGGTGATGCAGAAGGTCGGCGTGACACCGCAGCAGATCGCCGGCGGCGATGTTTATGCCGCTCTGGAAAAAGGCACGATCGACGCCACCGAATTCGTCGGCCCCTATGACGACCAGAAGCTCGGTTTCTACAAGGTCGCGAAATATTACTATTACCCGGCATGGTGGGAAGGCGGCCCGGCCGTGCATGCTTTCGTGAACCTGCAGAAATTCAACGAGCTGCCGGATAACTACAAGCGCATCCTGAAAGACGCCTGCGCCGCCGGCAGCGCCAGCATGCTGGAGCGTTACGACGCGCGCAATCCGAAAGCGCTGAAGGAACTCGTGGCACAGGGCGCAATCCTGCGGCCGTTCAGCCAGGAAATCCTCGACGTCTGCCACAAGGCGGCGCTGGAGACCTATGCCGAGATTTCGGCCAAGAACGAAAGCTTCAAGAAAATCTACGAGAGCCAGCAGGCGTTCAAGAAGGATGCCTATCTCTGGGCCCAGATCGCCGAATATACCTATGACACCTACATGATGATCCAGCAGCGCAACGGCACGCTCTGATCGCCATTCCGGTCATTGTGCGACCCATCGTCAAACGGTCATCCGGCATTTGCCGGGTGGCCGTTTTTGTTGGGCGAGACCAGCTTCCACACTTGCCGTTCCCGCCATTCCACCGGGCTCATGCCGGTGACGCGGCGAAATTCCCGGTTGAAGTTGGATTTCGTCTGGAAACCTGATGACAGCATGATCGTAGTCACCGACTGCTCCGTCTCCTCCAGCAGGCGGCAGGCCTCGCGGATGCGGAGCTGATTGACATATTGCGAGACATTGACGCCGAGGGAGCGATTGATGGCGCCGGAAATCTGCCGGCTCGGCAGGCCGAGGCGTCTTGCAAGCCGTGACAGGTTGAGGTTCTCGTCGCAGTAGAGCGTCTGCGCCTCCATCAAGAGACCGAGCCTTTCGACGACATCCCGGTCCTGCTCCGAAGGCTCCGCCGGCGCTGGCAGTTCCGTGGCCGGTTCTGCCGCCATTTGTGGCGCTTTGCTTTTGCCGGCCAGAGCGGCCATGAGGCCGATCAGCAGAAGCCCGAGAAGATTGGCATTGCTGACAAGTGCGGCGACATTTTCCCCGTGCGCCCACTCGAAATCGAAAAACACCAGAAGATCGAACAGCGCGGAAACACAAAGAGCGACCGCGGCAATAATGAGCGCCTTGTGCGCCGATGCGACGCTGGCAAATTGCGCCTCGTCCAGCCCATCCGGGCCTTTTCCTGCCAGAAAAAGCAGGGCAACAGCGTGCCCGACAAAAATGACAATCAGCGCAAAGTCGATCGCGACAGGGAAAACGAACTCCAGAAAGACGACAAACAGCGGTGACAGGAGAAGGCCGGCAAGCATCGCTCTCCTGCTTTCCGCCGCAACCCCCATCAATCCACGAAAGGCGATGTAGACAAGAGGCGGCAGGCAGGCGGCCAGGACCGGCAAAACATAACGCGCTTCGCTCACGCCATAACCCCAGCGCAGGCCGACAAGAACGGACTGCACGGCGCAAAGCGCGATAAGCGCCAGAAAAGCCCGGTTGGCCCGCACATCGTCTCCGCCTCTAAAAAAGACGATGAACATGACGACCAGCAGAAGTGCGACGACGAAAGGCAGGGGAATGAAAAGCACGGCCGAAAGATCCCGGAGCGACGACAATTGCACGTTCATGGACCAGATCGTGTTTCGGTACGACCTTTAACGCGATCAAGGACGCATTTATTCACCCCAAAGAGAAAACGGGAACATCACTTTGTCAAACGGAGAGACTCTCATGACACTGAAAAGCACCCTTGCCGCACTTCTGATCTGTGCGGCGTTTTCCTCGCAGGCATTTGCTGCGGAGGATGTCGGGTCTACCACGATCCCGGTTTCTTCCAAGGCACGGAACACAAACCTTGATGTCACGATCTGGTACCCGGCCAAGGGTGGAGACGGCACACCGGCGCTTTCCGCCGAGAACCGCATCTTTCAGGGAACGGCGGTTCGGAAGGACGCGACCATCAAGGACGGCCATTTCCCCCTCGTGTTGATTTCGCACGGGTCCGGCTCTCGCGTTGAGGGTATGGCCTGGATAGCAGCGAAACTCGCCAGCGAAGGTTTCATCGTTGCGGGAACCAATCATCCCGGCACGACCAGCGGCGATTCCACCCCTGCCGATACACCAAAAATCTGGGAGCGGACGAACGACCTTTCCACGATCGTCACGGCCTTGACCACGCAAGACAACTGGTCCGGTGCGATCGATGCGCGGCGCATTGGCGTCCTCGGCTTCTCTCTCGGCGGCAGCGCGGCAATGGAGATATCAGGTGCACGCGCCGATCTCGACGCCTATGTGCGTTATTGTGAAAAGGATGCGGCAATGATGGATTGCCAGTGGTTTGCAGGTGGGCGCGGTTATGTGAACGACGCGTCGGTCAGCGTGCCAAAGCTCGATCTCAGAACCATCGACAAGGCCCGCTTCGAGCAACAGAACCGCGATCCGCGCATCCGTTCCGCCATATTGGTCGATCCGGGTCTGGCGCTGGCCTTCCAGCCGGACAGCCTGAGACAGATCGATATTCCGCTGACCTTCATCAATCTTGGCAGCAAGGGCAAAATACCGCCGGCCGTACTTGCGGACAAGCTTGCGGCGCAGGTGCCCGCCGCCACCTATCAGCAGGTTGATGAGGCCGATCACTTCAGCTTCCTGCCCCTTTGCAAGCCGGATGCCGATGCATTTCTCAAATCCGTCGGCGAGCGCGATCCGATCTGCGAACCGGCCGGTCCGCGCGACCGCAAGGATATTCATGCCCAATTGCAGACGATGATCGTCACCGCCTTCAACCGCACACTTAAACCGGGCCAATAAGACAGCGGCCTGAAAGGCCTAACCAAGCCGCTTGTAGAACAGGGTCGTGCCGCAAAAGCGCCCGTCGGGAAACAGCGCGTAATCGGGGACGACACCGACCCGTTCCCAGCCGAGACGGGGATAAATCGCCTCGGCATCGCTGCCCGTGGCCGTATCCAGCACCAGAAGGGTACGGCCACGTTTTGCCGCCTCCTCCTCGACTTTTTGCATGAGCTTGCGGGCAAGCCCCAGCCCACGCGCCGAGGGGTGGACGAGAAGCTTCATCAGGTCGCCGCGATGTGGCTGGTTGGGCTTGGAAGCAAGGCCGACCTGTACGGTGCCCACCACCTTGCCGTCCACTTCCGCCACCACATGAATGGTACCGCCCTCGCCCACCGTTTCCGCGACGGTCCGCCAGAAGGGTTCTGCATCTTGCGGGGAAAAGGGTAACATGAAACCGACGGATGCGCCGCCGTTCACGCAGGCGGCAAGAACGTCGCAAAGTTCCGGCAGGGCATCGATCGTCTCTTGCCCGTTCAACACACGGATGGTGGTCATAATAACTCCTGTCGGGAAAAATCAGCGCTGTCTTTGATCCAGCACGACGGCATAACGGGCGGGTTTTTCGGTGGGATTGTGGAAAACATGCCCTTCACCAACCGGCATAAAAAGGCAATCGCCGGGTTCCAGCCGGTGGACGTCTCCGCCGCTCGTCATTTCCAGCACACCCTCGAAAAGCCAGACATATTGCGTCATTCCACGGCTTGCCGCATGCGGCGGAAAACCGACGCGCGCGCCTGCCGGAAACTCGATCTCAACGATATCGACATCGGAACCGATGCGTGGCGGGGATATGGACCGGCGCACATAACCGGTCTCCGGGTCTTTCCAGAGCTGCTGGTCGCGCTTTCTGACCAGCGGTGAAACGGCCTCTTCGTTTTCGGCGAAAAAGCCGGAGAGCGACAGGCCAAGCGCTGCGCAGATGCGGGCAAGCAGCGATGCCGTGGGGCTCGCCTCGCCGCGTTCGATGCGGGAAATCATGGCGCGGCTGACACCGGATTCGGATGCGAGCCGGTCCAGCGTCAGGCCGTTTTCAGCGCGCAACGTCTTGATCCGGTCGCCGATCGAACGTTCGAGAATGTCGTCTTGGTTTTCCATCATGGGAGAATTGCATTCTCAGATGATAGAGTCAATATCCACTATAATGGAAATATGCTGATCTTTTGACGCCGATTCCGTACGGCAAAAGATTTCTCAGGCGCCGACCTGGGCAATCCAGTCGTTCAGATTATAGTAGTTCGTTACTCGGCTAACTTTCCCGTCCTTCAGGTCGAAGAATGCACCGGCCGGCAGCACGTATGTCTGGCCATCGGCTTCCGGCAGACCCTCATCGGTTGCGAGATATTCACCGTTCACGATGAATTCCGCCGAGGCGCGCTTGCCGTCCTCGCTCGCCATGATGACCATGTCGGTGAGATTTTCCCTGTAGCAGCGGTTCATGTGATCCATGAAGGAGGCGAAAGCTGCCTTGCCGGTCTGGCGCTCGCCCTGATTGATGTCATGCACCACTTCGTCGTGAAGAAGCGCCAGAAAGGCATCCATGTCCTGACGGTTGAAGGCATCGTAATAGGCGCGGATGGTCTCGGCAGCGGTCATCGTCTTCTCCGTTCAATGCTTGCGCGGGTTTTCCATGACGGTATAACCAGTGCAACCGAAAGTGAAATGCCCATGACCGTCGAAATCAAGTCTCTTTCCGGCATCGACGCCGCGCCCTATTTCGATGACCTTGCGCGCCTGCGGATCGAGGTGTTCCGCGCCTTTCCCTATCTCTATGACGGCACACTGGAGCATGAGCGCAAATATCTCGCGACCTATGCCGACACGAAAGGCTCGGTTTTCGTGCTGGCGCTCGATGGCGAGCAGGTGGTGGGCATGTCGACCGGCATGCCGATGGCTGCGGAAACCCACGAGGTGCAGGCGCCCTTCGTTGAAGGTGGTCACGATACGGACCGGATATTTTACTTCGGTGAAAGTGTGCTTTTGCCCAGCTATCGCGGTCACGGCCTCGGCGTGCGGTTCTTCAAGGAGCGGGAGGCCCATGCAAAGAGGCTCGGCTTCGACTGGTGCACCTTCTGCGCGGTCGAGCGGCCCGCCAACCACCCGCGCCGACCGGCGGATTACGTGCCGCTGAATGCCTTCTGGGAAAAACGCGGCTATCGCCATCACCCCGAACTGCGCACCAGCTTCACCTGGCGGGACCTCGACGAGAGCACCGAAAGTCCTAAACCCCTGTCTTTCTGGATGAAGAACATCGCCGCCGGAGACGGAAACAGATGACGAGACTCGCCGCCAGCCAATACGCCATCGAACTGATCGAGACATGGGAAGGTTACGCCGCGCATCTTTCCGCCATCGTGCGCGAGGCGAAGGAAAAAGGCGCCGAGTTGCTGCTCTTGCCGGAATATTCGGCCATGACGCTGACCGGGCAATTGCCGCCCGGCACACGCTCGGATCTGCACCGTTCCATCGAAGAGATACAGCCGCTTATCCCGTCATGGGTCGAGCTTTGCGAAGAGCTGGCGCGGCAACATCAAATCCTGTTCCAGCCGGGCAGCGCACCGGTTAAAGACGCCGATGGCAAGTTCCGCAACCGCGCCTGGCTGTTCGGCCCGGACGGGTTGATCGGCTATCAGGACAAGCAGATCATGACCCGCTTCGAGCGGGAGCAATGGAACATCCATGCCGGCATCGAGGGCCTGAAAGCCTTCGAGACGCCGGTCGGCAGGCTCGGCATCCTCATTTGCTACGACAACGAGTTTCCGATGCTTGGCCGCAGGCTGGCGGAGCTTGGCGTCGAACTGGTTCTCGCTCCCAGCTGTACCGACACGTTGGCGGGCGCTTACCGGGTGCGCATCGGCGCGCAGGCCAGGGCGCTGGAAAACCAATATGCCGTCCTCTCCTCCCCCACCGCCGGCGAGGCCCCATGGTCTCCCGCCGTCGATGAAAATCGTGGCCGCGCCGCACTTTACGTGCCGCCTGATTATGGCATGCCGGCATCCGGCATCGTTGCGGAAAGCGAGAGCAACGCGGTGACGGAAAGCAGCCTGCTGATCGCCGATATCGATCTTGCCACTGTCGCAAGGCTCCGAACCGAGGGGCAGGTTGCCACCCGCCGCGACTGGCCAGAGCAATTTGCGATCTAAAAAGCCCATTTTAAAAGGCTTTTAACCAAATTCCCGCTTTGCGGCATGAGAAGCCCCTGCTATAGCGCGGGACATGAGCACAAATTCGACCCGCACGCCCCTGGACCATATCCGCAACTTCTCGATCGTTGCCCACATCGATCACGGCAAATCGACGCTGGCCGACCGGTTGATCCAGTCGACGGGCGGCCTTGCCGAGCGCGATATGTCGGAACAGGTTCTCGATTCGATGGATATCGAACGCGAGCGCGGCATCACCATCAAGGCCCAGACCGTGCGCCTGCACTACAAGGCGAATAATGGCGAAATCTATGTGCTGAACCTCATCGACACGCCCGGTCACGTTGACTTTGCATATGAGGTTTCCCGCTCGCTTTCGGCCTGCGAAGGCTCGCTGCTGGTGGTGGATGCGTCGCAGGGCGTCGAAGCGCAGACGCTCGCCAACGTCTATCAGGCGATCGACAACAATCACGAGCTGGTGACGGTCTTGAACAAGATCGATCTGCCGGCCGCCGAACCCGACCGTATCAAGGAACAGATCGAGGAAGTGATCGGCATCGATGCTTCCGAAGCTGTGCTGATTTCGGCCAAGACCGGGCTTGGTATTCCCGATGTTCTGGAAGCAATCGTTAACCGCCTGCCGCCGCCGAAGAGCGAAGTTGGCGAAAACGGACCGCTCAAGGCCCTGCTGGTCGACAGCTGGTACGACACCTATCTCGGCGTCATGGTTCTGGTGCGCGTCATCGACGGCGTACTGACCAAGGGTCAGCAGATCCGCATGATGGGCTCAGGTGCGAAATATGGCATCGAACGCATCGGCGTGCTGACCCCGAAGATGGTCAATGTCGACAGCCTCGGCCCCGGCGAAATCGGCTTCATCACCGCCTCGATCAAGGAAGTCGCCGACACGCGCGTGGGTGACACGATTACCGACGACAAGCGTCCGACGGCGCAGGCCCTGCCCGGCTTCAAGCCTGCGCAGCCCGTGGTATTCTGCGGTCTCTTCCCGGTCGACGCTGCGGATTTCGAAGATTTGCGCGCAGCGGTAGGCAAGCTTCGCCTCAACGACGCCTCCTTCTCCTTCGAAATGGAATCGTCCGCCGCTCTCGGCTTCGGTTTCCGTTGTGGCTTCCTCGGTCTGCTGCACCTCGAAATCATTCAGGAACGCCTCGAGCGCGAGTTCAATCTCGACCTCGTCGCGACAGCGCCTTCGGTTGTCTATGAAATGTCGTTGACCGACGGCACCGAGAAGGAACTGCACAACCCGGCCGACATGCCTGACGTCGTGAAGATCAAGGAAATCCGCGAGCCGTGGATCAAGGCGACGATCCTGACGCCCGACGAATATCTCGGCGGTATCCTGAAGCTCTGTCAGGACCGGCGCGGCCTGCAGACCGAGCTGACCTATGTCGGCAACCGCGCGATGATCACCTATGAATTGCCGCTCAACGAAGTGGTGTTCGATTTCTACGACCGGCTGAAATCCATCTCCAAGGGTTACGCCTCGTTCGACTACAACATCTCCGACTACCGCGCCGGCGATCTCGTCAAGATGTCGATCCTCGTCAACGGCGATCCGGTGGATGCGCTGTCGATGCTGGTGCACCGCTCGGCTGCCGACCGGCGCGGACGTGGCATGTGCGAAAAGCTGAAGGAACTCATTCCGCCACACATGTTCCAGATCCCGATCCAGGCGGCCATCGGCGGCAAGGTCATCGCCCGCGAGACGGTACGTGCGCTACGCAAGGACGTGACGGCGAAGTGCTACGGCGGCGACGCGACGCGCAAACGCAAACTTCTGGACAAGCAGAAGGAAGGCAAAAAGCGCATGCGCCAGTTCGGCAAGGTGGAAATTCCGCAGGAAGCTTTCATCGCTGCGCTGAAGATGAACGACGAATAAGCGGTACCCATATCGCGATTGCGTTTTAAAGGGAGGCTTGCAGCCTCCCTTTTTCGTATTGGGACACGATCCTTAAGCGTGCAGCTTCGCGCCCTTGGTGATCTTGTCGACGGTTTTCTTGTCTGCCCTCAGCGCCATGCCGACGACCTTGGCATTCTCAGGAGAAAACTCCGAAAATACCTGACGGTTGGCGACATCATGACCGGTGGCGAACATTTCCTCGATGTAGAGCGATATCGTAACGTCGCGTTCCAGGGATCGTTGGTGAATTTTGCGCAGCGCCTCCTGATCCGTGGCCATAACGACAATCGGCTGGACGGAAAGCGGATTGTAGACGTTGCCCGCCCCGTCGCGGTATGGTTCCCCGATGATTTCCCTGGTCTGGGCGACAATCCCGGACATAAGAAATGCGGTGACGTTCAGTTTTTGCCACACGGCAAGGTCATCACGAAGGATGACGGCGATCTTGGTATCAAACATGCGAACTCAATCTGGCTGTGGTTACGAAAGAGAAACGACCCTAGACGCTTCGCGCATCATCGATCTTGAACGTTCGTGCAAATTCGAGGGGATCGTGCAGGCGCCTTCCAGCGAGGGCATTGAACGCATAGAAGCGCGCTTTCACGGCAACGCCTATGCGCCGCATCGCCATGACACCTATGCGCTGGGCGTTACGCTTTCCGGTGTCCAGACCTTTTCCTATCGTGGCACATCGCATTTCAGCACGCCCGGAAAGGTGATCGTGCTGCATCCGGACGAAGTTCACGATGGCGGCGCGGGCACCGATGAAGGCCTGCGCTACCGCATGCTCTATCTTCCGCCGGAAAAAACGACGGAGGCCGTAACCGGATTTCACTCACTGCCCTTCGCAAGAAATCCCGTTATTGAGGACCACGAATTCCGACAATGTCTGATAGAGGCTCTCGGTAATCTCGAAGGCGAGCCGGACAGTCTGTTATTGACCGACTGGCAATCGCGATTGGCGGATCTGCTCTGGAAACATTCGAACGGAAGCGAGAGAGCCATCAAGCGGCTGGACCGGATCGCCGTGCTCCGTTGCCGGGACTATTTGCTGGAGAACAGCGCCGTCACGGTCAGCTCAGAGGAGCTGGAGCAAATAAGCGGGCTTGATCGCTTTACGCTGTTTCGGCACTTCCGCTGCCTGTTCGGCACCAGCCCACACCGCTATCTCATCATGCGACGCCTGCAAAAATGCAAAGACATGATGCGCGCGCGTGCGGGCCTTGCCGAAACGGCATTTGCCTGTGGTTTTGCGGATCAGGCGCATTTTACCCGCCACTTCAAGAACGCCTTCGGCATGCCTCCGGGACGTTGGCTAAACCTTGTTTCGCACTAGAGCACGTCCGTCTAAACAGAATCGTTGGACGTGCTCTATCTCTTTGTTTTATCGCATTATCCGGACGTAAAACCGTTACGCACTTTTATTGGAAATGCTCTAGTCATTCGGGAAACAGGATCGACCGGTGAGCCGCAGCACCTGCCATGGCGCCGTCGCCCACCGAAAGGGCGACCGAGCCGGCGGGCCTTGCCACATCGCCGCAGGCAAAGACGCCGCGGGCCACGGTCTGTTTCATGGCGTCCGTCACGATGGTTGATCCCATCGGCCCCTCTTCAATGGTGCAACCGAGCTTTTCGATCCAGTCCGAGGCGATCCTCAATCTCGGCTGAGTGAAGAGGCCGGCCAACGCAATGCTGCGACCGTCCGCGAGAACGACATCCGCATGCCCCGCGATTTCTTCGATGCGGTCTTTTTCGATCCGAACGCCCCGCGCCGACAGAAGCGCATTCTGATCTGTATCCGGCACGAAAACGCCGTTGGTGAAAAAGGTCGTCTCGCCCCAGTCGGGAAGCATCAGCGCATGATGGATGGCCAGCGGAGAGGCCGCGATGACACCGATCTTGCCCTGGTTCAGCTCGTATCCATGGCAATAGGGGCAATGGAAGACGGAGAGGCCCCAACGTTCTTTCAGCCCGGCGATTTCAGGTAATTCATCGGTAACGCCCATGGCAAGGACGAGCCGGGCCGCCCTTTCGCGGCGGGCGCCGTCGATCTCGACGACGAAATCACCGAAGGCCCCTTCGGCATCGGTCACCCTGCCCTTTGCCCAGTGTATTGTCGGGTAGCGCTCGATCTGACGCCGAGCCTCAGCGATGATGTCGCCCGGCGCCTTGCCGTCCTGCCCGAGAAAACCGTGGGAGTGGCTGGCGAAGCGATTTCTCCGCTCGCCCGCATCCACCACCAGAATGTTTTTTCTGGCGCGGCCGAGCTGCAAGGCGGCGGACAGGCCGGCATAGCTGCCGCCGATGATGATGACGTCGTATTTCATGATGCACCTATCGTTTAAAAACCGAGCCGGAAGCGCTCGTTCAATTTCACGACACTTATATTGTTACGTGATTTTTGGAGTCAATAGTCACGCAACTTATATTGTTACGTCACATGGAAACTGGTAGCGTCGCCAAAAAACAGACGGACGCAGCAATGAGACACGATACGCGCCTTTCACGGGTGCTGCATATTCTGATCCATATGGAAAAACATGAGGGCGCCGCGACCTCCGAAAGCATTGCGGCCATGCTTCAGACCAACCCGGTGGTGGTGCGCAGAACCATGGCAGGCCTGCGGGAGCGCGGTTATGTATCGTCGGAAAAAGGCCATGGCGGCGGCTGGGTTCTGGCACGGCCGCTCAGCGAAATCACGCTGCTTGATATCTACCGGGCGCTCGGCGCGCCGGAACTGTTCTCGATCGGGCTGGCGGGCGACAATCCGAACTGCGTCATCGAGCAGGCCGTCAATGCCGCACTTTTCGACGCGATGAACGAAGCGGAGACAATTCTCCTGTCCCGGTTCGGAAGCATTACGCTTGCGTCGCTCGCGGAACAATCGATCACCCGCTGGTCCGAACTGTCCAACCACCCCTCCGCCATGGAGCAACTCTGAGGCCAGAGAGACGTCGCCACAAAACCGCCTGCCTCGAAGGCAGGCGGTTTTATCAGTTCATTGAACCGGTTACGGCTGCGTCTGCGTGCCGCCGGTATTCGGGCTCGCCGGTGCGGCATCGTTGGCAGGCGGCGTTGCCGGGACTGTCGGCGTCGCGGGCGCCGGTGCCTGATCCGTTGCCGCAGGCGGCGTTGTGGTTGAGGACGTCGTGGCCGGATCAGTGGTCGGGCCGCTCATCTGCGACCAGGCGAAAACGCCCACCAATACGACGACGATAATCGCCAGCCACGGCACCCAGGACGGCGACGTGCGCGCACGCGGTTCATTGCTGATATTCAGTTCCGGGCGAAGATCGCGGTCCGGGCGCGGGTTGTTGGGATCGAATGTCATGGTATTTCCTCCTCTTCACTCTGGGGAGAAAACGGCGTTCACAGGATTTTGTTCCGCCTCTCCTCCGCGCTATCAGGATGGGCGACGATCCAGCCCCTGGCGCAGGGCATCCGTCAGCACCGCCATCACCTGTGGGCCATCCATCTGCGACACATTGAAGCGCATGAAACCCGATGCGTTCTGGGAGGAACTGAAGACATTACCTGGCGCCAGAACCACCTGCTGCGACAGGGCCCGGCGCGCGACATCGCCGGCATCGACACCTTCCGGCAGTCGGCACCATAAAAACATGCCCGCCTGCGGTTCGATCCAGGGCACACATCCGATCGCCTTCAAACGCGCTGCGACCTCTGGCACCGTCGCCGCAAGACGCTGCCGAAGAGCCTCGACATGTTTCCGATAGCTGCCATCCGTCAAAAGCGACAGGATCAAAGCTGCCGAAAAATGCGCTCCGCCAAAAGCGGTGGCGATCTTCAGATCAGTCAAGGCCTCCACCCATGCCGGAGGCGCAGCAATGAAACCGCACCGCACGGAGGCAGACAGTGTTTTTGAAAAACTACCGATCTGCACCACCCGGTTCAGGCCATCGAAAGCTGCCAGCCGTGGTGCCGCCTGTGTTTCGAAATCGGCAAAAATATCATCCTCGATGATGGTGAGCCCCGCCTGTTCGGCCAACACCAGCAGGCGATGGGCGGAAACAGCGGAAAGTCTCGCGCCTGTCGGATTATGGATCGCGGAATTGGTGATATAAAGACGCGGCTGGTGCTCTTTCAGCGCCTGCTCGAAAAGCGGCAGATCCGGTCCTACCGGCGTATAGGGCACGCCGACGATTTTCACCCGATGCGCCCGCAAGAGGGCGTGGAAGTTAAAATAGCAGGGGTCGTCGACAATCACCGTATCCCCCGGCTGTAGCAGGAAACGGCACAGGAGATCGATCGCCTGCGTGCCGGAATCGGTGAGCATGATCTGGCTGGCGCCCGCCTGCACGCCATGTTCGGCAAGCCTGCGGGACAAGAGCTGGCGTAACGGCAGCAGGCCCATGGGGCTCGCATAATCCGTCAGCAACGAGGCATCCGCGCGGGCAAGTCCCCTCATCGCCCGCCGCAGCGCCTGTTCCGGCATCCATGATGTGGGAAGCCAGCCGCAACCCGGCTTGGCAAGGTTCGCCCCCTCGTCCAGCGCCTGCCGCGACACCCAGAGCGGATCCACCGCCCTGTCCAGCCGGGGCTCGATATCGGCGAGCGACAGGGGCGCGAGCGGACCCGCCACGAAAAAACCCGAGCCCGGACGTGAGTTAATGGTGCCATCCGCCACAAGGCGGTCATAGGCCTCGACAACGGTGGAGGTGGACACCTGCATGGCCTTTGCCAGCGCCCTGACGGACGGCAATCTGGCCCCCGGAACGAGGCTGCGTGAGGCAATGCGCTGCCGCACACTTGCCATCACCCTTTCTATGCGCGTTCCCGCAACGACTTGCCCGTCCACGTTATTCTCCAACCGTATTGCCTTAACAACCATAACAGTTTCTTGAAATTGTACAGGACTGTCGCTGTTTTCACCAGCCATTCCGGATCAAGAAAGGCGAGACGCAGGAGACGATCATGGACAAGACGACAAGCGGCTGGCTGAGCGGTCTGGCCGGGGTGGTGATATTCAGCGGTTCGCTGCCCGCCACACGCGTTGCGGTGACGGGGTTCGACCCGATATTCCTGACCCTCGCCCGCGCCAGCATTGCCGGCGTTCTGGCGCTCGCTTTGCTTTTACTGTTCAGGCAGAAACGCCCGGCGCGCGATGATCTGACATCTCTTTTCATCGTCTCCTTCGGCGTGGTCGTGGGCTTCCCGCTGTTGACCGCGCTGGCGCTGCGGCACATCACATCGGCGCATTCCATCGTCTTTGTCGGGCTGTTGCCGCTTGCAACCGCGGTTTTTGCCGTGGTGCGCGGCGGAGAGCGCCCGCGCCCTGCCTTCTGGTTCTTTTCCTGCCTGGGCAGCATTCTGGTAGCCGGCTTTTCATTGTCGAATTCGCTGGCCTCCGGGCTCGGAGCCTCGCTTACCGGCGATCTGCTGATGCTAGGTGCGATTATCGTCTGCGGGCTTGGCTATGCGGAAGGTGCGGCCCTTTCCCGCAAACTGGGTGGCTGGCAGGTCATCTCATGGGCGCTGGTTCTGTCCCTGCCGGTGATGTTGCCGCTTGCCTTTTTCACAGGGCCGGAAACGCTTGCCGACATCAATCCGCAGGCCTGGGGTGGCCTTGCCTATGTTTCCCTGTTCAGCATGCTGATCGGTTTCATCTTCTGGTATCGCGGGCTGGCGCTTGGCGGCATCGCCGCGGTGGGCCAATTGCAATTGCTACAGCCGTTCTTCGGGCTGGTGCTTGCAGCGACCCTGCTTCACGAGGAGGTCAGTCCGGCGATGATCGGCATTACCCTTGTCGTGGTGCTCTGCGTTGCGGGTGCGCGAAAATTCGCGCGCTGATGCCCCGCCGTCGTCAACTGGAGCGGCGGCCCACCCAGCGATGCCATGCTTCCTCGTTGCCGTTAAAGACATTGAGATCGATGCGGCCATCGACGCCATGCGACAGGCCCGAGCCGGAATATTGCCAGAACAGCCACTTGCGACCGGGATAGACCACGGACGGATGCTGGGCGACGGCCCGCAGCCAGAAGGGATAGTCCTGGAACTCGCCGGTAAGATTGTCCTTATAAAAATCGGGCGCCGTGTAGATGATCGGGCGCTGTCCATAGTGGCGCTCGAGCTTGTCCATGAACACGCGCATCTTTTCCAGGATGCGCTCGCGGGAATGGCGCATCTTGCAGCTCGATTCGCCGTTATATTCCACGTCGATCACCGGCGGCAGCGCATCCGGATCACGCGGCACGTTGCGAATGAACCAGTCCGCCTGCTCGCTGGCCGATCGGCACCAATAAAAGAAGTGATAAGCGCCGCGACGGATACCCGCCTCCTTTGCCCGCTGCCAGTTGGTGCGGAACATTGGATCAAGATGATCGCCGCCATCCGTCGCCTTGATGAACGCGAAGTTGGCGCCGCGCGTGCGCAGCTGCGGCCAGTTTATATTTGCCTGCCAGCGCGACACATCCACCCCGTGGACCTGAAAATGGCGCGGCTGAACCCTGCCGAAATTGATCGGCTTGGCATCGCTGAAGCTGGAACGGAAAATGCGCGAGCGGATCTGGGCGCCGGCGCTCGCCGCCGGGGCGACGGCCATCGCCAATTGCACCGGACGTTCCATCGGGCGCTCCACAGGCGGCACCATTCCGGCCTGCGACGGGACCGGCAAGCGGATTTCAGGGGCGTTCTGCGGCACGGACGCCCGTGGGGTGATGGCGGAAAAGGCTTTGGGTTCTTCGGGTACCGGCCCACCCCACGCCAGAACTTGCTGTCGCGGCTGGGCGGAGATGGGTTGGCTGCCCACGCTTGCCTGCGGCACCGGCGCGGATGGCGTGACCGAACTCGTCGTTTCCTTCGAAGGCAGCCCAGCCATCAGGCTTTCCGGCCCGGAACTGGACGTGCAGCCACCAAGCAGAAGGCAACCGAAGAGAAGTGCTGGCACAGCCGATGAACGCATGAAAACCCGTACGCAAAACAATCGGGGGCACTCTGACGCCGCCCGGGGACCTCGAAATACAATTGCTAACGGAAGATTATCAAAAAAGACTGAATCTTATCTTTACGCCGGCACCCGCCTATGCGCCCGTCAATTCTGACAGGCGAAATGCTTCGAGGTTTTGCAAAACGGGAAGATTCAGGCGGTCATTGTGGTCAGATCGGCGGTATCGGCGCCGGGGGAATTTCTCTTGATCGATTCGATGGCGTGAATGGCCGATGCCTTCGTCTCGTAGCCTTCGGACGAAAACATCGTTTCTCCGTTGGATGCCTTGAAACGGAAGCGATATTCACCTGCCCTGTCCTGATAGATCTCGAATTTGTACATGATCCTTGCGCCTCCTGAGGTGAACCGGTCCCAATTCTGAGCGGCCCCGGCGATATTCGCAACCGATAATTGCCGGATCAGACAAATTGCCAGATCAGACAAGCCGAACCCATGCGCGGGCAATTTCCAGACCGGCCGCATCGGCCATATCCGCACGCCGGCCACGGTGCTCACCGTAATTGTCTATCCAGCCGGGCGCCATTTTTTCGACGGAAGCCGGGAATGTCTCACACCAGCCATCGACGACGGCCGCGGACGCCTCGAAATGAAATTGCGTGCCATAGGCCGCCCGGCCGACACGAAAAGCCTGATTTCGCGTCGCGCCATTGGTCGCGAGCCGCGCCGCCTCGGGCGGAAGCGTGAATGTGTCGCAATGCCACTGAAAAATGGGGAACACTTTCTCCAGCCCTGACAATAGAGGATCTGACACGCCCTCCTCCGTCAGGGATACGTCTTCCCAACCGAATTCGGGCGGGCCGGCCAGAATATTTTCTCCGCCATAGGCGCGCGCCAGCAACTGGCTGCCGAGGCAGACGCCCATCACGGCCTTGCCCGCATCGCCAAAGGCTTTCATCAAAAGCGCAAGGTCCGGAAGATAGGGATAAAGCACATCGTCAAGGGCGTTCTGCTCACCGCCGAGAACGATAAGCGCATCATGACCACCTGCATCGGCGGGAAGAGGCTCTCCCGCATAGGCGCGGATGACATCTACTTGCGCCTTGGCCTCCTCCAGAGCGACGCCCAGCTGTCCATGCGGGGTGCCCGCCATGTTTTCGATAATTGCAACGCGCATGGGGCCTCTTGCTGACGACGGGGATTCGATCGACTGAGATCGCCGATCGATTCAGCTTCACCACGAGAAAAACGGATTTTCAAGAGGCGCAACATCGTCAGCAGGACAAAAAGCGGGACAGGCCGGCCTGATGCGCCTTAGAATTCCCGCGCCAGCTTGGCGTCGAGCGAATGCCGGTTGCCTCCGCGAACGGCGAAGAACAGGAAAATGGCAGCCCAGAGAACTGATTTTTCCACGCCGCCCAGGCCTTCCGCCTTTACGATGCCGTGGAAATAGACCGTTACCAAAAGGACGATCATCGCGGCAAACGACGCCGGCCGCGTGAACAGGCCGATGGCCACGAGAATTCCTCCGAAAAACTCGGTGGCGGCCAGAAGGGGCGACCAGAATACACCGGGATAAAAGCCGAGGCTCTCCACCATGCCGGCAGCCCCGAAAGGATTGAGGATTTTGCCGAAACCATGGGTGACGAGAAGAAGCCCGGCCACGACGCGCAGAACGGTCTCCACCAGATCATGCGTCGCATTATAAAGCGGTGCGGCCGCCGGAACGAAAAGACGCTGACGATTATTGTCGAACTGGGCCATAGGATCTCCACGTTTCAGCCTTCGATGGCTTATCTGTTCGCAAAGCTCCATGATAAGAACAAGCATGCACCGGGTAAAAACATGAGTGTTGTAGTTGACATTATCGTGAGCATTATTGTCGCTGGGCGTTGAAGGAGACATGACTATGACCGAGACCAAGCCCCGCATCACCATCCGCTACTGCACACAATGCAACTGGCTGCTTCGTGCGGGATGGATGGCGCAGGAGATTTTGCAAACCTTCGCCTCGGACATCGGCGAAGTTACCCTTGTTCCCTCAACGGGCGGTCTGTTCGAGATCACTGTCGATGGCGAAACCATATGGGAGCGCAAACGCGATGGCGGTTTTCCCGGTCCTAAAGAACTCAAACAGAGAATCCGCGATGTCATCGACCCGGAACGCGACCTCGGTCATGTGGACAGGACGAAGCATGAAGGACTCGACAATTGACGCAGCGAAATGTTTCAACAGCGTCAAACAAGTTTTTTCCCTTTAAAATCAATGATCGTCATAAAACTTCAAAAAGTCTGTTGACACCGGGCGGCTGCCCTCGTACATCGCTCTCCGTCGCCCAGATGGCGGAATTGGTAGACGCGCCAGCTTCAGGTGCTGGTACTCGCAAGGGTGTGGAGGTTCGAGTCCTCTTCTGGGCACCATTCCTTTTTTGATCCTAGCCAGATCAAATACTTAGACGAAAAAACAGCAACATTCAGTCCTCCTGCAGAACGCAGGGGAACATGTTGCGGTTTTTCGTTCTGCTGATGATCAGCCCAAATCTTTCCATGCAAAACAGCCGCCCATGACGATTGCGAGGCCTTTGTCGCCTTGGACAAAAGCCCGCTGCTCTCGCATGCGGAATTGCAATCTATTGCTCAGATTTGATTGGCCTAGTTACGGCTGGGTGTCTTTGTCGCCGCTGTTTTGCGAATGCTGTTCGCAGTTCGGCGTACAGGAAAGCACGGTTCGTTCCGTCTGGCGGAAAACGCGGACCGTGTTGCCCTCGTCGATGGAAACGAGAATGCGTTCGTCCACGATCGGATTGCCCTCGGCATCGAGAAGAACAAGATTTGTCGTGCCGAAACTGCGGCCGGTCAGTACGATCGTGGTGGCATCGGCAACCGTGGCGTCGGCGACTTTCGAATTGCCGACAATAACCTTGCTCACGGGGCGGTCGAGGCGAAGGACACGGGCGTGGTTCATAGAAACGCGCAATATGTCTTCCTGAGCAAAAACGGGTTGCGACGCCGCCCCTAGAATGACGGACAAGCCGACCACGATTTTCGTCAGTTTTCCGGATGACACGCGTTTGGCCCTTGCTCACTATCTACACTTTACTACGCGATAGGATGCGCGGTTTTAGTGAATGAAGCGTTAAATGACGGAAATCCATAGTGCTGGCGGTAACCATTCGCGATGTCACGGCATTTTCCCGGTTCGCACTGCCCCGCATCAAAATTGAACATCTGCGTCCCGTTAAGAGAACACTTGACCAGAAACGGGAAATGGCCAACCTCGGAATATATTTGTTTATCAGCAACTATAAAAATAAAGGCAATACTTTTTGTTTTTATTTACCAACAGAAACTCATCCTGCCGTTTACTTTGGATTAATCCTCTTCTTTAAGCGCTTGGAAATCGCTCGCCTGTAATTTGAATGCAACCGAACAACGGAAAACAGTTGTCGGCGTGCTGAACCAACACAAGAATTAGGAGAGACCCATGACCAAGATTTTCACTCGTTTCCTTAAAGATGAGTCCGGCGCCACGGCAATTGAATACGGCCTGATTGCTGCGCTTATTTCTGTTGCTATTGTTGGCGGCGCTACGACCGTCGGCTCCCAAATCAAACTACTTTTCGGAAACATTGCTACGAAAATGACGGCAGCTACGACCAAATCAGCCGGCTAATAACTGCAGTATCTCCTTTGGTGGCCGCTCCTAAAGAGGTGCGGCCATCTTAGTATTTTTGGGCACCCTCCCTGCATTGGTTGCCACTTACATACAAAACCCTTTGTGGAATTGATCCAATGGTCGTAGCAGCAATTTTTTTGACTTTGCCGTTGTGCCTCGCTTTTGCTGCGCTGAACGATCTATTCAGCATGACCATACCCAACAGGATACCGCTTATATTGCTGTCTTCCTTCATAGTGGTAGCACCCTTTACGGGGATGGATTGGCAGACTTTCGCAATGAGCATGGCGGCCGCCGCTGTGGTATTTTTAGCCTGTTTTGCACTTTTCGCAGCTAATGCAATGGGCGGCGGAGATGCAAAACTGCTAACCGCCGCGACAATCTGGTATGGTTTCAACATATCGCTGGTGGATTTTCTACTCGCAGTGGCATTCCTCGGCGGTGTATTGACGATCGGCATCCTGCTTTTGCGCTCGCGCTCGCAACAAATCATGGCAGCCGGTATTCCTATTCCGGATTCCCTGATGGTGGCGAAAAAAATCCCCTATGGCATCGGTATCGCCGTCGCCGGGCTCTTGACCTATGGCGAAACACCGCTGGTAAAAGCCGCCATCGCAAGTCTTTCCTGAAAAAAGATGCGCCCCTCACAGGTTAAAGGCCCGTTAACCAGAAATCCAAGCATAATATTAACCATAATTATACCAATCGCGCGCCATCCTGAGGGGAGAACAACCTGATTCCCTCAAGGATCGAGCATGAAACCGTCGCGTATCGTCATCCTCTCCGTTGCCCTGGTCGCCGCCGGTCTTGCCGGTATCGTCGCCATGCAGATTTCCGGCGCGAAGCAGGTCATCGAAAAAGCGGAAACGATCATCGAGAAGGAACCGACGGTCAACGTTCTCGTTTCCTCGGTCAACCTGCCCGTCGGCAGCCGTCTCAACGATAGTTCCGTGCGCTGGACGCCCTGGCCAAGGGGCAATGTCATCGACAGTTTCATAACGGAAACAAAAAGCCCGAACGCCATCACCGAACTTTCCGGCGCCGTCGTACGGCTCCCTTTGTTCGAGGGCGAGCCGGTGCGGCCGGAAAAAGTGGTTGATTCCAGCACCCGCATCATGTCCTCGCTTTTGCCAGCCGGCAAACGCGCCGTCGCCACCGAGATTTCCGTCTCGACGGGTGCCGGCGGTTTCGTACTGCCAAATGACCGGGTTGACGTCATCATGGTCCGCAAGGGCGATACGGGTAACTTTCTGACCGAGAATGTTCTTAATAATGTCCGCGTTCTGGCGATCGATCAGCAGATCAAGGAAGGCGAGGACGGCATCTCCGCAGTCGTAGGTGCCACCGCAACGCTGGAACTGACACCCGAGCAGGCCAAGATCATAACCGTGGCGCAACAGATGGCGGATCGCCTCACGCTCGCTTTGCGCTCGGTTGCCGATGCGCAGGAAAACGACACGCTTTCGGCCGGTTACCTTCTCAACGGCGGCACCGGGCAGCCGGAAATTCAGGTGATCAAATCCGGTTCGATCGTCAAGGGCGGACAGGGAGCATCGCAATGACCGGGGTTTCAATGGCAAAGCGCACCAAAAAACACCTGCGTTCCTCGATCGCGGGCGGCCTTGCATT
This sequence comes from Rhizobium nepotum 39/7, assembly GCF_000949865.1. Lineage (GTDB taxonomy): Bacteria > Pseudomonadota > Alphaproteobacteria > Rhizobiales > Rhizobiaceae > Agrobacterium > Agrobacterium nepotum. Next base: position 162,556 of record NZ_JWJH01000004.1, on the reverse strand, counting down.
TTGCCTGGCTTTTTCAGGCATTCCGGGTCAGCACTCGCCCGCATTTTTGCGTATCAGCGAAGCGGAGGCACAAACCGCCAGCATCGTGCGGATCACCGAAAGCGGCACAGGCATTCGCAAGCGCCTGAAGCTCGGCCTCAACAAGGCGTTGGTCATCGACCTGCCGGACGATGCCCATGACATTCTTGTCGCCGATCCAAGCCTTGCCGATGCCGTGACCCGCACGTCCAGACGGATTTACCTGTTCGGGAAGACGGTCGGGCAGACCAATATTTTCATTTTCGGCGAAGGCGGTCGGGAAATCGTCAGTCTCGACCTCGAAGTCGAGCGCGATATCGCCGGCCTTGAGGCCAATATTCGCCGGTTTATTCCCGAATCCGACATCAAGATCGAAATCGTTTCCGACAATATCGTTCTCACGGGATCGGTGCGTACACCGCAGGATTCCGCACGCGCCGTACAGCTCGCCGACGCTTTTCTGAAGGGCGGCGAAGCCACCACCCGTAACATATCGCTGACGGGCGGCGACAATGGCGGCGATGCGGCAATTTTTGCGGAACGGCGTCAGACATCGCAGATCGTTAATATGCTGACGATCGAAGGCGAAGATCAGGTAACGCTGAAAGTCACCGTCGCCGAAGTTAGCCGGCAAGTGCTGAAACAGCTCGGCTTTAGCGGCATGATCGGTAGCTCGACGAGCAATAACGGTTTCGAATTCGCAAATCCGTCCAATCTTGGAAATGCAATTAGTGGCGCCTCGCAAATAGCCAGCGGCGCGATTGGTTCTGGCTCGCTCAACTTTGCTTCCTATCTGAACGCGATGGAGCAGGCGGGTGTCGTGCGCACTCTTGCCGAACCAAGCCTCACCGCCATCTCCGGCGAACAGGCCAAGTTCTACGTCGGGGGCGACTTCCGCCTGCCAGCGGAACAGGAAGTCACCATCGACAAGGAAACAGGTCAGCCGACCATAACTCGGACCACCAACACGGTCGACTACGGCATCACGCTGAACTTCAAGCCCGTGGTGCTTTCGCCGGGGCGGATCAGTCTTAAAATTGAGACCAATGTTTCCGAGCCGACATATGAAGGCAACGCTGTAACCGGAAATGCGGGCCGTACCATTCCAGGTTCGACCTATATGTCCATCCGCAAACGCGAGACATCGACAACCGTCGAACTTCCGTCGGGCGGCTCGATCGTGATCGCGGGTCTGGTTCAGGATAACGTCCGTCAGGCGATGTCGGGTCTGCCCGGCATTTCCAAGATACCGATCTTCGGCACGCTTTTCCGCAGCAAGGATTTCATCCGCAACGAGACGGAACTCGTCATCATTGCAACGCCCTATCTGGTGCGACCCGTTGCGCGCAACCAGATCGCCCGGCCGGATGACAACTTCAACCCGGAAAACGATGCCGCCATGTATTTCATGAACCGTGTCAACAAGGTCTATGGCCGCAAAGATCAGGTTCAGGCGGCTCCCTATCAGGGATCAGTGGGGTTCATCTACAAATGACGACACGCGCACGAAATCCCTTTCTCAGAGCAAGCCCGGTCCGGGCAGGAAACGTCATGCAGGAAACCTCTTCCTCCTTTTCCCTCAACCTGTCCGGCAGACGGGCCGGTCTCGTCGCCATGGTCGCGCTTGCCGCCAGCCTGTTGCAGGGCTGCGCGCGAGACCCGATGACGACCAACGCCATTCCCGACGATTATCGCACACGCCATCCGATCACCCTGTCGGAAGCCGAGCATTCGCTGGATATTCCGGTTTCGGCGGGTGATGGCCGGCTGACCACAGCGATGGCGGATAACGTCCGAGGTTTCGCCCAGAATTATGCCTCGATGTCGACGGGGATCATCAATATTCAGACGCCATCGGGTTCGGCCAATTCGGCAACCGCATCCAGAATGGCGAAACAAATCCGCTCCACGCTTTCCGGCGCCGGTGTGCCCTCGGGCAAGATCATGGAAACGCGTTACTCCGCATCCCCGAACGGCGACGCCGCCCCCATTCGCCTGAGCTACGTGGCCGTGACCGCCATGACCGGCCAATGCGGTCAGTGGCCCGAAGACCTTTCGGACAACACCTCTGCCAACAAGAACTGGTACAATTTCGGATGCGCATCCCAAAGCAATCTCGCGGCACAGATTGCCAATCCGATGGATCTGGTTGGCCCGCGCGGCATGAGCCCGATCGATGCGGAGCGCCGTGCGGTCGTCATCGATACCTATCGCGGCAAGACTCCGGCGGCAACAGATTGATGCGGTTTCAACAACTGTCACGGCAGGAAAGACGATGAGCGCTGTAGAATACGATATCAAGTCAGGCGGCGACGCAGAAGCCGAGCCTGCGCGTGCCGCGGATATGGATCGCCTGCGGCCCCTGCCCCGCATCTCCGTCCATGCATTCTGCGTCAGTGAAAACATGCAGCGCGTGATGGATGCCTTGTCCAGCGACAGGCGCATGAGCAAGGTCACGCTGCGGGTAACCAAGGGCGATATCAACGCGGCGGCGACCATGTTCTCCGCCTCACCCACGCCCAATCTCATCGTTCTCGAAACGGCGGGTTCACCCGCTTCGCTGCTGGATGATCTCGCACCCCTGGCGGAAGTTTGCGACCCCACCACCCGTGTCATCATCGTCGGCCGGCACAACGACATAACGCTTTATCGCGATCTCATCCGCAACGGCATATCCGAATATCTCGTCGCCCCAATCAACATGGCCGATCTATTGGCCTCGATCACGACGATCTTCGTTGATCCGGAGGCAGAGCCGCTTGGCCGCAACATCGCCTTCATCGGTGCAAAAGGCGGGGTGGGTTCGTCGACGATCGCGCATAATTGCGCCTTCGGCATCTCCACCCTGTTTTCCACCGAAACCATTCTGGCGGATATGGATCTTGCCTATGGCACGGCCAACATCGATTTCGATCAGGATCCCGCACAGGGCATGGCGGAAGCGGTCTTCTCGCCGGAACGGCTGGACGAGGTATTCCTCGACCGTCTGCTAACGAAATGTTCCGACCATCTGTCGCTGCTGGCGGCACCGTCGCTCCTCGACAGGACCTACGATCTCGATCGCCAGGCGTTTCTGCCGATCCTGGAGGTTTTGCAGCGTAGCGCGCCCGTCGCGGTCCTCGACCTTCCCCACCAATGGTGCGACTGGACGCGGGCAGTGCTTGCGGAAGCGGACGAGGTGGTCATTACGGCAGTGCCGGATCTCGCAAATCTTCGCAACACGAAGAACCTGTTCGATGCGCTGATAAAGCTGAGGCCCAACGACAAGTTGCCGCACCTCATTCTCAATCAGGTCGGCATGCCGAAACGCCCGGAAATCGCCCCGGCTGACTTTCTCGACCCGCTGGAAATCGAACCGATCGCCATCATTCCATTCGACACCGTGCTCTTCGGAAACGCTGCCAACAGCGGGCGCATGATCAGCGAGATGGATGAAAAATCCCAGATCGCGGAAACTTTCTCGCAAATCGCCCATACCATCACAGGCCGTACCGTTCTGCGCAAAAGCAGGCGCGGCGGCCTGGACAAGCTCAAGAATATTCTCAAGCGCAAATAGGCTCCCTTTTGCGCCTTTAGACGGAAACGCCAATGTTCGGAAAACGGGGGCCAGAAGGCCCGGTCAGAACCATAAAGCCGGAGTTTGTCGTGCCTGCCATGCCGCAGGCGACGACGACGTCCGAGCCCCGGTCTCTGACGATCGACACTTTGGAGCCCGGCCAATCGCCGGCAACGCGCCACACGCAGGCATCGGCGCAATCGCCGCAGAAAAAACGCGCCCGCACGGAAGATTATTACAATACCAAGAGCCAGGTGTTTTCCGCGCTCATCGATACGATCGACCTTTCACAGCTCGCCAAGCTGGACGCGGAGAGCGCGCGCGAGGAAATTCGTGATATCGTCAATGACATCATCACGATCAAGAATTTCGCCATGTCCATCGCCGAGCAGGAAGAGCTGCTCGAAGACATCTGCAACGACGTTCTTGGTTACGGGCCGCTGGAGCCGCTTCTGGCACGCGACGACATTGCCGATATCATGGTCAACGGTTCCGGCCAGACCTTCATCGAAGTCGGCGGCAAGACCATCGAATCCGACATCCGCTTCCGCGACAATAATCAATTGCTTTCCATCTGCCAGCGCATCGTCAGTCAGGTCGGCCGGCGCGTGGACGAATCGAGCCCGATATGTGACGCCCGCCTGCCGGATGGATCGCGTGTCAACGTCATCGCGCCGCCGCTCGCCATCGACGGTCCGGCGCTGACGATCCGAAAATTCAAACGGGACAAGCTCACGCTTGACCAGCTCGTGCGTTTCGGCGCGATCACGCCCGAAGGCGCAACCCTGCTCAAGATCATCGGCCGCGTCCGCTGCAATGTCGTCATCTCGGGCGGCACCGGCTCAGGCAAGACCACTCTTCTCAATTGCCTGACAAGCTTCATCGACAAGGATGAACGCGTCATCACCTGCGAGGACACCGCCGAACTGCAACTTCAGCAGCCGCATGTGGTGAGGCTGGAAACGCGCCCGCCGAATATCGAAGGAGAAGGTGAGATCACCATGCGTGATCTGATCAAGAACTGCCTTCGCATGCGGCCCGAACGCATCATCGTCGGCGAAGTCCGCGGACCGGAGGTTTTCGACCTTCTTCAGGCGATGAACACCGGTCACGACGGCTCGATGGGCACGCTCCACGCCAATACGCCGCGGGAATGCCTCAGCCGTATCGAATCGATGATCGCCATGGGCGGCTTCACTCTGCCGGCAAAGACGGTGCGCGAGATCATTTCGGGCTCGATCGATATCGTCATTCAGGCCGCACGCCTGCGCGACGGCTCGCGCCGGATAACGCAGATCACCGAAGTGATGGGCATGGAAGGCGACGTCATCGTGACCCAGGATCTGATGCGATACGAAATCGACGGTGAAGACGCGCATGGCAAGCTGATCGGCAAACACGTCTCCACGGGCATCAGCAAACCCCATTTCTGGGATCGCGCCCGCTATTACGGCGAGGAAAAACGCCTGGCGACCGCGCTCGATGAAATGGAAAAGACATCCTAAGGGAAGGCGACCGCCATGGACCCCACAATCCTGTTACTGGCCGCACTTGTCGCAATTTCGGCAGGGGCGCTGGCTTACGCCTTCCTTTTCCAGCAGATAGAGGTCGAAAAAAAGACCACCAGCCGCTTCAAGCGGGTCAAGGCCGCCGAAACGGATCACGCAAACATCAAAGCTGCGCGGGACCGGGTCCAGGAACTCGGCAAACGCCGCAAGTCCATGCAGGACAACCTGCGCGATATGGAAAAGAAACAAAGCGAAAAGGCGAAGAAAGCAAAGAATGTCGGTTTGCGTGACAAGCTGGTTCAGGTGGGGCTGCAACTTTCCGTTCGGCAATTCCACCTGCTGAGCGCAGGCGCGGCCGCCTTCTCCATTCTCATCGCGCTTCTTTATGGCCTGTCGTTGCTTATCGCTCTGCTCATAGGAGCCGTCGTGGCGTTGGGACTGCCGCGATGGGTTTTGGCGTTTATACTCAAGCGACGGCAGAAAAAATTCCTCGAGGAATTTCCCAATGCGCTGGATGTCATGTGCCGGTCGATCAAATCCGGATTGCCGCTGAACGACGCCGTGCGACTGATCGCATCGGACGGCCAGGAACCGGTGAAATCGGAGTTTCAGCGTGTCGTCGATGCACAACAGGTCGGGATCGGCATTCCTCAGGGCATCGAGCGCATGATGCTGACCATGCCGCTTTTCGAAGTGAGTTTCTTCAGCACCGTCATCAATATTCAGGCGCAGGCGGGCGGCAACCTTTCGGAAGCACTGTCCAACTTGTCGAAAGTCCTGCGTGACCGCAGGAAAATGCGTGCGAAAGTCAACGCGCTGTCGATGGAGGCGAAGGCCTCAGCCGTTATCATTGGCGCACTGCCTTTCATCGTCATGATGCTGGTCCACTTCACCTCGCCCGACTATCTGTCGGTGCTCTTCACCGACATACGCGGGCACATCATTCTGGGCGCGTCGGGGTTATGGATGCTGATCGGGATCTTCATCATGCGCCAAATGATCAATTTCGACATATGAGGGCACGACCATGACAGGAAGCTTCTTTTCCAGCCTGACGGACCCGCAGACGATCATCGCCATTCTCGTCACGCTTGCGGTTTTTGCGACCCTCTATACGCTCATCATGCCGTTCTTCGAGCGAAAAGACTTCGCCAAGCGCATGAAAGCCGTGTCATCGGAGCGCGATCTCATTCGCAGCCGCGAGCGCGAACGTCTGGCCACCGCCACCAGAGACGGTAAGGCTTCCCTGCGTGGCAACAACAACAAATCCGCACGCCGTATCGTCGAGAAATTCAACCTCCAGGAAGCACTTGCTGACAAGAACACGATGAACAAGCTGCGCGCAGCGGGTTTTCGTTCACAAAACGCACTCAACACGTTTCTTGCCGCCCGGTTCCTGTTGCCGTTCGTTTTTCTTGTTGTGGCCTTTACCTGGGTCTTCGTTCTTGGAAACCTCGCGGACAAGGCTTTCGTCGTCCGGCTGATGGCGGTGCTTATTTTCGGCTATCTGGGTTTCTATGCACCCAATATCTATGTTTCGAACCGCATGAACAAGCGGCAGGCGTCAATCAAGCGGGCGTGGCCGGATGCGCTGGACCTGATGCTGATCTGCATCGAATCAGGCGTGTCCATGGAGGCTGCCATGCGTCGCGTGGCGGAAGAGATGGGCGAGCAGTCACCCGAACTGGCGGAGGAAATGATGCTGACGACAGCGGAACTGTCCTTCCTTCAGGACCGGCGCATCGCCCTTGAGAATTTTGGCATGCGTACCCAGCTGGATGGCGTCAAAAGCGTGGTACAGGCGCTTATCCAGGCGGAAAGATACGGCACGCCGCTGGCTCAGGCGCTGCGTGTTCTCGCGCAGGAAGGTCGCGACGAGCGGATGAACGAGGCTGAAAAGAAGGCCGCCGCCCTGCCGCCGAAACTGACAGTGCCGATGATAATATTTTTCCTGCCGGTGCTCATCGCGGTCATTCTTGGGCCGGCCGGGATTCGCGTTGCCGATACGTTCTGACACAGGAAACGCGCCGGCATTTCAGGCGGCAGCGCAACGCGAAGCGGAACTGTGAATAATTTATCCGCGTGCCGGCATTGATGGGGGACATCTAAAAACTCATCAGCCTGCCGGCTTTTTGTCTTTCTTCGCCAGTTGCTGCCAGGAATTCTGCTGCGAAAGCATTGCACGCAGATAACCGAGATTTGCCTGCGCCTGCTGTGGCGAGAGTTCCTGAACCGCGATGCGTTCGGCTTCGGCGAAGCGTCCCTGGAGACCCACCACGAGTGCAAGGTTCTGGCGGACGCGGCTGTCGGCGCCAGGCTGGGCGATGGCCGATTGCAGATATGTTTCGGCGGTACGGGGATCGCTCGACAGGACGTAGGACATTCCAAGGTTCGAAAGCACGCTCGGATCGTTCGGCTTGAGATCAAGCGCCTGCCGGTATTTGGTGCGCGCCTCGTTCGACCGTCCAAGCTGGTCGAGCACGGCGCCTTCGGCGGAATAAAGGCGCCAGTCGGGACGGTCGGGTGTCTGCGCTCTCTGGATGGTCGAAAGGGCCTGTTCGAGCTGGCCTGACGCTGCCTGCGCCTTGCCATAGGCGGCAAGGACTTCACGGTCGGCCGGATTGGCGATGGCGATCTGCTGCATCACCGCGAGCGCCTGCGTGTTCTTGCCGGTCATCATCAGCACGTTGGCATAGTTCATGCCGACGGACCTGTCCTTGGGTCTACGTTCATAGGCTTTGCCCGCCGTCTCTTCCGCCTGCCGCAGCTGATCCATGTTCATGTGGTCATAGGAGCGCGTGGCAGCGGGAATGGAGCCGGTCGACATGCGATCCGGCTTGTTGGTGCTCGCGCAGCCGGAAACGGTTAGAACCAGCGCCGCGAGACATGCTCCCCGCAGCAATCCTGCCCGACCCGTCTCTCTCAAAGAAAATGCAGTCATGGCAGCGCCCCCGCCCAAGAATTATCGATCTTGCGCCCGACATACGACAGACTCACATGACGCAACTTTCGCTTAAGCAATAATCTGTTAACCCTAACAGAGCGTTAATCGCACCGATTCTCGACAGTTACGAAAGCAGACCATGGCGCCCTATCAGTTCATCGAACGCCCGACCCCTTTCAGCTCCAAGGCCGGCAGCACCCTGCCGGTTTTCGCCGTCACGCCAGCCCATATCGAACAGGGCGCCATCGATCCTGTTGCTCTGGACTGGGCGAAAAAAGCGGGCTTCAAGGCAGAGGCGGGCGCCGTATTGCTCGTTCCCTCCTCCGATGGTTCGCTGGGCGGGGTTCTTCTCGGCCTCGGCGGCAATCCGTCCGAAATCCCGTTCATCACCGGGAAACTGGCCCGCGAACTGCCCGAAGGCGAGTGGCATATCGAAACCGCACCATTGACGGCCAATCGTCTGGCGCTCGGTTTCGGCCTCGGCAGCTACCGCTTCGACAAATACAAGACCACCAAAACCAGCGGGGCAAAGCTTCTCATTCCGCAGGATGCCGAAGATGGCGAGATCAAACGCGTCCTGGCCGGCGTCTTCCTTGCACGCGACCTCATCAATGTCCCGGCCAACGACATGGGGCCGGACGAGCTTGAAATCGCGTTCCGCAGCCTTGCCGCCCACTACAAGGCAAAGGTGAGCGTCATTACCGGCGACGACCTACTGAAGGAAAACTTCCCGCTCATCCACGCCGTCGGCCGCGCCAGCGAAAGCGCGCCGCGCCTTCTGGAGATGAACTGGGGCAAGAAGGGTAATCCGCGCCTGACCCTCATCGGTAAGGGCGTCTGCTTCGATACCGGCGGTCTCGATATCAAGCCAGCCGCCTCCATGGCGCTGATGAAGAAGGATATGGGGGGTGCGGCCAATGTCCTCGGTCTGGCGTTGATGATCATGGATGCGAAGCTGCCGGTCGATCTTCGCGTCCTCGTGCCCGCCGTCGAAAACTCCATTTCCGCCAACGCCTTCCGTCCCGGCGATATCTACAAGAGCCGCAAGGGGCTGACGGTACAGATCGACAATACGGATGCTGAAGGCCGTCTCGTTCTGGCCGATGCGCTGGCCTATGCCGATGAGGATGCGCCGGACCTGATGATCGACATGGCGACGCTGACGGGTGCTGCCCGTGTCGCTCTCGGCCCGGACCTGCCGCCGTTCTACACCGATGACAGCGATCTGGCCCATGACATCGCCGAAGCCAGCATCGATACCGACGATCCGTTGTGGCGCATGCCGCTTTACATGGGATACGATAAGGATATTCGCTCACGCGCCGCCGATATCACCAATGCACCTTCCGGCGGCATGGCCGGATCGATCACCGCCGCCCTGTTCCTCAAGCGTTTCGTCACCAACACGAAAAAATGGGCGCATTTCGATATTTACGGCTGGTCCTTGAGCGAGAGGCATCACTCCTCCATCGGCGGAGAAGCCCAGGGCATCCGCGCGCTCTTCCATTACATCGCGCATCACTTCGTAAAGTGAAAAAGCGAGAAATGGTTTCTTAGCGGAACTGCCACGGAGCGTTTCCCCTCACGGGAAACGCTTCCATTTCTCTCAAACCAGAACCTTCTGCTCCTTGAGGTCTTCCTCGCCGAAGAACTTCAGATAGCGCTCCACTTCGGCCGGCTCACCCGTCGCTTTTTGCGGATTGTCGGAGAGTTTCACCGCCGGCCGGCCATTGGCATCGCTGACCTTGCAGACGATGGAGATCGGTTTGAGGCTGGCGATGGTCTTCGGCGCGCATCCGGCAAAATCATTCGTCAGATTGGTGCCCCAGCCAAAGCTCATGCGCACCCGGCCTTCGAAATGCCGGTAGGTGTCGACGATGGCATCGACATCGAGACCATCGGAGAAGATCAGCATCTTCTTACGGGGGTCACGGCCCATCTTCTGCCACCAGTCGATGATCTTTTCCCCGCCTTCGATCGGCGGCGCGCTGTCGGGACGGAAGCCCGTCCAGTCCGCCACCCATTCCGGTGCGTTGCGCAGAAAAGCCGCCGTGCCAAAGGCATCGGGCAGCACGATCAGCAGATTACCGCCGTAAAGCCGGTTCCAGTCCTTCAGAACCTGATAGGGCGCTGCGGCCAGCTCCTCATTCGTCTGGGCGAGCGCTGCAACCACCATCGGCAATTCATGTGCATTGGTACCGACGGCTTCGAGATCGGAATCCATCGCGAGAAGGACGTTGCTCGTGCCGGTAAAGGCAGGCCCGATGCCTTCTTTCAGAGCCTCGACGCACCAGCGCTGCCACAGGAAGCTGTGGCGGCGGCGGGTGCCGAAATCGGAAATGCGCAGACCCGGCAGTTCCCGCAGCCGCTCAACCTTTTCCCACATCTTGGCCTTGGCGCGGGCATAGAGAACATCCAGCGTGAAATAACCGAGCGAGCGCATGGCGCTGCGCGAACGCAGCTCGTTTATGATTGCAAGCGCCGGAATCTCCCAGAGCGTGGTGTCCATCCAGCGACCATGGAAATTCAGCTCATACTGCCCGTCGCGCTTGAAAAGCTCATATTCCGGCAATTGATAGCTCGAAAGCCAAGAGAGGAATTCCGGCTCGAATATCTGTGAGCGGCCATAAAAGGTGTTGCCCGCAAGCCAGATGTTCTCCTTCTTGGAGAGGCGCAAGGTGCGTGCGTGATCGAGCTGCTCGCGCAGTTCCATCTCGTCGATCTCTTCCGCTAGCCGCACCGTCTTGGTGCGATTGATAAGAGAAAATGTCGCGTCGACTTCCGGATAGAGCTTCCAGATCATCTGCAACATCAAAAGCTTGTAGAAATCCGTATCGATCAGGCTGCGGACGATCGGATCGAGCTTCCAGGTGTGATTGTGGACACGGGTTGCTATATCGGTCTTCGTCATGCTCGCATTCCCTAACATCGGCCGTAACATCGGCAGGGCCGACGTCACCCCGCGCCTCGACAGGTATCAACCTGTCATGTCAAAGATTTATCTGAAAAAGCGACGACAAGTCCAGAGTGCGGGCGGCGCAAACGCCGCTTTAAGTCATATTACTTCAGAAGGTCGGATCAACGGGATTGATGCCGGGATACCAATCCTTGGAGACCGGATTTCTGCCGCCGAAGCTGGAAACGCCGTTTTCATCGGTGCACCGGTAACCCTGAACGGGAAGCCCGCGGCTGCCGAAAACATCCCGGTGGGGACCTCGTGAATAGCCGGTCGTACCAAGTTCGCTATGACAGTTGTAGCGGACCTTGGGTTGCAGCGTTCGCGGGTCCTTGACGCCTGGCAGGTTCGCATAGGCGTCAGGCGCCGGGGCAAAACCGTTCTGAAAAACGGTCTGCGCCTCCGCAGAAGCGCTCAGTAGAACCGCTGCCAGGATAGCTGCCAATCGTGTCGCCGTCTTTGTCTTCATCGATGCCGGTCCCGTACCATCATTTACCCGATGTAGGCTCTCGGTGGCGGTCGTACAAAGGGCGGGGCAGGCACAATTTCGTGAGAGCAGTCTTCTCAGCCTTCGAGACGCCGGAAAGCCGTCGGCTTTTCATAAAGCCAGCCGATACGCTCTATGGCCGCATCGAGATTTTCGCGCGCGACATTCATCGTGTGGCCATTGGCGTGCAGCAGCGTTTCTTCGTTTTCCATGAGGCCGACATGGCCCTTCCAGAACACAAGATCGCCACGCTTCAATTCGTCACGCTCTATTTCCACACCGAGCGATTTCACCTGCATGTCGGTATCGCGCAGAACCCGCCGGCCCGTCATCGCCATGGAGAGTTGTACCAGGCCCGAACAATCGATGCCGAAGCCGGAGCGCCCGCCCCAGAGATAGGGCGTTTCAATAAAGCGCAACGCCACCGCAACATAGTCCTCTTCAAGAGCATCCTCGACCGCACGGCAATGAGAGGCAATGATGCCTTCGCCTTTTTCGGTCAGCAGATAACGGGTGCCGCGCGTCTCCGCCTCACCGACAATCCGGATCAGGCTACCCATGGAAAGGGTAGTGACCGGCGGCTTGCGCAGTTCGGCGGAAGGATAGAGGAAGGTGCGCGGCACAGTCACCCGATGGGTGGCGGCAACCACATCGCCGATCGCCGTCTCCGGCACATAGCCGGCATAGCCATCCGCATCCGCCTGCACCCATGCCCAGTCATCCGCCCTATCGAAGACACGCACGGTTTCACCAAACAGAAGCTCCGTATCGATGCCGGTGGCAAGATCGGGCGTGGGGCGAAGGCCAATAACGGGTATCGCGATTTGCGCGGGCGTGCCGCTGACGAAACGCTCGGCCTGAACCACGCCCTGCAGTTTCTCATCAGCCAGATCGGAGCGGAAGACATTCAGGCGGCGGTCGAGCATCATGGTTTCACATCCAGAGGTTAGATCTTGCGCGCCTGATCAATAATCAGATCGCCGAATTTTTCCAGATAGAGCGCACCTGCGACCGTGCGTTTTATCACGACATTACGCTTGTCCCGCTCGTCCCGCATCCTGTCAACCAGCCCGAGCGCGCCGAGACTGTCGAGTGCGCGGGTGATGACCGGTTTGGTCACGCCCAGCATTGCGGCGAGGCCCCTGACGGTATGCGGTGGCGGCACGAGATAAATCTGCAGCAGGATCGCGGTCTGACGCAAGGTCAAATCCGGCGCATCGGCAATTACCTGTACCGTGGACACGCGATGCCAAAGCCCCAAGGCCTCCGTAGGCGAAAGTTCTGCAGGCAAACCGGTAAACCTTCCAGTTGTTATCCTACCGTTTTCATTCAACAGAACGGAAAACTCAAGAACCATACCGCACAAACGAAAACCGCCGCGCTATCGCAGACCATAAAAGATCGCGCGGCGCGGCGGTGTTTCTCGACCCGGTTTCCGGGCTTTCAACGTCCCCTCTGGACTTGCAACATAACATGCAGGAAGTGTGCCAGTTTTATTGCGGCGCACAAATATGAGCAAAAACAGTTGCTTAGAGTATGATTCCGGCTTTGTGGCCAAATTTTCCGCAAGACGGAAACAGCAATAAAAACAGGCAATCAGCAATTCAGTGCTTAAAAACCGCCTTCCGCCACAACAGCGGAAGGCAAGGATCGTTGCGGATCAGATTTCCGCGCCGCGTGTGGCATCGACCGCATCGGCATTTTGCTTGCGGTTATAACGGATCGACGACCAGAGCGAGATGCCGATCAGCGCCGCACCGCCAAGGCCGGTGATGACCTCCGGTATGTGGAACATCGTCTGCACGTACATGATGACGGACAGGATGAGGATCGCGTAGAAAGCGCCGTGCTCCAGATAGCGATATTCGGCAAGCGTCCCCTTTTCGACCAGCATGATCGTCATCGAGCGCACATACATGGCGCCGATACCGAGGCCGATGGCGATGATGAACAGGTTCTGGGTGAGTGCAAAAGCGCCGATCACACCATCGAAGGAGAAGCTGGCATCCAGCACTTCGAGATAGAGAAACGCGCCGAAGCCGCCCTTTGCAGCACCTTCCAGCACTTCCTGGCTACGATCGAGAATGCCGCCGACGACTTCCACCAGCAGGAAGGTCAAAAGACCCCAGATCGCCGAATGGAAGAAGGTGTTGGCCGCGACCGGACCAAGTGCCGGATCGTCGCTCGCACCGATGATGCGGGAGAAGACCAGCATGACGACCAGCACGAAGGCGATCTCGATGCCCTTGACGGAGGAATAGATCGCAGCCTTTTCCTCGATCCAGCGCACCCAATGTACGTCCTTCTCATGGTCGAAGAAGAAGTTCAGGCCAACCATCATCAGGAAGGTGCCGCCGAAAGCAGCGATCGGCAGATGGGCGTCACGCATGATTTCGGCATAACGTTCCGGCTGCGTGGCGGCCATGACGAGCGCCGTCCAGGGGCCGACATTGGCGGCAACGACCACGATCAGCAGCGGGAAAACGATACGCATGCCGAAAACGGCAATCAGGATACCCCAGGTCAGGAAGCGATGTTGCCAGACCGGCGTCATCTCTTTCAGCTTGTTGGCATTGACGATGGCGTTGTCGAAGGAAAGCGAGATTTCCAGCACGGCAAGCACCGCGCAGATGAAGAAGATCGTGGCTGTGCCACTGACCGTTCCGGTCATTTCCCAGCCGAGATAACCGCCGAGAATGAGACCGATGATGGTGACGATAAAAGCCCACTTGAAGTAGGAAAGCGTGGTTTTCTGGGCGGTGCTCATGTCCGGTCACCTCCGGTCACGAAGACGATAGCGGAACGACGCAGGGCGTCGGGCCGCACGCAGAAAGCACGCGCGCGAAGCACATTCAGGTTTTTCATAGTTTTTAATCCGCCGGCCAATTTTTGCAGGCGGTACCGACATCGCGAGAGCGCCGTAAAACTCTCGCCAGAGGGGCCCGGCACCTTTGTTTCCTCTGTCCTTGCGAGACATATGATCGCAGGACCCCCTCTTACTCCCCGAAGATCACCTCTTCGTCAAGTCCCGTGATTGTGTCTGCGTCTGGTAAAACGGATCAGACCTGTTCCGCAGCCAGGTTTTCGGCAGTTCCCTGGCGTCGTTTGAGGGTATTTTCGCGGAAGAAAATATAAAGCCCGGAAAGAACGATCAGACCCGCACCGACGACGATACTACTCTGCGGCACATCGCCGAAGAACAGCCAGCCGAAGATCACGGCCCAGAGCAGCAATGTATATTGCAGCGGCGCGACGGTGGCGGCATCTGCGAGCTTCAGAGCCCGGTTGACCAGCACATGCGCCGCCATGGCGACCACGCCGAGCAGGCCGAGGAACGCCAGATCGAAGCCGGACTGGACCGGCAACCAGCCCGACGGCGTCAGGAACACCGCAACAATGCCCGCAAGTGCGGCGCCGATGATCTGCCAGAAGGCGAGCACCGTATCGGGCGTGTTGCGCAGCTGGCGCCCGGACAACATCATGAAGGCGAATGCGGCGCTGCCGACAATGGAGAACAGTGCGGCGGAGGTGAGGCTTGCCGAACTTGGCCTCAGCGCGATGAGAACGCCGACAAAACCGATGGCAATGGCCGTCCAGCGACGCCAGCCGACCTTTTCGCCGAGCAGAAACGGCGAGAGCGCCGCCACGTAGATCGGCGCTGCCAGCCAGTAGGTCATGACGTCGGCCAGGGGCAGGCTCGCGACCGCGAAATAAAAGCAGAAAAGCTCGGCTGTGGAGAAGAATACGCGCGCCACCTGAAGAGATGGCCGCTCGATTTTCACGAGGCCGGAGAGACCGGCTCTCCAGACGATGGGAACGAGGATGACAAGAGCCGCAGCGCTTCGGATGAGGATCACCTGACCCTGGCTATAGGTCGATACGAGCCATTTTCCCATGGCGTCGTTCAACGCGAAAAGCAGCATTCCAAGCAGCATGACGGCCACGCCAAGGCCGGTCGGCGAAAGCTTTCTTATCATATTCGACATGTCAGATTCCGATTTCTCCCAATGGCTGCATTGGTCGTTCAGCCAACCATACCTTGTCAAGCCCGGAGCCGCAGGACTCGCGCATTAATAGTACTAATAAATCGACCAATGCGGATGTCATGTGAACATTCGCCTTTCTTCGGCAACCAGTTCCTGAAGAAAATCGACCACCGTGCGGACACGAACCAATTGGCGTGCGGATTCATGATAGGCCGTCCAATAGGACCGGCTTATGCTCATTTGCGGCATGATCCGCAGAAGTTCGGGATATTGCCCGGCGATGTAATTGTGCAGGATGCCGATGCCGGCACCGGAGCGCACCGCCTCGGTCTGGCCGGTGGCGCTGGATATTTCAAAGGCGGCATCCCAGTCGCGCATGATCTCGCCGGTGTAATTAAGCGAGGGGGAGAAGATCAGATCCTCCACGTAACCGATCCTGCGATGGCGCTTCAGCGCTTCGACATCCGTCGGCGTTCCGTATTCGGCCAGATACTCCGCCGAGGCATAAAGCCCGAGCGAATAATCGGTGAGCTTTGAAAACATCAGCCTGCCCTGTTCCGGCCGCTCGATGGTGATGGCGATATCGGCCTCGCGCTGTGACAGGGAAAAGGAGCGCGGTACCGGCACGAGCTGGATCTTCAGGTCGGGATAGCGCGCGGTCAGCCGGCCCAGCCGTGGCGCAAGAAAGGAAACGCCGAGACCATCCGGCGCGCCGATGCGCACCGTTCCGGCAACCGCCGTATCGACACGCCCGAGATTTGCCTGCGCATTCAGCATTTCGGTTTCCATGCGCTCGGCCCCCTCGAGAAGACGCTGGCCTTCCTCCGTCAGTTCACAGCCATTGGTGCTTCGCAAAAACAGCTGTGTGCCGATGGCGGCTTCCAACGCGGAAACCCGCCGGCTGAGGGTGGCATGGTTGACGCCGAGCTTTCGAGCCGCCGACAGAAATTGCCCGCTTCGTGCCACGCTTAAGAACAAACGCACATCATCCCAGTTCATGGCGGCCTCATTGTATCTATTTCTGCACAATGGATGCTTATTTCAGGCGATTGATTTGTGCAAATCGAAAGGTAATGCTGCGCTATCACATTCTGGAGGAACACCCATGAAGGAAATCGGTCATTTCATTAACGGCAAGCATGTGCCCGGCACCAGCGGCCGCACATCCAATGTCTACAACCCGGCCACGGGCGAAGTGCAGGCAACCGTCGCACTTGCAAGCGATGCCGAGCTGCGCGCCGCGGTCGAAAGTGCCAAGGCTGCACAGCCGAAGTGGGCTGCCACCAACCCGCAGCGCCGCGCCCGCGTGTTCTTCAAGTTCGTCGAACTTCTGAACCGGGACCTGACCGAGCTGGCGACGCTTCTCTCGACTGAGCACGGCAAGACCGTCGAAGATTCCAAGGGCGACATCGTGCGCGGCCTCGAAGTCTGCGAATTCGTCTGCGGCATTCCGCATCTGCAAAAGGGTGAGTTCACCGAGGGCGCGGGTCCGGCCATCGACATGTATTCTATCCGCCAGCCGGTCGGTATCGGCGCGGGCATCACGCCGTTCAACTTCCCCGGCATGATCCCGATGTGGATGTTCGCGCCGGCGATCGCCTGCGGCAACGCCTTCATCCTGAAGCCCTCCGAGCGCGATCCGTCGCTGCCGATCCGCCTTGCTGAACTGATGATCGAAGCCGGTCTTCCCGCCGGTATCCTCAACGTCGTCAACGGCGACAAGGGTGCCGTCGACGCCATCCTGACCGACCCGGATATCGGCGCGGTCTCCTTCGTCGGCTCGACGCCGATTGCCCGCTACGTCTACGGCACAGCCGCCATGAACGGCAAGCGCGCGCAGTGCTTCGGCGGCGCGAAGAACCACATGATCATCATGCCGGATGCCGATCTCGATCAGGCGGTAAACGCATTGATGGGCGCAGGTTACGGTTCGGCAGGCGAGCGCTGCATGGCCGTTTCCGTTGCGGTTCCGGTTGGCGAAGAGACGGCCAACCGTCTCGTTGAAAAGCTTATCCCGCAGATCGAAAGCCTGAGAATCGGCCCCTACACCGATGACAAGGCCGATATGGGCCCGCTCGTCACCAAGGAGGCGCAGACGCGCGTCAAGGCACTGATCGACAGCGGTATCGAACAGGGTGCAAAGCTTCTGGTCGACGGCCGCGACTTCAAGCTGCAGGGCTATGAAGACGGCTATTTCGTCGGCGGCTGCCTGTTTGACCACGTCACCCCTGATATGGACATCTACAAGACGGAAATCTTCGGACCGGTTCTCTCCGTCGTTCGCGCCAAGAATTACGAAGACGCGCTCGAACTGCCGATGAAGCACGAATACGGCAACGGCGTCGCGATCTACACCCGTGACGGCGACGCGGCCCGCGACTTCGCCAGCCGCATCAACATCGGCATGATCGGCATCAACGTTCCGATCCCGGTTCCGCTCGCCTACCATTCCTTCGGCGGCTGGAAGGCCTCGAGCTTCGGCGACCTCAACCAGCACGGAACGGATTCGATCAAGTTCTGGACGAAGACCAAGACGATCACCTCGCGCTGGCCGTCCGGCATCAAGTCGGGCGCCGAATTCGTCATGCCGACGATGAAATAAGCGGTGCGTCTTTGAACAACAAGCCGGCGGGCAACTGACCCGCCGGTACCCTGACCCTTGTAGAGAAAGCCGTCAGTTGGTCGGGCCGTCGTTGAAACCGACTTCATCCACCAGTTCGGATGCCTGCTTGCGATGGGCAGCAATATCCGTCAGCGGCAGCTTGTCGGGATTGATGGGGCCGAAACCCTTGACGACATCGGAAGGCTCCGCGCCGGACAGCACCGGATATTCAAAGACCTGCTTGGCGTAGATTTCCTGCGCCTCGCGCGATGCCAGGAATTCCATCAGCTTCAGCGCATTGTCCTTGTTGGGTGCGTATTTCGTGAGCGCCATGCCGGAAATATTCACATGCGTGCCACGATCGCCCGCATTGGGGAAGATCACCCGCACCGACCCAGCCCATTCCTGTTCTTCCGGCTCACGGTCGTTTGTCAGCATCAGGCCGACATAATAGGTATTGCCGAGCGCGATATCGCATTCGCCGGAAAAGATCGATTTCGCCTGACTGCGATCCGTTCCATCAGGCTTGCGAGCCAGATTGTTCTTGAGGCCGGTCAGCCATGTCCGGGTATAATCGACGCCATGATGGGCGATCATCGAGGCGATCAGCGCGATATTGTAGGAGTGCTGGCCGTCGCGAATGCAAATCTTGCCCTTCCATTTCGGGTCGGCAAGCTCCTCATAGGTGATGTCCTTTTGGGTTACCCGTTCCTTCGAGGCATAGACCACACGGCCGCGCGTCGTCAGGCCGAACCACTCGCCCTGCGGATCGCGCAGATTGGCAGGGATATCCTTTTCAATAACGGGATCGTTCAGCACCGGCTGCGTGACGCCGCCTTCTTTCGCCTCGACAAGCCGGGCGATATCGACCGTCAGCAGCACGTCGGCCGGCGAATTGACGCCCTCGGCCTGAATGCGCTCCACCAGCCCCTTGTCGAGGAAAAGAACGTTGGCCTCTATGCCCGTTTCTTTGGTGAAGGCATCGAGCAGCGGCTGGATCAATTCAGGCTGCCGGTAGGAATAGACGTTCACCTCACCATCCGCAAAAGCGGCGGGCGCGGCCGAGAGGATCGTCAGGCCCGAAAAAACGGCAGCGGAAAAACAGGATTTCAAGCTTGCCATTACGAATGTCTCCATTACATTCAAATTCTTGACTTGTTTGTTCATGAATCATCAGAACGGTCAACAAGGCTGTTTGAGAAATATCTGATGGACACCAGTTTTTTCGGTTTCTGGAATTGTTCTAAACTGAAAAAGAGACTATATAACTCCACATTGAGAGTTAGGAGACCAGCATGCGTTTGACCAAACAGACCAACTATGCGGTTCGCATGTTGATGTATTGCGCCGCAAACCAAGGCAAGTTGAGCCGCATTCCGGAGATTGCCAGGGCTTACGGCGTCTCTGAGCTGTTCCTTTTCAAAATTCTGCAACCGCTCAACAAGGCCGGCCTGGTGGAAACCGTGCGCGGCCGCAATGGCGGCGTGCGGCTTGGCAAGCCTGCCGAGAAGATCAGCCTGTTCGACGTGGTGAAGGTCACCGAAGACAGCTTTGCCATGGCCGAATGTTTCGAAGACGGCGCTGTCGAATGTCCGCTCGTGGACAGCTGCGGCCTGAACACGGCGCTTCGCAAGGCGCTTAATGCCTTCTTCGATGTGCTGGCGGACTATTCGATCGACGATCTCGTCAAGGCGCGGCCCCAGATCAACTTCCTGCTCGGCATCGACACGGAAATGCCGAAGATCGTCGCCCTTCCGGCCGCCTGATCGGCCCATTGCCCAACCGGCAATTGCCATAGCCCGTGTCCGCAGGTCACGGGCTTTTCTTTTATGGAATACTCCTGAAATGCAATATTTTTGGCCTCGCGTGTTGACGTCGCGCGACGAAGCGGCGCATTTGGTCGCGAGCTTTTTTGAAGCAATCAGCCAGCGTCGCAATGATCATCAAGCCTGAATTCCACACATTTGCGCTTACCGCACTCGTCGGCAGCATGGGTGCGCTGCTTGCCAGCCTGCTCGATATTCCCGCACCCTTTCTTTCCGGTCCGGCGCTCGCCGTAACGATCACGGGGCTGGCCGGCGCAAAACTTGGAATTCCGGCCTCTATCCGCAATGCCTGTTTTGTCGTCGTCGGCATTTCGATGGGAACGAGCGTGACGCCCTCGGTGATCGATGCCGCAAAGACGTGGCCCCTGAGCTTCGTCGTCGTGCTCGCCGCCGTCGTCATCATGCTCTATGTCGCCTACTGGATCCTGCATTACGGCTTTGGATACGACCGGACGACGGCGATGCTGGGCGCTTCACCTGGGCACCTCAGCTATATCATCAGCCTCGGCGCCGAGACCAAAAGCGACCTTGCGACCGTCAGCATCGTGCAAAGCGTGCGGGTGCTGGCGTTGACGCTTTCCGTGCCGCTGATCGTCGAATATTTCGATCTGGTCAGCACGGAACCGCTCATCGTCAACCCGCCTATGGGCCTGTTCACACTGGCGCTGACCATCGGCGCGTCGCTTGCGATGGGATGGCTCTTCCTGCGATGGAAATTTCCGGCAGCATTGCTGCTCGGCGGCGTCGCCGTTTCCATCGGCACCCACATTACCGGCTTGACCGAGGGCGGCGTTCCGACCTGGCTCAGCCTGCCGGTCTATGTGCTGATCGGCTGTCTCATCGGCACGCGCTTTTCGAATGTGTCGCTGATGGATGTGCGGAAAGGCTTTCTGGCGGGTTTCGTTGTCACCATCGCCGTCATGCTGATTGCCGGAAGCATCGCCTGGATGATTTCCAACATCACCGGTGTTCCGCTCAATGCCGTCATGATCGCCTATTCGCCGGGCGGTCTTGAAACCATGGCGGCCATGGCCGTGATGATGCATGCCGATACCGCCTATGTCGGCTCGCATCACGTCCTCAGGCTCCTGTTTCTGTCGGTTCTCATGCCGCTCGTCATGGGCAAAGGCGCGCGCAAGCAAGACGGCGAAACATAGCGAGGGGTCAGCAGCCTGAGCCACGCACATAAAAATGCGGCCTTCCTTGCAACCATTTTTCCTCCGGGCCGTTACGGCTTGGCCGCAATTGCGGCGGCGACTTTTCACCTGTTTGGCAGGCTGACCCACCGGAGGAACTTTCATGAACCGCTTGATGACGTTGACGGGCGCCGGACTTGCGCTTGCACTTTTTGGCTCCATTGCCCAGGCGCAGGTGGTCGTCTCGTCGAAAATCGACACGGAAGGCGGCGTTCTCGGCAACATCATCCTCGCCGTTCTGAAACAGAACAATATCGAGACAACGGATCGCATCCAGCTCGGCGCAACGCCGGTCGTCAGAAAGGCGATCACGGCGGGCGAGATCGACATCTATCCGGAATATACCGGCAATGCCGCCTTCTTTTTCTCCAAGGCGGACGACCCGCTCTGGAAGGATGCCGCCAAGGGTTATGAGGAAGCCAAAACGCTCGATTACGACGTCAACAAGATCGTCTGGCTGGCACCATCACCGGCAAACAACACCTGGGCGATCGCGCTGCGCAAAGATGTTGCCGACAAAAACAATCTGAAGACGCTTTCGGACTTCGGCAAATATATCGCCGGTGGCGGTGAGGTGGTTCTTGCCGCATCCTCGGAATTCGTCAACTCCGCCGCCGCCTTGCCGGCATTTCAGACCACTTACGGCTTCACCATGAAACCGGACCAGTTGATCACGCTTTCCGGCGGCGATACCGCCGCCACGATCGCCGCCGCCGCCAATCAGACGAACAATGCCAATGCCGCCATGGTCTATGGCACCGATGGCGGCATCGCCCCCTCCGGTCTTGTGGTGCTTGAGGACGACAAGCATGTGCAGCCCGTCTACCAGCCAGCGCCGATCATCCGCGAAGAGGTTCTGAAAAAGCACCCCAATATCGAAGAATTGCTGAAACCCGTGTTTGAAAAGCTGGATCTGGCGACCTTGCAGGACTTGAACGCCCGCGTACAAGTGGGCGGCGAACAGGCCAAGACCGTCGCGACCGACTTCCTGACGAAGAACGGTTTCCTTAAGTAATTGCCTCTAACGAGCGGGATAGCGGAAACCACGCGCGGTTTCGTTATCCCGCCGTATCCATGGTCCAGAGGGAGCGAAATTTGACGAAATGGCCTGACAAGGTGGGCGTGCTGATTTCGTGCCTGCTTCTCTACGCGCTTTTCGCGTCTCCCTTCATGACATTGCGCGCCAACCGGATCGTTCAGGGCGAAACCCGGACGATCTTCGAAGCCCTTCCAGCTTCTGCCGCGACCATCCTCGTCGCGATCATCCTCCTCGCTGCCTTCGTCGCCTTTTTCCGCTTTCCGGCGCGCCTGAAACTCGCAGCCGCGCTGGCGAGCCTTGCGGCGCTGGCAATCTTCGTCGGGCAGGCGGCGTCTGCCCTGACACCCGATGGTAACGGCTTTGCGCGCGTTTCGCCGGCGAGCGGTTTCTGGCTGATGTTTGCGGGGCTGGCCTTACTCGCCACGGATTGTATCGCCCGCCTCCAGCCGAAGCCGGGCTTGCGGATTTTGCTGCTGTTGATGGCCATGGCAGCGCTTGCAGCGGTTCTGACAAGCGGCCTCTGGGGCGATCTCTCCATCATCAAAGAATATACCGGCCGGGCCGATACCTTCTGGACCGAGGCACGCCGACATGTCGAGCTTGCCATCGGCTCGCTGGTCGCGGCGACCGTGGCCGGTATCCCACTCGGCATTCTCTGTTACAAGGTCGAGCGATTGCGCTCCGGTGTGCTGAACGCTCTCAACATCGTCCAGACCATTCCCTCCATCGCCCTTTTCGGTCTTCTGATCGCGCCGCTCGGATGGATGGCGGCCAACGTGCCGGGCGCGGCGAAGATCGGCATCGCCGGCATCGGTATGGCGCCCGCTTTCGTGGCGCTGTTTCTCTATTCGCTGCTGCCTGTCGTCTCCAATACGGTGGTCGGCCTTTCCGGCGTCTCGCAAGCGGTGCGGGAAGCAGCGCGTGGGCTTGGGATGACGGCGGTGCAAAGGTTGCTGCGGGTGGAGTTTCCGCTGGCCATGCCGGTCATTCTTACCGGCATTCGTATCGTCTTGGTGCAGAATATCGGGCTGGCGACCATCGCGGCGCTGATCGGCGGCGGCGGATTTGGTGTTTTCGTGTTTCAGGGCATTGGGCAGACGGCGATGGACCTCGTCCTGCTCGGCACCGTGCCGACCGTGCTGCTCGGCTTTGCCGCTGCGATCACGCTCGACGCCCTCATCGACAGCAATCTCTTCAGCGCAGGCGGAAGGCAAAAAGCATGATCGAGATCGACACCATCACAAAACGGTATGGCGATACGACCGTGGTCGACCAAGTCTCGTTGACCGTCCCGCCCCGCACCGTCACCGTCATCGTCGGCACTTCCGGGTCGGGAAAAACTACGCTGCTTCGCATGATAAACCGACTGGTGGAGCCGACCTCCGGCACGATCCGCATCGACGGAGACGATGTGAGCACTATGCCGGGCTACAAGCTGCGCCGTCAGATCGGCTATGCCATTCAGGGCCATGGGCTGTTTCCGCATCGCACCGTGGCGGAGAATATCGCAACTGTTCCGCAACTGATCGGCTGGGACCGCAAGCGCATCGATGCGAAAATCGATGCGCTGATGCATCTCTTCCAGCTTGATCCCGCGCTTTATGCCGACCGCTTTCCGCATGAGCTTTCCGGCGGCCAGCAGCAGCGCGTCGGCGTGGCCCGTGCGCTGGCGGCCGAACCGAACATCCTGTTGATGGACGAACCTTTCGGCGCCCTGGACCCGGTTATCCGTGCCAAGGCCCAGAACGATCTTCTCGATATCCAGAAGAAGCTCGGCGTCACGATCGTTCTCGTCACGCATGATATGGACGAGGCCTTCCACCTGGCGGACCGCATCGCCGTCATGGACAAGGGCCGTATCGTTCAGGACTGCCCGCCGGCGGAACTAGTGCTGAAACCCGCAACGGATTTCGTCCGCACCATGATCGGCGAAAACGAGCGCGCGCTTAAGCTGCTTTCCGTCCTGTCCGTCGCTGATATCGTGGAGCCGGGACATGCGGAAGGCGAACCGCTGAACGAGCACACCAGCCAGCGCGACGCCCTGTCGGCGATGTTATGGGCGGGCTGCGATGCCTTGCCGGTGCTCAAAGACGATGGTCAGCCGGCGGGCCGGGTACGGCGCGATGTTCTCCTCCAGCGTGCTGCCGGAACCCCATGAAAAACGCCGCTTCGTTTTTCGCCCCCGGACTTCTGGTGCTGGCGCTGATCGTCTTTCTCGCGGCGCCGCAAATCTTCACGCCGGTATTCCGCCCTCTCGTGCAGGCCAACGCGCCGGCGATCTACGTCCAGGCCAATCTGTTTTCCCTGACACTTTCGCATCTGACCATTGTCGGGATCGCCACGGGGCTGGCCACTCTGGTGGCGGGCGCTCTTGCGGTTCTCGTCACCCGCCCGTTCGGCGCGGATTTTCTGCCGCTGTCACGCAGCATCGTCAATATCGGCCAGACCTTTCCGCCGGTGGCGGTGCTGGCGCTGGCGGTGCCGATGATCGGTTTTGGCGAAAAACCCACGCTCATCGCGTTGTTTCTCTATGCGCTGCTGCCGGTTTTCGAAAATACGCTGACCGGGCTGACGACCCTGCCCGCCGCCGTGATGGATGCCGCCAGAGGCAGCGGCATGACCGGCTGGCAACGGCTTGTCAAAGTCGAACTGCCGCTTGCCCTTCCAGCAATTCTCGCAGGCGTCAGGCTTTCGGCGGTCATCAGCCTTTCGACCGCGACCATCGGCTCCACGGTTGCCGCCCGAACGCTCGGGGAAGTCATCATCGCCGGTTTGCAATCCAACAATCTCGCCTTCATCCTCCAGGGCGGCTTGATCGTCGCCGCTCTCGCGATCCTGATCCATGCTACTTTTTCAGCGCTGGAAAGGGTGGCAGCTCGGAAAACAGGGCATTAGCGGCAGGAAGCGCCTCATTTTTATGTTCCCGACACCCGCCGCACATGTTAGGGGCAGACCGTCGAAACAGAAACATTCGAGGTTCGGGTGACACAGGCAATCGTCGTGATGGGAGTGAGCGGCTCTGGCAAGTCCACGGTCGCAGAGGAACTGGCGGAAAAACTGGGCATTGCCTTCATTGAGGGCGACAAGCTTCACCCGAAATCCAATGTCGACAAAATGTCGGAGGGCATTCCGCTGACCGACGAAGACCGCTGGCCGTGGCTCGATCTCATCGGCGCGGAACTGCACAAGGGCCGTGAAAATAACGGCGTCGTCGTTTCCTGCTCGGCGCTCAAGAAAATCTATCGCGACCGACTTCGCAAAGCCGCAGGTGGCTCGCTCGCTTTCGTCTATCTGGACGGCAGCCTGGAACTTCTCAGCCGACGCATGGGCGAGCGCAAGGGCCACTTCATGCCGCTCTCGCTGCTCCAGACCCAGCTTGCGACGCTGGAAGTGCCGACCGGCGAACCCGGTGTCGTGACCGTCAGCATCGACGCCACGCCGGAGGATATCACCGCAAACGCGCTTTCCGGTTTGCAAGCGGTGACGTTTTAAAATCCGAGCCTGTCGCGCATGCCGTACCACCATGCGCCAAGCACGGTCAGCGGCACACGGAAGGTCTTGCCGCCCGGGAACGGGTAGTTCGGCAGGGAACTCCAGACATCGAAACGCTCAGCGTGGCCTGCAACCACCTCGCCCAGTATCTTGCCGAGCAGATGCGTGGTGGTGACGCCGTGGCCGCTATCACCATGCGAAAAATAGACGTTATCCGACAGCCTGCCCATATGCGGGATGCGCGTCAGTGTCAGCGCGAAATTGCCGCTCCAGGCGAAATCTATCCTGGTCTGTTCCAGTTGCGGGAAGGTCTTCAGCATGTTCGGACGGATCACGCCCGTCAGGTCCGCCGGGTCGCTGCCGCCATAGCCGATGCCACCGCCATAAAGCAGGCGATTGTCGGAGGTGCGGCGATAATAATCGAGAATGTAATTGGCATCCTCGACGCAATAATTGGCGGGCAGGAGTTCCTCGATCAGATCGGCATCGAGCGGCTCTGTCGCCATGACCTGACTTGAGACCGGCATCATCCGGTCACCGATTTCCGGCAGCAGCTTACCGAGATAGGCATTGCCGCAGACGAGAACATATTTCGCCTTCACGCTGCCCGTTGCCGTGCGGACAACGGGGTTCGCACCCTGCTCCAGCGAAATGACCCGCGAGTTTTCAAAAATACGCGCACCGAGGCTTTCGGCCGCCGCCGCTTCCCCCTGCACCAGATTGAGCGGATGGATGTGGCCCCCGAAGCGGTCAATCATGCCGCCAGCATAACGGTCGGTCTGCACGTATTTTCCGACATCGGCTTTAGCGACCATCTCAAGTCCGCCATGGCCGTGTTTTTCCCAATGGGTGTTGTGAGCCTCCATCTCGCGGATCTGTTTCGGCGTAAAAGCAGCGAAAAAGCCGCCATCAACGAGATCGCAATCGATGGCGTATTTCGCGATGCGCTCGCGGATGATCGCGCCGCCTTCCAGCGACATTTCCCCGAGTTTCACCGCCTTTTCATGACCGTAACGACTGGCGATTGTTTCGAGGTCGCGGCTGTAGCCATTGACGATCTGGCCACCATTGCGGCCCGAGGCACCGAAGCCGACCCGCACCCCCTCCAGCACGATAACGGAGTAACCGCGTTCGGAGAGTTCGAGGGCGGCGGAAATGCCGGTAAACCCGCCGCCGATGACGCAGACATCCGCTTCCAGCGCACCTTCCAGCGAGGGCCGCACGGATTTGACATTGGCGGAGGCCGCATACCAGGAGGATGCGTGGCCGGGGTTGGGAATATTCGTCACCTCAGCCATCTCACACCGTCCTGATATAGGCGTCATATTCGACGTCGGTTACACGCAGGGAAAATTCGGAAAGTTCCTGCTGCTTGCAGGCAGAAAACAACGTGCGATAGCGCTGGCCGAGCGTTGCATAAGCGAAGCTCGAACGCGTGAAGCGCTGAAGAGCATAATCCCAGTTGGTGGGCAGGGGCTCGTGATTGATGGCGTGGCTGTCGCCGGAAATCGCGCCACCGGGCTGGCGTTTTTCCTTCATGCCGGCGAGCGCCGCACTCAGGATCATCGCCACGACGAGATAGGGATTGGTATCGGCACCGGCGACGCGATGTTCGATACGCGTTGCAGCTTTACTGGCTGTGATGACGCGCACCGCCGCCGAACGGTTGTCGATGCCCCAGGAGGCATAGGTGGGCGCATGCTCGCTGGGCGTCAGGCGGCGATAGGAATTGGCATGGGGAGCGAAGATCGCCATGCTTTCCCCCATATTTTCCAAGAGACCGCCGACCGAATGCATCAGCGCGTCGGACGGGCCATTTTCCCCACCGTAGATGTTGGTGCCGTCACCATCGAGAACGGAGAAATGCACATGCATGCCGTTGCCGGCCTGCAACCCGTAGGGCTTGGCCATGAAGGTGGCGTCAAGTTCATGCCGCCGCGCCACACCCTTGACGATGCGTTTCAGGAAGACCGCAAAGTCGGCGGCCCGCAATGCGTCCGGTACGTGATTGAGGTTGATCTCATATTGTCCGGGGCCGTTTTCCCGCAACGTCGTATCGGCAAGAACGCCCTGCGCGCGGCAAGCGGTGGCGATATCGTGGAAGACATCCTCGAAATCCTGCAATTCGGAAATCGACAGAACCTGTGTCTGGCCCGTGTGCCAACGGCCTTCGCGGCTGTGTGGCGGACGAACGGGATCGAGCGCGGAACGAACCGGGTCGATCAGATAGAATTCGAGTTCGGTGGCCACGACCGGTGTGAGACCGGCCTTTTTGTATGCTTCCAGAACCCGCGCCAGAACATTGCGCGGATCACCGTAAAACCCTGTTCCATCCGGATTTTTCATCGCGAGCAGGACCTGCGCGGTCGGTCGGCCAAGCCATGTCACCCGCGACAGCGTGCCGGGAACAGGAAAGCAGAACCCGTCCGGATCGCCCGTACCTTCGGCAAGGCCTGCGGCGTGCACATCGCGGCCCCAGATATCCAGCGCATAGACCGAGCGCGGGATCGCCATTCCCTTTTCAAGAACATCGATCGCCCGTTCGCGCGGAATCCATTTGCCGCGCGGCACGCCGTTTGCGTCTATGACGAAGGCTTCGAGAATTTCGATATCGGGGTTATCGGCGAAAAATTTCTTTGCGTCTTCAATATCATACATCATGCACCAGTAGGCCGTTTCTCTTCTGTTTCGCGCGCAAAAGCGCTTCGCTAACGAAAATCGTCCTGCTGCTGATAGATGAGAAACCTCGCCGTCATGATGACGCTCGCCCTTTTTCCCCTTGGATAAGCCCATGTTACGTGGCCCGCTGCAGGAAGGCCAGCGGATTCGGCCACTAGAGCGGGATGGCGAAAAGTGTGCGCGGTTTTCGCCTGAGATCCCGCTCCAAACGTATAATCTATATCATGATGACTCTAGGTCATCAGAATCTAGGGATTGAACCTTTCGGGGCGGTAGGCATCGATGGCGATGACCGGCGTTTCTCCCAGCATGGTTTCCGCCAGCACACGGCCGGTGATAGGCCCGAGCGTCAGCCCGTGATGGGCATGGCCGAAAGCGAACCATAGTGTTTTATGACGCGGCGCCTTGCCGATGATCGGCATCATATCCGGTGTGCAGGGGCGCGCTCCCATCCACGGTTCCGCATCCAGCCTGCCGCCGAGAGGAAAGGCGGTGCGGGCGACCCGTTCCGCCCGCTCGATCTGCACGGGGGATTTCGGCGCATCGCGTTCGGCGAATTCCGCACCGGTCGTCAGGCGGATGCCTTTTCGCATCGGCGCCAGAAAATAACCGCGCTCCGCGTCAATCAGCCAATTGTTGAGCTTCGTGCCCTCCTGCGCCGCATAGTGCATGTGATAGCCGCGCTTCACGCCGAGAGGGAAGCGATAACCCAGCCGCTCCGTCACGGTATCCGCCCACGGGCCAAGTGCCACGACGGCCTGTTCCGCCTCGACTGCGCCGGTTTCGGTACGCACCGTCCAGCCGTTCACCGTCTGGCTGAGCGTGGATGCATCGCCCCGGACAAAGGTTCCGGCGAGGCTTTCGAACAGTCGTAGATAGGCGAGCGTCAGCGCATGCGGATCGAGCACCGACCAGGGATCGTTCCATTTCAGGCCACCGACGAAATCGCGGCTGAGATGCGGTTCCGCAGCGGCGAGTTCTTCAGCGTCGAGTTTCGTATGGGAAATGCCGTGGTCGCGCGCCAGCCGCTCGGCGAAAGCATAATCGGCATCCCGCTTTTCGGCGGTCCTATAGGCCTCCATCCAGCCATTTTTCACGATCAGATCACCGGCCTTGGCCTCGTCGATCAGGACGCTGTGCTCGGAAACCGAATGTTCGATCAGCGGCGCATAGGCGCGGGCAATCGTGGCGTGGCGTGTGGCCGAAGAGTTGTACCAGTAACGACTGAGAAAGGGCGCGATCTTGGGCAGGGCCGACAGATGATAACGGGCATCGATGCTGTTGTTCAGGGAATATCGGAGCAGCCGGCTGACCTCCTGCGGGAAGGCGTAAGGCACAACGCCCTCTCTCTGGATCAGCCCGGCATTGCCGAAGGAAGTTTCTTCACCCGGCCCCCGCCGGTCCACCAGGACGACCGATTTGCCCCTGCGGGCCAGTTGCAAAGCGACGGAGACCCCGATGATCCCCGCCCCCAAAACGATCACATCCGCTGCCATGGCATTCAATCCGTTTCCGCATCACGTCTTCCGCAACATGGGTCGGCATTTTCAGCAAAGCAACAGAAAAATCATCGCCTTAATAGAAACAGCAATGTGCCCGCTACTGGCTCACTGCTTTGGTTTCGACCGCCTCAATATTGAAAGCGGCGGCCAGCAGGGCCTTGGTGTATTCCTGCTGCGGATCGGCGAATATATCCGCCGCCGGGCCGCTCTCCACCACCTTGCCGTTGCGCATGACGATCACGTCATTGGCAAGCGCCTTGACCACCTTCAGGTCGTGGCTGATGAAGAGATAGGCGAGTTCGTGTTTGGCCTGGAGATCGCGCAACAGATCGACCACCTGCGCCTGCACGCTCATGTCGAGCGCCGATGTCGGCTCGTCCAGCATGACGAAGCGGGGTTTCAGCACCATGGCGCGGGCAATGGCGATACGCTGGCGCTGGCCGCCGGAAAATTCATGCGGATACCGCCAGCGCGTCGCCGGGTCGAGGCCGACTTCTTCGAGTGCCTTGGCAACGCGGATGTCACGCTCATCGGCCGAAAGCGACCGTTCATGCACCTTCAGGCCCTCGGCGACGATTTCGCCCACTGACATGCGTGGGCTGAGCGAACCGTAGGGGTCCTGAAACACCACCTGAAGCCGGTTTCTGAGCGGCTTCATCATTTCATAGGAATAGCTGTCGATCGACTGGCCGATGAAGCTGATCCGCCCCTGCGAGGAAATCAACCGGGAAAGCGCCAGACCAAGCGTGGTCTTGCCGGAGCCGGATTCGCCAACGACACCAACCGTCTGTCCGGCGCGAAGGGTGATATCGATACCGTCAACCGCCTTGACGTGATCGACCACCCTGCGCATCAGCCCTGCCTTGATCGGGAACCAGACCTTTATGTCGTCGCCCTGCATGACCACGGGCTTGCTGGTATCGGAAAGCGGCGGCTCGCCCTTGGGTTCGGCTGCCAGAAGATGGCGGGTATAGGCGTGTTGCGGATCGGTAAACACCTGTTCCACCGTGCCGGTCTCGACGATCTTGCCCTTGGTCATGACGCAGACACGATCGGCGAACTTGCGCACGATGCCGAGATCGTGGGTGATGAACAGCATGGACATGCCGTGCCGGTTCTTGAGATCGCTCAGCAATTCGAGGATCTGCGCCTGAACGGTCACATCGAGCGCTGTCGTCGGTTCGTCGGCGATCAGCAGTTTCGGGCGGTTGGCAAGCGCCATGGCAATCATCACGCGTTGCCGCTGGCCACCGGACAGTTCGTGCGGATAGGCCTTCAGACGCTTTTCCGGCTCGCGGATACCCACCTGCAGCAGCAGTTCCAGCGTGCGCGCCCGCGCCTCCGCTCCGGTGATCGCCTGATGCAACTCCAGAATCTCGCCGATCTGCCGCTCGATGCTGTGGAGCGGGTTGAGCGAGGTCATCGGCTCCTGAAAAATCATGGTGACGTCGTTGCCGCGGACCGCACGCAGCGCCCGTTCCGGCAGCGTCAGCATATCCTTGCCGTCGAACAGGATTTTGCCTGAGGGATGGCTCGCCGCCGGATAGGGCAGCAATTTGAGAATGGAGTTCGCCGTGACCGACTTGCCGGAGCCGGATTCCCCGACAAGGGCGACAACCTCGCCCGGCATCAGGTCGAAGGAGACCTGATCAACGGCGATACTGGTCGCGCCGCCCTGATGAAAGGCGACGGAGAGGTCACGGACGGAGAGAAGCGGCTGGGTCTTTGTTTCCATCATGGCGATCACCGGAACGTCTTGCGTGGGTCGAAGGCGTCTCGCACCGCCTCGCCGACGAAGATCAGGAGCGACAGCATGATCGACATGGTGAAGAAGGCGGTGAGGCCAAGCCAGGGCGCCTGAAGGTTGTTCTTGCCCTGCGCGATCATCTCGCCCAGCGACGGCGACCCCGGCGGCATGCCGAAGCCGAGGAAATCGAGCGAGGTCAAAGTGGTGATCGAACCGGAAAGGATGAACGGAAGGAAGGTCAGCGTTGCCACCATGGCGTTGGGCAGAAGATGCCGGAACATGATCGTGCCATTGCCGACGCCCAAGGCACGGGCGGCGCGGACATATTCGAAGTTTCTGGCGCGCAGGAATTCCGCGCGGACGATGCCGACGAACCCAACCCATGAGAACAGCAGCATGATGCCAAGCAGCACGAAGAAGCCGGGCGGCAAAATGGCTGCGATGATCAGCAGAATATAAAGCACCGGCATCGACGACCAGATTTCGATGAAACGCTGCAACAGCAGGTCCGTCCAGCCGCCGAAATAACCCTGGATAGCGCCGGCGGTCACCCCGACGAGAGCCGACGCAATCGTCAGCGTCAGGCCGAACAGTACCGAAATGCGAAATCCGTAGATCATTCGCGCCGTGACGTCGCGAGCCTGATTGTCGGTTCCGAGCCAATTGAGGTTGCCGAGCGTGCAGCCGGGATCGGCATTGCCCTGAGGATAGGCGGAGCAACGGTCCTTTTCGTCCATCAGCCAGAAGGGTGCAGTGGGGGCGGAATGCGGAATATTGGAATTGACCGTTTGATAGGAATAGCGGATCGGTGGCCAGATCATCCAGCCATTGGCGTTGATCTCGTCCTGAATGAAGGAGGATTTGTAATCGGTCTGGGCAAGAAAACCGCCGAACTTTTCTTCCGGATAATCGACCATGACCGGCACCAGAAACTCGCCCTTGTAGGAGGCGAAAATGGGTTTGTCATTGGCGATGAATTCCGCGATCAGGCTCAGGAAAAACAGGATCAGGAACAGCCAGAAGGACCAGTAACCGCGCCGGTTTGCCTTGAAATTCTGCCAGCGGCGCTTGGTGGTCGGCGAAAACCATGGGCGCTTCGGCTTTACCAACGTTTCCGTTGCGGCGGTATGGGCAAGCGTCATCACACGTCCCTCCGCTCGAAATCGATGCGCGGATCGATCCACGTGTAGATGAGGTCGGAAATGAGGCTGACCACGAGGCCCATCAGCGAGAAGATGAAGAGCGTGCCGAACACGATCGGATAGTCACGGTTGACGACCGACAGATAACCGAGGCGGCCAAGGCCATCCAGCGAGAAGATATTCTCGATCAGCAGTGAACCGGTGAAGAAGGCCGAGATGAAGGCGCCCGGAAAACCAGCGATCACGATCAGCATCGCATTGCGGAAGACGTGGCCATAAAGAACCTTGCGTTCGCTAAGGCCCTTGGCACGGGCGGTGATGACATATTGCTTCTTGATCTCGTCGATGAAGGAATTCTTCGTCAGAAGCGTCGTCGTCGCGAAAGCCGAGAGCGACAGCGCGATCAATGGCAGGGTCAGGTGCCAGAAATAGTCGATGATCTTCTGCCACCAGTTCAGCTCGGCAAAATTATCCGACACCAGACCGCGCAGCGGGAACCAGTCGAAGAACGATCCACCGGCAAAAAGCACGATGAGAAGAATGCCGAACAGGAAGCTCGGCACGGCATAACCGATGATGATGATGCCTGATGTCCAGATATCGAAGGTCGAGCCGTCGGAAACGGCTTTCTTGATGCCGAGTGGAATGGAGATCATGTAGGAGATGATCAATATCCAGAAGCCGAGCGACATCGAGACCGGCAATTTGTCGATGATGAGATCGATTACCGACGAGTTGCGGAAGAAGCTGTCGCCGAAATCGAAGCGGATGTAATTCCACATCATTTCGAGAAAACGGGTGAGCGGCGGCTTGTCGAAACCGAACTGTTTCTCAAGCTTGGCGATGAGTTCCGGATCGAGGCCCTGTGCGCCGCGATATTTCGAGCCGCTTTCATCGAAACCGCCTGACTGGCCAAGAAGATCGCCGCCGCCCGAGAGGCGGTCGGAGGCGCTGTCGCCCTGCCCCGTCAGCTGCGCGACGACCTGTTCCACCGGCCCGCCTGGCGCGAACTGGATGACAAGAAACGAAATGCCCATAATGCCGACGATGGTCGGGATCATCAGCGCCAGACGTCTGAGGATATAGGCGCCCATCAGCCCTTGCTCCCGGCCGATACGTCAGCGGTCTTCGTTTCTGTCAAACCCGGTCCTTTCCTGAAAGCGCTGCGCGCGCTTTAAGCGATTCGTTTCGCCCTATGTGAATCAAGCCTTCGGCGCGAAAGCAAGGCCGGCGTCAGTTTGCGGCCTGGCTGGACCACCATGCCTCCGGAAAACCGATGCCATATTCGGGCAGGTTTTCCGGCCGGACGAGTGTGTTCCAGTAGGCAACGAACATCTCGCCGCGGTAGAATTGCGGTACGACATAGCTGTTTGCCAGAAGCACCCGGTCGAGCGCGCGCGCGGCGGCCACCTGCTCATCCCGATTAGGCGCAAATATGACCTTTCTGACCAGAGCGTCGACGGCGGGGTTCTTGATGCCGGCGAGGTTGTTTGAACCCTGCCGGTCGGCTGCCGCCGAACCCCAGAAATCAGCCTGCTCGTTGCCAGGGTTTGCCGATGTCGCCCAGAGCTTGATCGTGACGTCAAAATCGAAGCTGCGGGTGCGGTTGGTATATTGCGAGGCATCGACCGTGCGGATTGTCGCATTGATGCCGATCTTCTTCAAATTCTGGACATAGGGCAGGATGGTTCTTTCCATACCGGAGGAGTCGATCAGAAATTCCATGTCCAGCTGCTGCCCGCTCGCCGCATTGACCATGCGGTTGCCACGCAGCTCGTAGCCGGCCTCCTTCATGAGTTTGACCGCCTCGCGCAGATTGTCACGTTGCTTGGCCGGTTCACCCGCGACCGGGTTGCGGTATTCGGTAGTGAAGACCTCCGGCGGAACCTGATCCTTCAGCTCCTGCAAAATCTCCAGCTCGCGGCCGGTCGGCAGGCCGGAAGAAGCCAGCTCGCTGCCCATGAAAAAGCTGTTGATGCGCTGGAACTGGCCATAAGCCAGCGTCCGGTTCAGCTCCTCGAAATCGAAAGCGTAGTTGAGCGCCTTGCGCAGTTTCGGGTTTTGGAACTTTTCCCGCCGCATGTTCGGCACGAAAGCCTGCATGATGCCGACGGAGCGGTAGATGTTCGGCAATTCCTCTTGTCTGACGCGGCCTTCCTTGACGGCCGGAAAATCATAACCGGTGACCCAGCGGCTGGATGAGGCTTCCTGCCGGAAATCGACCGTGCCGGATTTGAAAGCCTGGAACTCGACGTCCTGATCGGCAAAGAAGGTATAGGCGATTGTTTTGAAATTGTGCTGGCCGACATTCACATTGACGTCCTTGCCCCAATAGTCGTCGCGGCGCTCATAGGTCATCGTCGAGCCGGGCGACGCGACCGCGATCCTGTACGGACCGGACCCCATGACCGGCTCCAGCGTGCCGCGCGATATGTCGCGCGGCTTGCCATCCGGACCAGCGCTCTCCCACCAGTGTTTGGGAACGATCAGCAATTGCCCGACGATCTGCGGCAATTCGCGATTGTTCTTTTCATCGAAGGTGAAGGTGATGTCCCTTTCGCCGCTGATCTCGGCCTTGGTGACGTGGGTGTAATAGGTTGCAAGCTGCGGGCTGAGATCCTTGGCCTTTTCGAAGCTGAAGACGACATCCTCAGGCGTTACCGGCTTGCCGTCCGCCCATTTTGCCTCCGCGCGTAACCGAAAGGTGGCTTTCGAGATATCATCCGGATAGCTCACGCCCTCGGCCAGAAGACCGTAGGAGGCCGATAGTTCCTCTTCCGTCGATTTCATCAGAGTGTCGAAAACCAGAGAAAGACCCGTCGCCACCTCGCCCTTGGCGAGCAGCGGATTGAGCGTGTCGAAAGTTCCCGACGTCGACATGCGCAACGTGCCACCCTTCGGCGCCTTAGTGTTCACATAGTCGAAATGATCGAAACCATCAGGATGCTTCAGCACCCCGACCGTCGAAATCCCCTTTCGCCACACATCTGCCGACTGGGCGGAGGCCACCACCGGTATCAGCATGGCGGACGCCGCAAGAGCGATGAGGAGGCGGGATTTCAATGGTGCCAATATCATTCGGGATGTTCCCTGTTTTCGTGTTTGTTGAAGAGAGCATAAAACAAAGATTGGCAAAAAACAGATGCCCCGGCTCACAAGCTCTTTATTGACGCCTTTATCCGCATGCTTTGGCGCAAGCGCGGCGAAACATGGTTTCAACAAAATCCCGTTCCAGTTTATCCTGAGGGGCGAGAGAATCATTTGGTCGGAGCGGGCACAAATATATGACGGCGGGATCATCGAGAGTTTTCAAGGCGGCCATGCTGGCGATTTCGGTCGTTTCCGCGCTTCAGTTGCAGACGCAAACCGCATTTGCCGAGGACAGGCCCGCGAAAGAAGTGTTCGGCCATCTCGACCTACCGTCCGCCAACGCTTCGCAGCCCATCGGCTCCTATGCCAAGGGATGCCAGTCCGGCGCCATCGCCATGCCGCCGGATGGCCCTACATGGCAAGCCATGCGTCTTTCCCGCAATCGCAACTGGGGCCAGCCGCAGCTGATTTCCTTCCTTGAACGGTTTTCGCAGGATGCGCAGAAAATCGGCTGGCCGGGGCTGTTGCTCGGCGATATTTCCCAGCCTCGCGGCGGGCCGATGCTGACCGGCCATGCCT
The DNA here is from genome assembly GCF_000949865.1 of Rhizobium nepotum 39/7. Lineage (GTDB taxonomy): Bacteria > Pseudomonadota > Alphaproteobacteria > Rhizobiales > Rhizobiaceae > Agrobacterium > Agrobacterium nepotum. The sequence goes on along the minus strand of NZ_JWJH01000004.1, from coordinate 126,207 downwards.
CGCACCAGATCGGCCTCGATGTCGACGTCTGGTGGCGGCCCATGCCGAACCCCAGGCTGAGCGTGCAGCAGCGCGAGACGCTGCCTTTCGTCTCCATGCTGGACAAGGCCAAGTTCCTGACGGTGGATGACCGCAAATGGTCGCCGCTCAATGCCCGTCTGGTGATGATGGCGGCAAGCTATCCGCAGGTAGAGCGGGTCTTCGTCAACCCGGCGATCAAGCAGAAACTTTGCCAGACATGGACCGGCGACCGCACCTTCATGGGCAAGATCAGGCCGATCTACGGTCACGACGAACATTTCCACATCCGGCTGGAATGCCCGCCCGGTGCTGCAAACTGCAAACCGCAGGCGGAGGTCGGCAAAGGCGACGGTTGCGACAAGTCGCTTGCCTGGTGGTTCACCAAGGAACCATGGGCGCCTCCGAAGAAAGACCCCAATGCCAAGCCGGTGAAACCCCGTCCGGTCATGGTCTCCGATCTGCCCGCAGCCTGCGCCGTCGTGGCTGCCGCCCCATCCGCCAATCCGGAAGGTTTTGCTGCTCAGGCATATTCCCCGGCGCAAGCCGTGCGGCAGCAAGGCGTGGAACAGATCATTCAAAGTGCTCCGGTGGCCATTCAGCCGCCTTCGGATATTCCGCTCCCGACCCAGCGCCCGACATTGAACTGAAACAGAAATGGGGCATTAAACAGCTTCCCTTTTCAAATGGCGGCAAGCTGTTATAGAAGGCTTCAAATCGATTTAATTCTTTACCGGAGACAGGCAGGGACATGGCAGGACAACGCTGTATCGCGCTCATCGCTCACGACGAGAAAAAAGACGATATGGCGGATTTCGCACGTCATCATCAAAAAGTGCTTTCGAACTTTAAAATCGTCGCCACCGGGACGACCGGCGGTCGCGTTCAGGAAGCCTGTCCCGAACTGAGCGTCATTCGTCTCAAAAGCGGCCCGCTTGGCGGCGACCAGCAGATCGGCGCGATGATCGCCACCGGCGAAGTTGACATGCTGATCTTCTTCACGGACCCGCTGACGGCGATGCCGCATGATGTGGATGTGAAGGCGCTGACCCGGCTTGCCACGGTCTACGACATTCCCATGGCGCTCAACCGCGCCACCGCAGAAAAACTGGTGGACTTCAACGTCGCCGGATAATTCATAAATATAAGACGCGGGATTTCAGGCGAAAACCGCACATATTTTTCGCCATCCCGCTCCAGCCCCCACCAATATGGAACAGGCAATGCCGAAGACGTCCGATACCGAATATCTTTCCTTCCCGATCCTTCTTGGCGACATCGGCGGCACCAATGCCCGCTTTTCCATCCTGCTCGATTCCTTCGCCGAACCCATGCATCTCACCAGTGTCAAGACGGCGGAATACGAGACGATCGACGACGCCATCCAGCAGGCGGTTCTGGACAAGACATCGCTTCAGCCCGTCTCGACCATCCTTGCGATCGCCGGTCCCATCGAGGGCGACGAGATTCCGCTGACCAATTGCGACTGGGTCGTCAAACCGAAGGATATGCTGGCCAAACTTGGCCTGAAGGACGTCATCGTCATCAACGACTTCGAGGCGCAGGCTTTGGCAATCGCCGCCCTTGACGACGACAACCGGGAGTCCATCGGCTCCGGCAAGAAGGACATGCTGGCGTCGCGCGTGGTTCTCGGACCGGGCACGGGCCTTGGCGTCGCCGGGTTGGTCTATGCCCGCCATATGTGGTTCCCGGTGCCGGGCGAAGGCGGCCATATCGACATCGGCCCCAGAAGTGCGCGCGACTATGCGGTTTTCCCGCATATCGAAACCATCGAGGGCCGCGTTGCGGGCGAACAGATCCTGTGCGGGCGCGGACTGGTCAATCTTTACCGGGGCATCTGCGCTGCCGATGGCATCGAACCTATCTTTTCCGATCCGGCCGACATCACCTCGCATGGGCTTTCGGGCCAGAACCCGCAGGCGAAGGAAACGCTTTCGCTTTTCAGCACCTATCTCGGCCGCCTGGCAGGCGACCTTGCCTTGATCTTCATGGCCAAGGGCGGCGTCTATCTGGCCGGCGGCATTTCTCAGAAAATCATTCCGGCGCTGAAAAGCCCGGAATTCCGGGCGGCGTTCGAGGACAAGGCGCCGCACAGCGCCCTGATGCGCAGCATTCCGACCTTCGTCGTCACCCATCCGCAGGCGGCCCTTTCGGGTCTAGCCACTTACGCCCGCACGCCTTCGGATTTCGGCCTTTCGCTGGACGGACGGCGCTGGAGAGCCTGATCGGTCCCGGGACAGGATAGGGTTGCGAAGCGGGCGGACGGTCTTTAACGTCGACGACGTATAGGTCGATGTAATGGATGGCTGCCTTGAACGGCAGGACATGAAAAAGTGAGTGACGGCATGGGTGGCAGCGAGATGAAACTGGTCGTGGTTGGTGCGGCGGGCCGCATGGGACAGGCATTGATCCGCCTCATTCACCAGACGCCTGGTGTGACATTGCATGCCGCCGTCGCACGCGAAGAGTCCGCCTTTGTCGGCCGCGATGCCGGCGAGATCTCAGGCCTTGGACCTATCGGCGTCGAAATCACCAGCGATCCGCTGCAGGCCTTTCTGCATGCCGAAGGGGTGATCGATTTCACCTCGCCCGCAACCAGCGTCACTTTCGCCGGCCTCGCCGCACAGGCCCGCATCGTGCACGTCATCGGCACCACGGGCTGCACGCCGGAAGACGAGGAGAAATTCAAGGCAGCTTCGCGCCATGCCCGCATCGTCAAGTCGGGCAATATGAGCCTTGGTGTCAATCTGCTCAGCGTTCTGACGCAGCAGGCGGCGCAAGCACTCGATACGCAGAACTGGGATATCGAAATCCTTGAAATGCATCATAAACACAAGGTGGATGCGCCTTCCGGGACGGCATTGCTGCTCGGTGAAGCGGCGGCGGCGGGCCGCAAGGTCGATCTGACAACCTCTTCCGTTCGCGTGCGCGATGGGCATACGGGTGCGCGTGAGACGGGAACCATCGGTTTCGCCACGCTGCGCGGCGGTTCGGTGATCGGCGAACATTCGGTGATCTTCGCCGGTGAGGGTGAGCGCGTCGAGCTTTCCCACTATGCCGGTGACCGCTCCATCTTCGCACGCGGCGCGATTGCGGCAGCCGTCTGGGCGCTCGACAAAAAGCCGGGCTTCTATTCGATGCTGGATGTGCTCGGTCTTTCGCAGACGGAATAGGACCTCCGGCTGCTCCTTAATTTTCCACCGTGAACTCGACCGTATCGGCTGAAAACCGGCTGATGGCATATTGCACCGGGATGCCGTCCATATCCGCGTTCAGCGCCTGAGTGACGAGCAGGATTGCGCCCGGCGACAATTCGAGATCGGCCAGATCCTGCGTATCCGCGTGGCTGGCGGAAATGACGGTGGAGATGCGCACATAATCCGCGACGCCCAGCATTTCGAAGGCGGCGGTGATCGACCCGCTTTTTTGATAGGCTTCCCCTATCCCTGAAAAACGGTCCGCCGGAAACCATGTGGTCGAGCGGGAAACCGGCCGGCTGTCGGCCTTGCGCAGGGTTTCCAGACGCACAAGCGGTGCGCCCGGCTGCAATTGCAGCCGTGCCGCCAGATCGGCATTTGCCGGCTCGGTGGTATGGGACAGAAGCAGCGCCTGCATTTCCTTCACCTGATCGCTGATACCCGCCGTGAACCGCGTGCGCAGTGAAATCGGAAAGCTCAGGCGTTCCTTGCGCGCAATCATCGTGCCGCGCCCCTGCCTCGGCTCGAGGATACCTTCGCTTGCCAGCGTGGCAATGGCGCTTCTGACCGTGTGGCGGTTGACGCCGAATTTTTCGGCCAGCGTGATTTCCGGTGGCAACATGCCGGTTTCGTCGTGATCGCCCGCCGCGATCTCAGCCCTGATCCTGTCGGCGATCTGCCGCCACAGCGCCACACCGTTCTTTCTTTTCATCGCTGCTGAAGGGCTCATGTCACACGCTTGTCATTCATCGACGTTAATTGTAGCTTATATTGTATGGTTGTCTATATCAATAGACATTAGAGGTCAAGCGATGAATAACGAAGCGGCGAATTCACATGCGGAAAGGAAGCGGGTGGCAGCACTTCTTGCCCGCGCCACCGTTCAGGAACTTGAGACGGTCTGGACCCGGCAGGATGCCAGCCCGCAGACGGAAAACGTGCGCGGACCTGAAACGGGTCTCGTCATGGTCAAGGGCCGTATCGGCGGCGGCGGCGCGCCTTTCAATCTGGGCGAAACGACCGTGACCCGGGCAACCGTGAAGCTTGCATCCGGCACCGTCGGCCATGCGCATGTTCTCGGCACCGGCCGCAAGAAGGCCTGGTATGCAGCGGTTTTCGACGCGCTCTGGCAGGAAAGCCCGACCCGCGACTTCATCGAGACCGAGCTTCTTTCACCGGTCGAAAAAAGGCTGACCGAAGAGACGAACCGAAAAGCCAAAGAAACCGCCGCAACCCGGGTCGATTTCTTCACCATGGTTCGAGGAGAGGATTGATGAGCGTCAAGGCCGAAGCATTGACGGGCGGTTTTTCCGACGCCGTCTTCGATTCACAACGGATTTTCAAGAAACTCATGGATGGCATGGCCCGGCCGGGCACGCCGCAGACGATCGAAACAACGGTTGCCCCACCGCTGCCGCTTGGCACCGCGACCGGTGCCGTTCTTCTGGCAATTTGCGACCATGATACGCCGGTCTGGCTGAGCGGCGCGCTTCGCAAAACCGCAGTACCGGGATGGATCGGATTTCACACCGGGGCGGTTGCGACGGAAGAAAAGAGTGCTGCGCATTTTGCCGTCATCGAGGCCGGAAGCGCAATTGCCTCCTTCGGTCTCTTTGCCCAGGGAACTCAGGAATATCCTGACCGTTCCACGACGGTCATCATCGAATTGCCCGATCTCGACGGCGGACGCGAACTGCTTCTGTCCGGTCCCGGCATCCGTCACATCAACGTCATCAGCCCTTCCGGCCTGCCGGATATGTTCCCGAGGCTGTGGGCGGAGAACAACGCCATCTTCCCGCGCGGCATCGACATCATTCTGACGGCTGGCGACAAGTTCGTTTGCCTGCCGCGCACGACGCGCATTCAACCCGTGGAGGCATAAGATGTATGTTGCTGTCAAAGGCGGCGAAACCGCCATCGCCAACGCACACCGGCTTCTGGCCGACAAGCGGCGCGGAGACCGCGACCTGCCCGCCATGACGGTGGCGCAGATCGTCTCGCAGCTTTCACTCGCCGTCGACCGGGTGATGGCGGAGGCTTCGCTTTACGATCAGTCGCTTGCCGCCCTTGCCGTCAAGCAGTCCCGCGGCGACATGATCGAAGCCATATTCCTGCTGCGCGCCTACCGCACGACCCTGCCCCGTTTCGGCTATTCGGTCCCGGTGGATACCGCCAAGATGACAGTTCACCGCCGCGTTTCCGCGACCTACAAGGATCTGCCGGGCGGGCAATTGCTGGGACCGACCTTCGACTACACCCACCGCCTGCTCGATCCCTCGCTTCTCGAAGACGAGAGCGTAGAGACTGCCGCCCGACGTGAAGGGGAGCCCGAATATGTCATGCGCGTTTCCGATATTCTGGCCGAAGAAGGGTTGATCGAAAACGACGGCGACATGGCGGACGACCATATTGCCGGCGATCTGACGCGGGAACCGATGGAGTTTCCAATGCCGCGTGACCTGCGCCTGCAATCGCTCGCGCGCGGTGACGAGGGTTTTCTTCTCGCGCTCGCCTATTCGACGCAACGCGGTTACGGCCGCACGCATCCGTTTGTCGGCGAAATCCGCATCGGCGAAGTGGAGGTGGAGTTGGATGTGCCGGAACTCGGTTTTTCCGTTTCCCTCGGCGATATTCAAGTTACCGAATGCCAGATGGTCAACCAGTTCAAGGGTTCGGCCAAGGCGCCACCGCAATTCACCCGCGGTTACGGTTTGGTGTTCGGCCAGAGCGAACGCAAGGCGATGGCCATGTCGCTGGTCGACCGTGCGTTGCGCGCCGGTGAATTCGGCGAGGATGTCGTTGCCCCGGCGCAGGACGAGGAATTCGTCATCTCACACGCCGACAACGTGCAGGCGACGGGTTTCGTCGAACATCTGAAATTGCCGCACTACGTGGATTTTCAGGCTGAACTCGATCTGGTGAGGAAGATGCGCGCCGATTTCGACGCGATCAACTCCAATGGTGCGGAGTGGATGGGCGATGCGGCCGAATAGCTCAGCGGTTGCCCTGCTCGCCAAACCAATAGGCGCAAAACACGGTCGATGCTGCAAATACAGCAAAGAACACGGCTGCAAGAATTCCAATCTCCATGAGCTTGTACTCCTTTTTTCGCAAGGTTAACGCGCAATGCTTGAAGAAGTTTCATTCGACGACGGGCTGGCTGCCTACAACTTCGCCTATCTGGACGAACAGACCAAGCGGATGATCCGCCGGGCGATCCTGAAGGCGATTGCCATTCCCGGTTATCAGGTTCCCTTCGCCTCCCGTGAAATGCCCATGCCCTATGGCTGGGGCACCGGCGGCGTGCAGGTGACGGCCTCCATCCTCGGTCCCGACGATGTGCTGAAGGTGATCGACCAGGGGGCCGACGACACCACCAATGCCGTTTCCATCCGCGCCTTTTTCCAGAAGGTGGCGAATGTGGCCGTTACCACCCGCACCAGGGACGCGACCATCATCCAGACGCGGCACCGCATTCCCGAGGAAGAACTGCATTCGGGGCAGGTTCTCGTCTATCAGGTTCCCATTCCCGAACCTTTGCGTTTCCTCGAGCCGCGCGAGACCGAAACCCGCGTCATGCACGCGCTGGAGGAATACGGCCTGATGCACGTCAAGCTTTATGAGGACATCGCCCGCAACGGCCGCATCTCCACCACCTATGCCTATCCGGTGAAAGTTGCCGGACGTTACGTGATGGACCCCTCGCCGACCCCGAAATTCGACAATCCGAAAATGCACCTGTCGGACGCCCTGCAATTGTTCGGCGCCGGGCGCGAAAAGCGCATTTACGCCGTTCCGCCCTATACGGATGTCGTCAGCCTGGATTTCGAAGACCATCCCTTTGAAATCCAACGCTTCGACAAGCCCTGTGCATTGTGCGGTGGGGAGAACGTCTATCTGGACGAGGTGGTGCTGGACGACAAGGGCGGGCGGATGTTCGTCTGCTCCGATACCGACCATTGTGAGGACCGCCGCGCCCATGGCCACAAGGGCCACCTGCTGGCGGATGTGAAGGAGGCCGCAGAATGAGCGACACACCGCTTCTGAAAGTCAGGGACGTTTCCAAATATTACGGCGACCGGGCCGGTTGCCGCAACGTCTCCTTCGAGCTTTTTCCCGGCGAGGTTCTGGCAATCGTCGGTGAATCCGGCTCCGGCAAGACCACGCTTCTCAACTGCATTTCCACCCGGCTGATGCCGACGGCGGGCAGCGTGGAATATCGTATGCGCGACGGCTCGGTGCGCGACCTCTATCATATGGGCGAGGCTGAACGGCGTTTCCTGATGCGGACAGACTGGGGTTTCGTGCACCAGAATCCGGCGGACGGGCTGCGCATGGCGGTTTCGGCCGGCGCAAATGTCGGCGAGCGCCTGATGGCCGTCGGCAACCGACACTACGGCAACATCCGGCAATCGGCCAGCGAGTGGCTGGAGCGGGTGGAAATCGGCACCGACCGTATCGACGACCAGCCGCGCGCCTTTTCCGGCGGCATGCGCCAGCGTCTGCAGATCGCCCGCAACCTGGTGACCTCGCCGCGTCTCGTTTTCATGGATGAACCGACCGGCGGCCTCGATGTCTCCGTGCAGGCACGCCTGCTCGATCTCGTGCGCGGCCTCGTCAACGACCTCGGCCTCGCCGTCGTCGTCGTCACCCATGATCTGGCAGTCGCGCGGCTTCTTTCTCACCGCATGATGGTGATGAAGGGCGGCGACGTCATCGAGCACGGCCTGACCGACCGGGTGCTGGACGATCCGCGCGAGCCCTACACGCAATTGCTTGTTTCCTCCATTTTGCAGGTTTGATGCCATGCCGACGCCTCTTATCGTTTCGGAAGTCTTCAAAAGCTTCACCATGCATCTTCGCGACGGCATCGAACTGCCTGTTGTCCGCGATGTCAGTTTTTCCGTTTCCGGCGGCGAATGTGTCGTGCTCGGCGGCCCGTCCGGCATCGGCAAAAGCTCGATCCTGAAAATGCTCTATGGCAATTATGCCATCGACAGCGGGCAGATCCTCATCCGTCACGAGGGTCAGGTCATCGACATGGGCAGCGCTTCGCCGCGCACCATCCTCGATATTCGCCACCGCACCATCGGTTATGTCAGCCAGTTTCTTCGCACGGTGCCGCGCGTTCCGGCTATCGACGTCGTCGCGGAACCGCTTTTCGCACGCAAGGTCGCCGCAGAAGAGGCGCGCGAGCAGGCCGCCGTTCTGCTTTCGAAACTCAACCTGCCACGGGAATTGTGGTCGCTTCCACCAGCCACCTTTTCCGGCGGTGAACAGCAGCGCGTGAACATTGCGCGCGGCTTCATTACCGACCATGCAATCCTGCTTCTCGATGAGCCGACCGCCTCGCTGGACGCCGTCAACCGGCGCGTGGTTGTCGACATGATCGTCGAGAAAAAAGAGAAGGGCACCGCGCTGCTCGGCATTTTCCATGACGAGGAAGTGCGGGAAGCCGTGGCCGACCGCATTCTGGACGTTTCGAAATTTTCGCCACGGAAGGCAGCGGCATGAGTGTCAAGGTCGGTCTCGAACCCGTCATCCACGAAACCGCCCGCGTCACCAATTCATCGATCGGCCGTTATACCGAAGTTTCGGAACGGTGCCGCATCGAGGAAGTGGAGATGGGCGACTATTCCTATGTCATGCAGGATGGCGCCATCTGGTGCGCCAGCATCGGCAAATTCGTCAACATCGCCGCCGCTGTCCGCATCAACGCGACCAATCATCCGATGTCGCGCGCCACGCTCCACCACTTCACCTACCGTGCCCGCAGCTATTGGGACGACGCCGAGGATGAAACGGACTTCTTCGCCGCCCGCCGCGCCAAGCGCGTGGTGATCGGCCACGATGTATGGATCGGCCATGGCGCGACAATCCTGCCCGGCGTGACCGTTGGAAACGGCGCGGTGATCGGCGCCGGCGCGGTCGTATCGAAAGATGTCGCACCCTATACCATCGTCGGTGGTGTGCCCGCCCGGCTGATCCGCGAACGTTTCCCGGTGGACCTTGGGAGCCGCATGGACGATCTCAAATGGTGGGACTGGGACCACACAAGGCTGCGCGGTGCGCTGGATGATTTCCGCACCCTCGCCGCCGAGGATTTCGTGGCGAAATACGCCGGGTAAAAACGACCCCGCACGGAAGAAATAGCAGATCCCGGGGCCATGCTCCGGGGTCTGCACAGCCACGTCTGCGAGGCGTCGGGTGGGTTTCAACCCATTGGCACGGCTGCAAAAAGTTTTGTCGGCGAACACACGGATCCCGTGTCTGCGGATTCTGTAATATTTTCTTCATCAAACTGACATTCACGCTTCATGCTCCGCTGTTAGGTCGAACCCCGTAACAAGAAGATTGGACGGGGAAATGAGCTTTCACCTGAAGCAGGTCACGCGCCGTTTCGGCAACCACACTGCGGTCGATGCCGTGAATGTGAAAATTCCGCAAGGCCAGATGGTTGGCGTGATCGGACGTTCGGGCGCAGGGAAATCGACGCTGCTGCGTATGATCAATCGCCTCGTTGACCCTTCCTCGGGTTCCATCCATTTCAACGACATTGAAGTCTCGTCGCTGAAGGGCGCCGCCCTGCGCAACTGGCAGCGCGATTGCGCCATGATCTTCCAGCAGTTCAATCTGGTGCCGCGCCTCGACGTGCTCACCAATGTCATGCTCGGCCGCCTCAACCACCGTTCGACGGCACTCAGCCTCTTCAACATCTTCACGAATGACGAACGTCTGATGGCGATCGCCGCCCTCGAGCGGCTCGGCATCGAACATGTGGCGATGCAGGCGGCAGGCACGCTTTCCGGCGGCCAGCAGCAGCGCGTCGCCATCGCCCGGGCGCTGATGCAGTCTCCGAAGATGGTTCTGGCCGACGAGCCGATCGCCTCCCTCGATCCGCTGAACGCAAAGATCGTGATGGATGCGCTGCGCGACATCAATGAGCGTGAAGGCATCACCGTCATCACCAATCTGCATACGCTGGATACCGCGCGCAATTACTGCGAACGCATCATCGGCATGTCGCATGGCCGCGTCGTCTTCGACGGAACGCCTGCCGAGCTGACGGCTGCGGCCGTCACGGAAATCTACGGCACGGATTCGCACGGGGCCGGCATCGACGAGACCATGACCTCGACCAGCATCAATATTCCCGGCGCGCAGCTTGCCACGCGTCCGGTACAGCAATCTGCCGGTCCCGAACCGCTGGCTCTGGCCGGGCTCTGAGGAACCGCTCAGCATCGTTTGCGCCCGCGTCAAGGGCCGATACTTCACAACAAACTCCGGCTCGCCGGGAAACAGGAGAAAGTCCATGTTGAAGAAAATCCTTCTTTCGGCAGTCGCCCTTGGCGTTCTGGCCGGTTCCGCCATGGCTCAGGACGTCAAGGTCCTGCGTATCGGTCTCGACGGTTCCGAAAACGAAGCCGACCAGATCCGCAACACGAAATGCGTTGCCGATGGCCTGAAAGCCGCGACCGGCGTTTCCGAAGTTCAGGTTTTCCCGTCGCCGGACTATAACGGCGTGATCCAGGGCCTGCTCGGCGGCACCATCGACATCGCTTCCATGGGCGCTTCCTCTTACGCCAAGATCGCCCTTGCCGATCCGAAGGCTGTCGATCCGATCCTCACCACTGCCGGCGCCGACGGTTCGACCGGCTATTACACGATCATGGTTGCCCGCAAGGACAGCGGCATCAAGAAGCTGGCGGACGCCAAGGGCAAGAAGATCGGTTTTGCCGATCCTGACTCCACCTCGGGCTTCCTCGTCCCGAACGTGGCGATCCCGAAAGAAACCGGCGTTCCGGTCAAGGAATATTTCGCTGAAACCGGCTTTGGCGGCGGTCATGAGAACCTCGTTCTCGCGGTTCTCGACAAGAAGTTCGACGTCGGCACGACGTTCGGTTCGGGCGTAGGCAAATGGGAAGAAGGCTACACCGCCGGCAACCTTTACCAGATGGTCAAGAAGGGCAACCTCGACATGGACGATCTCGTCGAAGTCTGGAAGTCCCCGCTGATCCCGAACGGTCCGCTCATGGTCGCAAACAAGATCGGCGACAGCATGAAGCAGAAGGTCGAGAACTTCTTCATGGAACTGCCGAAGAAGGACCTCGCTTGCTTCCAGGGCTTCAGCCAGGGCAAGAACACCGGCTACGTCAAGGTCGATCCGTCCTTCTACCAGACGATCATCGACGCCCGTAAGTCCGTTATCGGCGGCTGATCCTGACATCATATTCCGAAAGCGGCGGTGCCTTGCGGCATCGCCGCTTTTGCCAATAAAGGAAGAGCGGCATGGCGACCACACTGCAACCCGGTAACCTCAAGCCCGAGGGGTTGAGCGCATCGTCCCGAACGGTCATGCGTCATTATCAACAGCAGCTTGCGACACGGCGGATTTATACCGTCATTTCGCTCGTGGTCTTTCTGATCATTCTCGCAGCGTCGCTGAATTTCGCCAATGAGGCGAATTCGGGAAAATTCTTCGAGCGCCTGCCGTATTTCTTCGACTTCCTGAAAACCTTCGTGCCGGACAGCCCGCTTGAAATCTTCCGCGCGATGTTCGACCTGCCCTCGCCGTATGACAACGGTTCGATGAAATACAACTATGTCGCGGATCGCGTTTACGTCACCGACAGCTTTTACATCCCGCATTTCATTTACCAGCTGATCATCACCCTCAACATCGCGCTGGTCTCGACGATCATCGGCACGAGCTTTGCTTTCGTGCTCTGCTTCTTCGCTTCCACCAATCTTGTCGGTTCGGGGATCGTCCGCTGGGTCGTGCGTCGGGTGATGGAAGTCCTGCGCGCCTTTCCGGAGATCGTCGTCGCCGGATTGCTGACCGCCATTTTATCGATCGGACCGATCGCTGCGATCATCGCGATTTCCGTTCACACGATCGGGGCACTGGGCAAGCTGTTCTTCGAAGTCGTGGAAAATGCCGATATGAAGGCGGATGAAGGCCTTCGCGCCGCCGGCGCCAACTGGCTGGAGCGGGTGCGTTTCGCCATCGTGCCTCAGGTTCTGCCCAATTTCGTTTCCTACGCATTATTGCGCGGCGAAATCAACGTGCGTGCCTCGACCATCATCGGTGCGGTCGGCGGCGGCGGCATCGGCGAGGTCTTCCGGCTCTCGATCGGTAACGACCACGCATCCAAGACCTATGCCATCATCATCCTGCTGCTGATCACCATCATCGCCGTTGACCAGTTTTCCGGCTGGCTGCGCCGCAGGCTGATCGGTCATCAATCCTTCGAATTCGGACGGGGAGCGGCCTGATGTCCTCCAGCTTCATTCTCAACACCGCTGACCGTGAAAGGCTGACTGCTGCACATCCCGCAATTTTCAATCGCGGGTTCATGCAGCGATACGGCTTTCTGACCGGTATTGTCGCTGTCCTCGTCTATCTCACCGCCTGCTTTTTCTTCTTCAATGTTGGTCCCGCTTTCATGCAGGGCCGGTGGGATCGGGCTTCGAGCTATATTCAGGACTGGTATTCCTGGCGCGCCCAGCCACGCCTTCGTTTCGAAGACGGCAAGGTGAACCCGCAGTGGTCAAGCCGCATGCAATATCCCGCCGATGCGCCGATCGACTGGCTGCAACCCTTGCCGGACGGCGGTTACAGCGTAGTTTATGCAGGAACCGAAAATCGTCTCGACGTGACGCCGGCGCGGGTGGATGTCTATGTTGACGGCAAGAACTATCCCGTCATCATCGACGGCGAGGCAGCTCTGGCGCCCGAGGTCCTGCCGCAACAGATCCAGCAGGACGGCAACAAGGTTCTCGTGCATTATGGTTTCGCTGGCCAGGCGGAAATCCGTACCAGCCAGGTCTATGTGCAGCGTCGCTTCCTCGGATGGGCGAATTTCCTGTTCGATACCAAATCGGAATTCTGGGGTAAGGGCTACGGCGACCTTGCCGCGCTGGCGCTGTGGGGGGAGAGGCTCGATCCCCAACGCTCCAATATCAGCCACATGGTCGATGATTTCCTCGATAACGGTGTCTGGCAGCACGCCGATATTTTTTCCAAGCTGATACAGACGCTGGTGATGGCCTTCGTGGGTACATTGCTCGGCACGCTCGTCGCCTTGCCGCTCGCCTTTCTCGCCGCACGCAATATCACCGCCAACAGGGCTGCCAACTGGGGCATGAAGCGCCTGTTCGACTTTCTGCGCTCGATCGACATGCTGATCTGGGCGCTGTTCTTCACCCGCAGCTTTGGCCCCGGCCCGATACCCGGCATAGCTGCGATCTTCTTCACCGATACCGGAGCGCTCGGCAAGGTCTATGCCGAGGCGCTGGAGAATGTGGACGACAAGCAGCGCGAGGGCGTTAAATCCGTTGGCGCGCCCCCGATAGCCGTCAATCGTTTCGGCGTGCTGCCACAGGTTCTGCCGGTCTTCATTTCCCAGTCGCTTTATTTCTGGGAAAGCAACATCCGATCCGCCACAATCATCGGCGCGGTGGGTGCGGGCGGCATCGGCCTGAAACTGCTGGAAGCGATGGGCACGAACGCCGACTGGGACAAGGTCGCCTACATGGTCCTGCTCATCCTCTTCATCGTATTCCTGTTCGATCACATCTCGAATGCCCTGCGTTCACGTCTGATCGGGAAAACACAGCACTAGATCACAATGCCGGGGGCTTTCTCACGAGAAAGCCCCCGGTTTTGCTGTGCCGCTTCTCGGCACCGTCGTAAAATTGGAACTTTTTGCAAAACCTGATGCATCTATTCGATATGTCAGGATGCGTCTTCGGCACATTCGAGACATGCGCCGTGTTTCATGCGCACTTTTTTGCGCGGGCATCATCATTCTGTCACGGAAAACCATTACCTCGCACTCCTGACCTTGCGAGAAGCGGGCGAGTCACGCCAAATAGCTTTTCATCCTGGTTTCCCATGATACTGAAGAGTGCTCGTCGTGCGCTACGCCATCTATTTTTCTCCGGCTAAAGATCATCCACTGACCGAAGCAGCATCGCGCTGGCTCGGGCGCAATGCGTTTTCCGGTGCGCAGCATGACGACCATGACGCCTATGCTGAAATGACGGAAGAGCCACGCCGTTACGGCTTCCACGCTACCCTCAAAGCCCCCTTCGAGCTTGCCGAAAAATACAGTGAATTGGATCTCGTCGCGGCCGTCGAGCAGTTTGCGGCCGGCCAGTCCGCCTTCGATATTCCGCGTATCGTCGTCGGTGCGCTCGGCCCGTTTTTCGCGCTCGTACCGGACCGCACCTACCAGCCGCTACAGGATTTCGCAGCAGAGATCGTCGATTATTTCGATCGGTTTCGCGCGCCGCTGTCCGAGACCGATATTGCCCGGCGGCGGCCGCAAAACCTGACGGAAAGCCAGCGGCAAAATCTGTCGCTCTGGGGTTATCCGCATGTCATGGACGACTTTCGCTTTCATATGACGCTGACCGGCCGTATCGATGAAAACGACGCGCCCGCTATCCGCGATGTGCTTTCGGCCCGGTTTTCCGAATTCGTCGACCGGCCTCTCACCATTTCCGGCCTCGCTTTGTTCATTGAGAAAACGCGCGGCGAACCCTTTACCGTTCATCGCTGGCACCCGCTTGGCCAGCAGCCAAAGAAAGATGCTGACCCATGACCGAGCACGCCCTTTCCAATGCCCGTATCGTTCTGGAAGACGATATTATTCTGGGATCCGTTCTGATCCGTGACGGCAAGATCGCCGATATCAGCGAAGGCGCATCAAAAACCGGAGAGGATATCGAAGGCGATTTCCTGATTCCCGGCTTGGTGGAACTGCACACCGACCATCTGGAACAGCACTATTCGCCACGCCCCGGCGTGCTCTGGGACAAGATCGCGGCCATCCAGGCTCATGATGCACAGGTGGCGTCATCAGGCATCACCACCGTCTTCGATTGCCTTCGACTTGGCTCCGATGAAGATGGCGGGTTCAAGAAAGGCGAGATGCGGGAAATGGCGGATGCCATCGAAGCCGCTGCCGATCAAAACCGCCTGCGGGCGGACCACATGTTGCATCTGCGCTGTGAAGTCGCCTCATCAGATGTGCTTGAGCATTTCGAGGACTTCGAAACCGATCCGCGCGTACGGCTGATTTCGATGATGGATCACTCCCCGGGGCAGCGCCAGTTCCAGTCGATGGATCAGTATGTCTTCTATTATCAGAAGAAGCGCGGACTGAGCGACGAGGCATTCGCCGAGTTCGTCAGACGCCGGCAGACGGCATCTGCGAAATTTTCCGCAAAGCACCGGGACTATCTTGCCGCCCGCTGCGCCGAGCGCGGCATAACCGTTGCAAGCCACGACGACGCAACCGAAGCGCATGTGGGCGAAGCGATCGGGCATGGTGTGAAACTGGCGGAGTTCCCCACCAGCGTCGAGGCCGCAAAAGCCTCGCACAGCGCCGGCATGAGCGTACTGATGGGTGCGCCGAACATCGTTCGCGGCATGTCCCACTCCGGCAACATCGCCGCCCGCGATCTTGCGGAACTGGGCGTGCTGGATGTTCTCTCATCCGACTACGTGCCGTTCAGCCTGCTTTACGCACCGTTCCTGCTTGCCGACCAGGTGGAAGCCATCACCCTGCCGGAAGCGCTCCGCATGGTCACCGCCACGCCGGCACGAACGGTGGGTCTCCATGATCGTGGTCGCATCGCAACGGGATTGCGGGCCGATCTGGTCCGGGTTCACCGCGAAGATGGCGTCCCCGTTGCCCGTTCCGTCTGGCGTCAGGGCAAACGTGTCGCATGACCGGCAACGAACAGGATAATCGCCATGACGGTGCGACGCTGGGTAGGACGCCCGGAACCATGATCGTGATTGTCGGCCCGAGCGGGGCCGGCAAGGACACGCTGATGGACTATGCGGCGACGCAATTATCCGGCCGGCCGGGCTTCCATTTCACCCGCCGGGTCATTACCCGCAGCGGTGATGCGGGCGGCGAAAATCACGACGCGGTTTCCATGCAGGAATTCAACCGGCTGGAAGATGAGGGCGCCTTTGCCGTCTCCTGGCACGCACACGGGCTGAAATACGGCATTCCGGCCGCCGTCTATCGCCATCTCAATGCGGGAGACGTGGTTATCGCCAATGGCTCCCGCTCGGCTCTGCCCCAGTTCGGCACCGCCTTTTCCCATCTCAAGGTCGTAAACATCGTCGCACGGCCGGACGTGCTGGCGAAGCGGCTGGAACAGCGCGGGCGGGAGAGCCGTGAGGATATCCTCCGACGGCTGGAACGCAGCTCGCTGACGGTCGCCGGGGATTTCGACGTGACGACCGTGGACAATAGCGGCGCCATGGAGGATGCGGGCAAAACCATCATGCAGGTGCTGGAACAAAGCGCCTGCCTTGGCCGCGTTTAAAATCCACAGGCCCGGCTGCTCGACAAACGGCCTCGCAAAGCTTAGCATCAGGCGACAATTTCCAAACATGGTACGCCAAGGCGAGGGATGCCCGAAAAGAGGGTCAGCGACGAGATAACTGTGGTGGCCGGCCTGGCCGCCGGCGTCGCCAATTATGCACGGTCGCGCGGCATCGATATTGTCCCCATCTGCAAGGCTCTCGACATCGATCACGCCACATTCGACAGCCTGACGGAGCGCATCAGCCTCGACAGATTGTGCCGCCTGCTCGAGACCTGCGCGCTGATCTCCGGTGACGATACCTTCGGCCTGCAATGCGCTTCCACCTTTCCCGCCGGCGCATCCGGCGCCTTCGGTTATGGCCTGATCAGTGCGCCGACGGTTCGGGCTTTTTTGCGATTTCTTCAGGACCACGTTTATTACGCGACCAACAACAGCAACTTCACCACGGTCACGGATGCCGCACAGGTAACCCTGTCTTGGTCCTTTGCGCCTGTCATCGCCAAGCGCGATCAATATGTGGATTTATCGCTTGGCGTTCTGATCCAGCGCCTTCGCGATATTCTCGGGGAGCGCATCAATCAGATTGAAATCGGCCTGGAGCGGCAGAAACCGAATAATATTCAGTTATTTAAGGAAAGAATGACCAAGCGCGTCAGTTTTTCCCAGCCCATCCATACGATGCGGTTGCCGGTATCACTTCTCGATGTGGTCAATCCGAACGCGGATGAGCGCCTGTTCGAACTGATGAATTTGCAATGCCGGATGCTGCGGCCGGAAACATCGACGGACGCCACGCATTTCATCGACCAGGTGAAACGCTACATGCAGATGCGGCTGTCGGATGCGGAGCTTTCGCTGGGCGAGATCGCTCCTTATTTCAACCTTTCGGAACGCAGTTTTCAACGGCGGCTTGCCGAGCTTGGAACCAATCTCAACGAGATAAAGGACGTCATTCGCAAAAATGCCGGGTTCAAGCTGCTCGTGGAAAGCGATCTTCCGGTCTCCGACATCAGTTACAGGCTCGGCTATTCGACGCCGGGTGCGTTTTTCCCGCTCGGTTTCCCGCTGGTTCGGGGCGACGCCCACGGATATTCGCAGGAAACATGCGCATCATTCCGCCGTATAGAGCATATATCCAGCATCAATATTTCGAAACTCCAAGATAATATTGTAGAATATGTCGGCGCTAAGCAACTTATCTCTCGAAACATAACAATAAAGACGCGGAACTTGGCGCGAGATGTTATTCTCCTGATACGGGATATCGCCTAATAGAGCGCCTCGTATCGCTTCCGGTATGACGGAAAACATTCCAAAGCTTTGAATTTTTTACATTGTTCTGGACAAAACCTATCCCGGTTTTTGTAAATAACAATGCAGCTTTGAGGCTGAAAGAACATCAATATGTCGTCAAAAACACCGCATGCACATCGTCAGACGCGTGAAATCGTCCTTTCGGATCGTGAACGGCAATATCTGGGGCTGGTGGCGCGGGGCCGACATCCTTCTCACATCGCCTTGATAACCGGCGCGGACGAAGCGGACGTGAAGGATACTCTGGAACGGGTACGCCAAAGGCTGGGCGCAGCCAATCTGCTGAATGCCGTCAGCACCGCCCTGCTGCGTGGACTGATCGAACAGGATATTTAGCGCTTCTTTCCCGCACCAAAAGCTTACGCGAAATCGTCCCCTTCCCGTAAGCCGAAAACCGGATGCGCCGCTTTCCGCGTCAAAAAAACCCACCATTTCGATGGTGGGACGGCGGACCAAAAGATGGATCGGAAATGATTTCCGACCTATCGGTGCGAATGCAAAGCGGCCATATACGGTTTACCCGGCGGATCCGATCCGCCGGTTTTTTATTTTTCGACTCGTCAAAGCGACTGAATCTCGGCGAGAATATCGCTTTCGACGACAATGCCGTTTTCCAGCGCCTGCCGGCGAATGCCCTGGCTGCGTCGACCCGGCAAACGCACATTCTCCTGCTTTTCTATCTCTCCGGCAATAAGCGCCAGCCGCTCGGTAAAGGCCGCACCGCCCGACGATACGGGGTCTATCGCGATGATCGTATGGCCGAGAGAGGGTGGTGCGCCCTTGTCGTCCAGAAGGGAAGAGGCCTCGAACGCGAAGTTTCCGCCGGTCAGCGCGGCAGCCATGATCTCCACCATCAGCGCCAGAGCGGCACCCTTGGCCTCGCCCGCAGGCACCATCGTTCCGGCTATGGCTTCTTCAGGATCGGTCGTCGGCCGGCCATTTCTGTCAAGCGCCCAGTCGCCCGGAATGGTTTCGCCCTTCTGGCGCGCCGCCATGATCTTTCCGCGCGCGACCTTGGACAAAGCCAGATCGATCACCAGCGGATCGGCCTCGCCAACAGGGGTGGCGAATGCAATCGGATTGGTGCCATAGAGCGGTTTGGTGCCGCCCCAGGGCGCCATGGATGCCGGTGCATTGGCGAACATGAGCGCTACGAGGCCCATTTCCGCAAAACGTTCGACGGTAAGCGCCATGACGCCCGCATGATGGGAGCGATGGATCGCCGCAAGCGCAATGCCCTGCTGCCGGGCCATATCGGGCAACTCTTCCAGGGCGCAATCGATCGCCGGATAGGCATAACCGTGATTGGCGTCGATCGACAGGACACCCGGCTTGACGCGCGTCGCCACCGGCCGGGCCATGCCATCGACCTTTCCGACCCGCGCCTGGCGGACATAAACGGGGATACGGCGAAAACCGTGACCGCCCTGGCCTGCAGCCTCGGATGCGACGAGCGCCTTCGCCACCGAACGGGCATTTTGCGGCAGAACGCCGTTGCGCTCAAAGATAGAGGATACGAGATCCTCCGCCTCTGCGATTGAGAATTTCATTCCGGGATGCCTCTGCTTGTAAAGTCGACAAGACCTACACCATCGAAAACATTCGCGAAATGTTATTTAAGGCGCAAACCGGTACTGCATAGGGAATATCGGGCAGACTTCGCGACGCCACCTTGCTAGCGGCCAACCTAGCGGATGCTGATCGGCAGCGTGATCGTCTTGCTTGCCTCCGGCGGCGGCGCAGGCACAGGTGAGGCGCTCTGGATCCAGGCCGCGATCTGCTGGTCGATAGAGGAATCGCCCGTGGACTGCACCACGCTGACCCCGCTGATGGCACCTGCATCATTGACCCGGAACCGCACCGTCGCCGTCATCGCATCGCTGCGAAGCGAACGAGGCTTGCGCCGCTGGATATGCGAGCGGACCTGAGATCCCCATTTTGCCGGCGAAGCGGACGACGAAGAGAAGAAACCGGCATTGCTGCGCGTTGCCGCCGTCCGATCCGATTGCTGGGCTTCGGCCTTCGCCGTTTCGCGCAGTTGCGAAGCCTGCTCCGGTTTGGGGCGCTGGCGCTCGACCTTCTTTTTGTCGTCAGGCTCTTTCTTTTCCACCTTTTTTTCGACCGGCGGCGGCGGTGGCCGCATGACCGGCAGGGGAACCTCGACATTTTCGAGTTCAGCCATCATCTGCTGCTGAACGGGGTCGATCTGCTCTACAGGTTCGGGGATTTCCTGCGGCTCGACGATCTCTTCAACCGGGGGCTCCGGCGGTTGCACGGGTTCAGGCGGCGGTGTTTCCGCAACCGGTTCAGGCGGTGGCGGTTCCTCCGGTGCGGCTTCTTCCACAGGCTTGTTATTGTCGCTCTGTACGTCCGGCGTATCTTCGACGTCCTGCGCCTGCGTCGTTTCCTCGGTGTTGACAGCTTCCGGTATCGCCGCCATCTCGATCATGATCGCGGCCGGCGGCGGCCCGCCGGCTTCCAGTTCTTCGGGTTCCTGCATCAGATAATAGGCAAAACCGGCATGAACGCCCAGCATAAGCAGTGCTGCGATGGACCACAGCGTCACTTCCCCGAGACGGGAATGTCGGGACTGTGGGTAGCCGTTTTCGCTCATGGCGCCGTTCCCGGCGCTGCGGGCTGGCCAAGAGGTTGGGCTGCGGGTTGGCCAGAGGGTTGTACAGAACCAGCTGGCTGCGATGCCGCCGCCGCATTTTCCAGTCCCACCAGGGCGATCTTCAGATATCCGGCATCCCTGAGCAGGTTCATGATTTCCATGAAGTGACCGTAGTCGACGGCCTTGTCGGCGCGCAGGAAAATACGCGTATCCTTCTTGCCGCCCGTCTGCCTGTCGATTGCGGCCGCCAGCGCTTCGCGGGCAACCATGTCATTGCCGAGATTGAGCGAGAGATCGTCCTTGACCGTCAGATAAAGTGGCTCCTCCGGCCGCTCCGCCGGCTTGGCAGTAGATGCCGGAAGATCGACATTCACATCCACGGTCGCCAGAGGTGCGGCGACCATGAAGATGATGAGCAGAACCAGCATCACGTCGATGAAGGGTGTGACGTTGATCTCGTGGTTTTCGGAGAGCTCGTCTCCGCTATTTTCGCGAATGCCGCCAGCCATGACCGATCACCGTCCAACCAGCGATACTGCGGGCTTGCTGCTGCCCGGTGGTATGCGCCGGAAATCCAGGTCGCGGCTGACAAGACGCTCCACACCTGCAGCAGCGTCCGCCAGCAAATGGCGGTATCCCGTAATCGAGCGAGCGAAGACGTTGTAGATCACAACGGCCGGAATAGCGGCGACGAGGCCGATGGCGGTGGCGAGCAGCGCCTCGGCAATGCCGGGTGCCACGACAGCAAGATTGGTGGTTTGCGATTCCGAAATGCTGATGAAGGAGTTCATGATGCCCCAGACCGTGCCGAAGAGGCCGACGAACGGAGCGGTGGAACCGATCGTCGCCAGAGCGCCCGTTCCGCGCGACATGCGGCGACCGGCATGGGTTTCAATGCGCGACAGCGCCGAGGATACCCGTTCCTTGATGCCGCCGCCGTCCGTGTGCTCCACCACCGCATCGGAAAGCTGCATTTCGTGGGTCGCCATGCGCAACATCAGCGCCGCCGGTCCGCCCTTCTTTTCAACTGCCTCGGTCGCCTCGTTCAAGGATTTTGCCTTGCGAATGACCTTGAGCGTCGCACCGGCACGCACCCGCGCACCGGCAAGCTCTATCGACTTCGCGACCCAGACCGTCCAGGTCACGAGCGATGCAAAGGCGAGGCCGATCATAACGCCCTTCACCACCCAGTCCGCCGCCATGAACATGCCCCAGGGGGACAGATTGTGCGGAATGTCGGCACGATGCCCGGCGCTTGCGGGCTCGGCGCTTACGGGCTCAATAGGGGTGGAGGCTTCGTTCGGAGGGGCCGTACCATTCGTCGGTGCGGGGTTAGTTGCGGCAGGCACGGACTGGACCGGGGCGTTCTGTGCGGGCGCGGCGGGGGCGGGCTGTTCCGGTGCTATTGCGGAAGGTGGCGCAGGCTGGGCGGCCGGAATGTTCGGCGTCGCCGGCTGCTGTGCGGGCTGAACCGTTTCCGTTGCGGGCGCTGATTGGATCTGGTTCTCGGGTGCCGACTGAGCAAAAACCGCACCGGCACTCAAGCCGGCCAGCAAGGTGACCGTCATGGCAAGTGAGATATGCCGTGTTTTGTTTGCCTTGTTGAAGGACGCGGAAGAAGTTGAGGTCTCAGCTGACATAATTTTTATCCCGGATTTCCGTCGATGAACTCATCCGCAGATTGACCGGTTCCTGAAAACCGGGGCCATGAACGGATACCGTCGTGAAAGCTTGACGTTCCGATAATAAACCTGAGTTCTTTTGACAACTATTATATTGTCAAAAGACGACCCGTAAACTCTTCTTTACAAAAAATTGACCGCCGGAGCGCATTTAAGCGTTTTGCGAAGGCGAGAACTGCGCCACGAGGGCATGACGGTCACCGGGATAGGTGACCCTGACACTGGTGATGTAATCCGCCCCATGCCAGGTGCGGCGATGGATGACGAGACATGCCGCACCGGACGTTATGCCCAGCGCCACCGCATTTTTACGGTCCGCGGCAACGGCGCTGATGCGATGTTCGGCGGCGCTCCAGGGAACCATTTTCAGCAGCCATGTGCCCGGCCCGACCTGTGAAAAATCTGCGAATTCCGCCTCCGGAACGGCGGTGACATTTATGATGCGCTCTTCGAGGCAAAAGGGAACGCCGCCGGCAAAATGCGTACTGGTGAGTTCCAGAACCTGGGCATCAATGGCGAGCGCCATCGCCGCGCCATCTTTTTCACCCGCGGGGCGCAGGCGTCGCTTGTCGAGACGGTAGCCGTAAACGAGACCGAGCGCCTGCACCTCCCGTTCGATATCATGGATTTCCAGCACGGCCGATTGCGCATGCGGCTGGCGAACGAAGGTGCCGAGACGCCGGCGTCTTTCAATCAGGCCACGCTGCACCAATTCGCCGAGAGCCTTGTTCACCGTCATGCGCGAACAGCCATATAGCCGGGTCATCTCGTGTTCGAAGGGAATACGGTGCCCCGGCGGCCATTCGCCCGACATGATATGGCGCTCGACATCATTGCGGATGCGCTCGTGCAGTGATTTTTCCTGAAGATCGACGCCCGTGCTCCCCATCCCGATGCTTCCATCCTCCCAGTTTGGATCAATTATCCATGGGCAGCGGCGGCAATCGCCTCGCTGCGAATTTCCTCCGTCAGTCTAGCGCGCAGCTGCGAAAACTCCGGGCTGGCCTTGACGGTGTAGTGACGTGGATGCGGCAGGTCGACCGGCGTGATCGACTTGATGCGCCCCGGCCTTGCGGACATGGTCACGACACGCGACGCCATGAACACCGCCTCCTCGATGTCGTGCGTCACGAAAATGACGGTCTTCTGCTCGCGCTCCCAGATGCCGAGCAGCAATTCCTGCATCAGTCCGCGCGTCTGGTTGTCGAGAGCGCCAAAAGGCTCGTCGAGCAGCAGGATTTTGGGGCCGTTCGCCAAAGCGCGGGCAATGGCCGTTCTCTGCTGCATGCCGCCGGAAAGCTGTTTTGGCCAATGGTTTTCGAAGCCGCGCAGGCCGACCTTGTCGATATAGCTGTCGACGATCTCCGATTTTTCCTTCTCGACAACGCCGCGTTCGCGCAGACCGAAGGCGACGTTTTCACGGATCGTCAGCCAGGGAAACAGCGTGTAGGACTGGAACACCATGCCACGATCCGCCCCCGGTCCCGTCACCGCCCGGCCCGATAGCAGGACCTCACCCGTTGTCGGGCGATCAAGCCCGGCGATGATGCGCAGCAGTGTCGATTTTCCGCATCCCGATGGGCCGAGAATGGTGACGAAATCATTGCGGGGAATTTCCAGATCAGTTGGTTGCAAGGCCAGTGTCGGCTGCCCGCCCTGAACACCCGGGAAAGTTCGGCTGACGCCCTTGATAACGAGTTCGTTCATCAGGCAAGCCTCCAGGCGAAAAGCTTCCGGTTCAGCGATTTGAACGCGAAGTCCGAAATAAGGCCGATGACGCCGATGAGGATGATGCCGAAGATGATCTGCCCGGTTGCCATCAGCGCCTGGCTGTTGATGATCATATAGCCGATGCCGGAGGAGGCGCCGATCAGTTCCGCAACGATGACATAGGTCCAGGCCCAGCCGAGGACGAGACGGAGGATTTCCGCAATATCGGGCGCATTGGCGGGAATGAGAACACGGCGAACCACGCCCCGGTCTTTTGCGCCAAGTGTATAGGCGGCCTCCACCAGATCGCGTCTTGTGCCGGCAACCGCCACGGCCACCATCAGGATAATCTGGAAGACGGCGCCGATGAAAATCACCAGCAGTTTCTGCATTTCGCCGATACCAGCCCACAGAATGAGCAGCGGCACGAAGGCGGAAGCCGGCAGATAGCGCGCGAAGGAGACGAAGGGCTCAAGCAGCGCCTCGATAGGCTTGTAAGCCCCCATGGCGATGCCGACAGGCACGGCGACGGCCGATGCCAGCACGAAACCGCCCACCACGCGCCAGATCGTCATGCCGATATCGCCGGCAAAACCCTGATCGGTCAGCAGATAGATGCCGTCCTTCAGCATGGTGATTGGATCGGCCAGGAAGGTGGGCGATACGAAGCCGCCCAGCGTGGCAAAACCCCAGGTGGAGAAAAAAAGCACGAAGAACAGAATGCCGAGAAAAATCCTGGTGCTGTTCTTTATGGGTTGAAGAGGTTGCATCATCTCGCCTGTCCGGAAAACGGGCGCGGCACTCTATCGCCGCGCCATCAAAGCGCCGTGCATCGTCCATGACGCACAGACGCTGTAAGACTTCTCACTGGCTGCAATATTCCCTGAAAGGAAAACAGCAGCTTTCTTCTGTTACTTGATGAAAGAAGTATCCGCGAGTGTCGAAAGATCGGGTTTCGACTTTATCACGCCGATTTCCAGAAGCAGATCAGCCGATTTTTCGGAGAATGTCTTGAATTCCCCCTCGAAGAACTTCAGGTTGGCGGCCTTGTCCTGCCATTCCAGGAATTTTGCCGAGGCTGCGAATGCTTCGCCCGCCTGCTTCACATCCGCGCCCATCGTCGCATAGGACTTCTCAGGCTCGGCCTTGATAAGGTCGAGAGCCTGGAAATAGCTGTCCGCCAGTGCTTTCGCCGCCTGCGGATTGTCCTTCAGGAAATCCGGCGTGCAGCCGAACGTATCCATGACGGCGGGATAATCCAGCGTCGTGGCGAGGATCTTGCCCTTGTCGGGTGCCGCGCGCACGGTGGACAGATAGGGTTCATAGGTCATCGCCGCATCATTCTGGCCGGCGACGAAGGCCTGTGCTGCTGGTCCCGGTTCAAGGTTGACGACCTTCACGTCCTTGAGGGTCAGGCCGTTTTCCTTGAGTATCCAGGCCAGAAAGAAATAGGGCGACGTGCCCGGCGTGGAAGCGGCGACCGTCTTGCCCTTGAGGTCCGATACCTTTGCAACGTCACTGCGCACCGCGATACCATCGGCACCGTGCGACTTGTCCATCTGGAAAATCTGGGTGGACTTCACGCCATTGGCATTCCAGGCGATCCATGTCTCGACCGTGGTCGCGGCGCACTGGATATCACCGGAAGCAAGGGCCAGATGCCGGCTCGCCTGCGGTATTTTCTTGATATCGACCTTCAGGCCATTCTTTTCGAAAATGCCTGCCTGTTTGGCAAGCGTCAGCGGCGCAAAGCCGGTCCAGCCGGACATGCCGATCGTTACCGACGTCTCGGCATAGGCGGAAGCGGATGAAACAAGCGTCGCGATTGCGGCAATAACCCATGTTTTCTTCATGATCAGAACCCCTTTTGATTTATTTTTGTGCGATATTTTTTATCGCTTTATTTCGGGCATGGTAGGCAGGGATTTTACATTTGTCTAGACAAAATAGAAACGCTTCGAGCGCTTCGGGAAAGTTTGCAAATGGGCCGTCGGGCATTCTAGACATAGGATAACACGGCGCGGCGCATCGGCCCGCTGTTTTCCATATCGAGCTTTTCTATGACCAGACAAAGACGTCGCAACATCATCAGGGCAAGGCGCACCGGCACCGGTATTGCGCTTGTCGCCGCCATTTCATTCATCGCCGGCATGACAGATGCGGTAGGACTTTATGTCTCCGGAGATTTCGTCTCCTTCATGACCGGCAACACCACGCGGGCAGCTGTCTCGATGCAAGCGGGCATCTACTCCCACGCCGTAAAATTGCTTTTCGCAATCGTCGCCTTCGTGCTGGGCAACGCCGGGGGCATCGTGGTCGCGCATAAATTCGACCGGAGCATCTTTGCGGTTCTTGCGGCCGTGGGGTCGCTGGTGGCGATTGCCGCGCTGCTGCGCAACGAGGCCGTTCTCGCGCAGTTTTATCTCGTCGTTTTTGCCATGGGCATGGTCAACGCCGCCGTCGAGCATATAGAGGGCCTGCCGATCGGCCTCACCTATGTGACCGGTGCTCTCTCCCGTTTCGGCCGCGGCATCGGCCGCTTTCTTCTGGGGGACCGAAGTCTCGACTGGAGCATACAGATCGTGCCATGGCTCGGCATGATCTCAGGGGCAATCTCCGGCGCTGTCTTGGGCGCCACGCTGCAATCCGATGCCTTATGGGTGGTCGCAGCAACGGTTTTCGCCGTCGCCATAGCCACGCTCGTCATTCCGCGTTCGCTTCGCCACCGCTACAATCAAAGGGTCCGGATCAGGCGCATCGCGCCCTGACGGAGCGCGCCGTCACAAACCTCGCCGTTACTTGCGCGATATGGTGACGAATTTCGTGCCGCGAACCCGCACGGTCATCAGGCAGGTTTCCTTGTCGGTGCGTTCGCAATAACGCGGGTGCATCTTCAGCACGAAGACCATGTTGCCGAAACGCTTGATGAAATCGTAGCCGTAAATCCGGGCCGTCGCGATCATCAGATATCCGCCCTCTTTTACCTGGACGTAGAAATTGTAGGGGCAACCTTCCTCGTCGCAGCTGCGGCCTTTTTCGCCATCGCAGTCCAGCACACCGTGATTGACGACGGCGTCCATCAGGCCGTCATTGTTGATATCCAGCCTGGTGACGAAATCATCGCCGAAGGTAGCTACTTTGCACTCGTTGCGAAAATGATCCTTTTCATAGATCTCGGGATCGCTCACCAGCTGCTGCTGCGCCGAGAGCGCCGCCGGAAACAACAACAATACCAGCACCTGAAGAGCGGCAACGATAGCGATTCGCACGGCATTTTCCTTTGCATCCGTTTCGTTTATGGATGTTGCGATCATCCGGGCGGCCAGCCTAGAGTTCCGTGCTTGCGCGACACTGACGCGCGCTCATCCAAACTTCCGGGGGGACCTTTTTCATGACACTGCTGGGTTTTCTCGATTATGCGGGCGTCGCCGTGTTTGCCGCAACCGGCGCATTGGCGGCTTCGCGCAAGCAGCTCGACCTCATCGGCTTCCTGTTTTTCGCAGCCGCGACCGGGATCGGCGGCGGCACGGTGCGCGATCTCGTGCTGGGCAGGACGCCGGTGTTCTGGGTGGTGAACCCGACCTATATTCTCGTCTGCGTATCGGTTGCGGTTCTGCTCTTCTTCACCGCGCATCTGTTCGAATCCCGATATCGGGTGCTGATCTGGCTCGATGCCGTTGGCCTCTCCGCCTATTGCGTCATGGGAGCGGCCAAGGGCCTGGCCGCCAGCGGCTCCGCAACCGTGGCCATCGTCACGGGTGTTCTCACTGCAACGTTCGGTGGCGTGCTGCGCGACGTTGTCGCAGGAGAACCGTCCGTGCTCCTGCGCCCGGAAATCTACATCACCTGCGCGCTATTGGGGGCCTCCATCTTCACCGGCGCTTATTTCCTCGGCGCACCGCTTTATGTCGCGTCAGGCGTCGGCGCCCTCACAGCTTTCGGCGTCCGGTCAGGGGCGCTGATTTTCGGATGGACTTTCCCGCCCTACAAAACCAAACCCGGCAGACGGCCGGAAGATATATTGAAATAGGACACAAAGACGGCCTGAAACAGAAATGGCGCCCACAGGCGCCATATTTGTCTAGGTTACCCCGCCAGAGCCTCAGCTGCGCTTGCGGCGAAGACGGATGACCACGTCCACATGGGCGATTTCCATGCCTTCGGGCGCTGCGGGCAAATTGCCGATCTGGAGATTGTTGACGGGAATGTCGAGAACCTCGTTCTCGCCCTCTACGAAGAAGTGATGGTGATCGGACACGTTGGTGTCGAAATAGGTGCGGGCACCTTCCACGGCGAGAACGCGGATCAGGCCGGCTTCGGTGAACTGATGCAGGGTATTGTAGACCGTGGCGAGAGAAACCGGCACGCCGGCGGTGACCGCCTCGTCATGCAGTTCCTCAACCGTCAGGTGGCGGTCGCCCTTTGCGAAAAGAAGATCGCCCAAAGCCACGCGCTGGCGCGTGGGGCGCAAGCCGGAGCGCCGCAGCCTCGTTCCAATATCCAATGTGGCGTCAAATGCCATGCAATCCCATTCCAAACACAGGGGAGAAACCCACCAATTGCAATAGCATATATCTTTTGCGGGGAATGCTTTCAATAGTTTCAGCGCCACCGAGTGTCGCAAATGGCGGCAAACCGGCCATTCTTGCAAATTTCCTCTGGTTCCTGCCGGATGGTTCCTGTATGCGGACGGCATATTGAGGTAATGACTTCTGTAAGGAAGGTTCGAAGACAAAGAATGGGGGCAGAGCGGCCTCTGCCCTTGCAGCGCTTCATTTTAAACCTAACTTGCTCTAGTGAAGTCAATCAACACCAGTGTTTGGGGAAGTGAAAGCGGTATGGCAACGAGGCAATCAAGTTACAATTACGAAGAGATCCTTTCCTGCGGTCGCGGCGAATTGTTCGGCCCGGGAAATGCCCAGCTTCCATTGCCCCCCATGCTCATGGTCCACCGCATCACCGAAATATCCGAAACCGGCGGCGCGTTCGACAAGGGTTTCATCCGCGCCGAATACGATGTCAGCCCCGATGACTGGTATTTCCCCTGCCATTTCCAGGGCAACCCGATCATGCCGGGCTGCCTCGGCCTTGACGGCATGTGGCAGCTGACCGGCTTCTTCCTCGGCTGGCTGGGTGAAGAAGGCCGCGGCATGGCGCTCTCCACCGGCGAAGTCAAATTCAAGGGCATGGTTCGCCCGGAGACGAAACTCCTCCAGTACGGCATAGACTTCAAGCGCGTGATGCGCGGTCGTCTCGTTCTGGGAACCGCCGACGGATGGCTGAAGGCGGACGGAGAAACCATTTATCAAGCGACGGACCTTCGTGTAGGGCTGTCGAAGGAAAAGACCGCCTGAAGCAGACGGAATAGTCCTGGAAAACGCCGGGCGGCTTCGGTCGTCCAGCCGAAATCTTAAGAAAAGGTCCCTTTCATGAGACGAGTTGTTGTCACCGGCCTCGGCATTGTTTCTTCCATCGGCGGTGATGCCGCCGAAGTCACCGCATCGTTGCGCGATGCCAAATCCGGCATTTCATTTTCGCCGGATTTTGCCGAACACGGCTTCAAATGCCAGGTCTGGGGCAAGCCGTCTCTCGACCCGACGGAGCTGGTCGACCGCCGCGCCATGCGCTTCCTGTCGCAGGGCGGCGCATGGAACCATGTCGCGATGAAGCAGGCGATTGCCGATTCCGGCCTTGAGGAAAGCGTCATCAGCGGCAATGAGCGCACCGGCATCATCATGGGTTCGGGCGGTCCTTCCACCCGCACCATCGTTGAAGCCGCCGATATCACGCTGAAGAACAACAGCCCGAAGCGCATCGGCCCCTTCGCCGTGCCGAAGGCCATGTCCTCGACCGCTTCGGCCACACTCGCGACCTGGTTCAAGATCCACGGCGTCAACTATTCGATCTCTTCCGCCTGCTCCACGTCGGCGCATTGCATCGGCAACGCCGCCGAGATGATCCAGTGGGGCAAGCAGGACGTGATGTTCGCAGGTGGCCATGAAGACCTCGACTGGTCCATGTCCAACCTCTTCGACGCCATGGGCGCGATGTCGTCCAAATATAACGACACGCCAAACCTTGCTTCCCGCGCCTATGACGTCAACCGCGACGGTTTCGTGATCGCCGGCGGCGCGGGCGTACTGGTTCTCGAAGAGCTGGAACACGCAAAGGCGCGTGGAGCCAAGATTTACGCCGAGATTGTCGGTTATGGCGCGACCTCAGACGGTTACGACATGGTGGCACCTTCGGGCGAGGGCGCGATCCGCTGCATGCGTCAGGCTCTTGCCACCGTCAAGGGCGATATCGACTACATCAATACCCACGGCACCTCGACGCCGGTTGGCGACAGCAAGGAAATCGGCGCGATCCGGGAAGTCTTCGGCGACAAAATCCCGCATATCCAGTCGACAAAGTCCCTTACCGGTCACTCGCTGGGCGCTGCAGGCGTTCAGGAATCGATCTACGGCCTGCTGATGATGCAGGAACGTTTCATCGGCGAAAGCGCGCATATTTCCGAACTTGATCCGGAATTTGCGGGCGTTCCGATCGTTCGTAAACGCATCGACAACGCCAAGATCGACACCATCCTTTCCAATTCCTTCGGCTTCGGCGGCACCAACGCCACGCTGGTCTTCCAGCGTCATAACGGATAATTGCCCATGAACGGCATCATGCAGGGTAAACGCGGCCTCATCATGGGCGTCGCAAACAATCACTCGATCGCCTGGGGTATCTCCAAGGCGCTGGCGGCGCAGGGCGCGGAACTCGCCTTCACCTACCAGGGAGAGGCGCTCGGCAAGCGCGTAAAGCCGCTGGCCGCCGAACTGGGGTCCGACTTCATCGTGCCTTGCGACGTCGAGGACATCGCCTCGGTCGACGCGCTTTTCGCGACGATCCGCGAAAAATGGGGCTCGCTGGATTTCGTCGTGCACGCCATCGGCTTTTCCGACAAGAACGAGCTGAAGGGTCTCTACGGCGATACGACCCGCGAGAATTTCAGCCGCACCATGGTCATCTCCTGTTTCTCCTTCACGGAAATTGCCAAACGTGCCGCGGAACTGATGACGAATGGCGGATCCATGCTGACGCTGACCTATAACGGTTCGCAGCGGGTCATTCCTAACTACAACGTCATGGGCGTCGCCAAGGCTGCTCTCGAGGCGTCCGTGCGTTATCTCGCCGCCGATTACGGCCCGCGCGATATTCGCGTCAACGCCATCTCGGCCGGTCCGGTTCGCACATTGGCGGGCGCCGGCATTTCCGATGCACGTGCAATTTATGCCTGGAACCAGAAAAACGCACCGCTGCGGCGGACGGCGGATATCGACGATATCGGCGGATCGGCGCTTTACCTGTTGTCCAACATGTCGCGCGGCGTCACCGGCGAGTGCCATTATGTGGATTGCGGCTTCAACATCACCTCCACGCCCACCCTTGAGGTTCTCTCAAAGGCGGATGCGGAATAAGCTATAGTTTTCCGATTAGTAAAAAACCCGGCAATATGCCGGGCTTTTTGCATTTATAGCCTGTGTCATTTTTGCGAACCGCTAAAGTATAACGCGTCGGGGTAACTGAATTTAAACACCGGCTGGTTATGGTCCGCAACAAATTCACCGGTTGCGCTTGCCGCATATTCTAAAGATCGACACTGCCATATGCGCCTGGCCAAACTGAAGCCATTGCTGGAAAAATTCGGGCTCTCGCGTGACGGGACGGCGGCGATCGAATTCGCGATCCTTGCCTTTCCCTATTTCCTCGTCGTTTTCGCGATCATCGAGACCTTCATCGCCATGATGGCGGAACAGGTGGTCGTCAATGCCACCGACACCATGGCGCGCCGCCTGCGCACCGGGCAGATCAGCAGCTCGATTACGAAAGAGGATTTTCGCAAGAGCTTCTGCGATGAAGTTTCGGTGATGATCACCTGCTCGGCGGACGAGATCAAAACCGAACAGAAACTATATATCGATCTGCGCTCCTTCACCGCCTTCAAGGATATTCCGACCACCATCCCCTTGAAAGCCTATGGTGAATATTACGATCTCGATACAGCGCAATTCGGCTTCAAGCCGGGCGGGCCGGAAACGATCAATATGCTGCGCGTCTATTATCGCTGGGGCGTGGTCGCCGATATCATCCGGCCGTATCTCACAAAAATACGTCCGGCCGACGGATCAATGCCTTCGCATTTCCTCATCGTCGCGACAGATGCCTATATGAACGAAAAATACATCTCAAGCGGAGGCTCATGATGGCAGGGCTGGTGTCCGCCGTCACGAACGGCCGACTTCGTTTCGTCGCGCTCGTCACGCGCTTCGCAAAAGATCGCCGTGGCGTGGGCGCGGTCGAATTCGCGATCATTTTTCCGATATTGCTCGCGCTTTATCTGACGTCCTTCGAGTTCACCATCGGCTACAACACCTACAAACGGGCAAGCATTGCCGCCGCAACGGTCAACGACCTGATCTCGAAAACGGCTTCGGTTGACAAGGCCTATCTCCAAAGCACGCTGCGTGTCTCGGAAGCTGTCTTCGCGCCTTACAGCACGAAAGAACTAAAGCTGAAAATCAGCGGCATAACGATCGACAAGCAGAAACAGGCGAAAATTGCCTGGTCCTGGGACGAGAAAAACGAGAGGCCCTATGCTGTGGGATCGCCTGCAGCGGCTCCAAGCCGGCTGCTCGTAGCGGACACTTTCCTCGTCCACGTCGAGCTTTCCATTCCGCATGAATTGCTGATGTTCATGCCCGACATCGCCTCGTCAGGCGTGAAGTCGATTACAATCGGGCGAGATTATTTCTTCAAGCAGCGCGACGCGGAGATCACCTGCTCCAATTGCTGAGCCACATCGGACGTTGCTCTAATAAACATCGCGCAGATAGCGTTTTTCCCGCTTCAACCGGTTCACATAGTCGCTTGCCGCTTCCGCAGTGATACCGGCCTCATCGACAATGATCCGGTGCAGAGCCTCATCGACATCCTTCGCCATGCGGGTGGCATCGCCGCAGACGTAGAAATGGCCGCCCTCTTCGAGCCATTGATAGAGCGCCTTGCCGTTTTGCCGCATGCGGGTCTGGACATAGATCTTCTCCGCCTGGTCCCGTGAAAAAGCGAGATCGAGACGGGTCAACACACCATCGCGGCTCATATCGCCAAGCTCGTTTTCGTAGATGAAATCCGCCTGCCGGTGCTGGTCGCCGAAGAACAGCCAGTTCTTGCCCTTCGCGCCTCTTGCCTGCCGTTCCTGCAAAAACGCCCGGAAGGGCGCGATACCGGTGCCCGGCCCAACCATGATCATTGGCGCGTCATTGTCCTGCGGCACGCGAAACGCCTTGTTGGGCGAGACAAAAATTCCGGCATTCCGACCGGCCTCCACACGGTCCGCGAGGTAGGTGGAGCACACTCCGCCACGCTCCCGCCCCTCGGCGCGATAACGCACGCTGGCGATTGTCAGATGCACGCTGTTTTCCGCAACCAGGGGGCTGGAGGAGATGGAATAGGCCCGGTGCTGCAACGGTTTCAGGAACGTCACGAATTCGGCAAGGTCGAATAGGGGCTTGCCGCCGAGATCGAGCAGGTCAAGAATATCCTTGCCCCAGAGAAAGGCGGCAAGCTGCTCCCTGTCTCCATTCGCAAGGATATGGCTGAGTTCATCATGTCCTGCGCGCCTGCCGATTTCGGTGACCAGTTCACGTGAGGGCGTCGATATCTCGAACATGTTCAGAAGCGCGTCGCCAATCGGCCGGTCGAACCCTGCGACTTCACTATCCGCGCTTGCTCCGAAGCGTTCGAGCAGCGCACCGACCAGTTTCGGATCGTTGAGGGGAACGACACCCAGAGCATCGCCCGCCTCGTAGTCGAGGCCGCTTTCGCCGAGATCGAACTCGTAGTGACGAATTTCCTTCGACGATGCAGGTCCGGAAAGAAGGCGATTGACACTCACTCGCGCGGCATAGGGGTTCTTGCGGCCCCAGCCCTGTTTTGCCCGCGCCGGCAACTCGGCAATTGCAGGCGTAGCTACTGCCGCAGTGCCGCCATCGATGGCGAGCGCAAGCGGCAGGGTCTCGCCGATCCATGCGGCGGCCGCATCCTCGAAGTCGATATCGCAATCGATACGCGTCTTCATGCGCTTGCCGCCGAGTTGTTCGAACCGCGTATCGATGAGCTTGCCCGCCTGGCAGAAACCGTCATAGCCGGTATCGCCCAAAGCAAGCACGGCGAAATTCATATCGTCCAGCCTTGGCGCAGTATCAGCGGAAAGCGCTTCCCAGAACAATTCGGCATTATCCGGCATTTCGCCTTCACCATAGGTCGAAGTGACGACAATGACCCGCTTCATGCCGCCGAGACTGTCCATCGAGACATCGTCCAGCGCCGTCACCACCGGCTGCATGCCCTGCGCACGGGCAGCGTCGGCAATATCCATCGCCAAGGCCTCCGCATTGCCGGTCTGGGTGCCGACGAGGATGTTCAGCACGCTGGCCGCCGCCCTCGGAGCGGCAGCGGCAACCGATGTTTCCATGCCCATGGCGGTGCGGGAGTGAAGTCCGGCCAGAAAGCCGGAAAGCCAGGCGCGCTGATCGCCATTGAAGGGCGCATCCTGCGGAATGTAAGGTATCTTCATCATGCTGCCCTGTTCTGGCTGGATGCGACGGCAAGGTCTGGAATGGCGCGGGCTGCGAAAAGCTCCTCGAAGCCCGGCAAACGGCCGATCCTCTCGATGTTTTTGCGGTTCTGCTGAATGATCCAGCCATAGGTACCCGGGCTGTCCACCGACCAGATGTTGCGGCGCGCCAGCGCCTGCTTGTAATCCTCGAGACGCTTGGCGGCGATCATCACCGCAAGCTGCTCGTCGCTATGGTTGGAAAGGGCCTCACGCGCATATTTCAGCAGCCGCTGCATCAGCGCATAATCTTCCGTGAGGATGAGGTTGCGCACGGCTTTTTCGATAGCGGGATCGGAAGGACCGGACGCCAGCGGCGACCGTTGCAGGGCAATGGCCTGCGCCATGCTCAACACCGTGTAATTGTTGATGAGCGCGTACATGCCCTCCGTATCGGTCTCACTATGACCCGGCACCGTTCCGTTCAAGACGGCCTTGCGGTCGCGATAGGCAAGCTTGAACTTCCGCACCTGATGGGCGGCAAGCGCAGATGCCAATTCTTCCAGAAGCTCCTTGCGGGGCTTGGCCTTCAGAATTTCGTCGCTGTCCTGATAGAGCAGCAGGGCGCGTGGCATGCCGTAGACAAAATTGTGCTGTTCGCTCTCCCAGTTCTCCAGAAGCCATGCCGCCTTGGCCGAGCCGGTTTCCGCAGCATGCCAGGTCAGAAGCTGATGAACTGCCTGATTGTGGATCCCGGCCTGTTCGTCCTCGCCGGTGATCAAACCGAGCAGGATCGAATCGTGGCTGACCTTCTTCGGCAAATCGCCGTAGGGATCGTACTGATAAACGAAACCGCCGCTCATGCCGTTGCCGAAGCCCTTGCCGAAACTGCCGAGGTTGAGCACCGCGCCGTTGGTCATGTATTCGCAGGCGAAATCGCCCACGCCTTCTACCACGGCAGTCGCACCGGAGTTGCGCACCGCGAAACGGTCGCCCGCCTGCCCTTCCACGAAGGTGCGGCCACCGGTGGCGCCGAACAGCGCGAAATTGCCGACCAGCACATTGCCACCAGCCTCGTCCGAGCCGCCGCCCGGAGAGCGCACGACGATGGTGCCGCCGCAGGCGCTTTTACCGACACCGTCATTGCAGGTGCCGGTATGGACCATGACCATGCCGTCATTGCAGAAAGCACCGAAAGACTGCCCGGCCGAACCGGATGTATCGATGCGTACCGAACCCGCCTCCAGAAAACGACGCCCACGACTGTCACGCTTCACGGCTGGAAGCACATCCATCTGCTCGTCGGAAAGCTCGTGGTTCAACATGCGTTCGATATCGACCGCGAGTTGCCCGCCAACGCTCTTGTTGCAATTGTTGAGGAAACGGTTGCCGCCAAGCTCAATATTTTCCCGCTTGCTGTCGATCAGGGCCGAGCGCACGAGTTCTATGAAGGCGTCGTCCAGCGCGAAATCCTTTTCCATATAGACGGGGCTGTCGATCTTCACCTCTTCGACCACGGTAAGCATCGCCCGGAGGTCAAGCTGACCGACGCTCGCCGGATGATCGAGGAGGTGAAGAAGATCGGAACGTCCGCGTGCCTGCCGCAGCGAGGCAAGCCCGAGCGACGCCAGAATCTCGCGCGTTTCATGGGCGATATTCATGAGATATTGCGCCAGTGCGCGCGGATCGCCGTTGAAGGCTTCCTGATTGGTGGTAAGACCGGCCGGGCACTTGATGTTGCAGTTCTTCGCCATGACGCATTTCAGCATCATCAGCGCTGTGGTGCCGAACTCGAAACTGTCGCCGCCGAGGAGCGCTGATTTCACCACGTCGCTCGCCGTCTGGTGCGCGCCGGAGCAACGCAGCAGCACCTTGGCGCGAAGGCCCGTGGCGCAAAGCGCCTGATGCACCTCGGAAATGCCTATTTCCGCCGCGCGGCCGGTATATTTGAGGCTGGTGACGGCCGCCGCACCCGTGCCGCCGGTATTGCCGGCGACGTTGATGACATCTGCGCCCGCCTTGGCGACGCCGACCGCGATCGTGCCGATGCCTTCGGAAGAAACAAGCTTGACGACGACGCGCACGCGCGCCGCCTTGGCGTCGTGGATGAGCTGGGCCAGATCCTCGATCGAATAGGTATCATGATGCGGCGGTGGCGAGACAAGCTCGACGCCCGGCGTGCCGCCGCGCGCAGCGGCGATTTCCACCGTCACCTTGGGAGACGGCAATTGCCCGCCCTCGCCGGGCTTTGCGCCCTGGCCGATCTTGATCTCGATCTCCTCCAGCATCGGATCGGCAAGATAGCCGGCCCAGACGCCGAAACGGCCGGAGGCAAACTGCTTGATACGCGAAGCGCGAATGGTGCCGTAACGGGAAATATGCTCGCCGCCCTCGCCCGAATTCGACATGCCGCCGACCATGTTGGTCCCGTGCGCGACAGCCTCATGCGCGGCAGCGACGAGCGCGCCGTGGCTCATTGCGCCGGATGCGAGGGTTTTGGTGATGTCGCTCGCCTTTTGCACGGCGTCGAGCGGAATGCTTTCCGGCGCGGTGCGGATCAGTGACAGATAGGCAAATGCCTCGCCCTTCGCCTGAACCAGAAGCGCCCCGCCTTCCAGCCAATGGCCGGCGATATCGTCTCCGAAGCGATCAAGCAGCGACTGGCCGAGTGCGGCAAGGCGAGCAAGTTCGTGACCGTGTGGACCAGTCAATTGCAGCCGGAACGCGCCTTCGCCCGCACTCTCACAGGATAACCCCCGCACCATGAAGCTGTTATTGCCACGCCTGGAAAAGCGGCCCATTTCCCGGTGAAACTCGTCCGCCGAACTGGCAAAGGTCACATCGGCCGGCAATTCCAGAACGTCGCGCAGGGCGGCGGGGCGGCGCGACCTTTCTTCTGACATCATGCGTGCGAAAGCTCGATAACCCGGTGTCACCTCGAATGCGTCGATCGCCTCCGGCGTCAGCCGATCGAAGCTGTTGTGATAATAGGCCGCGTCGTTGAGACCGAAAGCATCCTCCAACCGGTTGAGGGGCAAGAGACGCAGCACTTCCTCGTTTTCGGTTCCCTTGTCGAAACCGATCTTTTCCTCCGTCATGTCAACGAAACCGCGAACGGCCGTCGTGCCATAGGAATGACCGGCACCTTCAGCGCGCTCCTTGAAAAGACCGAGCAGCGGAATGTCGTTTTCACCCCTTACCGACAGCGCCTTGCGATGCCAGTCCGCCACAGCCTGCGCGATGACGGCGAAGGTGACGCCGCCGACCGGGGTCTTCACATTGGGGAAATAACGCTTCAGCACCGGATCGTTGGTATCGAGGAAGTTCGGCTCGAAGAATTCGCCGCCAATATAGCTTTCCGCCGTGCACAGCCCGACCTTGCCCATGGTCTTCATCAGCGACTTTTCAGCAGCCTTGGCAAACCGCTTGAACGCCTTGTCGGCATCGGCACCGAATTTTTCTTCCGCACGGAACTGGACACCGAGCGGATAGACCGCCGAAGCTCCGAAACCAAGGCCCGCTGCTATGTGATGCGAGGAGGAAAATTGCCCGCTTTCGACGATCAGGGAAACGCGCAACCGCAGACCTTCCTCGATCAGCCGCTGGTTGATGGCGGAGACGACCATGATCATCGGCAGAGCCGCACGGCCTGCCGAAACGTGCCGGTCAGTGATGACGGCAATGCCGCCTTGCTCGGCCGCGAAAGCCACGACCTCATCGCAGAGGCCATCTATCGCCTGCCGCAAGGCTGCTTCGTTGGCATCCGCTGCATCAAAGATCGGCGTATAAAGCATCTCGAAACGACGAACGGGCGTCTCGGACTGTTCGCGAATGCGCAGCATGTCGAGATGGGTCAGGATCGGGGAGCGCACGACGATCTGGCGGGCCGCCTTTGCACCGCTGTTCGGTTTTGCGCCCAGCGCCACACGCAGCGTCATGCCATCGGCCTCGCGAATACTGTCGAGCGGCGGATTGGTGACCTGCGCAAAGCGTTGCGAGAAATATTTGGCGACGCCGCCTTCCTGATCGGAAAGGGCGTTGATGGCATTGCCATAACCCATCGCCGAGATTTTTTCCGCACCAGAGGCCAGCATCGGGTCCATCAGGAACTTGAAGCTTTCCTGATTGTGCGAATAGGCGACGTAACGCTGATGCCGTTCCAGATCGCCATTGTAACGAAGCGGCGAGCCATGCTTTTCCGCCGGCACTTCCGGCAGATCCGCAAGCATCACCCGCGCTTCGGATAATAGCGACGGGTAATCCCGGCGCGAGGCCAGAAGCTCCAGCGCCTCGACGGTGGAAAAGGCGCGGCGCTCAGTGTGGTCGTAATAAAGCATGCCGCCAGCTTCGATGCGGCCGCGACGGATGACATTTTCTGCCGGAAAGGCGATCTGCCCCGCCTCGGACATGACGCAGAGATACTCTTCCGTCTCGACGGTGCGCAACGGGCGCAGTCCGAGCCGATCGAGACGTGCGCCGATGATGGTGCCATCGCCGAAGATCAGCGCGGCCGGGCCGTCGTTCTTCTCTTCGTAGAGCGAGAAATATTCCAGCATCGCCTTGACGCCGGGCGACAGCGTGTCGTCGTTTTCCCATGCCGGCGGCATCATTGAAACCACGGCGGTCACCAGATCGAGACCGTCTTCCATCACCTGCGCCTGCAATGTCTGGTCCAGACGGCAGCTGTCCGACTGGCCCTTCGGCCGGATGATGCTGGCGTTCTTCGCCAGCGCCACAGCCGCTTCCGACAGCCGGTTCTTCTTGTCGGTGTTGAGTTCGCCATTATGCGCCATCAGCCGGAAAGGCTGCGCCATGGAGGGATGCGGATCGGTATTGGTGGAGAACCGCGTGTGGAAATACATCGTATGCACTTCATGGCGCGGATCGATGAGGTCGCAGAAATAGGGCATGACCTCATGGGAGTTCAGACGACCCTTCAGAACCTGCGTGCGGGCACTGAGCGACAGCGGATAAAAACCGGCAAGTTCCGGCGCGGTGTAGGCGAGCGCTTCGATGGCGAGAAGCGCCTTGTGAATGCGCCAGTCGAATTCGGCAAGAGTTGCGCATTCCACCGGTGCCGAAAAGACCCATTGCCGGATCGGCAATTGATAGGAAATGGCGGCAGCGCGGATGGCTGCGTCATTCACCGGCACGTCGCGGACCAGCAGGATTGCGAAGCCCTGTTCTTCCAGAGCGCTGCCGATGATGCCGATCGCCTGATCATGAAAAGCCGGGTTCTGCGGCAGGAAAAAATTGCCGACGCCAAAGCGGCCGGGCTGCAGGGAATCGTTGCCCGTCAGCTTCCGGAAAAAAGAGAGCGACAGGTCGAGGGACACGCCGGCACCGTCGCCCACACCTTCGGCCGACATGCCGCCGCGATGCGGCACGGCACAGAGCGCCTCGTGCCCGCGCTTCAGCACATCATGGGTTTGCACCCCGTCCTTGCGGGTGATGAAACCGACGCCACAGCTGCTTTTTTCAAAAGCCGCATCGTAAAGGCCGAATTTTTGCTCCGTCACGCTCAAGGTTCTCTCCTCTCGTTGCGCATTTCGCGCGGCATCGCCCTCTTTCCCGAAACCCGGCGCGTCAGCCGGCACTCTGCGGGCGGAGCCGCAGGCGACCTAGCTGCTCCTCTTTTTCTGCTTATCGGCGTTTAATGGCGCGAACGGTTGTTTTGCGGCCGTCAAACGGCGTGGCGGCATTGGCCGCTATTTCGCAAATAATGATCGTCGTCGTTCGCATCGCTTTCCCTGATGGCCAGTATTTCCGGCAATGAGACACACTGAATTATGTCAGTATTGCTTACATAATATTTCATGAACGACCGAGTCAAGATTAAAATCGGCCTCACGCAATAAAAAAACAAAAACGCCGCGAAATCCGACAGGATTCCGCGGCGCAATGGCTGCAGAGATATTTAAATTGCCCTGTTCAGTCCGAAGGCATTTCCAGCGTGCGACTGAACCAGAGCGCGACCAGCGTACACACAGCACCGGACATCAGGTAAATTCCGACCGCGAACAGTCCGAATTTGGACGAAAATCCGAGTACCACGAGCGGCGCGAAACCGGCGCCGATCAGCCAGGAAATATCCGAAGTGATGGATGCGCCGGTATAGCGGTATTCACGGCTGAAGCGGGAAGCAAGCGCACCGCCCGCCTGACCGAAGGAGAGGCCAAGCAACGAGAAGCCGATGAGCACGAAGAGATAGCGGCCAATATCGCCCGAACTCAGGAGAACCGGCGCAACGAGGCTGAAAAGACCGATCATCACCGCCGCGACAGCCAGAAGCTTCCGACGACCGATCTTGTCAGCCAGAATGCCGGACACCACGATCATGCCGCCGGCGATGATGGCGCTGACGAATTGCACGAACAGAAAGTCCGAAACACGCTGGGTGGTATTAAGCGAAACCCAGCTCAGCGGGAAAACCGTGACGAGATGGAAGAGCGCGAAGCTGGCCAGCGGCACGAATGCGCCCGTTACCACCACCGGAAACTGCGAGCGCAGCATCTTGAACATTGGCCGAGGCTCCAGCTCATGCTGCGCCAGCATGGACTGGAATTCCGGTGTGACGATCATGCGCAGGCGGGCAAAGAGCGCCAGAACATTGAGCGCCAATGCAACGAAGAAGGGGAAACGCCAGCCCCAGGCGAGGAATTCCGCGTTGGAAAGCTGCGTTACGAAGACGATGAAGAAGGCGCTGGCGAGACCAAAACCCATGGCCGCACCGATTTGCGGCATCATGGCGTACCAGCCGCGCTGCTTCGGCGGTGCATTCATGGCGAGCAGCGAGACGAGACCATCCCAGGCGCCGCCAAGACCGAGACCCTGGCCAATGCGGAACACCGCCAGAAGACAGGGGGCAAGCATGCCGACTTCCGCATAGGAGGGAAGAAAGCTGATCGCCATCGTGGACCCGCAGAGCGTGAACAGCGCCGCCATCAACTTGACGGCGCGGCCGAACTTGCGGTCGATCTGGAGGAAGATCAGCGAGCCGATCGGCCTTGCGATGAAGGCCAGCGAAAAGACAGCAAAGGAATAAAGCGTGGCCGTCAGCGGGTCCACAAAGGAAAAGAAGACGTGCGGAAAAACGAGCGCGGAGGCGATGGCGTAAATGAAAAAGTCGAAAAACTCCGTCATTCTCGCAAGAATGACCGCAATGGTAATGCGATCGGGATCAACCTTGACCGGATCGGCCCCATGCCCGTTCGCTTCCGGCGCCTGCCCAAAAGATGGGGCAGCATCAGTGTAACTCATAATATCCCTCCTGCGTCATGGACGAACCATTCCTGTAACGCGCGGGCTCCTCTTCCGTTGCGTTACTATGCGGCGGATTGTCACACGCACCCTACGTAACGTCAATTGAAGTTTGATAAGAAAGGCTTGCCCCGGAAGCGCGCTATGCGATAATGCAGCCGCTTCGCTTTCAAACGCAGCTCTGCCAGCCCATGGTGCATCGCGAAGGTTTCGCTGCACCGCGACAATATACCTCATTTCAAAAATGATGTTCGGCAATTAATCGCGGCATAATCCAAACTGTACGAGTTCAAAGAACGTGCGCACGATCAAAAAAATTCCATCCGCCCTTCTGGCAATCTCGTCGCTGCTGCTGCTCAGCGGTTGCGACCTCGTTGTCATGAATCCTTCGGGTGACGTTGCCATCCAGCAGCGCGACCTTATCATCACGTCCACGGTTCTGATGCTGCTGATCATCGTCCCGGTCATCGCCCTGACGCTGTTCTTCGCCTGGAAGTATCGCGAATCGGCGAAAGCCGAGGATTACGATCCCGAGTGGCATCACTCCACGCGCCTTGAAATGGTGATCTGGTCGGCCCCGGTCGCCATCATCCTGATGCTCGGCACGGTGACCTGGATTTCCACCCACCGGCTTGATCCCTATCGCCCGCTGGAGCGTATCGACGAGAACCGCCAGGTTACCGCCGATATCAAGCCGCTCACGGTCGAGGTGGTGGCCATGGACTGGAAGTGGCTGTTCTTCTATCCCGAACTCGGCATCGGCAGCGTCAACGAATTCGCCGCTCCGGTCGATGTTCCGATCAACTTCAAGATCACCGGCACGACCGCGATGAACTCCTTCTTTGTTCCCGCACTCGCCGGCCAGATCTATGCCATGGGCGGCATGCAGACCAAGCTGCACGCCGTCATCAACAAGGAAGGCGTTTATGACGGCTTCTCGGCCAACTTCTCCGGCCCCGGTTTCTCGCACATGCGTTTCAAGTTCCATGGCCTCAGCCAGCAGGGCTTCGATCAGTGGGTTGCGAAGATCAAGGATGGCGGCAAGGGCTTCGGCCGTCAGGAATATCTCGACTTCGCCAAGCCTTCGGAGCGTGAGCCGGTGCAATATTTCGCCTCCGTCGATCCGCAGCTTTACGACGCGATCCTCAACCGCTGCGTCGAGCCCAACAAGCTCTGCATGCGCGACATGATGCATATCGACGCCAAGGGCGGCGGCGGCAAGGAAGGCATCGACATCGCCAAAGCGCTGAACTCCGTCGTCTGTACACCGCTTTCACCTTACGGTGTTGCCAGCGGACCCCAATCCACTCCGGCTGCGATCGAAGGACAGACTTTCGAACCTGCGGCGCTGCCGGAGACGAAACAAGTCGCTGGCTGACGATACGTCCCGGCTTTCTGCGGCGCGGCCTGTCCGCGCCGACCCACGTTCTTGAATCGCAAGAGGCTAAAAATGATCGTCAATTCCGATCAAACGTCGTTCCTGTTCGGGAAGCTGACATGGGAGTCCATCCCGCTTCACGAGCCCATTCTTGTCGCCACCTTTGCGGCTGTGGCTCTGGGCGGGATCGCCGTTATCGGCGCCCTCACCTATTTCCGCCTGTGGGGTTATCTGTGGAAGGAATGGTTCACGAGCATCGATCACAAGAAGATCGGTATCATGTACATCATTCTGGCGCTGATCATGCTGCTGCGCGGTTTCGCCGACGCCGTCATGATGCGCGTCCAGCAGGCGATCGCCTCCGGCGGATCGGAAGGTTATCTTCCGCCGCACCATTACGACCAGATTTTCACGGCCCATGGCGTCATCATGATCTTCTTCATGGCCATGCCGATGATCACCGGTCTGATGAACTTCGTCGTACCGCTGCAGATCGGCGCCCGCGACGTTTCGTTCCCCTTCCTCAACAACTTCTCCTTCTGGATGACCACGGCCGGCGCCATCATCACCATGATCTCGCTGTTCATCGGTGAATATGCGCAGACCGGCTGGCTCGCCTATCCGCCGCTTTCCGGCATTGACGGCAGTCCGGGTGTCGGCGTCGATTACTACATCTGGGGTCTGCAGATCGCCGGTGTGGGAACGACGCTTTCGGGCATCAACCTGATCGTGACGATCATCAAGATGCGCGCGCCCGGCATGACCATGATGCGCCTGCCGATCTTCGTCTGGACATCGCTGTGTTCGAACATCCTGATCGTGGCCTCGTTCCCGATCCTGACCGGCACGCTCGCCCTTCTGACCCTTGACCGTTACGTTGGCACCAATTTCTTCACCAACGATCTCGGCGGCAATCCGATGATGTATGTCAACCTCATCTGGATCTGGGGTCATCCCGAAGTTTACATTCTGGTGCTGCCGGCCTTCGGCGTCTTCTCGGAAATCGTCTCGACCTTCTCCAACAAGCGCCTCTTCGGTTATGCCTCGATGGTCTACGCGACAGGCGTGATCACCATCCTTGCCTATATCGTGTGGCTGCATCACTTCTTCACCATGGGTTCCGGCGCAAGCGTCAACGCTTTCTTCGGTATCACCACGATGATCATCTCGATCCCGACGGGTGCGAAGATCTTCAACTGGCTCTTCACCATGTATAAGGGCCGCATCAAGTTCGACGTTCCGATGCTGTGGACGATCGGCTTCATGATCACCTTCGTCATCGGTGGCATGACCGGCGTTCTTCTCGCCGTTCCGCCGGCGGATTTCGTGCTCCACAACTCGCTGTTCCTGATCGCCCACTTCCACAACACCATCATCGGTGGCGTGGTGTTCGGTGTGCTTGCGGGTATCGTCTACTGGTTCCCGAAAGCCTTCGGCTACCGCCTCGACCCGTTCTGGGGCAAGCTGTCCTTCTGGTTCTGGTTCATCGGCTTCTATTTCGCCTTCATGCCGCTCTACATTCTCGGCCTGATGGGCGTGACCCGCCGTATCAGCCAGTTCGAGGACAATTCGCTGCAGATCTGGTTCCTGATCGCAGCCTTCGGCGCCTTCCTGATCGCGCTCGGCATCGCCTCCTTCGTCATCCAGCTCATCGTCAGCTTCCTGAAGCGCGATCAGCTTCGTGACGTGACCGGCGATCCCTACCATGGCCGTACGCTGGAATGGTCCACCTCATCTCCGCCGCCGGCCTACAACTTCGCTTTCACGCCGGTTGTGCATGACGTCGATGCGTGGGCGGATATGAAGAAGCGCGGCT
This sequence comes from Rhizobium nepotum 39/7, assembly GCF_000949865.1. Classification (GTDB taxonomy): domain Bacteria; phylum Pseudomonadota; class Alphaproteobacteria; order Rhizobiales; family Rhizobiaceae; genus Agrobacterium; species Agrobacterium nepotum. The sequence continues at coordinate 81,238 of NZ_JWJH01000004.1, read as the reverse complement.
ACGTGCGTCCCAAGGAAGGCTTCATCCCGATCCATATGCCGAAGAACACCGGTGCGGGCGTCATCATCAGCGCCATCAGCGTGGTGCTCGGCTTTGCGTTGGTGTGGCACATCTGGTGGCTTGCGGCTCTGTCCATGATCGCCATCATCGCGGTCTCGATCGCCCATACCTTCAACTACAACCGCGATTACTACATTCCGGCTTCCGATGTTTCGACAGTGGAGACGGAACGTACGAAGCTGCTTGCGGAACAGGCGTAACGAACATGGCTCATACACCTGCACAAAGCGCCGCCGGCGCGGAAACACCGGTCTTCTACCTGAAGGAAGATCATCACCCGGAGAACGGCACCTCGCTGGGCTTCTGGCTTTATCTGATGAGCGACTGCCTCATCTTCGCAACGCTGTTTGCCACCTATGCCGTTGTCGGCCGCAACTATGCGGCCGGCCCCTCGGGTGCGGACCTGTTCGATCTCAAGCTGGTGGCGATCAACACTGCGTTCCTGCTTTTCTCCTCCATCACCTATGGCTTTGCCATGCTGGAAATGGAAAAGCAGAAGGTGAAGTCCACGCTGGTGTGGCTTGGAATTACCGGCCTCTTCGGCCTCGCCTTCCTCGCCGTCGAACTTTACGAGTTCCATCACCTGATCGAGGAAGGCGCCGGCCCGCAACGTTCGGCGTTCCTTTCCGCCTTCTTCGCGCTGGTTGGCACGCACGGTCTGCACGTCACCTTCGGCACCATCTGGCTCGTCACGTTGATGTTCCAGGTTGGAAAGCATGGCCTGATCGCCGCCAATAAGCGTCGCCTGATGTGCCTGTCGATGTTCTGGCACTTCCTTGACGTCATCTGGATCGGCGTCTTCTCCTTCGTTTATCTCATGGGAGTTCTTTGATGAGTTCCGAAGCACACGCACACCAAGACGCGCATGGCGACGACCATCATCACCATGATGGCGCCAGCCACGGCACGTTCAAAAGCTACATGATCGGCTTCGTCCTGTCGGTCATCCTGACGGCGATCCCCTTCTGGCTGGTCATGGGCGACGTTCTTGAAAACAAGACCCTGCTGGTCATCGCAATCATGGGTCTCGGCGTCATCCAGATCTTCGTGCACATGATCTACTTCCTGCACATGGACACCAAGTCGGAAGGCGGCTGGACCTTCATGGCGCTGATCTTCACCGTCGTGGTGCTGCTGATCACGCTCTCCGGTTCGCTTTGGGTCATGTACAACATGAACAAGAACATGATGCCGCTGCACATCGAGGATGTAAAAAACCTGCCTTGAGCAGCCATAAATCAACGGCCTGCCGGACCTCCGGCGGGCCGCTTTTTGCGCCAACACATAACCCCATGAATCGTGGCGCGATTTATGGGGTTATTTGCTGGAAGACGCCGCGTGCCGGCAGCCAACAATGCTGCTGCAGCAAGCCGCATGGCCTTGCAAGGACTGTGAACCATGACCGATCTGTCGAAAACACCCCCGCGCAACCGGCGCATTCGCCCTGCCGCAATCGTCGTCCTGTTTCTGACCGTCGTGCTGACGGGCTTTCTGCTGGCGCTCGGAACATGGCAGGTCCAACGTCTTTCCTGGAAGCTCGGTCTGATCGAACGCGTCGAAGCCCGCGCCCATGCAACCCCCGTCGATGCACCGGCGGCGGCCGGATGGCCGACGCTTGCCGATCCGGCGGAATACGAATATCGCCGCGTGAAACTCTCCGGCACCTTCCTCAACAACAAGGAAATCCAGGTCTATACGGTCAGCGATCTCGGCCCCGGCTATTGGGTGATGACGCCGCTTGCGCGCGACGACGGCTCGAACGTCATCGTCAACCGTGGCTTCGTCCCCTCCGACAAACGTGATCCGTCATCGCGCCGGGAAGGCGAACCAACCGGGCAAGTTGAGATCGTCGGGCTGATGCGTGCGCCGGAAACCGGCGGGCTTTTCCTTCGAACCAACGATCCCGCAAATGGCCGCTGGTACTCCCGCAACATCCCCCAGATATCGCAGGCCTCCGGCCTTTCCAACGTGGCGCCTTTTTACGTCGATGCCGATGCCACGCCCAATCCGGGCGGCCTGCCGGTTGGCGGCAAAACCATGCTCACCTTCCCCAACAACCACCTGTCCTATGCCATCACATGGTACATTCTGGCGGCCATGGTGGTTGCGGCTGGCTGGTATGTCCTGCGCAATCTCAACGCACCGAAATCGAAACGGGACGCGGAGTGAGCAGCCGGTTTTACCGGATGGTTCATAAAATCACTTCCTTCTTCACGTTTTGCTGATCTATAACGATAGCTTGGCCTGACATTGCCCGTCGGCGCATTTTGTTTCGGTGAGTTATGGCAAGAGCATTTCTTCTCGTTCTGGATTCCTTCGGCGTCGGCGGTGCGCCTGACGCGGAGCGTTACGGCGACCTCGGTGCCAACACCCTCGGCCACATCGCCGAATTTTGCGCAGCAGGCGCCGCCGACAAAGCCGGACTTCGGTCCGGTCCCCTGAAGCTGCCGAACATGTGTTCGCTTGGCCTGATCGAGATTGCCAGCCAGTCAAGCGGCGATATTCCCGCCGGCATGGAGCGGCCGGAGCGTATTTTCGGCCTGCACGGTTCCGCCAGCGAAATATCCAAGGGTAAGGATACGCCCTCCGGCCATTGGGAGATCGCGGGCACGCCCGTCAGCTTCGACTGGGGATATTTCCCGACGGAGGGTGACGCCTTTTCGCCTGAACTGGTGGAGGCCATTTGCGAACAAGCCAATATTCCAGGCATTCTTGGCAATTGCCATGCTTCCGGCACCGAGATCATCGCGCAGCTTGGCGAAGAGCACATCAGGACCGGCAAGCCGATCTGCTACACCTCTTCCGATTCCGTATTCCAGATCGCCGCTCACGAGACGCATTTCGGGTTGCAGCGGCTCATCGCGCTTTGCGAGACGGTGCGCAAACTGCTCGATCCGCTCAATATCGGCCGCGTCATCGCCCGACCCTTCATCGGCGAGACGGTCGCGACCTTCGAACGCACTGGCAACCGCCGCGACTTCTCCGTTCCTCCACCCGAACCGACATTGCTCGACCGCCTCGTAGAAGCGGGCCGGAAAGTGCATGCGATCGGCAAGATCGGCGATATCTACGCCCATCAGGGTGTCTCGCGCGTCATCAAGGCAAATGGCAACGCCGCCTTGATGGATGCGACGCTGCAAGCCATCGATGAAGCCGAAAACGGCGATCTCGTCTTCACCAATTTTGTCGATTTCGACATGCTTTATGGCCACCGCCGCGACGTTGCCGGTTATGCGGCGGCCCTTGAGGCCTTCGATGCGCGCATTCCCGAAATCCATCGCAAGATGGCGCCGGGCGACATCGCCATTCTCACCGCCGACCATGGTTGCGATCCCACATGGCGGGGTACGGACCATACACGGGAAAGGGTGCCTATCATGGCATTCGGGCCGGGTATCCGTTCCCGCGATATCGGCGTCCGTTCAAGCTACGCCGATATAGGCGAAAGCATCGCCCACCATCTTGGCATCGAAGCCGGTTCACACGGCAGGAGCTTCATTTGACATCGCATTTGCTGAAAGCGGAAATTCACTGCCACCTCGAAGGGGCAGCAGCGCCCGCGCTTGTCGCAAAACAGGCGGAGAAATACGGCATAGATACCAGTGGCTTCCTGCGCGACGGCCAATATGTCTGGTCGGATTTCGCGCAATTCATCCAGTGCTACGATGCGGTGGCGCAGGTGTTCAAGACGGATGAGGATTATGCGGTTCTGACCGAAACCTATCTGACCGAACTTGCCGAGGCCAACACGATCTACAGCGAACTGATCATCTCGCCCGACCATGGCGACCGCATCGGGCTAGGTGCTGACGCCTATCTCGCCGGTATCGCCGAAGGCATCAGGATCGCAAAAGAAAAGACCGGCATCGAGGCCCGCATCATCGTCACGGGTGAGCGGCATTTCGGCCCTGAAAGGGTAATCGCGGCGGCCGAATATGCGGCGCGCGCCCGGCATCCGCTGGTGACCGGCTTCAATATGGCGGGCGAGGAGCGCATGGGTCGTGTTGCCGATTATGCGCGCGCCTTCGACATCGCCCGCGATGCCGGCCTCGGACTGACCATCCATGCGGGTGAGGTTTGCGGGCCTGAAAGCGTTGCCGACGCGCTCGATCTCGTCAAGCCGGCCCGCATCGGGCATGGAGTGCGCGCCATCGAAGACGCCGCGCTCGTCGCCCGACTGGTTGAGACGGGAACGGTTCTGGAGGTCTGCCCCGGATCAAACATTGCCCTCAGCGTTTATCCCGATTTCGGCAGCCATCCGCTCAAGGCGTTGCGCGACGCCGGGGTGCGCGTCTGCGTCAGTTCCGACGATCCGCCATTTTTCTTCACCTCGCTTGCGCGGGAATACGCACTTGCATCAGACGCATTCGGTTTCAGCGATACCGAGATCAATCGCATGACCCGGACTGCGCTCGAATGCGCCTTCGTGGACGAGGAAACACGCGACCGGCTGCTCGCAAAACTCGATTGTGCCTGACACGGCGGTTCGCGGGGTAAAACCGCGAAGAAGGCTTGCGAAAAGCGCACTTTCGGTGAATTACAGGGGCACAGGATAAAAAGGAAGGCCAGTTTCATGGACGGCGTCACAGTCATCGAACATCCGCTGGTGCGGCACAAACTTACCATCATGCGCAAGAAGGAAACTTCCACGGCCGGCTTCCGCCGCCTGCTGAGGGAAATCTCGACGCTGCTCTGCTATGAAGTGACGCGCGACCTTGAAATGACGATGGAAACCATCGATACGCCGCTCGAAACCATCGAGGCGCCCGTGCTGGAGGGCAAGAAGCTGGTTTTCGCCTCCATCCTGCGCGCCGGCAACGGCCTGCTGGAAGGCATGCTCGAGCTCGTGCCTTCGGCACGCGTTGCCCATATCGGCGTCTATCGCGATCACGATACGCTGGAAGCCGTCGAATATTACTTCAAGGCTCCCGAAAGTCTCGACGCGCGCCTTATCATCGTTGTCGATCCGATGCTGGCGACCGGCAATTCCTCCATTGCCGCTGTGGAAAAGCTGAAGGAACGTGGTGCGAAGAACATCCGCTTCCTGTGTCTGCTGGCCGCACCCGAGGGCATCAAGAACTTCCGTGAAGCGCATCCCGATGTGCCGATCTACACCGCCGCAATCGACAGCCACCTGAACGAAAAGGGTTATATCGTTCCCGGCCTCGGCGATGCCGGTGACCGTATGTACGGCACCAAATAACACCGTTCATCATCGCTTAACCGTTTGAGCCATTCGCCGTATTGAACGTGGCGAATGGCTTTTTCTTTTAAGATTTCAGCATGTTTTGCGTCTATTCTGCGCGGATAACTCTGCCTTTTTCAGGAGCGACAACTTGCTGGCGCGCACGATTTTTCTGCTTATCGGTCTTTCGGTCGGCGCCACGCAAATTCCGGCGCTGGTGGAAAGGTTTCAGCCAGGCCCGGCTACTGAGGCTGAAAAATCCCAGGTGAAACCAGAAGCAGCCAAACCGGAACCCGTTTCGCTGGGTGGCGTCAATTTGAAAGCGGACGCACGCGGCCACTTCAACGCCGCCTTCCGCATCAACGGCAAACCTTTCGACGGGCTTGTCGATACCGGCGCATCCATGGTTGCCATCAACGAGACAATCGCCCGGCGGCTCGGTTTCGGCGTCAACAGCCTCGACTACAAATATGCAATCTCGACTGCCAACGGCCAGACCATGGCGGCCTATGTGAAGCTCGACCGGGTAGAAATCGGCGCGATCCGCGTTCAGAATGTCGATGCCATGGTGCTGAAGGACAATGCGCTGAGCAACATGCTGATCGGCATGAGCTTCCTGAAGCAATTGTCGTCTTTCAAGGTATCGGGCGGCGAGATGCGGCTGGTCAGGTGATCCGCTCAAGGACCACAGGGCTGGTCTCTGTTGCAGCGTCAGCAATCCCGTAACAGGCCGCAATCCTTTTGACGGCACGTTCCGCTTCTTCCTTCGAAGTCGCATGGACGCTGGCGATAGGTTCGCCCTTTTCCACTTTCGTGCCGAGCGGTAGAATGTCCGAGATGCCGACGGAAGGATCGATCCTGTCGGACGGCTTTCTTCTGCCGCCGCCTAGCTCGACGACGACCATGCCGAAATCCCGCGTTGCGCAGGAGGTAAGCCAGCCGCTGCGCTCTGCCGGAACCGGAAGAATGACCGGTGCGGATGGCAGGTAATGGAATGGGCGTTCAACGAAATCCGAAGGCCCGCCAAGCGATGCCACCATTTTCGCAAAGACTTCCATGGCCCGGCCGGAGGAAAGAGCGGCGACAGCCAGAACCTCGCCTTCATCCAGAATGGCGGCGCTACCGGCCTGCACCAGCATTTCCGCCGCAAACGACAGGACGACCTTTTCAAGACGGGTCCCCGCCTTGCGGCCAGCCAGAAAATCCAGGCAATCGACGATTTCGACCGCATTGCCGGCAGCATCGCCAAGCGGCTGGTTCATGTCGGTTATCAGAGCCGTCGTCGGCAAGCCTGCACCATTTGCCACATCGACCAGCGCGCGGGCCAGATTGCGGGCATCCTCCACACTCTGCATGAAAGCGCCGTTGCCAACCTTTACATCCAGAACCAGTGTCTGCAGCCCGGCTGCAAGCTTCTTCGACAGGATCGAGGCGGTGATCAGCGGTATGGAATCCACCGTCGCGGTCACGTCGCGAATGGCATAAAGGCGTTTGTCGGCGGGGGCGAGATCGCCCGTCTGGCCGATGATGGCGCAGCCGACCGTCTTGACGGTTTGTCGAAACAAGGTCTCGTCCGGCATCACATTGTAGCCGGGGATCGCTTCCAGTTTGTCGAGCGTGCCGCCGGTATGGCCAAGGCCCCTGCCGGAAATCATCGGCACGGCGAGACCGCACGCGGCGACGATGGGGGCAAGCATCAGGGAAACATTGTCACCGACACCGCCGGTCGAATGTTTGTCTGCCACGGGGCCGCCGATATCGCTCCAGGACAAAACATCGCCGCTGTCGCGCATGGCAAGCGTCAGCGCCACCATCTCGTCACGGTCCATACCGCGGAAAAACACCGCCATGGCAAAAGCGGCGGCCTGCCCTTCCGATATGCCGTCCTTCGAGAGCGCATCGATAAAGGCGGCAATCTCCTGCCGCTCAAGAGACAGACCATCGCGTTTGCGGCGGATGATTTCCTGCGGGATCAAGCTCAATACCCGCTGGCAATCTTGGCCGGTTCGCCACCGGCCAGCACGTTCAGGATGTCATCGAGAACGCCCGAAGCGCCAAAACGAAAGGTCGATGGCATGGCCCAGTCGGGGGCCATGATGGTTTCCGCCAGCCGCAGGTAAAGCGTAGCGTCTTCCACCGTACCGATGCCGCCGGCGGGCTTGAAACCCACCTTCTGCCTGCTGTCGCGGATCGCCTGCAACATGATGTCGGCCGCCTCCAGGGTGGCGTTGATCGCAACCTTGCCTGTCGAGGTCTTGATAAAATCGGCCCCTTCGGCAATGGCGAGTTCGGAGGCGCGGCGAATAAAAGCCTTGTCCTTCAGCTCACCGGTTTCAAGAATGACCTTAAGCAGCACAGGCGCTACGCAGACCCTGCGCACGGCGGCCACCATCTCGGACACCGCTGTTTCATCGCCAGCTATGAATTTGCGATAGGGAATAACCAGATCGATTTCATCGGCACCGTCGCGGATCGCCACTTCTGTTTCCGCAACCACGGTCGCGACATCCAGATCACCAGAGGGAAAGTTGACGACGGTTGCGATGCGGATCGTGTGGTCTTTGCCGAACGCAGCCCGCGCCTGCGCCACGAAACGCGGCCATATGCAGATCGCAGCCGTATTGCCAAATTCGGTATGCGCCCGTTGGCACAGGGCGGCAATCTGTTGCGGAGTGCAGTCTTCGTTGAGGTTGGTCAGGTCCAGCAAGGACAATGTGAAGGCAGCCGCTTCGCGCGGACGCTGGAGTTCCATGGTCACGCTCCTCCTGCAATCATTTCCTTCAAGATAGCGGCAAGCCTTTTGCCACCCACCGGAGCCATGTCCTTGGTTTCCTCATGGCTCAGTTCCGCACCGGTCATGCCGGCACCGTAATTGGTAATAACCGATGCGGCGGCAACACGCATCCCGAAAAAGCGGGCAAGGATGACTTCCGGCACGGTGGACATGCCAACGGCATCCGCGCCAAGGAGCCGCGCCATGCGGATTTCCGCCGGCGTTTCAAAGCTTGGGCCGGAAAACCACATATAGACACCGCCGAACAAAGGTACTGTCGCACGGATTGCGGCATTGCGCATGGCAAGCATCAAGTCCGGATCGTAAGCCGTGGTCATGCCGACGAAGCGGCGGTCGCTTTCCTCGCCGATCAGCGGGTTCATGCCGGAGTAATTGATGTGATCGGTGATCTGCATGACCGAACCGGGCGGTATGTCCTGCCTGACCGAGCCTGCCGAGTTGGTGAGAATGAGCGACTGCACGCCGAGACCAGCGAGTGCTCCGATGACCGCGCGCATGGCGGCCGGATCGCCCTTTTCGTAATAATGCACCCGGCCAGAGAGCATCATCACCGGCTCACCGCCGAGATAACCGGCCACCAGTTCGCCCGCATGGCCGGAAACGCCGCTTGCAGGGAAACCGGGAAGCTCGGCATAGGGTACGCGGATCGGATCGCTGACCTCGTCCACCAGCGATCCCAGACCAGACCCCAGAACGATGGCGATGCGCGGCATCAGACCGTTCAGGCGCTCCACCAGAATATCGATCAGGGTATCTGTCATCAAAGCAGCTCGGTCTTGAAGCTGGCGGGCAGGAGTTCTTCCATGGTCATGACCTTCTGGACGCCGGTTTCGTCGCAGAGATAGATTTTCGTATCCGGCGAGGCGAATTCGACGATCTTCTGCCGGCAGCCGCCGCAGGGCGGGCATAGCGCCAGCTTTTCGGCGATGACGGCGATTTCGCTGATCTTCTTTGCTCCGCCCATGATCATGGCGCTGATGGCGGAAGGCTCCGCGCACCAGCCCTGCGGGAAGGAGATATTTTCGATATTGGCGCCCTTGTAGATTTTCCCGTCTTCGGCGCGGATCGCCGCACCGACCGGAAATTTCGAATAGGGCGCATGGGCGAAGGCCATGGCCTCAACCGCCGCCTCGAACAACTGATGGGACATCTGGTCACGGAACATGGATTTAACGCTCCTTCGCATAGGCAACGCCACCGGCCTTGGGCGGCTTGGCGACGCCGATGAAACCGGCAAGCAGGATGCAGGTCAGAATATAGGGCATGGCCTGGAAAATCTGCACCGGCACCTCGCCGATTCCAGGCACTGATTTGCCCTGCATGAAATTGGCGAAGGCATCCAGAAAACCGAACAGCAGGCAGGCGAACATGACCGGCACCGGTTTCCATTTCGCGAAGATCAGCGCAGCCAGCGCTATGTAACCCTTGCCAGCCGACATGTTGGCGATGAAGGCCGCCGATTGCGCAACGGCAAGATAGGCGCCGGAGAAACCGCAAAGGAAACCGGCGACGATGACGGCCCGGTAGCGCATCCATGTCACCGAAATGCCTGCGGTATCGACAGCGCCCGGATTTTCACCGACAGCGCGCAGGCGCAGGCCGAAACGAGTGCGGTAAAGCACCCACCAGGACAGCGGCACCGCCAGAAAGGCGAGATAGGTGAGGATATTGTTGCCGGAAATGACATTGGCATAGAGTGGGCCGATGAAAGGCACCTCACGCATCGCATCCGCGCCGGGCAGGATGATCGGTGCGAAACGGCCCTCGCCCGGCAATTGCGGCGTGCGGCCGCCCTGCCCGAACCAGGCCTGCCCCAGAACCACCGTCAGACCGGCGGCGATGAAGTTGAGCGCCACGCCCGACACGATCTGGTTACCGCGATTGGTGATGACGGCAAAGCCATGGATCAGCGAGAACAGGATGGAGACGGCAATGCCCGCAAGCAGACCTGCCCAGGGGTTTGCGGTCAAATAGGCGACACAGGCGGAGGCGAAGGCCGCCGCCAGCATCTTGCCTTCAAGCCCGATATCGAACACGCCCGCGCGTTCGGAAAACAGTCCGGCAAGCGCCGTGAACAGAAGCGGGATGGTGAGACGGACGGTCGAGCCGAGAATGCTGACCAGCATATCGAAAAAATCCATATCAGCTCACCCCTTTGCCAAACGCTGGTAGATGCGGACGATCGTCGGCCGGTACATATATTCGAGCGCACCGGCGAACAGGATCACCAGACCCTGGATCACCACGATCATCTCGCGGGTAATGTTTGGCATCTCAAAAGAGAGATCCGCACCGCCCTGATAGAGGATGCCGAACAGCAGCGCCGAAAACAAAATGCCGAGCGGGTGACTTCGCCCCATCAGCGACACGGCGATGCCGACGAAACCCGCACCGCCGACGAATTCCACCTGCAGGCGGGCGGAAGCACCCATGACCGGGTTCAGCGCCATCATGCCAGCCAAGCCGCCGGAAATGAGCATGGCGATGATGACGGTGCGCGCATAGGGAATGCCGGCATAGATGGCGGCGGAAGGGCTGACGCCGAGCGTGCGCATCTCATAACCGAGCTTGGTGCGCCAGATCAGCACCCAGACGAGAAAACACATCACCAGCGCGATGAGGAAGGACACATTGAACGGCGCCGGCCCGAGCTTGAGGCCAAACAGCGCCATCAGCCAGTCGAGCTTCGGCAATTGCCCGCCTGGCAGGAAAGTGCGCGTTTCCGGCGCCATCTTGCCCGGCACGATCAACACGTTCACCAGCAGATAGACCATCAGGGCCGCTGCAATGAAGTTGAACATGATGGTGGTGATGACGACGTGGCTGCCACGTTTTGCCTGCAGCCAGGCCGGAATGAAGGCCCAGGCCGCGCCGAAAACCGCAGCGCCGATAACGGCAAAAGGCATCGTCACATACCAGGGCACATAACGGTCGAGCGCCAGCGCCACCAGCGCCGCACCCAGCCCGCCAATATAGGCCTGCCCCTCGGAACCGATGTTGAACAAACCGGCATGGAAGGCGACCGCGACGGAGAGGCCGGTGAAGATGAAGCTCGTCGTGTAAAACAGCGTGAAGCCGATGGCATCGCCACGGCCGAGCGCACCTTCGATCAGCAGACGAAGCGCCGCCAGCGGGTTTTCACCGATCGACCAGACGACAAGGCCGGAAATCAGAAATGCGGTGATGACGTTCAACAGCGGCAACAGGCCGTAGCTGATCCAGTTTGGTAGGGGTACGGAAGCGGTACTCATTCATGCCTCATGCGGCGATGCCGGCCATCATCAGGCCCAGCGTCTGTTCTTCGGCTTCCGCCGTTTTTTCTCCAACGACACGCCCGGAGAACATGACCATGATCCGGTCCGAAAGGGAACGGATTTCATCGAGCTCGACCGAAACCAGCAAAATCGCCTTGCCGGCATCGCGCATTTCAATGATGCGGCGATGGATGAATTCGATGGCGCCGATATCCACGCCACGGGTGGGCTGGCCGATGATCAGCATCTTCGGGTCACGCTCGATTTCGCGGGCGACGACGATCTTCTGCTGGTTGCCGCCGGAAAAATTGGCGGTCTTCAACTGCGGGTTCGGCGGACGGATATCGTATTTCTCGATCATTTCGACCGCACCCCTGCGGATGGCGTCGGGGTTTAGGAAAGGTCCCTTGCCGTAACGCTCGTCGTGGTGATAGCCGAGGATGGAATTTTCATATTCCTCGAATTTCAGCACCAGGCCCATATGGTGGCGGTCCTCCGGGATATGTGCGAGGCCGAGTTCGCGCAAAATCGCCGGATCCGGGCGATCCACCTTCTGCCCGGCCACCCATATCTCGCCCGAATGGGGCTTGCGGATGCCCGCGATCGCTTCCAGAAGTTCGGACTGGCCATTGCCCGCCACACCGGCGATGCCGACGATTTCACCGGCGCGGACATCGAGCGACACATCATCCACCATGGTGACACCACGGCTGTCCTTGACGGTGAGATTGCGGACGGAAAGAAGAACCTCGCCCGGCGTCGTCTCGCCCTTTTCCACCCTGAGCAGCACACGACGGCCGACCATCAGTTCGGCCAGTTCCTCGACGCTGGTTTCGGAGGTTTTGCGGGTCGCCACCATTTCGCCGCGGCGCATGACCGAGACGGAGTCCGTGATCGCCATGATCTCGCGCAGCTTGTGGGTGATGAGGATGACGGTCTTGCCCTGCTCGCGCAGGACGCCGAGGATCTTGAAAAGGTGATCGGCCTCCGCAGGCGTGAGAACACCCGTCGGCTCGTCGAGAATGAGGATTTCGGCGCCGCGATACATGGCTTTCAGGATTTCGACGCGCTGTTGCAGGCCGACCGGCAATTCCTCGATCACCGCATCCGGATCGACTTCCAGCCCGTAATCGTCCTCGAGACGCTGCAACTCCCTGCGTGCCGAAGCCCGGCCCTTCGCAAGCGATGCGCCACCTTCCGCGCCCAGCATGACGTTTTCCAGCACGGTGAAATTTTCCACCAGCATGAAATGCTGATGCACCATGCCTATGCCTGAATTGATCGCGGCCTGACTGTCGCGGATCGTGATCGGCGCGCCATTCACCCGGATTTCGCCAGCATCGGCCTGGTAAAAACCGTAGAGGATCGACATCAGGGTCGATTTCCCCGCGCCGTTTTCCCCGATGATGCCGTGGATCGTACCCTTGGCAACGGTCAGATTGATATTCTTGTTAGCGTGAACGGCACCGAATTTCTTATCGATGCCCACGAGTTCGATTGCAGGGTCCATACTCAAACCGAAACCTCTCCGAAGGCTGGATATGAAAAGGGCGCAAGGTGAAAAATCACCACGCGCCCCCGACACATATCATATCATTTCGGGCAGGAATTATCCGCCATGTAGTCGTGAACCTTGACGGTGCCGGCAATGATGTCGGCCTTGGCCTTATCCACGGCGGCAGTCATCTCGGGCGTGATCAGAGCCTTGTTGTTGTCGTCAAGCGCGTAAGCAACGCCGTCTTCCTTGACACCAAGTGCAACGACGCCGGGGGTGAACTTGTCATCCTTGGCATCCTTGTAGGCGTTGTAGACAGCCAGATCGACGCGCTTGACCATCGAGGTCAGAACAGAGCCGGGATGCAGGTGGTTCTGGTTGGAATCCACGCCGATCGAGAACTTCTTGTTGTCGGCAGCGGTCTGCAACACGCCAATACCGGTCGCACCGGCTGCCGCGTAGATCACGTCGGCGCCCTGGTCGATCTGGTTCTTGGTAAGTTCACCGCCGCGCACCGGATCGTTCCAGGCAGCACCCGTGGTACCGGTCATGTTCTGGAAAACTTCGATCTTGTCGTTGGCCGCCTTGGCGCCCTGCGCATAACCGCAGGCGAATTTGCGGATCAGCGGAATATCCATGCCGCCGATGAAGCCGACCTTGCCGGTCTTGGAGGCCATGCCTGCCAGAAGACCGACGAGATAAGAGCCTTCGTGCTCCTTGTAGACGACGGAGCGGACATTCGGCAGCTCTACGACGGAATCGACGATGACGAACTTGGTGTCCGGGAATTCGGCAGCAACCTTTTCCATGGCCGAGGTCCAGGCGAAGGATACGGCAACGACCGGGTTGAAGCCCTTGCTCGCGAAGTTGCGGATGGCCTGCTCGCCCTGCGTGTCGCTCGTCGGTTCAAAATCGCGGAACTCGATGCCCGTTTCTGCCTTGAACTTTTCAGCGCCAGTCGCAGCGGCTTCGTTGAACGACTTGTCGAACTTGCCGCCCGTGCCATAGACCAGCGCTGGCTTGATATCGGCGGCAAGCGCGGAAGCCGACATCGCGGCAAGCGCAAAAAGTGTCAGAAGGGATTTTTTCATTGTGCAGCCCTGTTGTTGCAATTGATATTTTAAGGGTCCTCCCGCAACCCGTTGACCGGGATTGTCTGCGGAACCGCCAGCCGTTTCCCCGGCTGTGCTTGGCGCATATCCTTGCATGGCTCAATGAAAAATTCATCCGGTTTTTTTGACCCGGTGGAAAAACTTTATTCTGGCGCTTTTTTGGTCTTTCCGCCGGGTCAACCTGCAAAAAATCTAGTCGATATTGCAGCTTACGCCCGTTCCCCTGAGGCCGCAGTAGCCACCTGGGTTCTTGGCAAGATATTGCTGGTGATAGTCTTCGGCGTAATAAAACGTTTCAAGCGGTCCGATTTCGGTGGTGATGGCGCGGCCATGGCCCGCCTCGTCCAAAGCCTTTTGAAAGGCGTCGTGCGCCTTCTGCGCCTGATGCAACTGGCCTTCGGTATTGGCATAAATAGCGGAACGATAGGTCGTGCCGACGTCGTTTCCCTGCCGCATCCCTTGAGTCGGATCATGCTCCTCGAAGAATATTTTAAGCAGGCCCGACAGCGAGATCACAGCCGGATCGTAGACGACCTTGACCACTTCGGCATGACCGGTTTGGCCGGTCGTCGTCTCGTGATAGGTGGGGTTGCGGGTGAAGCCGCCGGCATAACCCACCGCCGTCACCCACACGCCCGGCGTTTTCCAGAACAGCCGTTCCGCGCCCCAGAAGCAGCCCATGCCAAGATAGATGGTTTCGAAACCATCCGGATAAGGCCCTTTCAAGGGCCGGCCATTCACGAAATGGGTTTCCGGCACCGCGAGCGCCTCTTCACGGCCGGGCAAGGCCGTTTCTTCGGTCGGCATCGTCGTCTTTTTTGAAAGCGTATCGAACAGGAACATTCGGTCCTCCGTGCGGCCAGTTCCGCCGCTTGTCATGTTTCACATCTGCGGGCGCCGTTCCCCGTCAGACTGGTGAGCGCCTCATCATTTTGCGCTTCCTGTAACCGGCCATCCAGCAAAGCAGGGACAGCGCGAGGAAAAAAGCAAATGCGGGCAGTCCCGACAGGGCATTTTCAATGAAGCGCCACGCTTCAGGGTGAATATAGTGAGCCATGGCCGCTTCCACCATGGTGCGCGAGGCAGGAAGAAGATAGTTCCAGACGGACAGGATGCCGGTGATGTTGACCGAGGATGTGGAAACCGAGCGGATCGAATCGAGCACGCCGAGGAAAACCGCCGCAATGAGGAGAAGAAAGCTCAAAAACCGCAAAAAAGCTTTCATCAGGACACCTCGGTTAAGGCCCATCGCTTCGACGGCCACATTCTGAAACATATATTGCATCGATAAAGGTGGGAAAACCGGTTTGCAATCGCATTGGAACGCAGGAAATTGCCGACAATTCAAAAAACTGTCAGATTCGTGTTGATCCCTGCGAATTCATCGGTATATATCGCGCCGTTCCAGTGATTTGCATTCTTCAAAACATGCAGATTTGAAAAAAGGACAGGTGGCCGAGTGGTTTAAGGCGCACGCCTGGAACGCGTGTGTGCGTGAAAGCGTACCGTGGGTTCGAATCCCACCCTGTCCGCCATTTCACCTCATCCTCACCGATACAACCAATCTTTGCCATTGCCCGCGAAACGTGCCGTCAAAGTCGCGTTTTTCCGCTCGCGCGAGCGTTGGTGGCTATGCTTCTGCACAGACAAGGGTTTCATCCGCTTTTTTGCTGCGCTTCACCCTCTCTTGCGCCTTGCAGCAGGAAAAATCGCTCCTTATATACGCCGCAGAACTGCAGCGAATACTGCAAATCCAAGTCAAGGAGTTGTCAATGGAATGCCTCACGGGGTTCCGACATCTCGCTTCAAGGAGAGAAGAGCATGGCAAAAGTAATCGGTATCGACCTTGGCACAACCAATTCCTGCGTGGCGGTGATGGATGGCAAGGACATTAAGGTGATCGAAAACGCGGAAGGCGCGCGCACGACACCGTCCATGGTGGCATTTTCCGACGATGGCGAACGCCTTGTCGGCCAGCCGGCAAAGCGCCAGGCGGTCACCAACCCGACCAACACCCTGTTTGCGGTCAAGCGCCTCATCGGCCGTCGTTACGAAGACCCGACCGTCGAAAAGGACAAGGCCCTCGTTCCCTTTGAAATCGTCAATGGCGACAATGGCGATGCATGGGTGAAGGCGCAGGACAAGAACTATTCCCCTTCGCAGATTTCCGCGATGATCCTTCAGAAGATGAAGGAAACGGCTGAATCCTATCTCGGTGAAAAGGTCGAGAAGGCCGTCATCACCGTTCCGGCCTATTTCAATGACGCCCAGCGCCAGGCAACCAAGGATGCCGGCCGCATCGCCGGTCTTGAAGTCCTGCGCATCATCAACGAGCCGACTGCGGCCGCACTCGCCTATGGCCTCGACAAGAAGGAAGGCAAGACCATCGCCGTTTACGACCTTGGCGGCGGCACCTTCGATATTTCCGTTCTGGAAATCGGCGACGGCGTTTTCGAAGTGAAATCCACCAATGGCGATACTTTCCTCGGTGGTGAAGACTTCGACATGCGTCTGGTCGAATATCTGGCCGGTGAGTTCAAGAAGGATCAGGGCATCGACCTGAAGAACGACAAGCTCGCTCTGCAGCGCCTCAAGGAAGCTGCCGAAAAGGCGAAGATCGAACTTTCGTCCTCGCAGCAGACCGAAATCAACCTGCCGTTCATCACGGCTGACGCTTCCGGTCCGAAGCATCTGACGCTGAAGCTGACCCGCGCCAAGTTCGAAAGCCTGGTGGACGATCTGGTGCAGCGCACTGTCGCACCGTGCAAGGCAGCCCTCAAGGATGCCGGCGTTACCGCTGCCGAGATCGATGAAGTCGTGCTGGTCGGTGGCATGAGCCGCATGCCGAAGGTGCAGGAAGTCGTCAAGCAGTTGTTCGGCAAGGAGCCGCATAAGGGCGTGAACCCCGATGAAGTGGTTGCCATGGGCGCTGCCATTCAGGCCGGTGTTCTGCAGGGCGACGTCAAGGACGTTCTGCTGCTCGACGTGACCCCGCTGTCGCTCGGCATCGAAACGCTGGGTGGCGTCTTCACCCGCCTGATCGATCGCAACACGACGATCCCGACGAAGAAGAGCCAGACCTTCTCGACCGCCGAAGACAGCCAGTCGGCCGTGACGATCCGCGTCTCGCAGGGCGAGCGCGAAATGGCACAGGACAACAAGCTGCTCGGCCAGTTCGACCTCGTTGGCCTGCCGCCGGCACCGCGCGGCGTTCCGCAGATCGAAGTGACCTTCGATATCGACGCCAACGGCATCGTGCAGGTTTCGGCGAAAGACAAGGGCACCGGCAAGGAACAGCAGATCCGCATCCAGGCCTCCGGTGGTCTGTCTGACGCCGACATCGAGAAGATGGTGAAGGACGCTGAAGCCAATGCCGAGACCGACAAGAAGCGTCGTGCGGGCGTCGAGGCGAAGAACCAGGCCGAAAGCCTCGTTCACTCCACCGAGAAATCGGTGAAGGAATATGGCGACAAGGTTTCCGAAACCGACCGCAAGGCCATCGAAGACGCCATTGCCAGCCTGAAGACCGCCATTGAAGCTTCCGAACCGGATGCAGATGACATTCAGGCCAAGACCCAGACCCTCATGGAAGTTTCCA
The DNA here is from genome assembly GCF_000949865.1 of Rhizobium nepotum 39/7. Classification (GTDB taxonomy): domain Bacteria; phylum Pseudomonadota; class Alphaproteobacteria; order Rhizobiales; family Rhizobiaceae; genus Agrobacterium; species Agrobacterium nepotum. Next base: position 63,740 of record NZ_JWJH01000004.1, on the reverse strand, counting down.
TGAAGCTCGGTCAGGCCATCTACGAAGCGCAGCAGGCCGAGGCCGGTGATGCTTCTGCGGAAGGCGGCAAGGACGACGTCGTCGACGCCGACTATGAGGAAATCAAGGACGACAAGAAGTCCGCTTAATCGCGTGGCTTCCCGTCTCCTGTCGATATATGCAAGACATCCGGCTGCCGACGTGCAGCCGGAAATCCATTTGCGAGGCTTGTTATCTTAATGGCGAAAGCAGACTTTTACGAAACCCTTGGCGTCAGCAGGACTGCGGACGAAAAAGAGCTGAAGGGCGCCTTCCGCAAACTCGCGATGAAATTCCATCCGGACAAAAACCCTGATGATGCCGATTCCGAACGGAAGTTCAAGGAAATCAACGAAGCCTACGAAACGCTGAAGGACCCGCAAAAACGCGCGGCCTATGACCGTTTCGGCCACGCTGCGTTTGAAAATGGCGGCATGGGCGGCGGCGGCATGGGCGGCGGCGGTTTCGCCAATGGCGGTTTCTCGGATATATTCGAGGACATCTTCGGCGAGATGATGGGTGGAGGACGCGCACGCCGCTCTTCCGGCGGGCGTGAGCGCGGGGCCGACCTTCGCTACAATATGGAAATCACGCTGGAAGAAGCCTTCGCCGGCAAGACGGCGCAGATCAGGGTTCCGACCTCGATCACCTGCGACGTTTGTTCCGGTTCGGGCGCAAAACCCGGCACGCAGCCCAAGACCTGCGGCACCTGTCAGGGTTCCGGCCGCGTGCGCGCAGCACAGGGCTTCTTCTCGGTGGAGCGCACCTGCCCCACCTGCCACGGGCGCGGACAGACGATTTCCGATCCCTGTGGCAAGTGCCATGGCCAGGGCCGCGTGACGGAAGAGCGTTCGCTTTCGGTCAACATCCCCTCGGGCATCGAGGATGGCACCCGCATTCGCCTGCAGGGCGAAGGCGAAGCCGGTATGCGTGGCGGCCCGGCAGGCGATCTCTACATCTTCCTGTCCGTGCGTCCGCATGAGTTCTTCCAGCGCGATGGCGCCGATCTTTATTGCACCGTGCCGATCTCCATGACGACGGCAGCACTTGGCGGCACTTTCGACGTCACGACGCTCGACGGCACGAAGTCGCGCGTCACCGTTCCGGAAGGCACCCAGCCCGGCAAGCAGTTCCGTCTGAAGAGCAAGGGCATGCCGGTGCTGCGTTCGGCGCAGACTGGCGATCTCTACATCCAGATCCAGATCGAGACGCCGCAGAAGCTCAGCAAGCGCCAGCGCGAGCTGTTGCAGGAGTTCGAACAGCTCTCTTCCCAGGAGAATAATCCGGAATCGACCGGTTTCTTTGCCCGGATGAAGGAATTCTTCGACGGCTGATCATCGTCGTTTCACATCGTGAAAAACGCCGCCGTCTTTCGGGACAGGCGGCGTTTCTGTTTCCAGGTCAGCCGGTAAAACCGCCCTCATCCAGATATTGCCGTTCTTCCGCCGTCGTTTCACGCAGCAATATGCCGTTGCGATGCGGAAAGCGGCCGAAACGCGCAACAATGTCGCGATGCTGTTCGGCGTGGTGGAGGTAAAGCCCGCCAAGCGGCCGGTTGAGAGTGCAGGCGCGCTCCTGATCCTCAATGTTCTCGGCGTGCGAAAAGGGCAGATAAAAGAAGACCCGCAAATCTTCGCTCACCGCCTGATCGTGGCCACGGCGGATGGCGTCGCGGGCGAACAGGCGTGCCAGCGGATCGGTCGCATACATATGCGCTGTGCCGCGAAAGCAGTTACGTGGAAACTGATCCAGAAGAAGCATCAGCGCGAGGCTGCTTTCCGCGTCGCTCAGCCAGCCGTCCAGCTCGCGCCTTGCGGCAGCGAAATGGGCATCGCGAAAACGGTCGTGAAAGTGGCTGTCGAAAGCGGCGTCCTTGTCGAACCATTTGTCTGGTCCCGCCTCCTTCCAGAAATCCACGATTTCGGGGGCGAGCGCGGCTGTGTCGTTTTTCATCGGGTCCTCCTCATCAATAATGCGGCGGCCGGGTGATTGCGGGCGCATCCAGCGATTGCTCCTCAAGGCTCAGGAAACGCTCCGTCAACCGGTCGAGTTTGGCGCGGGCCTGTTCCACCACCTTCCACTGTTCCGTCAGCTGGTCGGACAGTTCCTCTATGGCCTTCGCCTGATGCGCGATCGTTTCCTCAAGCGCAATGATCCGTTTTTCGGTTTCCGACGTCATATCGACCTCTCTTTCCCGCTCTTCCTTCGCCCTAAAAAGCCTCAAGTCAACCATATGCCGCTTTCGTGAACCGGATTCGTCACACCGATCCCGTCAACGCAGAAACGCCGGCGACGTTTCCGTCACCGGCGTTCTGAATTTTTCGATTTCGCTCAGTCCTCTTCTACGAAGACCTGTTCGCGTTTGGCCTTCACGCTTGGCAGGAAGACGACGATCAGCACGGCCAGGGCAATGAAAAGCAGGGTGGCGCTGATCGGCCGGGTGACGAAGGTGCTGGGATCGCCGCGCGACAGGATCATCGCGCGCCGCAGGTTTTCCTCCAGCAGCGGGCCAAGCACGAAGCCCAAGAGCAGCGGCGCAGGCTCGCAGCGCAGCTTCACCAGCACATAGCCGATGAAACCGAAGAAGGCGACGGCATAGAGGTCGAAGACGTTGGAATTGACGCTGTAGACCCCGATGGCGCAGAAAGCCATGATGATGGGGAAAAGCACATAATAGGGCACCGTCAGCAGCTTCACCCACAGCCCGATCAGGGGCAGATTGAGGATGACGAGCATCAGATTGCCGATCCACATGGATGCGATGATGCCCCAGAACAGCGCCGGCTGCTCGATGGCGACGTTCGGGCCCGGCACGATGCCCTGAATGATCATCGCTCCGATCATCAGCGCCATCACGGGATTGGCCGGAATGCCGAGCGTGAGAAGCGGGATGAAGGAGGTTTGGGCACCGGCATTGTTGGCGGATTCGGGACCAGCGACACCGGCAACCGCACCGTGGCCGAACTCCTCCGGATGTTTGGAGACGCGTTTCTCCACCGTGTAGGATGCGAAGGCCGCGAGGATAGCCCCACCGCCGGGCAGGATGCCCAGCGCCGAACCGATGGCCGTGCCACGCAGCACGGGGCCGATCATCTGCTTGAAGTCCTCCTTCGTCGGCATCAGGCTGCTGACCTTGGCGATCAGCACCGAACGGGTGCGCTCGTTTTCGAGATTGCGCAGGATTTCTGCGATACCGAACACGCCGACGGCCACGGCCACGAAGTTCAGGCCATCGGCATATTCACGGATGCCGAGGGTGAAGCGGGGCGTGCCGCTATAGATATCCGTGCCAACAAGACCGAGCAGCAGGCCGAGCACGACCATGGCCAGCGCCTTGACGATAGAGCCATGGGCAAGCGCGATGGACGAGACGAGGCCGACGACCATCAGCGAGAAATATTCCGCAGCACCAAACTCCAGGGCAATCGCCGTCAAGGGCGGTGCGAAGATCGCCACGAGGAAAGTGGACACCGTACCGGCAAAAAACGAACCGATGGCGGCAATCGCAAGTGCGGCCCCCGCTTTACCCTTGCGCGCCATCTGATAACCGTCGATGGCGGTGACGGCAGAGGAGGATTCACCCGGCATGTTGATGAGGATTGCCGTGGTGGAGCCGCCATATTGCGCGCCGTAATAAATGCCGGCGAGCATGATGAGCGACGAAACGGGCTCGAGTTGAAAGGTGATCGGCAACAGCATGGCGATGGTCGCCGTCGCGCCGATACCGGGCAGTACGCCGATCAGGGTGCCGAGCAGCACGCCGATCAGGCAGAAAAAAAGGTTTTCCAGGGACGATGCCGTGGCGAAACCGAGTGCGAGATTATTGAACAAATCCATCGCAGACCTCAAAATTTAAGCCAGGGGCCGAACTGCTGGAACGGCAGACCGAGACCATATTCAAATACCGCCACTGAAAAGACCGTGATGGCTGTGGAAAGCAGCACCGCCATGACCGGGCTCATCTTATGCGAGGCGAAAGCTGCGATGAGCGCGCTGAAAAACAGCGCCGGCACGAAGCCGAGCCCTCGCACCGTCAGACCGAAAAAGATGGGCGCCGGCAGGATGAAGAATATTCCTCGCCAGGCGATGGCGCCGATGGCCTCGCCCTGAACGCGCGTCGACCGCAGAAATATAACGCCGCCGAGCAGGATCAGCACGGTCGCCAGGACAAGCGGAAAATAGCCCGGGCCCATGCGAAAGGCGGTCCCGATTTCAAGCCCGAATGACTGCAAGGCGAAAAAAGCGCCGAGACCGATGAAAATTGCCCCGCAGGCAGCTTCGGCAGGGTCAATGAAAAACGACTTCATGAAAGATGCCCCTCCACTGCGGCCGGTGACACACCGTTCCGCGCGTTAAAATGACGGCAAAGGCCGGCGGCAGGGTGCCGCCGGCAATGCTTTGACCATCAGTCGGCATATTGGCCGGCGGACTCGATTACCGGCTTCCAGCGAGCGATTTCGCTTTCGAGCTTGGCTTTTAGAGCTGCGGGCGTCGCATCGTTTTCGGCCGAAGGCGTGGTGCCGAGTTCGGCAAAACGGGCAGCGACATTCTTGTCCTTCAGCGCCACCTGAAGCGACTTGGAGAGCTTCTCGTTGATTTCGGCAGGCGTACCCTTCGGCGTGTAGATGCCGTGCCAGATGCCCACTTCAAAGTTCGACAGACCCGCCTCTGCCGCAGTCGGCACGTCGGGCAGCACGTCGAGCCGCTTGGCCGTGGTCACGGCATAGGCTTTCACGGTTCCGCCCTGGATTTGCTTGGTGGTATTGGTGGTCTGGTCGCACATGATGTCGACCTGTCCGCCGAGCAGATCGGTCATTGCCGGGCCTGTGCCCTTATAGGGAACGGTGACGAGCGGTGTCTCGATGGCGCTCATGAACAACATGCCGCACAGATGCGAGGCGGCGCCGATGCCGGCATTGGCAACGGTGACCTTGTCCTTGTTCGCCTTGGCGTATTCGATCAGATCCTTGAGGTCCTTGGTCTCGAGGTTCTTGCGCGACAGGATGGTCATCGGCACTTCCGTGACCAGACCGACATATTCGAACGCATTCAGGGTATCATAAGCGAGCTTGCGATAGAGCGTGGCGCTCGTCGCCATACCGATATGGTGCAGGAGAACGGTGTAACCGTCCGCATCGGCCGCCGCCACGCGCCCGGCACCCAGCGTGCCACCCGCGCCGCCGACATTTTCGACGATGATCTGCCGGCCGAGATCCTTCGACATGGCTTCGGCGACAAGACGCGCGACCGTATCCGTCGGGCCACCGGCGGCAAAGGGTATGACCATGGTGATGTTGCGCTCGGGATAGTTCTGAGCGGATGCGGAAAGCGCAAAAAGGGAAACGGCAGCGGCGGCGGCAAGGCCGGTAACTGTCTTCAGTATTTTCATCGATTCCTCCCGGATGAAAATGTTCGCCACTTCAGCCGCACATGCTCCTCCATGGCGACCGGGGTGGGTTATTTGCGATCCGGAATCATTGTTCAGCAACGACAGTCTTGTTGCGAGATGCGCTTTTATCGCTCTCCTGGATGGCAATGGGTGGATTTCGACACATACAGGCTGATCCATGGGTGGAAATCCACCCACTACACCTCGGTCATATGCCGATGCAGCCCGTGTTTCTGCATTTTTTCGTAAAGCGTTTTGCGCGAGATGCCGAGACCTTCGTAGACGGACTTCAGATTCCCGCCATGAACGGCGATCGCCCGCGCGATCAGGCTTTTTTCATAAGCGGCGACCCGTGCCGCGAGTACCGCCTTGCCGTCATCCTCAAATGGCATCGACGTTTCGGAAACATCGCTTTCCAGACCGAGAACGAAACGGTCCGCCGCATTGCGCAATTCACGCACATTGCCCGGCCATTCGCGCAGGGAAATGACTGAAAGCAGATGCTGCGGAACCTCCATGTCTTCCCGTCCATAACGGGCGGCGGCTTCGCGCACCAGATGCAGGAAAAGCAGCGGTATATCGGCGCTGCGCTGCGACAGGGACGGTACCAGAAGCGTCGCCACGTTCAGACGATAGAGAAGGTCGGCACGGAACCGCCCAGCCGCGACTTCCTGCTCCAGATCCACCTTGCTGGTGGCGATGAAACGGACATCGAGTTCGACGGTTTCATTGGAACCGAGACGGGTAATAACCCTTTCCTGTAACACGCGCAGGAACCGGCCCTGCAATTCGAAGGGCATGGAGCCGATCTCGTCCAGCAGGATGGTGCCGCCACGGGCATGCTCGAACTTGCCGTAGCGCGGGCGGAGCGCGCCGGGAAAAGCGCCCGCCTCATGGCCGAACAGCTCGCTTTCGATCAGCGTTTGCGGAAGGGCGGCGCAATTGATCGCCACGAAGGGTCGGTTGGCTCTAGCGCTGATATCGTGAAGCGCCCGCGCCACCACCTCCTTGCCCGCACCGGTATCGCCGACGATGAGCGTATCGGCGTCCGTCGCACCGATGGCGCGAATGCGGTAGCGCAGATCGACCATGACCTGGGTTCTGCCCGGCAGACGCGTTTCGAGATCGTCATGCTTGCCGGCAACCGCCTTCAGACGGCGGTTTTCCAGCACCAGCGCCCGCCGGTCATTGGCCCTTTTGATGATGCCGGCGAGATATTGCGGGGTGAACGGCTTTTCGATGAAGTCATAGGCGCCGTTGCGCATGGCGTTGACCGCAAGCTGCACATCTCCATGGCCCGTCATCAGGATAACCGGTATTTCCGGGTCAAGCTCTCTCACCTTCTGCAACAGCGTCATGCCATCCATGCCCGGCATTCTGATATCGCTGACCACGACGCCATCGAAGCTGTAGCCGATGAGTTCGAGCGCATGTTCCGCACTCGCCAGCATGGTGACCGCGAAACCGGAAAGCTCCAGCGCCTGCGCCGTGGAGAAGCGCAGTTCCTCCTCATCATCGATCAACAGAACCCGCGACATGGTCATTCCGCAGCCGCCTCCACGCGATAAGCGGCAGCGGGCAATTCGATCTCGAACTCCGCGCCGCCTTCTTCATGGTTTCTGACCCGCAGCTGGCCGCCGAAATCCTTGATGATATTGTAGGAGATTGAAAGGCCCAGACCGAGGCCGCGCCCCACGCCCTTGGTGGTGAAGAAGGGATCGAAGATGCGCTCCGAAATCGCCTCGGGAACGCCAGGCCCACGGTCGCGAACAAAAATCGACACCGTCTGACCGTGCAGCACCGCCTGCAGCGCTATGCGGCGATCCTCGCGGCCTTCCACCGCATCGGCGGCATTGGATATGATGTTGACGAGCACCTGCTGCAGCCGTACCGACCCGGCCTTCACCGCAAGCGGCATCGGGCCGAGATCGATATCCAGCACTGCATCGGCGGCCTTCAGCCGCGCGCCGACAATTTCCAGCGTGTCGCGAAGCACGGCGTCCAAACTGACGGCGGCCATTTTCTCGTTGGGCTTACGCGCGAAATTCCTCAGGTGCCTGCTGATCGACGCCATGCGGTCGATGAGGCCCGAGATGCGCCTGAGATTTTCCGTCACCTCCTCCAGACGCCCCCGCTCCACCAGTAGCGAGGCGTTTTCCGCGTAGTTTTTGGCGGCGGCGAGCGGCTGATTGAACTCATGCGACAGCGCCGCCGACATCTGGCCGAGTGCGGCAAGCTTGCCCGCCTGCACCAGATCGTTCTGCATCTTGCGCAGCTGTTTCTCCGTCTGGCGGCGCTCGGCGATCTCGTGTTCGATCTCCCGGTTCACACGCGCCAGATCGGCCGTACGTTCCTCCACGCGGCGCTCCAGCTCCGCCTGTGCCTCCGCCTGATGGATCAGGCGTTCGCGCAGACGCCGCCGTCTTTGCAGCATGGCCGCGATCAGGGCAGCGGCAAGACACAGGCAGAGGATGATCGCGATCATCGCCGTCTTGACCTGCGTTCTGAGCGAGCCGGTATCGATCATCACGCTGACGGTCCAGCCTGCGTCGGGCATCGGCTGCGAGAGGACGAGATACTCTCTCTCGCCGTCATTCTGGGTGATCGTCATCAGCCGGTGGCTGCCGAAGTTGCCGTTTTTCAGCGGCAGTTCCTTCAGATCGGCATTGGCATAACGGCGGGACGCCGCTGTGCGCGCAAGCCTTTCTGGCGTCAGCGGCATCAGGCCGGAATAAAGCCATTGCGGGGTTCCGGTCATGAAGATGATGCCTTCCGGATCCGATACGAGGATACGGTTTTCACCATCGCCGAACGATGCCTCTATGCCTTCGATATCGACCTTGAAGACGATGACGCCCTTGATCTCCTCTTCGAAAAGGATAGGTGCAGAAAAATAATAGCCGCGTTTGTGGGAGGTCGTGCCGAGCGCGAAGAAGCGCGACTGGAAGCCCTTCGCCGCGTCCTGAAAATAGGGACGGTAGCTGAAATTCTCGCCAACGAAGCTCGTGGGTCCATCGTAGTTGCTGGCGGCGATCGTCTCCCCGTCCAGCGTGATGATATAGATATCGGACGATTCCAGCAGGGTGTTGATGGATTTGAGATAGACATTGGCGCGCTGGCGCAATGCCTCATCCTGTGGATGCGCGACAAGCTCCTCGATGTCGTCGTGATCGGCGATCAGGGCGGGCAACGGTTCGTAACGGCTCAGAAGTCCGCCGAGAGCCGAGACAGCCAGCCTGAGGGTGGTGCGGCCCTGATCGGACACTTCACCGAAGTAGCTTTCCGCGATAATGCCGCTACCCCTCGTCACGGCGCCGTAACCGAGGCCGAGGCTGAGAAGCAACACCAAAATCCAGCGATATTTCACCGAAGCTCCCCTCCCGTTGCAGGCACCAGGCCTGCTCTCCCGAACAGAGTGTAGGAGGAGTGACCGAATTTTCCAAGAGACCGGGCAAAGCGGCAGAACGGTCCTCAAAACAAAAAACCGGCCACGAGGGCCGGTTTTCCGTAAAGATTATTTCAGAAAGCTTATGCGCTTTCCTTCGGCGTCAGAACCTGACGGCCGCGATACATACCGGTCTTCAGATCGATATGGTGCGGACGGCGCAGTTCGCCGGAGTTCTTGTCTTCAACGTAGGTCGCAGACTTGAGACCGTCAGCCGAGCGGCGCATGCCACGCTTGGACGGGCTTGTTTTTCTTTTTGGTACAGCCATTTTTGTTACTCCACTTTAGCGGCGAAACAACGTAACCGGCCAGAACCAAAGGCCGAATGTCGGGTGTCTCGATATTGGAAATTTGGCGCGCTTATACATGCCAAAACTGGCTTTGACCAGCCCTGACGCGCATTTTTTCCGATTCAACGGAACAGGGGCGACGAGCAGGCGGCAGGCATTTGCAAATCATGCCTTACTTACTATCAAAAACGACGAGTTCCCTAAAGTGGTTCATGTCACGGAATTCACAGAAAGCTGGCGCCTGCATCTCGATTATCGGTGCTGCCGCACGCAGTTTTTCCAGTTCTTCGTCCAGCATCGCCTGCCATCGCGGCAGGCACTCCGGCTCGAACCAGCTGATGATGTAGGACAGGGTGATGTGAAACTCGTAAGTGTCATGGGCAGGATGTCGGTAGCCGAAGAAATCGGCGAAAGTATCCCGCCAAAGCGCCACGATCCGATCATCCTCAGCGGTGACCCCCTTCATGATAAGTCCGACCGGACGCAGGCCGGTCACCTGCATGTTGAAAGACGGCAGAGTCGGAAAGGCCGAAAGGCGATCAAGGTAATATTCCGTCATCGCGTCGACCGGCGTATCGAGCGGCATTTCCTTCGGCCAATAGGGCAGTGCACGCCGCAACCCGTTGATGCCCTGGAATACCGTCATGTGCAGGCTCGAAACGGGCGTGAAGGCGAGTTGCGGCGCTTCGGGCATATCCAGAAAGCGCTGACGCGTCGCGACGATCGCGCTTTTCGTCCGCGACCCTTCAGCGAGATGGCAAACAACCGTATTGCCCGGATCGGACAAAAATTCACCATCCGAGTTGTAACGGCTGCCGAGATGGCGTGGCGGCTGATCCTGATTGGCTGTGGAAATAAATTCAAGATCTTTTGAAACGAGCGGGGCGTGCATGGGAAACTCCTTGTGAGACGTTTCCCCTAGTTCCCGCACACGACAAAGCAATGACATCCGCCGGTCAATGACCGGTCAATGCGCCTCGTCCCAATTGTCGGCCGCGCGCGCATCCACCTTGAGCGGCACCCTCATGGAAATCGCCGGCATGGCCGCGTTTTCCATCACCGAGACGACAATGGGCAGGGTCTTTTCGATTTCCCCCTCCTCGACTTCGAAGATGAGTTCGTCATGCACCTGCAACAGCATGCGGGCGGAAAGCTTCTCCGCCTCCAGCACAGGCTCGATACGGACCATCGCGCGGCGGATGATATCGGCCGCAGACCCCTGGATCGGCGCATTGATGGCCGCACGTTCGTTAAAGGCTTTCACAGAGGGGTTGGAGGAGCGGATTTCCGGATAATGCGCGCGGCGACCGAAAATCGTTTCGACATAACCGTTCTCGCGGGCGAAAGCCTTGGTCGCTTCCATGTAATCGCGGATACCGGGAAAACGCTCGAAATATTTCTTGATATATTCGCCCGCTTCGGAGCGGGCGATGCTGAGCTGATTGGCAAGACCGAAAGCGGAAATACCGTAGATGATGCCGAAGTTGATGGCCTTGGCGCGGCGGCGCACTTCCGAAGGCATGCCTTCCACCGGCACACCGAACATTTCCGATGCAGTCATCGCATGAATGTCGATGCCGTTTTCGAACGCGTTGCGAAGCTGCGGAATATCGGCGACATGGGCAAGCACGCGCAGCTCGATCTGGCTGTAATCGGCGGAAAGCAGCTTATGGCCGGGCGTTGAGATGAAAGCCGTGCGGATCTTGCGGCCTTCGGCCGTACGCACCGGAATGTTCTGAAGATTAGGCTCCGAAGACGACAGGCGACCCGTTGTGGTGGAGGCAAGCGCGTAGGACGTATGCACCCGCTTCGTCTGCGGATGGACATATCCCGGCAGCGCATCCGTATAGGTCGATTTCAGCTTGGTCAGCTGCCGCCAGTCGACGATCTTGCGCGGCAGTTCGGCACCTTCCGCCGCAAGATCCTCCAGAACCTGCGCCGATGTCGACCACTGGCCGGTCTTGGTTTTGGAGCCGCCCGGCAGACCCATCCTGCCGAACAGAATATCACCCAGCTGCTTTGGCGAGCCGATATTGAAACGCTCGCCCGCCAGCTGGTAGACCTCCTCTTCAAAGGCTGCCGCCTTCTGGGCCAGCTCGCCGGAGAGACGCGACAGGATCTGCCGGTCCACGGTGATGCCACGCTCCTCCATATGCGCCAGAACCGGCACCAGAGGGCGCTCCAGCCGTTCATAGACGCTGGTCAGCCGCTCGGCGGCAAGCCGGGGCTTCAGCACCATCCACAGCCGCAGGGTGACATCCGCGTCCTCCGCCGCATAGGCCGTCGCCTTGTCGATGTCGACGAAATCGAAGGTGACACTCGACTTGCCCGATCCCGCCACGTCCTTGTAGGCGATACACTTATGCCCCAGCCAGCGTTCGGACAGTGTATCCATGCCATGCGTGGTCTTGCCAGCGTCAAGGACATAGGAAATCAGCATGGTGTCGTCGAAACTCTGCATGACGACACCATGGCGCTTCATCAGCAGATAATCATATTTGAGGTTCTGAGCGATTTTCAGAACGGCCGTGTCCTCGAGAAGACTCTTCAGACGCTCCAATGCCTGCGCAAACGGCACCTGACCTTCGGCAAGCTTGATACCATCGCTGAAAAGATCGCCGCCGGAGCCGGTCTTATGCGTCAAGGGCACGTAGGCAGCCCGGATATCGGTGCCGGAAGCGTCCTTGCCGTTATCGGCAATCGCCAGCGAAAAACCGACGAGTTCAGCCTGCATGGGGTCGAGCGAGGTCGTTTCCGTGTCGAAGGCGACGACGCCCGTTTCACGGGCGGCGGCAACCCAGCGGCCCAGTTCCGCAATATCCCTGATCGTCGTATAAGCGGTCGTGTCGATCTTGGCGGCGGCGAAAACCGTTTGCCGCGCCGTGGCCAGACCGGTGGGCGCATTGCCCTCCCCTGTCACCTTCCTTGACGGCGAAACAGGTAAAGCCGATACGACGGTCGTTTCATCAGCTGCGGCGGACGCAGGCGATGCATCGAGATCGGGACCATGGGCATCGACGCCCCATTGCACCGGCACATTGGCGGGCTCGATGGCCGAGGCATCGCTATCCGTGGCTTCGGCGACGCGGCGCGTCAGCGTCGTGAACTCCATCGCCTTCAGGAAGGCAATGAGCATCGGGCCGTTCTGCGGTTCGAGTACCAGCTCTTCCAGAGACTGCTCCAGCGGCACATCGGTTCTGAGCGCCACGAGCTGTCTGGAAAGGCGGGCAAGCTCCGCATTGGCGATGATGTTTTCGCGGCGCTTCTGCTGCTTGATTTCTCCCGCCCGCGCCAGCAACGTATCGAGATCGCCGTACTCCTCCAGCAATTGCGCGGCGGTCTTCGGCCCGATGCCGGGAATGCCCGGAACATTGTCGGTGGAATCGCCGGTCATCGCCTGAAGGTCGATCATCTTTTCCGGGGCCACGCCCCATTTTTCGACGACATCAGGAACGCCGATCTGCTTGTCCTTCATGGCGTCGTACATGTGCACATTGGCCGTGACGAGCTGCATCAGATCCTTGTCGGAAGAGATGATGGTGACGTCAGCGCCGATCGCCTCCGCCTGACGGGCGTAAGTGGCGATGATGTCATCCGCCTCGAAGCCTTCCGTCTCGATGCAGGGCAGGTTGAAGGCGCGCGTCGCCTCGCGGATCAGTCCGAATTGCGGAACCAGATCTTCCGGCGGCGCGTTGCGGTTGGCCTTGTAGAGATCGTATAACTCGTTGCGGAAGGTTTTCGACGAATAGTCGAAAATCACGGCAAAATGCGTCGGCGTAACGCCGACATCGGTATTGCGCGCATCCTTCAAGAGCTTCCACAACATGTTGCAGAAGCCTGAAACGGCGTTGACCGGCAGCCCGTCCGACTTGCGGTTCAGCGGCGGAATGGCATGGAACGCCCGGAAAATGAAACCGGAACCGTCAACGAGGAAGAGATGATCGCCTTTTTTCATGGCGATATGGATAGCGCGGGGCCGTTTTGACGTCCACAGAAAGTTCAAACAACGCACCGCAAAGCGCATGCAGCAAAGCGTCTGGACGGCCCCCGAAAATTCACCCGAACGTTACCGATTTGTAATAGATTTTCCCTTGAAAAGCCGCATTTGCAAACACATTTCTTAGAGGACGGCGCCTGATCACGCCGTAGTCTGAATGTAGGCTCGTCCCCCGCCGCATCAGACCGGACAAAGGCCTTTCCCCCCTCTCCGGGCCTTTGTCCTCCTATATGACCGCCATGGCCGACCCCTCCCGGCCATGGCGGTTTTATTTTGTGCCGGGTTTCCGGCTGGCCTAACCATATCATGCGATATATATCCCACTATTGAAATTGCGCGGACGCGCCGGCCACGATGCTTTTACGGATGGACGAATGGGTTTTTCCAGGGACGAATCGGTGATCTATCTCGCTGCGAAAATGGCGCGGGAATTCACCATGGCGCTCCAGAAGAGAGCCGCCGCACTGGGTTTCTCCCCCGGGCAATTCCCCATCCTCATCGAACTGTGGCATGAGGAGGGACTGACGCAGCGGCAATTGCTCGACAGGATCGACGTCGAACAGGCCACACTTGCCAATACGCTTTCCCGCATGGAACGCGACGGGCTGATCGTCCGCAAATCCCATCCAAGCGATCGTCGCGCACAGATCATCGAACTGACCCCGCGCGGCAGGGATCTGGAGGCGAATGCCATCGCCGCCTCCGAGGCCACCGAAGACGCGTTGCTGGCGGATTTCCGACGATTCGAAAAGCAGCTTCTGCTGGAATATATGCGCCGGGCGATCGAGCGCGCAAAAAAAGCAAAATAGCATTTACGACCCGAAATCGCCCTTTCTTTGCTCCCGAGCCTTTCATCGCCGGAGGCCTCCAGGTTTTTGTTTCGATACGGTTTCGGGCGGAAAACCGCTTCGCACTTTTCCTGAACTGCTCTATCTTTCCGGCGGCTGCGCTGTTGCCGTTGAACGACACGCAGCTCCTTGTTCCCATGCGATGCACGATGCCGCCGGGTCACGACAGACATGACAGGATCAGCGATGACAGACGTTTCCCCTATTCTTTCCACGGCCGACGACAACCTTACTTCCAGCCTCGAGCGACTGTTCGAACTTGTGCGCATCCCGTCCATTTCCACGGATCCCGCCTACAAGGCGGAGTGCCGCAAGGCGGCGGAATGGCTGGTCAGAACGCTTTCCTCACTGGGCTTTACGGCTTCCGTTCGTGATACGGCCGGTCATCCGATGGTCGTGGCGCATCACGATGCGGCGACAGAGGACGCACCGCATGTGCTGTTCTACGGCCACTACGACGTGCAGCCGGTCGATCCGCTCAATCTTTGGGAAAACGATCCGTTCGAGCCGGCCATCAAGGATATCGGCGCCGGCCGGCAGGTGATCACGGGACGCGGAACGGCTGATGACAAAGGCCAGCTGATGACCTTCGTGGAAGCCTGCCGGGCCTACAAGGCGGTCAATGGCGGCCTGCCTGTGCGCGTCACAATTCTCTTCGAAGGCGAAGAGGAATCCGGTTCACCCTCGCTGAAACCTTTCCTCGAAGCCAATGCCGATGAGCTGAAGGCCGATTATGCGCTGGTGTGCGATACGAGCATGTGGGACCGCGATACACCCGCCATCGCCGCCGCCCTTCGCGGCCTGGTCGGCGAGGAGATCGTCATCACCGCAGCCGACCGCGATCTGCATTCCGGCCTTTTCGGCGGTGCCGCCGCAAATCCCATCCACATTCTGACCGATATTCTCGCCGGCCTGCATGACGAGACCGGCCGCGTAACACTTGTCGGCTTCTACGACGGCGTGGAGGAAACCCCCGCCAACATCAAGGCCTCCTGGGAAACGCTGGGCCGCACCGCCGAAGCCTTTCTTGGCGAAGTCGGCCTTTCGGTTCCTTCGGGCGAAAAGGGCCGCTCCGTGCTGGAGCAGACCTGGGCGCGGCCGACGGCGGAAGTCAACGGCATCATCGGCGGCTATACCGGCGACGGCTTCAAGACCGTGATCGCCGCCAAGGCCTCCGCCAAGGTTTCCTTCCGCCTTGTCGGCGAGCAGGACCCCAAAGCGGTTCGCGAGAGCTTCCGAGCCTATGTCAACTCGAAGGTCCCGGCAGATTGCTCGGTGGAGTTTCACGAGCACGGTGCATCTCCGGCCATCCAGCTTTCCTATGATTCACCGGTGCTGACCAAGGCCAAAAATGCGCTTTCGGATGAATGGCCCAAACCTGCCGTCGTGATCGGCATGGGAGGCTCGATCCCCATCGTCGGCGATTTCCAGAAAATGCTGGGCATGGATTCGCTGCTTGTCGGCTTCGGGCTTACCGACGACCGCATTCATTCACCGAATGAAAAATACGACCTGCAATCCTTCCACAAGGGCATCCGCTCCTGGATCCGCATCCTTGATGCCCTGGCCGTGAAATAGACAAAAAAGAGAGGACGCGTCGGTTACCGATGCCTCCTCTTCTTTTCGTTTTTGGGAATCAAAAAACAAAAAGGCCGGGGCAAGCCCGACCTTTCCATCCGTTTTTCGTCAGTGCCAGTACATCCGTGGTCAAAGCGTTGAAACGGTCTGATGCTCCAGAGCGCGCCAATATATCGACGCTGCTTTCACGATCAGGATCATCTGTTTCGGTTAATCTTTGGTTAACACGACAACAGCGGCGCTTTTAAAAGCACCAGCCTGACAGTCCGTGTGGAGCACTGCTGAACCCTATATTGGTATGCGCGCCTGTTTTTTCAAGATCGGTCGGCTCCGGAGCGTCTTCCAAAAGAAAAAGGCCGGAAAAATCCGGCCTTTCATATTCATGCGAGTGACCCGTTGGGGCCAGACCACTTATCAGGAAGCGACGAGGTCGCCTGCGGACATCTTGCCCGAGCGGCGGTCCTGCGTCAGTTCGTAGGAGAGCTTCTGACCGTCGTTGAGGGAGGTCATACCAGCGCGCTCAACAGCAGAGATGTGAACGAATACGTCCTGCGAACCGTCGTCAGGCTGAATGAAGCCGTAGCCCTTGGTTGCGTTGAACCACTTTACTGTACCAGTCGCCATAACGATTTCCTTCCGTTGGCACATTATATTTGCACTGCGCGCAGTGCGGTCTTGGGGTCGAATTTGAAGGAAAGATCGTCGTGCGCACCTTAAAAAAAGGTACCGAAGCTCTGGTCGTCAAACAAATATCGATGCGCGAACACCTAGGTTGGCAGGGGCTAAAAGTCAAGTTTCTTTGAAAAAGACGGGCAATCTTTGTGAGCGTCCGGGAGACAAAAACTGCAAGAAACAAGGCCTTAAACAGCAAAAACCCGGCGCGGGAGGAGGTGCGCCGGGTTCTTGAAACTGACTGACAATTGGGAGGAGGAGTATTGTCAGTCCAATCGGGCGACGCTGGGAGGAGGAGTGCGTCGCTTCGATGTTTTGAACATACAGGTTCCCCGCTTAAAAAACATGCGTTTCATCGCAGCGCAGCATTGCGTAAAATGCATAGCTATTTCACGACACCTTGAAGGATCCTCGCTTACCGCCTAATAAATACGCATGTCCATCGAATCCGTCAGAGCCTTCTTCATCAAAAATTCGCCCGAAGTTGCCGTGATCGAAACGGAAGCGAGTTCGGCGACGGTCGCGCTGGCTGCCGAAGCGCACGGCGTCGACCCCGACCAGATTGCCAAGACGATTTGCCTGAAGGCAGGCGACAGCATTCTCCTCGTCGTTGTCGCCGGCACGAAGCGGCTCGACAATCGCAAGTTCCGCGATCGCTTCGGGGCCAAACCGCGCATGCTCGGGCCGGAAGAGGTTGTCGCGGTAACCAGCCATCCCGTCGGCGGCGTGTGCCCTTTCGGGTTGCCTTCGCCGCTTCCGGTGTTTTGCGACATATCCCTGAAAAACCATAGTGAAGTGGTTCCGGCGGCGGGTGCCACCAATGCGGCGGTGCGGATTTCGCCCGACATGATGGCGCGACTGACGGAAGCGGAATGGGTCGACGTCTGCCAATGACGCCGATTTGATCCGGCGAGGGCTTAACCCCGCCTTAAATTGCCGCATTTAAACTCTTCATCCTGGATTAAGGATCACGCAGGCATAGAAGCCTGAAGCCCATACGGGGTTACGCATGGTTTTGCGAATATAAGGAGCGACTTCGGCTGGATGGCAGGCAAGGGTAAATCACGCGATCGGGTAGAACCTTCCTTCGGGGATTTCCACGAGTCCGGTGATGACCTGCGCCTCGATGCCAGCGAGCGCATCAGCGGGACCGCAAAGCAACCCGCCAGGAAACCGAAGCCCACATCCGGCCGCGCCAAACCGCAAAAGAAGGAAAAGCGCAGCCGCAGCTCCGGCCGTGGCCCGACGGGCATCGTCCGTTCCCTCGTTTACTGGTGCGTCGTGCTTGGCATCTGGGGCGGTATCGGCGTTGCCGGTCTTGTCGTTTATTACGGCGCACGCATGCCGAGTGCCAGCAGCTGGACCATTCCCGAACGCCCGCCGAATGTGAAGATCGTTTCGGTGAACGGCAGCGTGCTTGCCAATCGCGGCACCACTGGCGGCGAGGCTCTCGCACTCGAAGACATGTCGCCTTACCTTCCGCAGGCGGTGATGGCGATCGAGGACCGGCGGTTTTACTCTCATTTCGGGGTCGATCCCCTTGGTCTCGGGCGCGCTATCGTCACCAATGTGCTGACGGGGCGAACCGTGCAGGGCGGCTCGACGCTGACGCAGCAGCTGGCGAAAAACCTGTTTCTCTCGCCGGACCGGACGCTGGAACGCAAGGTTCAGGAAGTGCTTCTATCCTTTTGGCTGGAACATGAATTCACCAAGGACCAGATCCTTGCGATGTATCTCAACCGCGTTTATTTCGGGTCCAATGCCTATGGCGTCGAAGCCGCGTCCCGGCGCTACTTCAACAAATCCGCACGCGACGTAAATCTCGGAGAAGCTGCGACGCTCGCCGGGCTTCTCAAAGCTCCCTCGCGCCTTTCACCGGCACGCGACCCGCAGGCGGCGGAGGAGCGGGCGCAGGTCGTGCTGAAATCCATGCGCGATGTCGGCTTCATCACCGATGACGAGATCAAGACCGCGATGTCGCAGCCGCCGACCAAGGCGAAACGTTTCTGGTCGGGCGCCGAACATTATGCAGCCGATATGGTGCTGGAGGAGGTCCGCGGTCTGATTGGCGACGTCAAGCAGGACATTGTCGTCGACACGACCATCGACCCCAATCTTGAACGCGATGCCGAAAAAGCTCTGACCCATGTTCTGCAGGGCGATGGCAAAAAACAGGGCGCCTCGCAGGCGGCCCTCGTTTCCATCGACGGCACGGGCGCGATCCGAGCCGTCGTCGGCGGGGCGGATTATGCCGAAAGCCAGTTCAACCGCGCCGTAAAGGCGAAACGGCAACCCGGCTCGGCGTTCAAGCCGTTCGTGTATGTGGCTGCACTCGAATCGGGGCTTACCCCTTACACCATTCGCAATGACGGACCTGTCCGGATTGGAAACTGGACACCGGAAAATTACGAGAAAAAATATCGTGGCGAAGTGACGCTTGCCACTGCGCTCGCCAATTCGCTCAACACGATCGCGGCGCAGCTGGTGATGGAAGTCGGGCCGGAGCGGGTGACGCAGGTGGCGCATCGCATGGGCATCGAATCGGAGCTACAGAACAATGCCTCCATCGCGCTCGGCACCTCCGAAGTGTCGCTGATGGAGCTGACCGCCTCCTATGCTCCCTTCATGAATGGCGGCTACAAGGCGACGCCGCATATCGTCAAACGCATCTCCGATGCCGACGGCAAGGTTCTTTACGAAAACAGATACGACAACCCGCCGCGCGTGCTGAGCGAAGAAATCGCCGCGACCATGAACGGCATGCTGTCCCGCGTCATCACCGAGGGAACGGGCAAAGCCGCGCGCCTGCAAGGCTGGCAGGCGGCCGGAAAATCCGGCACGACGCAGTCCTTTCGCGACGCGCTTTTCGTCGGCTACACAAGCAATCTGACCACCGGCGTCTGGTTCGGCAACGACGACGGCGCGTCGATGAAAAAGGTCACGGGCGGCGGGCTGCCGGCGAAGGCCTGGAAGGATTTCATGACCGCTGCCCATTCCGGGCTCTCGCCCTCGCCGCTCTTCGGTCTCGGCGCGGGCAGCGTGCCGCCGCTCGGGGAAATGCAGCAGCCGGCGCCTGAGAGCGCTCCCTCCTCCTCTATCGGCGAGATCATCTCCAATGCACTTGGCGGTGGCGGAGCGCCAAATACCCGCGCCTATCCCGAAGCACCCGTTTCGCCGAATGCCGGTCAGCCGGGTGTGCCCATGCCCCCGGGAAACATTCCCTCCCGCGACATCGAACCCGGCTATTCAGCAGGCAACGGACCCGTGCCTCCAGCCGATATCGGCGGCCGGGCGCCTGCCACTACAGGGCCAAAGCAGACGACCCTGCTTGATATTCTGATGGGAAATTAGTCGTCTTCAGGTGGCCGGGCGGCCGGGTATCTGGCAGGCGGTGAGACGACAGCGATCTTGTCGCCTTTCCCGCACATCCTCCGTTTTCCAAAGGCTTGATGACATCGGATCGACGGCCATCGCAGCCACAAGCGGGGGCGGCGCTTGCGTTTACAACATATGCGTGCGCCGACGTTAACCGTAGATTGCTATTTGCGCAAAGTCGGTTACATTTCGGATGACTTTTTATAGTGAATGAATTATTAACTGATCATATTAATTAATTTTCTTGTATCAAAATAACTTTTCAGGGCTCCATATTATGCTGGGTACTAAAGGCTCATCGCATGCCGTTTTTTACGGCGCCCCTTATCCCACGGCCGTCACTTTCGACGCGCCGGAAACGCAACCTTCCGTTTTGGAAAACAACACATCGGCGTTCCTGCGCAGCCAGTTCGCGCTCAAAAGAACGATCGATATTGCAGGGGCGTCCATCGCCCTTGTCGCACTCGCCCCCGTATTGCTGACCGTCGCAGCGCTGATCAAGCTCGACAGCAAGGGGCAGGTCCTGTTTTCGCAGGTCCGTTGGGGCATGAACGGGCAGAAGATCCGCGTCTATAAGTTTCGTTCGATGAGGACCGAACTGGGCGATGCCACCGGGGTGGCGCAAACAGTGAAGAACGATCCGAGGATAACGCGGATCGGTGCCATTCTTCGCCGCACGAATATCGACGAGTTGCCGCAGCTTATCAACGTATTGAAAGGCGACATGTCGCTGGTCGGACCACGCTGCCATGCCATCGGCATGTTGGCCGCCGGCCGTCTTTATGAGGAACTTGTTCCCCATTACCACCTGCGGCACCGGATGCGGCCGGGCATTACCGGTCTTGCCCAGATGCGGGGATTGCGCGGCCCGACAGACCGCAGCGACAAGGCGCGTGCACGGATCGTGTCCGATCTTTATTACGTCGACAATTTTTCGGTCTGGCTGGATATCAAGATCATGATCGGAACGGTCATTTCCGAATTGCGTGGCGGCAAGGGTTTCTGATCTCGTAAAAAGCAAACGCACCGCAGAATCAAAAAGCCCGGCAGCGATGCCGGGCTTTTCCTATGAAATCAGATGGTCCGTCAGTTTGTCGGCGCGGGAGCCGCAGCCGGATCCGGCAGCGGTGCCGGGTTTGCCGACAGCGTACGCAGATAGGCGATGAGGTCGGCTCGTTCCGTTTCCTTCTTCACACCCGCAAAACCCATTGCCGTACCGGCGATGTATTTCTTCGGGCCTTCGAGGAAGTGGCTGAGATGCTCGTAATCCCAATGCACGGAACTGCCCTTGGAGAAATCCTTCATCGCTGCGGAGTAGCTGAAACCTTCATGGCTGGCGATCGGCCGGTTGACGATATCGAAGAGATTGGGGCCGACCTTGTTTGCACCACCACTCTCTCCGGTATGACAGCTCGTACATTTCTTAAAGACCGCTTCGCCCTTGGCGGCATCCGCACCGGCGAGCAATTGCGCGATCGGTGTTGCCGCTGCGGCAGGTTCGCCCGCAGCGTCGCCGCTGCTCGCTTCCGCAACGATGGCGTAACCTTCCTTCTCCGGGGCGGGAGCATGAAAAATGCCCTCAGACGCAATTGACACCGACATCAGGACGAAAACCGTACCCAGAAACGCCCCAACGCCCATATTTACATAAGAATTCATCTATATGCGCTCCCTCGCATCCGCTCCATATAATCGGGCATCTTGAAATTGTTCGAAAGCTATGGCTTTTGCACAGCCTGCGCAACTTGAATAATGTTCCCCACTCCGTGACGTTTTGACACTTTTCGGATGGGATTTGAAGGGTGTCGGATGAAGAATCGGGATTTCGAGAAAGCTGTCGTCCTTATACCGGCACGGATGGCATCAACGCGGCTTCCCGGCAAGCCTCTTGCGGATATTGGCGGCAAGCCGATGATCGTGCAAGTGGCGTTGAGAGCACGTGAGGCCGGCGCAGAGCGAATAGTCGTTGCGGTCGATGACGAACAGGTTTTTGCGGCTGTGAAAAATGCCGGTTTCGACGTGATGATGACGCGGGACGACCATCAGTCCGGTTCGGATCGCATTTTCGAAGCGTTGCAGAAGGCCGATCCTTATGGCAACGCCGAATATGTCATCAATGTTCAGGGCGACCTTCCAACCATCGAGGCGGAAACTATTCGTGCCTCCTTGCGCCCGCTGGAAAATGCCGCCGTCGACATTGCCACGCTGACGGTCGAGATCACCGACGAGGAAGAAAAAACCAATCCGAACGTGGTGAAAATAGTTGGCAGCCCGCTTTCCGAAACACGATTGCGCGCGCTTTATTTTACGCGCGCGACCGCGCCCTATGGCGACGGACCGCTTTATCATCACATCGGGCTCTACACCTACCGCCGCGCCGCCCTCGAAAGGTTCGTCAGCCTTCAGCCCTCGCCACTGGAGAAGCGCGAACGGCTGGAACAGTTGCGCGCGCTGGAAGCCGGCATGCGCATCGACGCCGAAATCGTCCGTTCCGTGCCGCTCGGTGTCGATACGCCGCACGACTTGGAAAAGGCCCGCAACATTCTCGCAAGCAGAACTCTTTAATGGACAATTCCATGACCTTGAGCACAAACCGCATTGCCTTTCAGGGCGAATTTGGCGCGAATTCCGACATGGCCTGCCGCGACATGTTCCCGGATATGGAGCCTTTGCCGTGCCCGACATTCGAGGACGCCTTCAACGCCGTCGAAAACGGCGAAGCCGATCTCGGCATGATCCCGATCGAGAACACGCTGGCCGGTCGCGTTGCCGACATTCACCATCTGCTGCCTGAATCGCGCCTTCATATCATCGGCGAATATTTCATGCCGATCCGCTTCCAGCTGATGGTGATGCCGGGTGTGAAGAAAGATGAGATCCGCACCGTTCACAGCCACATCCACGCGCTTGGCCAGTGCCGGAAAATCATCCGCTCGAATGGCTGGAAGCCTGTCGTGGCCGGCGATACGGCCGGTGCTGCGAGGCTGGTTTCCGAAAAGGGCGACCGCAGCATGGCGGCGCTTGCGCCGCGTCTTGCCGCCGGTCTCTACGGCCTCGATATTCTGGCTGAAAATGTCGAGGATTCGGAAAACAACGTCACGCGTTTCGTGATCCTGTCCCGTGACGAGAACTGGGCCGAGCGCCCGTCCCGCGACGAATCTCCCGAGGAAGTCGTCGTCACGACCTTCGTTTTCAACGTCCGCAATATCCCGGCCGCGCTTTACAAGGCCATGGGCGGTTTCGCGACGAACGGTATCAACATGACGAAGCTCGAGAGCTATCAGCTTGGCGGAAAATTTGTGGCGACGCAGTTCTATGCCGATATCGAAGGCCATCCGGATGACGAACCGGTTCGGCATGCGCTGGACGAGTTGCGCTTCTTTTCCGAAAAGGTCCATATTCTCGGCGTTTACAAGGGCCATGCCATGCGCGGCAAGCTCAACCAGAGCTGAGCCTGAAGCGGCGGGGATAAACCCGCCGCCTTTACGGGAAATGCCGCAGGGGCGTCATTTGCTCCATTCCACCCAGTCGCGCATCAGCCGGTGTGCGATGGCGCCGCCCGGAGGTGCAGAAAAACCTTCGCCCGTTGCCGTCTCCAGCATCTTTGCGACTTCCGCCCGTGTGAACCAGCGGCAATCCTCAAGCTCGATCTCGTCGCGGGAAATATCGAACGACAGCGCCTCGGCATAACAGCCGATCATCAGCGTATGCGGCATCGGCCAGGGCTGGGATGCGTGATACCGCACGCGCCCGATTTCGACGCCGGATTCCTCATGCGTCTCGCGGCGAACGGCCTGCTCGATCGTTTCACCCGGTTCCACAAAACCGGCGAGGCAGGAATACATGGCGGGTGCAAAATGGGCACCACGGCCAAGCAGGCAAAGATCGCGCTCGACATCGATCGTCAACATGATGACGACGGGATCGGTTCGGGGAAAAATGGTGTGATTGCAGGCGGCGCAGATACGCTTGTAGCCGCCGATGCGTGGTTCCATTGTGCCGCCGCACCGTCCGCAGAAACGATTGTCGGCATTCCAATGCGTGAGGCTGACGGCCTGGGCAACCTCGCTCAGCAATTCTTCGTCGAGAAGATGGTCGCGATAAAGGGTCCGCGCGTCGGCCAGCTTGTAGTGGCTCGCCAGCCGATCTTCCGCAACAGCCACCGGCACCGCAATTCTGGGTTCGCCGGTTTCGCGATATCCAAGCAGAACGGCATTATCGAAATCCGGCTGCAATTCGGCCAGCTCATAGGCGGAAAACAGGGGATCGATGACCTGCTCGTCGTGCTTCAGAACAAGCCGATTGCCGGAGAAGGCGAAAATATGGGTGCCATCCACCTTCAGCGCATCGGCAACGCAATCTTCCGTTCGTTTTTCGGCGAAACGGTCGAGGGCGTTTTTGGAAAAGGCTGTCAGCAGGCTTGCTTCGGGATGGGGGGCGGTGGTTTCAAAAATAGTCATGGAGATCATCAGAGCGCGCCGGAGATTTTTTTCATCAAGGTTTCCTTTTCGCCCGCACCATAAGGCACCGGCGTTCCGTGGCCCCAGACGGGGCCGGGCCAGCAGGTGTCGCCTTCGTTGCGGGCGATAATATGAACGTGAAGCTGCCGGACGATGTTGCCCAGCGCGCCCACATTGATCTTCGTGGCACCGGTGACGTCTTTCAGCGCGGAGGCGACGAGATTGGTCTCGAACGTCAGAACGGCCTGATCGAGCGGGGTGAGATCGAACAATTCGCTGGCACCGCCTCTCTGTGGCACCAGCACCAGCCAGGGCCAGCGGCTGTCATTCTGCAAACGCAGTTCACATAGTCCCAAACGCGTCACAAGCACACTGTCGCGCGCCAGCCTGTCGTCCAGCCGGAATGTCTCCAAGGCGTCCTCCATGTTTGTTTTCATCGTGATAGCAGTTTTTTGAAGGCTTGGCTTGCATTTGCTGTCGATATTGCCGATATGTGGCCCCGGGAGGTTGGTGGTGGACGAGCCACTCGCCAACCGGGTCAGGTCCGGAAGGAAGCAGCCCTAACGAGCCAGGCACGGGTCGCCGTGCCAGCCTCCCACCCTTTTCAAATGCCGCTCAGCTTTCGCCGGGCCAGTTCAGCCCCGAAACAAACTGGCAAAACAAACTGGCGAGGCGATGAACGACACCGTACCCACCACATCAAGCGAATCCCAGAGCGGGACCGGCTACCGGGTACTGGCACGCAAATATCGCCCGAAGGACTTTTCCGATCTGATGGTCGGCCAGGAGCCGATGGTCCGCACGCTGACCAATGCGTTCGAGACCGGCCGCATCGCGCAGGCCTATATGCTGACCGGCGTTCGCGGCGTGGGCAAGACGACCACGGCGCGCATTCTCGCCCGAGCACTGAATTACAAGACCGACACCATCGACAAGCCGACCATCGACCTGCGCATCCCCGGCGAACATTGCCAGGCGATCATGGAAGGCCGGCATGTCGATGTGATCGAGATGGACGCCGCTTCCCATACCGGCATCGACGATATTCGCGAGATCATCGAGCAGGTGCGTTACCGCCCGGTCTCGGCGCGCTACAAAGTCTATATCATCGACGAAGTGCACATGCTTTCGACGCAGGCCTTCAACGGCCTCCTGAAGACGCTGGAAGAGCCGCCGGAGCATGTGAAATTCATCTTCGCAACCACCGAAATCCGCAAGGTACCGATCACCGTGCTGTCGCGCTGCCAGCGCTTCGACCTGCGCCGCATCAGCGCCGCCGACCTCGTCGGTCTGTTCACCGCCATTGCCGGCAAGGAAGGTTTCGAAGCGGAGCCGCAGGCTCTCTCGATGATCGCCCGCGCAGCCGAAGGTTCCGCCCGTGACGGTCTTTCCCTGCTCGATCAGGCGATCGCCCATGGCGGCGGCCGTGTAGAAGCGGAAGCCGTGCGCGGCATGCTTGGTCTTGCCGACCGGGCGCGCATCGTCGATCTTTTCCAGCACATCATCAAGGGCGATGTCGCGTCGGCACTTTCGGAATTCAACGGGCAATATGAGGCGGGCGCGAACCCAGTCGTGGTGCTCAACGACCTTGCCGATTTCACCCACCTCGTCACCCGCATGAAATATGTGCCGGATGCGGCGGAAGATCCCTCGCTTTCCGAGATCGAGCGCGTGCGTGGCGCGGAATTTTCCGAGACGATTGCGGTGACGGCACTGTCACGCATCTGGCAGATGCTGCTGAAAGGCATTCCGGAAACGGAAAATGCCTCGCGCCCGGCAGGTGCGGCCGAAATGGTGCTGATCAGGCTTTCGCATGCTGCCAATCTTCCGGCACCGGAAGATGCCGCGCGACGCCTGCTCGAACTTTCCGCCGGCGATGGCGGCTATTCGAACGGTGCGCCCTCAGGCGGCGGCAACGGCGGTGGTGCACGGGCCTATTCGTCAGCGCAGACCGTTGCTGCGGCAAGACCCGTCGATGCTCCCGCACACAGGCAGGCCACACCTCAACCAACCACGATGCTGCGCGCCGTTCCCGACAGCCGCCCGCAGGACATGCAGGTCGCCGCACCGAAAACCGAAGAGCGGCCGGAGCCGAAAGTTCCGGTCAACTCCGTGCAGGATATTGCCGATCTGTGCCAGAAAAATCGCGATCCCGTCATGAGGGCGAAGGTCCGCAACTTCCTGCGGCTGGTGCGATTGGAGCCGGGCCGGCTGGATATGCGCCTCGGCGAAGGCGCGCCCGGATCGCTCCCCGGCGAGCTTGGTGTGAGGCTGAAGGAGTGGACCGGTATCCACTGGATCGTCAGCCTCAGCAAGGAACAGGGCGAGCCTACCCTTGTCGAAGTCGAAGGCAATGCCCGGGACGCACGCCTTGTCGATGCGCGTCAGGACCCTGACGTTGCCGCCATTCTGGCGCAGTTTCCCGGCGCGAAGATCACCGACGTGCGTATCCGTGTTGCAGTACAGGACGAGGCGGACGAGATCGCTCCATCTCCTTCAGTTGCCGAATCGAGCGAAGGCGACATCCTCCCCGGCGACGATATCGAATTTTAATACATAACAAAAACAGGAGTCTGGCACATGCGCGACATCATGGGCATGATGGGCAAGGTCAAGGAAATGCAGGCCAAGATGGAAAAGATGCAGGCGGATATCGCCGCGCTTGAAGTCGAAGGCAAGTCCGGCGGCGGCCTCGTCACCGTTAAGCTGAACGGCAAGGGCAACCTGCTGGGGCTGAAGATCGATCCGTCTCTTTTCAAGGAAGACGACGTCGAAATTCTCGAAGACCTGATTGTTGCTGCCCACAATGACGCCAAGGAGCGCGCCGAAGCCATCACCGCCGAAAAGACCAAGGAAATCACGGCTGGCCTGCCGATCCCGCCCGGCATGAAGCTGCCGTTCTGATCTTCTTTCGAATTCAGACTTCCAACATGGCGCGGAACCGGCTCGCAAGCGGCGTGCCGAGATAGGCAGCGCGTTCGACCTCGGTAAGCTGCATGGGGCGGAAGCGCTGCAGAATAATCGGTATGGGCAGTTTCGTCCCCTGATAGGGTTCGAACGCGACGTCTTCACCGGCGGCGAGCATTCCACCTTTCAGGATCCGGCAATAAAAACCCGGCTGACCCGCCTGCCGAAAACGCGGCGCGAAGCCGGGATCGCCGATCCGGGCTGACAGGGTCGCGCAGGGAATGCGGGCGGCGGTCACTTCCAAAACCACTTCTGCCGCTGAGAACCTGTCGCCCACATGCAGCTTCGCGCTGTCGACACCCTCCAGAACCAGATTTTCGCCGAAAAATCCGGGCTCAACCGTAAAACCGAGCGTGCGAGACCAGAAATCGAGATCGACGGAACCCATGGCGTAGATCGCCTGATCCGGACCGCCGTGATGTTTGCGATTGCAGACAGCGTCGCTGACGATACCTTCG
This sequence comes from Rhizobium nepotum 39/7, assembly GCF_000949865.1. GTDB lineage: Bacteria > Pseudomonadota > Alphaproteobacteria > Rhizobiales > Rhizobiaceae > Agrobacterium > Agrobacterium nepotum. The sequence continues at coordinate 36,243 of NZ_JWJH01000004.1, read as the reverse complement.
GCATCCACAATCACCGGACCCTGCACGGCATGTTTGAAAATGCCCGTCCTTGCCGTCTTTCCCGGCAGGGTCTTCGCCTCGCCCCGGCACACTGCCCGTATTTTCATGGACTGCCCTTCGCGCTTCATGATTCCCGTTTCCCGATTTATGCAGTAGAAAGCGCTCATGGCAAAACGAGTCACCGGTCCCGAAATCGAAAAACTGATCCAGCTGCTTGCAAAAGTGCCGGGGCTGGGACCCCGCTCGGCGCGGCGGGCGGCGCTGCACCTCATCAAGAAGAAAGAACAGCTTCTCGGCCCGCTCGGCCATGCGATGGGTGAAGCCTATGACAAGGTGAAGATTTGCTCCTGCTGCGGCAATGTCGATACCATCGACCCCTGCACTGTCTGCGCCGATGACAGGCGTGACCAGTCGATCATCATCGTGGTGGAAGATGTGTCGGATCTTTGGGCACTGGAGCGGGCGAGCGCCATGAACACCGCCTATCATGTGCTTGGTGGCACGCTGTCGCCGCTGGATGGAGTCGGGCCGGAAGATCTGAACATCAAGGGATTGATCGATCGTGTCAGCGTCGGCGGTATTCGCGAGCTTATCATCGCCGTCAATGCGACGGTGGAGGGACAGGCGACCGCCCATTACATCACCGACCGTCTGGCCGATCTCGGCGTCAAGATCACCCGGCTTGCGCATGGCGTGCCGGTGGGCGGCGAGCTGGACTATCTCGACGAAGGCACATTGACGGCCGCGCTTCGGGCGCGCACGACGATCTGACGCCTCCCCTCCCTTGTCCGTCACTCGAAGAGGAGACCGAATGCAAAACCGATTTGATTCTTTGTTTTGGCGCATTTCCAGACGGAAAACCGGGTTCCACTTTTCCTGGAAAAGCTTCAAGGCACTGGCCGCCATTATTTCCGTTTTTTCAGTAACGACGGCTTTGGCGCAATCCGCACCGACGGGTGCCGCTGCGGCTCGATACGATGCCGATTTCAATGCATGGCTGAAAAAGGAAATCTGGCCGGAAGCGCGCAAGGCGGGCATTTCGCAAAAAACGCTGGAAGCCGCGCTCAGCGGTCTTTCCATCAACTGGAGCCTGCCCGATCTCGTTATCCCGGGTCAAAAACCACCGAAGGAACAGAGCCAGAGCCAGGCGGAATTCTCCTCGCCAGGCGCATATTTCTCCGAAAAGCGCTTGCAGGGACTTGCCGCCACGGGCCGGTCTCTGGCGGCGACGCACGCCGCCACGCTTCGCCGCATCGAGGCGAAATACGGCGTGCCCGGCAATATCGTCGTGGCGATCTGGGGCCGCGAATCCGGTTTCGGCCGTGCGAAGCTACCGCATCCGGTGGTCGATGTGCTGGCGACGAAAGCCTATATGTCGACCCGCAGGGAGATGTTCCGCACCGAGCTGATCGACGCTCTGAAGATCGTCGAGAACGGCGATATCGCGGCATCGCGCATGATGGGTTCCTGGGCCGGCGCACTCGGCCAGCCACAATTCATGCCGTCGAGCTACCTGAAATATGCCGTGGATTTCGATGGTGACGGCCACCGCGATATCTGGAACTCCGTGCCGGACGCGCTGGCATCCATAGCGAACTATCTTTCGCAGCGCGGCTGGCAGAGGGATCGCGACTGGGGCTTCGAGGTGTCGATACCGGCCAAGGTTTCATGCGCACAGGAAGGTCCGGACCTTGCCCGGCCAGTCGCCGACTGGGCGAAGATGGGGATCACCCGCATTTCCGGAAAGGCCTTTCCGGCCAATGACCTCTCCGCCGACGGCATGATGCTGGTTCCCGCCGGCCGGCACGGGCCGGAATTCGTGGTGACGCCGAATTTCTACGTTATCAAGGAATACAACAATTCCGATCTCTACGCGCTGTTCATCGGCAACCTCGCAGACCGCATCGCCCATGGGGCGGGGCCGTTCAAGGGCGAATGGGGCAATGTCGGATCGATGCTGCGCTCCGATGTTCTTGCCATGCAGAAGGCGCTGGTCGCCAAGGGCTATGATGTCGGCAAGGCGGACGGGCTGGCAGGCTTCAAGACGCGGCGGTCGCTCGGCGACTGGCAGGCGAAAAACGGCCTTTCCCCGACGTGTTTTCCGGACGCCACGCTGAAGGGCCGCCTGCGCTGACTTCCCCTGCATCCGTCAGGCGGTTTGCCTGCGCCATTCGTAGAGCGCGTCCGGCAACTTTTCCTCGCAGCCGGATCCATCCGTTTCCTGCACCTTGCGGAACCCATGGCGCTCGTAAAAGCTTATGGCGCGTGTATTTTGCTGGAACACCCACAATTGAAGGAGTTGTTGCTCTTGCTTCGCCCTGTCCAGCAGGGTCGCACCTAGATTTCTGCCTACACGTGCGGGCAGACAATAAAGATGATCCAACCATTCCTGCCGAAAGGCACAAAAGCCGACGAGAACGCCGTCTTCCTCCGCAACCCAGACTTCAGTTTCGTTAAAGACAATATTGCTGAAATAGCCCTTGTCTTCCTCGAAACTGTGCAAGTCTGGTAAATAGGGAAGAAAATGCCGGCGTGACGTGCGGAAAATTGCGGCGACATCGTCGGCATCTGCAGGTGTCGCACGCCTTGAAATAACCTTCTGGTCTTCCATATCGTCCCCCGATCGTTCGAGGTACTATACACATCCTGCAACGGCGGGATGACAGGTAGCCAGTGGGTTGGCGTCGAATACCTCTCAGTGCTGATCGGTATGCGGCTTGTGGAAGATATCGTCGGTCGGCGGAATGGTCTGTCGCTCGATCATCCGGTGCACGCGCGGCCGGGTCTTGCCGCGATGAAGCTCAAGCAGCCGGTCCCAGGCTTCCGCATCCGCCTGGGTGCGGCGATGATTGTGGCGGACATATTCCACCCATGTCAGCACGTGGTAACTTTCCGTCCAGATGTCAGGATTTTCCAGATCGCGCATCAGGTTCCAGTTGCGCGCGCCATCGCGCAGACGGATGCGGCGGCGCTCGGCCATCAGTGGCAGGAATTCGCCGAGATCCTCGTCATGGATTTCATAATCGATGAGGATGGCGATCGGCCCGCTGCGCGGCTTGATATCAAGCCTCAGCGGCGGCTCCACGAAACGGTTGAGCGGATCGAGGTTGAGCGAGGCGAATGCCGGCATGGCGAGCTTGAGACCGACGACAACGCCGAGCAGCATCAGCACGCACGAACAGAGAAGTGAATAGGAAATGCCGTAATCTTCCGCCAGCTCGCCCCACAGCCAGCTGCCGACGGCGATGCCGCCGAAGGTCAGCGTCTGGTAAAGCGACAGCGCCCGGCCCACCACCCAGCGCGGGGCGGAAAGCTGGACGATGGTGTTGAACAGGGAAAGCGCCAGAACCCAGCAGGCACCGGCAACCGCAAGGACAAGCGAGGTGACGATGGCGCTCGTGCTGATCGCCGTCACACCGGAACTGAAAGCGAAGCCTAAAAAGGCGACCCGCACGATCCATTCACTCGACAGGATCTCACGCAGTCTCGCGCTGACCAGCGCACCTCCAATTGCGCCGACGCCAAATGCACCCAGCATGACACCGTAGGTCAGCGGGCCGCCCTCAACCAGATCGCGGGCAACGATCGGCATCAGGGCCAGGATGGCGCTAGCGGAAAGCCCGAAGAGAAAACCGCGCACCAGGACCTTGCCGATATTGGGCGACATGGCCACATAACGCATTCCGGCCGATATGGCGGCGAGAAGCTGCTCGCGTGGGAGTGTCGAGGCATATTTGGGCGGTTGCCAGCGAAACAACGCGTAGATCAGGGTGAAGTAGCTGAGCGCATTCACGAAAAAGGCGGCAGCGGCGCCTGCCGCTGCGACGATGATGCCGCCGATAGCGGGACCGACGCTGCGGGTAATGTTGAAGCCGACGCTGTTCAGCGTCACGGCGGCCGGCAAATCCTCGCGCGGCACCATTTCACCGACGGAGGCCTGCCAGGACGGATTGTTGAGGGCAGTACCGCAGCCGATCATGAAGGTGAAGAAGAGCAGAAGCCACGGCGTGAGCCAGCCGGACCAGGCAAAAACCGTGAGCATCACGGAAGCCGTCAGCATCAGCAGCTGCGCGGAAATCATGATGCGGCGGCGGTCGAAACTATCGGCCAGCGCGCCTGAAATCAGCGAAAACATCATGATCGGCAGCGAGGTGGAGGCCTGCACCAGCGCGATCATGTTTTCGGAACTCGACAGCGAGGTCATCATCCATGCGGCGCCAACCGCCTGGATCAGCCCGCCGAAATTCGACGCAAGGCTCGCGATCCAGATTCGTCTGTAAGTCAAATGCCTTAAAGGCGCGAGTGGCGATTTACGGTCAGGCACGATCAGTCCACTTGATGCAACTGCGATTTGTCAAACGGCAACTATAGACAGTGCCGGAAATCATGCCACCCTTTCCGACACGGGAAGGGTGAAAATGTGGCCGATGCCGCGACTGAAGCGCCCTGCCCGCGAAAACCTTGCAATCCTGCCCCGATGGGTCTATATGACCTGTGAAATTCTTGATCGCTTGATGAAGAGTGGGGCCGCAAGGCTCCGCTCTTTTTCGTTAGGCGAACCGGAAACCACGGGCTTGAGTGCCCGGTGAAAAAACTAAAGACCGGAAGGCCAGATGGCAGACACCGTATATGAACCGCGACTGATAACCGAAACGGGCATCGACCAGCGCATCGCCGAGATCATCGAGCCTGTTTTGACGGGCATGGGGTATCTTCTGGTGCGCGTGCGGCTCTCCAACCAGAACGGTATGACCCTGCAGGTCATGGCCGAGCGGGAAGACGGCACCATGACCGTCCAGGGCTGCGAAGCCGTCTCCATGGCGATTTCACCGGTTCTTGATGTGGAAGATCCGGTCGATAAGGCGTATCATCTCGAAGTTTCCTCGCCCGGCATCGACCGGCCGATGGTTCGCAAATCGGATTTCACCCGCTGGCAGGGTCATCTGGTGAAGGTCGAAACCTCCATTCTGGTCGAGAACCGCAAGCGGTTTCGCGGCAAGATCGTCGAGGTCGATGCGGACGGCTTCAAGCTGGAACGCGACCAGATCGCCTATGGCGAGGAACCGACAGTCACCGTTCCGTTCAGCGCGCTTTCCGATGCGAAGCTCATTCTGACGGACGACCTTATTCGTGATGCGCTGCGGGCAGACAAGGCGGCAAAGGCCGCCGCCGCAAACCAGAACGACGAAAACGAAGCAGACGAAGACTAATTCCAACGTAAAAGCCCGGAAAACGGGCGATCCCCGCAATTATGCGACTTACGGAGATAAAAAAATGGCAGTGAGTGCTAACCGGCTTGAGCTTCTGCAGATCGCCGATGCTGTGGCGCGCGAAAAGGTCATCGACCGCGAAATCGTGCTTGCCGCAATGGCAGACGCTATCCAGAAAGCCGCACGCTCGCGCTATGGTTCGGAAACCAACATTCGCGCCGACATCAATTCCAAGACCGGCGAAATCCGCCTGCAGCGTCTTCTGGAAGTTGTCGAGACGGCCGAGGATTATTCGACCCAGATCCCGCTCGAACTCGCCCGCGACCGCAACCCGGACGCCAAGATCGGCGATTTCATCGCCGATCCGCTGCCGCCGATGGATTTCGGCCGTATCGCCGCACAGTCCGCCAAGCAGGTGATCGTTCAAAAGGTGCGCGAAGCCGAACGTGACCGCCAGTATGACGAGTTCAAGGATCGTATCGGCGAGATCGTCAACGGCACCGTCAAGCGCGTCGAATACGGCAACGTCATCGTCGATCTCGGCCGTGGCGAAGGCATCATCCGTCGCGACGAGATGATTCCGCGCGAAAACATGCGTTATGGCGACCGCGTACGCGCCTATGTCTACGACGTTCGCCGCGAACAGCGCGGTCCGCAGATTTTCCTGTCGCGTACCCATCCGCAGTTCATGGTGAAGCTGTTCACCATGGAAGTTCCGGAAATCTACGACGGCATCATCCAGATCAAGTCGGTTGCCCGTGACCCCGGTTCGCGCGCCAAGATCGCCGTCATCTCGAACGACTCGTCGATCGATCCTGTCGGCGCCTGCGTCGGTATGCGCGGTTCGCGCGTTCAGGCCGTCGTCGGTGAATTGCAGGGCGAAAAGATCGACATCATTCCGTGGAGCCAGGACCCGGCTTCCTTCATCGTCAACGCCCTGCAGCCCGCCGAAGTGGCCAAGGTCGTTCTGGACGAAGAATCCGAGCGTATCGAAGTTGTGGTTCCCGACGAGCAGCTTTCGCTCGCCATCGGCCGTCGCGGCCAGAACGTGCGTCTGGCATCGCAGCTGACCGGCTGGGATATCGACATCATGACCGAGCAGGAAGAATCCGAGCGTCGCCAGAAGGAATTCAACGAGCGCACGGCACTCTTCATGGAGGCCCTCGACGTCGACGAAATGGTCGGCCAGGTTCTGGCCTCCGAAGGCTTCGCGCAGGTCGAAGAACTCGCCTATGTCGATCTCGACGAAATTTCCTCCATCGACGGCTTCGACGACGACACCGCCGATGAAATCCAGACCCGCGCCCGCGAATATCTGGAACGCCTGGAAGCCGAAATGGACGCCAAGCGCAAGGAACTCGGCGTTACCGACGAGCTGCGCCAGATCGACGGCCTGACATCGCAGATGATGGTCGCGCTCGGTGAAGACGGCATCAAGACTATCGAGGACTTTGCCGGTTGCGCCGCAGACGATCTGGTCGGCTGGAGCGAACGCAAGGACGGCGAGACGAAGAAGTTCGAAGGCATCTTCTCCAAACTCGACGTGTCGCGCGTCGAGGCTGAAAACATGGTTGTGCAGGCCCGTCTTCTGGCAGGCTGGATCACGGCCGAAGATCTCGCTTCCGAAGAGGAAGCCGATGTCGAAGCTACCGAGGAGGCGGATACCGCCGAACAGGAATGACATCGCAGGCGCATGAGCCGGACGAGCTGCCCGAAACCGATGAGGACGGGCGGCTGGAAGGCAACGTCAATGGACGTATGTGCATTGTAACAAGGCAAAGCGGATCGCCAGACGATCTGATCCGCTTCGTCGCAGGGCCGGACGGCGGTGTCGTGCCGGATCTGAAACGCCAATTGCCGGGACGCGGCTGCTGGGTAAAACCGGAGCGCGCCCTGATCGAGAAAGCCATAGCGAAGAAGATTTTCGCACGGGCACTCAAACGCGACGTCAAGGCCGGGCCTGAGCTTCTCGCTCTTCTGGACCGGTTGATGGCGCAGCAGGTTGCCGGAATGATGAACATGGCGCGCAAGGCGGGCCAGTTCATCAGTGGCGCGACGAAGGTCGATGCCGCCATCCGCTCCGGGAATGCGATAGCCGCGTTCCATGCGACCGATGCTGCGGCCGACGGCGTGAGAAAACTGGACCAGGCCCGCAAGGCCTGGGCGTTCGGCAGTAATGCCGGCAATGAGATTCCGTCCTTCCGGCTCTTTAGCGGCGCCGAAATGGACGAGTTGATGGGCCAGAATGCTTTTATCCATGCTTGCGCGCTTGCGGGGCAGGCGGGTGAGGGTGTAGTGAAGCGCGCAAAGATGCTTGAGCAGTACCGCCTTGGCGGTCAGCCCGAAGCGGAACGCGACGCTGCCCGGACAGAACAATGACGCGGTTACCGAACAAGAACGGTCGCCGCGTTCCGATGCAGCAATTGAACGACGAGGCCTGATGGACGTCATCCGGTTTTCGTCCGAAGGAACGGGAACGGAATGACCGACAACAACGACGACAAGACACACAATGCGCCGGCCAAGAAGACTCTTACCCTGAAACCGGGCGGGATGAATCAGGGTACCGTGCGGCAGGACATGGGTCGAGGTCGCACAAACGCGGTTGTCGTGGAAACACGCAAGCGCCGCCCTCTGCGTCCCGAAGACGAGAAGCCGGTTCAGCCTGTTGTGGCGGCACCGGCGCCTAAGCCGGCGGCCCCAGCGCCTTCGGCACCGCGTCCGCAGGCTCCGCAGCAACGCCTTCAGCAGCCGGGTGGCCAACAGCAGCGTCCGGGTTCTTCCCATTCGCAGCAGCGCCCCGGCTCGTCCGCGCCGCAGCAGCGCCAGCCTGACCGTCCGCGCGGCAATGTTCTGCATGACCTTTCCGCAGGCGAGATGGAAGCCCGTCGCCGTGCGCTGATAGAAGCGCAGGCTCGCGACGTTGTCGAGGCCAAGCAGCGCGCCGAAGACGAGGCGCGTCGCAAGGTCGAAGAAGAACACCGCATCGCTGCTGAAAAGATAGAAGCCGCAAACCGCGCTGCCGAAGAGGCTGCTGCGGCCAAGATTGCGGCGAGCCAGCCTGCCACGGAAGCAAAGTCCGATCTGCCGGCTGCGGCCGCTACGCCGGCGCCACGCGCTGACGCCCGTCCGCAGTCTGCCGTCACCGCACCCCGTTCCGCTCCCGCCACGCCCGATGCCGCCGCTCCACGCGGACGCCGCACCGGTGGCGACGAGGAGGACGATCGCGGAGCAGTTCGTCGCGGCAGCAGCCTTCCGGCCCGCGGCAAGGTCGTTGCTCCGGTTCCGGCCAAGCCCGCAGCACGCCTGAAGACAGAGGAAGAGCGCCGTCGTGGCAAGCTGACCGTGACCGCCGCCAATCTGGAAGAAGACGGTACGCCGCGTGGCCGCTCAATGGCATCCATGCGCCGCCGTCAGGAGAAATTCCGTCGCAGCCAGATGCAGGAAACCCGCGAAAAGGTTTTGCGCGAAGTCATCCTGCCGGAAACCATCACCATTCAGGAACTGTCGCAGCGCATGTCCGAACGCGCGGTTGACGTCATCAAGTTCCTGATGAAGGAAGGCCAGATGTTGAAGCCGGGCGACGTGATCGACGCCGATCTGGCGGAACTGATCGCAGTCGAATTCGGCCACACGGTCAAGCGCGTTTCCGAATCCGACGTTGAAGAGGGTCTCTTCAACAAGTCCGACGATGAAGGCGAGATGGTTTCCCGTCCGCCGGTCGTGACGATCATGGGTCACGTCGACCACGGCAAGACCTCGCTGCTCGACGCCATTCGTCAGGCAAACGTGGTTGCCGGTGAAGCCGGTGGCATCACCCAGCATATCGGCGCCTATCAGGTCGAGAAGAACGGTCAGAAGATCACCTTCATCGACACCCCCGGCCACGCCGCCTTTACGGCAATGCGTGCCCGTGGCGCACAGGCGACCGATATTGCCGTACTGGTTGTTGCGGCAGACGACAGCGTGATGCCGCAGACGATTGAATCGATCAATCATGCCAAGGCGGCCGGCGTTCCGATCGTCGTTGCCATCAACAAGATCGACAAGCATGAGGCAAACCCTGAAAAGGTACGCCAGCAGCTGTTGCAGCACGAAGTTTTCGTGGAATCGATGGGTGGTGAAGTTCTCGATGTCGAAGTATCGGCCAAGAACAAGCTCAACCTCGACAAGCTGCTCGAAGCTATCCTGCTTCAGGCGGAAATCCTCGATCTCAAGGCAGACCCAAGCCGCACTGCGGAAGGTACGGTCATCGAGGCCGAGCTGGACCGTGGACGCGGTGCCGTCGCGACCGTTCTCGTGCAGAAGGGTACACTGAGGCCCGGCCAGATCATTGTTGCCGGCGATCAGTGGGGCCGTGTGCGCGCGCTCGTCAATGACCTCGGCGACCATGTCAAGGAAGCCGGTCCGGCCATGCCTGTCGAGATCCTCGGCCTTTCCGGCACGCCTTCGGCCGGTGACCGTTTCGCGGTTGTCGAAAACGAAAGCCGTGCCCGCGAGATCTCCGAATACCGCCAGCGTCTGGCTCGCGACAAGGCTGTCGCCCGTCAGACCGGCCAGCGCGGCTCGCTGGAACAGATGATGAGCCAGCTTCAGACCTCCGGCCTGAAAGAATTCCCGCTGGTCGTCAAAGGCGACGTGCAGGGTTCGATCGAAGCCATTGCCGGTGCACTCGACAAGCTCGGTACGGACGAAGTTCGCGCCCGCATCGTCCATTCGGGCGCAGGCGGCATCACGGAATCGGATATTTCGCTTGCCGAAGCATCCAATGCCGCCATCATCGGCTTTAACGTGCGTGCCAATGTGCAGGCTCGTCAGGCAGCCGAACGTGCCGGTATCGAAATCCGCTACTACAACATCATCTACGATCTGGTGGATGACGTGAAGTCGGCCATGTCGGGCCTGCTTTCGCCGGAACGTCGCGAGACATTCCTCGGCAATGCCGAAATCCTCGAGGTGTTCAACATCACCAAGGTCGGCAAGGTCGCGGGTTGCCGCGTCATCGAAGGCAAGGTCGAACGTGGTGCGGGTGTGCGTCTGGTGCGCGACAACGTCGTCATCCACGAAGGCAAGCTCAAGACCCTCAAGCGCTTCAAGGACGAAGTCTCGGAAGTGCCTGTTGGCCAGGAGTGCGGTATGGCCTTCGAGAACTACGAAGACATTCGCGCTGGCGACACCATCGAGTGCTTCCGCGTCGAACACATCACGAGAACGCTCTAAGCGTCTCGCCGCAAAACAGGATTTATCTGTCGGGCGCCGGCTTAACCGGCGCTCGCTCCGTTTGAGGCATTACCAATGGCAAAACCAACATCATCGGCCCCTTCGCAACGCATGCTGCGCGTCGGCGAACAGGTGCGCGCCGCACTGACCCAAATTCTCCAGCGCGGCGAAGTCCGCGACGATCTGATTGAAGCCACCGTCATTTCCATTTCGGAAGTGCGCATGTCGCCCGATCTCAAGATGGCAACCGCTTACGTGACGCCGCTTGGCGTTGCGGATCATACCGACATCATCACCGCTTTGAACCGCCACGCGAAGTTCATGCGCGGTCGCCTCGGCCCCCAGCTGCGGCAAATGAAATACATGCCGGAACTGCGCTTTCGCGACGATACCAGTTTCGACAACTACCAAAAGATCGACGCGCTTCTGCGGTCACCGGAGGTGCAGCGCGATCTCGGACCTTCAAACGAAAAAGACGACGAACAGAACTGAAGCATGTCCAAACCACGCAAACAGCAGTCCCGCAAGCCGAAGGGCCGTCCGATCTCGGGCTGGCTCATCCTCGACAAGCCGCTCGATTTCGGCTCCACCGAAGCCGTTTCCAAAATCAAATGGCTGTTCAACGCCCAGAAGGCGGGCCACGCCGGAACGCTCGATCCACTGGCTTCCGGCATGCTGCCGATTGCGCTCGGCGACGCCACGAAGACCGTGCCCTACGTCATGGACGGCCGGAAAATCTACGAATTTACCGTCACCTGGGGTGAAGAACGCACGACCGACGATCTGGAAGGCGAGGTGATGAATTCCTCCGACCAGCGCCCGGACGAACAGGCGATCCGTGAAATTCTGCCCAATTATACCGGCGTGATCATGCAGACACCGCCGCAGTTTTCCGCGATCAAGATCGCCGGCGAACGGGCCTATGATCTGGCGCGCGAAGGCGAGACGGTGGATATCCCGGCACGCGAGGTGGAAATTCACCGCCTGACGCTGCTCGCCTGCCCCGACGCCAGCACCGCGCATTTCGAAGTGGAATGCGGCAAGGGAACCTATGTGCGTGCGCTTGCGCGCGACATGGGCCGCGATCTCGGCTGCTACGGTCATATTTCGCAATTGCGCCGTACCATGGTCGCGCCATTTGGCGAGGACATGATGGTGCCGCTCGAGACTTTGACGGCTCTGGAAGCTATCGAAGACCGCGACGAGCGGCTCGAAGCGCTGGATGCCTTTCTGACCGACACGGCGGAGGCGCTTTCGGCACTTCCCCATCTCGTCATCAGCGACGATCAGGCGCACCGGCTGAAGATGGGCAACCCCATCCTGCTGCGTGGGCGTGACGCACCGGCCAATCATCCAGAGGCATATGCCACCGCGCATGGTAAGCTGGTTGCCATCGGCGAGATCGGTGAGGGCGAATTCCGGCCGAAGCGGGTTTTCGGCTGAAGCGAGCCTAAAGCGGCGCAGTCAATCGCCTCTTTCAATTGTACCCGGAATAGTTTATAGGCAGCGCCAGCTTGGGCTTTGCCTATGCTGCCGAATGGCCAGAGCTGGACGACATCCCGGCTCTTGGCGTCCCATTTTTTCCTTAAAATAGAAAGGATCGTCCGATGTCGATTACTGCAGAGCGCAAAGCCGCCCTCATCAAGGAATATGCAACGAACGAAGGCGACACCGGTTCTCCGGAAGTTCAGGTCGCTATTCTGACCGAGCGGATCAATAACCTGACCGGTCACTTCAAGGACCACAAGAAGGACAACCACTCCCGTCGTGGCCTTCTGACGCTCGTTTCGAGCCGCCGTTCGCTTCTCGACTATCTGAAGAAGAAGGACGAAGCCCGTTACAGCAAGCTGATCGGTGCTCTCGGCATTCGCCGCTAAAACCTTATCCGGCGGGTTTCGCAAAGATACCCGCCGGTTTTTATATCGGGCCTTTTGCAGGCCATCTTGAATTTCCGGGCGTTTGCCGCAGCTATGGCCCCCGGACGATAAGGTAGCCCCGGATGGGCCGGTGCAGCCTTTTCAACCGCAGACCTGTCATGGGGCAGGATTGCCGGATGCTTGGACTTTGAAAGCCTCCGGCTGTCTTGCCCGTGATTGCGTCGTTCGTTGCCCCCTGCAAGGCGGGCATACACAAACAAGGACAAGATATGTTCAATAAACACTCCGTGGAAATCGAATGGGCTGGCCGCCCGCTGAAGCTCGAGACCGGCAAGGTTGCCCGTCAGGCTGACGGCGCCGTCATCGCAACCTACGGCGAGACAATGGTTCTCGCGACCGTGGTTTCCGCAAAGTCTCCGAAGCCGGGACAGGACTTCTTCCCGCTCACCGTCAACTACCAGGAAAAGACCTATGCAGCCGGCAAGATCCCCGGCGGCTACTTCAAGCGCGAAGGTCGTCCTTCTGAAAAGGAAACGCTGGTTTCCCGCCTGATCGACCGTCCGATCCGCCCGCTGTTTCCTGAAGGCTACAAGAACGACACGCAGGTTGTCGTAACGGTCATTCAGCACGATCTGGAAAATGACCCCGACGTTCTGTCGATGGTTGCCGCATCCGCTGCGCTCACACTGTCCGGCATTCCTTTCATGGGCCCGGTCGGCGGCGCGCGCGTTGGCTACATCAACGGCGAATATGTTCTGAACCCGCATCTTGATGAGATGGATGAATCGGTTCTGGATCTGGTTGTTGCCGGCACGCAGGACGCCGTCCTGATGGTGGAATCGGAAGCCAAGGAACTCAACGAAGACATCATGCTCGGCGCCGTCATGTTCGGCCACCGGGGTTTCCAGCCGGTTATCGACGCGATCATCAAGCTCGCTGAAGTCGCCGCCAAGGAGCCGCGCGAATTCGAACCGGAAGATTTCTCCGCGCTCGAAACCGAAATGCTCGGCCTTGCCGAAACCGAACTGCGCGCTGCCTACAAGATCACCGAAAAGGCTGCCCGTTACACCGCCGTCGACGCCGTGAAGGCGAAGGTCAAGGCTCACTTCCTGCCGGAAGAAGGCGAAGCGAAGTACAGCCCGGAAGAAATCGGCGCCGTCTTCAAGCACCTCCAGGCCAAGATCGTTCGCTGGAACGTTCTCGACACCAAGAGCCGTATCGACGGCCGCGACCTGTCGACCGTTCGTCCGATCGTTTCGGAAGTCGGCATTCTGCCGCGTACGCACGGTTCTGCGCTGTTTACCCGCGGTGAAACCCAGGCGATCGTCGTTGCGACGCTCGGCACCGGCGAAGATGAGCAGTATGTCGACAGCCTGACCGGCATGTACAAAGAACGCTTCCTGCTGCATTACAACTTCCCGCCCTACTCGGTCGGTGAAACAGGCCGCATGGGCTCCCCGGGCCGTCGCGAAATCGGTCACGGCAAGCTCGCATGGCGCGCGATCCGTCCGATGCTGCCGACTGCGGAACAGTTCCCCTACACGCTACGCGTCGTTTCGGAAATCACCGAGTCCAACGGCTCCTCGTCGATGGCAACGGTCTGCGGCACCTCGCTTGCACTGATGGACGCCGGCGTTCCGCTTGCCAAGCCGGTTGCCGGTATCGCCATGGGCCTCATCCTTGAAGGCGAGCGCTTTGCGGTTCTCTCCGACATCCTGGGTGACGAAGATCACCTCGGCGACATGGACTTCAAGGTCGCCGGCACCGCCGATGGCATTACCTCGCTGCAGATGGACATCAAGATCGCCGGTATCACCGAAGAGATCATGAAGATCGCTCTGGAGCAGGCACAGGGTGGCCGCAAGCACATCCTCGGCGAAATGGCCAACGCCATCACCGAAAGCCGTGGCCAGCTCGGCGAATTCGCACCGCGCATCGAAGTGATGAACATTCCGGTCGACAAGATCCGTGAAGTCATCGGCTCCGGCGGCAAGGTTATCCGCGAAATCGTTGAAAAGACCGGCGCCAAGATCAACATCGAAGACGACGGCACCGTGAAGATCGCATCTGCTTCCGGCAAGGAAATCGAAGCGGCCCGCAAGTGGATCCACTCGATCGTTGCGGAACCGGAAGTCGGCCAGATCTACGAAGGCACGGTCGTCAAGACCGCCGACTTCGGCGCATTCGTCAACTTCTTCGGCGCGCGCGACGGCCTGGTTCACATCTCGCAGCTCGCCTCCGACCGCGTTGCCAAGACGTCGGACGTCGTCAAGGAAGGCGACAAGGTCTGGGTCAAGCTGATGGGCTTCGACGAGCGTGGCAAGGTTCGCCTGTCCATGAAGGTTGTCGATCAGGCAACCGGCAAGGAAGTTGCCGCCGACAAGAAGAAGGAAGACGGCGAAGCCGCTGCCGAATAAGGCCGCGTCGCCAGACCCTATCGAGGCGCGGGTTTTGCCCGCGCCTTTTTTCTATCCTACCTTGAGGACGCTCCAATGAGCCGTGACGCTGTTAAAACCCTTTTCCATCCCTTTGCCGCAGAGATGCTCGACATGCCGAAAGAGGGCGAGCGCGTGCTGTTTCTGGGAGCGGAAGCCGGCCCGAGGCTTGACGGTTTTGACGCTGACATCGTCGCGGTCCAGAACTTTCGGCCGCTTTACCGGGCTCTGCAGGCTCAGGCCGCAGAAGTCACCCCGGATATTTCGGGCGAAGATTACGATGCAGCGCTGCTGCTGTGCGGTAAACACCGCGGCGAGAACGAAAACCGCGTCGCCGAAGCGCTTTCACGCGTCAAGGCGGGCGGTTTGATCGTCGCGGCAGGATCAAAGGAAGACGGCATCCTGACGCTGCGCAAGACGCTTGCAAAGCTCGGCATCGAGGCGGAATCGACGCCGAAGTACCACGGCGTCGCCCTCTGGTTCAAACGGCCTGATGATGTCGCATCCGCCGTGTCGAAGCTTGCCCAACATTCCGTCACGGTTGCTGGCCGTTTCACCGCCCTGCCCGGCATGTTCTCGCATGACCGGGTGGATGACGGCTCGGAGCTTCTCGCGTCGCGCCTCCCGACCGACTTTGACGGCAATGCCGCCGATTTCGGTGCGGGCTGGGGTTATCTCTCGGTCATGCTGGCGGAAAAATCGCCGCGCACGGCCCGCATCGATCTTTTCGAAGCGGACTGGAACGCGCTCGAATTCGCCAAGACCAATCTTCTCGAAAACAATCCGCGGCTGACGGCACGCTTTTTCTGGCAGGACCTGGTAAACGAGCCGCCGAAGGAAAAATACGACCTGATCGTCATGAACCCGCCTTTCCATGCTGCGGGACAGGCGACTGAGCCAGCTCTCGGTCAAGCCTTCATCAAAACGGCGGCCGGCGCGCTTCGCAGTGGTGGAAAGCTGCTGATGGTCGCCAATCGCGGCCTGCCCTATGAGCCTGTCCTGGCGGCGGAATTCCGCACCAGCGCAGAGGTGTGCCGCAACGCCCGCTTCAAGATCCTGAGCGCGCAGAAATAATCAACTCGGCACAATAATCAGCTCAACAGCCATGCCCATAGCGATACGGAAAGAACGCCGGTCGCTGTGGAAATGCTGATGGTGGAGGCCGCAACGCTGTGGCCAATACCGAAGCGATTGGCGATCAGCCATGCATTCACCCCCGTCGGCACCGAAGAGGTGAGCACAAGTGCGGCTGTCCATTCACGGCTGAGGCCGAGAGCATGGCCCACGGCCCACACGCAGGCGGGCAGAAGCAGCAGCTTGAAGACCGTCATGGTGACGGCGATCCCCAGATTGCCGCGAATGGTGTATTTCGTCAGCGCCATGCCGAGCGAAATAAGCGCCGCAGGCCCCGCCATGGAGGCGATCTGCTCGACCACGGTTTTGAGGATGGGCGTCAGCGATACGCCTGAAACATTGGTCGAAAGCCCGATGATAAGTCCGATCACCAGCGGATTGGTGATGAGGTTGCGGCCGACCTGCTTAAAGACAGCAGCCATGCCGCGCTTTTCGCCGCCGACAGCCTTGTGCGTGGCGTTTTCCATCAGGATGGTACCGGCGATCATCATCACCGGCAGGTGGATCGCCAGCAGAATGGAGAGGGCGACCAGCCCTTCATCCCCCACGGATCGTCCGACGAGCGGCAGACCGATGAAGATATTATTGGCAAAGGCCGAAGAAATGCCCGCTATCACTGCAATGCGGACATCCTGCTTGAAGACATAACGCGTGACGATGTGACCGACCGTCCAGGTGACGGCGACGCCGGCAAAATAGGTGATCCACAATCGGAAAGGCGATGCGCCGTGAAAATTCGCTTCGGCGAGCGTGCGGAAGATCAAGGTCGGCACGGCGATCTTGAACACGAAATCGCTGAGAATCTCGCCGACATCGGCCCTGAACAAACCGGCCTTGACGGTCAGCCAGCCGATCAGGATGAGAATGAAAATCGGAGCGACGTTCGCGGCAACGGCAGACATGAAGGGAAAGCTTTCGCGGCTTTTGCGGGAGATACCGAGCTTTAGAGCGTTTTCCACGGGAAGGGAATCACGAAAACGCTTCACCCCTTTGTTTTCATGCAATAGCTGGCGAAACCAGCGAAACGCCTGCCTCGAAAGCTCGCTCCATCGTCCGACATCAAACGATGCTGTGGCGCTCAAAAGCATCACCCGCCAGAGCGATCTCACTTGTGGCATTTCGAGATGAGCGGCTGAAACGGCGAACCAAAAAGAAAAAGCGGGGTTTCCCCCGCCTTTTGTCATGTCCGTTATATGCCGCCAGTACATCCGTGACGGAGATAACGGTTGAGCCGGAAGACCTCATGTCCGCCATTCAGGTGCGCATTCACACACCTTTTGCTCTGACCGGAGTGATAGCTTAACCATATTACAGGCAAATGACGCATCTCGCGCGCTCCTGGAGAACCGCATATTTCTCCTATGGGCTTTTCTTGCCGCCAGAAATGTTTAAGACCGTTCGAAAATATGTATCCCTGCAAACCGGATAGGGCCTATGACGAAATTCGACGTATTGACTGTCGGCAATGCCATCGTCGACATCATTTCCCGCTGTGATGATCAGTTTTTGAATGACAATGCCATTACCAAAGGCGCAATGAACCTCATCGACGCGGAGCGAGCCGAACTGCTTTATTCGCTGATGGGACCGGCTCTCGAAGCTTCCGGTGGAAGTGCGGGCAACACGGCCGCAGGCGTGGCGAATTTCGGCGGCAGGGCCGCTTATTTCGGCAAGGTGGCGGAAGACCAGCTCGGAGAAATCTTCCAGCACGATATCCGCGCGCAGGGCGTCTATTTCGAAACCAAGCCGGAAGGCACATTTCCGCCGACCGCCCGTTCGATGATCTTCGTCACGGAAGACGGCGAACGCTCGATGAACACCTACCTCGGCGCCTGCGTCGATCTCGGTCCGGAAGACGTCGAAGAGAATGTGGTGGCGGAAACGAAAGTCACCTATTTCGAAGGTTATCTATGGGATCCGCCGCGCGCCAAGGACGCTATTCGCGAATGCGCCCGCATTGCGCATGAAAACGGTCGCGAAGTCTCCATGACGCTTTCCGACAGCTTCTGCGTCGATCGCTACCGCGAAGAATTCCTCGACCTGATGCGCTCCGGCACGGTGGACATCGTTTTCGCCAACAAGCAGGAAGCTCTTTCGCTCTACGAAACCGACGATTTCGAGCTGGCGCTGACGAAAATCGCAGCCGATTGCAAGATCGCAGCGGTGACGATGAGCGAAGAAGGCGCCGTTATTCTGCGCGGCACCGAACGCGTGAAGGTAGACGCCTATCCGGTATATGACGTGGTTGACACAACCGGTGCAGGCGATCTTTTCGCCGCCGGCTTCCTGTTCGGTTACACGCAGGACCGGTCTCTGGAAGATTGCGGCAAACTCGGCTGCCTTGCTGCCGCGGCCGTCATTCAGCAGGTCGGGCCGCGCCCGATGTCATCCCTGAAGGCGCTGGGCGAGAAACACGGCCTTATTTAAAGGCCTCGCCGGGGTAAGCGCCCCAGATTTCGCCCTGCGATACCCAGCCTGAGGCCTGACCGGCCTCGGCGCGACACCAGTCGCCGTTGCATTCGCCGATCCTGAAGACGACGCCCGGCTCCAGCCGCGCAGTGACGGAGGCGCCCGACTGCGCGTCGCGGCGCATGTTGACGTAAACATCCTTGCCCTTGCCACGCATCCAGGGGGCTGCGACGGCCGTGCGCTCGCCGGAGAGCAGCGCCTGATTGACCCAGCCTTCCGTGCCGTCGGCATCGCGGATGCGACGCCAGTTTTCGTATTCCTGAATGATTTCGACCGGCATTCCGGATTTCATATACATCCAGGATACGGCATAATCCGTGCTGGGTCCGATGCGCATGTTGACGCGCTTGGATTTCAGACTGACAAAACGGGGCAAGGGCAAGCCGCTTGCGCCCTTCGCAGCGCCCTGCGCCATGGCTTCGTTCGCCACGCCAGGGAGGCCCAAAGACAATGCAATGCAAACCATAGAAACCACACTGCGCATGCCCATTTTCCGTTTCCTGCCTTCTGCAAACCGGATGATATTCGAGGAGGCTCATTTCCACACGCCTCAAGCTTCAGCGAGTTTTATTTGTCTTCGCCGGTGGGTCTGGTAGAAACGCCCTGATTGAAAGAAATTATCGCTCTTTCTGGTTAATGACTTCTGAACAAGGCAGCGGCAAACGATGACCCACAAGAAGAGACCGACAGTCTATATCACCCGCAAATTGCCTGACGTCGTCGAAACCAGAATGCGGGAACTCTTCGATGCCGAATTGAATATCGACGACAGGCAACGCAGCGAGGAAGAGCTTGTGGCTGCCATGCAGCAGGTCGACGTTCTGGTACCGACCGTTACGGACCGCATCACCGCCGCCATGATCGAGAAGGCCGGGCCGCAGCTGAAGCTGATCGCTAGCTTTTCCAACGGCATAGACCATGTGGATGTGGACGCGGCGGCCCGACGGGGCATTACCGTTACCAACACCCCCAATGTGCTGACCGAAGACACCGCCGACATCACCATGGCGCTGGCGCTTGCCGTGCCGCGCCGCATGATCGAGGGCACACGAGTGCTCGCCAATGGCGCGGACGAATGGCTGGGCTGGTCGCCGACATGGATGCTGGGGCGGCGCATTTCCGGCAAACGCATCGGCATTGTCGGCATGGGACGCATCGGAACGGCGGTTGCCCGACGCGCCAAGGCCTTTGGCCTCTCCATTCACTACCACAACCGCAAACGCGTCAACCCGGCCACCGAGGCGGAGCTTGAGGCGACCTACTGGGACAGTCTCGATCAGATGCTGGCGCGGGTGGATATCGTTTCCGTCAATTGCCCTTCGACACCTGCGACCTATCACCTGATCTCCGCGCGGCGGCTGGCGCTGATGCAGCCGACCAGCTACATCGTCAACACGGCCCGTGGCGATATCATCGATGAGGCGGCGATGATCCAGTGCCTGCGCGACGGCAGGATCGCCGGCGCCGGCCTCGACGTTTATGAGAACGAGCCTGCGGTCAATCCCAAGCTCATCAAACTCGCCAGGGAAGGCAAGGTCGTGCTGCTTCCGCATATGGGTTCGGCAACAATCGAGGGCCGTATCGAGATGGGCGACAAGGTCATCATCAACATCCGCACGCTTTTCGACGGGCACCGCCCGCCGAACCGGGTTCTGCCGGGGCGGAGCTGAGCCGGTTCAGACAAGCCTCGTTTAATCGTCATATGCGATGGAGAGTTCAATGAGAGTCCAGACGAAGCTTTTCCTGCTCATTTCCGTTTTGCTCGTTCTAATCAATGGGCCAGTCCGGGCTGCTTCGCTTTCACCCGAGCAGACTGCGGAACTCTATTATCGCGCCTGGTTGAATTTTGATCGCGGCAGCATGCTTCGCCTGAATAAGGAGTGGGGATCTTCGGGTGGCGGCCCGCGATACACCGACATGGATCTGGTTGCCAATCCGGTCGCATGGCAGCGCAAAAACAAGGGTGGCCATGCTCCAAAGGGAACCACCAAAGAACAGTCGGAGCAGTTCGCGCGGCTCTGGGTGGCGAGTTCGGAGCGGGCGCGTTGTCAGGCCGAACCTGCGCGTACGGGTTCGCCATCACCCCTAGGTCTCTTTGTGACCCGGATAAAGATGAACTGCTCCCTGCCGGATGTCGGGCCCGCATTCCGGCGGCTGAAGACTGTTGCGAAGGCGAACGACCTCGGCGATACCAGCCGCATGCCTTCCGTGAAACTTATGAAGCAGATGGTGGACGCCACGAAAACGGCCCCGCTCACGCACAAGGTCGCCACGGAAATCCAGCTATTCAGCGGGCCGGATAAAAGCGTTTGGCGGGTCGGATCGGCCGAAGTCCAACCGCAGACGGGTCTTGACCGCGTTTCAGCTGTCTTTCTCTCCGAAATGCTTCAGTCCGGCCTTTTGCGATAGGCTCGTCCTGCGTCTGCGAGCAGGCAATCAGGCGCGCCGCCGTCTCAACTCAGAAATTTCGTCATTTCGATCGACGTCGTACGGTCATAACCGGCATGGGCGTTTTCAGCGGTCCTGACGAAACCCCAGGAAGCGAATCTGGCATGATTGCCGACAAGCTCGATACGTGTTTCCAGCCGCAGTGCCGGTAACGCCATTTCACGGGCCGATGCTTCGGCTCTTTCCAGAAGCATCCGGCCGATGCCCTTTCCCTGCGATTTTGTGGAAACACACAGCTTACCGACATAAAGGCTGGATGGCGGTTCCGGCCGGCAAAACAGGCAGCCCATTATCTCATCGCCGTCCAACGCCACGAAAGCGATCTCCGCCTTCGCCTTTTCCTCGAGATTTTCAAGCGTCAGGCGATGGGCCGACGACGGTGGGTCGATGACGCCATCCATATAGGCGAAGGAAGACATGATGAGCGCAAGCAACTCCTGCCAGCGACCAAATCCCTCTTCAATTTTTGCGATTTCGATCATGGTTTCTTTGTCTCGGGACGCCGCTTGTAACGGATAGTTTCGAAACGGGCCGCCAGGGCATCATATAGGAGCAGCCGGCCGATCAACGGCTCACCGGCACCGGTAATCACCTTGATCGCCTCCATGGCCATGATGGTGCCGATCACCCCGGTCAGTGCGCCGACAATACCCGTTTCCGCGCAATTCGGGATGAGCCCCTGCGGCGGCGGCTCGGGAAACAAATCGCGATACCCCGGCAGCAGTTTGCCGTCGGCACCCGCTTCATAGGGTTTCAACACTGTTACGGAACCATCGAAACGACCGACGGCACCCGTTACCAACGGCCTTTTCGCAGCCGCTGCGGCATCGGCTGCGGCATAACGCGTATCGAAATTGTCCGAGCCATCGATAAGGAGATCGAAGGATGGCAGATGGTCATGCGCCCAGACCTGCGAAAAGCGCTCCTCGTAAACGAGCGTGCGGACATGCGGATTGAGCCGGGTGATGGCTGCGCGGGCGCTTGCGGTTTTCAATTCACCGACCGTGCCGGTATCGTGGATGACCTGCCGCTGAAGATTGGACAGGGAGACCACGTCGTCATCGATCAGGCCAAGCGTACCGACACCGGCGGCTGCGAGATAATGAAGGACCGGCGCACCGAGACCACCAGCCCCGATCACCAGCACGCGCGCCGCTTTCAGCCGCTGCTGCCCGGCACCGCCGATTTCCGGTAAAAGAATGTGGCGCTTGTAGCGTTCTATTTCTTCCGGGTTCAACGGATCCATATCGCACTCCATTTTTTCGCATTCATGTCGTGATGCCCCCATGGGCGACATTGAAGAATTGCGCCCGGTCACCAAGGGCGGAGAACATCGCCACATCCGTGCCGGTCATGAAACTCTGGCCGCCAAGCGCGTGAATGAGATCGAACAGGGCGGCACGCCTTCCCTCATCCAGATGGGCAGCAATCTCGTCCAGCAGCAGAACCGGCGCATGGCCGGTCATATTGGCGGTGAGTTGCGCATGGGCAAGCACCAGCCCCACCAGAAGCGCCTTCTGCTCCCCGGTGGAACAACGCTCAGCCTCCATGTTCTTTTCCGCATGGCGCACGAAGAGATCGACGCGGTGCGGCCCATCGAGCGTGCGGCCCGCCGCAGCGTCACGATATCGGCCCTCGCGCAACATAAGCCTGTACTCATCTTCCAGATCCACGGCGGGCCGGTTGAGCACGTCGTCCATGAAACCCGAAAGCGAAAGCGCTGCCGACGGGAAGGCCGCATTGCCGGCTCGCCCTTCGATGAGGCTCTTCAAAAGGCCGAGCATTTCATAACGGGCGACCGCCATGGAGATGCCGAGTTCCGCCATCTGCTTTTCGATGCCGTCCAGCCAGACCGGATCGAAGCGGCCTTCCGAAAGCAGGCGGTTGCGGCCGCGCATGGCCTTATCGAAGTCACTTGCCCGCCGCCCGTGGGCGGGATCGAGCGACAGCACCAGCCGATCGAGGAAACGCCGGCGATCCGAAGACGAACCGGTAAAAAGGCCGTCCATGGCGGGCGTCAACCACAGCACCCGCAGATGATCCGTCAATTCATCGACCGACTTCACCGAAGTCCCGTTCAGCCTCAGGCGGCGCGACACCACTTCGCCATCACCTTCGATCCCGGTGCCGATGGCGACTTCACCATCCATGCCGTCAACATCGGCAAAAATCGAGAACCCGGCAGCCTCCGCCCCTACCCGCGTCACATCGGACAGGGTGGCACGGCGCAGGCCTCTTCCGGGCGAAAGAAAGGAAACGGCCTCCAGGAGATTGGTCTTGCCGGAACCGTTATCGCCCGTCAGCACCACATGGCGGTCATCGAGCGTAAGCGCCGCCGCCGCATAGTTGCGGAAGTCCGTAAGTTTCAGCCGTAAAAGCGACACCTTATTCGTCATCTTTACGGCCTAAAACGAAGATGGATGGATGGCAAGGTGGGGAAGGCCCCGTCTGCATCGAAGATGCGCCAGAGTGGCGCAATCCATTCTCCAGTAGCAACTTTTTTAGTGTCCGGTTATTTATGAGCCGTTCCTCGCAACGGTGGCCCCCATTCATGCGCCTGATTTTTTCGCTCCTTCTCGCTTTTGGCCTCCTTTCATCCTGCGCGGGTAGGCCGGGAGCGGACGTACTGCAGGCAATAAACACCAAGACCAGCGATACTAAAATCGTGACCGCGTATGTGGCGAGCACGCGGGAAAAAAACAAGGAAGCGAAAAAGGGGTTCGGCACCGAGCGGGCGACCGAGCCGAATTACGCACGCTTCGACGTCTCCATTCCGCCCAACCATAAAAGCGGGAAAGTCGAATGGTCCCAGGGCAAGCCGGACCCGAAAAGGGATTTTGTCGTCACCAAGGCCGACATGTTGACGAAAGCGCGCTTCAACGCCGATCTTGGAGATGTCACGCGATCCGGCAAGCAGATCGCCCTTTTTGTGCATGGCTATAATTACAGCTATCAGGAAGCCCTGTTCCGCGCGGCACAAATGGCCGCCGATGCCAATATTGACGGCGTGCCGCTGGTCTTTTCCTGGCCGTCGCAGGCCAACCTCACCGGTTACGTGGCCGACAAGGAATCTGCGACCTATTCGCGTGACGCGCTCGCCGCGGTACTGACCGACCTTACCCGGCAGACGCCACGTAAAAGCATCATCGTCTTCGGCCACAGCATGGGCGGCTGGCTGGTGATGGAGGCGCTGCGGCAATTGCGCTTCGAAGGTCGGAGCGACGTGATCGCCAAGCTCCAGGTGGTGCTGGCCGCGCCGGATATCGATGCCGATGTGTTCCGCAAGCAGATCGAGGTGGTCGGGCGGCTCAACCCGCCGCTCACCGTTCTGGTATCCAAGGACGACCGCGCCCTGAAAGCATCTTCCATACTGGGCGCGGATGTTACCCGCATCGGCGCGCTGGATGTCACCGACCATCAGGTGCAGGAAGCCGCCCTGAAAGAAGGCGTGCAATTCGTCGACATCTCCAATCTGGAGGCGTCGGACCCGCTCAATCACGACCGCTATGCCGCACTGGCCTCCATGGTTCCGCAACTTGAGGCAAGCAGGCGCGGAAGCGGCATCAACAGTGCGGGAGCCTTCGTTTTCGATGCGATCGGGGCAACCGTATCCAGCCCCTTCCGCCTTGCGAGCCAGGTGGTGAACCCGCGATAGTTTTTGCGGGTTCTCAAGCATTTTCAATAAAAGTGCGCAGCGGTTTTACGTCCGGAATATGCGTAAAAACAAAGAGACGCGCGTCCGACTTCAGAAATCCCAATCCTCATCTTCCGTCGCGACCGCCTTGCCGATGACATAGGACGAGCCGGAGCCAGAGAAGAAGTCGTGGTTCTCGTCGGCATTGGGCGAGAGCGCCGA
Source organism: Rhizobium nepotum 39/7 (assembly GCF_000949865.1). Taxonomy (GTDB): domain Bacteria; phylum Pseudomonadota; class Alphaproteobacteria; order Rhizobiales; family Rhizobiaceae; genus Agrobacterium; species Agrobacterium nepotum. The sequence goes on along the minus strand of NZ_JWJH01000004.1, from coordinate 11,594 downwards.
CAGGATCGCCGGATTGACCCGGCAGGCCTCGGCGGGAAACAGCGCCTCGTAACCCAGATTCATCAGGGCCTTGTTGGCGTTGTAATGCAGGAACTGCTTGACGTCCCCGGTCAGGCCGACACTATCATAGAGGTCTTGCGTATATTTCGCCTCGTTGTCGTAAAGCTCGAGCAAGAGATCGAAGGCGAAATCCTTGATCTCCTGTTTTTCGCTCTCGCCCAGACGCTCCAGCGCCCGCTGGAACTTGTAGCCGATGTAATAGCCGTGCACGGCCTCGTCGCGGATGATGAGGCGGATCAGATCCGCCGTGTTGGTGAGCCTCGCACGGCTTGACCAGAACATCGGCAGGTAGAAGCCGGAATAGAACAGGAAGCTCTCCAGGAACACGCTGGCGACCTTCATTTTCAGCGGATCGCCGCTGTCATATTCGCGCATGATGAGTGCGGATTTACGTTGCAGGAACTCGTTTTCCTCCGACCAGCGATAGGCGTCGTCAACGTCCGGCGTGGAGCAGAGCGTCGAGAAAATCGAGGAATAGGAGCGGGCGTGGACGGCCTCCATGAAGGAGATGTTCGAAAGCACCGCCTCCTCATGCGGCGTGGCGGCGTCCGCCATCAGGCGCACGGCGCCGACGCCGTTCTGGATCGTGTCGAGCAATGTCAGCCCGGTGAAGACGCGGATCGTCAGTTTCTGCTCTTCCGGCTTCAGCGTTCCCCAGGAGGGAATATCGTTGGAGAGCGGCACCTTTTCCGGAAGCCAGAAGTTCGATGTCAGACGGTTCCAGACTTCGAGATCCTTGTCGTCCTCGATGCGGTTCCAATTAACCGCGCGAATGCGGGACACGGATTTTACGGCAATGTTCATGGTCAGTCCCTCAATTCAGAGCGCGCAGGAGACGCAGCCCTGAACCTGCGTGCCTTCCAGCGCCATCTGGCGCAAACGAATGTAATAGATTGTCTTGATGCCCTTCTTCCAGGCGTAGATCTGCGCCCGGTTGATATCGCGTGTCGTTGCCGTATCGCGGAAGAACAGCGTCAGCGACAGGCCCTGATCGACATGCTGGGTGGCCGCCGCATAGGTATCGATGATCTTTTCCGGGCCGATTTCGTAGGCGTCCTGATAATATTCGAGATTGTCGTTCGAAAGATAGGAAGCCGGGTAATAAACACGGCCGATCTTGCCTTCCTTGCGGATTTCGATCTTCGAGACGATCGGATGGATCGAGGAGGTCGAATGGTTGATATAGGAGATCGAGCCGGTCGGCGGAACGGCCTGAAGGTTCTGGTTATAGAGACCCGATGTCATGACGGCCTGCTTCAACGCCTTCCAGTCCTCCTGCGTCGGAATGGAAATGCCGGCTTTTTCGAACAGGTCGCGGACCTTCTCTGTCGCGGGCAGCCATTCGCGGTCGGTATATTTGTCGAAATATTCGCCCGAGGCGTATTTGGAGTTTTCAAAGCCCTTGAAGCTCTGGCCCCTCTCTGCGGCAAGGCGGTTGCTGGCGCGGATGGCGTGATAGGTCACCGTGTAGAAATAGATATTGGTGAAATCGATGCCTTCTTCGGAACCGTAGAAAATCCGCTCGCGCGCCAGATAGCCGTGCAGGTTCATCTGGCCAAGGCCGATGGCGTGGCTGGCGTCATTGCCCTTTTCCACTGACGGAACCGAGGAGATGTGGCTCATATCCGAAACCGCCGTCAGCGCCCGGATGGATGTTTCGATCGTCTTGCCAAAATCGGCCGAATCCATCGCCGAGGCGATATTGAGCGAGCCAAGATTGCAGGAAATATCCTTGCCCATATGGCTGTAGGAGAGATCGGCATTGAACTCGCTCGCCTCGCTGACCTGCAGGATTTCCGAGCAGAGATTGCTCATGCTGATACGGCCGGCGATCGGATTGGCGCGGTTCACCGTATCTTCGAACATGATGTAGGGATAACCGCTTTCGAACTGGATTTCGGCGATCACCTGAAAGAACTCGCGCGCCTTCATCTTCTTCTTGCGAATGCGGCTGTCGGCGACCATTTCCTGATATTTTTCGCTGACCGAAATCTCGGTAAGCGGCACGCCATAGACCCGCTCCACATCATAGGGCGAAAACAGGTACATATCCTCGTTGTTCCTGGCGAGTTCGAAGGTGATATCCGGGATCACCACGCCAAGCGACAGGGTCTTGATGCGGATTTTTTCGTCGGCGTTTTCCCGCTTCGTATCGAGGAAACGCATGATATCCGGATGGTGGGCATGCAGATAGACCGCGCCAGCACCTTGGCGCGCGCCAAGCTGGTTGGCATAGGAAAAGCTGTCTTCCAACAGCTTCATGACAGGGATGACGCCGGAAGACTGGTTTTCGATATGCTTGATCGGTGCGCCTGCTTCACGAATATTGGTCAGCGACAACGCTACGCCGCCGCCGCGCTTGGAAAGCTGCAAGGCCGAATTGATGGACCGGCCGATGCTTTCCATATTGTCTTCCACGCGCAGCAGAAAACACGAGACCAGTTCACCGCGGCTCTTTTTGCCCGCGTTGAGAAATGTGGGGGTTGCCGGCTGGAAGCGGCCGGAGATGATCTCATCGACCAGATCGCGGGCAAGCTGCTCATCGCCACGCGCCAGAGCCAGCGCCACCATGCAGACGCGGTCCTCGTAACGCTCCAGATAGCGCTTTCCGTCGAAAGTCTTCAGCGTATAGGAGGTGTAATATTTGAAGGCGCCGAGAAAGGTCGGAAAGCGAAACTTTCTGGCATAGGCCTCATCGTAAAGGTCGCGGACGAAATTAAAGGAATACTGATCCAGAACGTCGCGCTCGTAATATCCCTCGGTCACCAGATAATCGAGCTTTTCGCGAAGGTTATGGAAAAAGACGGTATTCTGGTTGACGTGCTGGAGGAAATATTGCCGCGCGGCAAGGCGGTCCTTGTCGAGCTGGATTTTCCCCTCAGCGTCATAGAGGTTCAGCATCGCGTTCAGCGCGTGATAGTCCACGCCCACGTCCAGGGATTTATGGGGGGCGGATGCCTGCTGTTTGACATCCTTGTTAAGCGCGGCATTCGAGGTCAGCGTGTCCAAAATCGTTCCAATCCATGGTTGACGTTGGCGACATCTTCCTCCGTGCCGAGAAGCTCGAAGCGATAGAGAAACGGCACCGCGCATTTACGCGACACGATATCTCCGGCAGATGCGAAAGCTGCGCCAAAATTCGTATTTCCCGCCGCGATGACGCCGCGAATGAGATTTCGGTTCGAGGGCTCGTTCAAAAACCGGATGACCGGCTTCGGTACCGCACCTTTTGTGCCGCCCCCGCCATAGGTTGGGGTGACGAGCACATAGGGCTCCGAGACGTGCGGCACGTCCTCCTCGGTGCCAAGCGGCAGGCGAAGCACCCGTCGTCCAAGTTTTTGAAGGAAGCGATGAGTGTTTTCAGACCGGCTGGAATAATAGACGATCAGCCCCATAGCGCTGCCTCCTCAGCAGATCGAGCCGATCATGTCCGGCCGGAAACCCGCCCAATGGCGTTCGCCGGCAACGACCACGGGAACCTGCATGTAACCAAGGCCTCGAACGTGATCGAGCGCGTCCGCATCTTCGGAGATGTCGATGATCTCGTAGCTGACGCCGATACGGTCAAGCGCGCGATAGGTGGCGGTGCACTGAACGCAAGCGGGTTTGCTGTAAACGGTAACGGTCATTGTTTCCTCTTTCAAAGCCGATTTCGGACACGGCTTCACATTGCCGATTGCAATCGCAATCGGGTGGGGATGGTGTTCTGTCATCAGAAAAGGCGTGCGGCTCCAGCCGCATAGGCTCACTCTCTACGCCGACGAGCGCAGGAACTCAAAAAAATGCACTGGCATGACTTCACCCCGAAGCTTGTTCTGGAGGGGCAGAAAAGGGCGCACGCAATTCATTTGCGTCATACACCTTCCTTCCGGACACCCCGCCCGTGGACGTTTTCGCTCAAGGCAGGTCTCCTGACTTGCGGGTCACAACATCTATTCCGGCCTTCCCGCAGCTTTCGGCTCCAGTGACCCAAATTGGAACGATGCTCACCGCTTACAGTTGCGGGGGCAGTCTCGGCATTACTCCGCCATGATGGCGTTGCGCACCGAATTCCCATCTTAGCTCCCAACTCTTGCGAATCGGAAGAACCTTGAACACCACATATAGTATATGAGGATTTTTTTTCGTCAATAAATAGACATACGAAAGCCCTGCCCGTGGATCAAAAAGATTCAACACATGGTCAATAAAGGCTTAACGGAAAATGCTGGCCGCCGCTGCGGAAGGTTGGCTTATTCCCAGATATCGATGTGAATATCGGCGGGCCGGGAGTTCTCGATCACCCGTTTTCCATTGGGAAGATCGTTTTCGAAAAGTTTGGCATGGATCTCAGTCGTATCGAGGCCATAGCCCTGCCATCTTTTCAACAGGCGCTCCTCGAGCACTGCGACGGATGGACCCACGAGGATGGTGAGATCGAAACTGGTGGAGAGCTTTGTCCACGGCGCTTCGTTCAGCAGCAGATAGTTGCCTTCGGCAAGAATGAAGCGTGTCTCCGGCGCGATGGCGCGGGCAGAGGCAATGGCTATTTCGCGGGAGCGGTCGAAAACCGGGACAAGAACCTCCTGCCCGCCCTCACGGACGGCGGAGACGATATCGAGGAAACCGCGCACGTCGAAGGTTTCAGGCGCGCCCTTTCGCGGTAAAAGCCCCCGTTCCTCGAGAATGCCATTGTCCATATGGAAGCCGTCCATCGGCAGGACAGCTGCCGCCTCGCCCCGCTTCACGAGGGCATCGCACAGGGCATCCGCCAGTGTGGATTTGCCGGCCCCAGGGGGACCGGCAATGGCAATAATGAAACGGGATTTATCCTGCGCCCGCCGAAGAACGTCTTCGGCGATCGTTTCAAGCTTCAGCGTCATGCGGCGAGCGTTTCCTTTGGCGCTTCCTTGGCGCCGGTCATGAAGGCGACGGCGTCGGACATGGTGTAGTCCTTCGGATTGATGACGCACAGACGCTTGCCTAGCCGGTGGATATGGATGCGGTCCGCAACCTCGAAAACATGCGGCATGTTGTGCGAGATGAGAACGATCGGCAGACCGCGCGAGCGCACATCCAGAATAAGCTCGAGAACGCGGCGGCTTTCCTTGACGCCGAGTGCCGCCGTCGGCTCGTCAAGAATGACGACCTTGGAACCGAAAGCAGCAGCACGCGCCACCGCGACGCCCTGACGCTGACCGCCGGAGAGAGTTTCCACCGCCTGATTGATGTTCTGGATCGTCATCAGGCCGAGTTCCGACAGCTTCTCGCGGGCGAACTTTTCCATGGCCGGGCGGTCCAGCGCCCGGAACAGGCTGCCCTGAATGCCGGGTTTGCGGATTTCACGGCCGAGAAACATATTGTCAGCTATGGACAATGCAGGGGAAAGCGCAAGGTTCTGATAGACCGTCTCGATGCCCGCCTTGCGCGCCTCAATGGGCGAGCGGAACTGCACGGTCTGGCCTTCCAGCCTGATCTCGCCCTCATCGGGTGTCACCGCACCGGAAATCGCCTTGATCAGAGTGGATTTTCCAGCACCGTTATCACCGATGACGGCGAGGATTTCGCCCGGATAAAGGTCGAAGTCGGTATTGTCGAGTGCAGTCACGCGACCGTAGCGTTTGACGAGATTGCGTGCTGTGAGGATAGGTTCTTTTGTCATCAGCCTGCTACCTTTCTGATCCACTGGTCGATTGCGACAGCCAAGATGATAAGGACGCCGATCAACAGATAGGTCCATTGCGGGTCTGTTCCGATAAGCCTGAGGCCCAGCGAAAAGACACCAACGATCAGGGCGCCGAAGATCATGCCCATTATGGAACCGCGTCCGCCGAACAGCGACAGGCCGCCGATGACCACTGCGGTGATGGATTCGATATTGGCGAATTGGCCGGCAGTCGGCGATACCGAGCCAATGCGGCCGATGAGGGCCCAGCCGGCGAAGGCGCAGATAAGGCCGGAAAGCGTGTAAACCGTCGTCAGCATACGCTTGACGTTGACGCCGGCTAGTTCGGCAGCATCGGGATCGTCACCCACCGCATAAAGATGGCGGCCCCAGGCGGTGCGGTTGAGCACATACCAAAGCAGGGCAACCAGCAGAACCATGGCGATTACGCCATAGGTGAAGACGGCGCTGCCGATACGGATATTGTTGCCGAAGAATTGCAGGATGGGCGCCTGCTGAGCGATGTCCTGCCCGCGGATCGTCTCGTTGGCCGAATAGAGAAAATTGGTGGCCAAAACGATCTGCCACATGCCGAGCGTGACGATGAAGGGCGGCAGCCGCATGCGCGACACCAGCACGCCATTGATAAAACCGCAAAATGCGCCGACGGCGAGGCCACAAATAATCGAGAGTTCCGCAGGCAAGCCATAGCGGAAGGTAAACTGCCCCATGATGACGGAGGACAGGACCATAATCGCACCGACCGAAAGATCGATGCCTGCGGTCAGAATGACCAGCGACTGTGCCGCACCGACGATGCCGACAATTGCCACCTGCTGAAGGATAAGCGTCAGCGAAAAAGCCGAGAAAAACTTGCCGCCCAGGGTCATGCCGAAGACGGCCAACGACAGCACCAGCACGATCAACGGCACAGCCGCCGGGCTGGAATGCAGAAAGTGCTGGAATTTCTCAAGCAAACTCTTGTTATGCGTATCGAAAGCGGCGACCTGGGTCGAGCTTCCCGACAGCACCGTTTCAAATTCATTATGCGGTTGAGCCCGCACTGGCTGATCGCTCATGGATTTTCCTCCCGATCGCTCCATCGCATCATCCCCGAAACAGGGATCGCTCTCCAGAGGGACAATGCGTAGATTCAAACTGTTGAGAAGCGTGCCTCAGTTCCGTCCACGGATGCCCGGCGCGCTGTTTTGTTCCTGTCCGATCACCCAGATCGTGCCTTAAATCATTCCGGTTCAAGGGCGGGGGCAACATGCCCCCGCGGGTTTCAGCGGTGAGATATCAGCCCCAGCACTTCTTCAGGCCTTCTTTGGTATCGATCGAATCGAGACCCTTGACCGGCTTGTCCGTCACCAACGTCACGCCGGTGTCGAAGAAGTTCTTGCCGGCTGTCGGCTTCGGCTTTTCGCCCGTATCGGCGAATTTCTTGACGGCTTCCACGCCAAGCGCCGCCATCAGCAGCGGATATTGCTGAGACGTTGCACCAATCACGCCTTCCGCGACGTTCTTGACGCCCGGGCAACCGCCATCGACGGAAACTATCAGAACGTCCTTTTCGCGACCGACTGCTTTCAGCGCTTCGTAAGCACCGGCGGCTGCAGGCTCGTTGATGGTGTGGACGACGTTGATGGTCGGATCCTTCTGCAGCAGATTTTCCATCGCCGAGCGGCCGCCTTCTTCGTTACCATTGGTAACATCATGACCGACGATACGCTTGTCGTCTTCATCACCGATCTTGTTGATGTCCTTCACGTCGATGCCGAAGCCCTTCATGAAGCCCTGGTTGCGCAGCACGTCAACGGTTGGCTGGGAAGGCGTGAGGTTGAGGAAGGCGATCTTCGCATCCTTGGCCTTGTCGCCGAGGGAGCCGGCCGCCCATTTTCCGATCAGCTCGCCGGCCAGAAGATTGTCGGTAGCGAAGGTGGAATCGGCAGCATCGACGGGTTCGAGAGGCGTATCGAGGGCGATGACCAGAAGACCGGCATCGCGCGCCTTCTGCACGGCCGGAACGATGCCCTTCGTGTCCGATGCGGTAATCAGGATACCCTTGGCGCCATCGGCGATGCAGGTCTCGATGGCGGCAACCTGGCTTTCGGAATCGCCGTCGATCTTGCCGGCGTAGGACTTCAGCGTCACGCCGAGTTCTTTAGCCTTGGCGGTTGCGCCTTCCTTCATCTTGACGAAAAAGGGATTGGTATCGGTTTTGGTAACGAGGCAAACCGAAGTATCGGCAGCGGACGCCACGGACGCAAAAGAAACGCCAAGCGCGAGCGCGCCCAGAAGAGCGGAAACAGTTGTCTTCATTGTAATCCTCCCATTGAATATTTGAGTACCGTTACGGTTACCCGACGATCTCTTCTCCTCCGAGAATAACGACCGTTGCATAGATGGAACCATCAAAGGAAACGGCTGTCAATAAATAAATCCGATTGAATTATTAATTCCGTATGGCATTCTAATATGCGGCAGGGAGGAATATCGCCGCGTCGTTTACGTTGCGATAGCAAGATTGCCATAAAGCCTGGACGTATCGGTCGCGGCGGATATGGCGGGCGGGAGGATGAGACTATGACACAATCTGTCGAGACGGCGCCGCCCGCGCCGTCCACCATTATGGATATGAGCGGCGGTGCAAACCAGATCGGCGTGCGCGCTTATAACGAGCGGCTCGTGCTGTCTCTCGTTCGCCGCCACGGCGGATTGTCGAAAGCCGAAATATCCAGACTTTGCGGCCTCTCGGCGCAGACCGTATCGGTCATCATGCGCTCGCTGGAAAGTGACGGCCTGCTTATTCGTGGTGAAAGACTGCGCGGCAAAGTCGGACAACCTTCGACGCCGATGCGCCTCAATCCCGATGCCGTTTTCTCTTTCGGCGTAAAAATTGGCCGGCGCAGCGTCGATCTCGTGCTGATGGATTTTGTCGGCCGGATCAAGCTCAAGCTCCGCAGAACCTATCCATACCCCATGCCGGAGTGGATTTTACCGTTCGTGATCGAGGGCATAGCCGAACTCGAATCGAAGCTCTCACCGGCACAACGGCAAAAAATTGCCGGCGTCGGCATCGCTGCCCCGTTCGAACTGTGGAATTGGGCGCAGGAAGTGGGCGCGCCGCAAAATGAAATGGAGCGGTGGCGGGACGTCGATATCCGTTCGGAAATTGCGGACGGCATCAGTTACCCGGTTTTTCTACAGAACGATGCGACCAGCGCCTGCGGTGCAGAACTTGTTTTTGGCGCGGGCCAGAACTATCCCGATTTCCTATACGTGTTCATCGGTTCCTTCATTGGAGGCGGCGTCGTTTTGAATTCCGCACTGTTTTCCGGAAAGACGGGCACCGCCGGCGCAATCGGCCCCCTGCCGGTTCAGGGACAGGACGGCAATACGGTCCAGCTTCTGAAAATTGCCTCGATCTTCGTTCTGGAAAACATGCTACGCGAACGCGGCATCGATCCGCGCCCCCTGTGGTTCTCGCCGGATGAGTGGATCGATTTCGGCGAACCACTGGAAAGCTGGATCGGAAAAACCGCCGCCGCCCTGGCCCAGGCCGTCATCGCCGCAGCTTCCATCATCGATTTTTCCAGCGTCATTATCGATGGCGGTTTTCCAGACTGGGTGAGAACGAGAATCGTTTCCGCCACCCGACTTGCCCTCAAGCATCACGATCTTCAGGGCGTCACGCTGCCGGAGATCGTCGAGGGCGTCGTCGGCAGCCAGGCCCGGGCGATCGGGGGAGCAAGTCTGCCCTTGTTTTCCCGTTATCTCATAGACCAGAACGTTCTGTTCAAGGACACGACGGGGTGAAGCTTAAGGCCTCGCCGCCGTTTCCTTACCCGGCTATTTTCTGAATTTTTCTATCGGTCAGTCGCCGGCGGCATGCTGCATGATCGCGGTCAGAAAGGCCGGACCGTAACGTTCCAGTTTGGTGTCCCCTACTCCGGGTATCCGCGCCATTTCCGTCACCGTGGCCGGTTTCGCCGCAGCGAGCTCAACCAGCGTCTTGTCGTGGAAAATCACGTAGGGCGGAACGTTTTGCGCGCGGGCAATTTCCATACGCTTCGCGCGTAGCGCCTCAAAAAGGCTGCGATCAGCCTCCGGCAAAGCCGTCGACGCGGAGCTGCGAGGTGCCTGCTGTCGTGCCGAACGGGGTGCGGAGGGTATCCGCAACATCAGCGAAGGCTTTTCGCGCAGGAACCGCCTTCCGTCTTCGGAAATTGACAATCCGCCATGCCCGGACAGATCCACTTCAATCAGGCGCAGCGCAACCATCTGACGCAGAATGGCCCGCCATGTGCGATTGTCATGCTCTTTGCCAATCCCATAGGTCGTGATGCGATCATGCCCGAAACTGGAAATCCGCTCATCCTCCATGCCCAGCAATACACGGATGACATAGGCCTGGCCGAAACGTTCACCGGTGCGATAAATGCAGGAGAGCAGCTTTTGCGCGGCGATGGCTCCGTCAAACAGGTCCGGCGGTTCCGCACAGGTGTCGCAATTGTCGCAGGGCTCGCACCCGTCACCGAAATAGGACAACAGCACCTGCCGGCGGCAACCTGCGGTTTCCGCAAGGCCAAGCAGTGCATCGAGCTTCTGACGCTCCATATATTTGCGCTGATCGGCGGCATCCGACTCTTCGATAAAGCGATTACGCAATGCGATGTCTTCATAACCGTAGAGCATAAGCACCTCGGACGGCAGACCATCACGGCCGGCGCGACCGGTTTCCTGATAATAAGCCTCGATGCTGCCGGGCAGATCGACATGGACAACGAAGCGTACATCCGGTTTGTCGATGCCCATGCCGAAGGCTACGGTCGCAACGATAATGACCGCCTCGCCGTGCTGGAAGTGGGTCTGGTTCACCTCACGGGCGGCCTTGTCCATGCCGGCATGATAGGGCAGCGCGTCGCGCCCCTCTTCCCGCAGCCATGCCGCCGTTTCATCCACCTTGCGTTTGGAAAGGCAGTAGACGATGCCGCTTTCGTGCTCCCGTCCTTTGAGAAAGCGTTTCAGCTGCGCGCGGGGATTATCCTTCTCCATAATCGCATAACGGATATTGGGACGATCGAATCCCGCGATGAAGGCGTCGTTTTCGTCGATCCCGAGATGACCCAGAATTTCGGCGCGGGTCGGCTCATCGGCAGTCGCCGTCAGCGCCATGCGCGGCGTATCCGGGAAGCGCTCGATCAGCGTGTCGAGCTGACGGTAAGGCGGGCGGAAATCATGCCCCCATTGCGACAGGCAGTGGGCCTCGTCGATCGCGATCAGCGACAGGCCAATGGGCTGAAGCGCGTCCAGAACATCCGGCTTGAGAAGGGTTTCAGGCGCCGCATAGAGAATATCGACATTGCCGGCCCGCATCTCCCGCCACAGCGCCCTGCGCTCATCCGGCAACAGATCTGAATTGAGTGCTTCGGCCCGTACGCCGGCCTGACGCAGGGCAGCCACCTGATCGACCATCAGCGCGATCAGTGGCGAAACGACAAGTCCCATGCCATTACGGGCGAGCGCCGGAATCTGGTAACAAAGTGACTTTCCACCACCCGTCGGCATCAAAACGAACGCATTGTTACCCGCCATCACATGCCTGATGATTTCGGCCTGCTGCCCGCGAAACGCGTCGTAACCATAGACGGTCTTGAGAATCTGCAAAGGATCGGTGGTCACGGCGACTTTCTTCTGATCTGGACGGTTTGCGCATCATGGCCAAATCCATGTCTATCGCAATGTCGAAAGGCTGAATCAGCAGCAGAAAACGAGCGGGAATTGAAGGTCTGTGCTCACCCTGTTTCAACAGTCCCAGGCCGGGCGTATTTGTTTGGACTATTGTGGTGTTGGAAACGCAAAAGCCGCCCCTGAGGGCGGCGTTTGT
>NZ_JWJH01000039.1 GCF_000949865.1 Rhizobium nepotum 39/7 | reverse complement strand
ACAAACGCCGCCCTCAGGGGCGGCTTTTGCGTTTGGAGGACTGGAAAAACCAAGGTAAGCGACAAGCTGAGGCCGTTCAGGCGTTGTAGCTCCACGGCATAAGGGCATCGATTTCGCTACTGGGCCAGCCATTTGCGAGGCGCTCGAGCGTCTGCGTCAGCCAGGCCTGGGGATCGACAGAATTCATCTTTGCAGTCTGCAGCAGCGTCACGATTGTCGCCCATGTCCTGCCGCCACCGTCACTGCCAGCGAAGAGACTGTTTTTTCTTGTGATCGTCTGGGGTCTGATCGCTCGCTCGACTATGTTGGAGTCGACGTCGACAACGCATTCAATGCCGATCGCCAGTGGAATCTGTTGCTGGATATATGGTGATCTCTCGATAGGTCAGATCGAAACGAGGCGCATCAATGAATATTTTTCTGAGACCGCTACAAACTAAGAAAAGCAACGATTTCAACGGGTCTCAAATCGTATGGGCAACGTGACGATAAACCAACATTATGTATGGCGGCTTTATCTAGAGGCATGGGCAACGCCCAAAAAAGATCTGGTGCAAGCGCACGGACAAGGTTGAACCGTTCGACATGATACCGAAGAAGGTGGGAGTTGAAAGGTTCTTCTACGAGTTCTTCGAACTATCAGAGTTAGATCTGCGATATATCGAAGGGGCGATACAGCAGTCGAAAGACGAACGACTGGAGGCGATCAACCGTGGCTGGCCGGAAAGCTTCCAAACGTCTTTCGCTATACGTCGAGAGCTGTCAGACACAGCACCTAGCCCCGAGCATCGTAAGAAGCTTGAGACTAAGCTCCAAGAGATCGAAAGGACGATGGGTGAGACCTTTCACTTTCACATCGAAGATCGTGCACTCCCGATTCTCGACGATCTTCGGAAAAAAGATCTCGGTTTCTTTTCGGACAAGAAAGCATGGGTCGATTTCGTGTTCTACCTTTGCAACCAGTATTTTAGAACAGCGAAGCTCAGGAATGCCATGCTGTCGATCCCGAACCTAATCGGCCATGACGTGAAACGGACATGGCCGATCGAAGCATTCATCTACGCCTCCAATCTAGGCGCAAGCTTTGCACGCCAGAAATCCACCTATCGGATCGTGTTCTTGAACAATCACTCGGATGTCTCGTTCATCGCAAGCGATCAGCCGGTGATAAATCTTTTTGGGTCGAGCGACCCAGAAGTTGACCTTTACTACCCCCCGAAGCCTGACCTCGTCATGATCTACACAGCCAACCCCAGCCGTTACGGGGGCGAGAACGTCGAGTTGGGCAGGTTTGGCGTCGAAAGCTACAACCACAGGCTATACGCTCAATCAGGCACGCAGATATATGGAAACGACCCCGCATACCTGAAGGAACTGTCGCAGCTGCCCAAAAATCTAATCGCGCGAGATATTGCCCAAGGCTCGCTGGAATTCTGCATTGAACGATGTCGAGGATCAACCGTTGCCTTGTTGCTTTGGATCGCGAGCGGGCTGGGCGAGAAACCGTTCTCAGCGCCGCCGTCCTGGATAGCCAGAGCGTCAAGGCCATCGAAAGCTGCGGCCCGCGCGGCGATGATGCGGGCAAGAGGCGTAAATGCCAAGCTATGTGGACACGGGGTAGGTGCATTTTTGCCGGTGTGCGCATCAACGTCCAAAACCGAACTATTTCAGATGTTTAAGCCTTCTGAAGTCGTGGTCACAGGTTCACATCCTTTCAAGGCGCAGAACTCATTCGGTGACAGGCCAACGGCTATTGCGATTTGTGCCACATCAGCCAGAAAAAGTAGGGCGTACCGACGAGTGCAGCCAGCGTGCCAGCGGGTATCTCATATGGAAACAGGAGATTTCGGCCAAGCCAGTCAGCTGAAACCATGACGACTGCTCCGAGAATCGCCGAGATAATGAGTTGAGAAAGTATGGTTCTGCCGCCGGTCATCCTGGCGAGATGAGGTGCTATCAAACCGACGAAACTCAAAGGCCCTATGGTCAGTACTGCTGTTCCGGTAAGCAGCGATGCAATGAGCAGCAGCGTCAGGCGGCTTGCACCAACATTGACCCCGATCTGGCGCGCCGTCACGTCTCCCAACGGCAATATCTCAAGCCAGCGCAGGGTAAGAGGGAGGATCGCTGTCACGCCAAGGGCGACGCTTGCCAGGGCTAGGATGTCGAAAATCGTGACCGAATAGGTTGAGCCGGCAAGCCATGACAGCAGGCCGGCGACTCGCGGATCAAATCGCACCGTGATGGCCGACAACAGCGCGCCGAATACTGTCGCAAGGGCCACGCCAGTCAGCAACATCCGTTCCGGAGACGCCGATACATTTCTGGCGAGCGCGAAGCTCAGGGCCAGGGTCAGGAAGGCTCCGCCGCTGGCTGCAGACACTTTCAGCGCATGGCCCGAAGCTGGATCAAACAGAAATAACAAGGCCACTCCCAGGCCAGCGCCAGAACTTATCCCGAGAACTTCCGGACTGGCCATCGCATTTCCGGTGACCCTCTGGATGATAGCGCCCGCCACAGCGAGCATCGCTCCTGCAATTGCGGAGGCAGCGACACGAGGCCAGCGCCATTCAAAAGCGGCATTTCCATCGGAAACACCCTGCCAGAGCCAGCCATCAAGGCTCTGCGCGGATAAAAGCGACGCCCATATTATAATGACCAGCAGGACGGCCCATAAGGCGAATGCGATGCACGGAGCCTTGGTGACGTTGCGTCTTGCAAGGGAGGCGCCAGCGTCGCCAAGGCTCGCGCCACGGAGTCGCGGCAGCATCCAGAGCAGGAGGGCGCCGCCGAATATGGCCGTCAAGACACCGGTCGGCAGCTCGTTGTCTGACAGTGGATTGATCTGCGTGATCTGATCGGCGAGCCAGAGAAGAATGCTCCCCAGGAGGGGCGTCGCGACCACCCGTTGCCTGAATGTCCTGGCGCCTGCGAGCCGCACGATCGCCGGCGCCGCTATGCCCACAAACCCGATCACGCCCACCGCAGCGATGGTGACGGAAGCCAGCACGACCGCAAGCAGCAATCCGGTTAACCGAACCGCGACCACCGGTACGCCCAGACTGCGGCCGCCATGCTCTTCCAGTGCAAGCAATTCCAGCGGACGGATCATCAGAACGGCCAGTAAAGCGCATATCAGCAGCACAGGTGCCACGTAGGCTGACGCGTCCCAACCGAGATTGAGCAGCGAGCCGGTATTCCAGAGAAAGACGCTCCGCAGTTCTTCGTGGAAGAACAGCGCCAGCACGGAATTGATCCCGCCACAGAACAGGCCGACGACAAGGCCGGCCAGGATCAGCCGCAGCGGTGAGGCGAGGTTGCGCGATGCCAGCGCAAGCGTCAGGCACATAGCCGAAGCCGCGCCTGCGCACGCAACCGGCACAGGCGGCAAGGCCAACGAAGGAACGAGCAAGGCCGAGGCTTTCAGGGCGAGTGCCGCACCCGCCGACACACCGGTTGTCGACGGCTCGGCCAGTGGATTGCGCAGGACTTGCTGGAAAATCAGGCCGGAGAGCGCCAAGGATGCGCCGGCCAGCAGGCTTGCGGCTATGCGCGGAAAGGTGATGAAATGCACGATCATCTGGCCAGGAATTTCGAAATCCGGCGCTAGTAGCGCTTGCCACCATGCTGACAGAGGAATGTCCAGCCAGATGTGATAGAGGCTCAGAAGGGCGGCCAAGGCTCCGGGAATACATAACAATGGAAAGGAAAAGATAAAACGCCTTTTGCGTCGCGTTTCAGTTTGCGGAGAGATGATGTCGTCCCTCCAATGCCTGCGTGAGGAGCCGGGCAATTCTATCCGCTTCGGGAAGTCCGCCGAACAGCCAGCTGCGGGGTAGGACGACGAGTTGCCGACGTCGAACGAAATCGAAACTGTTCCAGAGCGGGTTGTTGCTTAACGGGGCAGGCACCGGGCCGAAATGGATGATGATCGTGTCGTCCAGCGCGCCCAGATCTCGCATTGTCACCGGCAGCCAACCCCAGGTGTCGCCGCTCTCCTGCACAGAATTTCTCAGCCCCAGATGCTCTTGGACATCGTGGACGAGGCTGGCAGTACCAAGCGTCCAGAAGTCGCGCGGCGTCGCTGCCCATAGCTCCATCACTCTTTTGCCTTCGAATGGTCTTAGACGGGAGCGGTAGGCATTCATGTGATCTTCGAAGCCGGCCATATAATCTGCTGCGCGCTGCGTGACATCGGCGATCTCCGCGATTTGCAAGAATGATTGCCGTGCACGATCGAGAGGCGCCGGTGTGCCGGTATAGATAGATAGCTCCGTCAAGGACGCGATCCGCGCGAGCTGTTCGGTATCGGTTGGCCACTCCTGCGAATGAATGATCCGCTGAGGTTGGATCCTGGCCAGAAGCTCAAGGTTTGGTTGGTGCAATGTACCAATGTCGAAGACCGAGGCTGGAAGGCGGGGCTCCTCGACATACTGCTCATAGCGCCAGCGTTCCGC
The DNA here is from genome assembly GCF_000949865.1 of Rhizobium nepotum 39/7. Classification (GTDB taxonomy): domain Bacteria; phylum Pseudomonadota; class Alphaproteobacteria; order Rhizobiales; family Rhizobiaceae; genus Agrobacterium; species Agrobacterium nepotum. The sequence continues at coordinate 21,081 of NZ_JWJH01000039.1, read as the reverse complement.
CATGCCGAAGGTCTCGACGCCAAGGGCCAGAAGCGACTGCGCGTGGGCGAAATCCAGCACGACAAGGGGATGGGAGGGCGTTGCTCGCGCAGAGCTCCCTCGAAAGCCGGGCATGAGGCTCAAACCGGTAGCGATACCGGTTTGCAGCACATGTCGGCGTGTCGGTCGAAGGACGGTTGGCCCCACCCTCATGTTCAGAAATCCACAGTCGCCGACAGCTTGAAAGTGCGGGGCGTGCCCGTCGTTGCCCAGCCACCGTCTACCCCGGCCCAGTAGTTTTTATCGAACACGTTCTCCACCGACGCGCGCAAGACGAGCGGATTGCCAAATGACTCCGTCTTATACTGAGCGCCGATATCGAACCTGATCCAACTTGACAGTTTCTGGGTGTTAGCCTGATCGATGAATTGGGAACTGGTCGATATCATTCGGCCGGACAGCGTCAGGCCTTCCGCGAACTGCGGATCCCACTCGATGCCCAGATTGGATTGCCAGCGGGGTACGCCGATAGCGGTATTTCCGTCATAGAGGCCATCATCCGTCTTGGTCAGCGTGCCTTGCGTATAGGCAATGCCGCCCAGCAGGCGCAGATTTTCTGCGGCCTCGCCGAAGACGTTGAGCTCGACGCCGCGGTTCCGTTGCTCTCCATTGACGGTGAACACCGAGTTGCCGAAGGCATCGGTGGTGATGCTGCTGCCCGGCTTGGCAATCTGAAAGACACTGGCGGTCGCGGTGAACGTCCCGAAATCATATTTGACCCCGGCTTCGAATTGCTGCGTCAGGATGGGAGGGAAGATCTGGCCCGCGTTCGATGTCCCGGCCCAGGCCGTCGGTCCCTGCTGGAGACCCTCGATATAGTTGGCATAGATGGACAGGTTGTCTACCGGCTTCACGACCAGGCCGAATGCTGGTGTCAGCGCGTGCCTGTCATATGCCTGAGACGTACTGCCATCCGGATTGAACACATCGACGCCGATCTGCTGGTAGCGCACGCCTGCGGTCAACAGCACATGATCGTCCAGGAATGATATGGTGTCGGCAAGCGTCACGGCCGGAGCTTTGACGTTCCAGTACCTCGGCGGACTATCGCTGAAACCCGCGGTCGAGGGGCGGGCGACGGTCGGCGCGTTGTATATGTTCGTATCGAATGCCGCGAAGCCGTAATAATTGCTTTGCTGATTGAGCGCCTGAAAAAGATAGGAGCCGTTCAGGTTGACCTTGTGACTGATCGGGCCGGTGTCGAATTCGCCTCTGATCCCGGTCTGAGCAGAGGCTGAATGTCCGTGGATCGGGCTGTAATATGCCGTCGCCGTAGCATTGCCCAAGGCGTCGTTGACGAAGATGTCGGTGGAGAGAGATTCCTGAGAATAGCCTCGGTAGCCGACGCCGCCATAGATGGTCCATGACGGATTCAGGTCATATTCGAATTTTCCAAGCACATAGGCACTCCTGGTGTTGGAGTATTCCCAATCCTGATAGATCTGCTTGCTTAGATCAGGTGCAGCAGGATTGCGTATGTCGGAAGAAAATCCGAAGCCGGCAGCGCCGGTCGGTACATCCGTTTGCTGATCGACATAGCCAGCGTCGAGACTGGCCCTGAAGTCATCGCCACGATAGTCCAGTGCGATGGTGCCGACGCCGAGCTGAGCGGATTGTCCGTCGATTGCGGTATTGCCGCCTCGAAAGATGCCGTTGACCCGGACACCCCATTCCTCGTTTTCGCCGAACCGTCGGCCGAAATCGAGATGGGCTCCGGACTGGCTGTCCGACGCGTAGCTTGTCGTGACGCGTGTAACGGGCTCATCGGTGGCCCTTTTCGGGACGACGTTTATCGATCCTCCAAGAGAACCATACTGGGAATATCCGTTCAGAAGGGCATTCGGCCCCTTGAGGATTTCGACGCTTTCCTTGGTTTCGACTGGAATGATGCGGTCGGGTGCAATGCCGCCGTAGCCGTCGATAAGGACGCTATATGTGCCAACTGAAAAGCCGCGAATGTAGAAACTGTCACCGACACCGGCGGACGATCCCATGCCACTTGTATAGACCCGGACGGAGGGATCATTGGCCACCACATCGGCGATGGTAACAGCCTGCTGATCCTGGATCGTCTTCGACGTGTAGCTGGCCACATTGAAGGGTGCATCCATGATGCTTGTATTGCCCAGCATGCCGAGCTTTGCACCCGATGCGACCTGGCCGCCTGCATAGCTGGGCGGGGCTTCCCAGGAATTGATACCCTCGCCAGCGACGGTAATTGTTTGCAGGACGGTTGAGCCGTCAGTCGTGATCGCGCTGTCGGTGACAGGCGCCGTTACCAGGGCAGCCGTCGATGGGCCGGAGATCCGGGCACCGACGCCGGTGCCGGTCAACATAACTTGCAGTGCTTGGGCTGGTGTCATGGAGCCGTTGACTGACGACGACTGCTTTCCGGCAACCGCTTGTGACGCAAAGCCGACTTCCCAGCCGCTTGCGCGGATGAATGCGTTGATCGCCGACGAAAGGGGCTGTGACGGGATATTGAAGCTGACGGACTGTCCGGTGATCTGCTGCTGCGCTTTCGCGACCGTGGGAAGCATGAGACTTACACCACCAAGAACACTCGATGTGACAAGCAGGGCTGTCAGATGGCGCCTGCCGCAAAGCGGCCGGTTCCTGCCAGTTTCATCCCTTGCTTTAGCCCGCGCAATCAGCCCCATGGTCGTCCCTCTTAATCCTGATCCGAGGGCCGACACGCATCATGCTTTTTCGGCCCATACACACCTGACAATCGGGCTGGGTAAATCTCACAAAAAAAGTTGATTATTTAACGAAGGATTATAATCCCGCCAGGAAGCCGTGTCACAGTCGCGCCCGCAGCGGTGGCCAGCGAGTGGATGACCCGCTCGGGATTATCGAGGCGGTAGCTACCATTGACCCTCATGCTTGAGAGTCTGGCATTCGCCACCAGTATTGACTGGCCGTAGTATCTTTCCACTTCATCCAGAACCTGACCGAACGGTTGGTCCGTGAAGACGAGCCGTCCCTGAAGCCATGCAAGAGAGGTCGAGGTGTCTGACTTCCTGACAGCAGACAGATTATTGGAGGAGGCAGTGATGCTTTCCCCCGGTTCGAGCGATGCCACATCTTTGCGGTTCTGGAGAAGCGAAACATCGATATGGCCCCTTTCCAACACCACTGTGTCTTCCGCATTGTCGGTGCGGACTGAAAACGCCGTGCCTTTGACTTCCACTTCCGAGAAACTGGCCGCCACCGTAAACGGCCGGGCCGCGTCATGGGCCACATCGAAATATGCTTCGCCCCTAAGAAGGGTCACCGAACGCTTCGTCCCCTGGAAATTCACTGACACAGCCGATGCGGTGTTCAGGATCATCCGTGATCCGTCGGGCAGCGAGACCTCTTCATGCGGACCTGTGGGCGTCGCATAGTCAGCCCGCCAGCGCAGCATGACGTCCGGATATTGCTGAATGCCTGTGGCCAGAAGCACCGCCGCCGCTGCCGCCATCGCGATCCGGGGCAACAGTCTTCGTCTTGGTCCGGCATGGCGAAGATCAACAGCCTCGCGCAAAGCAATTGCGTGTTCGGATCGGGTCGCGATCTCGTTGGCCACCATGTCCATTTCGGGAAGTCCCCATGTGCCGACGGCGAGATCGAAGGCTCGCGAATGCGAAGGATCAGCCCGGAGCCAGTCGTCTAACCTAGCGCGAAGGTTGGCATCGTCGGGCGAGGCTTGCAGCGTGAATAGCCAGTTCAGTGCAGCGTCCATTGCTGGATCCGGATGCACGAATTGCTGCTCTTCATTCTCGCGCCTATGCGTGTCGCGTTCCACTCAGCCCATCCCTATCCGGCAGTCGCCAGATCGGGCCGCCTTATTCCTGAGACACTTCACAAACCGGAATCTCCCAAAAATCCTCTTCGCCGGAGGCGATATGGCAACGCTACCCGTTCCCATTGGTAAGCAGCCGGGTAATGAGACGAATTCAGCCACGGTCGATTTTTTCCAGGGCGTCGAGGCAATGGGCATGGGCGAGCTTCAGATCATTGAAAACCGTATTGGGTGACACGCCGAGGTGTTCGGCGATCCGCGGATACGACCATTTCTCAATGCGGCTTAGCATCCAGACAGTCTGTGCACGCTTGGGTAGTTTCGCAATCGCTTCAGTGAGGAGTTCCAGCCGTTGGCGATGAATCAAATCGGCTTCCTGAGACGGCAATGGCGAAGCGATATTCTCGACATCGGTGTCGTACAGGTCGTTGCGTTCCACGCTGCCGCGCATGTCCTGGTGCCGCTTGTGGTTGATAGCGAGATTGCGGGCCGTTTGATAGAGGAACGCCTCGATGTGCTCGATCGGGCCGTTTTCGATCGCCTTTCTGGCGCGGACATATGTTTCCTGCGCTACATCCTCTGCCGTTTGTGGATCGCGAACGATCCGCATGACGCTCCAGATGAGCGATCTGCGTTTGCTCAGAAAGATGTCGGTCAGCCTTGCAGTCACTTCACTGGCCCGTGAACACGAGCCAACGGCAGGATGTCCGCAACGGCAACCACGTAGCCCGGAGAATACGTTGGCGCATCTATTTTGGATGTCTTGCGGCGGTCGTTTCCCAAAGAAGCGCGTCCATTCGGTTGCGGATTAACAATGCTGACAAAAGATCGAATTTGTATAACAGACGAGATTTTAGATGAAACTGCAAGGAATTAGAACGAATACGCCGTGCGGACGCCTAATTCTCATGCTGGAACAGATCCTATTAAATCCGGGACATATCCGACAGCCTTCTGCGGCCAGATGGCGCCACTCTGCGGTGCGTGATGTGGCTTGATGACGCTGATCTTCGGGCGCTCGGCGAATATCCCAAAACCATCGGCAGCGACATGCTGTTGTCAATCGGCGCGGCATACAATCGGGATCGGGCTTGGAATCCAGGTCCTGCGCCGGGTCTCGTCGGCTACGCCGAGCAGGTGATCGGAGACATAGCCGGTGCAATGAAAAAGGCTGGTCCGCACAATGGGACCAGCTTTTTTTGATAGCGCAAGTGCGCAGTCGGTGATGGCAAATCACATGGCAGGGAGGATGGTGATGTCGCGCAAGCCGTTGTCTGCGCCTGTGATCCTGCCGATTTCGGTGGCAGACCCGGTTTCGAGGTTGACTGTGTAGAGCGTGTTGCTGGCGGCCAGATATGCGGTGTTTTTGTCGCCTTCCTCGCCGTGGATATCGAATGCATAGGTAGCCGGCGTTTCCTTGAGGCCGAGCTTGCCGATTGCTTTCAGTGTGCCGTCGTTCGGCTTCGTCTGCTGAACCAGAGCGCCGATGGTCGCGTCGATATTGTACATCGCCGTCTTTTCCGGCTTGCCTATCGAGTTGGTATAGGCGGCGGCTACGATGTTTGGCGTTTCTCCCTTGTGCATGTCGCCATCGTCAAAAGCGAGTGTTCCATCGACCGTCACAGCACCTGTATCGGGATGCACGCGGTGATTGTTCGTTCCGGTCATGAAACGAAGACGATCCGCTGCCGGGTTGAAATCGACCACCACCGGCGCTTCCGTCACGGCCAGCATTTTGTCCATCTTGGCAACATCAGTCGCGGCGCCTGTCTCAAGGTTGATGGAGACAATGCGATGATCCGGCGTCACACCGATGACGCTCTTGTTACCCGGACGAAAATCGATGCCAACGAGCTTGCCGACGCCGGTGACATCCATTGTCTTGGTGACGGCAGGTTTTTCAGTGTCGAACATGACGAGCGTTTTATCGCCGGTCAGCCCGAGGACCGGTGCTGAAACCGCGATGCTTGCCGATGCTGCGAAAGCGGCGGAGGCGATCAGAGTGGAGCGGATGATATTCATGTGTTTCTCCCGTGCGTTGAACCGTTCGGAAGGCGTCCAGCGTTTGTCTTTCGACGCTTCCACCATTCAAGACACCTGATGCAGTGCATTTGGATGCAGCAGCGAAAAAATATTTGCGAGATGCATCCATATGCCGCCGCGATGGGTATTATGCCCATGCCGACCGTGCTGGTGATCAGACGTTGAAAGGTTTCAAATGCAGATGGGCTCCGTGCCGGACGATCTACACAGGGCGCTTACTGCCTGCGCAAAAGGGGACAAAAACGCATTGCGTGCGATTTTCGATCGCGAGGCAGGCCGGCTGATTGCAGTGGCGGAGCGCATCGTCAAGCGCAGGGAGCTGGCGGAAGAGGTGGTGCAGGAGAGCTTCGTGCGCATCTGGACCCATGCGCACCAATATCGGGCAGACCAGGGGTCGGCGCGCGGCTGGATTTACGCGATCGTCAGAAACCGGGCGCTTAATCTTCTGCGAGACAGCAGGCGTGAACTCGCCGTAGAGGATGTTGAAACGCTTCGCGACGGCGCGCAGGCGGATGAAGTGATGGCCGCATGGCAGAAGCTCGATCGGAATTCACGCCTTTATGAATGTCTCGGCGGTCTTGAAGAGGCAAAGAGACAGGGCATCCTGATGGCCTACGTGGCCGGATATTCCCACGGCGAAATCGCCGGCCGGTTGCGCATTCCGCTTGGAACGACGAAATCCTGGATCAGGCGCGGCCTTTCGGCGCTTCGGGAGTGCATGGGATGATGTTGGATCGCAAAGATATTCCCGCCGTCGCCGATGACTATGTCTTGGGTTTGTTGGAGACGTCGGAGGCCGTAGCTGTTGAGGCCGCAATGGAATCGGATGGCGAATTGCGGGCAGCAATCGCGGCCAGCCGTGAGCGTTTTCTGCCGCTCGATACCGCCGTCCAGCCGGCAACCGTCAAGGGTGAACTATGGAGCAACATCGAATCCCGCCTGCCGCTTCCGTCGACATTCGCGTCCCTCAAGCCCGCTCAATCGGCAAACGACAACGGGACAAACCGCTGGCGCGCCATTGCCGTGTCCGCCATTGCCGCAACCGTTGTACTCGCCGCCGGCCTCACTTTCAGCCTGACACGGACAACGGAGCCGCTGGTAATAGCAGTCCTCGTCAACGAAGCGGGCGAGGTTCAGGCTGTTGTAGAGGATTTTGGCAACGAGAGAGCAACCGTGCGGATGCTGGCCGATTTTGCAGTGCCTGGAGACAAGACGATCCAGGTATGGACATTGCCCTCCAGGGAGGTTGGCCCTGTCTCGCTCGGTCTGATCGATGGCGTCCGTTCAGCGCGTCTTGATGGACCGGCTCTGCCGACCCCCAGAAGCGACCAGCTTTACGAGATCACGCTTGAGCAGGCAGGCGGATCACCAACAGGCAGGCCAACCGGGCCAATCCTGGCAAAGGGCTTCGCACGAATGCCGCGATAGATCCGCCAAAGGCCCAGCCGATAAGATCGCGGCGAAATTTCCTTCGTCGCATTGTATTCGCCGGTTTCGGGAAGAACACCATCGTGATGTCCCGAAACTGGCCGCAAATCACCAAAGCAGTTTGTTTATCAAGCGCCAAATGCGCCATCGATCGTGTGCATCGCACCCGTCACAAAACGGCTTCAGGCCCCTGTCCCCCGTTCCACATTTTGCACCGTCAGCGTTACCCAGCAGTGTTTACCCGCGCATAAGCGCCGGGCGGCATTCCTACATGCCGACTGAACGCGACGCTGAAGGCGCTTGCCGAGCCATAGCCGACGCGTTGAGCAATCTCCGCCGTGGCAACATCCTTGCGAAGGAGTTCCTTCGCCAGCGCCATACGCCAGCCGATCGCGTATTCCATCGGGGCCACGCCGACCTCCCTCCGGAAACGATCGAAGAAGGTCGAACGGGACATCGCGGCATCCCGCGCGAGTGTTTCCACCGTCATGCTGCGGCCGGGATCCGCGTGAATCCTGCGCAAGGTCGGTGCCAGTAGCGGGTCAGCCATGCCGCGCAGGAGACCGGGCGGGGCCGCAGCGCTTGCCGTTAAGCGCAACGCTTCGATCAACAGCACCTCCAGCAACCGGTGAAGCACCATCTCACGCGCGGTACGGTCGGCTCTGGTTTCGTCGTTTATCATCCCGACCAGCATCATCAGTCGATCTTCGCCCTGAACATGGATGACCTCCGGTAGTAACGAGACGAGAAGAGCCTTGTCATCCGAGCCAAAGGCACAATGACCAACCATCGCCTTGATTTCGGCGCGCGCTTCAGGGTCTCCGAGCCGAAAGACACCCGGGCTGGTCTCCAGACGCTGCGCAAGCGCCCCGCGGGGCGGCGGTTCCATGCTGCTCATCGTGAACGACAAGATTTCTGGAACCAGCACGAAGTCGCCGGCGGTGAGCAGCATCGGCTCCCGGTCGGTGATCGTCATCCGGCAATGGCCTTCGACCACGGCGCAATAAAACGGGCTGCCAAGTTCCGTGCGCTCGACGAGCCAGTGGCCGCCGCCCGTCACCAGCTTTGAGATCGACGGGATTGGCTTGAGCAGGGAAACGACTTCGGCAATTGGATCGCTCATGGTTTCGGACTCACGCTAAAGAATATTGGACAATCAAATATAGCAAGTCCGAGTTGGCTGGTCCATCTCTTGGTAAGTTAATCGTCAGGAGACAGAACATGCCAAACATCCTCATCACCGGTTGCTCATCCGGTTTCGGCCTCGCCATCGCGCAGACATTTGTGACGGCAGGATGGGACGTGGTCGCGACCATGCGCACGCCGCAGACCGATCTGATACCCCGGAACGACAGGCTCGCTATCCTGGCATTGGATGTCACCGACCCTGAGAGCATCACGAAGGCGGTCGAAGCAGCCGGACCGATTGATGCCCTCGTGAACAATGCCGGCGTCGGTATGCTCAACGTCCTGGAAGGCGCGGAGATGTCAAACATCCGCGAGCTGTTCGAAACGAACGTGTTCGGCGCGATGGCGATGACCAAAGCCGTTCTTCCGCAAATGCGGATCCGTCGCTCTGGCGTCATCGTCAACGTCAGCTCCAGCGTTACCCTCAAGCCCTTGCCCGCACTCTCCGTCTATAGCGCCAGCAAGGCAGCGCTGAACGCTTTCACGGAAAGTCTCGCTCTTGAAGCCGCTCTGTATGGCGTCCGGGCCAGACTTGTTCTCCCGGGTTCGGCGCCGACGACAGGGTTCGCGAAGAATGCGATCGCCCGCATGGGACTGGATATCCCCGAGCCGTACAACGCCTTCGTCCACGACGTCTTCACAGCGCTGCGCTCCGGAACGGACGTCACGACGCCGGAGGATGTGACAGAGGCAGTCTGGCGTGCCGTGACGGAGCCCGAAGCGCCGATGAAGATCCCCGCAGGCGCGGACGCTCAAATCTGGTTCAACGAGGCTGGCCACACGCTGGCCTGAAGACGCCTGCCGGGACACCAATGCTGAGGAGCAGCCCCATGAACATTCTGATCGATCTCGCCAGACATATTCCGACGCCTGAGCCCACGCTCACGGTGGCCTACACCCCGATCCGCTTGCCGATGCCCGACCGCCAACCGCTGGAACTGCGCCTGACGGCACCCGCGACGGGCAGCGGCCTCCCGATCGTGCTCTTGTCGCATGGGTTCGGCCCATCCAACTATATCCCATCCAAAGACGGGTACGCCCCCCTGGCCCAGTTCTGGGCGGAACGCGGCTTCGTGGTGATCCAGCCGACACATGCAAGTTCGCGCATTGGCGGCTTGCCCTCCGATGCACCCGGCGCGCCATTCTTCTGGCGCGAGCGCGTCGAGGAGATAAAGTCGATCCTCGACCAGTTGCCGGAAGTGGAACGGCAGGCATCCTCCGTTGCAGGCCGGATGGATCCCTCCCGCATCGGTGCGGCTGGTCATTCCTTCGGCGGGCACACGGTCGGGCTCCTGTTGGGCGCGCAGCTGAATGACCAGGATTTCTCCGATCCACGCATTTCGGCAGGTATCCTGCTGGCTGCGCCCGGACGCGGCGGAAAGGACATGACCGAGGAGAACGCTGTCCGGTTTCCGTTCTTTGACGTTGACTTCTCGACCATGACGACACGAAGCCTCGTCGTTTGCGGTGATATGGACGATCCGCATTTCACGCCACGTGGTCCTGAATGGCATGCGGATGCTTTCCATGATGCGCCGGGGGCAGAAGCGCTTTTGATGCTGCGCGGCGTCGGGCACGGGCTGGGTGGGATCGCCGGACTGGATGCAAGAGAAACCGAGACCGAAGCGCCTGACGTTCTGGAAGCAACGAAGCGTCTCACTTTCGCTTGGCTTCAGACAACACTTGGCGTCGATCAAGGTGCATGGACCGGCGCGTGTCTTGCGGTTGAGGGGGAGGCGGCCCCGCTCGCCAGTGTCACGCAAAGGTAGGATCAATCTCGCTCCAACCGAAACAAGCTGCAGCAGCGCATTCGAAAGAAGGGTTCAACGCGAAGTGCCGGTGCGTCAGAAGCCGTCAGGCGGAGGGCCGACTTCCCCGTTGCAGAGTTACAGAGGCTTAGTTTTTCGAATAATGGGTTATGGGTTCGAACTGGTTCAAGACCTTAAGCGTGAAAGTTCGATAACAACATCCGACGAACGGGGCGAGGTCTATTTGACGGTTATTTAAGTTGGCCGATCAACATGCTGCCTTCGCTCTCTCAGTAGCACTTCCTCCTTGCTCCACCAGGATCAGGGAGAAGCCTGCGCACCCAGACCAAACGCGACCATCGCCGCTTCACACGCACGCGTAAACTGCATCGACGGACCTTCTTTGCCGGCTGCAAGTTTGCTGACGCGCGCTCCCTCCAACAGCATGGATAGCGTATCAGCCAAAAGTTCAGGATCGCTTACACCTGTCGAACGACAAAGATCGGCAAGCCGGGAATGCTGTTCCAGCTTCAACGTTTCTATTATCGCATGCGCAGGGTGTCCTTGCTCCTTCAACTCTACCGCAGCATTGGCCAAATCGCATCCATAGGGCTCGCTGGAAAGACATTGTGCGCGCGCTTTAACCCATGCCTTAAGCTGAGCCCTCGGGTCGCCTGGGTTCTCTGTTTCGAGATTTTCCCAACCTTTCTCGAGCGTTCGAGAACTGTGCTTGAGCGCTTCACACACAAGATCGTCCTTAGAACCAAAATGTCGGTATAACGTCATCTTGTTGGTCGAGGCGGCTTCGGCAATGGCATCAACACCAATGCCGCGTATCCCATGCTCACGAAACAGTTGACAGGCCGTTGACACGATCCGGTCACGAGGTGCGATTTTCTGCTCGGAAGCGCGATCAGATTTCTCGGATTTCATGAGTTTAATTTTTATCCTGAAGCGGTGTTGACATGAGTGTGACTGGTCAGTAACTATTCAAATGTTACTTACCGGTAACACCTCGGCGTGAGCCTGTCAAGCAACGGCCCGCTTTCAAAGCTTAGGAATTATCGAAAGGAGACTGCGATGAAACACACGACGGACGAGATGACGCTCGCTGAGATTTTCAGAGATCCACTAATTCGTGCAGTCATGCGCGCCGATGGCGTTGGTCTGGACGATTTCGAAGAGTTGATGTATTCGGCGGCGACGTTTTTGAAGACACGCGATGGCACAGCATTTGGTGGACAGTTCGAAACGGCCGGGCCTGTAGCTTCGTCGAAGCGTACACTCGTAACCACCATACAGCCTTTGTTCGCAGGTTTCTTTAAGCCGTGCGCCGCCCATATGTAACTCTGAATGTGGCCTGCATCACCATCTCACACGTCGGGTTTACCGTGGTGATACAAAGCAGATAATGGTCCAGTTTCTAGCCATCCTTTCCCTCCAAGGTATGCAGAAGCATACGTAAAGGCGTCAAGACAACTAAATACGTAATCGCTCCGCGGGTAGCTCGAATTTCGACACGGGAACGGGAGGGGATCAACGGGTGGGCGGTTCAATTCCTATCAAGAGCTTAATTGGACACATTCATTGCGGCTCGTAAGGTATCGTTGATGCGCTCTTGCCAGCCCGGACCGTCCGCCTGAAAATGCGCGAGGACATCGCTGTCGATCTTCAATGATACAAGCTCCTTGGTGTTAGGGATTACAGGCCGTTCAACGGCCGGCGCTGCGACCTTCTTTGCCGGTTTGAACAGCGCCTCGGCTGCGTCTTTCGGATTGGACGGTCGTCGGGGTGTTGCCACGGTCATATCCTCTTGTGTCGTGCGCTTGAACAGCGCAGCTGGTCAGTTTTTGTTTACAGGCTGGATGTCCAGCACAGCGGTGGTCGCACCCCACGTGTAGTGGGCGTGCCACCTGAACTCATCTAGGGTGTTGACTGGAAACCTCTTTTGGCGGTGTGGGCGGATCGCTCCGAAATGAAAAGTGGGTCAAATTCGTGCGATAATCAACAGCCCTGCGGCATTTTCTAAGAGATCAGGTCTGTTCCGCTCTGGGGGTACTCAAAGCCATCAGCATCTTGACGAATGATGTGATCTTCGCCTGAAGAAATCTGACAACCGTGGCCGGTGTCCCGCCGCGACGCATTTCCCGGTCGAACAGGTAACTTAGCCCGATAATGACTACGCTCACCAGCGCAGCCTGAAGAACGGCCGATCCAAGGGTGTCCGGCGTATCGCGCCAAGCGTAAAGGATCATGTTGCCGAAGGCGAAGGTGAACAGGCTGGTACGCCCGAAAAACACGAGCTTTTCCAGCTTCTTCTTTCCCTCGTGAGACAATCCCTGAGTGGCGAGCACGGCCAGGGAGGTAAGGGCAACCGCGCCGCAAAGGCCGGCAGCAAAATAAAGCGGGTCGCTATCCATTCGCAACGACATGTCGCCAAGTTCCGCCAACAAACTTTCACGGCTTAAAAGAGCACCGAGTGCTAATGCCAGAGTTGAGGCGACCAACAGAAACGAGGCTCTTTTAGCAATATTGCCCGTTGTTGCAGAACGAGCGGCTCGGTCACCTGCGATGAGCCTCCCAAATGCCATTCCTCCGATGATCAGGCTAAGTCCGTGAAGGATCGACGGGCCGCCGAGCTTAGCGTCGCCGATACCAAACAAAAACGTCGCTACCCTCTCTGCGTACATGTTCATCTGAAAATCGATAGGGCTCGGCAGTGCCCGAAGGATCGGATGGGCTGCATGGACTGCGACCGCGGCGAAGAGAAGCGGCAGCAGGCCGGTTCTGTTGCGCAACAGCAATAGGATTGGGGCAAGGAAAAGAACGACGGCATAGAATTTCAGAATGTCGGTGAATGGTGTAACTCCCAGGAGCATCATGGTCGCGATCGAGAATTTCAGCGAATATCCGTCTGGGACCAGATACAGCGCTACGACCGACAGACAGTATAGCAGCCAGCATTGTATGGCACGCGAAAACAGCCGCATGGCAACGAGCCCCTGTTCACCCGGGACAAATTTGGGCCGATAGATGATTTCGAGCATCGTGCCGAAAAGCAGGATGAAGATCGGCGTCGCCAGCGCCATCAGCGCGCGCAATAAGTCTGCAGACGGGCCGCTCCAGAAGTGATCCATTGCGGTGACGACCCAGACATGACTGAGCATTGCAAAAAAGATAGCGACCGACCGGGTGAGATCTATCCCGACGATCCTCGAAATCGCTGCGGTACCCGCCATGACAAGCTCTTTCAACCGAATCCAGGTTATTGCAACGCAATAAGGATGGCCTAAATGAGGCTGAGGCGACCGTTAATACCTCGCAAGCAGCCAAAGAAGCCAGCTAAAGCCCCGAGGCCTTCGTCAGGTTAACTCGAAACCGGTCCCGCCGTCGTTGATACCGCCGCGTCATCTCGGCGGTCGTGTGCCTCAGATGCTTCTGAACATAACGCTCGTCGACCTCGGCAGAGGAGGCGAGACCGGCTCTGAGTGAGTGCCGGAAAATTTGAAAGCGCGCTCAATCTCGCTGAGGTCACCACGAACGCCGGCGGCCATCGCCGCCCGTTTCACCAGCCGCGGCACTTCTGTGTTTGGTCGTGCTCATTCCGTTTCTCTCGGCACCAGTGCCGAGGGCGAGCGGAAATAGGGGGCGCCCGTTAACAAAATATGTTCAGGGTAGCGTTACACCGGCGGTGGCAGTTCAAGAGGGCTCAGCGGCGGGGCTGGAAGGGAGGGTTCGCGGGGAGCCGGCTGCACGGAACGCAGTGGAGGAAGCTGGGCGGAGCACCTGTTTGGGGAAGAAGGGCAATGCCCCTCGGCCCCCCACAAGCTGAACATGGTGCGGGAGCCGCGTCTCTTTGCATGTCTCTGACCCGGATCGGCTCTCTTCGAGTGATGGGCGCTACGTCCCGCCCGCCGGGACGCTCGACATGCTACGGCCTGTATGGCCGCTCAAGGGGAGGGGCGCCCGCGTTGCGCAGCAAGCGAAGGCCCTGTGGGGGACGATGAAGAGTACCGGAGAAATCAGCATCGCGCCGCCACTGAGCAGGATTTTGGGCATTCTCGTCACTCTAAGGGCGGTAAGAGCGCAGCCGCAGGCGCCTCAATAGGAGGGGCGGAACCGACTGCACCTGTCCGTGCGTTCCGTATGAAGGTAGGGGAGGGAGCGCGAGGGCAGGGTTCAGGGTGTTCCTCGTTACCGCCCCACGCGGTTCGCAGCGGCGCGGGGCAGGCCCACAAGATGGAAGGCGTCAATTTAACGCCTTCCTGCTCATCTTCCGTTGCTCGCCATAATACTCCTCTGCAAGCAAGATGGTAAGTACCCGCTTAGTGATAGCAGGGTTATCGGGGCTTCCGTGGAATAGCCCCCTAATTGCCGGACAGTTTCTGCCACTTAAATAAGTGATAGGACTACTGTTCACATTATGACTGGTAATAGCATTAAGATGGAAATTCTTTCCGGCCCTGAGCGGCGTCGACGCTGGAGTACAGCGGAGAAGCTTGCGATTGTCCACGAAACCTACGAGACGGACGCGACGGTCAGTCTAGTCGCCCGTCGTCATGGCATTGCGCCTAACCAGCTGTTCGCGTGGCGCAAACTTGCCTCACAGGGTGCATTGGTTGCAACGGCAGCCGAAGAGGAGGTTGTCCCTGCCTCGGAATACCGGGCGCTTCAGGCTCAGGTGAAGGAATTACAGCGCCTGCTGGGCAAAAAGACGATGGAAGGGGAAATCCTCAAGGAGGCCCTCGAAATCGCCAACGGCCCAAAAAAACGACTGCTACACTCAATCTCGCTGCCGAAAGACGTTTTGCGATGAAGGCGCTATGCGAGACGTTAGGCGTTGCCCGGTCGAATATCGCTGCGCGCGCCACAGGCACCCTTTCCAGAGCCCGAGGGAGACCTCCGCTTCCCGACGCTGATCTGGTTGCTCAGATCAAGGCGGTTATTGAAGAAATGTCGACCTATGGCTATCGGCGCGTTCATGCCATTCTAAGGCGCAAGGCCCGTGAACAGGGGCGTTCATGGCCGAACGCCAAACGTGTTTATCGCGTGATGAAGCAGCATGATCTGCTCCTTCAGCGCCATACCGGAGCTGCCGGTGAACGCAGACACGACGGGCAAGTGACCGTTGAGCGCTCCAATACCAGATGGTGCTCCGACGGCTTCGAAATCACGTGCGACAACAAGGAAAAGGTCCGCGTTGCTTTTGCGCTCGACTGCTGTGACCGGGAAGCAATCGCTCATGTGGCCACGACAGAAGGCATCAAGAGCGAAGACGTGCAGGATCTTGTCATCACGGCGGTAGAAAACCGCTTCGGGCGCATCAATATGCTGGCAGAGCCCATCCAGTGGCTTACCGACAATGGTTCATGCTTCATTGCGAAAAGCACCGCGTCCTTGCTCCGGGATATCGGTATGGAACAGTGCAGAACACCAGTGCGTAGCCCGCAGTCAAATGGAATGGCTGAGGCTTTCGTCAAAACATTCAAGCGCGACTATGTCCGGATCAACCCGACCCCAGATGCCGAAACCGTCATGGCTCAACTGCCATTATGGTTCGAGCACTATAACAATCTTCACCCGCACAAGGCTTTAGGATATCAATCTCCACGAGAGTTCCTGAGCCGAAATGCTCAATCCTGAAAATGTCCGGTTTTTAAGGGGCAACTCCATTCCGAGCCATATCGTATGGTCAGGTCGTAGTAGTCGATTTTCCAGAACTATAGCGCGGCGATCAGGATGAGACGAATCTCACTTAGATTGCCGCTACGCACAGAACACCTTATGCCCTTCAACGGTCACGGCCCCGAAACCATGCTCCTCATGCGGGTCGTTGTCCGGCAGGCTTTAAAGATCGGCCTTCTGGATTCCCATTTCGAGAACTCATCTCGCTCCGGCGACCGTCAGACTTTTTCTTGCCGCGCACATCGTGTGAGCTGGAAATCGGGTTCCTGTGTTTGTGCGCTGGCACGTGGCGGTCTTCACTCCTGGAAAACTGCATTTTCCGCTCGTCCCGTTAAACGCCGAGCTTTCGTAGCCCTATAGTGGCATGCCTTCCGCAGTCGCACTTCAGCGGACCTCGACGAAACTCCCCCGCTCATTGAAGTAGCAATTAAAGAAGGTCGAGCCGCGCTGGCCGTCAAACCAGCCTTGCACAACGTAGCGCGCGCCGATCTTGTAAGCCGAATTGGTCGTGATCTGATTTGGCCGCCGCTCAAAAGTGGAGGAAGCCTCGCCCGCGCAGAAACGTGGCATGTCGATCAGGCTGATTTCAAGGTCCTGCCGACGCTCGACTTCCTCGGTCTTGCGGCCGTGACGTTGATGCGCGTTGATTTGGCAGATGCCATTTCCGGACCCCTGACGCGTATAGGAGACTGCGACGCTGCCGTCTGGATTGACGCCGATCGACACGGTCATCGGGCCGTGACTGGCTTCGTAGTAGCTTGAATTGAAGCGACGCAGTTTCGCCTCGTTGCCATCCAGATAGACTGGACCACCTTCGTCCGCATGCACCTCGACGTGACCCGGGCAGGTCGCATTGAAGAACGGGACATCCGCATGCGCTGTGCCTGTATCTCCCAACACCGCAAAGGAAAATGTAGCTGCCAGGATCGTTCGGCTCATGTTAACTCCTGCTGCAGGAAATCTCGGTCGAGGCTATATGTGAGTTTTCACATATACAAGTACATGGCACCTCACCGCGAAAAATCTCACCTCCAAAACGGCATCTGCCGCGTTCGCCTCTCGACGTGAAAAACGTCCTATAGATTTTGTCTATGGATAGTACAGATAATTTGGATCGACGGACCGCGCCGGCGGGGGCCGTTTGTCATCGAACTGTCATGAGCAGCAAAGTATAAACTCGCCATGTTTTTGATCGTATAGTTCGCTCTTCGCAATGTGATGTCAAAGTGTTTAGCAAGTAAATATAGCTGATAACGACCTGCAACGTCAGTCTACGCGGTGCAGTACGATGGTGCGTGCGAAGAAGATTGAAGGAAATTGACGGAATGAATGCAATATTGGTAGCTGACCTTTCGAAAACCTTCGGGCGAACCTGTGCACTCGCCGGTGTCAACCTGAAGGTTGAACGCGGGGAGATGGTGGCTCTGATCGGGGCTTCCGGTTCGGGCAAGAGTACGCTCATCCGCCATATCGCCGGGCTGGAACCGAGCGATGCCGGAACAGGAAGGATCGAAGTCTTTGGCAGGGTTTCCCAGATGGGAGGTCGAAGAAAGCATATGCCGAAGCAAGGCGCTATCGCCGTCATCTTCCAGCAATTCAACCTTGTGGGCCGGCTCCGCGTCCTCACCAACGTATTGGTCGGTCACCTCGGCCGGACGCCACGGTGGCGCGGGACCCTCGGTATCTTCAGTCGTGCCGAAAAAGACAAAGCACACGAAGCGCTGGCGAGGGTCGGAATCCCGCAGGTGGCCTGGCAGCGCGCGTCAACACTTTCGGGCGGTCAGCAGCAGCGTGCAGCGATCGCTCGCACTCTCGTTCAGGAAGCTGAAATCCTGATTGCAGATGAACCGATTTCGGCGCTGGATCCATCGTCTGCGCGTCGTGTTATGGACGTTCTCGCCGATATCAACGGCAAAGACGGCATTACCGTGCTCGTATCCCTTCATCAGGTGGAATACGCACGCCGTTACTGCCCGCGCACCATTGCGATGCGTGACGGCGCGGTCGTCTATGATGGCCCATCGACGGCCCTCTCAAATGAATTCCTTGCCGAACTTTATGGTGCGGCCTCGGAAGAACTGGTCCTGCCGGACGCACCGGCCGGTCATTCCGCTCCTGCTCCGACGGAGCTTCAACGACGCCACGCCGAGCCTCTGCCGGCCTAAAAAACTCTCAAACATGGAAAACACGATGAACGCGATCCTGAAAAGCATGGCGGCGATGTCCGTCGTCTTCACTCTGAGCACCGCCGCTTTCGCGGCGGAAACCATCAATTTCGGCATCATCTCCACCGAATCCCAGCAGAATCTCAAGGGCAACTGGCAGCCGCTGCTCGATGCCATGAGAGAAAAGACGGGGCTGGATGTGAAACCGTTCTTCGCTTCGGATTATGCCGGCATTATCGAGGGTATGCGTTTCAACAAGGTGCAGATGGCTTGGTACGGCAACAAGTCGGCCATGGAAGCCGTCGACAGAGCCGATGGCGAAGTCTTCGTGCAGAGCGTTGCCGTCACGGGTGAGCCGGGCTACTGGTCGGTCGTCGTCGTCCCGAAGGACTCGCCGATCCAGAACATCGATCAGCTCCTCAAATGCGATCAGTCCCTCAACTTCGGCCTTGGGGATGTCAACTCGACCTCGGGTTATCTCGTGCCGATGACCTTCGTGTTTTCCAAGAACGGCATCGATCCGAAGAAATGCTTCAAGAACGTCACCAACGCCAATCACGAAACCAACGCCATGGCGGTTGCCAACCGCCAGGTTGATGCTGCCGCCAACAACACCGAAAACATGGCGCTGATCAAGCAGAACAACCCGAAAGCCTTTGAAAAAATCCGTGAAATCTGGCGTTCGCCGCTGATCCCGTCCGACCCGATCGTCTGGCGCAAGGATTTGTCTGAGGACGCCAGGACCAAGATCCGCGACTTCTTCCTTACCTTCGGCACGGTTCAATCGAAGGGTAACGTCGAAGACGAGAGGAAAATCCTCGCCGACCTCAAATGGGCACCGTTCCGCGCATCGGACGACAGCCAGCTCCTGCCGATCCGCGTGATGGAACTGACCAAGTCGATCAGCCAGGCAGAGGGCGACACCAGACTGGACGCTGCTGCCAAGGAAGCAAAGATCAGGGACCTGTCGGCACGGAAGGCGAAATACGAAGCCGAACTCGCCAAGGTTTCCAATTGAAAAGCAAGCATATGGGGGATGGGCCCGAGCGGCCTGTCCCTTTCCGACAGGAGCGACATCTATGAGCGACATGACCATCCCGACCCAGGCCGCTTCCGCACCGGGCGACCACAGCCGCGCACGCAACGCTGTGCTTATGCTGACGCTCCTTGCCGCGTTGGCGCTTAGCTGGGGACCGGCCGAGATGGGGCGTTGGACCTATCTCTTCACCGACTCCGCCAACATGGCCGAATATGCGAAGGGGTTCCTCAATCCCGATTTCAGCGATTGGCGGTTTTATCTGGAAGAGATGGTGGTTACCGTTCAGATCGTACTGTGGGGTACGGTTCTTTCCGTTTTCCTGTCCATTCCGTTTGGTATTCTGTCGGCGCACAATATGGCGCCATGGTGGATCCTGCAGCCGGTGCGCCGCCTGATGGACGGGTTCCGGGCTATTCATGAAGTCGTTTTTGCCGTTCTGTTCGTCGTTGCCGTTGGTCTCGGCCCCTTTGCCGGTGTCATGGCGCTGTTCATCCACACAACCGGCATTCTGGCAAAGCTGTTTTCGGAAGCCGTTGAGGCCATTGATCCGCGACCGGTCGAGGCGATCCGCATCACCGGTGCGTCGCGTATCCAGCAGGTCCTGTTCGGCGTCATTCCTCAGGTCCTCCCGCTCTGGATCTCGTTTTCGCTTTACCGCCTGGAATCCAACATTCGTTCCGCCACCGTACTCGGTGTGATCGGGGCAGGGGGGATCGGTCAGGTGCTGTTTGAAAATATTCGGGGCTTTTATTATCCGCAGGCTTCGGCGATGTTGATTATCATCGTCGTCACCGTCAGCCTCATGGATCTGCTGTCGCAACAATTGCGCAGACTGGCGATTTAGAGAGTCGCCTTGATGAACGCAGAACGCAGACGGCTCGGGGGAGGCTTCGACGCCGTCCTGACCTCAAGATCGAGGTTTGTGAGGACTTTCAGATTCAGGGCCCTCATCCATTTTTTCACAACAGGTTACGACAAGGCAAGACAAACCGCATGGCACTCTGCGCTAGTGCCTGCGGCTTGATGACCCCGAAAACTGTCGTATCGCATGCGCGACATCGCCACATTCTGCTCATCGAAATTTACAGATGATACTGTCCCGTCAAATTCTTCAGAACCTGACGTTGAGTTGCGCCTTTACAGAGTGGTCTCGGGCGTCTGCTGCAAGCTGGCCCTGATAGCTGACACCGACTGTGGCGGAAGGCGTGACGGCGAAGTCCAGCCCCGCTTCCAGTACGGCGGCGTCTCTGGCGACAGGCACGCCGGCGATCGAAAACACGTCCCCGCCGGCAAAGGCCTGGCTTAGCCCCGGCGTTACGTCACCGTATGCGTGGCGCCAGCCGATCATGCCTCGGGCGGAAGCCTTCACATCGCTGATCAGGAAGTCGGTCGAGGCCCGCATACCGAAGGTCGGGGCCAAGGACGGTGTCGCCATGAAAGCCAGCATCGTGGACGTGGAAAGGACGTTCAGGAGTCGCCTGTGAGTGTTCCGCATGTCAATTCCGTCCCCTCTGATTTGCATGAGAACTTTAACATAAACCAATAAGGCGTCTATAATGCAACACCCGCAATCTGAACGGGTAATATTTCATATGCGGCGACACTAAAGGCGAGGTTGCCGGTCCGCGCCATCCTCCACCAAGATACCATCTGTCTCAGCCGCGCCGGTGCTTATCAACAGGCAGAGATCCCTTCCGCCGAACGGCTCGACCGCCTGCACCGCCCACATGTCCAGCTTCGGGACTGTTGAAGTTTCAACGGGCAAATCCAGCGTTGACATCGGTGCGAAAACCATCATCAGCAGTTCCGCCTTGACGGCGGGGTTGCCCAAGCGGGCAATTCATAGCCTGCGGCCGCGCGGCAAAAAAGGCTCCCGAACAATATCTCCGTTTCAGCGCCTGTTTTGAGAAAATCTCGCCATGGCCACCTACCATGGCAGAGAGAAAGTTTTGACATTTG
>NZ_JWJH01000038.1 GCF_000949865.1 Rhizobium nepotum 39/7 | reverse complement strand
GGCGTCTTTCGGGCGGGTTGGGGGCGGGTGACCGATCTTTCGCGTGGCGCGGCGGGAAAGTCCCGGCGGCTCCGGGGCCGATATTCGCGGGTTGGCGCGTCCTCGCGGCCAACGGGCCTGCCAAACAGCATTTCGAACAGGGTGCGCCGCTGTTCCTGGGCAAAGGTTTGCGAAGGAATGAGCGGGGTGCAGATGGCAGCACAAAGAAGGACGACACAGATGCGCCAGCCTGTCCTTCCGCTTTTCGCCGCAGGTTTCCTACTCATGATATCGACCTTTCCGGATTGTTCGGCGACGTTGATGATCGTCACCGAATTTACCGGTACATTATCAATTGCGCAGGGCTTTCAGCAATCGCTGCGACGGTTGGCCGTCGGTTTCCATGCCCATGCGCGACTGGATGGCGCTGATGGCGGCCTTCGAACCGGAGCCGAAATTGCCGTCGACCTCGCCATCGTAATAACCCAGTTCCTTCATGCGGGTCTGGAGTTCGAATTTTTCACGAATATCCAGCGTGCCGTCCGGGCGTGGCCATTTCTGCTGCACGCCGCCATAACCGGCGATCTCGTCCGCGAGCAGGCCCACGGCCAGCGCATAGCTGTCGGATGCGTTGTATTTCTTGATGGTGAAGAAGTTTTTCATCATCAGGAAACCGGGACCGTTTGCCCCGCCCTGCAATTTCAGCATGGCGCGGTCGGAGCCGCGCGTGAAATTCTTGCCGTTCGGGCGCGAGAATCCGAGCTTCGCCCATTCCGCAATGGACTTCGTCTGGCCTTCGTAACGCGCACCGCCACGCGGAACAGCGGTTTCATAACCCCAGGTCCGGCCGGGTTCCCAGCCGTTCTTGGAAAGAAGATTGGCAGCCGTCGCCAGCGCGTCGGGAACCGAGTGCCAGATGTCGCGCTTGCCATTGCCGTCGGCATCCACCGCATAAAGCAGATAGCTGGTCGGAATGAACTGGGTGTGGCCCATCGCACCAGCCCAGGAACCCGTCAGCTGCTTCGGCGTGACATCACCGGACTGCAGGATTTTGAGAGCGGCGATCAATTGCGTGCGTGCGAACTTGGCGCGTTTGGGATCGGAATAGGCGAGTGTGGCCAAGGCCTGCGGAATATTGTGCAGGCGCTCCGGCTTTTCGAGAACCGCGCCGTAATTCGATTCCATCGACCAGATTGCGAGAATGATATGTTTGTCGACGTTGAAATTGCGCTCGATCCAGTTCAGGGTCGTCGCATGTTTCATCTTCATTTCGCGGCCGATACGCACCGTGTACGGATTGACGCGGGAATCGAGATAATCCCATATCTGGGTGGTGAATTCCGGCTGAAAGGTCGCCTTGCGCAACGCATCCGGATCTGGCTCGCTGACGCCAGCAAAGGCTTTCTGATAGGTTGCCTTGCTAATGCCTTCTTTCGCCGCTGTTGCGTAGAACTGGTTGATCCACTGCTTGAACCCTGCATCGGCCCGGGCCGAGACGGGGGCCAGCGAGATCGCCAGACCTGCAACCATCATGCAGCCGAATTTGCGGACATTTGAAAGGATCATCTTTGTCATCGTCAGTCTTTCGTTCTCTCGAATATCATTTCGATTGCGAAAACGCATCGGTCGTCGTCATGGATAACAAAAGAATATCAACAAATTCTTTACCATTAATAGATGGTAGCGTCACCCTTTACAAAACGTTGTTATTTTTGAAATAACAACGTCGTGCGGGGATTGTGATCAAGTTTTATCTCTCAGGAGGGATATGTGGTAGAACAGAAGAAAATTCGGAAGGCCGTATTTCCGGTCGCAGGTCTTGGTACGCGTTTCCTGCCTGCAACCAAGGCGGTTCCGAAAGAAATGCTTACTGTCGTAGACAAGCCGGTCATTCAATACGTCGTCGACGAGGCGGCGGAAGCGGGCATCGAGCATTTTGTATTTGTCACCGGCCGTGGCAAAGCGGTGATTGAAGATTATTTTGATATTCAATTTGAACTCGAACAAATGCTGCGCGAGCGCAACAAGAACGCCGAGCTGACATTGCTGGCCGGCCTTCTGCCCAAGGCGGGCACGGCAAGTTTCACGCGCCAGCAGGTGCCGCTTGGTCTCGGCCACGCGGTCTGGTGCGCACGTGATATCGTCGGTGACGAACCTTTCGCCGTGCTGTTGCCCGACATGATCATGCATTCGCAGAAAAGCTGCCTGAAGGGCATGGTCGAACTGTACGACCAGACCGCAGGCAACGTCATCGCGGTGCAGGAATGCGCTCCCGATCAGACACATAAATACGGCATCGTCGGCGTGGGCAATGCGGTGGGCGAAGGTTTCAAGATCACCGAAATGGTCGAGAAGCCTGCCAAGGGGACGGCGCCGTCGAATTTCTATATCAACGGTCGTTATATTCTTCAGCCTGAGATTTTCGATATTCTCGAAAATCAGGAACGGGGCGCGGGCAACGAAATCCAGCTGACGGACGGCATGCTGACGCTTGCCAAGTCGCAGGAATTCGCCGGCTATCATTTCCGCGGTCAGACATTCGATTGCGGCGCCAAGGATGGGTTCATTCTGGCCAACGTCGCCTTCGCTCTCGAACGCGCCGATATCCGTCCCGCGATCGAGGAGCCAATCAAGGCCCTGATCGAAGGCCTGAAGTAATTCAGCCAAAAAATATGCCATGGGATCCCGGCCTTGTGCCGGGATTTCTGTTTTGAGGCAATTTATCGTTTCAGAACGAGCCCTGCGCCGACGCGTAGTTCGCTGCTGTCATAAACCGGCGTCCACTGGTAGCTGACGTCAGCTGTCAGGTCGAGATAGCGGTTCAGCCCCCAGGTCAGGCCTGCACCTGCGGTATATTCCACGGCATTCTCGGTGTCGGAGGAGGGGAATGTCCGGTGGACGATCTGCCCCGTCAATCGTGCGACGAGATCGCTGCGCAATTCGTGCGTGAGGCCGGCATCGAGCCGATAGGAAATCCAGCCGCCCTGCGGGCCGCCGGCAAAATCCTCTATCATCGTGCGCAGGCCGAGATTGACGTTTGTGCCGCGCTGGGGCGACCAGTTCAGTTCACCGTCCAGCGTCAGCGCGCCGATGGCGGCAAGGCGATCGTCGTCATATTGCTTGCGCAGATAGCCGATGGCCGCCTCGCCTCGGGTCTTCTCGCCAAGATCGACTTCGGTTCCGATCTTGGCACCGTAGGAATTCGAGGATCGGGCGTAACCGGAATTGTCCAGACGCCGGTCATATTTGGTCGTTCCCGCGTTCAGTTCGAGGAAGGGGATCAGGGCCGGCGACAATTCGTAGCCAATGCGACCGCGCAGGTTCGCGTCTTTCTGATCGCGATCGCTGAGGCTGATCGGCTGGCCGTTCAGGCCCTTCGCATCCGTATAGACTGTTCGCGAGAGATCGAGCGCCGCCAGTCCGCGCAGCTTGCCGAAATCCCGCTCGATCGAGGCGCCGGTCGTAAAACGGTGTTCTCCGCCCTGCACGGAAGCGCCGGTCAAGGCGTTGGGGTCCGTTGTGCCCTCACGGCTGAATTCATAACCGGCCTTGAGATTGGCCCTTGTTTCTTCGCCGAGATCGAGCCGCAGATCGGCCTCTATCCTTGCCCGCGGTTCCTCGCCGTTCTTGCTGCCGAAATTTCTCTCCCAGGCGCCGTCGCCTGTGACAGTCAGCGCGTGGCGGGACCAGTCGCTGGTCAGCGTACCGCGTATGCCCGTCGTCAGATAATTGCGTCTTGAGGGGCCGCCGGTATTCGTCTGTTTTTCCGTATTGATCGTCTGGCTGATCGAAGGCCGCAGCAGAAATGTGCCGAGCCGGATGCCGGGTGTCTGTCCCGGTTCGGTTGCTATTCGCGGATTTTCACCACCGTCCACCGTCGGCTCATAGGGGTTCTCGGCGTCGGCATAAGGCTGGCCTGCATCTTCCTGCTGTTCGGAGATCGGGTCGCCGGGATTGTTCGAGGGGCGCCATAATTGTGGTGGGGGCGCAACGCGCGCAGTGCTTGCCTCGCTGTCCGTTGCCGGATTGCCCGAAGGTGTCGCGTCGGTGGATGGAACCACGCCCGGCCGGGGCGTCAACGCAGTCTGCGCGAAAGCGGCTTGCGGCGAGTAGAGAAGCGTGCAGGCAAGCAGCAGGGCTGCTGCTTTCCGCGACGTCGGCAGACGTGTGGCGGTGCCCTTCACATTCATTCCTCTTCACCCGGCGAATTTGGCCGATGCCGGATCGAAAGTCGCCAAAGCATTTCCTTGGGGGCCGAATGAGCGGCAGGCCGATGAAATGACGTGGACAAACCGGTGACCAGACAGGCGACGCAAGTTTTAATATCGCTTTAACAATAGGATTTTTATGGTTAACAGTTGATAAAGATTGCCGGATTTAGCGCGCCGGCGAGGGCGAAAAAAATCGAGGCCGTGGTCGTTCGGTTCGGCGGTTTCCACCCGCGCAGCGGGAGAAAATATGCTGCGAGTGCTAAATATTTCTAATATGTAAGATTTAAACGTTTCAATCTGGTGCGGAATCGCCTTATTATTGAAAGAGACTGATCCTTTATTGCTCAGAAAATCCTATTGATTTTATTTTATGTGACAGCGTCGTTTCATGAATCCCGTTTTGAACATCAAGAAGGTCGGCTTTTATTGCTGGGATATTACCCACGACCTATTTTATCTGGACGAAGTCTGCGCTGAACTCTTCGGGATTCCGCAGAGACAGGCGATGCAGGGTATCAGCATTTTCCAGATGCTCGAAAAAGTGGATCTGAATCATCGAAATCGCGTGATAGAGACCGCATTGATCACCCTGAAGGCTGCAAGCTTCTACAGCCAGGAATATGCCGTGCGCCGTAACGATGGCTCGGTCTTATGGGTACGGACTGTCGGACGATATCTGGTCGACGAGGAAAACATCCCTTTCAAGCGGCTTGGAACGATGGAGGAGATGTCTCCGCCGGACTTGCTGCACTAAGTTGCCGCCCTAAAAAAGCAGCACCGCCGGCTGGAGAGTAGACATATTCCGGTTGAAAGAGTATCAGTCGGCCATGATTACGCGCGCCGTCAAACTGGTCGAAGACAATGCCATCGAATCCGCCGTGCGGACGATTTCGATGGAGCGGGCTGGCCTTGCCGCCCTTGAGGCCGCTCTCAGGAACAGCCTTTCCGAACCTTTCTGCAAGGCGATCGAGACCATCGGCCAGTCGAATGGCCGCCTCATCATTACCGGCGTCGGCAAAAGCGGCCATATTGGCGCGAAGCTCGCGGCCACCTTTGCCTCCACGGGAACACCTGCCTTTTTCGTGCATGCGGCGGAGGCCAACCACGGCGATCTGGGCATGATCGGTGGCGATGATGTGGTATTGGCGATCTCCAAAGGTGGTGAAAGCGCGGAGCTGCGCAGCATCATCAACTATTCGCGTCGTTTCTCCATTCCGCTGATCGCGCTCACCTGTTCTGAGAATTCATCGCTGGCGAAAGCCTCCGATATCGTGCTTCTGGTTCCCAATGAACAGGAAGCCTGTCCGCTCGGTCTTGCGCCCACCACCTCGACATTGATGCAGTTGGCATTGGGCGATGCCCTTGCCGTCGCTCTCCTGGAAGCGCGCAATTTCACCGCCGGTGATTTTAAGGTGTTTCATCCCGGCGGCAAACTGGGCGCCGGCCTCACGCTGGTCAGCGATATCATGCATACGGGCGATAGGGTGCCGCTGGTCGGCAGGGGAACGGCCATGCCGGAAGCGGTCGGCGTTCTTTCCCGCAAACATTTCGGCTGCGTCGGTATTCTGGATGAGGACGGGCGTCTTTGCGGTATCGTTACCGAGGGCGATCTGGCGCGCAACCTCTCGCGCAACCTCGCCGAGTTGAGCGTCGATGACATCATGACCCGCACCCCGAAAACGGTCAAAAAATCGGTGCTGGCGACCAGCGCCCTGGCGACGCTGGAAAAATTCCATATTGGCGCGCTGATCGTGGTCGATGAGGACAACAGGCCGATCGGCCTGGTGCATTTCCACGATCTCTTGAGGATCGGCGTGGCCTGATCGCTATGGTCGGTCGAGCCGTTCTATCGTCAGGGTGCGGCCACGCGCGGCCGCGATCCTGACGCGTGTTCCCGCTGGCAGATCTTCGCCGTCGATTGACCACCAGGTGTCGTCCAGCCTGATACGGCCACGGCCTTCGACGATCGGTTCCTGTAGTGCCGCGGTGCGGCCGACAAGGCTTGCCTCCCGCTGATTGAGGAACGGTTCGTCGCTTGCGGCCCGGTTCTTGCCGAAATATTTCCGGCCCAGCAGGGCGAAAACGATGGAGAGCGCGGCAAACAGCACCAGCTGCAACTGCCACGCCCACAACCCCGTTTCCCACAGAAGCAGGGAAAGCGCGCCGATGACGAGCGCCGCAAGGCCAATCCAGATCAAGAATACACCCGGAGCGACGAGTTCGGCGGCCAGCAGCACGAAGGCGACGATCCACCAGCTCCAGGGTCCCAACTCGGCGGCAAGTCGTTGCAGCATCGTTATTTCTCCGATGAAGAGCCGAAGGGATTACCCGGTATCGCCACGTTGACGGTCTGGCCGGAAGATCGTGTCGGCGGCACCGATCGGGAAGGCTGCGGCGCGGGCGGGGCTGTCGGCGCATCGCCCTTGTCGCCGAAGACCTCTTTTGCAATCGCGCCGATACCGCCGAGAGAGCCGATAAGCGCTGAGGCTTCCATCGGCATCAGCACGATTTTCGAGTTCTTGGCTGTGCCGATATCCGATAGGGCCTCGGTATATTTCTGGGCAATGAAGTAGTTGATGGCGTGGATATTACCGGCGGCGATGGCTTCCGACACCATGCGGGTGGCGTTGGCTTCGGCCTCCGCCAGACGCTCGCGGGCCTCGGCATCCCGGAACGCCGCTTCACGCTGGCCTTCCGCTTCGAGAATGGCGGATTGCTTTGCGCCTTCCGCGCGCAGGATCTGCGCGTTGCGGGAGCCCTCGGCTTCTAGCACCTGGGCGCGCTTTTCGCGTTCCGCCTTCATCTGCCGCGCCATGGAGGCAACCAGGTCCTTCGGCGGCGCGATATCCTTGATTTCGATGCGCGTGACCTTGATACCCCATGGTCCCACCGCCTCGTCCACCACGCGCAGGAGCCGATCGTTGATGACATCGCGGTTCGACAGCAACTCGTCGAGATCCATCGATCCCATCACGGAGCGGATGTTGGTCATGGTGAGGTTCTGTATAGCGTTTTTCAGATCGGTGATCTGGTAGGCGGCCTGTGCGGCGTTAAGCACCTGGTAGAAGGCCACCGCATCGGCGGAAACGCTGGCATTGTCGCGGGTGATGACCTCCTGGGTGGCGATATCCAACACCTGTTCCATCACATTCATGCGCGCGCCGATGCGCTCGAAGAACGGTACGATCAGGTTGAGGCCCGGCTCAAGGGTGCGGGTATAACGCCCGAAACGCTCGACCGTGTAGCGATTGCCCTGCGGCACGGTCTTGATACCGGCAAACAGTACCAGAATGACCAGCACCACGGCTGCCAGAACAACGATATCGAAACCGCCCAATGCAATCATCACTTTTCCTCCAGAAACCAAACCATCAGCGGTTTACCCTTATATCGTTATGGCAAGATTACACCCAACCTTGCAACTCCCGACGCACAACCTTTTCGAGAACGGTCATGCCCTCGGCGCTGTCGTTGAGACACGGAATATGGGTGAATTTCTCTCCGCCATTGTGCAGGAAGATTTCTCCGGCCTCCCCGGCAATTTCCTCCAGCGTCTCAAGACAATCCGATACGAAGCCGGGATTCATGACGGCGATGCGTTTGATGCCTTCTGAGGCCAGCTTTTCCACGGTCTTGTCGGTATAGGGTTGAAGCCATTCTTCCGGCCCGAAACGCGACTGGAAGGTGATCATGAAATTCCTGTCGGTCCGCCCCAACGCCTCCCGCAGCAGACGGGCGGTTTTCTGGCAGTGGCAATAATAGGGATCGCCCTTTTTGAAGTAGGACTGCGGAATGCCGTGGAAGGAGGTGATCAGCATCTCCGGTTCCCAGTCCAGCGTCGCCAGATGGTTTTTGACAGAGGCGGCGAGCGCCTCGATATAGGCTGGATCGTCGTGATAGGGCGGCACGGTGCGCAGCGCGGGCTGCCAGCGCAGCTTCATCAGATGTTCGAAAGCCTTGTCGTTGACCGTTGCCGTGGTCGATGCGGCATATTGCGGATAAAGCGGGAAAAGCAGGATTTTTTCGCAACCCTGTTCCTTCAGCGCGTCGATTTTCGAGGCGATGGAAGGCTGTCCGTAACGCATGGCCCAGTCGACGACGACATTGGGCAAATCCTTCAGCGCCTGCGCCATCAGTTCGCCCTGGCTGCGGGTATAGGTGCGCAGATAGCTTTCATTGCGTTCGCGGTTCCAGATTGCCTCATAGGCCTTGCCGACCTTCTGTGGGCGCTTGTTGAGGACGATGCCGTAAAGGATCGGGTACCAGTAGAAGCGCGACCATTCGATAACCCGTTTGTCGCTCAGGAATTCCGCCAGATAACGGCGCATTGGCCAATAATCCGTACCATCCGGCGTGCCAAGATTGACGAGCAGGACGCCGACCTTTCCGAATGTTATGCGTGGATGATCTGCGGGAAGTGCGGATAGTTCTGTCGCCATGAATGATACCCTGAAACTCGAACTGGTTGCATGAGAGCGTTTCCGTTTGGGACCAAGGGCGGAAACGTTCCATCTTTTGTTTTTTTGCATGGCCGGACGCAAACCGTAACGGGTTTGCCGGAAATGCTCGAGCTATACGCCCGTGCCGTCAATTGGTTCACGTGTTCTAGATGAAATTTTTCAGGATTGAACCACCAGCGGAGGTGATTTCCGGAGCTGGCGGCCGGGCAGAATGCTTTCCGACAATATTCAACCCGTAACAGACTGAATTTATTGTAAAAATAAGAAGCCGGCCATCGTAAGGAGGGCCGGCTTCCGGTCTGCGGCAAATTGCCCTGTTTGTCGCCTTCCGGCCTATTGAGCCGGAAGCTCCAGCTCTTCGCCGATCTCGATATGGTTCGGATGCTTCAGTGTGTTCGCCTCTGCAATCCTGGTCCAAAGCGCGCCGTCGCCATATTTCGCCGCCGCAATCTTCCAGAGCGAGTCGCCCTTTTCTACGACATACTTGCTGACGGCAGCAGCGGCTGCTGCGGGCGTAGTGGCGGCAGGTGCCGGGGCGGTGGTCGGAGCGGGAGCGGCTGCCGTGGGCGTCGGTGCGGCTGGTGCTGCGGGTTTTGCCGGAGCCACGTAACCGGCAGGCGTCACCTCGCTGATGCGTCCGTCCGTATGGGGCTTATAGGGGCTGTTGGCGGTAATATAGGCCGCGACAGCCTCTTCGAGGTTCGGGCCGAAGTCATAGGCGTTGATCGCCTTGGTCGCAAAGACCTTGAAGCCGTCGCCGCCGGTACGCACGTAATTATTGGCCGCGACGATATAGGTCTTTGCCGGGTCGAGAGGCACGAAGGCTTCACCCTCTTTCACCTCGACCGAAACGATGCGGCTGCCAGCCGGCTTCGAGCGGTCGAAGGAATATTTCAGACCGGAAACCTGCATGAAACGGCCAGCGACGTCATCGATCTGGCTGACGCCGTTTTCGAGTGCGGCGCGAATATCCTCACCTTTCAGCTGGAAGGTCGCAACGGTGTTCTGGAACGGCAGAACCGTCAGAACCTCGCCCATCGAAACGTCGCCGCCATCGATGGAAGAGCGCAGGCCACCGCTATTTGCGAAAGCGATGGTGACGCCCTGATCCTTGACGCGGGCAAGCGTCGCATCCGCTACCAGATTGCCCATGGAGCATTCCTTCACGCGGCAAACCTTGCGGTCTCCCTCGATCGGGCCTTCCGAAGAACCGACGACCTTGGTTTTCAGCGCCTCGATCGGCGCTTTCAGCTCATCGATGCGCTTGAGCGTGGCTTCGTCGGGTTTGAACGACGAATCGATCAGGATGGGATCGCCCTTGCTTTCCTTGACGACACCGTTGTCGTCGAAGACGACGCGCAGGTCGCCTAGATATTTGCTGTATTGCCCGGCCTGAACGACCGGAACCTTGTAGCCGCCGGGATTGTCGACGAGCGTCGGATAAGGCCCTTCGGCCTTCTGGTCGGTGTTGGAAAGCAGCGTATGCGAGTGTCCGCCGACTACGACGTCGACATCCGGGATCTTCGCGATGAATTCGAGATCGCGCGGATAACCGACATGGGTAAGCGCAATGATCTTGTCGACACCCTCGCCTTTCAGCTTCTGCACCTGTTCGCTGATTTTCGCGACGTCTTCGGCGATGGTGATATTGGGACCGGGGCTTGCCAGTTCCGCCGTGTCGTTGGCGACGGCGCCGATGATACCGATTTTCTGTCCGCCGACTTCAAGGACGATGGAAGGCTTGACGCGATCGCCGATTTTCGAGGCGGCGCTGGCAACCACATTGGCTGTCACGACCGGAAACTGGACCTTGTCGAGGAAGCCCGCAAGCCCGTCCTCACTGTCGTCGAACTCATGATTGCCGACGGTCATGGCGTCGAACTTCATGGCGTTCAGCACTTCGGCTTCAACCGTGCCCTTGTAGGTGGTGTAGAACAGCGACCCTTGAAAATTGTCGCCGGCATTGAGCAGGAGAACGTTCTTGCCTTGAGCCTTGAGCGCGTCCCGGGTCTGGTTGATTGCGGTCAGCAGGCGTGCCGCGCCGCCGAAGCATTCGTTTTTCCCTTCCTCTTCAGCAGAGCAGGTCGAGTCGAATTTGTTGATGGATTCGATACGGGAGTGAAAATCGTTGATGTGAAGAATGTTGAGTTCGTAGTCGGCCAGAGCCGCTCCGGCCGAAAGCGTTATTGCAGAAACGCTGAGCATGCCCAGTCCCAAAATTTTCTTCATGGTCCCTCTCTCCTGTTCAAAGCGGAAGCCCGGGCCGGTCGATCATCATCCGGCCGTGCACATTCTCTAATCTGAAAGTATGTCAGTCTTTCAAAGCGCGATGTTTCCATTTAGCGGCAGTTGCCGCAAGCGAAATTATGACAGATGCGCGATAAAGAAAAACGCACGCTTGAAGCGTGCGTTTCAAAAGATCATCCCATTGAAAAGGTGATATTATCAGCCTTGGCGGGTCAACGAGAACTGGCTGTTGCTGTCCGTCGTGCAATTCAATTGTGACGGAGAGACGAGAGCGCAGTTGACGCGCGACTGCGTGTTGCGCACCAGCGACGTCATGTTGATTTCATAGAGCGTCGGCGAGATCGTGACATAGGTGCCGGAGGCCAGAAGCGTATTGGTATCGGTCGAGCGGGTGGAGAAAGCGCCGTTCTGGAACGATGATACGATGCCGTTGCGGTCGATCCAGCGACCGTCGACAGCCGGCCCGCGGGAAAGCGAAGGGCTGATCGAGGTCTGCTGGGAGGGACCCGGCGCAACGCATGAAGACACCGCCATGGCGGCGCAAAGCAAAGCAGCGCTTGTCTTGAAGTTCATGAGCCTGTTCTCCTGCGATTCGATGAAACCTTCTGTGCTTCGACCATGCCGTGAAGCGTTCCTTATTTCAAGGCAACGTTGTTTGCTCTCCCGGGTTCCTGACGTCCCGTGTGAAAACACCGGCGTGACAAATATGCGACTCCGTCCCTCAGCGCACGAGGATGTTGCGGAACTGCCATGGATCCGAGGTGTCGATATTGTCGGGAAACAGGCCGGGGCGGCCATCGAGCGGCGTCCAGTCGGTATAATGTCCCTCGACCGGGCCGAGGTAAGGCCGCTGCACCTCGAGGCAACGGCGATAATCCATTTCATCCGCCTCGACGATGCCGGCCTGTGGATTTTCGAGCGCCCAGACCATTCCGGCCAGCACTGCGGAGCTGACCTGCAGTCCGGTCGCGTTCTGGCTGGGGGCAAGCGCCCGCGCCTCCTGCAACGTCAGCCGCGAGCCATACCAATAGGCGTTTTTATCATGACCATACAGAAGAACGCCCAGTTCATCGGCGCCATCGACAAGCTCGTCTTCGCCAAGCACATGCTGGATCGCCTGCGGTGTGCCGCCATTGCCGAAAAGTTCGTGCAGGGAAAGGACGGCGTCGTTGCAGGGGTGGTAGGCGTAATGACAAGTCGGCCGGTAGATCAGATCGCCATCGTCATTGCGGATGGTGAAATAGTCGGAAATGGAGATGGCCTCGTTGTGGGTGACCAGAAATCCATATTGCGGCCCCTGTCCCGGGCACCATGTCCGCACCCGCGTATTGGCGCCGGGCTGATCGAGATAGATCGCCGCCTTGTTTCCCTTTCTCTGCTTTTTCGCGTTTTTCGGCATCCAGTTTTCATGCGTTCCCCAGCCGAGTTCGGCGGGTTGAAAACCTTCGGCGATAAAACCTTCAACGGACCATGTGTTCCAGAAAGCGCCAAAGGGCTTGGGGTCTTTTGCCCGTTGCGTGTCGCGCTCGGCCACATGCACGCCCTTGACACCGAGCTGTTTCATGAGCTTTGCCCATGCTTGCCGGTCATGCGGTTGCGGCTCTTCGATATCAAGGCCGGTATCGCTGGCGAGATTGATCAGCGCCTGCTTCACGAACCAGGACACCATGCCCGGATTTGCGCCGCAGGTAGAAACTGCCGTGGCACCGCCCGGTTTGCGCGCCTTTTCTTTCAGCAGGGTCTCGCGCAGCGAATAATTGGTTCTGGAGGCATTGTCGGCATCGGCATCGAAATAAAAGCCGGGCCATGGCTCCACCACGGTGTCGATGTAGAGCATGCCATGTTTGCGGCAGAGCCTCATCAGATCGACGGATGCGGCATCGACCGAGAGATTGACGCAGAAGCCCTGACCCTGGACCCCTTTAAGGAGCGGCTTGAGCACCTCCTTGTAGTTTTCCTTGGTCAGATGCGTGCGGATATGACGAATGTTCCTCTCGGCCAGATACGCTGCGATATCTTCGCGCGGGTCGATGACAACGAGCCGGGTGCTGTCGAAGTTGAAATGACGTTCGATCAACGGAAGAGTGCCGCGCCCGATGGAGCCGAAGCCGATCATGATGATGGGGCCGTCAATATCGCCGTAAATCGGGTGGTTTGCGTCCGTCATTCGTCATTTTTCCTTTTTCAGCCAATAAGTAAGCTAGATCATAAAAGCGTGCCACAATAAAGGGCAGGTGGATGACGGACATATGACGGTGGCGCAAGAGTGGGACACGAAAATCGCGATCGATCATCGCGCGGAGGTTCCGTTCGCCGGTTTTTCCTATGGCTTCCTGACAGGAATGACGGTCTATCGGATGGTGGCAAGCGTCGACGACGCGCGTGCCGATCAGGCCCTCTACGCGGCCAAGGAAAAGGGCCGCGACCGGCTTTTGGCGGTGACGGCTTAAACCAGTTCCGCCGCAATCAGCCCGTGCAGCGAATTGCCGACGAACAGCCGCCGGCCGGCAATATCCTGCGGTTTCAGCGCCTGCCCGCGCGCCCTTCGCTCGCGGATCAGATCGGCGCGCAGGACGCCAGGCAGAATGCCGCTGTCGAGCGGCGGCGTCAGCAATTGCCCATCCGGCATTTCGACGAAGATGCTCGTTGATGATCCCTCGCACAACTCGCCGCGCTCGTTGAGCAGCAGAACCTCGTCCGCCTCCTCGGTTGAAAATTCGGCGCGGGCGGCATCGTAGGGTTCCCGTCGCGACGACTTGTGACGATAGAAGGTATCGGCGGAATCGAGCGTGGTTTGTCTCGCGATGCGGACGCGCCAGATCGTGTCTTTTGCAAACGGTCGGAAATCGACCGTTTCGATGTCGAGTTCGCCCTTGTAGTTCATGACAAGCTTGACGCAGAGCGGGTTTTCACCGCCCACCTTCTTTTCCAGCATCTGGACCGTGTTGGCGGGTGTGCGGAAACCGAGCGCATCGGCGGAGCGTAACAACCGACGCATATGCTGCTCTATGCGCTGAAAGCCCGATTGCGGCTCCCAGCGCAGGGTTTCCCTCAAGGTGAGATCGGCGGGTTTGCGTTTCATCGCCTTTGCTCGTCGCCTGTTGCCATCGTCAGTACCGGCAATATCAACCGGCAAAGCTTATCCGAAACAGGATAGTCTCGCCGGCCGGTGAGGTTAAGCCTGTTTGTCATCCAGCGCTTCCAGCTCGTCGATCAGACCCTCGATCATCGAAAGCCCCTTGTCCCAGAAGGAAGGATCGGTCGCATCGAGGCCGAAGGGTTTCAGAAGCTCCGAATGGTGCTTGGTGCCGCCCGCTTTCAAAAGTTCGAAATATTTCTCCTGAAAGCCGGTCTCGGCCTTCTGGTAAACCGCATAGAGCGAGTTCACGAGGCAATCACCGAAGGCATAGGCATAAACATAGAAGGGCGAATGGATGAAATGGGGGATGTAGGTCCACCACGTCTCATAGCCTTCGGAAATCTTGATCGCCGGGCCGAGGCTCTCGGCCTGAATGGAAAGCCACAATTCGCCGATCTGCTCCGAGGTCAGCTCACCCTGCTTGCGGGCGGTGTGCAGCTTGCGCTCGAATTCGTAGAAAGCGATCTGGCGCACGACTGTGTTGATCATATCCTCGACCTTGCGGGCGAGCATGGCCTTGCGCTCCCTGGCGTCCTTCGTGTCGTCGAGCAATTTGCGGAAGGTCAGCATTTCGCCGAAGACGGAGGCGGTTTCGGCAAGGGTCAGCGGTGTGGCGCACATCAACGCGCCCTGGGCGCCGGCCAGCACCTGGTGCACGCCGTGGCCAAGCTCATGGGCAAGCGTCATCACGTCGCGCGGTTTGCCGAGATAGTTGACGAGCACGTAAGGGTGGGCCGAAGGCACGGTCGGGTGCGCGAATGCGCCCGGCGCCTTGCCGGGGCGGGCGGGGGCGTCGATCCACTCCTCGTCGAAGAAACGCCGCGCGATGTCGGCCATCTCAGGCGCGAAATTGCCATAGGCGGAAAGCACGGTGTCCTTTGCCTCGTCCCATGGAATAATCGTGTTCGACGTATCGGGAAGCGGCGCGTTGCGGTCCCAGTAGTTCATCTGCTCCATACCGAGCCACTTCGCCTTCATGGCGTAATAGCGGTGCGAAAGGCGCGGATAGGCTTTTTTGACCGCAGCGGCCAGCGCATCGACGACATCACGTTCGACACGGTTGGCCAGATGCCGGCTGTCGGCAATATCTTCGAACTTGCGCCAGCGATCGGAAATGTCCTTGTCCTTGGCGAGCGTGTTGGTGATGAGGGTGAAGACCCGCAGATTGTCCTTGAAGGTGGCGCTCAGCGCCTGTGCCGCCTTCTTCCGGGTTTCCGGTTCCGGCTCCTGCAGCATATTGAGCGTCACTTCCAGCGGAAGGCTTGCGCCGTCTATGTCGAAGCGCAGATCGGCCATCGTCTCGTCGAACAGGCGGTTGAAGGCGCTCGCGCTGGTCATCGATTTTTCGAGGAACAGCTGCTCCAGCTGGTCGTCGAGCTGGTGCGGCTTGTCCTTGCGCAAATCCACCAGCCAGGGCCTGTAGTGCCCGGCTGCGGCATCGTTTGCCATGCAGGCGTCCATCACGGCGTCATCGATGCGGTTGAGTTCGAGTGTGAAGAACAGGAGATGCGCGGAGATATCCGTCAGTTTCGCCTGGGCGTCGCCGTATAGCTTGCCGTTTGCCGGGTTCGATGTATCGGAAAAATAGGTAAGGCCGGCAAAGGAGCCGATGCGGCCGATGAGATCGTCCAGCGCTTCATATTCCCTAAGGGCAGCGCCGATGCCTTTGGTGCCCGTCGCCTTTGCGGCGTCCTCGAGCTTGCCCTTCCATTTATCCTCGAAAGCCGTAGCCATCGCCGCCGCCTTCTCGATATCGCCCTTGTATTCTGGCGAATCGCCCGACGTATAGAGGTCCGAGAGTTTCCAGCCGGGCAGGTCGCCGAGCACGGGGCCGGAGGTTTCGGCAAGGGAAAATACGGGTTGCGGGGTAGGGCGATTGAGGGTCATCGACGCGTCCTTGTAGTTATACCTGCGCAGCATATGGGGCCTTTGTTTCCCGCAGCAATGGATAAAATGCAAGCAAATCTCAAAACTGGATGTTCAAAACTCCCGTGCCAGAGTGCGTCACAAGGGACCGCATGATGCAGGTCCAGAAACCGGAAACCGGAGCCAAAAATGACCGCGCATGTTCTCGTGATAGACGATGATCCCGTCCAGCGCCGCCTGCTCAAAAATGCGGTGGAACGTTATGGGCACCTGGCCTTGCTTGCAGAAAACGGCAAGGTGGGGCTGGAATTGCTCAAGCAATATAGCGGCGAGATCAATGTTGTCGTCCTGGACCTGATGATGCCGGAAATGGACGGCCTCACCTTTTTGAAAGCCGTTGGCGAACTCGGCACCGATGTTCCCGTCATCGTCCAGACGGGGCAGGGCGGCATCGATACCGTCGTGCAGGCCATGCGCGCCGGCGCCTTCGATTTCGTCGTCAAGCCGGTCTCGCCGGAACGGATCGGCGCGGCCATCTCCAACGCCCTCAAGCTCGACCGGAGAGAGGCAAAGGCCCGCACGGGCAGGCGCGGACGGAGCAATGCCGTGAATTTTACCGATATCGTTTCCGCAAGCCCGGCCATGCTGAGGGTGATAGAACTGGCGCAGCGCGCCGCCCAGTCCAGCATTCCCGTGGTGCTGGAAGGCGAATCCGGTGTCGGCAAGGAAATGGTCGCCCGTGCCATCCAGTCGGCCGGCGACAGGGCGAACAAGCCGTTCATTACCGTCAATTGCGGCGCTATCCCGCACAATCTGGTGGAGAGCATCCTCTTCGGCCACGAGAAGGGCGCTTTCACCGGCGCGACGGAAAAACATGTCGGCAAATTCATGGAGGCGGATGGCGGAACGCTGTTCCTCGATGAAATCGGGGACCTGCCGCTGGACGTGCAGGTAAAGCTGCTGCGGGCGGTTCAGCAGGGTGAAATCGAAACCGTGGGCTCCGCGCGCGTCCAGAAGGTGAATGTCCGGCTGATTTCCGCCACTAACAAGAACCTGATCGACGAGGTGAAGGAAGGCCGCTTCCGCGAGGATCTTTATTATCGCCTCAACGTCTTTCCGATCACCATCCCGGCGCTGCGTCGCCGGAAGGAGGACATTCCCCATCTGGCGCGGGTGTTCGTGGAGCGTTTTTCGGCGGAACAGAAGTTGCCCGTTCCCGTCGGCCTCAATGCCAGCGCGCTGGCGCTTCTGACGGCCTACGACTGGCCCGGCAATATTCGCCAGCTTGAAAATGCGGTCTTCCGCGCCGTCGTGCTGTCGCAGGGCGAGGAACTGGCGGATTCCGATTTTCCGCAGATCGCGTTGCAAATGCCGGAGTTCGCAGACGGGGATGATGCGGGTGACGCGATCCGCTCGCCATCCGGGTCGTCGCTGAAACTTGCCGCCTATTCGCCTCCGCCGCTCATCGCTGAAAGTCACGCCGTTCTGGATGAGTCGGCGGATATTTCCACCACGATCTACCGGGGAGGAAACCTGATCTCCAGCATGGACGATTCCGGCAATATTCGAAAGCTGGCCGAGATCGAGGAGGAGCTTATCCGTTTTGCCCTTCGTTTTTATCGCGGGCAGATGAGCCAGGTCGCAAGGAAGCTCGGCATCGGCCGTTCGACACTTTATCGCAAGCTGAAGGATTATGGCATCGATCCGGACGATCCGCTGCGGGATGCAGCCTGACCGCACAAACCGCGTATTCGACGGCAGATCGCACGATCTGTTAACTTCTGAGCAAGGATATCCGCTTACCGTCTATAAACCTCTTGTTAGTGGCTGATTCACTATGTAGAGGAAGGTTGCATGTGTGTGGCAATTTTGCCATCGTGTCACCGTATTTGACGTTCATTTGAGGCAATGTGACAGAAATTGTCTTCCAGGCGGGGATCGAATTGCCATATCTGCATCGAAATATCGCGCTGTCGACTAAGACCGCGCGCGGCTTGATCAAGGATATATGCACGAAGCTGTCGGCACGCGCTGTCACCTTTGCCTGCCTGATGCTTGCCGCAATGCCCTTCGCAGGTGTCTCGGCGACGGAAGCTTTCGCCGAAACGCGCAGCCTCAAACTGTATTATATCCATACACGTGAGAAGGCTGTCATAACCTTCAAGCGCAATGGAAAGTATGACCAGAAAGGCCTGCAGGAACTCAACCGTTTCCTGCGTGACTGGCGTCGCAACCAGCCGACGCGGATGGATCCGCGCCTTTTCGATCTCGTATGGGAAGTTTATCGCCGCAGCGGTGCGACCGACTATATCAACGTCGTTTCAGCCTTCCGATCGCCGGAGACCAACGGCCTCTTGCGTACGCGCACCAAGGGTGTCGCGGAAAAAAGCCAGCATATGCTCGGCAAGGCCATGGATTTTTACATTCCCGGCGTGAAGCTTTCCACCCTGCGCGAAGTCGGCATGCAGATGCAGATCGGCGGCGTCGGCTTTTACCCGACCTCCGGTTCCCCCTTCGTGCACATGGATGTCGGCGGTGTTCGCGCCTGGCCGCGCATGAGCCGCCAGGAACTCGTGCGCATCTTCCCGAAGGGCAATACGCTGCATCTTCCTTCCGACGGCAAGCCGCTTCCCGGTTATGAGCAGGCAAT
Organism: Rhizobium nepotum 39/7; assembly: GCF_000949865.1. Classification (GTDB taxonomy): domain Bacteria; phylum Pseudomonadota; class Alphaproteobacteria; order Rhizobiales; family Rhizobiaceae; genus Agrobacterium; species Agrobacterium nepotum. The sequence continues at coordinate 1,908 of NZ_JWJH01000038.1, read as the reverse complement.
GGCCGACTACAAGAAGCGCGTCAGCTCCTCCTCCATTCAGGTTGCTTCCAGTGCCGGTGGCGGCCCTGCTTCCTCCGGTGGTGGCGGCAAGCGCAAGACGTTGTTGCAGGCGCTCTTTGGCGGCGGAGGCGACGAGGATGAAGATCCCGATAGCATCGCAGCAGCGCCGGAGCCCGCGGAACGTCCGGCTGTTGCGCGGCCGGCAACTCCGCAGCCTGCGGCACCTGAGCCCGAGCAGCCGATCGCCGTTGCTTCTGCTCAATCTCTTCCCGGCGTGAACGCTGCGCCGCTGCCGACCGCTCGCCCTGCCTTCGGCAATCAGCCTCCGGCCAATACCGGTCTTGCGACCGCGCTTTATTCTCCGGCCCGCAACGCCGCGCAGGACGCCCTGCAGGCTGCGACAACGCCGACGCCGACCTCCGCGCCGGCCGAGCGCCAGCAATTTGCCGATCTGGCTGAAGTGTCCGTGCCTGTGCCGACGCTTCTCGGACAGCGCAGCATGAGAGGCGATGCGGAAGAAACGATCCTGACGGCTTCCGCAGACGGTTCGACGCCGGCTGCAACCGGTGAAATTGCCTCCGTTCCGGTTCCGGCCAATCGTCCGGCTGTGGCGGAAGCCCTTCTGGCGGCGGCCAATGCCGATCCCGAAGGCGAAGACGATCTCGCCGAGGCGCAGAAGGATACGCTTTCGCCGACCGTGGTTGCCGCGCTGGAACAGAGCGGTCAGGCCGCCCGTTCGCAGATCCAGTCCGCTGCCGTGCCGACAGCCGCCCCATTCCCGGCCGCTGTCAACCACAAGGTCACGGTGGCGCCCGCCAATACGGCCAAGGCAGAGCCGGAGCCAGGTTTTGGCGATGCCTTCGACCTCAAGCCCGCCATCAACGGTGGCCTCACCGCCGGCTTGCCGACCAAGGGCTCACGCCCGAGCAAGCAGGATGCGGCGGTTTCCCATCAGGCGATGGTTGGCGGTGGCCGCCTGACGCAGGATCTGATTTCGGATTGGGCGCTGAACCAGAGCAAGGGTACGACCGGACGTTCGGTGAAGGCGCCGCGCGTTGTCGCCAACCGTATGCTCAGCCACGACATGTCTGCCTCCGCCACTTCGGCAAGCTTCAGGCCAGGTGCAGTGGCGATCGAGTCGAGCCGCTTCAGCACGCCGGTGAAGATGCACTGAACCCAAGCTTTTTGTAGTGCGGCCGAAAGGCCAACAAAAAACCCGCCGGTAACGGCGGGTTTTTTATGCTTGGTATTATTCTGATATCAGACGCCGCTCTGGCCGTCCGAACCGATATAGGCGATGCGCACCATATTGGTGGCGCCGGGGGTGCCGAGCGGTACGCCGGCGGAGATGATGATGCGATCTCCCGGCTTGCCGAAACCTTCCGAAACGACGATGCGACACGCACGGTTCACCATGTCGTCCAGATCGCTGGCGTCGCCGGTAACGACGCAGTGCAGGCCCCACACGACCGACAGACGGCGTGCGGTCTGGATGATCGGCGAAAGCGCAATGATCGGAACCTGTGGCCGCTCGCGCGCGGCGCGCAGACCCGTCGTGCCGGACGAGGTGTAGGTGACGATCGCCGCAAGCTTCAGCGTTTCGGCAATCTGGCGGGCGGCAAGCGAAATGGCGTCTGCGCCTGTCGCTTCCGGCTGCGGACGCTGGGCGTAGATGATGTTGGAATAATAGGGGTCCTGTTCCACTGTGCTGGCGATGGACGCCATGGTCGAAACGGCTTCGATCGGATAATCGCCGGAAGCGGACTCGGCCGAGAGCATGATGGCGTCGGCGCCTTCGAATACGGCGGTTGCGACGTCGGACACTTCGGCACGGGTTGGAACCGGAGCTGTAATCATCGATTCCAGCATCTGTGTGGCAACGACCACCGGCTTGCCGGCGCGCCGGCA
>NZ_JWJH01000037.1 GCF_000949865.1 Rhizobium nepotum 39/7 | reverse complement strand
CGATCAGGGCCAGGCTGGCGACAACATCGGTGCTTTGGTTCGCGGCGTTACCCGTGACGGCGTCGAGCGTGGTCAGATCCTGTGCAAACCGGGTTCGGTCAAGCCGCACAAGAAGTTCATGGCAGAAGCCTACATCCTGACGAAGGAAGAAGGCGGCCGTCATACGCCGTTCTTCACGAACTACCGTCCGCAGTTCTACTTCCGTACGACTGACGTGACCGGTATCGTTTCGCTTCCTGAAGGCACGGAAATGGTTATGCCTGGCGACAACGTCACCGTTGAAGTCGAGCTGATCGTGCCGATCGCGATGGAAGAAAAGCTGCGCTTCGCTATCCGCGAAGGCGGCCGTACCGTCGGCGCCGGCATCGTGGCGAGCATCGTCGAGTAATTTCGATAGACGGCGACTTCGCCGGATATTGAGGACGTAAATATAAAGCGGCGGTGCTCCGGCACCGCCGTTTTTTTGTGAAAATCATTTTTTACGTCAAGCGCGATGCTTGAAAATAACAGGATAGTTTCTTACGCTGGTGGCAGCAGTTGAGTGATTTTACCTGCATCAACTCTTATGTATGGCGGTGTATCTTCGGGGTTTATGCTATTTCTCTGCCATTTAACGTCATGCCTGAGATTCTCGGGCATTTATCGCCCATGTTGCGTGGCGAAGATGTGGCGAGTGTAACGGGTCTTTGCCTTAGGCCGCGAGCGTACTCAGCTGATGCCGAAGTATTCGGCGGGCTGTTCCCTTCCGAGACCACTCCTTCCGAGACAACTCTATGTCCGATTTAACTGTAGTGCTGACCAGTTGCCGCCGCCCCGATCTCCTCGTTGAGACGCTCGACAGCTTTTTCTCAACGAATGATTATCCGCTGCGCGAATTTATTATTATCGAAGATTCGGACGACGAAACGGTGCAAACGATACCGTCCCGGTATCCGGCGCAACCGATTAGGGTCATTTTGAACGGCGTCAATATCGGGCAGCACCGCTCCATCGACAAAGCCTACTCGGAAGTTCAGACGCCCTACATTCTGCACCTGGAAGACGACTGGGCGTTTCCCGCTTCGCAGGTGGTGGGGAAGGGCATCGAGATACTGAAGCGGGATCCGCAGGTCGCGCTGGTGCAGCTCAGAACGGATGCCGACATGCCTCGGGACATCCATCGCATGCCGAATGCGCCGGGAGAGATCGCGTATTGGCGGATACCTCCGACCGCACATCGCGTCTGGCATAGTTTTACGTTCAATCCCACGGTGAAGCGGCTTTCAGACTATAGAAAGCTGCCGCAAGGTTATGCCGGTTTCAGGACAGAGGCCGAGATCAGCCTTCACTACAAGGAGGAGGGGGCAATCATGGCCTGGCTGGCCGGCACGGGCATCAGCCATTCGGGGTTTGGTCGCAGCAATTACGGCAGCAAGACCGGTCACGGTTTTCGCGGAATTTTAAAGAAACTCTCTCGCTTCTTTTCTATGGCGACGATTCGTAAATGGCGACGTTCAGCGGCGCGCCGTGCTGCTCATTTCAAGCGTAAGTATAGGCAACAGTAGCTTGTGAAGCCCGGCCGCAGCACGCCCGAAACCCTGAATCATCAGGAATTATTGTTCGCCGGCATCGATCGTACTCGTTTGTCGCGACCGGTGGCGGGCGGTGTTTATTGCGGTGAGTGCCTTTGATCACCAGTCCGTCTTGTGGCCAAAAAAACATGTCCACAAGCTCCGTAGATTATTCTGGAAGCGGACAAAAAGGGCTTGCCATTCTTTTCCCTGCGTCTTAAAGGAGCGCATACCGAATTGGCCAAGCGATTTTCTTAGCCGGTTACGGTGTTAAAGGGGTATAGCTCAGTTGGTAGAGCGGCGGTCTCCAAAACCGCAGGTCGTAAGTTCGAGCCTTACTGCCCCTGCCACTTTCCATCCGCAAGCGCGGTCTTCGCTGCATGGCAGATGGGTGCCGGGTTTCCGGCGAATTTCGCCGAATGTCGATTTCCTCTTGTTAAAAGCGGAATCGGTGTTTATGTAAGGTCAAAACAGACACGCGGTGCGTGGGGCTGACTAGTTCGGCTTTACGCGCCGTAATTGCGTGGGCAGTCAATGGCATCCAAAACCAATCCGTTTACGTTTCTGCAGCAGGTGCGCGCCGAAGCGTCAAAGATCACTTGGCCGTCGCGCCGCGAGACCATGATTTCGACGGCTATGGTGCTTGTGATGGTCATTTTTGCGGCTCTGTTCTTTTTTGCTGCTGACCAGCTCATCGGCTGGCTGCTTAGCCTCGTGCTGAGTGTCGGCCGGTAACGGATTGAACGGAGAATAAAAAAATGGCAGCGCGCTGGTACATCGTTCACGCATATTCAAATTTCGAAAAGAAGGTCGCCGAGTCGATCGAAGAAAAGGCCCGTCAGAAGGGTCTTAGTCATCTTTTCGAGAAAATCCTCGTCCCGACCGAAAAGGTCGTCGAGGTTCGTCGTGGCCGCAAGGTCGACAGCGAGCGCAAGTTCTTTCCGGGTTACGTGATGGTGCGCGCCGACCTGACTGATGAGGCTTATCACCTCATCAAGAACACACCGAAGGTAACCGGTTTCCTCGGTTCGGACAATAAGCCTGTTCCGATTCCGGATTATGAAGCCGACCGTATTCTCGGTCAGGTTCAGGAAGGTGTCGAGCGTCCGAAGTCTTCGGTTACGTTCGAGATCGGCGAGCAGGTTCGCGTTTCCGATGGTCCGTTCGCGTCGTTCAACGGCGTGGTTCAGGATGTCGACGAAGAGCGTTCGCGCCTGAAGGTGGAAGTTTCGATTTTCGGCCGCGCTACGCCGGTCGAGCTGGAATACAGTCAGGTCGAGAAGGTCTGACTGGAGGGGTGAAACCCCAAACCGCGTGGGAGGCAGGCTGGCTCTTTAAGCCGGGGCAGCACACCGCACCACGCAACCGCAGCCGCCGGAGCGATCCGGCTAGAAGAGAAACCGGGCGACCGGTTTGAATTGAAAGGCAGAGAGAAATGGCTAAGAAAGTTGCAGGCCAGCTCAAGCTTCAGGTGAAGGCAGGGTCGGCCAATCCGTCCCCGCCGATCGGTCCTGCGCTTGGTCAGCGTGGCGTTAACATCATGGAATTCTGCAAGGCGTTCAATGCCGCCACGCAGGAAATGGAAAAGGGTATGCCGATCCCGGTCGTCATCACCTACTACCAGGACAAATCCTTCACCTTCATCATGAAGCAGCCGCCGATGACATATTGGCTGAAGAAGGAAGCAAAGATCACCTCCGGCTCCAAGACACCCGGCAAGGGTGCCAAGGTCGGCTCCATCACCAAGGCTCAGGTCAAGACGATCGCAGAAGCCAAGATGAAGGATCTGAATGCTGCCGATATCGAAGGCGCAATGGCAATGGTTGAGGGTTCTGCCCGCGCCATGGGCCTTGAAGTGGTAGGTTGATCATGACCAAGGTAGCAAAGCGCATTCAGAAGATCCGCGAAGGCGTGGATCCTAACAAGCTCTACGTTCTGACCGACGCCATTTCGATGGTCAAGGAACGTGCGATCGCCAAGTTCGACGAAACCGTTGAAGTTTCGATGAACCTCGGCGTTGACCCGCGTCATGCGGACCAGATGGTTCGCGGCGTTGTCAATCTGCCGAACGGCACTGGCCGTGACGTTCGCGTTGCCGTTTTTGCCCGTGGCGTCAAGGCTGACGAAGCCAAGGCCGCCGGCGCTGACATCGTCGGTGCGGAAGAGCTGGTTGAAATCGTCCAGGGCGGCAAGATCGACTTCGATCGTTGCATCGCGACCCCGGACATGATGCCGCTCGTCGGCCGTCTCGGTAAGGTACTCGGCCCGCGTGGCATGATGCCGAACCCGAAGGTCGGTACGGTGACGATGGATGTTGCCGGCGCCGTCAAGGCGTCCAAGGGCGGCGCTGTCGAGTTCCGCGTCGAAAAGGCCGGTATCGTACATGCTGGCGTTGGCAAGGCTTCGTTCGATGCCAAGGCTCTTGAAGAAAACATCAAGGCTTTCGCCGATGCGGTCATCAAGGCAAAGCCGGCTGGCGCCAAGGGCAACTACGTCAAGCGTGTTGCCATCTCCTCGACCATGGGTCCGGGCGTCAAGATCGACCCTTCGTCGGTTTCGGCTTAATCAATTCTCGCGCTTCCCTATCGGGGAGCGTGACTAAAAGAATTTCCGGCTCTCAGGGAGCCGGAGATTTCCGGGGAAACCCGGAACTCCTGTCCGAGATTGTAGGCGGCCATTTCCCTCGGGGTCTGGCCTTAATCACTAAAGCCTGCATGAGACGGGTGAGGCTGGATTTGAGGCGTCTTTGGATGCCTGACTGTCCGGTTCGAACCTGGTGTGCCTGTGCCTGAAGCCGTTTACGGCGACAGAGCGGGGGACAGGATCCTCGAGCGTCGCTCGGGATCTTTGTAAAAGGTCCCTTGGGGCAAAGGCAAACCCGACGGGTTCACACTTATGTGGCCCCGTCTACTGGAGACAGACAGTGGAAAGAGCGGAAAAACGCGAATTCGTCACGGAGCTGAACGAAGTCTTCAAGGCTTCCGGTTCGGTTGTCGTGGCCCACTATGCTGGTGTCACCGTTGCGCAGATGAACGACTTCCGTTCGAAAATGCGCGCTGCCGGAGGCACCGTCAAGGTCGCGAAGAACCGCCTGGCCAAGATCGCTCTTCAGGGCACGGAGTCGGAAGGGATGACAAATCTCTTCACGGGTCAGACGCTGATTGCATACAGCGTCGACCCTATGACGGCTCCGAAAGTCGTCATGGATTTCGCCAAGACCAACGACAAGATCGTTGTTCTCGGTGGCGCCATGGGTACAACCACGCTCAACGCCGAAGCAGTCAAGTCGCTTGCGACCCTGCCTTCGCTGGACGAGCTGCGTGCAAAGCTGCTGGGCCTTCTCAATGCCCCGGCAACGCGCATCGCTACGGTTGTCGCAGCACCTGCAAGCCAGCTTGCACGGGTGTTCTCGGCTTACGCCAAGAAGGACGAAGCCGCTTAAGGCGGTTTTTCGCTGTAACTATTCAAACTGGTTCGAACTGAACAAAAGGAACTATCAAAATGGCTGATCTCGCAAAGATCGTTGAAGACCTCTCCACCCTGACCGTTCTGGAAGCTGCAGAACTGTCGAAGCTTCTCGAAGAAAAGTGGGGCGTTTCCGCCGCTGCTCCGGTAGCTGTTGCTGCTGCTGGCGGTGCTGCTGCTGCTGTCGTTGAAGAAGAAAAGACCGAATTCGACGTTGTCCTGGTTGACGCTGGCGCCAACAAGATCAACGTCATCAAGGAAGTTCGCGCTATCACGGGCCTCGGCCTGAAGGAAGCCAAGGACCTCGTTGAAGGCGCTCCGAAGGCTGTCAAGGAAGCTGTTTCCAAGGCTGAAGCTGCTGACCTCAAGAAGAAGCTTGAAGACGCAGGCGCCAAGGTCGACGTTAAGTAATTTTGCGATTGCTGGCGGGAAGGGGCTTCATGCCCCTTTCCGTCGTCATCGTTTTAAAACTTATTACCCAAAAGCCGCGTGAAAATGGCTTTTGGGTAATGGGTTCTTCAAGAGAATGGTTCCGAACCGGCTCATCTAGGCAATCCGGCCTGATCGATACGGGATGTGGAACGAGATTGATGACACCCATTGCTTGACGGGATCGACTGGCCATCGGTTCCCGTCCGTTGCAGGCCCGGATGCAATTTTAAAGGAGCGACGATGGCTCAGACCCTTTCGTTTAACGGTCGCAGGCGCGTACGCAAGTTTTTCGGCAAAATTCCAGAAGTAGCGGAAATGCCGAACCTCATCGAGGTTCAGAAGGCTTCGTACGACCAGTTTCTCATGGTTGACGAGCCCAAGGGTGGCCGTCCCGACGAGGGATTGAATGCCGTATTCAAATCCGTATTCCCGATCACCGATTTTTCCGGTGCGTCCATGCTCGAATTCGTTTCGTACGAATTCGAAGCACCGAAGTTCGACGTCGAGGAATGCCGTCAGCGCGACCTGACCTATGCTGCGCCGCTGAAAGTGACGCTGCGCCTCATCGTGTTCGATATTGACGAGGATACAGGCGCGAAGTCCATCAAGGACATCAAGGAACAGTCCGTATACATGGGCGACATGCCGCTCATGACCAATAACGGCACGTTCATCGTCAACGGCACCGAGCGCGTCATCGTTTCGCAGATGCACCGTTCCCCGGGCGTGTTCTTCGATCACGACAAGGGCAAGAGCCATTCTTCCGGCAAGCTGCTTTTCGCTGCGCGCGTGATCCCGTATCGCGGTTCCTGGCTCGACATCGAGTTCGACGCCAAGGACATCGTCTATGCGCGTATCGACCGCCGCCGCAAGCTGCCCGTGACCTCGCTCCTGATGGCGCTCGGCATGGATGGCGAAGAAATCCTGTCGACCTTCTATACTAAGGCTTCCTACGAGCGCGCCGGCGATGGCTGGCGGATTCCGTTCCAGCCTGAGGCGTTGAAGAATGCCAAGGTCATCACCGACATGATCGACGCCGATACCGGCGAAGTCGTTGTCGAAGGTGGCAAGAAGCTGACCCCGCGTCTTATCCGTCAGCTCGTCGACAAGGGCCTGAAGGCACTCAAGGCGACCGACGAAGACCTCTACGGCAACTTCCTTGCCGAAGACATCGTCAACTACTCGACGGGCGAAATCTATCTCGAAGCCGGCGACGAAATCGACGAGAAGACGCTCGGCCTCATTCTTCAGTCCGGCTTTGACGAGATTCCGGTCCTCAACATCGACCACGTCAATGTTGGCGCCTATATCCGCAACACGCTCTCCGCCGACAAGAACCAGAACCGCCAGGAAGCGCTGTTCGACATCTATCGCGTCATGCGTCCGGGTGAACCGCCGACGATGGACTCGGCGGAAGCCATGTTCAACTCGCTGTTCTTCGATAGCGAGCGTTACGACCTTTCGGCTGTTGGCCGCGTGAAGATGAACATGCGTCTCGACCTCGATGCGGAAGACACCGTGCGCACGCTGCGCAAGGAAGACATCCTCGCGGTCGTGAAGATGCTGGTCGAACTGCGCGACGGCAAGGGCGAAATCGACGACATCGACAACCTCGGCAACCGCCGTGTGCGTTCGGTCGGCGAGCTGATGGAAAACCAGTACCGCCTCGGCCTTCTGCGCATGGAACGTGCGATCAAGGAACGTATGTCCTCGATCGAAATCGACACCGTGATGCCGCAGGACCTGATCAACGCGAAGCCGGCAGCTGCCGCCGTTCGCGAATTCTTCGGTTCCTCGCAGCTTTCGCAGTTCATGGACCAGGTGAACCCGCTTTCGGAAATCACCCACAAGCGCCGTCTTTCGGCTCTTGGACCGGGTGGTCTGACCCGTGAGCGCGCCGGCTTCGAAGTCCGCGACGTTCACCCGACCCACTATGGCCGTATTTGCCCGATCGAAACGCCGGAAGGCCCGAACATCGGTCTGATCAACTCGCTTGCCACCTTTGCCCGCGTCAACAAGTACGGCTTCATCGAAAGCCCGTACCGCAAGATCATCGACGGCAAAGTGACGACCGACGTGATCTACCTCTCCGCCATGGAAGAGGCCAAGTACTACGTCGCACAGGCCAATGCCGAACTCGATGGCGAAGGCACCTTCGTTGAAGAGTTCGTCGTTTGCCGTCACTCGGGCGAAGTCATGCTCGCACCGCGCGACAACATCAACCTGATGGACGTTTCGCCGAAGCAGCTCGTTTCGGTCGCGGCGGCTCTCATTCCGTTCCTGGAAAACGACGACGCCAACCGCGCTCTCATGGGCTCGAACATGCAGCGTCAGGCCGTTCCGCTTCTGCGGGCGGAAGCGCCGTTCGTCGGCACCGGCATGGAACCGATCGTTGCCCGTGACTCCGGCGCTGCCATTGCGGCTCGCCGCAGCGGTGTGGTCGATCAGGTGGATGCGACCCGTATCGTTATCCGCGCTACGGAAGACCTCGATGCCGGCAAGTCGGGCGTCGATATCTACCGTCTGCAGAAGTTCCAGCGTTCGAACCAGAACACCTGCGTCAACCAGCGTCCGCTGGTCTCCGTCGGCGATCTCATCTCCAAGGGTGATATCATCGCGGACGGCCCGTCGACCGACCTCGGCGACCTGGCGCTCGGCCGCAACGCGCTCGTCGCGTTCATGCCCTGGAACGGCTACAACTACGAAGACTCGATCCTGATGTCGGAACGTATCGTTTCCGACGACGTGTTCACCTCCATCCACATCGAAGAATTCGAAGTGATGGCGCGTGACACGAAGCTTGGTCCGGAAGAAATCACGCGCGACATTCCGAACGTTTCGGAAGAAGCGCTGAAGAACCTCGACGAAGCCGGTATCGTTTACATCGGTGCGGAAGTTCAGCCGGGCGACATCCTCGTCGGCAAGATCACGCCGAAGGGCGAAAGCCCGATGACGCCGGAAGAAAAGCTTCTGCGCGCCATCTTCGGTGAAAAGGCTTCCGACGTTCGCGACACCTCCATGCGCATGCCTCCGGGCACGTTTGGCACCGTTGTGGAAGTCCGCGTCTTCAACCGTCACGGTGTGGAGAAGGACGAGCGCGCGATGGCAATCGAGCGCGAAGAGATCGAACGTCTGGCGAAGGACCGCGACGACGAACAGGCTATCCTCGACCGTAACGTCTACGGCCGTCTGATCGACATGTTGCGTGGTCAGGTTTCCATCGCCGGTCCGAAGGGTTTCAAGAAGGGCGTCGAGCTTTCCAACGCCATCGTCTCCGAATATCCCCGCTCGCAGTGGTGGATGTTCGCGGTCGAGGACGAAAAGGCTCAGTCCGAACTGGAAGCGCTTCGCGGCCAGTACGACGAATCCAAGTCGCGCCTTGAACAGCGCTTCATGGACAAGGTCGAAAAGGTCCAGCGCGGCGATGAAATGCCTCCGGGCGTCATGAAGATGGTCAAGGTCTTCGTTGCTGTGAAGCGCAAGATCCAGCCGGGCGACAAGATGGCCGGCCGTCACGGTAACAAGGGCGTCGTCTCGCGTATCGTCCCTGTCGAGGACATGCCGTTCCTCGAAGACGGCACGCATGTCGATATCTGCTTGAACCCGCTCGGCGTGCCTTCGCGCATGAACGTCGGCCAGATCCTCGAAACCCACCTCGCATGGGCATGCGCAGGCATGGGCAAGAAGATCGGCGAGATGCTCGAAGAGTATCACAAGACGCTGGACATCAGCGAGCTTCGCACGGAGCTTACCGAAATCTATGCGAGTGAATCGCATGACGAGGTGAAGCGCTTTGACGATGCGTCGCTGGTCAAGCTTGCCGAAGAAGCCAAGCGCGGTGTTTCCATCGCGACCCCGGTCTTCGACGGTGCGCATGAGCCAGACGTTGCTGCGATGCTGAAGAAGGCAGGTCTGCATGAATCCGGTCAGTCCGTTCTTTATGACGGTCGTACCGGTGAGCAGTTCGACCGTAAGGTCACCGTCGGCTACATGTACATGATCAAGCTGAACCACCTTGTCGACGACAAGATCCATGCTCGCTCGATCGGTCCTTACTCGCTCGTTACCCAGCAGCCGCTGGGCGGCAAGGCGCAGTTCGGCGGACAGCGCTTCGGGGAAATGGAAGTCTGGGCTCTGGAAGCATACGGCGCGGCTTACACGCTGCAGGAAATGCTCACCGTCAAGTCGGACGACGTGGCGGGCCGCACGAAGGTCTACGAGGCAATCGTCCGTGGCGACGATACCTTCGAGGCCGGTATCCCCGAGAGCTTCAACGTTCTCGTCAAGGAAATGCGGTCGCTCGGTCTTTCGGTCGAACTGGAGAACTCGAAGATCGAGAACCAGTCCGAGGATCAGCTGCCTGACGCGGCGGAATAAAGAGTAAGAGAGGCGGGCGCCTTTTGGGCGCCTGCCGGTTTCCCCGGCAGCCGGCGGTTGCCGTGGGACACTTTCGCCGCATTGTGCGGTTAATCCGTATTTAAAGCTCTGGACGGTGACCCGGGAAGAAGCCGGTCCAGATGCAAACAGGGGCAGCAGCTAGCCTCTCAAGGAGACAAGGCATGAACCAAGAGGTCATGAATCTTTTCAATCCTCAGGTGCCTGCGCAGCATTTCGATTCCATCCGGATTTCGATCGCTTCGCCGGAAAAAATTCTGTCGTGGTCCTACGGCGAGATCAAGAAGCCGGAAACCATCAACTACCGTACGTTCAAGCCGGAACGCGACGGTCTTTTCTGCGCGCGCATCTTCGGACCGATCAAGGACTACGAGTGCCTGTGCGGTAAGTACAAGCGCATGAAGTACAAGGGCATCATCTGCGAAAAGTGCGGCGTCGAAGTTACGCTGTCGCGCGTTCGCCGCGAGCGCATGGGCCATATCGAGCTTGCTGCGCCTGTTGCCCATATCTGGTTCCTGAAGTCGCTTCCTTCGCGTATCTCGACGTTGCTCGACATGACGCTGAAGGATGTCGAGCGCGTTCTCTATTTCGAGAACTACATCGTCACCGAACCGGGCCTCACCTCGATGAAGCAGAACCAGCTTCTGTCCGAGGAAGAGTACATGATCGCCGTTGACGAATTCGGCGAAGACCAGTTCACCGCCATGATCGGCGCTGAAGCCATCTACGAGATGCTGGCTTCGATGAACCTCGAAAAGATCGCCGGCGACCTGCGCGCCGAGCTTGCCGAGACCACGTCGGAACTCAAGCAGAAGAAATACATGAAGCGTCTCAAGATCGTTGAGAACTTCATGGAATCCGGCAACCGTCCGGAATGGATGATCATGAAGGTCGTTCCGGTCATTCCGCCGGACCTTCGTCCGCTGGTTCCGCTGGATGGCGGCCGTTTCGCGACGTCCGACCTCAACGATCTCTATCGCCGCGTCATCAACCGTAACAACCGTCTGAAGCGCCTGATCGAGCTTCGCGCGCCTGGTATCATCATCCGCAACGAAAAGCGTATGTTGCAGGAATCCGTCGATGCGCTGTTCGATAACGGCCGTCGTGGCCGCGTCATCACGGGTGCCAACAAGCGCCCGCTGAAGTCGCTCTCCGACATGCTCAAGGGCAAGCAGGGCCGCTTCCGCCAGAACCTTCTCGGCAAGCGCGTCGACTATTCCGGCCGTTCGGTCATCGTGACCGGCCCGGAACTGAAGCTGCACCAGTGCGGCCTGCCGAAGAAGATGGCGCTCGAACTGTTCAAGCCGTTCATCTATGCCCGCCTCGACGCCAAGGGTTACTCCTCGACCGTCAAGCAGGCCAAGAAGCTGGTTGAAAAAGAAAAGCCGGAGGTCTGGGATATCCTCGACGAGGTCATCCGCGAGCATCCGGTCCTTCTGAACCGCGCACCGACGCTGCACCGTCTGGGTATCCAGGCCTTCGAACCCATGTTGGTCGAAGGCAAGGCCATCCAGCTGCATCCGCTCGTCTGCACGGCCTTCAACGCCGACTTCGACGGCGACCAGATGGCCGTTCACGTGCCGCTGTCGCTCGAAGCTCAGCTTGAAGCCCGCGTGCTGATGATGTCGACCAACAACATCCTGCATCCGGCAAACGGCCATCCGATCATCGTTCCTTCGCAGGACATGGTTCTCGGCCTGTATTACCTGTCGATCATGAACCAGAACGAGCCCGGCGAAGGCATGGCCTTCTCGGACATCGGCGAATTGCATCACGCGCTTGAAAACAAGGTCGTGACGCTGCATGCCAAGATCCGTGGTCGCTTCAAGACCGTGGATGCCGACGGCAAGCCGGTATCGAAGATTTATGAAACGACCCCCGGCCGCATGCTCATCGGCGAACTTCTGCCGAAGAACGTCAACGTGCCGTTCGAGACCTGCAACCAGGAAATGACCAAGAAGAACATCTCCAAGATGATCGACACGGTCTACCGTCACTGCGGCCAGAAGGACACGGTGATCTTCTGCGACCGCATCATGCAGCTCGGCTTCTCCCACGCCTGCCGCGCCGGCATTTCGTTCGGCAAGGACGACATGGTCATTCCGGACGCCAAGGTGAAAATCGTCGGCGATACGGAAGCGTTGGTGAAGGAATACGAACAGCAGTATAATGACGGTCTCATCACCCAGGGCGAAAAATACAACAAGGTTGTCGACGCCTGGGGCAAGGCAACCGAGAAGGTCGCCGAAGAAATGATGGCGCGCATCAAGGCTGTGGAATTCGACCCGGAAACGGGCCGTCAGCTGCCGATGAACTCCATCTACATGATGAGCCATTCGGGCGCCCGCGGTTCTCCGAACCAGATGCGTCAGCTCGGCGGCATGCGCGGCCTGATGGCCAAGCCATCGGGTGAAATCATCGAGACGCCGATCATCTCGAACTTCAAGGAAGGCCTGACCGTTAACGAGTACTTCAACTCGACCCACGGTGCCCGTAAGGGTCTGGCAGACACCGCCTTGAAGACCGCCAACTCCGGTTACCTGACCCGTCGTCTCGTCGACGTGGCGCAGGATTGCATCGTCAACTCCGTGGATTGCGGCACCGACAAGGGCCTCACCATGACCGCCATCGTCGATGCCGGTCAGGTTGTTGCCTCGCTCGGCGCACGTATCCTCGGCCGTACCGCGCTGGATGACATCGATCATCCGGTGACCGGCGAGCGCATCGTCAATGCGGCAAAGCTGATCGACGAAGCCGATGTGGTCGAAATCGAGAAGGCCAACATCCAGTCCGTCCGTATCCGTTCGGCGCTGACATGCGAAGTGCAGATCGGCGTTTGCGGCGTCTGCTACGGTCGCGACCTTGCACGCGGTACTCCGGTCAACATGGGCGAAGCCGTTGGCGTCATCGCCGCACAGTCGATCGGTGAACCGGGCACACAGCTCACCATGCGTACCTTCCACCTTGGCGGTACGGCAAACGTGGTCGACCAGTCGTTCCTGGAAGCATCGTATGAAGGTACGATCCAGATCAAGAACCGCAACATCCTGCGGAACTCCGATGGCGTTCTCATTGCAATGGGCCGTAACATGTCGGTCACCATTCTCGATGAGCGCGGCGTGGAACGTTCCTCGCAGCGTGTCGCTTACGGTTCGAAGATCTTCGTGGATGACGGCGACAAGGTGAGGCGTGGCCAGCGTCTTGCAGAGTGGGACCCCTACACCCGTCCGATGATGACGGAAGTGGAAGGCACCGTTCACTTCGAGGACCTCGTCGATGGTCTCTCCGTTCTGGAAGCCACCGACGAATCCACCGGCATCACCAAGCGTCAGGTTATCGACTGGCGTTCGACGCCGCGCGGTTCTGACCTCAAGCCGGCGATCATCATCAAGGATGCTTCGGGCGCTGTTGCGAAGCTTAGCCGTGGTGGCGAAGCCCGCTTCCATCTGTCCGTAGACGCCATTCTGTCGGTTGAACCGGGCACCAAGGTCTTCCAGGGTGACGTGCTTGCACGTTCGCCGCTGGAAAGCGCCAAGACCAAGGACATCACCGGTGGTCTGCCGCGCGTTGCCGAACTGTTCGAAGCACGTCGTCCGAAGGATCACGCTGTCATCGCCGAAATCGATGGTACGATCCGTCTCGGTCGCGACTACAAGAACAAGCGTCGCGTTCAGATCGAGCCTGCCGAGGACGGTGTCGAGCCGGTCGAATACCTGATCCCGAAGAGCAAGCCCTTCCATCTTCAGGAAGGCGACTACATCGAGAAGGGCGAATACATTCTCGACGGCAACCCGGCACCGCACGACATTCTGGCGATCAAGGGCGTAGAGGCTCTGGCTTCCTACCTCGTGAACGAAATCCAGGAAGTCTACCGACTGCAGGGCGTTGTGATCAACGACAAGCACATCGAAGTGATCGTTCGCCAGATGCTGCAGAAGGTTGAAGTCACCGATGCGGGCGACAGCCACTATATCGTTGGCGACAATGTCGATCGTATCGAGCTTGACGACAACAACGACCGCCTGATGGAAGAAGGCAAGAAGCCTGCCTATGGCGATCCGGTTCTGCTCGGTATCACCAAGGCTTCGCTGCAGACGCCGTCCTTCATCTCGGCCGCATCGTTCCAGGAAACCACAAAGGTTCTCACGGAAGCTGCGATCGCCGGCAAGACGGACACGCTGCAGGGCCTCAAGGAAAACGTCATCGTCGGCCGCCTCATCCCGGCCGGCACCGGCGGCACAATGACGCAGATCCGCCGCATCGCCACCTCGCGCGACGACCTCATCCTTGAGGAACGCCGCAAGGGTACGGGTGCAGGCTCTGCAACACAGATGCTGCAGGACATGACGGATCCGGCTACGGCTGCCGAATAAGGTCAACAGGGCAGGGGCTTTGCGAGGCCCCGCCAAAGCTTAGTGGAAACGCCCGGAGCAATCCGGGCGTTTTTTGTTCCGGAAAGATTCGAGACCCGGTCTGGTCTTTCAGATTGCCGGCGGCTTCACGGGGGTCAGCCCTGTTCGCCGATGGTGTAGCGCGTCAAAACGGAAAGCTGGCGAACGAGGTCGGTCTGGCCGGTGCTGCCGGTTTTTGCATAGATAGACTTGGCGTTGCTGCGAACCGTCTCGTGGGAAATTTGAAGTTGCTTCGCCACGGAGGGCAATGAAAGACCCTTCATGATTTCCACCGCGACACGGGCTTCGCCCTTGGTCAGATCGTAAAGCCCCTTCAGCAGCGGCGTGGCATCGGCAATGGTGCCTGATGGCTGCGATATCAGCAGGATGGCGCTGCCGTTCGGGGAGAGATCCTGCGCGTCCCTGCGCAGCGGTATGACGTGAAGGATGCAGGCCTTGTCTTCGCTGGTCGGCAAAGGGAAGGAACTGACGCCATGCCCGGCGAGCGCCTTGTAGAGCAATCGGTTTAATCTCTCGTCAAAGATCAGAATCCTGTCACGGGCCCGGATGGAAATACATTTCTTGATCGTCTGAAACAGGTTGTTGGCGGAAAGAACCCGTCCGCTTGCCTGGAGCACCGCCGCCGGTGCGCCTATCGCATTGAGACCGTGCGTCATGGCGTCTGCCTTCTGGCGCTGTAACTGTGTCGCCAGAGTGAGGCTGCGGGCTATATGCGGCCTCAGCCGTCCGAGCGCCGCCATGGTCTCCGGACCGATGACGCCACTGTCGAGCCTGCGTTCGAAGAGTATCGTCATTTCAGGATGGTCCGGTGGAGCGACCTGCGTCGCCACGCCATATCCCAGTCCGCGCGGCATGAGGAAATCGCGCACGATCGGCAGCGCCGCCCATTCGGCATGGGTGAAAATATCGAAATCGTGCACGAAGGAAAATTGTCCCTCACGGACGGCGCGGGTGAGGCGGTCGTTGCGGTGGTTCCAGCCATCCTTCATGAAGGCTTGCATCAGTTCCTGGAAACTGGGCGTGAAGAGCCAGACTTGCTCATCGCCCTTGCCCCAGGTGAGGGCGCCGTCCCAGAAATCGAGCCGGTGGCTAATTGTGGCTAAGACCTTCGGCCAGCGGTCGGGGAAAAGCGCCGCCTCGTAGATGTCATCGATAATGTCTGCCGAAGATATATTATCCAACCCGCCACCGAAATATGCGCCTGGATTATTCTATGCCCATGTCTTTATGTTATTCAATAGAAATACAAATAATACTACTATATTTATAGTATATATTCTATGAGTGACTTAATATATTAACAAGTCTGCCGAAGGGATCGCGCAGGAACAGGCGGCGGACGCCCCATATTTCGTTGATGGGGCCGTATTCGACCGGCAGTTCCGCTTTCAGGATTCTCGCGTGGACCTCGTCGAAATTGTCGACCTCGATGGAAAGGTTCGGGACGGCCGTGCCGGAGCCGCCTTCGCGGGCGAAGCTGATCTGGGCCACCGTTTCAAGAGGACTTGCATAGGTCGCGATCCAGCCGTGATCCATGGCGACGGTCATGCCGAGAATCTCGCCATAGAAGACACCCGCCCCTGCAAGGTCGGGTGTCGCGATGTTGGCGACGATGCGCTTCACCGCCATCGGGGCCAGCCTCAGGCGAAACGGATGATGGCCACTTCGCCCTCGAGTGCGCCCTGATAGGCGGAGGCGTGCGGCTCTTCATCCGGTACTTCGGTCAGCATGCCGATCTGGTCGAGGTCCGCCTCGATGAAGCCTTCCTCGGAAAGCGCGTTCAGCGTTTCGCGCACGGCGGTATCGTCGTCCGGCGCCCGCAGAATGACGTGGATGTCGATGCCGTCGGAATTGTCGTGCTCGTAAGCCTTGCCGATGACGATGAAGACCATCGGTTCGTCGCGTCCGTTGTCGTTGTCGGGGAGGGTGGTCATGACGCGGTTCCTTGATATGTCGTTGTGGAGTGTGCGGGCCGGCCGGAATCGGTCTTGCACGCGGCAGGGCCAGCTCCGGCCCGCTTGAGGGAATCAATAGACGGATTTTGTGAAAAGCCAAAGGCCGGAGGTCAAAATCGCCGTTGTCGGCGATGACTTATGTTAGAAGGAGGGAGAAATGGCCTGCGCGCGGGCTTTGTGGCCAAGGGCGCCCGCGCAAAATGCGGATTCACCCTTGACGAAAGCTGGCTAAAACAGTAGTACGCCCGCCATCGGAGCCTCTGTGGGTGCTGGCCGTTTGGGAAGGTTTTTCCTGAACCTCATCTCAAACAGAACTCCATTGCACGTAGAAGACACGAATGTTGCACGCAAGACGCCTCATCCGGCGTCCTCTGCTCTTGGTGGTCCATCCGTGAAAACGGATCGGGCCACGTTTTGCGCATGAGGATATATGCGTGCTTCGTCGCCGGAAACGGCATAGCCGCCACCCGTGAGGGTGGCTAAAGTAGTTTTTGCAAGGGATGGTTATATGCCTACCGTAAACCAGCTGATCCGCAAGCCCCGCCAGGCACAGGTAAAGCGCAACAAGGTTCCTGCACTTCAGGAAAACCCGCAGAAGCGTGGTGTTTGCACCCGCGTTTACACGACGACCCCGAAGAAGCCGAACTCGGCTCTGCGTAAGGTTGCCAAGATCCGCCTCACCAACGGCTTCGAAGTCATCGGCTACATTCCTGGCGAAGGTCACAACCTTCAGGAACACTCCGTGGTCATGATCCGCGGCGGCCGCGTAAAGGACTTGCCGGGCGTGCGTTACCACATCATTCGCGGTGTTCTCGATACCCAGGGCGTCAAGAACCGCAAGCAGCGCCGTTCGAAGTACGGTGCGAAGCGTCCGAAGTAATTTTCGGCAATAACAATCAGGCGCTGCGCGAGGTTCTCCGCGTGGTTTAGCGTCAATAACATTGAGAGACAAAGAATATGTCCCGTCGCCATAGTGCAGAAAAGCGTGAGATCAACCCGGATCCGAAGTTCGGCGATCTGATCGTCACCAAGTTCATGAATGCCATCATGCTTCATGGCAAGAAGTCCGTTGCAGAAAGCATCGTTTACGGCGCGTTCGACGTCGTTCAGGGCAAGACGAAGCAGGAGCCGCTCGGCGTGTTCCATTCCGCCCTCGACAACGTTGCTCCGCACGTTGAAGTGCGTTCGCGCCGCGTTGGTGGTGCCACGTATCAGGTTCCGGTCGACGTTCGTCCGGAGCGCCGTCAGGCTCTCGCCATCCGCTGGCTGATCATTGCTGCTCGCAAGCGTAACGAAACGACCATGGTCGATCGCCTTTCGGGCGAACTCATGGACGCTGCGAACAACCGCGGTTCTGCTGTCAAAAAGCGTGAAGACACGCACAAGATGGCCGACGCTAACCGCGCATTCTCGCATTACCGCTGGTAATCTTAAACGGTCGCATATCGAAAGGCAGTCCATTATGGCTCGCGAATATAAAATCGAAGACTACCGCAATTTCGGTATCATGGCGCATATCGACGCCGGCAAGACCACGACCACCGAGCGTATTCTTTATTACACCGGTAAGTCGCACAAGATCGGCGAAGTCCATGATGGCGCTGCCACGATGGACTGGATGGAGCAGGAGCAGGAGCGTGGTATCACCATCACCTCCGCAGCCACCACGACCTTCTGGAAGGGTCGCGACGGCAAGATGCGCCGCTTCAACATCATCGACACCCCCGGCCACGTCGACTTCACCATTGAAGTCGAGCGTTCGCTGCGCGTTCTCGACGGTGCCATCGCTCTGCTCGACGCCAACGCCGGTGTAGAGCCGCAGACGGAAACCGTCTGGCGTCAGGCTGAGAAGTACAACGTTCCGCGTATGATCTTCTGCAACAAGATGGACAAGACCGGCGCTGACTTCTACCGCTCGGTAGAGATGATCAAGACCCGTCTCGGCGCCATCGCCGTTGTCATGCAGTTGCCGATCGGCGCTGAGACCGAGTTCAAGGGCGTTATCGACCTGATCGAGATGAACGCACTCATCTGGCGCGACGAATCGCTCGGCGCTCAGTGGGACGTCGTTGAAATCCCTGATGATATGAAGGCCAAGGCTGACGAATATCGCGAAAAGCTGATCGAGACGGTTGTCGAAGTCGACGAACAGGCGATGGAAGACTACCTGAACGGCATCATGCCCGACAACGAGAAGATCCGCGCACTCGTGCGTCGCGGCACCATCGACGTGAAGTTCCACCCGATGTTCTGCGGCACCGCGTTCAAGAACAAGGGCGTTCAGCCGCTTCTCGACGCCGTCGTCGATTACCTGCCGTCGCCTGCCGACATTCCGGCGATCAAGGGCATCGACTTCAAGACCGAAGCCGATATCGAGCGTCATGCCGACGACAGCGAGCCGCTTTCCATGCTCGCCTTCAAGATCATGAACGACCCCTTCGTCGGTTCGCTGACCTTTGCCCGTATCTACTCGGGCAAGCTCGAAAAGGGCACATCCGTCATCAACACGGTCAAGGACAAGCGTGAGCGCGTCGGCCGTATGCTGCAGATGCACTCCAATTCGCGCGAAGACATCGAAGAAGCCTTTGCCGGCGACATTGTTGCTCTGGCCGGCCTCAAGGAAACCACCACTGGCGATACGCTCTGCGATCCGCTGAAGCCGGTTATCCTCGAGCGCATGGAATTCCCCGAGCCGGTCATTCAGATCGCGATCGAGCCGAAGACCAAGGGCGACCAGGAAAAGATGGGCCTCGCGCTCAACCGCCTGGCTGCTGAAGATCCTTCGTTCCGCGTCAAGACGGATGAAGAATCCGGTCAGACGATCATCGCCGGCATGGGCGAACTTCACCTCGACATTCTCGTTGACCGTATGCGTCGCGAGTTCAAGGTTGAAGCAACGGTCGGTGCTCCGCAGGTTGCCTACCGCGAAACCATCACGCGTCAGCACGAAGAAGACTACACGCACAAGAAGCAGTCCGGTGGTACCGGTCAGTTCGCTCGCGTGAAGATCGTCTTCGAACCGAACCCTGAAGGCGAAGAATTCAAGTTCGAGTCCAAGATCGTCGGTGGTGCTGTTCCGAAGGAATACATCCCGGGCGTTCAGAAGGGTATCGAAAGCGTTCTGTCTTCCGGTCCGCTCGCTGGCTTCCCGATGCTCGGCGTCAAGGCGACCCTGATCGACGGCGCCTACCACGACGTTGACTCCTCGGTTCTGGCGTTCGAAATCGCATCGCGTGCCTGCTTCCGTGAAGCAGCAAAGAAGGCTGGCGCACAGCTTCTCGAGCCGATGATGAAGGTCGAAGTCGTGACCCCTGAAGATTACGTCGGTGACGTGATCGGCGATCTGAACTCGCGTCGCGGTCAGATCCAGGGTCAGGAATCGCGTGGGATCACGATCGTGATCAGCGCGCACGTTCCGCTCGCGAACATGTTCAAGTACGTCGACAATCTGCGCTCCATGTCGCAGGGCCGCGCGCAGTACTCGATGACGTTCGATCACTATTCGCCGGTTCCGTCGAACGTGGCGCAGGAAATCCAGGCAAAGTACTCCGGTCAGAAGTGATCGGGGTACGCCCCATCAGAGATTTGAAGATTATTCCCGTCAAGGGACAAGAATGGAGAGCCACTAATGGCAAAGAGCAAGTTTGAGCGCAATAAGCCGCACGTCAACATTGGCACGATCGGTCACGTCGACCACGGCAAGACGTCGCTGACTGCTGCGATCACGAAGTACTTCGGCGAATACAAGGCGTATGACCAGATCGACGCTGCGCCGGAAGAAAAGGCGCGCGGCATCACCATTTCGACGGCGCACGTCGAATATGAGACGCCTGCTCGCCACTATGCCCACGTTGACTGCCCCGGCCACGCCGATTACGTCAAGAACATGATCACCGGTGCGGCGCAGATGGACGGCGCGATCCTGGTTTGCTCGGCTGCCGACGGCCCGATGCCGCAGACGCGCGAGCACATCCTGCTTGCTCGCCAGGTTGGCGTTCCGGCAATCGTCGTGTTCCTCAACAAGGTCGACCAGGTTGACGACGCCGAGCTTCTCGAGCTGGTTGAACTGGAAGTTCGCGAACTTCTGTCGTCCTACGACTTCCCGGGCGACGATATTCCGATCGTCAAGGGTTCGGCACTTGCCGCTCTTGAAGATTCCGACAAGAAGATCGGTGAAGACGCGATCCGCGAGC
>NZ_JWJH01000036.1 GCF_000949865.1 Rhizobium nepotum 39/7 | reverse complement strand
GTTTTCACCGCTCGATCGATTTACCATGAGGCCCCGGCGCATGCCGCCACTGTCGATCGTGCTCTTTGGATTCATGCCTTTGGCTGTGATGCTACTGGTGGGATTGTTCGGGCCGCTCCTGCTGACGGTCGACCCCAACCGGCAGGATCTCGGTGCAGCCTATGCTTCTCCATCTGCCGAATACCTTCTGGGCGCAGACAATCTTGGTCGATCAATTGCAGCCCGGCTGATTGCGGGCACACGCGTATCACTGGGGATTGCCTTTGCCGGCGTGGTCGCCTCGCTGGCCACCGGCCTTGCGCTCGGATTTCTGGCCGCGTTCCGCACCGGCTGGACGCGGCAGGTCATCATGCGGCTGTCCGATGTGATCATCGCCTGCCCCAGTCTCCTGTTCGTGATCCTGGTCTCGGGTCTGCTGGGCGGCGGTGTCGGTCCGATCCTTTTTGGCTTGTGGATGTCGCAGTGGCCAGGCTTTGCCCGCCTTACCGCTGCGATTACCGCGCGTGAACTGGCCACCGATCATGTCGAAGCCTCCCGCCTGCTCGGATTCGGTTCGGCCTACATCTTCCGCACCCACGTGTTGCCGGCGATTGCCCCTTATCTTACGTCCTTGGGAGCCCTGACCGTCGGCGCCAATGTCCTTACGATCTCATCCGTCGGCTTCCTCGGTCTTGGCCTTCGTCCGCCAGATGCCGAATGGGGCGGGATGATCGCCAGCACGATGACCTTCTTCCGTACCTATCCCCACATGGTGCTGGCTCCGGCTGGAGCCATTCTGGTTTGCACGCTCTCGGCAACGCTGATCGGCGAATATTACAGCGCCCGCCGCCAGGGGATCGAGGAGGTCGCCTTGTGAGTACTCTTGCTATCGAACGACTGACAATCGCAACGCCCGATCGTGTCATCGTGGAAAACATCTCGCTCAGCATCGCTGCTGGCGAGATTCTCGCCGTTCTCGGGGAAACAGGCAGTGGCAAAAGTCTGATCGGCAGTGCCATCATGGGTCTCATTCCGCGCGGCGTTTCGGTCTCGGGGCGCATCATCGTCAACGGGCGCGTCTATGACGCCGCCGACCGCACAGCACTTCGATCCCTATGGGCGAAAGATCTGTTCCTGTTGCCACAGGAACCGCTCAACGCACTCGCGCCTCTCCTGAGTGCAAAGTCGCAAGTCGCAGAGCAGATTCACTCGCCACGACAATCACATGAAGCCGGCGCAGCGCTCTCGGCCATGCAACTGGATGCTGAACATCATGACAAGCGTCCATTCGAACTGTCCGGGGGCATGGCCCAGCGTGTGATGGCGGCGATCGCCTCCGTGACCAGTGCCGGTATCATTCTCGCCGATGAACCGACCAAGGGTCTCGATGCAGACCGGCGTGATGCCGTGGCCCAGGTCTTTACCGCGTTGCGGGAGAGCGGTCGCGCGATCCTCCTCATCACCCACGACATAGCGCTCGTCCGGTCGCTCGCCGATCAGATCGCCTTTCTCGATGAACGCTCGATCATAGAATCCGGGCCTGCGACCGAAATCCTAAGCGACCCCCGCACGGCCTATGCGCGTCATTACATCGCGAGCGATCCCGCAACGTGGGAACCCCGCCCCTATGCACGGTCAACGACCACGAAAGTGATCGAGACCGATCGCCTGCGCATTGGTATTGGCAAACGGGTTCTGGCGGACGATGTGAATTTTCATTGTCATGCCGGACATATTTCAGCGCTTCTGGGCAAGAGCGGTATCGGAAAGACAACCCTTGGCCGAACGCTTCTTGGTCAAACCTCTCCACTTGGGGGGATCGTCCGGCGGCCGACGGCCGAACGCGGCGGCTCCCTTCAAAAACTTCATCAGGATCCGACGCGGGTGTTTGCGCCATGGCAATCCCTCGGGCGGAGCCTCGAAGACCTGCGCCGCCTGCCAGACGGCGACCGTGGGTTCAGACAGGTTGAGGGATTAATGCAGCGCTTTGGCCTGCGGCATGACCTGCTTCATCGCCGCCCAAGCCAGATCAGCGGCGGCGAAGCGCAGCGCCTGGCACTTGTTCGCATCCTTGCGATGAGGCCGACGATGCTGATTGCCGACGAACCCACCTCGCGCCTCGATCCTCCGGTGCAGGAGCAGGTTATCCGGCACCTGCGCAAGGTCGCCGACGAGGATGAGTTGGCCATCCTGCTCATTACCCATGATCAGGACCTGAGCACGGCGATCGCGGACCGCCGTATGCTGATGGTGGCGGATGACAACGCCCCGGCGACGTTGATCGATGTCACGAGATCGAGACCGAGCACTCTTCCCACCTGACGTAATGGACATTACCTCACCCGTAGTGTAGATAGTAAACGTAGTTGTCACTACGCCCACAAACGCCTCGTTAGGACATAAACATGCATTTTGACGCGCAACTCTGGGCGGCGACGAAGGGCTTCCGTGCCCGAATCGCCGCAGCCATTGCCCTCGGATTTGTTTCGCTGGCACTCGGCATCGCAAGGTTCATTATCCTCGGCTGGCTGATCGCGCGTCTGTTCGAAGGCGCCCCACTGGCCGACCAGCTGGTTGCGATCGTCGTACTCGTGGCGGTCATCCTGTCGCGCATGGGTCTTGAATACTGGCGCGCCATGGTGGCGCACCGCACCGCCGCACTAATCCAGGACCGGGTGAGGCTCAGCCTCTTCGACCAGATCGTGCGGCTGGGACCAGCATGGCTCGCCGAGCGCCGGACGGGTAGCATCGCCCTGTCGACAATTGATGGCGTCGAACAACTTCAGGCGTTTTTCGGCCAGTTTATCCCACAGGTCGCCATCGCCTTTCTGGCGCCCGTGCTGCTGTTTGCGGTCCTGTCGTTCTGGGACGTCCCCGTCGCGGCCGTGATCTCGGTGGCCGCCATTCTCGCCTTGATCTTTCCGGTGGTCCTCAAGCGTATTGGCGAACAGTCGACGTTGCGCCGCGTTCGCTCCTTCAAAGCCTTCGGCGCGGATTTTCTCGATGCCGTGCAAGGCTTGCCAACACTCAAGGCGTTCGGCCAGAGCGCCACGTTCGGCGAGCGGCTTGCCCTGAAAGCCAACCAGTTGGCCGACAGCACGATGTTTGTCCTGCAAGCCGCCCTTATGAGCCGGGCATTCACGGACCTCGCCATCGCCGGCGGCGCAGCAGTTGCCATTGCGCTTGGCGCATGGCGCGTCAGCCACGGGGACATGAGTATCGAGGCTTTGCTGATCGTTCTGATGGCAGGGACGGAGGTGTTCCGGCCGTTGCGCGATCTGCGCTCCCTCCTCCACCGGGGCATGATGGCCAATGCAGCCGCCGTTGGCATCAAGGCGTTGCTTCAGGCAACACCACCGCGTCCCCCGCGCGAAACCTCTGCCACTCCGGATATCGAGCCGTCTATATCCTTTGAGAATGTGCGGTTCGGCTATTCGGACGAACGCGGCGCAGCCCTTAAGGGCGTGTCTTTCGACGTCAGGGCAGGTGAGCGCATTGGCATCGTCGGCTACAGCGGCTCGGGCAAATCGACCATTGTCAAGCTTTTGCTGCGATTTTACGACGCAGATGCCGGCACGATCCGCATTGGTGGGCACGATGTCACAACGCTTGCTGCCGATCACATCCGCGATCAGATCGCCGTCGTGCAACAGGACACCTATCTTTTTTACGGATCGGTCGAAGACAACATCCGCATCGCCCGTCCCGACGCGACACCGCAACAGGTGGAGGCCGCTGCGCATGCCGCCAACGCCCATCAATTTATTGCTTCGCTTCCGCAGGGCTATCGCACAATCATCGGGGAACGCGGTCTCCGACTGTCGGGCGGTCAACGACAGCGAATAGCAATTGCCCGTGCGGTCTTGAGGGACGCGCCCATCCTCGTCCTCGATGAGGCCCTCTCGTCGGTCGATGCCGAGAACGAAAGCATTATCCAGGCTGCTCTCGATGATCTTTCCAGGGAGAGGACAACCATCGTGCTGGCGCATCGCCTGTCGAGCGTGATCGATGCTGACCGTATCCTCGTGGTGTCCGATGGACTGATCGCCGACAGTGGCACGCACGCCGAACTGATCGCCCGCGACGGGCCGTACCGGAAACTCATGGCCGAACAGATCCAACTGAGCGAGAGTGACGCCCTGGTCGATTTCAACACCGTCATAGCGCCCCAAAACCAACGTTCGGCCGAGATCGTAAAAGCATCCCCGGCAAAACCTCAACTGACCGAAGGGGAAAGAATTGCCGCAGGCCTGACCTCATTCCGGACCTTGGGAACGCTGTTCAAACTGATCGGGCCATGGCGCAAGCAATTGATCCTGACCGTCACTTCCGGCGTGGGACGCGTCTATGCCTTGATCGGCGTCAGCACGCTCAGCGCTTTGACAGTGGCGGCAATCAAGACGGGCGCGCCATTTAGTGCGTATCTCATGTGGATGGCGGCACTGGTACCTCTGGCAGCGTTTCTGCAATGGAATGAATCGTGGCGCTCCCACGACATGGCCTACAGACTGCTCGCCCAGATGCGCGTCGATCTCTACTACGCCCTGGAAAAGCTTGCGCCGGCCTATCTTCTGAAGCGGCGCTCTGGCGATCTCGTTTCGCTCGGGACACAGGACGTCGAGACGGTCGAATACTTCTTCGCGCACGTCGTGGCGCCGGCGATGGTGGCGCTCCTGATACCACTGACCGTTCTGATCGCTCTCACCTTCATAGCCTGGCCGACAGCACTCGTACTGCTGCCATTCCTGGTTTATGCGGCGCTCGCACCGGTGTTCGAGCGCCGCAAGGTTGATGCCCTTGGCGGCCAGGCTCGCGCCGAACTGGGTGGCCTCAATGCCTTTGTCGTGGACACAGTGCAAGGCATGGGCGAACTCATCGCCTTTCGTGCGGTTGCTGCGCGCCGGAAGGTCTTTCACGATCAGACGGCCGACTATCAGCGCACGAGGGTGGCGCTCAATGCAGACCTGTCGTTCCAGACGGCCAGGCAGGAGGTGGTTTCCGCCCTCGGCTCTGCCGCAGTGCTGGTCACTGCGGCCTTCATGATCCATAGCCATGCGTTCGAGCCGACGCTCCTCCCGCTTGTGGCGTTGCTTTCTTCTGCGGCATTCCTGCCTGTGTCGGAACTGGCGCAGGCGGCACGACAGCTGGCAGACTCTATCGCGTCGACGCGGCGTGTCCATGCCGTTAATGTCGAGCCTATTCCGGTCGTCGATGGTCCAAATATCCTGCCCGAGACATCCGGTGGATCGGAGCTGGAATTTTCGAACGTCACCTTTTCCTACGACAAAGCCGGATCTACCGTGCTTGAGGAGGTTGATTTCAAGGTGCCAGCTGGCGCACGGATCGCACTTGTCGGCTCGTCGGGAGCTGGCAAGACCACGATCGCGAACCTGGTGCTCCGCTTCTGGGATCCTCAGCAAGGCTGTATTACGATCGACGGCCATGATCTGCGCGAAATTAAGCTCGATAGCCTTCGAGAGCATATCGCACTCGTCGCTCAGGACACATACCTGTTCAATGCGACGCTAGCCGAAAATATCCGGCTTGCTCGACCGGATGCCACTCAGGAAGATCTGGATCTGGCTATCCAGCGAGCGGCCCTCACGGATTTTGTTGCGTCTTTGCCCGCTGGACTGGAAACTCCGGTCGGAGAGCGAGGCGTTCAACTTTCCGGTGGGCAGAGACAGCGGATATCCATCGCCCGCGCATTCCTCAAAAACGCGCCGGTGCTGATCCTGGATGAGGCGACCTCGCACCTCGACGCGGCAAGCGAAGCTCATGTGCGGGCAGCACTCGACGAGCTTATGGTCAACAGGACGACCCTTATCATCGCCCACCGGCTATCGACGATCCGGGCAGCCGATCAGATTCTCGTGATGCGGGATGGGCGGATCGTCGAGCGGGGAAAACACCGTGATCTGATGAGCCTGGGTGGATTTTACGCCGAACTGATCGGCCATCAGTCCGTTGGATTGGCTCAGGTCGAATACGCAGCGCTTGCGGGTCAGTGAATGGTCGCTCCGGTTGCCGGATTGCGGCCTTCACGCTCCGGAGTGTCCTTCAGCTTGAACTTTCCAAACGACGGGATCGACGTTTCAGCGCCAGCAAGCGCCGCGTCGGTGATCTGTTTAAAGACGCTTTCGACGATCGTCTTGGCCTGCGCCTTGGTGAGGTTTTGTTCGGCTGCGATCTTGTCGGCGATTTCATTGGTGGTGGTCATATGGGGACATCCTCATGGCACCTTCGCCAGTCTGGGAAGGTTTCAGTGCGTCGTGTGCGGCCGTACCGGTGTCATCGAACAAGGCCGGATCAGCCGCCTCCACTGGCCCGGCGCCGTCGATATCTGACATGCACACGCGTGCCCGATCAGTTGGGGAAAGCCACACATCTCTCCTTCAAGGCGGTGGGGCCGGAACCCGCCCATATGAGCTGCCGAGTCGGTTGACTGACCGGAAGGCCACCTCGTCTGGGACGTACACGGTCCAATGCCCCCCCATGCGGGAGGGTCTAAGTCTCAATCAGAATTTCGGGCGCCACCTCTGGAAGGATGGGGGTGCTGATCGGGGTGTAGAGATCGACATCAGCCGCAGTTCGTAACGTTGCGACAAGCGCGTAACGAACCGCTGTATTACCCCTTCTCTGACCGGTATTCTCCCGCCACCATCCGCCAGTCGGATAGATGGCGATAGCGTCACGCTGGGAGAGCTCGACGGCGTTTCCCTCCCAGATATCCCCATGCAGCGATCCCCGATTGCGAAGAACGGGACCAAGCGTCCAGCCTGCGTCTCCCGCCGCCCTTGCCGGCGGCCTGGCCCCGGCCGCGGCATTGATGCGACGCAAAAGACATCGGGGCGCTCGTCGCCCGGTTTCAACGCAAACCGCAATCCATGCGAAGCGTAGCTGTGACGGCGTGTTTGGCCACGCTCCCCAGGATTGGGCTCAATGAAATAGCTGAGCGTGATCCGCAACTGGACCTGGGTTTCACCAAGAGCCTCGAGTTCCTCTGTTGGCCAGGGAAGCGCGTGCAGGACCATGTCCTTGGTCTCGATCTTGCTGCCCACGGTCTTGAATGGTTGCATCTCGTTCTCGATGACCATGGTGACATCGTTATCGAGACTTCCAAGGGCGCGCACCAGTGATGGAACCCCGAAACCGTAACGCCGCATCAAGGCATTCTTGTTGATCCCGCCCAGATGGGCTTTCATCGTCGGTGTCCATTCGGCCGAATGGACGATCAGCGCCCTGACCGTTTCGGGCCACAGAGTGCGACGCTGAGCCAGGATCTGCGCGCCCATCCTTGCCGCGAGCGCAGTTGCTGCGCTGGTCTCGCCGGTCGTCGTGAACGCCCGGTGCTCAGGCGTCCGATAGGTCGTCAGCAGCGCGAGATCGTCAAGGTGATCACCAATGAGCGTCGCCGGATCTACGCCCAGATTGCCACCCTCGAAGACGACATCGGGTTTGAGGGGCCAATCGTGGTTCCAAGTGACGGAGGTACGGCTACGTGGCATGAGATCGCCGACCTGGGCCATGACACCCCATCCGTTGAAGACAGGGTCGGTGATTGTCGTCTTCTCGGTAAATGCTCCGACCGTCAGCACATTCCACG
Organism: Rhizobium nepotum 39/7; assembly: GCF_000949865.1. Lineage (GTDB taxonomy): Bacteria > Pseudomonadota > Alphaproteobacteria > Rhizobiales > Rhizobiaceae > Agrobacterium > Agrobacterium nepotum. Next base: position 13,809 of record NZ_JWJH01000036.1, on the reverse strand, counting down.
CCTGGGCAGGGCTTTCGATCGGCGTGATATCGTTGCGGACGAGATAATCGTTCTGATGGATATCCTCACGAATGTTGCCGGCGGAGACTGCAATCAGGCGCGGCGCATTGTCGGCGCCATAGGCGAGTGCGTCGAGAGCTGCAGACCATGACGACGGACGGCCGCGCCAGTGATCGCCATCGCTGGTCAGGGCAAGGCAGATGGCGCGAGGCCGGTTCGGTGCGACGATTTCGGCACGGGCGATTGATTGGGCGGTGATGGCGCCGAAGAGATCGGGGTCATTTGCACCATGGTCGGGCAGAATCTTTACCGACTCCAGCCGGTGCGTCAGGATGATCTGCCCGGCTCCGGCGAGAACATCGCTCAGGTCACCATAAATGGCAACGCCGGAAAGCTGGGTCCCATGGCCGCCGTGCCCCTGATTGCTCGTGTCTTCGACGTTCCAGCCGGGATCGAATGCCTGCTGATCCACTGCTGAGAGCGCCGGGAGGATCAAAGGGTGACGTCGGGTAGAGCCTGAATCGAGAAGGCAGACGGCGGGACCGTCGCCATTGTTGGCTACGATGCGATCTGCCGTCTCCGCGGCCCAGGCGCGTTGCTCGGCGCCGTCCATTTCCATAAAGAAGGCGGGTGTATCACGAGCGGTTCTGAGCTCTGCGATCGTGTCGGTGTGCGCAATGATCCGCCCGAGGGTTTCGGCGCTCGCGTGGACGATCAACACCTCCCGCTCCGGAAACTGCAGGGCGTGTTCACGCACCGGCAGCTCCAGTCGCTCAGCCGCAGCCGCAAAGGTGTCTCTGGTCCCGAGACGCAGCCAGACCTCCCACCAGATGGCCGTACCGGGCACCGGAAAGAACGCCTCGTCATCCGTATAGAGGGATCTGGCCACCGCAAGGCGCGCGGTCTCAAGCGAGGCTACGAGCACTTCATTCTTGGGTCCGTTGTTTTTTTCGACGATCTCACCGTCGACCTCGATCCGTTGGATCCGGTCCTGGTCGCGATATTCGGCCACCTTCTTGAGGTAATAATCGCGCTGGCGTTCGGGGACGAAGACAGTGGCGGCGATTGAGTTCCCTCCCTCTCCTAACGGGCGAACGCTAACAAGTTCGATCGGAAACTTGCCCTGCCGGTTTTCGAGCTTATCGACGATCTCGCTCTGGGATGAAGGGAGTTCGAACTCAAGATAGAAACCTGGCGTTCCACCCGCAAGGTCGGGCTCGCGAGCTCTCAATTGCGCTTCCGCGTCTGCCACCGCGCGGGTAAGGGCTTCTGTCAGCTTTACAGCATGCTGAGCCCTATCGCGCGCCGGCACGGTTGTGCCGCCACCTCCGCCTCTGGCGGTGTAGTCCTGGATGTTCCCGTGACCGGGCAAATAAACGTGTGGGAGTGGACGCGGTGGTTCTTCTGCCATCGATTATTGCGACGCCGCTCCTTTGCGTTCGGCTATCGCGAGGGACAGATCGTTCTGGGTGATGCGGTCCCGGTCGGACAGGACGACGAGTTTCGCGGCATCGGTCGCAGCGCGGGCAATCTCGGCCTGGCTCAAACCGGCAGCATCTGTAACCGCTTTTGTCCAGTCGATATCCCGGGTGTCGAAGCTGGAAAGGCGCGCCTGCAAAATCCCGGTCGCGACCTCAACGCTCGGCAATGCATACTCGATGACGTCATCGAACCGCCGAAAGAGCGCTGGATCGAGCAATTCCGGGTGATTGGTCGCCGCCACCACCAGACCGTCACTCTCATCCTCTTCCAGGAACTGAAGGAATGAATTGAGGACACGCCGGATCTCGCCCACGTCATTGCGTTCCGCGCGCTTCGCGCCGATGGCATCGAACTCGTCGAAGAAGTAGACGCCTTTGGTTTCAGCCATCGCCGAGAACACCAGCCGCAACTTCGAGGCGGTCTCCCCCATAAACTTCGTCATCAAGCCATCGAGCTGAACGGTGAACAACGGCGTATGGAGTTCCCCGGCGAGCGCAGCCGCGGTCATTGTCTTTCCGGATCCGGGGGGACCGATGAGCAACAGTTTGCGACGTGGGGCCAGCCCATGGCTGCGAAGCTTATGCTGTTGTCGCTGCTCGAGAATGACTCGTTTCAAACGAGCTTCGAGCGCCGCAGGCAGGATCATGCTTGACAGCCGAACGTCAGTATAGCGAACTGCAACGAGGTTTACGAGGTCACCGCGTGGCTGCGCAATAGGAACAGGGGCTTTCTTGCGCCCGGAGGTACGATCCTTGTTGGCGCGCGCGGCATCGACAAGTTCGCGGAGTTGCACAGCCACCTTTCCATGACCCCTGCGGGCCTCACTTGCTGCGGCCTGCAATGCAATCGTCAGGAACTGCTCGTCGTCGCCTTCGACGTGGCTCTTCAGCAGCGAGATCAACTGCTGCGCCGTGGTCATGACGACTGAGCTCGGTTCATAGATCGAGCTCCTTCTGATTGAATGGTCCACATTTGCGTCATCGTGTTCCTCTCGCGGTGACTTTTGGGCACTTTCGAGAGATAGACGCCTCTCCCCAAGAACTGGTTAAAATCCAGTTTATTGATCGCCATAGAGAAAAGCAATTTGAACGAAGCAACAGTTCCCAACATTTGAGACTGCAACGAGAACAAATTCTTTCCCATCAGCTTGATGGACACATTCGCATAGTTATCCATCTACCTCACTCGGCATTGCGTTAGCGATAGAGACGAGCGTCGGCCGCATCCATGCGGGGGCCTGGATCGCATTGGATGCAAGCGTTTTCTTGTCACTGACCGACAACCAACGGACGGCAACGTGCACAACGTCGGCGGCACGTGATGCTCCAACGTGACGAAGAGCCTGGACGACGGTACCTGCAGCACTGCCCGGAGCAATAAGGTGCTTGGGCGAAGCGTGACGCAGATCGACCACGCGCTTACCGAGTACGACACGGCGGGAGGGGCCATTAGTCAGATAGGTGCTCTTTGCCGGAACCTGCGTTGAAAGGCCAAGGGCATTCGCCGCGCGCGCGCCGGCAATTTGCACCTGAGATCCGGTCTCCCGTGCCAACGCTTTCGCGACATCGTCAGGGGTCGGCGAAAGGGGCCCAAGTTGCGGATGAACCTTTGGGAAGTCGTACAAGCCTCGCGTCAGGCGCCGAAGCTTTCCACTCTTTGCCAACCGGGAAAGGGCTTGGTCGACAGTCGATCGCGCGGCCACGTCCAGGAAATCACTCGGCGTGAAGACACTGCCGCGCCCGCCGACAAGGGCACGCTTCATAATTACGTCTGGAACTGATATGGCGAGGGGTTTCATGTGTCAGAAATTAGGCTATATTTTTCTGACATTCAAGAGCGCACTTCATGTTCGAACAATATGAGTAGATCCAAGGCGACCATTCACACGTTCGTCGTTCAGTCTACTACCGGCACGGCTCTGCTATCTTACATACGAACGCAATGCCTTGAGCGCAGCGGAAATATTCCGGTTCTTTGGATAACACAGCATGAACCCCGGATGGGGGGCGACCCGGCCTTCCAGGACTGAAATCAGACTGCCGTCGTCCAGAAAAGGTTTCGAAATTGGCTCTATGCCATAGCCTAGCCGACGGTCAGCAACGAGCGGATGATGGCGGCATGTGTCGCTGGCAGCGTTTTCGTGCCATTCAACGCCCTAAAGCGCCCCGAGAAGTTTTCGGACGTGACTGTAACGGACATGCCTACCGCCCAGCCCGGATCGACACCCCGATAGACCGCAGGGCGGGTATCAGGTCGGCTTGACGAACCAACTCGACCACCGGAGAGGCGACAAGTTTCGCAGCGACAGCCCGATCGTAGACCGCCACGCAATCTGCCGCCGTGAGGCGGGAGGAATAGAGCAATCCATCGACTGCATAGGATCGAAAGATCGACTCGCTCAGTCTCTGCCCTTCCTGATGCTCCTTGCCGCGGGCCGCGTCCGTGCTGACGCCCAACCTCAGGAGGCCGGTCGTGCGCAGGTCGAGAAGAATGAGAGCATCCGTGGCCGTCACCTCAGTGACCGACCAGTCCTCGATTTCGCTCTCATCCAGCACTCGCTCCTGGGTCCCCTCGAAGCGGTCGCGGACAATCGTCTCTGCGATCGCGGTCGCGAGATCATATGCGGCATAAAGCAGTCGGAACATCTGGTTGGGACTTGAGAACCGCGATTGACCGAAACCCATACCGAGCGGGGTCGACATGTGGGCTACAGGGATGATGCGGAGATAGGATTGCGGGAGAAACGCAAGCGCGAGCTCCCGAACCGTTTGGGGATCAAGTTTCACGATTCAGCTCAACCAAAATCGCGCTCGGCTGCATCCAGAACCTCGTCAAGATTGCCCATCTTGAGATTGTCGAGCGGCGTTCCGCCAATACTCGGCTTTGGCTGGATCAGCCATTGCCACGCCACACGCGGATTGCGGATGATTTTGGTGACCTGAGGCATGCCCTCGACCGGCCGGCCATCGACAAACTGAGCCAGGGGAAAGACATGCTTTCGCTCGCCCTTGAGCAGACCGACGACAGCTCCGCGCTTGTGCCAGTCGTGCAAGGTCGATCGCTTCGTGCCGAACTTCTTCTCGATATCGCCCGGACCGGCGACCGGACCGGCCCAGTCTTCGATGCGGGTCGGCGTCGCAAATTCGTCGAGCCTGCGGCGCCCTTCCTCCATGTCTACCGATTGCCCCAGACCAGCACCTCGGCTGACCTCCACAGGCTTTTCGACCGATACCTCCGCGAGTACATGACCTGGCTTCGCAGCCAGTTCGGCGACGGCGGCTTCCACAATATGGGCGAGTTCCGTTTCATCGTCGGCAATCCGATGCTGTTGCTCGACAGAAAGGCGCGCTGCTGCCGCGGAGACCACGGCCATGACCTTGCCAGTCGCTGCAAGCGCCGGCTTTGAAAGGCCTGGATTGTGTCGGGCCAGAACCTTGAGAACATCGGCGACCGCAGCCGGATTGACTTCTAGCTTTGCGCGCATCTGCGATTTACGGGTGACGGCAACCATCTTCGTCTTCCTTCTTGATTACAACAAAGATAGTGCAAATTGTCCGGTTTGTCCAGATTGTTTCCCAAAGGTCGCATCGTAGAGCGGAACTATAAGGCTTTCTATTGCGTCCCGCCGACACGGCCGCAACATTCGACTCGAATTCGTCCGTGCCTATAGGGGAGCGGGCTACCACCTACTTTCGGAGAGGGATAAAAGGGGATGGCAACAGCGTCCCTTCCGGCAAATCTGCAACATCCTTCATGACCCGTTTGAGGCGATCGATTGTGAAAGCCTTGTCCGCAAACCATAGCTCAATTTCGGTGGGGTCAAGCGTATCGATGAAAGCAGACGTTGGCACTTTGCAGCCGGATTTCCGAATAGTCCGGATATTGTGCTGATAACGACGGATACGCTCCTCCAGGGGAAGATCGGGGCCATGCTTCAGCAGCTTGTCTTTCGGCCATGTCGGCATTGGATTGGCATCCTTATACGGAAATGGGCCGAAGCCCATCATCGCGACGCAAACGGCAATCAACCATTGCATGATCGTCGTTGCCCGTTGGGCACAAGTCAAGTCAAATACACCGCGGGCATAGAAACGAGCAGTTTATGCAGTTCGCTCGGATACCGGATCCATGTTCGATGCGAAGTGACAGCAAGCATAGCCTCTATCTCATCCTTTAAATTACACCCCATGCACGGAAGCTTCCTCTCCCCGTCACTTCCCGAACGCCGAGTTCGGCGACCAGATCGAGCGCCGCACGATGGCTCACCTTCAATTCCTTGACTATCATCGACGAGGACACGATCGGCCGCGCCATCAGCAAGTCCACAACGAGCGGCAAACTGCTGGACGAGCGCTTTCCCTTCAGTTTGCGCTCGAGGTGCTCCCTCGCCTGTCCCAGCCGAATGGCTTCCTTCATGGCAAGTTCAGCGCTGCTCGCCATCGCATCCAGCCCGGCGAGCACTCGTGATATTCGTTTCGGCGATCGCCGCCGTTCCCGAGGTACACCCTTCAGACCAGAGCAGAAGCAGAACAGGTGCGAAGATACCTTTCCGCGCACCCGAAAATAGGAACTCACAAGTTGGGCACCAAGCCAATGCTGCCGCTGCAATGGCTCCATGCATTCCCATGCGTCCCATATAACTGCGGCCGCCAACGTGGTTGGCAAGGCGTCGGCCTCAGCCAGAGCCGCTCTCCAATCCGAAAGGCGCCCTTCCTCGTTCCAACCCGGATCCCGGACAATGAGCTCACCGACCATCAAGGGATCCGCCTTGCGGCCCTCGCCCGTTGCCACCGCTTCGAGCACACGGGCGGATCGATTAAGGACCGCATCGATTTCGGCCATCTCCGCCGCAAAACCGTTCTCGTCTTCGTTCAATGCCAGTTCGATGGACAATGGCGAGCTCCCTTCGCCTACCACATCTCGTTCCGTAGAGTCCTCTGACCGCCCCGCGAGGCTTACGACCCCAGCCCTGCTCGTCGCCCAGCCAGGGTCAGCGCTTGCGATGCGCCGCCGCGCCCTCAAGATTGAATGTGCGATTGTGACTTCATGGGTCGGGGTGCGCACATCCCGATTTGCGTCGTGGAGAACGAGATCCTCGAGATGGACAAGCTCGCCGGCGACCCACATGCTGGCGGCCGCCTCGATGAAGTGCGACCTTTCGGTAAAGCCCTGCCTGACGGGGCTGCGACGAACAATTTCGTCGAGACGCGCGAGCTGATCTTCCGCCCTTGCGATGGCCGGAAGCAGCGCCGCCAGTGGCAAATCACCGATTTCATATCTCATTGTTTTAACGCATCTATTTAGCCAATCATGAAGCTATAATAGCATACACTTCAATCATAGCAGATACTTTTTCTCGCGCGCGTACTAGATAGAGTTGCCAGGGCGTTCGAACTGTACAGGATCAGCGCCGACGGACGTGACATCGACGAAAACCGTTCTTTTCCAGCCTCTTGCGTCGAACTTCCCGAGGTTTCAATGCATCAAGAGACGTTTACAAATGATCGTTTATCCTTATCCTCTACGTTTGGAAAAGCGCCCTTCAACACTCCTCAGGCACTACAAATGGCTGCTAACACCAAGAACAGGGCTTCCCGTCGACCACAGGGCCGGCTGATCGGCTATGCACGCGTCTCTACGGACGAGCAGGCGACGGAAGCCCAGGAAATCGACTTGCGATCGGCGGGGTGCGATATGATCGTCCAAGAACACGGATCCGGCGCCTCGCGTGCCCGCCCTGCTCTCTCCAAACTGCTTCGGGAGATTAGCGCTGGTGACACGCTTGTTGTGGTACGACTTGACCGCCTGGCGCGCTCGGTCAGTCATCTGCTCGAGGTGATCGAGGATCTGACGGCGAAGGGCGCGCATTTCCGGTCGCTGCGCGATCCTATCGACACGTCGACGCCGCAGGGAATGTTTTCCCTCCAGGTTCTCGGCGCCGTGGCGCAGCTCGAACGCGCGCTCATTTCCGAACGAACAAAGGCAGGCATTCGGGCAGCCAAGTCCAAGGGAAAGCTTCCCGGCAACCCGGGCATCCGGGAAAAACGCCCCGAGGTGTTGGCCAGGATGACCGCGGCCCAGAAAGCCGCATATGGCGATCGCATCCAGGCTTCCGCGAACCAATGGCTTCCGACCGTCCGGCGCATGCGACCGGATCACACATGGGACGACATCGCACGAGTGCTCAAGCAGCGCGGCCTCGAATGGACGCCAGAACGTCTTCGCCGAGCCGTGAAGTGGATGGTGTCTGAACGCATGGCGGATCCAGCGCTGCTGAAAAAATCTCCGCCCCGTCTTCCCGAAGACCGCCTGATGACGCTTGTGGCTGGCATCCATTCTTCGAACCCGGACCTCAAGCTCCGTGAGATCGCCGTCCAGCTTGAAAGATTGCACGAACGTACGCCGCGCGGTGGATCCAAATGGTCGCCCTCGTCCGTCAAGAACCTGATCGATCGCGCCCGACGTTCTGGGTTGATTGCTGACCTCGACATGACCGCTGCTGAGTAGCGAGAGGGTCACCACGATTTCGGCTTCCGCAGGCTTTTCAGCAGCGATTCCGATACGTGGAGGTGGCTATCGTTCTCCGCGTCCTCGTCGGTTCGCCGCTTTCCAACGCTGGCTGGATTCTGCTGCTCGTCCAGCTTCGCCCGGAGCAACGCCATAACCATCGGCCAGGTTGAAAACTTTCCGTCCTTGGCCCGATCGGTCAGGCTGCGCAGATAGCCCCCGGCGTTATTGATTTGACCGGCCCGCTGATAGATCGACGCCACCGTGATCGCCGCGTGTTGCTCACCCATGGTTTCGCGGGCCTCCCGCCAAGCGCTCCGGCTAATCCCCAGCATTGGCCGAGCAAGCTCAGCCGCCGCCAGCAAGTCGCGCCAGTGCCGGATTGTCCCACCTTGGGCCAGTTCCCGCATTTCGGGGCAGGCATCCAACACTATCCCCAAAGGCAGCTCGCGTTTCGGCAAGCTCCGCACGTTGTCGGTTTCCGCAACGCTGCCGCCCACTTCATCTTTTTTTCCAAAGCCGTATTCAGATTCAAATTTAGAGTCTGGTTTTGAACTCTGTATGTGGCGACCGATATGGGACTCATTGGCGTCCAGTTTCATTGCTTTTGCAAATGATTCCAATACGTCACGTATCTCGGTCCAGAGATCCTGAAGTTCGTGACCAATACTCTCGACAAGGTGACGGGGTGCAGAGCGCGGCAAGCGGCCGATGATCCCCTGATAGGTCTGTGTAACTCTTCCCCAGTCTCCGGGAACGCCTTCTTCGACGCCAGTCTCGATCATTTTGACGATGTCGCGGCGAAGCAGAGTCAGCTGCTCCTTGGCGACCCGGAATGCCTTCTTTTCAGCTTGCACTGCCTGGGCGAGATCTCGGAACTCCTCGGCCCGTGCGACGATGGGCGACAGATCGAAGCCATAGGCCTGCTCCACCTCCCCTCCCCGTCCTTTGCGGGCGAACCGCTTGCCGTTGGGGCTGTCGCGACGGATGATGAGCCCGCAATCAACCAAGACGGCAAGATGCCGGCGCAGTGTCGTGGCGGGCATACCATTGGCGCGAGCCATCAGTTGTTCGTTAGACGGCCACACCACCAGCTCGCCGCCGCCGCTCAAGGCAGTCTCGGGATGAAACGTCAGCAGCGCATTCAGGATTGAGAGGGAGCGGTCCGTCGCTCCAATTAGTTCCCGGGATTCACGGATGTGCTGGAACACCTGCCACTTGTGGGCGACAGCGTCTGGCGCGGCCGATTTTGCGGCCATCTGGCTTGCGATATGGCCGAGTGTCATCGGCCGCCGCCCAAAAGGCGTCGTTACGTTTACAGCAGTCATTGTCTTCACCTTTCAAAAGGCAAAGCAAAAGCGCCTGTCGAAGCGACAGTTATGTCTTGACTGCGATTCCGGGAAATGCGATTCTCTTAGTGACCAAACTGAGAGAGGCCTTTCGGAACGCTGTTTCGGAGGGCTTTTTCTTTGCTCAGTTGCTCCCTTCTTCGCCGTTGGTGCCGTTGCGGGCATTCATGTAGGATCGATAGAGTTCAGGTAGCATCGTCATCACATAGCTGCCGAACTCAGGCGCCGCGTGCTTGTCGATGATCAACGTAAGAGACTTGTCGTCGTCTCTGACCTTTGCTGCTTTTACCCCATCGTCCGCCGTCCACACGCGAGCGCGCGGCGCGGCCTTCTTCGCTGGCGCGAGTTCTTCAAACACGCGCACGAACCTTTCGTCCGAAGACTTTTCCTTCAGCGGCCCCTGCAGTTGTGCGCGGATTTTTTCCAGAACACCCTTCCGCTCAATACGGCTCGCAAGTTCGACCCAGCGATCGCGCCCCGCTTTAGGCGCCGGGCCAATCATTCGAATAACGTCGGCTGGTATACGGGCAGCTGTGGATATCAGGTGTGAGACAGCGGCTTTGTCCGCCCCCAGGGCGGCCATAATCAACTGCCTCGAGTATCCTCGGCTCTCCAATTCAGCCGAATACAGGGCCTTCTCGATGTATGATAAATCCTTCCTCGCACTATTTTCCTGCCCCTGCGCAAGAATAAGCTCTTCGTCAGTCATCTGCCGAACGGCAGCCTTAACCAGTCGCCCGGCGGCTTTCACCGCGCGCAGTCGCCGACGGCCATAAGCGATCTGGTACCGCCCTTCGGTCCGTGGATGCGGTCGCACTAAAATAGGCACTTGTTGCCCATGTTCTTTGATCTGCGCCGCGAATTCCTCGAAGTGTTCTTCGCTTTCATCAAGGCGATCGGTAATATCCGGTGCGTCGATCAGATCAGGGTCAATCTCGCTGATGGATTGTGATTTCAGCATTTCGATTGATCGAGAAACCGCACCGATTGCTCCTCGGGCACCAAAGGCGCTCTGCTCAGGCAATGGAGGCGTTTCGGACGGAGAGTTGTCGGCCGACAACTTAGTAGGAACTAGATCCGATAAAAGGTGTTTGCGAGCCATTAGACGGCTCCTTTCCGGGAAAACTCACTGGGCATCAGCCTGGAAGTTGTCGCCCGACAACTTTCTATTTTCGTCGACCGCTTCATGACGGTCTTCCCCATGCCGTGTGAACCAACTGTTCAATCTCAGAGTTGACGTTCTCAAGAGCTTCCATCGCCCGGTCGTAGGTAGCGCGCGTGAACTGATCACGGCTGACCTCATAGAGCGTCTGTTTCGTGATCCCCGCGTCGGAGATCGCCGTGCTCTTCAACATCGGATGATTGAGAACGTGGTCTCCAAACATCGTCCTCATGAAGGACACCATCTGATTCTGCGGCCCGTCGCCTGGCTCATAGCGCGTGACGAGATAGCGCATCCAATCGTAATTCATGCTTCCACCGGCGTCGGCAACAACGCTGAGCAATTCGGATGTCATCAGGAGAAACTGGCACATCGACATGACGTCAAGCATTTGAGGATGAACGGTTACCAACACAGCAGTCGCAGCGCAGAGTGCCGAAATCGTCAAAAAGCCCAGTTGGGGAGGGCAGTCGACCACAACAACATCATAGCTGTCGGCGACGGAGGAAATGGCTTCATCCATCCGTGTGAAGAAGATGTTTTTCCGATCATTGGAGCCAAGAACTTTCGCCGTGTCGTGCTCGAACTCCATGAGCTCAAGATTGCCGGGGACCAAATCGAGGTTGGTAAAGTAGGTCTTCTTGATGACGTCCTTTAGCGGGCGGCGTTCGTCATCATACCGCATTGCGCCATAAAGAGTTTCGTTGTCCTTGACGTCGAACTCGGGCTGAAAGCCATGCAGCGCCGACATACTGGCCTGTGGATCTAGATCGATCGCAAGAACACGGTAGCCGTTCAACGCAAGATACTGAGCAAGGTGTGCTGCTGTCGTTGTCTTACCGCTACCACCCTTAAAATTGACGACGGTGATGACTTGCAAATGCTCCTTGCCCGAGCGCTTGGGTGAGTAGCGCCGGTCGTTCTTTCCGTTTTGATCGAGATATTCGCGGAGGGCCTGGATTGTCTCTATGGTGTAAGAGCGGCGATTGTTGTTTCCGATCTCGGGCTGCGGACCTTTTCCTTCAATAGAGAGATGGCGAAGGTAGCCGTCATTGACACCAATAAGTTTCGCGGCTTCCGTCGACGAGAAAGAGCGCAAGGTTTTACGCGCTTCCGGCGGATACAGCTTCACACGATGCTCATGCAAGGCCCCGGAGAGGTCTCGCGCATGGGCGCCGATCAGTTTATGAATAGCCTTCTGAAGCTGAGCCGGATTTTCCACGACTTCCTCTCGTACACACGGTAATTTTCGTAAACACACCTATTTGCCGTGGATAGGTCAACCGATTCCGCCGTGTTTTGCAAGGTATTTAAAGTTAACCAATGGTTAACGCATTTTCGGTGACCTGACATTGTATGCGGATTCATCGTGTCTATTCCATAGGTTAGGTGAAATTGCGTAGTTCCGGATGGTTGCCTTGAAGTGCAGATTTGCACATCCGGTGCTAGCTTTTGACAACTCCAACCAGTCGCATTTCGCGACCTGGAACTAAGACTCAGTAGAATCACCTGAGGTGCAGATCTGCACGTAGGCACACGCGTCGCGAGATGATTTCTGTCCGCATGACCTGTTCATGCGGAGATCATGATGCGGATACTGACAGTCTCGCCGGACCAATACGAACGAAATCGAAGCTTCCTCAAACAAATGCACCGTCTTCGCGCGACGGTGTTCGGCGGCCGCCTGGAATGGGAAGTCTCCATTACAGAAGGGGAAGAGCGCGACCAGTACGATGGTTACAAGCCGACCTACCTACTGGCGATTACCGATAGTGGACTTGTCGCAGGCTGCGCCCGTCTTCTTCCGGCTTTCGGCCCTACGATGCTGGAGCAGACTTTCCCCCAGCTCCTCGAAACGGGTTCGCTCGTCGCGCATTCCGGGATGGTCGAGAGCTCGCGCTTCTGTGTCGATACCGCGCTTGTCTCGCGGAGGGATGCAAGCCAGTTGCATGTCGCTACGCTCACCCTGTTCGCCGGCATCATCGAATGGTCTATGGCCAATGGCTATAACGAGATCGTCACGGCGACCGATCTTCGCTTCGAGCGTATCCTGAAGCGGGCGGGCTGGCCTATGCAACGGCTCGGCCAACCGGCCGCAATCAGCAACACCATCGCCATTGCGGGAAGTCTGCGGGCCGATCGTGCCAGCTTCGAGCAGGTTTGCCCTCCAGGCTATTATTCCATCCCCCGGATCGACGTGGCAGCGATCAGGAGTGCCGCGTGACCCAGCTGCGCTCCCATTCGCGTCTGGTACGCAAACTCCAGGACGCCCTCGGCGACCAGCTCTGCGTCGCCCTGGATGATGCGACAGTGGTCGAGATCATGCTCAACCCCGATGGCAAGCTCTTCATCGAGCGCCTGGGTCATGGGGTTGCCCCCGCAGGCGAACTCAGCCCCGCCGCGGCGGAAGTGATCATTGGCAGCGTCGCCCACGCACTGCAATCCGAGGCCGACGAAGAGCAACCGATCATCTCCGGCGAACTCCCGATCGGCGGCCACCGCTTCGAGGGCTTGCTGCCGCCGATCGTTTCCGGACCGAGCTTCACGATCCGGCGTCGCGCGTCGCGCCTGATCCCGCTCGACGATTATGTGAAGCACAAGATCATGACGGAGGCGCAGGCCTCGGTTCTGCGCAGCGCGATTGCGTCTCGCATGAACATCGTGATTTCCGGTGGCACGGGCTCGGGAAAGACGACGCTCGCCAATGCAGTCATTGCCGAAATCGTCGCCAATGCGCCGGACGACAGGATCGTCATTCTGGAGGACACCGCCGAGATCCAGTGCGCGGCTGAGAACGCCGTTGCGCTCCACACAAGCGACACAATCGATATGGCTCGGCTTCTCAAGAGCACGATGCGCTTGCGGCCCGATCGCATCATCGTTGGCGAGGTCCGCGACGGGGCGGCGCTCACGCTGCTCAAGGCATGGAACACCGGGCACCCGGGCGGGGTCACCACCATCCATTCGAACACAGCGATGTCGGCTCTTCGCCGGCTCGAGCAACTGACCGCGGAAGCGAGCCAGCAGCCCATGCAGGAGGTGATTGGCGAAGCTGTCGATCTGATCGTCTCGATCGAACGAACGGGGAAGGGGAGGCGGGTCCGCGAAGTCATCCACATCGAGGGTTTCGCAAACTCCCGTTACCAGACCGAACACTACGCCCAAATCGATGAGGATAGCCATGTCGCGTAAGACCCAAATCACCATTGCGCTTGCAGCAATGGCCGCCTTCTCCTGGATCAGCGTTTCCAATCCGGCGTTCGCCTCTTCGGGCGGGGGTGGGTTGCCGTGGGAATCTCCCCTGCAACA
>NZ_JWJH01000035.1 GCF_000949865.1 Rhizobium nepotum 39/7 | reverse complement strand
AACCTCACCAAGGCGCAGGCCAAGACGATCGTCGAAAGTGTCTTCAAGCAGATCACCGACGCGGCGCTTGCTGGCGCAGAAACGTCGATCCCATCGTTTGGAAAGTTTAAGCTGAAGGACACTCCGGCGCGTGAAGGCCGCAATCCGGCAACCGGAGCGACAATCAAGATCGCGGCGTCGAAGAAGCTGACCTTTGCGCCCGGCAAAGCGGTCAAGGACGCGTTGAACGGCTGAAGCAATCACGCTGCCGGAAGCGGCAGCATGATGGAAGCCTCCTAGAAAGGAGGCTCCGCGCTGACGCGGCCGTCCTGCTCGGCCTCGATGGCTGCAAGCTCGGCCTGCACCATCTCCAGCTCCGCCGCGATCTGGCGGCGTTCGCCCGCATCCACGGCATTGCGCAATTCGGCCTTAAGTTCTTCGCGCTGAATTTCGAGAGAAATCGTCATCGTCGTCTCCTTGACGTTTGTGAAAGACGACGCAGCGCGTCATGGCGAAGCGGAGGGGTCCAGCATCGCGGGACGCGACCGCCGGAGGCGGCGAGTGGAGGAGCCGATTTGCGGAAGCCGCCATGGGCGGAAGGAGCAAATTGGAGGCACCGCTCGTGCTGGACGCCTTCGGTTCGCCATGGCACCCTTGGACGAACTGAGCAGTTCCCCTACCTCCAGTGTGGCACCCCAAAAAGCCGGAGGCAGGCTCGATGCCTGCGCCCGGCTCTCCCTTGCGACACGAAAAGAGCCCCGCCTTGTCGAGCGGAGCTCCTCGGCGTGGATCAGGCCTCCCGCTTCGGGCGGTTCCAGATGAGGGCGTAGTCGCCTTCCTTCTCGCCCGGCCAAAGGGCTGCGGTGATCGGGGCGTTGAAGCTCGGGTCGTCCAGCTTGACCGAGATGTATTCCTCGCCGTCGTTGGAGACCGCCTTCCAGCCGGCGCCGACCTCGACGCCGTTGCCGGCGGTGATGCGGAAGTCCGGAGCGTCGCGCGAGACGCGCTCGATGGGGTTCAGGCGGGCCTTCATGCTGACGGTAAGAGTTCGCACGTTGCCGATGATCGAGTTGTTGCCGTTGGTGGTGAATTCGCCGATGACTGCCATTGTCGTAACCTTTCCGGTTTGCTCGGGCCGCGCCCATCGCGTCCTCGATGACGGTGTTAAGACCGACGGCGATCGACGCCGCACCGCTGGCGGCCGGAACGAAGTGGAGGACGGCCGGGAGCGGCTTTCTTGGCCCGCGAGGAATGCGAACCTGTTCGCAGGGGAAGAAAGTTGCGTATGGCCGTTGCGGCCAAGGCGATCGAGACGAAGGCGTCCTTCGGTCACACCAGATTCATCGAGGTCTGTGTGGGTGTGGCCTGTCCGAACCGGATCGACCACGACATGCCGCGAGACCAATCGTTGAACTCACCACCAGCACGCCGCTGGCACAATCGTTTTCGGGACCATGCTCACACCACGTCACGGCTGCAGACCTACCGTTCCCTTCGGCGCCATCGCCGATGGGTGCGTCTGCACTACCGACTGTTCGCCAGCAGAGCCATCTTCGACTGGATGGTGTCTCCTCGCTCGAACTCGGCAGTTCCGGCGAAGATGGTCAGCACCATGCGACCAGCCGGCGACGTGGTATCGGCCCATGGCTCGGCCAAAGACCGCAAGCCGGCCCTGGCCGCGTCCAGCAGCTCCGCAATGTCGAGAAGATCACATGTCGCTCCAGACACCTTTTGCTCAAGAATGCGCTTGCACCCAGCCGCCTTTAGCGCCGCACGCTGTCGGTCCAGAGTCTGGTCGTCTGTCGAAACGCGGGCATATCCGATAAGCAAGGTGGTTCCATTCGCTATGGTGCAGCCCGGAATTTACCGCGTACAATCCGTCGCGGAAATATGTATTTTGCGACAAGACAAATATCAGACGCAGAATCGTGAAAAAACTTGGGAATTTCGCGACAATGATTTTTGTATGCTGATCTAACGCGAGCTTTCTAGCGCGAGCAGGATTACAGCATTTTCGGATAGGGCTTCGTAGGAATGCGGTCTGTCACCCGGATAGCGATAATAGTCACCAGGGCCAATGTCTTCGGTAGCCGCTGCCGGCCCCAGGCGAACCCTTCCGTTAATCACAATGATATGCTCGATTGTCCCTCTAGGGTGCGGCTCCGCATTGCGGATCGACCCGCCCCGAAGCGTAAGGCGATAGAGATCGCGCCGGCTCGCAGGGGGGCACTTGCTAAGAAGCACTGTCGTAAAATCCGAGCCGTCCGCCGCAAGCTCTACCCCCTCACCTGCCCGGATCAGTTGGCTATGAGACGACGCGCTTTCGAACAAAAAGCTGAAGGGAATTTCCAACGCTGAAGCAATCGACCACAGGGTTTCGATGCTGGGATTTCCCTTGCCTGCCTCAAGTTCCGATAGGGTTGATTTCGCCAGATTGGCTTTGGTCGCCAGGGCAGACAGGCTCATGCCCGACTGTTCCCGTTCGCGACGGATAGCGCTTGCAACAAGGTCTTTAAGATTCATATGTCCGTTCGATATACAAATACATCGTTCGGATTGACGAACGATTTCCTTGCGTTCATTATAGCGAACGAAATTCGCCTATCCAGTCTAAAGCACCAAGTCTCTCGCCGCGTAAATCCGGGTCGTGCCCGGCATGCGCGGCGTGACGATCGCTGCCGGCAAGAAATTGAGGGAGAAGAACGTGGCGACGGCATCAGCGCGGCCTATGTCGGCAAGCAATTGGGGACAGCTTTTGCTCCTCGGTATTCTTTGGGGCGGTTCCTTCTTTTTCGCCCACATCGCCGTAGCAGAGATTCCACCTCTCGCCTTGGTGCTCTATCGCGTCTCGATCGCTGCTTTGGTCTTGCATATTTGGCTGCGGCTACGTGGCTTATCCTTCGCGCCTGTTCTGGCGCGGCCAATGTCTTTCCTGCTCTTGGCCCTGCTTAACAACGTCATTCCGTTTTCGCTGATTTTTACAGGCCAGACGGCGATCGGCGCGGGGCTTGCATCGGTGTTTTACGCGACAACCCCGCTATGGACGATCCTCGTGGCGAACTTGCTCACGGCCGACGAAAAGCTATCGGCGAGGAAGCTCGCCGGAGTGGCACTTGGGATCGCCGGAACTGCCATAACTATCGGTCCCGGTTTATTGTCTGATCTCAGCGGCCCCGCATGGGCAAAGTTCGCGGTGGTCGGAGCTGCGGTTTCATATGCCTTCGCCGTTGTCTATGCGAAGCGCTTCAGGGATATAAGCCCTACAGTGGTCGCCACCGGGCAACTCACCGGCGCAACGATTCTTATGGTGCCGATTGTTTTTGTTTTCTACAGCCCCGCCAGCATCATCACATCCAGCGGTTCGATATGGTTGTCCGTGCTTGCCCTCGCCGTCTTCACCACAGCTTTCGCTTTCATCCTCTATTTCAATCTCATCGCTTCGGCGGGAGCAACCAACGCCTCCTTGGTGACGTTACTCGTGCCGGTCAGCGCGATCATGCTAAGCAGTGCCTTTCTTGGCGAGCAGCTGGAGGTGTTCGAGCTTGTCGGAATGATATTGATCATGGCGAGCCTGATCATCATCGACGGTAGGATATTTCGTCGCCTCCTGTCGCGGAAATCCTGATTTCCGCGAGTCTAGCCGGAGTCCCCGATGTACAGGGTGATCAAGCGGACCAGCTCTCTCTGCATCGCCAAGTCATTGATGGCACCACGCCGAGCCGCATTATGTATCACCCCGTCAATCGCGTCCGAAATCACGCGGGCGGCGACATGATCGTCCGGGTTAGGCTGGCGCTTCCGGTATGTGGCAACGGCCTCAGCGTAGTAGGCAAGATATTCAATCTCGAATTCGCTGTGCGGATTGCGATACTCTTCAGAGCTGGGAGCTTCGTCCAACAGGACGCGATGTAGGCCTGGATATACGCTATGCGCCGCAACCACGGCCTGCACCAGTTGCGCCGCGAACTTTGCAGGCGATATCCCATCCGGGCGGACCCTCTTCATCACCCCCATGCTGTCATCCAGATGGCGGTGGCGAATTGCATCGACCAAAGAGAGCTTGTCGGGGAAATATTGGTAGAGGGAACCGATGCTGACACCGGCCAGCTCCGCGACCCTGTTTGTCGTGAACCCAGCCCATCCTTCATCGCTCAGAATGCGAGCACCGGCCTGAACGATCGTTTCGACGGTTGCGCGAGACCGCGCCTGTCGCGGCTCCTTGCGCATAACGGATTGCTGCTTTGCAATGCGAGTAGACAAGAAGTCGGCTCCGTAGAAAATGTGTAGGACTTGCTCACATTTCTAAACCTCGAAAGGATCGGTGGCAATGAGCACCTTGCTCCAAACACTCTACGGCTATCACGCCTGGGCCAATGTCGATTTGTTCAACAAGCTGGAAAGCATTGACCCCGAAAAAAATGGGGCGGAACTGCGAACCGCTCTCGGGCTGATCAGCCATTATTATGTAGTTTCTCAGATATTCGCCGGCCATCTGCAAGGCGTTCCGCATGGCTTCACGTCGGATAATCTCGAAGAAACGCCGGGGCTAGTTGAACTGCGGGCCGCCGTCATGTCCTCCGACCAATGGTATCTCGACTACCTTGGCACGGTCTCTCCCACGGCGCTTTCCGAGACTGTGGCCTTCACCTTCACCGATGGCGACAAGGGCTATATGACCCGCGAGGAAATGCTGACCCATGTTGCCTTGCATGGAGGCTATCACCGAGGCGAGGTTGGCCGCGTTCTCTGGCAACTTTCCATCACCCCGCCCTGGGACACGTTCGCTGTCTATCTTCACCAGGCCCAGCCTGCGCGACGACAACAGAGCAAAAGCACGCTCGTTCCCGCATAAATCGAACGGATTCTCTATCGGGCGAAAACTGTCGCAGAACTCAGTCGCGAAAGTCTGACTTTTGCACGCGACTTTTGCGACAGAAATTCGGCTGTGTTTTCAGCGCCGCCAATTTTGTCGCGAATGTTAGGATTTTTGCGACGAACGGCATGTGCCTATCTAGTGTATTGAGTCGGGCTGGTGATAATATAAAATTAGACGGCAGCTTTCGCCACGGCGAAGCTATCCTCGAACAGACGGAAGCGGGTGATTTCGCCATTCTCCACGGTGAAATCAAAGCAAAATTCTGACTCGATCAGCTTACCCGTCCGCAGAACGCGGGACGCAAGTTCTCCGATTGCTATAACCCGATTGCCTTGCGACAGGATTTCCCGCACCGCAAAGGCCTCTGATGCGATCTGCTCCCTGATCTGCGCATAGAACTCCGCTGCGCCTGCCTTTCCGATCTTGCGGCCGATCCACGGCACGACGCTCGTGTCGCCCGCCACGGCTGGCGTCACGGTTTTTGCAAAAGCCGGAATCGAAGCCCACCGTTTGCCGGCGGCGGCGTCCATGAGATTGTCGCGAATATTGCCGGCCGACACCACATGGACCGGGAATGGAAGGACATTCGGCGACATCAGCCATTCGAGATGATCGTAGACGGCTTTTGGCTCCCAACCGGTATCGGCAAAGATCGCGCAATCGGGCATCGGCCCGATCTCACCATGCGCTGCTATCGGCGCCATGGTGGTGGACTGGACGCCGGCGCCGAGCAAAAGCGCCCGCAGCCGGATCGGGGAGGGCGCGCCGTCCCCGGTAAAGTTCGACACCTGGAGCATCAGGCCGCCTCCTTTCCGGAAGCTGCCTGCGGCTGAAGGTCGTGCAGATATGTGACAGCGCGCTGCGCATGCGCCGCCGCATTGAAGATCGCCCGCTTGTCGGATCCGAGGATTTCGGCCCAGCTCTGGATATAGGCGGCATGATCCGGCCGAGGCTCCAGCTCCGGCACGATACCCAGATCGG
This sequence comes from Rhizobium nepotum 39/7, assembly GCF_000949865.1. Lineage (GTDB taxonomy): Bacteria > Pseudomonadota > Alphaproteobacteria > Rhizobiales > Rhizobiaceae > Agrobacterium > Agrobacterium nepotum. Next base: position 16,750 of record NZ_JWJH01000035.1, on the reverse strand, counting down.
CGCAGATCATCGCTGCCCCAAGCTCCACCAGCATCTCTTCGAACGCCCTCTCGCGGCGATCCTTGTGGTAGCGGCTCAGGTCCCTGTTCAGTCGGGCGGGACCGCCCGCCCAATGCAAGGTTTCGTGCGCTCTCGTCGCAACGAAAGAGGCCATGTCCCGGAATTGTTCGGGCCGCGGCAGCTGGATGTGGTCGGAGGCAGGAGAATAATAGGCCTTGTCGCCGCCGTAACGGACGACAGCGCCCGTGTTATCGAAGAAGCGATCGGCGTGCTCGATACGCTCAAGCGGTCTCGCGATCGGTTCGGGGCGACTGTAATAATGATCTGCAAGGCCATCGATTTGATCGCAATTGAAAACTGTATAGGCCTTCAGGAAGGGAATATCTCGCTCGACCTCTCCGCCGCCCGCGTCCGTCTCGGTTTTGGTGAAGCGGCTGGCATAGACGACGGTCGCGCCGCTCTCGCCCTTGCGCACGTGAGCGCCGAGTTCGTTTGCCTGGCGCAGCGTCATCCATGTTGACGACATGAAACCACTGGCGACGCTCTCCGACCACAGAAGCAGAACATTGAGGCCGGTGTAAGCTTGTCCGTTGTGACGAAGCGGCCGGCTCACCCGGCCCGGTAGATTGGCCGCACTCCACGGCTCCACCCATGGGCGCACGCCCTTTTCCAGATCGGCGACGATCCTGTCGGTGATGCGTGCATAGATATCGGTCCGCGTGTTTGCTGTTTTCCTGCTCATTTCCAAACCTCCGTTTCAGGAGGCCGCGCCCATCGCGGCCCCGTCGCGGAGGGCCGAAAGCAGGAGCGATCGGGGGGAAGGCGCACCGGAACGGCCGGAACGCCAGTGGAGGACGGCGCAGCCGTTGCGGCTTGCCGCCGGATCCTGCAGGACCGACGAACGGGACGGGGCAGCGATGTCGCCCCGCGTCTCTTCGTCTTTCCTCTGTTTCCCCATTGAGCTTTACTCCAACGGCGACACAAAAAATGGCCGCCTCGGAGTGAGGCGGCCTCGTCCCGACGAAGGCGGAGCTGGATGCTCCGCCGGAGACGTCTCAGCCAAGAGCGTCCATCTGTGCTGCGGCCGCCTTGCGGTCGAGCGCCTGGCCGGGGTTGTCGACCGGCCGATCGAATGGCTTCCACGCTTCACCGACAATCTGTTCGTAGGCTGCGACGGCGCCTTCAGCTGCCAGGCGGAGCGCGTGGGCCTGAATACCCATGTCGGCTGCGAACTCGCGCTTGCGCTGGGCGGCGCTGTCGTAACCGACCGGGCCATCGAGATCCTCGTCGCGGGCGTCCGACGCACCCTTGGCGGTCGCATCGCGTGCTTCGGTGACGGCCTTGCTGTAGAACTGGCCAGCGCCATGGGCCGATCCGACATAGGCGCCGACGATGCGCTGGAGATGGATCTGCATCGCCCGTTCGCCGAGGCCATCGGAGAGGCCGGTCGCTGTTTCGACGATAAGGCGCTCGTGCATGTCGCGGATGCCGTCGCTGTCGAGGATGGCCGTTCCGAAGCTTTCGGCGATCCGGAGCGCCTGCGCTTCGTCGGGGCATGTCAGGCGGACCATTTCGATCGTGGCGCCCTTGCGGAGCTGCACAACGCGTGCGGCAGGGCGAGAAGCTTGACGGGAAGAGGTTGCGGGCTTTGCCATGATGGTTTCCTTTTCGGTTTGCACGAAGCGTTCGGCCCCTTGGCCGTTCTGTCCTTCGGTGCGGTCGAAAGGAACCGGCGCAAGCCGGGCGGTTCAGGGTCCGGGCAGGCCAGATCGAGCGAAGCAGGTGGGCGGGCAAGCCGAACCCACGGTTCTGCGAAGCCCGCGTGCCTGTTTTGTCGAGAGCGGCATGACCGGCCGCCCCGCGGCGCGACAGCGGCCTTGAACCGGACGGGCGCTGGTTCAGACCGCCACGAAACCGAAGGACAGAACGGCCAAGGGCCGGATGCCGAAACCGGAAAGGAGGTCATGCAAAATGCGCGCCAGGCCCGCACCTGCAAGCTCGTCTTTCCATGCTGACGTCACTGGTGCTCCACGTCGCCAGAATGGATCGCCAATATGCCCGATGTGCCTGTCAGAACACCCTGATTTGCTTGCGCCGCCTTTCCACGATAGACGCGCATCTGGCGTTACGACCGGCCAACAGTATTCGCGAAAAGAGCACCGCAGATGAGCGATCATAGCGGCGACGATTATGTCTATGACGAAGCAACCGGCGAATGGCGTCCGGCATCCGAGATTTCCGCCGAAAAAGCAAAAGCCGCAGAAGTGCGCGACGCCTCCGGCAACGTGCTGGCCGATGGCGACTCCGTCGTGCTGCTCAAGGACCTGAAGGTCAAAGGCGCCGGCCAGACCTTGAAGCAGGGCACGGTGATCCGCTCGATCCGGCTGACCGACGATCCGGAAGAGATTGACTGCCGGCATGATGCAATCAAAGGCCTGGTCCTGCGCACCGAGTTCGTGCGCAAGCGTTGATCAGGGCTGTGCCGATTGCTCAAGGTTTCGGCAGCCGATAGCGGTCCAGCCAGGCCGGGCCGTGCGTGTTGCGCAGCTTGCGAAGGATCTGGTCGTCATCGCAGCGCCCTTCGCCCATCCAGACGGTGTTGAGGATGCGCTTCCATGATCGGCCGTGCCTCGCCGCGTAATACTGAAGCGCCTTTACCTCCTGATCCGTGAGGGACGGAAGCGGTTCATGGCGCTTCATGGTATCGTCTCCTGCAATGCCGCAATCGCGGACTGCTGCCGCATAAGCTTGCGCGTCAGAGCATCGATCTCTGGCTGGCGGTGCGCGGTGATCGCCGCAAGATTGGAGCGGTAGCGGGTGAGGAAGGCTTCGGGTTCAGGAGGCCTGCCGCGGCGATATCCGTATTTGCGCCGTCCAAGCGATGGGATCAGCGCGGTCATCCTGCGAATGATCTGGCGGTCGATCATGTCGAGCTGATGCCGCGTCTGCCGGCACGCTTCTTCCATGCGCCGCAATTCCGCCTGTCGATCGATGGACCGGTTCATGCCACCGTCCTCCCCGTCCATGAGGCAAAGCTTGATGGGCCGTCGTAGGCTGCGTGGCGCGCTTCATCGATGACGTAGCCGAAACGGTCTGCTTCGTATTCGGGTGACGGCACGAGAAATCGCCGTTCCTCGCCGCCATGATCGCGCCTGCCTGCGCGCGTGGCGATCACCTCGGTCATGCCTGGATGATGATCCGATCGAAGTGCCGAAATCACGATCCAGTCGCTGGCGTGCTCGAGCTCGAATGCGCGGCGATCCTTCACATGAGATTCGCCGTGAGCAAGCACAGTGGCGGAAATCGCCTCCCACGCATCGGGCTCCCAGTTCTTTAGCGTCTCGCTGGCGCAACGCTTCTCGAAGCTGGTGAACAGTTCAGGGAAGGTGAGCGCCATGGCAGCCCAGGCGCAATCCTCCTCGTAGAACCCGTCGTCCGCCCGGAGCAGCGGATGGACAATGCGGTTTCGGTCGGCCGAGAGCTTAAAGCCGCCGTGGCTTGCAGTGGAGTGGAATTCGATCCCCTCGGCATAGGTTGTCGAGTGCTGGGCCGAACCCCATGGCGTATGCACATGGGGGGCGATATTTCGACGTCCGAGCACCTGTTTTTCGCGCTGATGTTCGGCCTGTTCAATGACGTGTGTACTAAACGCCGCCTCATCGGCGAGTTCGCCGGAATGGCCGTAGAAGTCTGCCCGTCGCCACTCGGGAAGCGGACGCCCAATCTTCCAGCCTGTTGCCAGATAATGCCGTCCGGCATGACCTGGCAGCATGGCAAAAGCGTGATCGCCGACGCGGGCGACGGGGAACCCTTCGCAGGACAGACCAAAGAAAACCCCCGGAAATCCAGGGGTGCAGTCTGGCATCTTCGTGTTGGGAAGATCGATCATGCGGCAGCCCTCCCTTCCACGACATCGGCGGCGATCTCATCCGCCGTGACGTCCTCGAGGACGGCGGACGGATAGCCATGGGTGGTCAGCCATTCCTGCGCAGCCTGCCGGCTCGGCGCGAGATGGACGAGCTCGGCGCTGTCGCCAGGGCCGTCGAAGACACGGCAACTGCCGACCGCCGGACGTTCGACGATCGTGAACGTCAGGCTGGTTTCCAGCGTGAAGGTACGATGGATACGGATCGTGATCACGCCGCCGCTGCCATAGTCACCTTCGTGCAGCGTGAAGCTGGACGGCAGGCTGATGTTGCCGGCGCCGCGCTCATCCTGCTTGCGTATCAGCCGGCCTCTGCTGTTGTTGGTCTTCCACGCGGAGAGCTTTTTGCGATGGCGCTCCGGCGGGCGCGGCTTTCCGTCGGACCACGCCAGAACGGTGCCGATCGGCGCCAGGAATGCGAGATGTGCGGACATGTTGATCTCCTTATCTTTAGGGTTGGAAACGAAGCCGCCGCCGGTGGAAATCACCGGCGGCGGACATTCATTCGGAAGGGGAAGGAGGGACGCGGCTACTCCGCGGCGATCCCGTAAGCATTCTGCTCTTCGTCAGGATCGACGGCTTCGGGAGCGTCATCGGCGCTGCCGGGAAGATCGGCCTCGTCTTCGGGGGTGGCGAGGGCTTCTTCTCCATCAAGGGCGGGCTCATCGACGTCTGCTTCTTCCGCGCTGTCGTCGTCATCGAGAACCTCGCCACTCTTGATGAGATCCACGATGTCCTGCGGATCGGGCGCGAAGAGTGCGGTCGTGTGAACGAAGCGCTCTTGCCTGAAATGATCAACGAGAGCCGCACGGGTCTCCCGCACCTTCTGGCGCGAAAGCACGTTCGCCTCCTTCGCCGCTGCTTCCATCGCCTGGCGAGACAGGCACAGCAGAAAGTCCTCCGAGCCCATGTTCGGCAGGAAGTTGTCGGCGCCGATCGCGTCACCTGCGATCCGGGAGATCACGCCGCTGTTGGACATACCCCGCCGGCACGACAGCACATCGATCAGCATCGAACGCGCGGCCAAGCGCAGTGTCTCCCCGTCAAAGGCGAGCTTGCCGGTTTCGCCGATCAGCCGGGCGGCGTGGCGCTTAAAGCGCTTCGACCCGAACACGGTATCGGTCGCGCCGGAATCCACGCGGACGTTCAGGCCGGCGAACGCAAGCACGAGCAGGGCCATCAGCATGTCGTCCTCGATCGGGGCGCGTCCAAGCGCCTCATGCAGGGCGTCGGTGCGGAAGTCGCCGATCATGTCCTGCCCCTTCTGGGTCACATCGGGGCGCGGCTTCGGCGCGTCGACGATTGCATCATCGGCTTCGGCCAGACCGCCCGTCTTGGACGAACCGCCCTTCTTCGTTTTCTTATCCTCCGGCATCCGGTACGCGACTGACTGCACCTTGCCGTCACGGTCGAGATACATCCCGACGTGATCGGACTTGGACGGCTTGCCGTAAACGCGCTCCGCTTTCTTCGGCAGTTCCGGCTGGCCCCAGTTGTTGACCTCGATGATCGACCCCTTCTTCGGAATGTTGTTCGTCATCCATTCCTGCTGTGCGCCGAGAAACGCTTCCACGTTGGTGGTGTAGCGGCTGTCCTGGTCGGCCGGAGCGAACAGATCCTCGACCCATTCGATGCCATAGGCAGCGGCGAGATCATCCCCGAAGCTCGCATCCTTGGCGAACATGCGGGTCTTCGTGAGTGCTCGAGAGATGTTGTACCAGTCGGCCCGCTCGGACTTCTTCGGCTTGTGAGCTTTCCAGACTTGCCTCTGCTCGTCGAGCGAGGCTGCGGCGATGGTCCGGAGCTGCTGCTCGTTCGGCATGTCGCCGAGCGCCATATGGTCGAGCATGGCCGGCAGCACATTGGCCAGGAGCCTGAGCTTCCTGATCTGGCGGACCGGCAGTGCGAGCGCCACGCCGATCGCTTCCTCGGTCCAGCCGAGCGCGACCAGGCGTTCGATGCCGCGCCATTGGTCGACGGGGTTGAGCGGCTCGCGGGCGATGTTTTCCACCATCGAGCGCATCGCGCCATTGTCGTTGGCCGCTGCGACGACGAGGACGGTGATTTCCTCCAGTCCCGCTGCGATCGCCTGCTTCACGCGGCGGTGTCCGGCCTGGATGATGTAGCCATTGCCACCGTCGACTTCCGGCGAGATGACCGGCGGCTGGATGATGCCGACCGCTTTCACCGTCGCAAGCAACAGCGCGTCGGATTGTGGCGAGGATTTCGAGCGACGCGTGTCATCGGGATTGTCCTTCAGCGCACGGGGATCGAGTTTGAGGATTTGCATGAGATTGGCTCCTTCCGGGATTGATGGGCCGGCGCCTTGCCAGCCCTTTTCCGTCTTCAGTTCTTTCCAAAGACACTTCCCGGACCGCGGAGCGGACGGGCCGGTGCAACTGCGGCCGAGCATCCCTGCCCGGCTGGCCAAGCAGGGCTTACAGCCCTGCGCAGGACGACGGGCCGGGATCGCGAGTGGCGCGGTTGAGCGCAAGCGTCAGCGGCCTGCCCGAGCTGCGAGCAAGCTTCTCCCCTTCCTTATTTTCTCATTTCAGAAGAGCGATTTTGTAAAATCAAAATGATCGGTCGCATTTGCGGGTCTACCCGATCCCTCTTAAAATTCGCGATAAATCGAGTATCGCTTTTCAAGCCGCGATCCGCTCATCGACATCAGTCGCCAGTGCCGCGTCGACCTCGGCAAGCTGCCGACGTTTCTCGGCCAGTTCACCGGCGAAGGCGAAATCGCCGCCTTCGTCGCGCGACTGGTATGATGCGAGCCGGCGGCGTGCATCGGCAAGGCGTTGGCGATTGCGCTCGCGTTCACCCTCGAAATCGCCAAGCGCGTGTTCGAGGCGGGAGACGGCCCCGAGCGGCGTCACCGTCACGGGCAGTTCGATCTCGAAATCCGCGCCGGTGCGCATCAGCATGGTGGTGTATCGATAATTGTCGCGGCCGAAGCGTTCCCCACCATATTTGAGGTCGAAACCGCCGATTGAAGCGATGACCGTCTCGCCCTGCCTCTTGAGTTGCACCTGGGTCAGGATCTCTTTCATCAAGGAACGACCAGCCTCCTTGCGCTCGGCATAGACCTTGCCCATGACGGTCACCGAGAAGGCGTCGCCAGCCGTTGGAACCAGGCGCTCGATATCCTGCCCGACCTCTGCGATCCGCCGCGTCGAAGATTCGATTTCTCGCTCGGCATCGCGGATCTGTCGGCGAACGGCGTGCTGGTCGTCGATATGAGCGGCGCGCAGGCGCTCCAGCCGCGCGATATCGGCTTCAAGCCCTGCCTTCTGCATCAGGCGCTGATCGCCCGATGCGATGGCCTTCGCCATTGCGAACTGGTTGGCCTGTCCCTCGCCTATGTCGTCCAGCCGGCGGATCGAGGTGTCGCCGGAGAGCGCGGCGGCGACGAAGCGCGCCTTGCGCTCGTTGTTCTGCCACATCGTCGCGTCGAGCGAACCCTCGGTGGCATAGGCAAAGATATCGACCTCGTCATGCTGGTTGCCCTGACGCACGATGCGGCCCTCGCGCTGCTCGATCTGGGAGGGAAGCCAGGGGACGTCGAGATGATGCAGCGCCTTCAGGCGGAGCTGGGCGTTGACCCCGGTTCCCATCGTCTGCGAGGATCCGATCAGGAACCGGACCCTGCCTGCCCGGACATCGCCGAACAGCCGCTGCTTCGCCGCAGACTTCTTGAAGTCCTGCATGAAGGCGATCTCGGAAGCCGGCACGCCTAAGCGGATCAGTTCGTCGCGGATCCAGCGATAGGCCGAAAAACCTCTCGTCTTCTCGACGCTGATGGTGCCCAGGTCGGAAAAGATCATCTGTGCCGCGCCGGTCAGCTCAAACGACTTGCCGTCATGGCGGAGATAGGTGCTGCCCTCGGTCGCCTTCCAGATATTGAAGGCGTTCGAGATGAGGTTGTTGAGCTTGTTGTCCGCCTCATTGTCATTGTCGGCATCCACGAGGCGCAGGTCGATCGCCGCATGCCGGCCGTCCGTGATAACGGAGAGCAGGATGTCGTCGCCCGGCTGCGGCGGCCCTTCGCGCTCCTCGATCGCCTTGATGCGCTCGGCCAGCACCATCTGGTAGTGCTTGAACGCCTGTGTCGGCTTCGACGTGACGATCTGGCGCCTGCCGGTCGAGATCGCCGGCACCTTTACATATTCGCGCAAGTCCGCCGGCATCACGACATCCGCGAAGCTGCGGAACATCGCGATCAGCTCGGGCACGTTGACGAAGCTCGCGAAGCGGGACACCGGCTTGTACTTGCCGGAGGGCTGAAGCTCCAGCTCGGTGGTGGTGTCGCCGAAGGTCGAGGCCCAGGCGTCGAACTCATGCAGGCCACGCTCGATCAGCGCCGGGTGACCCATCAAGCGCTGGACCGAGAACATTTCGCCGAGCGTGTTGGTGATCGGCGTGCCCGACGCGAGCACAAGCGCGCGACCGGGATTGATCGTCTCGATGAAACGGGATTTTACATAGAGATCCCAGGCCCGCTTCGAACCGTTCGGATCGACGCCCTTCAACGTCGACATATTGGTCGCGAAGCTGAGCTTCCTGAACTCCTGCGCCTCGTCGACGATGATCTGGTCGACGCCGATCTCGGCGATGGTGAGCAGATCGTCCTTACGGGTAGAAAGCGCTTCGAGCCGCTCCTGCAGTCCTTCCTTCAGGCGCTCGAGACGCTTGCGAGAGACGCGGTCCTCATCCTCGACCTTCAGCAGCAGGGTTTCGTAGAGCTCCAGTTCGTCGTGGATCATCTGTTGTTCAAACACCGACGGGACACCGATGAACCTGAAGGCGGAATGCGTGATTATGATCGCATCCCAGGTCGCCGTCGCCGCGCGCGACAGGAACCGGGCGCGCTTGTCCTTCGAAAAATTCGTCTCGTCGGCAACGAGGATACGAGCGGTGGGATAGAGCGCCAGGAACTCACGCGCCGCCTGCGCAAGGCAATGCCCCGGCACGACCTGCATCGCCTTGGCGATCAGGCCGAGACGCCGCTGCTCCATGATGCTTGCTGCCATGGTCATCGTTTTGCCGGCGCCGACGGCGTGCGCCAGATAGGTCGAGCCGGACGAGATGATCCTCCAGATTCCGCGCTTCTGATGTCCATAAAGAACAAAGGCGCCCGAGGCGCCTGGAAGGTTGAGATGATCGCCGTTGAACTTTCGCGGCGCGATGTTGTTGAAGCGGTCGTTATAGACGCGTGCCAGCCGGTCGGTACGATCGGGATCGGACCATATCCAGCGTTGGAAGGCGGCCTTGATCTTGTGAAGCTTTTCCTTGGCCGCTTCGGTATCGACGACGTTGAGAACCCGCTTTTCGCTGTCGCCATCCCTGATCGTATCGAATATCTGCGGCACCCGGCTGTTCAGGGCGTCGGACAGCAGTTCGCCGGCATGGCGGCGGTCCGTTCCCCATTCGGATGTGCCGACGGCCAGATTACCTAGCTGGCGGGCCTCGACGGTCCATGATGCCAGTTCGGGCATGTGATGGATCCGGATGTCCGTTCCCATCACCTCCTTGACGAAGGCGACGACATCTTGGGCGGGAATCCACGGCGCGCCGAGACGCGCGGTGATGTCCGAAGGTCGAAGATCGACCGGCTGGACGGCTGTGAGCGCCGAGACGTTGGGCTCATAGGCGGGATCGAGCGCCGCCGCGGCTTCCGCGACCTTGAGCTTGTCGCGAACATGACCGGACAGATAGGCGTCGGCCATCTGCCAGGAACCGTCGGCGGGATCGCGGAAGATTGCGCTGCCAAGCTCAGTGACGACGTCTTCGGGATCACGGTGTAGAAGCTCGGCGATATGATCGCGATCAACGCGCCCGCGTTCGTTGAGCACCACGGCGAGCGCATCCGCGGCACTGGTGATCACCGGTGGCGCGGGCGGCGAGATCACCCGTTCAGTAAAGATCGCGCCGGGCTTAGCAGTGTCGTTTTCGAGGTCGTAGTCCTCGATCGAGGCGACCAGCCAGCAATCGGGATCGTCTGCGAACGGCTGGAGGTTCGGGCGGCGATGGCTCTCGCGCGTCTCGCCTGTCTCCGGGTCCTCGGTGATCGAGACCGTGGTGTGGTTGATCGGGCCGAAGTCGCGCACGAAGCTCGACCAGGCAATGCGCAGCTTGACCTGCAGATCCTTCCAGGGTTGGCCCAGTTCCTGGGCCTTCAGCACCCCACGCACCGCGTCACGGACCGGGATCAGCTTCTGGATGATGCGGATGTGTTTCTCCGGGATACCGTCGGCGCTGCGACCCTTACGGGCCTTCACCGCAACGGGTTCGCCGTCGATCACCTGCATCAGGCCCCTGGCGTTATCGACGAAGAAGCTGCCTTCGCGGACATGCCGGCCGGCAGGGAGATCGCCAGGACTATCGTCGGTCGCGTCCTCAAGATCGAGATCGATCTCGGTGGGCTCGCCGTCATAGCGGCCTTCCGGAAGAAGATGGACGGCGGCCGACAGCGCCGCGGCGAGATCCTCGCCGTCACGCGGAAGGCATGTATAGGCTTCGCCGAAGGGGCCGGAGGTCAGTGCGTGGGTGCCGAGCACGAACTCCGGATGCTGGGCGAACCACCTGTTGACGCGGATGGCGCCCTCATCCTTCATGGCGAGCCGTATTTCGTCCGTGTCGAGCCAGGAAAGATTGCCCTCTGGCTCGGCGACCTTGCGCTTGCGGAAGAACAGAATGTCGACGACGACGTCGGTTCCCGCGTCGGCCCGGAAGCTGCCTTCCGGCAGGCGGATGGCGGCAATCAGGTCTGCCGTCTTTGTAATATACTCGCGCGCGGAGGAATCCGCCTTGTCCATCGTGCCGGAGCTGGTGACGAAGGCGGCGAAAGCCCCCGGCTTTAACAGGTCGATCGACCGGGCAATGAAATAGTCGTGCAATCGCAGCCCGAGCGAGCGATAGGCGCGGTCGGAGCGTACGGTCCGGTCCGAGAATGGCGGATTGCCGATGGCGAGGTCGAAGCTTGCCGGCAACTCCGTGCGCGCAAAATCTCCGGTGAGGATCCGCGCCCGCGGCTGCAACAACCGGACTATGCGTGCCGTGACGGGATCGAGTTCGACGCCGGTAACGTGCGACGGATCACGAAGCGCTTCCGGCATCAGCGCCGGAAACAGGCCCGTGCCGATCCCCGGCTCCAGCACCCGGCCGCCGCGCCATCCGAGACGCTGCAGGCCAGACCAGATCGCCCGGACGATGAACTCCGGTGTGAAATGGGCATACTGAGTGCAGCGGGAGAGCGACGCATAGTCGGTCTCGCCGACCGCATCCTCCAGATCGAAACCGATCTCGTCCCAGCCCTTGCGGAATTCGAGCTCGCCCGGACGGCGGAAGACGCCGTTGGCAAGATCGGACGCGCCGAAGCCGGTGAAGCGGATCAGCGTCTCCTGTTCCTCGCGCGTCGCAGGACGTTCGCTCGCCTCGATCTCGGCAGCGAGCCGGATCGCGGCAATATTGTCGCGCGCACGGTCCTTCCAGCGGCGGGCGAGACCACGGTCATCGACGAGATGGAAGTTCGGGCCACGGGCACGGCACGGCGGGGACGACGGCCCCACGACCGCGGCGATCGGCAAGGCCGGCGCTGGAGTTGTGGGATCCGGATCGTCGTCGGGCTCGAAGTTGCTGCCGAAGGCCGTCACGCCCAGGCCGAGACCGGACGAAAGCGCGGTGTTGCCGAAAAGATCGATGGTGAAGGGATCATCATATGACATGCTGGAATCTCCTGGGTGAAGGCGCGCGTCGCCGTCCCGCTGGAAGGTTCCAGTCGGCTGACGATGTGCGGGGATGAAGAGGACTGGGTGGGCTGGACCGGCCGCGGGACGGCGAGCGTCTGCGGATCGCTAGTCTCGCGCGATCACGGTGAGTTGCATCGAATCCTCGTGGAAGACGACCCTCAGATGCGTGCATCCGGGGCTGGCAGCGATCAGCTTCACGAGCATGGCACCGTCGAGAAACTCGACCCCGTCATCGCCGCCGAAATGCTGGCGCTTGTATTGCCAATAGTCAGGGTTGGTCTTCGGATCGCATTCTTCGGCATAGACGACGAACGGCCGCTGCCCTTCGGCGAGCTTACCGTTGGAGAGGATGTAGACGCCCTCGTCGCCGACCAGCCAAAGACCGGGCTTCTCATCGCGGCCCGGAAACATGCCGTAGTGGGGATTGCGGAAGCCGCCGTTGAGGTGCGCGTCGAGGCGTCCGCGCATCATGACGACGTGGATGTCCGTCACGGAAAAAGTGAACATCGCCGCCTCCCTTACGCCGCTATCGCGTCAGGGAGGTAGCGCAGATGCACCGGCAGCTTCGATGCGATCTCCGCATCCGTGAGGTCGTCGAGCAGCTTCAGGACGGTGCCCTGGCGTCCGCCGTAGAAGAGCACGGTCCGCTTGCCGTGGTCGTGTTCCGGCCAGCGCTCGCCGGCATAGCCGCGATAGTCATCATGGGTGCTCGACCAGATGTGGTCCAGGCGTTCCTCGCGCGTCATCGCCCGAACAGGCCGGGTTTCGCGCTCTACGATTGCGGCACGCATCCGCTCCGGCGAGCCCTTCTCGGACAAGTCGCAGTAGCCGTGGAAATACCGCATCCGGTCGTCGATCTTCAGCGTGAAAAAGATGCTGGTGATGCTGCCGGTGAGGAACTCGCGCATGGCGAACATGTCGCCCCGCATGAACAGCGGCGGCAGGATCTCGAACATGTAATCGTGCTGGGCCTGGGCGGTTTCGAACCATTCGCCGCGATACAGCGCGCTGTCGTCGCCCTCCCAGCGGTTCAGGCGTTGCGCGTGGCGGTCGAACAAGCGGAACATCTGCCGGCGGTCGGCGATGCCTTCAAAGACTTTACGTATTGGAGAGACGGTCATCGGCGGGCTCCTTTCAGCCTCGTCGGGAAGGACACGTGGCTCATCCTCGCGATGTCGCCATCCTTTTCAGCCCTTCCTGACCCCTCCTTGGAGCCGCCTCTCCGCCCGGACGGGTCAAGGGCCGCGCAGCGGGCGAAGCTTAACCCTTGACGCGGCCGGCGGGCATGCGGCAACCGGTTTCCTCCTCTCCCTTCTTCCTTTTCCTTTTTTCATTCTGCTCCATCTGACCAGAGCCGTCAGCTTGTAGACTGTTAAGATTACATATTGAATCAGGCTATAGCCTGATTTGCTTATATTGATTATCAGTTCGCAACCTGATAGATACAGCGTCACAATCAGCCTGCTGCCTGATCGGCAGCGTCGGTGGAAAGTTAAACGATGAAGGACGATGCAAGGAAACGAGCGCGCAAAAGGCTTGACGAGCGTCTTCGCGGGCTGCAGCCGGCGGAGAGCTTCAGGGCGCCGCCGAAAGGATGGGTCCGGGCGTTGCGCGACGCGCTTGGCATGACGGGGTCGCAGCTCGGCTCGCGGATGGGAATCCGGCCCCAGACCGTCGAAGCGATCGAGAAGTCGGAGGCATCCGGAACGATCCAGCTCAGCACCTTGCGGCGTGCGGCAGAGGCGCTCGACTGCACCCTCGTCTACGCACTGGTCCCGAATACGTCGCTCGAAGCCACCGTCGATGAGCGAGCGCGCAAGATCGCAATGCGCGAACTCCAGCGGGTCGCGCATACGATGCGTCTGGAGGCGCAGGGAACGGGCGATGACGATCTCGAAGCCCGCGTCCAGGCCTACATCCGCGACCAGCTTTCCCAGCGCGATCTCTGGTCACAAAAATGACCGACCTTTTCCAGGAACTAGAGGACGCAACACCGCTCGAGCCGCAGGAGCGCGAGGGCCTGCTTCAAAGCTGGATCACCCATAGGAAGGATCTCAACGAGGCCGAACAGGAAAACATCGTCGAGGGCGCAGCCTGGGCTCGCGGACGACGCCGTATGCCGACCGACAGGATGCTGACCGAAAACTTCATGCGTACATTGCACCGACGCATGTTCGGCGAGGTCTGGCAATGGGCAGGCAGCTTCCGAACGACGGAGCGCAATATCGGCATCCAGGCCTACCGAATTCCGGTCGAACTCACGGCGCTGCTCGATGGCGTGCGGTATTGGGTCGAGCATGAGACATTCGCGCCTGACGAGATCGCAATACGTTTCCACCATCGCCTGGTCGCCATCCATCCGTTTCCGAACGGCAACGGACGTCACGCGCGGCTGGCCGCCGATCTGCTCGTGGAAAAACTGGGCGCCGAGCCCTTCAGCTGGGGTAGCGGAAGCCTGGGCGACGTGGGAGATCTGCGCACGCGATACGTCGCGGCACTGCAGGCCGCGGATAATCACGACATCGCGCCTCTCCTCGAATTCGCGCGCAGCTGAGCGCAAAGGTCCTCGTTCCAGTCCTCGTGGTGGGGGCGATGGCGCTCAAACGCGCAGTTCGCGTCCCGGGCAATTGCTTCCAATCGATCAGCATAGATATCGCCCTGCGCGTTATTATCCGTGGCGGCGACCACCGACATCCCCTTCCGCGCCGCCAATAAACGGATCGCCGCATCGGTGGCAGGGGCCCAGCCGCCGCCGGTACTGACATAGAGGCTATCGCGCCGATTACTCTCCAGCGCGGCAAGGCTCATGGCGTCGATGGCAGCCTCCGTCACGCAAAGGCGCGGCGCGTGGATCGCGCCGAACCTGAACAACACTTTCGCTCCCCCGGTCGAAAAGCCGCGCCATTCCGGCCCGCGTTCCTCCCAGCCGGTGACGGCGCCCTCGCTGTCACGATGGCAAGCCCACATACTGCCGCGCGGCCCCTCGCGCACGAGATCATGCCGGATCGTTGCGCGGATGGTTGCTTCAGGAACGCAGCGGTCGTCGCAGAGATAGCGCCAGGTCATCGAGGCCGGCCACGGCTTGCGGCGCTTCGTCCATCGTTCCGAAACGCTGGCCGGCGGCTCGATCTCGCGCGCAGCGTGGGTCCAGAGCGGCTGCTTCGGGACGAAGCCGATCAGCGAGGTTACATAGTCAAGGGCTTCGACAAAGGGCACTTGGTCGAGATGCTCGACAAGACTGAACACGTCACCCTTGGCGTCGGAGAGCGGATCGAACCAGCCTCTGCCCTCGTGAATCACGATGATTATGGCCCCGCCGCCGCGGTATTTGACCGCCCTGCGGGTGCTCTCCTTCAGGTCGATGGCAAACCCAGCCTTCTCCAGCACGGCAGCGCATTGCACCCGATCCCGGAGGTCTTCCAGTTCCTTCTTTTCCATTTTTCTTCCCGACGCACCTTGCGCCCGCCTTTCCTTCTGTTTCCTTTTCCCGCACCCGGCGGAGCCCTCTCCGGACGCCGCGAAGAGCAAAGGGGGCAAGGGCGCGGCTGGCAACCTGCAGATCTGCACCTTGCGCTGACGGATCGTGCAGCCGCGGCGCAGCTTCCCTTGCCGCCTGCCGCTCGCAAGCGGCACGAGGGAGAAGGGTCTCAATGAGACCCGCCCGGAACGTATTCATGCACGATCTCCAGATCGTCTTCGTCATCGAGTTCGTTGCTCGGGAGAACGCCGTTATCCTGACTCTGCGTTCTGTCTTACCGCTGTGACGTTTGCAGCACAGGATCAACGTCGACGACACCCTTCCCCGCTTGAGGTGAGGCGATGCGATTTTCCCGCCGGGACGGGCTCGAGCCCGTCCCGGCGGGAAAATCGCGGCCAAGGAGAACAATGTGCCCCAGCTCTTCTTCACGGATCTTTCGGCGCTGCGGCAGTCTGTTACGCTTGATGGCGTCGTGCACACGCTGTCTGTGGACGAAATCACAGCCGCGGAAAATCTGGACCTCGTGGACGGTATGCCGTTCATTCTTGACCAGGATGGCAGCTACAATCACGACTTGAACCGGTTCTTCAGAGCCTGTCCAACCTTGGGAGTCCGTTCGCCCAACAGTCTGCGCGCCTATGGTCGGGATATCCTGATTTGGATGCGCTTTCTTGCCGAGCGCCGAGACAACAAGTCCCTCTGGGCGGCTGATCGGCACGATGTTGCAGCCTTCCATGCGGCGCGACGTCTGGCGCTTCCCCCGGCGCGCATCTCCGCGGCGAGCTGGAACCGGTCGATCGCGGCGCTAGACAAGCTTTATGGATGGGCTGTTGAAGAGGGTGTGAATGCCAAATCGCCATTCACCTATCGGCAATCATGGCGACGGACGAACAGCGGCTCGGTCATGACGGTCGCCGGCAACGCTGCCACGGAGCGCGGCGCACGCAGCCACGATGTTCGATTCCTTTCCCTGGATCGGTATCTCCTGTTCCGCGAAATCGGCTTGCGCGGTCGTCTTCCAGACGGGAGTGAGGACCCGACCTGGCAGGGCCGCAACAGCGAGCGCAATGCGTTGTTCGCCGAATTGCTCGTCACGACGGGCCTGCGGCTCCAGGAGGCGGCAAGCCTCCTCTGGATCGAGCTCCCGAAACTGGAGCCGGCCGGTGTGGTGCGCAGCCGACCTTTCCGGTTGGCGTCGGCGATTGGCAAGGGCAGCAAGGGGCGCGTGATCCGATTGCCCGAGCGCGTTCTGAAATGTCTGCATGAATACGCGGCGTTGGAACGGGCCAATGTCCTCATGCGCCATTCGCAACCAAGCAGCGGATCGAACGAACATCCGATCCGTGTTGTCGGCCACGATAGGGGAAGGCTCCTTCTCGAAAAGAATGCGGCTCGGGCCAGCGTCGATGTGCTGACGCCCCTCGAACGCAGCCGCTTGGTATGGGCGGAAACGTCCGAACCATTGTGTCTTTGGCTGGCGGAAGGGGCACGGCCCATGCCTCCTGTCGCGTGGGAGGTGGTCTTCCGGAGGGCGAGTGCACGATGCAGGCGGTTCGGGGTCGATCTCGACGTCACGCCGCACATGCTGCGCCACAC
>NZ_JWJH01000034.1 GCF_000949865.1 Rhizobium nepotum 39/7 | reverse complement strand
GCCAGTGGGGTCAACATTCCATGCTTAAACACAATCCGACACTTGGCCGAAATATTAGTAAGCATCGAGCAGATCCGTCAACGGAGGTCCGCTATAGGCCAAGTGCGTCAATTTTGCAGCCCAGCCATGGAATATCCAATTGCATAGCAACCGTGTTTTGTTCCCCGCCGCCTCTATCATTGCGGCTCTGGTGTCTTCTTCGATTGGGGCAACAGTCGCCAAGTCTACCTTTCCAATCATCGGCGCCGAAGGGATGACGGCACTTCGCGTCGGCTTTTCCGCTATGATCCTATGGCTGATCACACGTCCATGGAGAACACGAACCTCAATGATGATGGGCGCAAAGCTGACAGCCTACGGTGTGGCGCTCGCCCTGATGAACATTATGATATTTCAAGCCTTCGCTAGGCTACCTATAGGTATCGCAACCGCAATCGAAGTGCTCGGCCCCATCTCGGTTGCCTTGGCCGGGTCACGACGGAAGTTGGACTTCCTCTGGGTACTCTTAGCGATATTCGGTTTGATAATATTGCTTCCGTTAAGGCAGGAAAGCACACTCGATCCAATCGGCTTGCTACTCGCCGCAGGCGCAGCCTTCTGTTGGGGTATCTACATCGTGCTGGGTCAGAAGGTAGCTCCGATTGGCGCCGGCAGAGCGGTTTCTCTTGGCATGATGGTCGCTGCGCTTATTGCCGTTCCGTTTGGGCTCTTCAATTCATCTCCATCAAATTACTCATGGGCGATCATCGGACTTGGTCTGGTCGTAGCTGTAATCTCGAGCACGATACCCTACCTCCTGGAGATGATGGCGTTTGGCCGTTTGCCTCAAAAGCTGGTCGGACTCCTTCTTAGTGGCGCCCCCGCAATAGCCGCCGCTGTCGCTGCCATCTTACTTGGCGAGACTTTGACCCCAACCCAGTGGATTGCCGTGACGCTGATCATCGCCGCCTCCGCCGGCTGCGCGCTATCATCCGCTCCAGTGAAAGCTTATGCCGATCCCGTCTGACGATAGCGAATTTATGGTCCTGCAGCGGTAATGATCTCACGGCCGTGGGGCCCGCACGCTTTTGATAGACGCGCTCTAAAAGGCTACGTCATTTTATCAGGATCGCAAAACCTGACAGGGGGACAGCGCGAGTCAGGCAAAGCCAAAGCTTCGTCTGAGATACAATGTTTGTTGGATCTGCTTAGTGTTCAAACGGTCGGAGCAATGGGACAAGAGGGATCGGCCGATCCCTCGCCAACGGCAAGTCACGCCAGCATAGTCCAGCAACATCGGCGGCAGAATATCTCGATGAGGACACGCTGCGCCCTCTCTCTTTAATCAATGACCCAGGATTTGGCTCAAGAATGCACGCGTTCTGTCGTGTTTCGGCTGGTCGAAAAACGTGACCGGTGGCCCCTCTTCGACAATCTCGCCATTTGCCATGAAAACAACTCGGTCTGCGACAGCCCGCGCGAACCCCATCTCATGAGTGACGCACACCATCGTCATACCTTCGCGGGCAAGGGTTACCATCACGTCCAGTACCTCGGAAATCATTTCCGGATCCAGAGCACTGGTTGGCTCATCGAACAGCATGATTTTAGGTCGCATGCAAAGCGCTCGAGCTATTGCCACACGTTGCTGTTGTCCCCCGGAAAGCTCACCCGGAAACTTATGAGCCTGCTCTGGAATTTTCACTTTCTCCAGAAACTGCATCGCTTGCATCTCAGCGTCAGCTCTGGCCTGCTTCCGCACAAGCCTCGGCGCGAGCGTACAATTTTCGAGAACCGTCATGTGAGGGAAAAGGTTGAAATGCTGGAACACCATTCCCGTTTCGCGCCGGATCTCATCGACGCTATCAAGATCGTCGTTGAGTTCCGTACCGAAAACATTAATCGAGCCGGTTTGATGCTCCTCGAGCCGGTTAACACACCGGATGAGTGTGGATTTGCCTGAACCAGAAGGACCGCAAAGCACTATCTTTTCACCTTTTCGGACGGTGAAGTCTATGTCCTTCAGAGCTTGAAAGGTTCCGTAATACTTGCTCATTCCCGTGATCGAGATAGCTAATTCAGCGTTAGACATAGTTAATTCCTCAGTGCGACCGGGCAGCAAGCCGGCGTTCAAGATAAGCGCCATAGCGAGACAGGGAAAACGTAAACGCGAAGAACACGAGGCCAACGAATACGTAGACTTCCTTGTAGGCGAATTGCCATTCGGCGGTACCAAACGCGGCGCCACCCGAGCCGAGTATCTCAAAGAAGCCAACGATAACGATGAGCGTCGTGTCCTTTAAGGTCGTCACACACTGGCTGATGGTCGGAGGGAGTGCATTTCGAAAAGCCTGCGGCAGGATAATGTAAGCAACACGATGCCAGTAACCCAACCCCAGCGCCTTAGCGGCTTCTTCCTGGCCCGCAGGTATTGCCTGCATGCCACCGCGCAAAACCTCTGCTTGGTAACAAGCGAAGAAAAGCGTGAAGCCCGCTATCATTCTGTATAACTTGTCGCCGGCCGCCCAGGACGGAAGTGCGAAAGGCAATACTACTGCAAACGTGAAAACCACTGCCAGCAGAGGCAAGCCCCGAACGGTATCGATTATCACGATCATTGTTCTCGAGACGAGAGGTAGCGACGACTTCCGAAGTAGCGCGAAAATTACCGCCAAGGGCATCCCGAGAATGACAATCGAGGCAAACACGTAAAGCGTTAGCGACAACCCGCCCCACTGCTGTGGGAAGACAAGCGACATGCCGAAGAAGCCGCCACGCATGATCATGTAGAATGAGAGGAATCCAATGACCCAGAGCGTTGCGAGACGCAGTGCAGTCCAAAACCATGGAGAGCACGAACAGACAATGACCGCGACCATAATCGCACATGCCACAGCAGATCGCCATTGTTCATCGAACGGATAGAGCCCAAACAAAATCAGGCGCCATCTATTCGCGACAACGGACCAACAGGCACCCGCCTCCGGAGCATGGCACATCGAACGCCCGGCGACGTCGAAAACTGCTCGGATAATCGCCCAGTCAACGACATTCCAGACTACCCAGCCAGAGGCAATAAGGAAAAGAAGACCAAGGGCTCCTGAGATTGGCGACGGCGCAAAGCGGCTGACAAAAGATGATTTGACCATAGTTTTACCCTCTCAACTGACTGCCTTTGAGGCGAATTGCCGAGTTGATAGTATTCAGACCAAAAGCCAGCATGTAGTTGATGGTGACGAAGCCAACCATCAGAATTCCAACGAGCTCGAGGGTGTGCCCCGATTGCACGATCGACGTGGACGTGGTCATGTAGAGATCGGAGAAACCGATAGCTATTCCAAGCGTACTGGCCTTGGTTAGCCAAATCATCTGGTTTGTCAGTATTGGCATCACCGACCGGACGGCCAGCGGAAACCTTACGCGACTGAATACTTGCAAGCTTGACAGGCCCAGCGCGTAACTGGCCTCGATCTGTCCTGAAGGAACTGATTTGAAACCTGCCCTCAAAATTTCAGCAATGAACGCAGCGCCATAGATTGCAATTGCGATCAGGCACGCGGCTAATTCTGGTGGTATGGTAAGACCGCCTTGGAACCGTAGGCCTGCCAAGACAGGCAAAGACGCGAACGGTTGCGTAGCTTCGCGCGAAAACCAAAGTAGTGAAGCAATTAAAACGAAGCTCGAGGTGTACATTGCAAGCTTCAGCGGCCTCAGAAATGAATCCGGCTTGCGTCGCACACGCGTATCTATCTTCATCACCATAAACCCTGCCAGGAGGACGAGGCCGACTGCAATAGAGGCGAACACGGCCCAAGTCGGTGCTCCAATCCACGGTATCGCGATACCTCGGCCACTTAAGAATACGGCATCGCCAAGGGATATTGCCGCTTTCGGCGCCGGCAGCACTTTCAGTATCGAATACCAAAACATCAGTTGCAGCAGCAGAGGGATGTTCCGAAAGATCTCGACATACGTGGCACCGACCATCCGCAAAACCGGTTGACCAGAGATTCTCATGACTGCCACGATCAATCCGATCAACGCCGCCAATGGGATGGCTACCGAACCTAGGAACACGGTGTTCAGAAAGCCTATCCAGAGAGCGCGCCAGTACGGGTCGCTTGCGCTGTACGAAATGAGAGAGAATCCGATATTCCAGCCAGTGGATTGCTCAAGAAAGCCGAACCCTAGGCTCATGCCCTGCGCAGCCAAATTAGACCGGGCCGTTAGAATCATAGCGGCAATCACCGCCAGTATCGCTAGCAGAAACGCGCTCTGAAGCAGATTATTCCGAACCCGTCTATTTTTTAGAATCTTCGTAACCATACGTTCCACTCACAGGCAGTAGGCATTGCGGCAAAGCCGCAATGCCTTCATTTCGATCAGTCGATTGTGAGTGGATAAAGCACGCCACCATCGCGGTAGAGAGCATTCTTGCCGCGCTCGAGCTTGTAAGCCGAGTCCTTGCCAAGTGTCCGATCGTAGATCTCGGCGTAGTTGCCGACCTCTTTGATCATGTTGTAGGCCCAGTCGTCCGAAAGGCCCAGACGCTTGCCGTAGCCGGGGGTCACGCCGAGAAACTTTTCGATTTCAGGGCTGGTCGGCTTTGCTTTAAATTCGTCGATATTGGCCTTGGTAATTCCCTGCTCTTCAGCGAAGAGAAGCGACGAAATCATCCAGTTCTGGACATCCAACCACTTTGGATCGGCTTCCGTAACGACGATGCTCTCGGCTTCCATGGAAAGCGTGTCGGACAGGAAAACCTGATCCTGCGGGTTCGGTCCTTCTGCACGCCAAATGCCGAGGCTCGGCGTCCATTCGAGGATCGCGTCGCATCTGCCGTCATAATATGCGGCACGAAGCTCTTCGGTTTTTCCAAACGTGATTACCTGGGCATCGACATTGAGTTTCTTGATCGCACTCGCCAAAATGCGCTCGTTCGAGCTGCCGGCTTGGGCGCAGACTACGCCGCCCTTGAGATCGGTTAGAGATTTTGCATCAGTTTCCTTGTGAGCCATTACGCTGAATGTGCCTACAAAGTAGGGCTGCGAGAACGACAGATTGAGCTCGGTGTCGCGGCTCTGGGTCCAACCAGAAACCTTGATCACGACATCGATGTCACCCGATTGAAGAGCCGGCCAGCGCTGTGCCCAATCGATCGGGACGATTTCAAGATGTCCTTCGGACTTGCCGAAGATGCCGGCTGAAAGGGCCCGGCATAGCTCGATGTCCAAGCCTTTCCATTGCCCCTTGTCGTCAACTTCAGCAAAGCCGAGGAAGCTGCCGTTGTGGCCGGAGCATTTAAGTGACCCGCGGCTTTTCACGACATCGAGCTTGCGCTCTTGAGCCATGGCGGTTGTCGCAGCACTACCGCTAACGAGTGCGAGGGCTGCGGCCATCATAATTATACGCTTCATTTTTGTATCTCCAGTTGCTTGTTCCCAATAATATCTGCGCACCAAAGATACAAAACGTCAATATAGTATAATATCCAAACGGGCGATATTTTATCCAAACCCCAAAATCATGGCAATTTCGGTGACACCAGAGCAGGGACGAGCTCGTCTGGCGGTCTGCGCGCACCTTAACTGATGGTACAACTTGACCTTCCGTAGTCGGCTGAGCGACCCGGGTTAGAACTCTGTTCGTGTATTTCACCTGACGAGCGCTCCGAACCTATCGGGAAGCGCCCAAAACCACTGATCTACATATTCGGATAGACCGGCCCCTCGCCGCCTTGTGGCGGCACCCAGTTGATGTTCTGGTTAGGATCCTTGATGTCGCAGGTCTTGCAGTGGACGCAGTTCTGGGCGTTGATGACGAAGACATCCTCGCCATCCTTTTCCGCCCATTCATAGACTCCGGCCGGACAGTAGCGGGTCGAGGGGCCGGCATAGATGTCGCGTTCGGAGCCCTTCTGCAACTCCATGTCCTTGACCTTGAGATGGACCGGCTGATCTTCCTCATGGTTGGTGTTGGAGAGGAAGACCGACGACAGGCGGTCGAACGTCAGCACCCCGTCCGGCTTCGGATAGTCGATCTTCTTGTGCTTGGCGGCGGGCTCGAGGCTCTGCGCGTCGGTCTTGCCGTGGCCGAGCGTGCGGAAGAAGGAGAAGCCAAACAGCTGGTTGGTCCACATGTCGAGGCCGCCGAGCGCCACGCCAAGAACCGTGCCGAGCTTCGACCAGAGCGGCTTGACGTTGCGCACGCGCTTCAGGTCGAGGCCGATTGCCGTGTTGCGCCATTCGTTTTCGATCTCGATTGGCTCGTCATTAGCGCGACCATCGGCGATCGCTTGCGCAATCTTGTCGGCCGCCAGCATGCCTGAAAGCACCGCATTGTGGCTGCCTTTGATGCGCGGCACGTTGACGAAACCTGCCGAACAGCCGATCAGCGCCCCACCCGGGAAGGAGAGTTTCGGCACCGACTGGTAACCGCCCTCGGTGATCGCCCGGGCGCCGTAGGAGAGGCGCTTGCCCCCTTCGAACGTGCCCTTGATCGCCGGATGGGTCTTGAACCGCTGGAACTCCTCGAAGGGGAGGAGATAGGGGTTCTTGTAGTTGAGATGCACGACGAAACCGACCGCCACCATATTGTCTTCGAGATGGTAGAGGAAGGAGCCGCCGCCGGTCTTCATGCCGAGCGGCCAGCCGAACGAATGCTGCACCAGGCCCTGATGATGGTTTTCCGGCTTCACCTGCCAGAGTTCCTTCAGCCCGATGCCGAATTTCTGCGGTTCGCGATCCTTGGAGAGGTCGAATTTCGCGATCAGCTGCTTGGCGAGCGAACCGCGCACGCCTTCGCCGATCAGCGTGTATTTGCCCAGAAGCGCCATGCCGCGTGTATAGGCCGGGCCCGGCTCGCCATTGCGCTCGATGCCCATGTCGCCGGTGGCGACGCCGCGAACCGCACCGTTGTCGTCATAGAGCACTTCGGTTGCGGCAAAGCCTGGATAAATCTCGACGCCGAGTGCTTCCGCCCTCTCCGCCAGCCAGCGACAGACATTGCCGAGCGAGACGATGTAATTGCCGTGATTGTTCATCAGCGGCGGCATGGCAAAATTTGGAAGGCGAACAGAGCCGGCCGGCCCCAGCAACAGGAACTGGTCGTTGGTCACCTTGGTTTTGAAGGGATGCTCCCCCTCCTCGCGCCAGCCCGGCAGAAGCGCGTCGATGCCGGACGGATCGACGACTGCACCCGACAGGATATGCGCGCCAACCTCGGCCGCCTTTTCGAGAACGACGACCGACAGATCAGGATTGACCTGCTTCAGCCTGATTGCGGCGGCCAGGCCAGCCGGCCCGGCGCCAACAATCACAACATCGAATTCCATCGATTCCCGGTCGGGAAAGTCCATTCTCAACGCCTATCGTTTTCCAATTTCACCAATTCGCCTATCGGCCAAGTTCGATCGACCGCTTAGTTGCCGCCTCGATCGCTGCTGTCATCAGGCTAACCAAGCCTCCTGTTTCTGCCATCAGCACGCAGAGCGCTGCTGCCGTGGTTCCGTTCGGGCTCGTCACTTGTTGGCGCAACGCCGATGGATCGGTTTCACTCTCGATTGCGAGTTTGGCCGAGCCGTAAACCGTCTGCTTCGCCAGTAGCATGGCAAGGTCACGCGGTAGTCCGGCTTTCACACCAGCCAATGCGAGGGCTTCAATAAAATGGAAGATATAAGCAGGCCCGGAGCCGGACACAGCCGTCACCGCATCCATCAACGCCTCGTCTTCGACGAACGCGACACGGCCGATGGGAGACAAAAGATGTCGGGCAATGTCCTTGAAATCCGTTGTGTCTGCCTGAGTATTTGGACAACACACAATCATGCCTTCGCCAATCGAAGCGGGGGTATTTGGCATGGCGCGAACAATAGCGAAGGCGCGAGTAGCGCAAGCGGCCATGGCACCGAGACCAACACCTGCAGCTACAGAAATCAAGAGCGCGTCAGGAGCCAGATGCGCCTCGTAGCGGGCGACGATCTCTCCAACCACCTGTGGCTTCGTCGCTATCACCAGGACGTCGATGACCGCGTCGGCAGCCAGCTCGTCGGGCGATCGATGGGTTTTCACGCCAAGGCTCGCCGCTCTCTCTCTCAAGGAATCGTTGGGCTCGATAACTGTCAGAAAGTGATCCGCGATCTTCGACCATGTGCTGAGCATAGCGAAGCCCATATTCCCAGCACCGACTAATAGAATGCGTGACATTTTACGTTCCCCCCTACGCGGCAGCGAGTGACGAGAGGCTCTGCCACAAGTCTTTTTCAACCTGAATTCTGTTCCCCAGAGCTTCTCGGGATTGAATACGCCGGTCACCAGGAATACGCGCTTGCCCTGCTGTGATGAGAGCGCCGATGAGTTCTTCAACGCGCTGACCGAGCGAAGGCCCGTCTTCGGCGCCCTTGCGCGGATCGATGACGATAATCGTCTCGCCCGTGCGCGCAGTTCTCGCGCCGGGTGTCTCTGCCCAGCTCACTTCATAGGAAAAGTCCGCGCCAACGAGGCCCGCGCAGAGGATTTCGATCATCAATGCAATCGACGCGCCTTTATGTCCCCCGAACGTCGACAACGCGCCACCATTTAAGATCGCATGTGGACTCCCAGTCGGATTCCCCTTGTTATCGATCCCCGTGTTGTCAGGGAGCAATCTCCCTTGGCGCGCAGCTACCTGAACGTCACCGTGCGCCATAGTAGACGAAGCTTGATCGAAGACGAGCGGCGGCCCTTTGGCACGCGGCGCCGCGAAGGCCAGCGGGTTGGTGCCATAGACCGGTGACTTGCCGCTAGGCGGTGCAACGACCGCAATACTGTTGACCAACGCAAGAGCAACAAAACCCTGTTCGGCAAATCGCTCTACGTCGAGATAAAGCGCGCCGAGGTGATGCGAGTTTCGCACGGCGAGAACCGCGATTCCGTTCTTCTTTGCCTTGCGCATCAACGCTTCGGCTGCTGAAGCGATCGCAACCTGTGCAAAGCCATTGTCAGCATCTACTCGGAGGAAGCCTGGCGCCACGTCGAGGGCCGTGGGTTTCGGGTCGCCATTGACATAGCCACTTCTGATTGTTGCAAGATAGTCATTGACCCTGAACAGCCCGTGACTTTCGCTTCCGTCACGATGAGCTGTTGCACAATTGCCGGCGAGAATCTCCGCGCAGGCCTCGGAATACCCTGCTTTCACAAGGACTTTCTTCAGCATGTCCACGACTTGCTTCATAGTGAGATCGACAAGCATTGTTTAAATTGCCCTTGCCAGCTCTGGCAGAGCCTCAAAGAGATCTCCCACCAGCCCATAGTCTGCAATCTGGAAGATTGGCGCTTCGCTGTCGTTGTTGATCGCGACGATAACCTTTGAATCCTTCATACCGGCGAGGTGCTGGATAGCGCCAGAGATACCGCAGGCTATGTAGAGATCGGGTGCAACTACCTTTCCTGTCTGCCCGACCTGCCAGTCGTTCGGCGCATAGCCGGCATCCACCGCGGCACGCGAGGCGCCCACTGCTGCGCCAAGCGCGTCTGCAACAGGCAAAATGACTTCCTGGAACTTCTCCGAGGAGCCCAGAGCGCGACCACCGGAAATGATGATCTTAGCCGAGGCCAGATCCGGGCGGTCAGAACTCACCAAAGAGTCTGAGACAAAATCCGATAGCGAAGAAGAAAGAGCTGCCGTCGAGATATCCTCGACGGCTGCAAGTGAGCCTTGGGAGGCTGGGGAAAATGCTGCTGTTCTAACTGTAAGAACCAATTTTTCACCGGTTGCCTGAACTGTTTGTATCGCGTTACCGGCGTAGATCGGGCGCTTGAAGGTGTCAGCAGATACGACTTCTATGATCTCTGAAACCTGCATCACGTCCAGTAAGGCGGCGACGCGCGGCATCACGTTCTTGCCGACCGATGTGGCCGCGGCGGCAATGGCATCGTATTGGGCCGAGAGAGAGACAATCAGCTCTGCAAGTGGCTCAGCCAGATTGTTCTCCAGCGCTGCACATTCGGCGAGTAGAACCTTCGAAACCCCTGCCAAAGCAGCGGCGGCATCCGCTGCAGGTCTGGCATCTGAGCCCGCTACTAGGACATGTACTTCCGAATTGATCTGAAGCGCGGCGGTCAATGCCCTCGCAGTCTGGTCGGAAAGGCTGGCTTTGTCGTGATCAACCAGAAGAAGAATTGCCATGATGATTTATTCCTTTCTCGACCCTTAGAGGACGCCAGTGGACTTGAGCTTTTCGACGAGCTCGGCGACGGATGCGACCTTGACGCCTGCCTTGCGGCCGGATGGCTCCTCGGTCTTCAGAACCTTGAGCTTCGGCGTGGTGGAGACGCCGAAATCCGCCGGAGTCTTCTTGTCGAGCGGCTTCTTCTTCGCCTTCATGATATTCGGCAGAGAGGCGTAGCGCGGCTCGTTGAGGCGCAGGTCAGAGGTGACGACGGCGGGAAGCTTGACCTCGATCGTCTGCAGGCCGCCATCGACTTCGCGGGTGACGGTCGCCTTGTCGGCGGAGAGCTCGATCTTCGAGGCGAAGGTGGCCTGCGCCGAACCCATCAGAGCCGCCAGCATCTGGCCGGTCTGGTTGCTGTCGTCGTCGATCGCCTGCTTGCCGACGATGACGAGACCGGGCTGTTCGGCATCGACGATGCCCTTCAGGATCTTGGCGACGGCGAGCGGCTCGACGGCATCGTCGGTCTCGACCAGGATGGCGCGATCGGCGCCCATGGCCAGCGCCATGCGCAGTGTGTCCTCTGCCTTGGCGGGACCGATCGAAACGACGACCACTTCCGCGGCCTTGCCGCCTTCTTTCAAGCGAAGCGCCTCTTCCACCGAAATTTCATCGAAGGGATTCATCGACATTTTGACATTGGCTAAATCAACGCCTGTTCCGTCGGGCTTCACTCGGATCTTTACGTTGTAATCAACCACTCGTTTTACTGGTACCAAGATCTTCATCAACGGCGTTCCTAAAGCTTTCTGATTGGCATGAATGACGGGAGATTCATAGCGCCCGGAAATAACCCGCTTGCGACGGCGCCAAAGGCGTTTTGCCAAGAATTCGGTCGGACAGCTTCTCTGCCATCATCATGATTGCGGCACTCAAGTTGGCGGTAACAACACGCGGCATGATGGAGGCGTCGACAATACGCATGCCGCGAACAGCCTTAACTCGCGCTTCGCTATCGACGACTGCTTCGCTGTCGGCGCCCATTCGGCATGTACCTGCAGGATGATAGGACGTTCCCAGATTTGCTTTCACGAAACGCTCCAGGTCGACGTCACTTTGCGTATCGAGACCTGGCGCAAGTTCTTTGCCTCTGAACTTATCCCACGCCGGCTGCTGAATGAGATTTCGAGCGAGCCGGATACCGTCGACAAGATCCTTAAGATCCTGGCGTGACCCAAGGTGGTTAAACACGATGGACGGCGCATCCGCGGGGTTGGCTGACCTCAAGGTCACCGACCCTCGGCTTTCGGGGCGGGAAAGATCCATCCAAAACTGGAAGCCTGGTATAGCGACGAGTTTGCCGTTCTTAAGATACCGCGTCAGAGGCAGGAACTCGAACTGCATGTTCGGAAATGAGACGTTGTCGCGGGTACGCAGGAAGGCCCCTGTCTCGAAGAAATTCGTTGCCCCCAACCCCTTCTTGGTCAGAAGCCATTGTGCTCCCAACTTCGCCTGGCCGAACAGGTTAAGCTCCGATACCAAAGAGTCTTCATAGTTCGTGGAATACTGAAGGTTGACACCCGGATGATTTTCAAGATTGCGCCCGACCTGACGCGCTTCCGCCTTGAGATCAATGCCGTGCAGGCGCAGTTCGTCCGGATCTCCGACACCTGAAAGCATCAGGAGCTGCGGTGTGTTAAAAGCACCCGCGGAGAGAATGACTTCCCGCTCGCAGCGTACGACACGGCGCCCCCCCCGCGAAACAATCTCGACTCCGACCGCGACGCCGTTTTCGATCACAATTTTATTGACGAGCGTATTTGGTGTCACAGTGAGGTTTGGCCTGCCCTCTGCGGGACGCAGATAGCCTTTGGCAGTGGACCATCTCTGACCGTCTCGGATAAAGGATTGGGCGACATGCAGGCCCTCCTGCTGAAAGCCATTGTGGTCGGCAGTTATCGCAAAGCCAGCCTGCTCTCCGCCCCGTAGAAAGGCGTCGTAGAGTTTATGTTCGGCCTTGCAGCGCGAGATAAACATCGGGCCATCGCCACCACGCCATTCGTCAGCGCCGCCATCAAATGTCTCCATCCGACGGAAATAGGGCAGGCAATGCGCAAAACTCCATTCCGACAGACCGCTCTCAGCCCACCCGTCGAAATCGAGCGGGTTACCACGATTGTAGATCATCGCATTGATCGAAGAGGAACCACCGATGACCCGCCCACGTTTTTCGTCGATCGTGCGCCCATTCAGTTGCGGTTCCGGACCAGACTGATATCCCCACCCGAGCTTCTCGTTCTGATACACGAACGGCAAAGCTGCGGGCATGTTAATAATGAGGCTTCGATCGGATCCGCCGGCTTCGATAAGCAGAACCTTGATCGCAGGGTCTTCGCTTAGTCGCGCGGCCAGAATGCAACCGGCGGACCCAGCACCTACAATGATATAGTCGTAGTTCAACAATCCGACCCCTTATGTTCTGGACAAGCCCCAAATGCTAGCGAGCCGTGATCAGCGTGATGAAGCGTTGCACACTCGATTTGCTAGTCACTCGTCGCGGGTGGCACGCATCTATGCACGAGCTATCCACTAATTGGATACGATTTTAGATCTTTGGATAAAATTGTCAAACTAAATCGTCATGCCGTAATTTAAAGGATTCCACCATGTCGTTGACCGGAGACGACCCCATAGAGCGTATGCGCCCGTGCCAGACCGGTCAGAAAGTATGGCGAGGAGCGCAAATCGAGAAACTCGGATCTTTTAGATCCTATGACGACGGCTTGCCTGAACCGACTTCTTTGTTTGATCAATATGGGTCTGAAGGAGTTCAGCTGCACGGTCCACGTCGCCGTTTTGACAGTACGAAAGCAACAACTCGTGCTCCTGTCGTGGACGCTCTTTGCCTGCGGCAAGGGAGACCTGTGTTCTCACATAGCGATTTACGTGGCCATAGTTTGCTTCGATCGCCCCCAACAGTCTTGGACGATGACACGGGGCGTACATTGCGGAGTGGAATTGCCAATTCATTGAACCCCACCTTTCCGGATCAGGCTCACGATTGTAGTCCTCCAGAATCGCGCGGGAGAGCTGTAGATCCTCTTCTGCCATTTGAGGAATGGCGAGCCGCAGTGCATAGCATTCAAGCGCAATACGGATATCGAGCATATCTAGAACGTCCTCAATGGAAAGGCTAACGACTACCGCCCCTCGATTTGGCTCGATCTTGACCAGGCCTTCCGCCTCCAATTGCCGAAGCGCTTCTCTGACAGGTATGCGGCTAGTGCCGTATTGCTCGGCCAGTTGGTCTTGTCGCAGCTGCGCTCCCTCGGCTATCGCACCTCCCAGGATTGCTTCCCGTAGGCCATCGCGCACAAGTTCGGGGGCCGAACGTCGCTGAACTTCAATCTTTTCCAAGCTGCACCTTATGCATTGTTGTAATTTTCTAATAATATACAGCAAAAATTTATGCAATGAACGAGGTCATGGGACCGCCCTTCTACAAGGTGCGATCCCATGACTGCCATGTGCGTATAGCCCACCGAGACCAAGATGCGAAAAAGCTCGTCGGCTAAGTGGCGTCTGTTGAGGTCGCTACAACCTCAACAACCGAACTATCAGCGCTTCTCGCTGATCATCTTCGTGCGCATGTATGCGTCTAGTCCTTCCATGCCGCTCTCGGCCCCATAGCCAGACTCGTTGACACCACCGAAAGGTGTTTCGGCTTCGTGAACGGAGGTGTGATTTACCCCAACGACGCCAGCTTCAAGCACTTCCCCAACGTCAGCAGCAGTTCCCAGGTTTGCGGTGAACAGGTACGCTGCAAGGCCAAATGGCAATGAATTGGCTCGCGCTACTACTTCCCCAAGCGATTTGAATGACGCCAGCAGTGCAAGTGGCCCAAACGGCTCTTCCTTCATCACCTGGGCATCATCCGACACATCGCGGAGAACTGTTGGTGCATAAAAGAAGCCCTTCCCTTCCAAACGTTCGCCGCCCAGCGCGATGGAAGCACCTTTCTTCACTGCGTCCTGCACGTAACTATCCATGAGGTCGAGGCGCCTCTGAGTGATCAAGGGCCCCATTTGTGTGCCGGCATCAAGTCCGTTACCGACGACAACCCTACGGCTGCGCTCCACAAAACCTTCAACGAAACGCTCGTAGATATTTTCATGGATGTAGAAGCGCGTCGGCGAGGTGCAAACCTGGCCGGCATTCCTAAATTTTGACGCAACGAGTGTATCGAGCGCCTTGTCCAGGTCGGCATCTTCGAAGACGATCACCGGAGCATGACCGCCCAATTCCATTGTACAGCGCTTGAGGGTTTCAGAAGCCAGGCGCTGAAGCAGTTTTCCGACAGGGGTTGACCCGGTCAACGACACTTTTTTAGGGATCGGCGAGGCGATCAGATGCTCCGAAATCGGCGCGGACGGTCCGAAGACGATATTCAGTGCTCCTGCCGGAACTCCTGCGTCTTGAAAGCATCGACCAATCGCAACAGCAGTACCAGGTGTTTCGTCACTGGGCTTGACGATGATGCTGCATCCAGCCGCGAGGGCTGCCGCGATTTTGAGCGTGACATTGCCAGCGGGAAAGTTCCAGGCCGCGAAACCCAATGCCGGGCCAACAGGCTCTTTAAGCACTAGCTGCCGAACGCCTGACGCACGGGCGGGGATAATGCGACCGTAAGCACGCTTTGCCTCCTCCGCATACCAACGAGTCGCGTCAGCACAGAACTGTATCTCGCCGGCAGCTTCGACCAGAGATTTGCCATTCTCGATCGTGAGTGTCTGAGCGATTTCAGCTTTGCGCGTTTCAATGAGATCGGCAGCCTTGCTAAGGATCTCCCATCGATAGGCGGCTGTCGTTGTCTTCCAAAGTCTGAAGGCGCGATCAGCAGCAGACAATGCGTTATCCAGGTCTTCCTTCTCAGCCCGAGGCACCCTCGCAATCTCAGTTCCGTCCGCAGGATTGACGAGAGGGCTTGTTGCTCCGGCGGCCCCCTGCATCCAGACGCCATCAATCAACAACTCAAGCTTTTCCGCGTACATCAAACGCTCCTATCAGATTGGATCGCACAAACTTTTTATCTGGATAGATTGTATAAATACATACGATAATGTATGCAATCTCTAAGTTTCGCATAATGACGGAGTAGCGAGAATGATTGCCTCTAAATCATCCGCCGAGATTGCCGTAATCGGCGCGGGCAACGTTGGTATCGCTGTCGCATACTATCTCAACGCCAAGTATGGATTTCGGGACATCGTAATCATCGATCCTCGAGACCCGATGAGTCTGACATCGGCCCAGTCTGGTGAAAACTACCGGAACTGGTGGCCACATCGAGTGATGACCGCTTTCACCAACGATAGTATTCGGCTGCTTGAAGACATCGCCAGCAAAACTGGCAATCGAATACAAATGACTCGCTGCGGTTATGCCTTGGTAACCCGACGAGCGAAACCTCAAGATCTAATCGAAGACCTCTATGTGGGTTACGGAGCCGATGCTGAGAAACTGATCCGCATTCATGAAGGCGCCGGCCCACATCCAAGTTACAGCCCCGCACAATCGGCAGGATGGGAAGATGAGCCGGCCGGTGTAGATGTACTGTGCGATAAAGACCTTATTCGCAAAATGTTCCCGGCTTTTGAAACCGACGTCGCCACGGTCCTTCACGTCCGTCGTGCTGGATCCATCAGCGGGCAGCAACTTGGCCAGTACATGCTCGAAATCATTAAAGACAATGGAGGCCGCCTTCTCCGCGGAGACGTGATAGCGATCGAGAAAGCGTCACAGTTCGTCTTGACCGTCAAAACCGCAGAGGGCCAGTCCGAGGTCAGGGCAAATCGGATTGTCAATGCTGCCGGCCCCTTTGTAAACGATATCGCCGAGATGCTCGGAGAAACTCTGGGCACATCCTGCATCTATCAGCAGAAAATCGCCTTCGAAGATCGCGACGGCATCGTGCCACGCGACCTTCCCTTCACCATTGATCTTGATGGCCAAAGATTGGCATGGACTGATGAAGAGCGGGAGATTCTTTGCGAAGATCCACTGACGGCAAAGCTGACGGAGTATATGCAGGGAGGAATCCACTGTCGGCCGGACGGAGCGGAGAGCGGGAAATGGATCAAGTTAGGCTGGGCTTTCAATAGCGCGTCATCCGATCCGCACTCGTTGGAGCCCATCGATGAACAGTTTCCCGATATCGTCTTGCGCGCGGCGAGCCGCTTGCAACCCGGCCTTGCGAACTACATAGGCAAGCTCCCTCGCGGCGCGCGTCACTATGGTGGCTACTACACGACGACCGAAGAAAACTGGCCGCTCATCGGTCCCACGACGACACCGGGCGTGTTCGTCGCAGGCGCTCTATCTGGATTTGGCACTATGGCTGCCTGCGCAACAGGCGAACTTTGCGCGGATTGGATCGGCGGGAAACCCACAGCCACTTATGCAGAGATGCTAGCCCCAGCACGCCACCACGATCCTGTCCTCATGGCCGAGTTGAAAGCTCAGGGCAGTCGGGGCCATCTCTAGAAACAAATCCCTCACTCGGGGCAACCAATGGGGAGCGTTTGCAGTCGCTTCCCGCGAATAACTGTCAAGGAGACGAAATTGAAGACGGATATCGTTGTGATCGGAGGCGGCGCGATTGGTGCTGCTGTCGCCTACTACCTCAAAATGATGGATGCCAGCGTTTCGGTCACTGTGATCGAACGGGATCCTACCTACAACATTGCTTCGACACCCCGCGCCTCCGGGGGCGTGCGCCGACTGTTCTCGCTGCCAGAGAACATCGCGCTCTCCAACTATAGCATCCCATTTTTCGACAATTTTGCCGAGACGATGGCGCTGGACGGCGTCGCTGCGGACATCGGTCTGAAGAAAAACGGGTATCTCTTTATCGTTCCGCCGGGCAGCATTGATATGCTCAAGCAGAACTATGACACTGAGCTCAGCATGGGTTGCAACGTTGTCTGGCTGACCCCGGACGAGCTCAAGCATAAGTTTCCCTCCATGAACGTCGAAGATCTTGGTGCCGCTGTGTATTCACCAGATGACGGCTGGCTGGACCCGCACAGCGTGCTGATGGGCTTCCGAAAGAAAGCGCGCGCGCTTGGCGCCGAGTTCATGGCAGATGAAGTTGTGGGGCTGGCACGCGACGGCACTAAGGTTCGCAGTGTCAAGCTGAAGTCCGGCGAAACGATCGAGGGCGATCATTTCGTAAACGCGGCCGGCGCGTGGGCGAAGGACATTTGCGAGATGCTTGGCTTCAAGGCGCCAATCGAGCCACTTCGGCGCTTCGAACACTATTTCGAATCTGAAGACCCGATTGAGCCCCTGCCTTATCTGAAAGATCCAGAGCGGCTTGCTTTTCGACCGGAAGGTAAGGGTTACTCCGGCGGCGTGCCGACACTAGCCGAGCCGCGCGGCTACAATTTCGAGATCGATCACGACTACTTCGAAAATGTCGTATGGCCGGCGCTTGCGCATCGTTTCCCGCAATTTGAGAAGACCAAATGCAAGAATACTCTGCCTGGCCTTTACGATCAGAATGATTTCGACGGCAACGTCATCATCGGACCTGGTGCGGATGGACTGACAAATTTCCATATGCTGGCCGGTTTCTCAGGTCACGGCCTGATGCATGCACCCGGCTGCGGATTGGCTATGGCCGAACTTCTATTGAAGGGAAGATACGAGACGATCGACCTGACGAGGTTCGGGTGGCAGAGGCTTCTCGATGGCAAGCCCCTGCCAGAACGTGGGATCATTTGACGAAATTGGGCGGCGGCTCCAACGGGTCGCCGCTTAAGGTCAACGCCGACGAGTTGCCGCGCGCAGAGATTTTTGTGTCTGCTCTATATGCTTCTCCAGCAATACAACGGCAGCGTCGACATTGCCTTCGCGGCACAGCTGAAGAAGTTCGTTATGCTCCTGCTGTGGTTTTGCTTTTCCTGTAGCCAGGGAGACCTGTCTGCGGGTGAACCGGCTGACATGTCCGTAGTTGGCTTCGATCATTCCCAAAAGCTTCGGACGATTGCAGGGGCAGTAAAGCGACCAATGAAAACGCCAATTCATCTCTCCCCATGCAGCAGGATCCAGAGCGTTGTCATACTCGGCGAGGATTTCTTCAGCCAGCTTTAGGTCTTCAAAGGCCATGTTGGGTATTGCAAGCTTCAATGCACGGCATTCAAGCGCAATTCTGATATCGAGCATCTCAAGGACCTCGTCGGCGGAGACCCCCTTGACGATAGCACCCTTGTTTGCGTGAATTTCAACTAGGCCTTCGCTCTCCAGCTGGCGCAGTGCTTCCCGGACGGGAATTCGAGATGTGCCGTAAAGTTCAGCGAGCTCATCCTGACGGAGCTGCTGCCCCTCCTCGTAGTCGCCGTTCAATATAGCGTCACGGAGGCCATCCCGGACTAATTCGGGCGCTGACCTACGTAGTTGTTCAGTTTGCATGGCCATAGAAATTCTCACGTTCTGATCGCCGTATTAAATGCAAGGTCTTTGTATAAACTGTCAACCTCGCGAATAAACTGCGCAGCATGCAGACACACGATTTCTCTTTCACCGAAACCCGACCTTCAGTGCAGCGCCTACCGCCTTTGCGGCCTCATGCCCTGCCTTTTCCTGAAGAAGGCATATCTTTGCCACTGGAAGTGCTGGAAGGTTCCTGCCTCCAGCGACAATCGCTGTCGCTGCTGTGAGACTAGATCGAGGTAGTGGTGAAACCGCAGCGTCAGCGATCACGCAGGCCCGACGAAGCGTTGAAGAATCACTGGAAAGCACAATACGATGGTGAACGTTCTGCTCGCTCAGGCTCTTGGAAACGCAAGCTCCGATCACCGAGTTCTCCGCACCCAGAGCGACTCGTAGTGGTTTGAACTTTCTTGCCTCGCCATTCACAGCTTCCGTCCAGACGTAAGGGTCGGAACCAACAACCTCGCCACGGTGCCCATTCTCTCCGCCAGGCGAGGTAAACATCACCAGATTGAGCTGTCCCTGATCATGTCGATTGATCAGATCCGCGGCGAGGCCCTCTTCGACATTGACTAAAATGTCGGGTCGGCGTTGCTGGATTGTATTTAGAATCTTGATGAGAGATCCCTCGGTGAGATCGGTCGTAGCACCCAACGTGACAGTTGCGATCGCCACAGGTGGCACCTGGATTTGTACCCGGAGAATTATCTCGTCGGACAAAGAGAGCATCGAGTGCGCATATTCGAGCAGGATTTTCCCTTCGCGAGATATCGTCGCTGCAGGGCGGGTTCTATATACGAGTGTGACACCGAGTGCGCCTTCCAACTTCTTAATCCGGTGCGTCAGTGTAGATGGTGAGCAATCCATCGCGTCGGCTGCAGCAGCAAAAGTTCCGTGCTCAGCTATGGCACAAAAGCTGGCTAGGCTCTCAAGATCGAGCAACGTTGGATAGGATTGGAACCTATTGTTCACTAAACCGATCCAGCGTTTACGCGCATTTTCCCGACCAAACCTGGGAAATCCACCGATAAATCCTTCCAACTCTCTGAACTGAAAATATCCCGCCGCATTGTGTCCTTGTTCGCTCCACACTCAGAAATTTGCGATGCGCGTGGAATTTTTCAGTATGTATGTCATCAGTTCATATGTTATACAATCATGATAATGAGGATACAATGCGTATTGCGACTCGGATCGATCGCTTCGACCAATTTTTGCGCCGCCGGCCTCTCAGAGACCGCTGACGGACAAAGGACAAAGGACAAAACACAAGATGCCATGGGTAAAAGTTGATCTCTCCGCCGGCCGGACCGTAGATCAAAAACAAGAGACAGCCGCCGCGATCACAAATGCACTAGTTGAACATTGTGGCTGTTCACCGGAATCAGTGAGCATCGTTTTCAGCGACGTCTCCGCTGACAACTGGGCGTTCTCCGGCAGACTTCTTTCACAGGTCAATGAAGCTGACACTTAAGACGTAGCTGGAAACAGAGCTGTTGATCGGTCTTGGATGAGGCGTGGAAGTCGCTCGATGCGAAACGCATCGCGATCGCCACGATCCAGCAAACAGTGTTGAAGTTGCCTTGATGTCGAGGTCGGGATCGATGTCCGGTAACCGGTCATCCTTCTTCCAGAAGGTATTTAACGCAATATACGAGGATTGATATGAGCCCGATCTCCAGCCATCAGCACATCGTGGTCATAGGCGCTGGTATCATTGGGATCCAATGCGCCCTAGAGTTGCAGACGCGTGGTTTTTCGGTCTCAGTAGTAGACAGCAAGGAACCGGGAACCGCGACGTCGGAAGGGAACGCTGGCTGCATTGCCGTCGCTGAGATATTCCCCATATCTCTGCCTGGTCT
Source organism: Rhizobium nepotum 39/7 (assembly GCF_000949865.1). GTDB lineage: Bacteria > Pseudomonadota > Alphaproteobacteria > Rhizobiales > Rhizobiaceae > Agrobacterium > Agrobacterium nepotum. The sequence goes on along the minus strand of NZ_JWJH01000034.1, from coordinate 2,373 downwards.
GATCTGGTCAGTACCGAAGATGCTGGCGGACCCCCTTGGTCCTCTGTCAATACGGTGGGGCTATCTCCCTCAGCTTTCCCCATGGCTTTGGCAATTTTTGTTAGCAGGTCGCCGCCGGCCGTCCGAGAAAATAACCGGCGAACTTGCTGCGTTGCTCGGCCACAGTTGGTCGGATCATCAGGTCGTCGCGAAAAGGACGGGCACAGAATATCTGTTCAAGCACGAGGGCTTTCTCTTCGCCTACCATACGGAACGCGGTTACAAAGAGAGTGCGCATGAATGGTCCGTCCGCACACAACACGGCATCTCCTATACTCGACTGACCCGCAACGAGCTGCTGGAACTTGAGCCCGAGCTGAATCCTGGTTTCTTTGCCGGTGTGCATGTTCCTGGCGTGAGGCACTCCATCAATCCCAAGAAATTGGTCCAGGAACTCGCGCTAGAATTCAAGCGCAATGGAGGCGCTATCCTTAAGGCGAATGCCAAAGATTTTGGCTTCCGGGATGGCAGGATCTCACAGGTTTTTCTCGACAACGGACAGACCGTGGAAACCAAAGGCGTTGTTCTCGCCGCTGGAGCGTGGTCCGGAACGATATCCAGCAAACTCGGCTATAAGGTTCCGCTAGATACCGAGCGAGGATATAATACCACCATTCCATCACCGGCTGTATCGGTGACGCGGCCCATTTTCTTGGTAGAGCGCAGCGCAGTTATCACCCCAATGGAAATGGGACTGAGAATCGGCGGCGCGGTGGAATTAGCTGGCTTGAAGGCACCCGCAAACTTTAGTCGCGCCAAAGCACTTTTGTCTCACGGCAAGTCCGCTCTTCCGCGTCTCAATCTCGAAAATGGCCGTGAATGGATGGGGTTCCGCCCGTCGATGCCAGATTCAAAGCCAATCATCTCCCGATCTGGGCACCATCCAAACGTTTACTTTGCCTTCGGCCACGGCCATCTTGGACTGACCCTTGCGGCAACGACTGCGCGATTGATCGGGGATATGTCTTCAACTGATCTGACCCCGACCGAAGCCATTCCATTCAGTATAGAACGTTTCGTGTAATACGGTCGCAACACGGCATCGCATCACCACGTAAAGTCGCGATTCGAGCGAAATGTATTCCCGCGAACCTACCTCACTCGTGAGGAGCCGATCGATTTTGTGGCGCGATAATGCGCCTTACATCGCTATTAGACCGTACCAAGAGCGCGGAATAGAACGGAGACACTCTATATCCAGCTCCGGAAAACCAATAAATGTTTCAATCTAATTCTGAAATGACAAGCGTCATTCACAACGATGCTTTAATTGTTGATGCGATCTCACCACTTCTTCAGGACAAAAGCTACCTGGATATGTTTCTCGCCGGCAGAGCAACCTGCGTTGCCCCGACGGTCGCCATTAGCGAGACACCCGATCTCGCTGTCCGGCAAGTTGGGTCTTGGTTGCAATTCATAGCTTCTCGAAGCGACCTGTTGCTCATCCGCAACGCCTCAGACATCTGAACCGCACCGGGTTTGCCGGAGGCTCCAACTTCTGAGAGAGTGGAGCCGATATGAGCAAGACAATGAACAAGTTTTCACCTGAAGTCCGCAATCGTGGACCACGAGTCGGAGCACCCGTCGCGATGGGCGACCGCTTCATCTATTGCGGGCAAGATCGGTTGCTCGCCAGCCACGCTGCATGAATGGGTGAAGAAGACCGAGGTTGACAGCGGCAAACGAGCAGGCCTGCCGAGCGATGTCGCCGAGAAGATGAAGGCTCTTGAGCGGGAGAACCGTGAGCTTCGTCAGGCCAACGAGATTTTGCGCAAGGCGTCTGCATATTTCGCAATGGCGGAGCTCGACCGCCCCTTCAAACGATGATCTCGTTCATCGACGAACACCGTGCGTGTTCGGGGTCGAGCCGATCTGCAGGCTTTTGCCGATTGCCCCGTCAACCTACTACGAGAACGTTGCCAAGCGCTTGGATGTGGGCCGCTTGTCGGTTCGCGCCCGCAGCGATATCGGCCTGAAGATCGAGATACGCCGGGTGTTTAATGAGAACTTCCAGGTCTACGGGGTGCGTAAAGTCTGGCGGCAGTTGCAACGCAAAGGCTACGACATCGCCCGCTGCACGGTCGCTCGGCTTATGAGGTCGATGAGCCTGCAGGGGATCATTCGGGGAAAGCCGGTCCGCCGACATTCTCGGATAAGGCAGCCGCGAGCCCGCTTGACCGGGTAAACCGCCAGTTCAAAGCCCCAGCACCAAACAGGCTGTGGATTTCGGACTTCACCTATGTCGCGACCTGGCAGGGTTTCGTCTACGTGGCCTTTGTGATTGACGTCTTTGCCCGGCGTGTGTTTAAGCATGGAATGTTGACCCCACTGGCG
>NZ_JWJH01000033.1 GCF_000949865.1 Rhizobium nepotum 39/7 | reverse complement strand
AGCGTTTTTGCCCTTGAGTTCTTTCATTGGAGAAAACTATGGGTAATAAACCAACTATCATTCTGGTACACGGATTTTGGGGTGGGGCCGCGCATTGGGGCAAGGTCATTCTCGAACTGGCGCGCCGGGGCTATCAGTCTATTCACGCCGTCGAACTGCCGTTGACGTCCCTGGCCGAGGATGTCGAACGCACACGTAAAATGGTGGCCCAGCAGAAAGGGCCTGTCTTGCTCGTAGGGCATTCATATGGCGGCGCGGTCATAACGGAGGTCGGAGATCAGCCGAATGTGGTGGGGCTCGTCTATATCGCCGCGTTCGCTCCCGATGCGGGAGAAAGTCCGGGCGGCATCACCCAGCAGCATCCTCCTGCGGCAGTGGCCAATATCGAGCCGGACAGCGATGGCTACCTGTGGCTTAAGGCCGACAAGCTCCATGAAAGCTTCTGCCAGGACATGACGCCCGAAGAGGGTCTCGTCATGGCGGTCACCCAAAAGGCACCGCTTGCCGGCACCTTTGGAGATGCCATCACTACTCCGGCCTGGAAGAAGAAGCCCTCCTGGTATCAAATATCCAGTGAAGACCGAATGATTGCTCCCGAAAATCAGGTGATGATGTCGGCCCGTCTGAATGCCCGGAAGGTTATTACCTTAAAGGCAAGCCATGCGTCGCTTATATCGAAGTCTGTGGAGGTCACGGCCTTTATCGATGATGCAGCCGCCGAAGTGGCTCAGTAAGAGCAGCAATGTGCTTGCGAAAATCGTATCAGCCTGAAATCGCGTCCCCTGCCGTCGTGTTGGGGATGCAAGGGCTGACCCCGCGCCCGATATTCCTTGGGAGGCTTGGATTTCCATCTCCTGCGAAACGACGGGTGAGACTATGTCTAGTTTGAGGTTCGCATCCTTGAGGGTGGAATTCCGTACGCTGCTTTGAAGGAATGGTTGAAGTGGCTCAGGTCGTTGAACCCCCAGCTTAAGGCGATGTCACTGACGGCTCTTTTCGCATTCGTGCCAGTCGAGAGATCATCCTTCACACCTTGCAGTCGCGTTTGCAGTATCAATTGCCCCGGGGACGTCCCATTTTCAGCGCAGAGACGGCGCAACGAACGCGAGGACATCCCGGCAATCGTTGCAAGCTCCAATGGGTCGAAGGACGGATCCCTGACTTCTTCGATGATGCGGCCCCGAAGTCGCTCGAACACGGCCCGACGAGGGGAAACGTCGGTGATCAACGATACTACGCTTCCGGCAACGAGATCACTCGCTACACGCTCCACCAACGCAAGCTGAGCATCACGAATGCTGGGACCGCGCGCAGCGAGGCTGCGCAGGAAATCGAGTGCTACGGCGCCGCAACCGTGCCTGGCTTCAAACGCGCGCGCCGTGAGATTGCCAAGACCTGGAAGTCTGGATAGCAATTTATCGCGATGGACGCGCAGCACCAACTGCTTGAATGGCCCATCGAAGGAGAGGGAGTATGGCCGCCCGCTCTCGTAGAATACGAACTGGCCTGGTACCGTTCTGGACTCACGGTCATCTTGCGCGACGACCCCCTGGCCTGCCAACTGGAATGCCACAAGCACGACCTCCTGATGGTCGGTGCGGACGTGATGCCTCGTGCGCTCCGTCAACTGGCTTGTGGAGTCGACGAGGCTCAGACTATGGGTTTCGGGAATGAACTCGACCACTCTCCCATAAAAATCGTGCGCATCGCTCCTGCTCTCAAGTCGAACGTAGGTCGACCAGAGCTGTTCTCTCCACACCGATAGCGTATTCGCGTCCTGAATCATCCCTGTAAACTCACGGCGCTCATGTGGCTGCTGTCACGAACGTCTTAATTCGAAGCAAGAAACGTGCCGCGGCAATTGAGGTGGCCATGTGAGACAAGGATTGCGGCCCTCATGACCAAGCGCTCGGCAGTCCGTTATGCGATGCCTATGCGGTCAAGGCGAGCAAAAGAGAGGCCCACATGGTCAAAACGGCTTACAAAGTTGCTGCTGTGCAAGCGGCTCCAGAATTTCTGGATATCGCGAAGGGTGTCGACAAGGCAATCTCCCTCATTGAGGAGGCAGCCCGGAACGGGGCCTCGCTTATTGCCTTCCCGGAAGTCTGGCTTCCCGGCTACCCCTGGTGGATCTGGCTGGATTCGCCGGCTTGGGGAATGCAGTTTGTTGGTCGATATTTCGCCAATGCCATGGAAGTCGGCGATGCGCATTACGAGCGACTGCGCGAGGCCGCCGCGGTCAACGCTATCCACGTCGTCATGGGTTTCACGGAACGGGCAGGAGGAAGCCTGTACATCGCTCAGGCGATCTTCAGCGACAAAGGTGAAATTATCGCCAACCGTCGCAAGCTCAAACCCACTCATGCCGAGCGGACAGTCTTTGGCGAGGGCGATGGATCGCATCTCGCCGTCCACACAACGGGACTCGGGCGTATGGGCGCGCTTTGCTGCGCGGAGCACATCCAGCCGCTCTCAAAATATGCAATGTTCTCACAAAATGAGCAGATCCATATCGCAAGCTGGCCAAGTTTCTCTGTTTATCGCGGCGCAGCCTTTCAATTGAGCGCCGAAGCAAATCTCGCCGCCAGTCAGGTTTATGCGCTTGAAGGGCAGTGCTACGTGCTTGCGCCTTGTGCGCTTGTCTCCAGGTCGATGATAGAGATGCTGGTGGACACTCCTTCGAAGCAGAGTCTGCTTCTCGAGGGTGGAGGCTTCACGATGATCTTCGGTCCCGACGGCGCGCCCCTAGCCAAGGCAATTCCCGAAAACGAGGAGGGCATGATGTATGCTGAGGTGGACCTCGGCTTCATTGGGGTAGCCAAGGCTGCCTATGATCCGGTTGGCCACTACTCTCGCCCGGATGTTGTCCGTCTCCTGTTCAACCGCAGCGAACATCAGCGAGTCCATAGCTTCGACACAGACTACGCAGAAATCGAATGACGCAACGGCTCGGGATTGGCTGACGCAAAAGCCGTCAATCCAGGTTCGCCTCCCAAGAACGTGAGAATACAAAATGGATATTTCACGACGACAAATGCTGGGGGCATCTGCCGCCCTGTACCTCTCCCATCTGACACAGGATGTGTATGCTGAGGATGCGGCGCAGTCCGCATCCGCCCATGCCGTACCGGGAAATCGCCCGACAGAAGAGTTCAAGGTCGCCGCCGTGCAGGCAGAAGCCGTCTACCTTGATCTCAAAGGCGGCGTCGACAAGACGATCCGCTTGATCCGAGAGGCTGCAAGTGCCGGCGCCAAACTTGTTGCCTTCCCGGAATTATGGCTGCCCGGATATCCGTTCGGTCATGAATCCGAGCAATGGAAGAGGGCTTATCTGAAAAAATACGTCGCCAACTCCCTGCAGATAGGCAGTGCGGAATGGCGATTACTTCTGGAGGCAGCCGCACGCGAGAAAATTTTCGTGTCGCTCGGGTACAGCGAACTGGAAGGCGATCACCTCTTTATGGGACAGGCATTGATCGGGGCAGATGGCAGACCCATACAAATCCGTCGCAAGCTTCGCCCATCTGGTGGCGAAAGAACCGTATGGAGCGACGGCGATCCCTCAGGCCTGAAGGTCTACGAGACAGAGATCGGTCGCGTTGGCTCGCTTAGTTGCTGGGAGCATATGCATCCGCAAATGACTTATATCCTGCAGTCACAGATGGAGCACATCCACCTCGGCGCCTGGCCCATACTGCCGGAGGTTGACGGGGTCAGTTGGGCTGGCCCTGCAGTCAATCTTGCGGCGGCGCGCTACTACGCAACGATCACAGGCGCCGTTACAATCGTTCCCTGCGGTGTCGTTGGCGATGAAGCCTATTCGAGATTTCAGGAAATCCCCGCGAGCAAATGGGTGCCCAAGGGAGGCGGCCATGCCAGAATATATGGGGGCAATGGTGCTGAAATCGGAAACGCAATTCCGCATGAAAGTGAGGGTCTGGTGATGGCTACAGTCGATCCTCGAACATTCTCGCCGAAGACCGAGGATTCCGACGGTGAGTTTTCCTTTGGAGTTTTGCAATTCATCGTTGAAAACTATCCTGGGCCGCGCGTTCCAGACAAGGAGCATGGCAACAAAAATCTCGTCGCGATAAGCTCTTTCTGAAGACGATGGCGAATGCTTGCTGCCAAAGCGCCGTTCAGCCTAGGCGGACCGCCAGTTGTGCATGCCGCAAGCACCTAAACACCAAGCATCCGGAGTCGGTCGTCGAGGCATGTGTCTCATTGGTGCGCTTCTCGCCATGGAAGTCCGCGTCCGCATTCCGTCCGCCGTTCCCGGTTGGCGAGGTGCCCGAACCGTCCGTCGGCCTATCCTTGGGCTTGACGCTCTTCATCGACGCCCAGGCTTCAAAGCTGCGCTTTGCCTACGTTAGGCAACTCGTCGCGATGGATGCGGAAACTCGTGCTGCTGCATTTGATAGCGTGGCAAAGGCGGACGAGGCTTTCCGAGCGGCGCTCGGCGCCTGCGAGGCCGCAATCGATTCAGACGAGAAGCGTGCGGGCCTTACAGCGATCGCCCACGACTACGACAGCTATGCCAAGCTTGGTACTGACTTCATAGCCATGGTCAATCAGGGTATGCAATCGGGCCCCGCCAAACTCTTCGCGGAGAAGATGGAACCGCTTAGCGAGGAGATTCGCGGGGTCGTAACACGCATCGTTGCGCTTGATGCCGCTGGGGCGAAACGGTCTGCCGTGGAGACCGCCGGAGCAGCGGACGATTCAAGTATGGCGCTCTACACGACGATTGCCGTGACGGTGGTGATTGCGCTACTCGCGACCGCGGCGGCGATCTTCGACATTTCCAATCCACTGCTGACCATCACCGCCGCGATGCGGCGTCTGGCGGAGGGTGACACTGAAGCCGAAGTTCCCTTCACCGCGCGGCGTGACGAAATAGGGCTCATGGCGCAGTCGGTCGAGATATTCCGCAAGGCAGCGATCCATTCAAGGGTGCTGGAGCGGGAAGCGGTGGAACATCGTGCGCGGTCCGAGGCGGACCGGATTGCCGCGCAGGGGGCCGCCGAGGCAGCCGCATCAGAGCGGCTTGCCGAGGCGACCTTCGGGCTTGCTGCGGCGCTGAACCGTTTGGCGCTTGACGATCTTGCATTTTCGCTCGACGATCCGTTCTCGCCTGAATTCGAGGCACTCAGAAGGGATTTCAACACCTCCATTCGGCATCTCGAGGAAGCGCTGCGCACCATCGCAGGCAGCGCAGCCGCTGTCGACGGATGTGGACGAGAGATGTCGTCGGCCTCCCTTGACCTTTCCAGACGTACCGAGAAGCAGGCAGCCAGCCTTGAGGAGTCGGCCGCCGCTCTCACCCAAATCGTCTCGACGGTCAACGGCTCTGTCAGGAGGGTCGAGGACGCAAGATCATTGACGCATCAGGCGAAGGGTAATGCCGCCGCCACGGCTCTTGTCGCCGAGGACATGGAGGCCGCGATGCGGCGCATCGAAAATTGTTCTCGCGAGATTTCCACAATATTGGGCGTGATCAATGAGATCGCCTTTCAGACAAATCTCCTGGCGCTGAACGCAGGCGTCGAGGCGACACGAGCGGGTGACTCCGGCAAGGGTTTTGACGTGGTTGCCCATGAGGTACGTGAGCTTGCACAGCGTTCGGCTCGTGCAGCTGACGAAATAAAGATCCTGATCGACAAATCGACATCCGAAATTGCCACTGGCGTCACACTCGCTGATGGCGTCAGAACAGCCTTGTCATCAATCTCCGCTTCGGTTGCGACCATAGATCTTCATATGGATGCCGTAGCGCAATCGTCAAGCGACCAACTCGCCGGATTGGGCGAGGTGAGCACCGCGATGAACGAAGTGGAAAGGTCGACACAACAGAACGCGGCGATCGCCGAGGAAGCGGCGGCTGTCTCTTCGAACCTCGTGTCGATCACAGGCGAATTGAATAACACGTTAAGCCGGTTCCAACTCGCAAACAGAACCGAGGTCAACCCCCGGAACGGCACATCCGGCCAGAATGCTGCGTCGCTCGCGCGACATGGCTGATATGTCAGAGGCAGATAAGCGGGCGGGCGGAGTCGCCCTCAAGCTAACGAGGTACTACCTATGAAGCGATTGCGAGACCCAATGATAATTATGACTGTGCTTGGAGCGGGCGCAATCGTGTTGGCGTTGCTGAATGTGCAACATTACGGGATGGCCCCTCCGATGTGATAGGGCAGGATCTCTATTGGGAGCCCGAAAATGGTGATGCTGCTTTCCCGAATGAAAGACGCTGTTCGTTTGGCGGTGCTCACCCCCGGGCGCGCCGAAGAGTTCCATAAAAAGGATTATGCGATATGTTATACCATAACGCGTTGATATCAGCTCGCGATGCCCCCTGGCCGCACTGTCAGTTTGGTCGCAACACACGTTTTGGTGGAGTATGGAATGGAGATTTTACGAGTACGGGATGAATTTCAAGATATTATTCATGCGGTTCAGAATGCCCCGAGTGTTTACGATGCGCTGCGCGTCCTGGAAATGGCTTATGATATCGACTTCTCAACTTACCATCTTGCCCTGACGGTAGCGGACGTAGTCGATACTCCGTATGTGCGCACGACCTACCGCGACGCATGGGTTGCTCGTTACCTCCTACGAGGATACGCGAAAGTCGATCCCATTCTGCGCGAAGGTCTCCTCCGGCAACTGCCCTTCGACTGGCGCGAGGTCGAGGTCCCGCAAGCGGCCAATGACTTTCTGCAGGACTCGCGGGATCACGGTGTTGGGCCGAACGGTTACTCTATTCCGATCGTCGACAAAAAGCGCCGTGCACTCTTCTCCCTGAATTCGCACAAGACGGCTGACGAATGGGACGCGACCGTCGAACAATTCCGCAGCGAATGGAAGGAACTGGCCTTTCTTATTCATCACAAGGCCATCTTCGAACTTCACGGCGAGCACGACCCAATACCGCAGCTATCCAGTCGTGAAATCGAGTGCCTGCATTGGACGGCCCTGGGCAAAGACAGCATCGACATTGCAGTCATCCTGAAGCTTTCCGAGCATACGACAAGAGCCTACATCAAGTCGGCTCGACACAAGCTCGGGGGCGGTTCAATCACTTTTACGATCGCGCGGGCAATGCAGCTGCGGCTGATCAATCCGTTTGGCAATACCCCCAACTAGGGGTACCATCCTGAGGAATTTATCGTATATCTTGTGATCTTCATGGTGCTTCCGTCAAACGATGGAGGCAAACATGTATCTTCTTGTTCAGGCTCACGAATATCACAAGCATATCGACCTGCTCGATCAATCGTTCCGGCTGAGGAAGAAGGTTTTTGCTGACCGTCTCGGCTGGGATGTGTCTGTGGCCGGCCCTCATGAACGGGATCGCTTTGACGATCTTCACCCTGCCTATCTCATCTGGTGCGATGACGACCGGAGCAAACTCTACGGGTCGGTTCGGCTTATGCCGACGACAGGCCCCACACTTCTCTACGACGTCTTCCGCGAAACATTCCCCAATGCCTGTGATCTTGTCGCGCCCGGCATATGGGAGGGAACGCGCATGTGTATCGACGAGGAGACCGTAGCGCGCGACTTCCCCGACATGCGCCCAGATCGCGCCTTTTGCCTGCTTCTCCTTGCACTGTGCGAAGTGGCCCTCGACAACGGCATCGATACTCTGATCTCGAACTATGAACCGCACATGCGGAGATTATACAAACGCGCCGGGGCAGAGTTCGATGAGCTCGGTCGAGCCGATGGCTACGGAAGGTTTCCAGTTTGCTGCGGAGTCTTCGAGGTCTCGCAGCGCGTCCGCGCGCAAATGCGGCTGAACTTGAAAGTGGCCGGACCTTTGTATGCAGGCCGTTCATTTTCCAGACAGCAGGGCGAATTGCCGGTACTCGTAACCGCTTGAACAGGAGACTGCGGCAACCAACCAGGGCTGGAGGGAGCCGCACAAGGTATCGAGGTTTCAACAAGGCAAGGCTGGCTTCCAGCTTTGATCGTCAGCCAATGAATTACAATGGCAACACATTCCGGAAGATCGGCTCTACGGGCCTCGTCATTTTCGAGAGAGATGGTACCCTGTTGAGACGGAATAGTCCGCCAAGGGATTTCATGCTGGGAGACATCAGCAACGAATTCGTCCAAATGCTGCAGCAGTTGCGGGAGAGCGACGTTCGCTTTGGGTTTATCTCGGACGCAAGAGGAATGGACGTCGGCTCTCGCGGCAGATCAGAATTCGCGGCCCTGACAGGGCGACTCGACGAGCTCCTTCGGATCCGGAAGGCTATGCCGGATTTCTGGATGGCATGGGGCATTTTTGCGCAAGGAAGGGGAACCGTAGCCCAGGCAGGAGAGGAGCGACGAAGGAGGAATGGCGCAGGGATGATCTTAGAAGCCGTCGAATGGTATGGTGTCGACAAGCAGGAAGCCATATTTGTCTATAGCACTGCGGCTGGTCTGCTGGCGGCAAACGATGCAGATATTTTGGCTCTCCAATATTCTGGTCTGCCAGCGGATCGAACCATTCCGCCCTTGATAGAAATGGAACAGCAATATCTTTCTCCGTCTGAAACTGTGGACATTCACCGGCTTCACGCTGAGATTCAACGGATTATAGGGGCTCAGCCGTCGCCGGCCAGCCGAAACGCAGAATAGAAGACGGATCGTCGCCTCAGCGGCTGCGGTCGCGATTCTTTTCCTGAGGCGGGCGAAGCTTTATCGACTTTTGCGTCTCGCGACTACGTTGTTGGGCCTTCTGGCGCTCGCTATCCGCGCCATCAGCTTCCGGCCTGTCGTGCTCGGCATTGGACCTGGCAATACGCGACTGATCGATTGAGCGGTTGTTCGAGCTTTTGTTGACAATGCCCTGCTCCGCAACGTGATCACGACCAGCCGCCGACTTCGTTGCCAAACCGTTCAGGCTGGTTTTGTCTTGACCCCCATCACCACGATCGCGGTTTTTGGCCACACGTGAGTCGAGCTGGAGCCCAACGACCTTCCCAATGATCTTGGTCGCCTGTTCGAAGATCAGCCGATCGGATGGGTTGGCAATCTTCGCAGCAAGATTGATCGCAGAGTTTGCGAGCGTTTCTTTCGCGGCCTTCGCCTGGGCAGCGTTGATCGGTGTTGATCGCAACATGTGCTCATCTCCTTTCTCTCTGGTAGGGTCACGGCCGGCCTGGACGGCTGTCTCAAGCCGCCGGTATTCACGTTGGAGTCCAATCGACAGGTCCTGACTAAGGTCGCGCGCAGTGCTCGGAGCAGACCGCTCCTTCGCTATCCCGTCCAACATCTTGAGAACGAGTCCGACCGAGCGCCGGCTCTGCTCAAGGCGTCGGCGGGCATCTTCCAACCTTGGCGCTGTCGGCGTGTCTCGAACCTTGGCCAGGACTTTGTCGACGACGTTACTCGGGGCCGTGGCTCCCATCCGCCGAAACATCTCCCATTCCCAGCGTTTGACGGGCGGTGGGCCAGCCCGCTCAAGGCGTTTCTGACGATCAATCGGGATGCCCCGTTCACGTGCTTTATCGGCGAAGCGGAGTCGCCATTCGGTAAAGTCGCGAATGTTCGGATTGAGCATCTTGCCATTGGAATTTCGCAGCGCGACGATCACATGCAGGTGTGGATGCTTGTCGAGATCGTTGCGATTATGGACGGCATAGGAATAGCGGTGTCCAGCAAATTGCTCCCTTAGGAAATCACGCCCGGCATGAATGAGTTGATCGCGATCGACATTTGCCGGTCCTGAGAGCAACAGGTGCATGAAATCCCGAGGCTGGCGGGTCTGCATAAGCGCACTGACGATTTTCCCTTCCGCCGTCAGCTGTTCGTGATCCGCTGTGGTTGTTTCGCGCCGCTCAGTGCCGTGCAGATATCGCCCGCTCTTACCAGGACGCTCCTCGACATGGGTGGTCGTCGAAAGTGTTACCTCGGCACCCCTGCGTTGCATGGCGTGCAGCGTCGCAGTCAGCCCTTTCGGGCCCGACGAAAACTCGGCCGGGTACCGGGAGATCGGTGTGATCCCCTCGTTCCGTAAAGCTTGATCCAGGCGTGCGTCGATTGCATGGGCCGCATCGAGCTCGCCCGGGATGCGATTGCTACCGCTTCGATCAGACCTGTCCTTCTTTTCGTGGGCGATCACCAGGGCGAAATGCAATCTTGTCTGCGCGTTCACCCCGTCGCTCACACTGAAAGCGTAGGTGCGATCAGTATCGCCGGCTTGATGGAAACCGGCGGCGGCGAGGGAGCCAAGAGCGCGGGCTACGCCTTCCCGATCTGTTTTTTCAAGCTCGTAGGTCAGACGCAGCACGTCGCTGCTGCCCTTCCGGTTACCGAAATCCCTCTCCCATGAACGCACCTCTTCGTTCAGATCCGAGACTTCGCGGTCGTCTTGATCGCGCGCCTTTTCTTCCTTGCTTTGATAAGCAAGCACGTTTCGGGCGGAACCAGCGCCGGCGCCATAGGACAAGACCTTTACCACCACCGCATTGTTGCCAGCGGCCCGACTGATCGCCGAGGCAGCGCCAGCATTCTTGACCGAGGGTTGCTTGCCTAGGCCGACTGACGGTCGTTTTCCGCTGCCACCACCACCCCGTCGGCGCAGATCGTCTTCGATCAAATCAAGGTAGCTCGGTAGTCGCCGACCTTCCGGTCTAGACTTTGAGCGATTTCTGGAGACCTCGTTCATCGTGTTTCCTGATGAGCTCGACAATGTACGATGACGGCCGGACAAAGGCGGCGTCGCGGATGGCGTCGATGGCCCCCATGACCTCGTCCAGTTTCTGTGCGATCAACTTCGTACCCTCGGCGTGCCCGCCCTCTTGTGCGAGAACGGCCTCGTTGCGAAAGGCAAGTTCGCGGAGAAACTGATGCATATTTGCCATTTGCCGATCGTGCTCTTCGAGCATCGCTGGAACATGCATGATCTCCCTGGTGACGATCAGCTTGGCGATGATGTTGACGGAGATATCGAGCCGTCCGGCAAGTGCGTCGACATTGCTCAGGATGTGATCAGGCAGACGGAACATGATGGGTGGCTGTCGCATGTGATCTAAAGCCCCCTCGCCTTCAGCGCCTCCAGGATGAGCCTGTGCGTCGCCGAGGACAGTTGCTCATGTCGCTCCAACGAAACCCGGAAAATCTTCGTCAACACGTCGTCATCGAGATAAAGCGATATCCGTTTTCGTCTCCCGGAGCCGTCAGCCACTTTGCTGAGCGACGGCGCCTCCGATCGCTGCTCACGTTCGTGCTTGGCTGGCGCGGGGGTCTTGGCAACATCTGTCTCAGAGGGTGCCGTTTTCTGTCCTTGCAGACCGCCATCGGGCATGAGTGTGTCGAGATCGATGGTCGTTGGCATATACGAGGTCGCGGCCTCCTCCACATCCCTGGCCTGCTCTTCACGGGATCGGGCAAGGGCGAGAATGTTTCCGGCAGGCGTTCTTTCCCTCGACATCGTTTAGGCGGCCTCCGCCTGCAGTAGCCTGATGAACTCGTTGTTGATCCTCTTCACCAGATCGATTGCGTCGAGCACGCTTTCTGACGCCCGCCGCTTGGCCGACGGCGTCAACGACGGATTGTCTGCAATGCCTGCAAGCTTGGAGTAGAGGGAACCATAACCGGCCCCGACATCGCTGAAATGATTGCTCTTGCGGACGACTGTCTCGACCATCGGAATCCGACCGCTCGCCAGGATCGCGTGAACCTCGGGAAGGGATCGATTGTGCTTGAGGGCAATCATATCTACGTAGTTCCAGATTGCCGCGTATGGGATCGGTCCACTATCCCGCTTCCGGCCTATCTCCGTCAAAATGGTAGCCACTTTGATGGCTGATGTTGCAGCTGTCGGCTCGGGAATGACGGGGATCAGGATTGCATCGCACTCGTGGTAGACCTCGATCGCGCGCTGATGCACATAACCGCCGACATCGTAAATCCGTATGTCCACTTCGGGAGCCTTGTCGAGCCGCTCACGAAACCTGTCACCGGGCGCTACGCGCAGATGCAACAATGTTCCGTTAGTCGGCAATAGCCCGCGCTTCATGGAAACATTGTACCAGCGCGTCGACGATTCCTGTTCGTCGCAATCGACCAGCAGCGTCCTGTGGCCTTGCTGTGCAAACTCCGCAGCAAGATTGACGTTCAGGGTCGACTTTCCAGCGCCTCCCTTAAAGGTCGATATAGCGAGAGAGAGAGGTTTGACTGTCATAAAATTTCTCACTCTTTTGGACCGAAGCCGGAGTCGCGATCAATCGAACCCGCCCACGCGTTCGCGAGCGGAAGACCGAAACCCATCGGGTTCAGCAAGTTGTCTTCGCGTCCCATATGACACGAGGGAAGCGCATTCTTTTACAGGCCGCGAAGCTTTGCCCGTGCTTCCTCCTGCTGTCGGGCTGCGATTAACCCCTCATTGAGCCGCAGCAATTCGCGCTCACGTGTAGCCTCGGAAATTGGATCCCGCCCCGGCCAGAAGCGAAGGATTGGCAGGACGAGCAGCAGGAAGGAGGTAATTGTCGCGGCCTTGAACCATGCGGATCGGGCATAGAGATCAGCTGCCCCTTGCCAAATGTTCTCCGTCGTCTCTGCCGCCAGAAAAGCGTAGGAAAACGTCAACACAATCCAGTAACCGACGAAGGCTGCGACCAAAATGCATGCGGCTGACACCAGCAAGAAGCAAGCGATCTGGAGCATCAACCACACGGCACGGAATGGAAGTGTGAAAGCCACGAGCGCCCTTTGATACATCGCCATCTTCTTGTCCCAACATGCAAAATGAGTACCTGAACAACCATACCTCAATTTTTGCAGCTTTTCCATACTTGCACTACAGTACAATTTCGTGCATGTTCAAAAAAGTCAACAGGTGACGGATGCGAACATGAAGAATGGCGCATGGCGATCTTCTCGCCACCTCATTTGCAGCCTTTTGGGTGCTCTGGTCTCGCTGCCCGCGTCGGTCAGGGCCGACACGGCTGAAGAGTTCGTCAGCTACTACCAGCAGGCCTACGTACAGGGGCGTGACCTGGTCCCCGCATTGCCGGTACCACTCGATACGTCCTCGATTGCGACACGACTCGATCTCCAGAGTGTCACCCCGAAAGCTGCGCTGAGCGGCAACGCGTTTCTCGCAGCGGATGGAACTATTATCAAACTCGCAGGAGTTCAGGGCTGCCTTTCAACCGAGTCGCTCGATTATGCGGGAATTATCTCGACCTGTGCCATGATCTCGCTTGCCGCGATGACTGCGACCATCGCAGAGATACAGGAAGTTGCTGGAAACGCGCTCCCTTGCCATGAGCTTGGGCGGAGCCTCGGCCATCCGACGGTACGATATGCGGAATGCTTTTTCATGGATAGAGATACCGCGCGATCGCTTTCTGAAGTGCTGATCAGCAAGGGAGTGGCCTTCGCCTTCCGTGACAGTGCTGGCCACCCGGCCTTTCCGGAATATGCGCAAATGGAAAACGTCGCACGGGCGAATAAAGCCGGTATCTGGGCCAGCGCCCATTTCTTCCACCCCTACGGTGAGCGCTACCGCGCCAATCCGACAATGCACTGATGCAGACCGGAACTTTGATGCTTATATCCACGATCACAGCTACCGGCTTCTACGCAGGAATTGTCATACTGCCGATGCTTGCTGGTAACGAATTCCCGCAGATGCAACTTCCTCGGGCACCAGCCTTTCCCGTTCAGGCATCGCAGGCTGGCTCTCCTGTCACGAAAGACGCGGAGCTTGCTCAATCTTCCGCATTCGTACCCTTTCCGACACACGCGCAGTTCGAGACCGGCGATAGCTGGGTCTCAGGCGGCCGGCGGTATCGGCTCTTTGGTCTACAGGCATGTCTGCGCGGGACCGCCGTTACCGTATCTCAAGGGACTTCGCGCGACTGTGGAGAACTGAACGTGATCATGATGCAGGCCCTGGTCAAAGACGCAAAGCCCGTCTGCACCAACATTCAGATGATCGACGAGAACAATGTGGTCGTCGCATGTCAGACGACGGCAGGCGAACACCGTTATGATTTTGCGACCTATCTTATCGCGCAAGGATGGGGATTTGCCGCAGTCGATAGCACCGGCCAACTCATTGTTCCTGGCTACAGGGTCGCTGAGGAAAGCGCGCGCACTGCCCGTGCAGGGCTTTGGGCCTATCCCGACATGCCGCACCCGGTCACAGTGCTGATGCAACAAGCCGGGGTTTCGCGATGAAGGTCGCTGCCATCTCGATGATGTTGCTCGCCCTCGCCCCCACAGGATCGCTGGGGCAGGCTTTCCCCAGCGACGTTCCGCGTCAGATATACGGCAGGGTTCAGGTCGTCGATGGCACCACATTCGAATTCGTCAAGACTCGTCAGCTCGTCCGTCTTGCTGGATATGAAGCCCCCCGGCTGGTGCAGAGCGCAACGACTGAAGGTGTGACATGGCCGGTCGGGCAGGTCTCGCGCGCCTGGATGATCCTTCGGACGCTCGGCCAGAACGTTAATTGCGCGCCGATCGGTCGCGACAGCAACAAGAACCTGATCGCCCATTGTTTTGTGGGCGAGACCAACCTGGCGGCGACGGCGATTGCAGAGGGGATCGGCTACGCCTTCAACTATCCCGACGAGCCCCAGGTCCTCGCCTATTTCGATCTGGAGAGAAAAGCGAGAGGGCTCGGCTTTGGCATCTGGTCCTCGCCAGACTTATCGCCGCCCTGGCTCTACAACGTATTGCCAGTGCCTGATGAGAGGCCCGGCGGCCGCACGCCAGCGGCCGAAGAGAGCCTTCCCCTGCCCCTTCCTGTCACTCCCGATACCGCTCTGTCTCTCACGCAAGCGCAAGGAGGCTAAATGAAAAGCCCTTTCGAAACTTCGGCTATTTTCGCAATCTTGCTCGCGGTTTCTCCGGTCACCGCCGGAGCGCAGGACGACGCCACGCAAACACAAATCGAACGGCGCGATCCGGACTTTTGCGGTGCGGGTGGTGGGGGCTGCGACCCAGCAGAAGTGCAGCAGTGGAAGGCGGTTGGCAACGGTCTTGCAGACCTGTCCTCGGCCGACCTTAGCCAATACGCCTATGCCTGCGCCCAGCATCGTGATTGGAAATTGGAGTGCGAAACCAACCCGATCGCAATCCTGAAACGCCTTGGTATCGAAGGATATTGAGGTCGCCCGTGCGTAGCTCTCGCAATGACGCCGCTGTCGCTGCTGCAATCGGCCTCCTCGTGGGAACCGGTGGTGGCTATGCGATCAATGAAACTGTGTGGATTGGTCAGACAGTGGAACTGAGACAGGAAATCACACGCCTGAAAGAGGAGGCGCAGCAGAGGCTGACGGTTGATGTTCCCAATAACCAGGAGGCGAGTGCCGCGATCGCCAAATCCGGCCGCACAATCCACATCTCGGAGTGCAAGCCCCGTCAGACCTTACCCGGTGTCACCTGTACCGGCATCATCACCACAACAACCGGTTCCTTTGCGGGGACGACGCAGCCCGGCACCCTGTCGTTTGCGAAAATCGACGGCACATGGGCGCAAATCCAGTAGTCACACAAAGGAGACGGACCGTGAAAGCGATCATGTTCTTGGCCGCAAGTTTGATAGGCGCGCTGTCGGCGGTGCCAGCAAAGGCAGAAGACGCTGAATGGGGATGCCAGGTTCTGCTGTGCGCCGCATCGAAAAACCCAAACTGGCATGGTGTCCCCTATTGCGTTCCACCAATGCGCAAACTCATCGCCGCCATGTCCAGACCCGGCTTCTCCTGGCCCATCTGCCATGAGGCGAAGGCGGGAAAGCCTGGCCGTGAAACCTATGAAGATTGCCCTCCTGGCACCACGGCGGGTTACTCGTCGCGAGGCGGCGACAACCATTGGCGGGGAGAACCTGACCAATGCATCGAAACGGTCAATGTCTGCCGGCCATCGGGCCAGCACGATGGCAATACCGGGTCAACAGGTTTGACGATCAATCGGCATTTTGGCCGAGATGGCGAAAGCTGCATCCAGCAGATCGCCACTCCGCGCCCGCGCCGCGCGGATCCCTACTATTTCGATATTCCAAACGACGAAGGGGTGAAAGAAAGGTTCTGGTTCAACCTGAACCAATAGCGCTCGCCTGTCACCGCTGTGGCGACCTTGGCATCACGAGTCCGTCGCGGCGGATTTCTGCTTTTTGCGGCGGGCTTTCCAGACCGCTATCCGATGGAGGTCGGCTTCGGTGATCCTGAGCAAATCCTCGATAACGACATTCCATTCTCGCTGCATCTTGTCGAGGGTCGAGAGTTTGACGTCACGCATGGCGCGGGTTACCTGCGATATGTATGCTTCATGTACGCCAAGCTGCTCGGCCAGTACCCTGTTCGTCAATTTGCGCTCGGCTTTCAGACGCTCCAGGCCAATGGCTAGCCTCTCCTGGAACGACAGTGAGTCCAGTGTTGAGATATCGATGGGCTCGACCAGGATTTCGCGCTTCACACGAGGCATCGGACACCATCCCTGGCCGCGAATACAGCCCTGCTATGACAGAGGTGAATGCCGACAAAACGACGGCCCAACTCCCTGTCACGGCGAGCTCGCGGCCTCCCTGAAACTCTCCTGTTCATCCGTCCCCCGATATCGACCGCAAACCAAAGCGATCAGGCGTAAACCAATTGTTGGCCAAATTTTGTATTGGACAGTTCACGAACTCGTTGCGCTCCCTACACCTACACCGCCACGGTCCGACCGTGCAAGTGGACCTGGCCTGCAGACTGGAGCGTGTTACCGGACGTACCGTACCGGTTCGAAGGCGATATGCGTATAGTGGTCAGGAACAGTTCCGCTCATGTACTGGCCGACCTTTCCGGGGAAGAGGCCGTAGCGCTGCGCGCCTGGTATGGCGACGCTGCTTCCAACGCAGAGAAGGCAATCGCCCTCGCTGTTATCCGGCAAGCCAAGGTAATGAACGGCTGGATCGAGTGTGATTGTCTCACAGGTCGGATCCAACCACTACTTGCCCCGATACGGCAGGAGCATACCTATACGTTGCGACGATTGTCGTCCCGGGACGAGGACCCTCTCCGACATATGGAGCGGCCAAATCATACAAGCACCTGCCCGTTCCACGTCGATAAGGACGCCAATCCGGCGCTCATTGATCGCAGTTACTACATGCGACCGGTTCGAAAATCCGATCGAAGCTACATCGATGCATTGCCCGCGATTCCCGACCGCCTTGCCGACGTCGCTGACCGTGACATCAACCGGTCGACTGAGCGAAACGATAGACCGTCCAGACTCGGTGGCATCCTGTGGCGGCTGCTCGACGACGCCGGGATGAACGTAATCCCACCATTGCAGGATGATCCCGATCTAGCACTTCGAAATCAGCTCTCGAGACTGCGCGCCGCCGCCAGGGGCCTTCGGGTGTTGAGAACATGGTCTCTCAACGCGCTGCTCTCGACGTGGGCGGCCGATTACTGGGAGCCCGACAGCCGCTGGCAACGCCTGCTCGAAACCTCACGTCCGGATTGGCCCGGTACGCTTCGTCGGACGGGCTTCATGCTGCTGTTTGCGAAAGCTGTGTCCGCTCAGGCGATCATGCCGGCATCGTCCTCGCGACCAATCGATGTGCTCGGAAAAGTGCGACAACCGCTGCGCGGCGACCCGGCACGTCGAGGTCCGTTCCTCAGCCTCCTGAACGTGGACTTCGGCGACGATGACGAGGGGCCAGTGCGAGCTGTCCAGGCCTATGCCCAGCCAGTCTACAATGGCAACACGCTGTTTCCGGTGGAATCCGGTTTCGAAAGAGATGTCTCTCATCTCCTGTTCTGGCTTCAGGGATCCCTTTTCGAAGGTATTCCTGATCTCCGCGTCACGATTACCAAACCGCTCTTTGCGTCAGAGACATCGCTTGGGCCCTGCCGGCCGGATTTCGTCCTGGAAGCAGCCTACAAGGACCATAGGCCGGCAACATTGATCGTCGAGGCCTTCGGCATGGAAACCGAAGAATATCGCGAAGCCAAGGACAAAACCGTTCCCCGCATGAAGCGTCTCGGGCCGATTTTCAGCCTCTTTCCCGAGGATCTCGCGGAGGCGAGTGCGCAGGCCACAGCCAAGCGCCTGCAAGACTGGGTGATCGAGCAGGTTCGACATTCCTGAAGGGACGCGCCTCGTAGGTCCAGAAGAATTTGTCAACGCGGTGACGCATCCAGCTCGCGCTTCGCGGCATCAAGCAGGGCATCCTGAACCGGCGCCAGCATGTCTGGAGGGCAGCGTCCGAACATGCGCGCCACGAGTTCGTCCGCTAGGTGCGACAGTGTTGGCTTTAGCCTCTTCGGAAACAGATGATCGATCTCGCTCTCGTCAGAACCGAGACGCTCGAGCTCGGCGCGGATCGTTCTCAGCTCCATTTCGCGTTCCTTCACCATCAGCCAGAGACCAGGTTCGGCTTTGGCGGCGGCAACGATCCGTTCGAGGTTACGCTCACCGGCAATATGCAGGCTCGAAAGGTGTTCTATTTTTGCCATGCTGTTGTCCTCATGATGCTCGGGCACCGCAACCTGTCCTGGTCGAGCCCTGTAAACTTCGATTCGCTCGAGGTCAGCCCACTACGCGCCATCCGGCTCTTTGTTGGACTCCCCATTATCTTCGCGCAAAGGGTCGCGGGCAGCGTCTGCGAACTCGCGTAGCCAGGCTCTCGAACTGTCCTCGGTTAGCTTGCCGGAGAGCGTGTCTATCAGGAGCTCGACGTCCGCATTCAACTCTTGCGGCTCAACTACATTTTCCGCAGCCTGCCTGAAGATGACTTCATTCAAGGCCTGAAGGTCGTCTCCGAATGCTTGTCTTACTTCCTGGCGTTGGAGAACGGGCGAATCGGATGACCGATCACGGGCGGCACCTGCTGAGACGGGTGCGCCATCCTGACGATTATTCCCGCTCGTCGGAGATCCGGAGTAGACACTTCGGCCGAGCTTTTCTTCATCGATATCGAGATTAATGTCATCTGCAGGTTTGGCGCGGAGGTTTTTTGCCTCACCGCGCTTCTCTTTCCGGCTGGCCGCACCATGGGCAGGCCCACGCGCCGGCTGCTGATGCTCATCGCCATGGTCTCCTTCGGCCACACCTGCTGCGCGGGTCTCATCGAGGTCCAGCCGGCGACGCAGTTCATCGAGGGAGGAAATATAAACGTGACGAACGCCTTCCTTGACGATGAAGCGCAGGTCATGAGGCTTGCGGACGCGCTCGATCGCAGCAAGGTCGATATCAGCTCCGGGTTCGGCACCTGCCCGATCGCTCGGGGAGGCTGCATCCGGAGCGACGGGGATGAGAGGTCCGAAACGGTCACTGTCTGCGATCGTCCACTCTACGGGCTTCAGACAGGGCTTCGGCACCATCTTGAACTTGCGCACTTTCGCGAACATCCGTTCGCCACCAGCGTCCAGTTTCATGATCCGCATCACCGGCATGCCGGTGACCTGCAGGATAGCCTCTTCCGGCTTCATCATCATCAGCGTGTTGACCGGCAGGAGATCGACAGAGACCGGGACCTTCGAGATCGACCGTTGACGGCGGCCGTGGCGATGGGAATAGGACGACTGCTCGATCCATTCCGTCGTTTTCCCCGCCGCGAGTGAGACCGCCATCGCGTCGTCCTGATTCTGGAAGTTCATGAAGACCTTGATCGTCGATGCCCCCATCAGGATCTTCTGTCCGGACCGCTGGTACAATCGCTCCAGCTGGGCGCCGTCCTGAAGAATAAAGACAAAACGCACGCCGTTTTTTCGTATCAGGGGGGCGAGCGTCAGCACCGTGTCGATGCGGCCGCCATTGCCAAACTCGTCAAGCATCATCATGACTTCGTGCTCGCCATTGGGCAACGACCCCATCTGGACCAGCTTGTCGGCCATCTGCTGAATGAACATCGAGATCAGCCGCTCATAGATCTGGATGGCATTCCAGTCGGCCTGGATATAGATCACCATCTTCCGCTTTCTGATCATGTCGATCGGGATCGTCGTAATCGAGGTGAGCGCCTCCACCAGCGGGTTCTGCAGGAAATTGAGTTTGGCGACGATTTCGGCCGCGATACCCTCGCCCAGCTTTTCATGACGCCCGGCAAACTTGGTAAGCTGCATGCGGGTCTGGTCGGAGAGGACCGTCTCATAGTTCTCCAGCAGCTGGACGATTGCCGTGCGTTCGTCGGACATCGAGTTCAGAATACGGTAGAGTTCGCTCAGCGACTTGCGGGTGTCGGGGCATTCGAGCACGAAGCCAAGCATGGCGGTGAGCAGGATTCGGGCACTCTCCTCCCAGAAGTCGGAGGAATCGGAGCGCAAGCGCTCCGGCAGCAGCATCTGCGTCAACTTCTGGAGGTCTGTGATGCGCTGGTGCGGATCCGTGCTGATCAGGTCGAGAGGGTTGTAACCATCGGTGAACTTCGATCCCGGTGCCAACAGGAAAGTCTCAAAGCCCTTGTCCTTCAGATAGCCGGAAGTCTCCTCGAACAGTTCACCGCTCATGTCGAGCACGACCTGAGAACCTTCGAAACTCATCATGGAGGGGATGACGAAGCCGCGCGACTTTCCCTGTCCGGGAGAGCCGATCAGCATCACATGCTGGTCGCCGTCATTGCGCAAAAGCAGCCCTTGCTTGAGCCCGAGCACGATCCCCTGCCTGTCGCGCAGGCGAAAGTCAGCCGCATCCTTGAGAGTCGCTAGGCGGGCCTTACCCATGATCATCCGCTGGCGCTTCTGGATTGCTGCACCGATCGGAAACCCCACAAGCGCGCCGGCCGCGGCAAGCCCCGCCAGCGTGGCCTGAACCGTCTGACGGGATGGCCGCTGGTACCCACCGGCTGCATCGGTCGTCCCGAACGGTGCCTGATACATGGCCGCAAGATGGCTACCGTAGTAACTGGCGATATCGGCATGTTCGCCAGCCTTCGTGGCAACGAGATAAAAGGCAAAGCCATAGATAAAAGCACCAGCCCAGGCGGCGGCGAAGATCATCACTGTGAGCGCGATCAGGCTGAACATCGACCGCACATGCAGGAGGTAGAGAACCTTGCGGGAAAGAGCCCTGCCTCCCTTGAGCATCCATATGCATATCAGGAAGAACAGGAACGGTGATGCAAGCGTGAATGCCAGAAGCGATAATCCGACCGTGTTGCGGGTATGGATGATCGACCAGGTGTAGCGGGCGCCGTCGGCGATGCGCACTTGGCTCACATAGTCGAAATACGATAGCGAACCGAAGGAAACGACATAGGCGTCATAGATCAAGGTGAAGAAGGCAAGCCAAACCACCACGACGCCCAAAAGCGCGACGGGCAGTGTGAAAAAAGACAGCTTTTGAAGACCCGACCATTTCGGGCGATCAATTTCTCCGTCCGTGTATACGCTCGCCATGTTCATCAACCTCGTCGGCAAAATAGATCTCGCTGACGCCGCGACCGCCGGCGGCATCGCTCTTCTTCAACTGGACCACGATCGGGATGATCGAGCGGATGTAGCGGATGATGTCGTCGCGCTCCATGCGGACATTGCTGTTGAGGACCAGCGTCGACAGTCTATTGAAGGCATGGTGCGGCGAGTTGGCGTGGATCGTCGACATCGAACCGGGGTGACCTGTGTTGATGGCGTTCAGAAAGTCGAACGCCTCGTCGCCGCGCAGCTCACCCATGAAAATTCGGTCGGGTCGGAGACGCAGCGCCGTCGCCAGCAGGTCGCCCATCGTCACCCGCGCCTCCCCTTGCCCCCCCTTCGAGACCAGCAACGAAACAACGTTTTCTTGACGCGGCTCCAGTTCGGCCGTGTCCTGCATGAGGATGAAGCGCTCGTGGTTCGGAATTGCCGTCAGCATGGTGTTAAGGAATGTTGTTTTCCCGGTGGATGTGCCACCCGATATCAGCATGCTGCGATGGTTGGCCGCCGCCAGTTCCAGGAACGCCCGCGTCTTTCCTGTCCGCAATAGTAGCGAGAGTTCAACATCGACATCATCGATGTAGTCGTCGCCGGTTACCTTGGTGAAGCGGAAGGCGCCCGCCTTCTCATAGTCGTTGAGGTCGAACCGTCGGATGAACTGCTTGCGGATCGAGAAGGCGTGTCCGGTTGCCGAGGTCGGGCTCAGGACAAACTGAACGCGCTCGCCACCCGTCAGTGTCGCCGAAAGAAGTGGATTTTCGGCATTGATGGTCTGCTTTGTGAAGGAGGCAGCGCGAGACGCCATGTGGCGGATGACATCCTGATCCAGTCCGGCGATCTCGTGGCGCACCATCTGCAGATGACCAATCTTTTCCAGCCAGACTTCGTTACTGCGCTGGCAGGAGATTTCGACAACAGCGGGATCATCGAGGAACAGCCGGATCGGCTCGAGCGCCTCGGTCAGAAAGTGTTGTTCGGCGGAAATCTGGGGGCGCGCATTCATTTGCCGTATCTCACCTTGCGCAGTCGTTCGAACTCTTCGCGTACCGGGTCGGGATAGAGGCCGGCAAAATCGAGGTCGCGTGTCACGAAGACGGTGATATCCGAGCCTTGGGGAATGTGGATGGTTGGGCGGATGTTGCGGGAATCCTCAAACGCCGTCGCTGCCATTTGCTGGATGCCCGAGGCGATGGTCTCCGCGGCAATCGCGCGGGCTCGGTCCTGAGATGTCTCGCCATTGTCCTGCGGAATGCGGGTGACGCTGCCATTGTCGTTGACGATGGTAATGTCGCGATCGTCCCGCTGGCCGAGTTGCGCGATGTACTGCGTCGCGCCGCCGATCAGCGTCATCAGCGCCGGCGGCCCGAACCGCTCCCAATTCTTTCTGTCTACGACACCGGTCATACCCGATCGCCCAAGACGGTCTGTGCCATAAGAGCCGAGCTGCACTGAGACCCCGTCGCCGCGGATCATCCGCGTCCAGACAATCAGGATCCGTTCCTGCCCCCTCTGGACGCCGGACTTGTAATCACCAATCAGCGAGGAGCCGGCCGGAATGAGAATCCGTCTGCCATCGAAGGAATAGACATCCTCACGCACAATTCCCTTCACCAAGCCGGCGAGATCGGAATTGATGGCTGTCTCCAGCGTTCCTCGGATCATCGTGCCCTGCGGAATCCAGGCGTCGGTACGGCGGTTCTCGGTGGCGACCGATACCTCCACACCCTGTCCGCCGATCGACCTCACGAAGGCACGGTCGCCATCGACAGCGCCGCCGGCATCTCCGTTCGTGGCGTTTGATGCACCAGCGTTGCCGTTCGCCCCGAACAGGCCCGCTGGTTCACCGGACGACGTCGCAGCGCTCCTGGTCTGGTCAGATTGATCAAAGACCATCGCGGACGAGCGGATGCGCTCGAGCAGTTTGGCCTCCCGCTCCAGCTCGATGCATTTGGGGTTGTCGGGATTCTTGCCTCGGGAGCAATCGATCTCGGCAGGGGGCACGATTGGGGCTGCAGCCGGCACGCGCGGGGCGGGTGGTGGCGG
>NZ_JWJH01000032.1 GCF_000949865.1 Rhizobium nepotum 39/7 | reverse complement strand
CAGGGGCAGGGTTGGATTGCGGGGCGGCGGGCGGGGTCGCGGAAGGACGCGGGGTCCGCAGAGACGAGGCTGTTGCAGCCGTCGCCGGCGAGGACGAGGTGACCTGCTGCGCCTTCTTCTCCATCAGCGCGGCATATTCCGTTTCCTTCATCAGCTTGCCGGCCTTCAATGCCGAGCCGGTCGGCGCATAGGCAGGCTCGCGGCCCTTGCGTTTTTCGGCAACCAGCGCCTTGCGCTCGGCTTCGCTGGGGTCGTACCAGGCCATGCCGTCATATTTCTTCATCGCCGTTTCATAGGCGAGATCGTAGGTCTTCTCATAGCTCGAAAGCGCGCTTGCCAGTGCGGGCGGTGTGCTCATGGCCGGGCACTGGCCGGAACCATTGAAGCTGCCGCCTTCAGTCTGCTGATTAAAGACGTATTTCTTCTCGCAGACATTCACTTCTGGCGGTCGTTTGGTGACTTCGAAATTGTCGTAACCGACCTTCAGCATCTTCCAGAATTCGAGATGTTCGCTTTTGCGGTGGCGGGCCATGTTTTCCGCCGTCATGCGGAAGGGAAAGGCCTGCAACTGAACGGTCTTCTGGCCGCCCTTGAAGCCGTCGCGCGCGAAACCGTAGATTTCCAGGATCTGCGCGTCCGTCATCGAATAGCAGCCGGAGGACGAGCAGGCGCCATGGATCATCAGGTTGGTGCCGTTGCGGCCATTGGCCTGATCGAAACGGTTCGGGAAACCGGTATTGATGGCGAGGTAATATTTCGAGTTCGGATTGAGGTGTGCGGGTGTCAGGTTGTAGAAACCTTCCGGCGCCTGCCGGTCGCCCTCTTTCACCTTGGGGCCGAGTTTGCCGGACCATGCGCAAATCTGGTATTCGGCAATCTTGTCGAAGCGGTTGTCGCGCTTGGCCTTCCAGATTTCCAGCGCGCCTTCTTCCTTGAAGATGCGGATCATGATCGGCGAGGTGCGATCCATGTTCTTCTTGTCGATCTCGGCAAGAATGGACGGAGAAAGCGGGTAATCAACCTTGTTCTTGACGTGGGAAACGTCGCGCTCGACGGTTTCGAGCGTATCGTTACAGCCGGCGAGAACGAGCGCGGTAAGGCCAAGAAGTGCAAAATGTGTCAAACGCATGATCTGATCCGAAAGACGATGGCACGGGCGGCAGAGTTCTACATCGGCCCGCGTGTATTTTAAATACGGTATTAACCGTTTACATCTTCTTAACTCAAATCGGGATCCGCCCCGCGGTCGCCGATACATCTGTTGATGTGACCGGACTATGGCCGAGTTGGGGCGATATTCAAGGAAAATAAGGCCGGAGCTAGATTGTTTTGGCTTTTCTTCAAACCGCCAAAAAAATCTAACTCTTTCTTTTTACGCATTTTCCGGACGTAAAACCGCTGCGCACTTTTACTGGAAATGCTCTAAAGGTTTCTGCCGATATCCAGGAACTTCTGGCGGCGTTCGGCGCGCAGCTGCGTGCCCGAACGTTGCGAAAGATCGGCCAGCGCCTTGGCGATCACGTCGCCCGTGGCTGCGATCACGCGCGCCGGATCGCGATGCGCGCCGCCCATCGGCTCGGCAATGATGCCGTCGATGACGCCGAGCGACTTCAGATCCTCCGAGGTGATCTTCATGTTGGTCGCTGCTTCCTTGGCGCGGGTCGAATCGCGCCAGAGAATGGAAGCGGCGCCTTCCGGCGAGATCACCGAATAGATCGCATGTTCGAGCATGTAGACACGGTTGCCGGTGGCGATCGCGATCGCGCCGCCCGAGCCGCCTTCGCCGATGACGACGGAGACGATCGGCACCTTGACGTTGAGGCACATTTCCGTCGAGCGGGCGATGGCTTCGGCCTGGCCGCGTTCTTCCGCGCCAACGCCGGGATAGGCGCCAGCGGTATCGATGAGGGTGACGACCGGCAGCGAGAAGCGGTCGGCCAGTTCCAGCACACGGATCGCCTTGCGGTAACCTTCCGGGCGCGGGCTGCCGAAATTGTGCTTCAGGCGGCTTTTGGTGTCGTTGCCTTTTTCCTGGCCGATGATGGCGACGGGCTGGCCGTTGAAGCGGGCAAGGCCCGCCTGAATGGCGGCGTCTTCGGAAAATTTGCGGTCGCCGGCAAGCGGCGTGAAATCCGTGAACAGCGCCTTGGCGTAATCGACGAAATGCGGGCGCTGCGGGTGGCGCGCGACCTGCGTTTTCTGCCAGGCGTTCAGCTTGGAATAGATGTCCTGCATCGCGTCGTTAACGCGCGATTCCAGGCGGTTGATCTCCTCCGAGGTGTCTATGCTCTCGTCTTCATCGGCAAGCTTCTTCAGCTCGATGATCTTGCCCTCAAGGTCCGAGATAGGTTTTTCGAAGTCGAGATAATTGTGCATGAGATCCGTTTCCGATCGTTTTGCGCAAGGTTTGAGCCGGATTATCCGGCGGTTCCGGTCGCTCTAATCAAGGTTTTTGCCCTGTTTGGCAAGGGGGTGATGTGTTTGTACCAGCTCTTGCAGGCGTTCTTCCAGCACATGTGTATAGATTTGTGTCGTGGAAATGTCGGAATGGCCGAGCAGTTCCTGCACGGCGCGCAGGTCCGCACCGTTCTGGAGAAGGTGGCTGGCAAAGGCATGGCGCAGGACGTGCGGCGATACCCCCGAAGGGTTGAGACCCGCGCGAATGGCAATGTCCTTCAGGTCGCGGGCAAAGACCTGTCGCGGCAGATGCCCTTCCTTGCTGTTCGAAGGAAACAGCCAGGGGCTTTCCGGACTGTCTGCTTTCTTCTGCTGTGTGGGCGTCTTGCTTTTCTCCGGCACGAGCGCTTTCCTGGCGGCGTCGTATTTTTCCATCGCCTCGATGGCCGCGCGTGACAGAAGAACCATGCGGTCCTTGTTGCCCTTGCCTCGGATCATCAGGAAACGGCCCTCCTGGCGCAAAACCTTGACCGGCAGGGAGACGAGTTCGCTGACGCGCATGCCGGTCGCATAGAGAAGTTCGAGCAGCAGATGCATGCGGATGCGGGCAAGCTGGCCGGGACCGGTTAAGGTGGCCTCCTCAGCGGCGATGCCAAGAAGTTTCGTCACCTCGGCGACGCTCATCGTTTTCGGCAGGGTGAGACCCTTTTTTGGTGCATCGATGATGCCGGTCGGGTCGTCGCTACGAAGTCCTTCCGAATAGAGGAACCGGTAGAATTGTCGCATGGAGGAAAGGCGTCTCGCCTGCGAGGTGGCGGCAAAGCCCTGAGCGGAAAGGTGAGTCAGATAGGCGGAAAGGTCGGTTGTGGCGGCTTCCATCAAAGACTGGCTGCGACGGCCGAGAAACTCGCGCAGATCGGAAAGGTCGTGCTCATAAGAAGAGAGCGTGTTGGCGGCAGCACCCCGTTCGGCACTCATCATCTCCAGAAAACTCTCGAGCCGCGCGCCGTCTCGCCCGCTCATCTCCTTACCGCTCATGGGGTGCGCCTTGCCGGCTCCGCCGACGGCGGGTTCAGCCGCTCGGACGGAATGCGCACCGTCACCTCGCGGTCGTGCGGTTTGACGAACAGGACGAGCAGCACCATGCCGCCATAGATCAGCCCCGCGATGGTCGCCAGTATCATCGTGAAGCGGAAAAGGGTTGGCATGGCGGCTCCGTGAAGGTGGCGGTGTAGATGTATATGCGGTGCAGCGAAAGCGGCGACAAGATCAAAAAGCAGCAGCCCGCCGCATGCCGCACGCGGCGATGATTGTGATTCAACGCAATTCAGTCAGCAATTTGGCTTGACGCTTCGTAAACATTTGCAGATATCCATGCCAAACGGGCTTTCAATTTTATGAATGAAAAGAATTTATCCGTCCCGGTCACACTCGGGGAGCAAGCGCGGACCAGGCTCGCCGGGCGTAACGTCGTCTTTGTGGGACTGATGGGGGCTGGAAAATCCGCGATAGGCCGCATGGTCGCCCAGCAGCTCAAGGTCTCCTTCATCGATACGGATGTCGAAATCGAGCGTGTTTCGCGGATGACGATAGCCGAGCTTTTCGCGACCTATGGCGAGGAAGAGTTCCGGGCGCTGGAAACGCGGGTCATCAAGCGGCTGCTGCGCGGCGGGCCCAAGGTCATCTCCACCGGCGGCGGCGCCTTCATCAACGACAATACCCGCCGGCACATCACGCGCGGCGGTATTTCGCTGTGGCTGAAGGCCGATCTCGATGTTTTGTGGGAAAGAGTCAACAAGCGTGATCATCGTCCGCTTCTCAAGACCGAAAACCCCAAGGCCACGCTGGCGGCCCTGATGGAGAAACGTTATCCGATCTATGCGGAAGCGGATCTGACCATCGAATCCCGCGATGTCCGCAAGGAGATCATCGTGACCGAAGTGCTGGCCGCCATCGCCGGTATCGAACAGAAAGACCGAACATCATGACGCCTTCCGAAATCCACGCCGACGAACGTCTTGTGCATGTGCCGCTCGGTGAGCGCGCTTACGACATTCTGATCGGACCGGGCCTGATCGGCAGGGCGGGGGGCGAGATTTCGTCGCGGCTGAAGGGCAAGCGCGCAGCGATCATTACCGATGAGCATGTTGCGCCGCTTTACCTTGAGGGACTGATGGACGGCCTGCAGACGGATGGCATCGAAGCGGTTTCGCTGACCTTGCCGGCGGGCGAGAAGACCAAGAGTTTCGAACATCTGGTCACCGTCTGCGATGCGGTTCTCTCCGCGCGTGTGGAACGCAACGATGCGGTGATCGCGCTTGGCGGCGGTGTCATCGGCGATCTCGCCGGTTTTGCCGCAGGCATCGTGCGTCGTGGCGTCCGCTTCGTGCAGATACCGACCTCGCTTCTGTCGCAGGTGGATTCTTCCGTCGGCGGCAAGACCGGCATCAACACCCGCCACGGCAAGAACCTTGTCGGCGTTTTCCACCAGCCCGATCTGGTGCTGGCGGACACGGCGGTTCTCGATACGCTGAGCGAGCGCGAATTCCGCGCCGGTTATGCCGAGGTGGTGAAATACGGACTGATCGACAAACCGGATTTCTTCTTCTGGCTGGAAAAGAACTGGGATGAAATCCGCACCGGCGGTCCCGCCCGCATTCAGGCGATTGCGACCAGCTGCCAGGCGAAGGCCGATGTGGTGGTGGCCGACGAGAAGGAAAACGGCGTGCGCGCCCTTCTGAACCTCGGCCATACCTTCGGTCACGCGCTGGAGGCGGCGACCAATTACGACAGCAAGCGGCTGGTGCACGGCGAGGGCGTCGCCATCGGCATGGTTCTGGCGCACCAGTTCTCCGCCCGCCTCAACCTTGCAAGCCCTGACGATGCCGGGCGCGTCGAGGCGCATCTGAAGGCGGTCGGCCTGCCGACGACGATGAAGGATATTCCCGGCGAGTTGCCGCCGGTCGAAACGCTGATGGCGGCGATTTCGCAGGACAAGAAAGTCAAGGGCGGCAAGCTCACCTTCATCCTCACCCACGGCATCGGCCAGTCCTTCGTGGCCGACGATGTCGCGGCTTCGGAAGTGCAGTCCTTCCTTTCGGAGAAGCATCCAGGGTGAGGGATAAGGAAGCCTTGTTTTAAAACCTCACCGGCTCCCCCGGTGCTGCCACTTCAATCGCCAGCGCGTGCAGCCCGGCATCGAGTTCCGGTTTCAAAACTGCGTTGATCGCCCGGTGGCGTTCGACGCGCGACTTGCCGGAGAAGCTTTCCGATACTATCTGAACACGCATATGCGTCTCGCCCGTACCGGTCATGTCCGGCTGATGGCCCGCATGCATATGGCTTTCATCGATCACCGCCAGACGTTCCGGCGAAAAGCTCTCCTGCAGCTTCGTTTCTATGCGTTCTCGCAAGGACATGCGAAGAGCTCCAATCCTGTTGTAAAAGGGGCTACCTAAAAGCCTGCAACATTCCGTTTTGTCAATTCTTGTTGTGCGCCTTTTCGCACCCCATAATCAGGGCATCATGAAACTGGATTCGAAATATTTCGACCGTATCCGTACACGCAGAAAAAGGGACAAGGAACCTGAGGTTCACGCCCCAAACTGCCAGTGGGATGGATGCGACAAGTCGGGCGTTCACCGCGCACCCGTCGGCCGCAATGCCGAGGGGCAATTCTTCCTGTTCTGTTTCGAGCATGTGAAGGAATACAACAAGGGCTATAATTATTTCTCCGGCCTGTCGGACGGCGAGATCGCCCGTTACCAGAAGGAGGCGATTACCGGCCATCGCCCAACATGGACGGTTGGCGTCAACAAGACGGCGCGCGACAGCCCTTTGCACTCCACGCTGCGTTCGGGAACGGCCGGGGCGAATGCCCGTATCCGTGATCCCTTCAATTTTACCAATGGTTTTGCGGGTGGTGCCAGGGCTGGCGGACAGCGCGTGCAGCAGGACCGCAAACTGAAGACGCTGGAAGCGAAAGCATTCGATACGCTCGGTCTTTCCGCCAATACGCCACAGGAAGAGATAAAAAGGCGCTACAAGGAGCTTGTCAAAAAGCACCATCCTGATGCTAATGGTGGCGATCGTGGTTCGGAAGAACGTTTTCGGGCTGTTGTTCAAGCATATCAATTGTTAAAGCAGTCAGGTTTCTGCTAAGCCAACGTATGTGTTTACCGCCTGATTGATGATGTGGCCGGGTGGCTGCCGCCCGCCTTGGAGACGTGATGAGCAAAATCGACCTTGATATTTCCAACCTGCCCGACACGACAGTGTCCGTGCGGGAGGTTTTCGGCATTGATTCGGATCTGCGGGTTCCCGCCTATTCGCAGGGCGACGCCTATGTGCCTGACCTTGATCCCGACTATCTTTTCGACCGCGATACGACGCTTGCGATCCTTGCCGGTTTTGCTCACAACCGACGCGTCATGGTTTCCGGCTTTCACGGCACGGGCAAGTCGACCCATATCGAGCAGGTGGCCGCTCGCCTGAAGTGGCCCTGCGTTCGCGTCAACCTCGACAGCCATGTCAGCCGTATCGACCTCGTCGGCAAGGACGCCATCGTCCTGAAAGACGGCAAGCAGATCACCGAATTCAAGGACGGCATTCTGCCCTGGGCCTATCAGCATAATGTCGCGCTGGTCTTCGACGAATACGATGCCGGCCGCCCGGACGTGATGTTCGTCATCCAGCGCGTACTGGAATCCTCCGGCCGTTTGACCCTGCTCGACCAGAGCCGCGTCATCCGTCCCCATCCCGCCTTCCGCATTTTTGCGACCGCCAACACGGTTGGCCTTGGCGATACGACGGGTCTTTACCATGGCACGCAGCAGATCAACCAGGCGCAGATGGACCGCTGGTCCATCGTCACCACGCTGAACTATCTGCCGCATGAGCAGGAAGTGAACATCATTGCCGCCAAGGTGAAGAGCCTCGACAATCCGAAGGGCCGCGAAACCGTCTCCAAGATGGTACGTGTGGCCGATCTTACCCGTTCGGCTTTCATCAACGGCGACCTTTCGACCGTCATGAGCCCGCGTACCGTCATCACCTGGGCGGAAAATGCGGATATCTTCGGCGATCTCGCCTTTGCGTTCCGCGTGACCTTCCTCAACAAGTGCGACGAGCTGGAGCGCACGCTGGTTGCCGAACAATATCAGCGGGCTTTCGGCGTCGAGCTGAAGGAAAGTGCTGCGAACATCGTTCTCAGCGCCTGATAGTCCCCGGCCCGTCCGGAGAACATCACCGATGACTTGAAGACGCAGGCGGGCCGCGCATCCATGGATGGGCGGCTCCCACGCGTCGACAAATGACAGGAAAGACAATGGCAGCGCGCGGCGACAATTCCAGAGCAAAACCGGGTACGGCGATCGATACGGAGCCGTTGCGTCAGGCGATTGCCGGATGTGTGCGATCCGTTGCCGGCGATGCCGAGGTCGAGGTCGTTTTCGCCAATGAGCGGCCCGGCCTTGCCGGAGAGCGCATGCGTCTGCCGGAAATTTCCAAGAAACCCACCGCACAGGAAATCGCCATCACCCGCGGTCTTGGCGATTCCATGGCGCTTCGCCTTGCCTGCCATGACGCCGATACCCATGCGCTGATGTCGCCGCAGGGTGCCGAGGCGCGGCTGATCTTCGACGCCGTGGAACAGGCGCGGGTGGAATCCATCGGCGCGCTGCGCATGCCGGGCATGGCCTCCAACATCCAGGCCATGAACACGGAAAAATACGCCAAGGCGAATTTTTCGGGCGTCAACAACAAGGACGATGCGCCGCTTGCCGAAGCCATGGCTCTTTTGGTGCGCGAAAAACTGACCGGCGAAAAACCGCCGGCGAGTGCGGGCAAGGTTCTCGACCTGTGGCGCGATTTCATCGAAGACAAGGCGTCCGGTGACCTTGGCGATCTTTCCAGAGTCATTGGTGACCAGAAGGCGTTTTCGCGACTGGTGCGCAAGATGCTGACCTCGATGCAGATGGCGGAGGAGTTCGGCGACGACGATAACGAGCCGGAGAGCCAGGAGGCGGAGACCGACGAGGATCAGCCGCGCACCAACGAGACCGAGGAAGAGCAGGTCGAGGAAGAGGCCGGTTCCGATGCGACACCCGCCGATGAAAACGAGGCCTCGCAGGAGGAGATGGAAGAAGGCGAGATGGACGGCGCCGAGATGTCGGACGAGGAAATGTCCGACGACCTCGACGAGGATTCCGAGACGCCCGGCGAGACCCGCCGCCCGAACAGCCCCTTCGACGATTTCAACGAGAAGGTCGACTACCGCATCTTCACCCAGGAGTTCGACGAGGAAATCCGCGCCGAGGAGCTGTGCGACGATGCCGAGCTTGATCGTCTGCGCGCCTTTCTCGATAAGCAGCTCGCCCATCTTCAGGGCGCCGTCGGGCGTCTGGCGAACAGGCTCCAGCGCCGGCTGATGGCGCAGCAGAACCGTTCGTGGGATTTCGATCTGGAAGAGGGTTATCTCGATCCGGCTCGCCTCGTGCGGCTCATCATTGATCCCATGCAGCCGCTCTCCTTCAAGAAGGAGCGCGACACCAAGTTCCGCGACACGGTGGTTTCGCTCGTCATCGACAATTCCGGTTCGATGCGCGGCCGACCGATCACGGTTGCCGCCACCTGCGCCGATATTCTGGCGCGCACGCTGGAACGGTCGGGCGTGAAGGTCGAAATTCTGGGCTTCACCACCAAGGCGTGGAAGGGCGGACAGTCGCGCGAGCAATGGCTGGCCAATGGCAAGCCCGCCTCGCCGGGACGCCTCAACGATTTGCGCCACATCATCTACAAGTCGGCGGATGCCCCCTGGCGGCGTTCGCGGCGCAATCTCGGCCTGATGATGCGCGAAGGCCTGCTGAAGGAAAACATCGACGGCGAAGCGCTGATGTGGGCGCATAACCGTCTGATCAGCCGGCCCGAGCAGCGCAAGATCATGATGATGATCTCGGACGGTGCGCCGGTGGACGATTCGACGCTGTCGGTCAATCCGGGCAATTATCTGGAACGGCACCTGCGCGCCGTCATCGAGCAGATCGAGACGCGTTCGCCGGTGGAACTTCTGGCGATCGGTATCGGCCACGACGTGACGCGTTATTACCGCCGCGCCGTGACCATCGTAGATGCGGACGAGCTGGCCGGCGCGATGACCGAGCAGCTCGCGGCTCTCTTCGAGGATACGAGCAACGCCTCCGGTTCGTCCCGCAGGGTTCGCCGTGCGGGATAAGCGGGGTCGAGCTTCCTTCTCCGGTAAATTGCTGATGGTGGCCGCTGCTCTGGCAGTCGGGTCATTTATTCCAGTTCCGATCGGCGCCTCGACCATCGATGTGCCGGTGAGCGCCCGCCTGCTGTCCGGCTTTGAGGTCGGCACCAGTGCCAGACGTTTCGGCAAGCTGGAATTTATCGGCGGCATGGTGATGAGCGCACCGGAAAAACTGTTCGGAGCGATATCTTCCATCCGTTTCCGTCCGAACGGGCAGGAATTCGTTGCTGTGCTGGATACGGGCCATTGGCTCACGGGCAGGGTCACGCGCGATGCGGCGGGTGTGCTGTCCGGGCTGGGCGACGTCCGTATCACCCCCATGCTGGACATGAGCGGGCGCGAGCCGCCGCGCAAGATGGAGATGGATGCTGAAGGGCTGGCGCTGCGTGACGGCAAGGTGTTTGTCAGCTACGAGCAGCGGCACAGGATCGATATCTATCCCGATCCGGGCTTCGAGACGTCAAAGCCGCTCGATCGCCTGCCGCATCTCATCCCGAACAACGAGCTGCGCCACAATGGCGGCATGGAGGCCTTGGCGGTATCGCCCGCCGATTCGCCACTTGGCGGCGCCTTGGTCGTGGTGGCTGAAAAAAGCATCGATGCGGAGGGCAATCTTCTCGCGGCCATTCTCGAAGGCCCGCTGAAAGGCACATTCGCTGTCACCCACCATCCGTCATTCGATGTGACGGACGGCGCTTTTCTTCCCAACGGCGATCTGCTGCTTCTGGAACGTCGGTTCAACTTCGCCGAAGGTGTAGGCATGCGCATCCGTCGCATCCGCGGTGCCGATATCAGGCCGGGCGCGGTGGTGGATGGCGAAATCCTGCTGGAGGCGGGCATGGCCTACCAGATCGACAATATGGAAGGCATGGACGTGGTGAAAGGGCCTGATGGTTCCACGCGTCTCATCATCGTTTCCGATGACAACCACTCGTTTCTCCAGCGCAACCTGATGCTTGAGTTCAGGCTGGTGGAATAAAGAACCCGCTTGCGCGGGCTTTTTAAATCGTAGTCGCTACAGCGTTTTGGCGGGCGGCATTGGCTTCAGCGTGTTCATCAGCGCGCCGTAAGGCAGGAGCATGACGAGGCCGACGATAATTTTCACCGAGAGATCGCCCAGCGCCCAGGAGATCCAGCGAGGGGCCTCCAGGGCGAAGACGCCGAGCACAGGCGCGTTTTCGATGGCGAAGGCATCGTTGGGGCCGACGAAGGCGAAACTTGCTGCAAAGGCGATGGAGAAGAACAGGGCCGTATCCAGCACCGAACCCAGCATCGAGCCGGCCAGCGGTGCATGCCACCAGCTCTGGCGGCGCAGGCGATTGAATACGGAGATATCGAGCAACTGGCCGATCAGGTAGGCGGTGCCGGAAGCGACCGCGATACGCGGGATGGATGTCCAGAAGGACAACGTGACCCCGACGACGAAGCCCGCAAGCACGACGCGGCGCGCGACCGAGGGGCCGAACTGGCGGTTCGTGAGGTCCGTGATGAGGAAGGCGACCGGATAGGTAAAGGCGCCCCAGGTCAGAAGATCGCCGAGATTGACGCCGAACAACGACCCCGCGAGCGGGTATTGCACCAGAATATTGGATGCGACGACCACCAGTGTCATCAGCAGAACGTAGATAAGCGTAAAGCGCAGGTAAGGCATTTTTTTATCCTGGGTGATGCCACCAGTTGGAGCCGAATTTAAAATACACAAAAGGCTTGAGCGGCAAAAGCCATTCAAGCCCTCTGAATATCGATGATGTCGAAACCGCTAATTAAGCAGCTTCAGCCGTCTTTTTGGCGATCTGGCGGCGCAGGAGACGAGCGCGCATGCTCAGTTCGTTTTCGCCGGACTTCAGAAGGAAGGCATCGAGGCCGCCACGGTGTTCAACGGAACGCAGAGCTGCTGCAGAAACACGCAGGCGGAAGCGCTGGCCGAGAGCATCGGAGATCAACGTGACCTGGCAAAGGTTCGGAAGGAACCGGCGCTTGGTCTTGTTGTTGGCGTGGCTGACGTTGTTGCCCGTCTGGACGCCCTTGCCGGTCAATTCGCATACACGGGACATGGGTACACCTATTTCGTTTTGTCTGTTTCGCCACTGGCTCGCCACCGGCAAAAACCGTGGTGGCAATCCAACTGGCCATGATTGGAAAGTTGCGGTTCTATAGTCAGACGGGACTTAACAGTCAAGCCGCTCGCGAGCAAATGAAAGGAAATTCCGGCGTTTTCAACCGGCATCCGCTTTTTTATTGCCACAAGTCGGCGTATATGATCGCCCGATAAGGCCGCTTCCGCGCCTCTTTTAAGGTGATATCGAAATGATTGCCAGAGGAAAAAGCATTTTCTTGGCTGCTACCATGGCGTTTACGGGCGTATCTCCCTCGCTCGCCGCCGAAACCCGCCATACAAGCGAATACAGCATCAATCTCGGTATTTTGCCGATCGCCAAAGCGAGTTTTTCGACTCGCATGGACGGCCCGAACTATTCGATCTCCGGTTCCTTCAGCTCCGCCGGGCTCGCAAGCATTCTCAAGGATATTTCCGGAAAGACGACGATATCCGGCGCCAAACGCGGCCATCGGCTGCAGGCAAACACATATTCGCTGGTCTACAAGGACGGCAAGCGGGTGCGCACCTATGACGTGGTCTATCGCAACGGCAACGTCACATCGACGACCGTGAAACCCGAGCCGAAGGCCCGGCCGGACAATTGGGTGGATGTGAAGGATCGTGACCTGCGCTCCGTCCTCGACCCGATCTCCGGCCTCATCATTCCTGCCGGCGGCCGCATCTGCCCCTCTCGCCTGCCGATCTACGACGGCGAATCACGGCTGGATCTGGTTTTGAGCCCCAGCGGCACCAAGCCGTTTAAGACCGATGGTTTCAGCGGCGATGCCGTGGTCTGCAAGGCGCGTTATGTGCCGAAATCGGGTTATCGGCAGGGGCGCAAGGATATCGAATACCTGAAATCCATCTCCATGGAGATCTGGTTCGCCAAATCGAACAATATGGATGTCTACGCGCCGGTCCATGCCATCATCCCGACGCGGGTGGGTCAGGTCTACATCACCGCCACCAAATATGGCGGCTGATGCAGTTAAGGCTTATCACCCGGCGACCAGCCGGGTTCGGCCATGACGAAGCTTGAAAAGGCGAAGCCGGGCGAAACGGTGCAGCCAACGAGGGTGAAATCGCCGAGGCTTTCGGCCGATTGCCAACAATTGGCCGGCACGATCACCTGCGGGCGCTCGCCTTCCAGAATGGCGGGGCCGAGCGTGAAGGTCTGCACTTCCCGGCCGTCTTCCGAAAGATGCAGCGCGATCGGAGCGCCGGCGTAATAGTGCCAGACCTCCACCGCGTCGGTGACGCGATGCCAGTGCGAGCGCTCACCCTTTTCCAGAAGATAATAGATCGCCGTCGAATGGCCGCGCTCGCCACCCGCCTTGTCGCGAAATGTCTGGTGGTAAAAACCACCCTCGGGATGCCGTTCCAGCCCCAGTTCGCGAATGATCGCTTCCGCAGACAGATCGGCGCCCATCAGAAGTTATCCTTGCGCGTGCGGATTTCCGCGAAGACTTCGGCGTCGGAGGCGCCTTCAAGGCCAAGATGCCCGCGTATGCCGGCATCGGCCACCCGCATATAGGGGTTGGTCTGTTTTTCGAGCCCGATGGTGGTGGGAATGGTGAATTCATTGGCCTTCCGCGCCTCTTCGACGCGTGCCGCGCGTTCGCTCAGAACCGCATTGTCAGGATCGACGGTCAGCGCGAAACGGGCATTCGTAAGCGTATATTCGTGGCCGAAATAAACTCTTGTATCATCCGGCAGCGCCATTAGCTTCTGGAAGGAATGCCACATATCCGCCGCCGGACGTTCGAACAGGCGGCCGCAACCCATGGCGAACAGCGTGTCGGCGGCAAACAGCAGGCCGTCATCGGGAAGATAATAACATATATGCCCCGCAGTATGGCCGGGCGTGGCGATGACCTGAACGCGGCGTCCGGCAAATTCGAATTCGTCGCCATCGGCCTGCGAACGGTCGAGACCGGGTATCGCAATCGCTTCGTCATAGGGGCCGTGGATTTCGCAGCCGAACTTGTCCTTCAGCGCCAGATTGGCGTCCACATGGTCCTGATGGTGATGGGTGGTGAAGATATGTGTGAGCTTCCAGCCGTGGCCATCGAGCGCCTGCAGGATCGGACCTTCTTCCGGTGCATCGATGGCGACTGTGGCGCCGCTTTCGGGATCGTGCAGGAGAACGCCGAAATTGTCGCTGCGGCAAAGAAAGACGTCTATTTCCAACGGTTTCATCGTGTCCTCTCCATTTGCCGGCCGAAACCGGCGCATTTGTCCGCCTGAAATTCAATGTAGGGGCAGACGCCTTGAAGTCCAACCGCCTGATGCTACATTCTCGCCCATGAACACCGATATTGTCGATCTGCGCGAATTCTATCATTCCCCTCTTGGCCGTGCGGCCGAGCAGGCGGTCACCATGGCGCTTTCGACGCTTTGGCCGCCTTTACCGGAAGAACGGCTGGTCGGCCTCGGTTATGCGGTGCCGTTTCTGGAGCGGTTCCGTCACGACACGGAGCGCACCTTTGCCTTCATGCCGGCCGGGCAGGGGGCGGTGAACTGGCCGGCGGGCGAGCTTTCCTCAACCGCGCTGGTATTTGACGAGGAATTGCCGCTGCCCGATTCGTCGATAGACCGGGTGCTGATGGTGCATGCCCTGGAATTTGCCGAAAATCCGCGCGAAACTCTGAAAGAACTCTGGCGGGTGCTGGCGCCCGGCGGGCGTCTGGTTATCGTGGTGCCGAACAGGCGCGGAGTGTGGGCGCGTATGGAACACACGCCTTTCGGTTCCGGCCGGCCCTATTCGCGCGGGCAGCTGACGGCGCTTCTGCGCGAGACCAATTTCACGCCGGGGGCAAGCGCCGAGGCGTTGTTTTTCCCGCCCACCACCAGCCGCCCGGTGCTGAAATTCCGCCGATATCTCGAACACACCGGCCGCAGGCTGTGGCCGCTGTTTTCTGGCGTTATCGTGGTGGAAGCGCAAAAACGTCTCTATCAAGGATTGCCCGTCACCCAGCGCGCCTCACGCCGGGTTTTCGTGCCGGTTCTGGGGCCGCAGGGGGTGCCCACCACCCGCAGCGCCCTGAGGCATGGAAACCCGCGCTGACCCTCGACAAAACGACCATTCCGGTCTAATGCCTCCGGCATTGCTTTTGCCGGGTTCTCCGGCGCATTTCCGAAGGTCGATCAAATGAGTGCAGAGCTTAGCCAACCTCTTCCGCGTCCGGGTATTCTGGATATCGCCGCTTATGTTCCCGGCAAGGAACATGTGGACGGCGTTGCGAAGGTTTATAAGCTCTCCTCCAACGAAACGCCGCTCGGGCCAAGCCCGAAGGCCATCGAAGCCTTCGCCGCTGCCGCCAGCCATCTGGAAATCTATCCGGACGGTCAGGCGATTGCGCTGCGTCAGGCGATTGCCGACGTGCATGGCCTTAACATCGCGAATATCCTGTGCGGCAACGGCTCTGACGAGCTGCTCGGCCTGCTCTGCCATGTCTATCTGGGCGCGGGCGATGAGGCGATTATCACCGAGCACGGTTTCCTCGTCTACAAGATCCAGATCATGGGTGCGGGCGCAACACCGGTGACGGTGAAGGAAAAGGATTGCGCCATCGATGTGGACGCCATCCTCGCCGCCGTCACGCCAAAGACGAAGATGGTTTTCATCGCCAATCCCGGCAATCCCACCGGTACCTATGTTCCGGTCGCGGAAATTCGCCGCCTTCAGGCTGGCCTGCCGAAACATGTCGTGCTGGTGCTGGATGCCGCCTATGCCGAATATGTGCGCAAGAACGATTACGAAGCCGGGCTTGAGTTGGTTTCCGGCAACCGCAACGTGGTGATGACCCGCACTTTCTCCAAGGTTTACGGTCTTGCGGCGCTGCGCGTCGGCTGGATGTATGGTCCTGCCGCCGTCGTTGATGCGCTGAACCGGGTGCGCGGGCCGTTCAACATGAGCGCGCCGGCAATCGCGGCCGGAGCCGCTGCGATCCGCGATCAGGCATTCGTCGAAAAGGCTGTGGCGCATAATGCTCTGTGGATGGAAAAGCTGGTAACAGCCTTCACCGGCCTCGGCCTCAAGATCACGCCTTCCGTCGCCAATTTCATCCTCATCCATTTCCCCGAGCAGGACGGCAAGCGTGCGGCGGATGCGGATGAATTCCTGAGCAGTCGCGGTTATATTCTGCGTGCCGTGCGCGGTTATGGTTTCCCCAATGCCCTGCGTATGACCGTCGGTTCGGAAGAGGCCAATCTCGGCGTCATCGCCGCGCTCACCGAGTTTATGGGGCAGGCGTAATGGGCGAGATCATGTTTGAACGCATCGCGCTGATCGGTATCGGCCTTATCGGCTCGTCGATTGCCCGCGACATCAAGGAATTGGGACTTGCAAAGCATGTCACGATTTCCACCCGCAGCGAGGAAACGCTGAAACGGGCGGAGGAACTGGCGCTCGGCACGGACTATACCGTCTCGGCTGCGGAAGCCGTTAAGGATGCCGATCTCGTCGTCGTTTCGGTCCCGGTCGGCGCGTCGGAAAGTGTCGCGCAGCAGATCGCGCCGCATCTGAAGCCCGGCGCGATCGTTACCGATGTCGGTTCCACTAAGGCCTCGGTCATCGCTCAGATGGCCCCGCATATGCCTGACAATGTGCATTTCATTCCGGGGCATCCGCTGGCGGGCACGGAAAAATCCGGTCCGGATGCCGGTTTTCCCGGTCTTTTCCGCGAACGCTGGTGCATCTTCACGCCGCTGCCGGGCACGGACCTGGAAGCGCTGGAAAGACTGAAAGATTTCTGGCGTGCGCTTGGCTCGCGTGTGGATGAAATGGATGCCGAACACCACGACAAGGTTCTGGCGATCGTCTCGCATCTGCCGCATATCATCGCCTACAACATCGTCGGCACGGCGGATGATCTGGAGACGGTGACCGAATCGGAAGTCATCAAATATTCGGCTTCCGGTTTTCGCGATTTCACCCGTCTCGCTGCCTCCGATCCGACAATGTGGCGTGATGTCTGCCTGCACAACAAGGATGCCATCCTTGAGATGCTGGCGCGGTTTTCCGAAGACCTTGCCTCGCTGCAAAGGGCGATCCGCTGGGGGGAGGGCGACAAGCTGTTCGAGCTGTTCTCGCGCACCCGCGCCATCCGCCGCTCCATCGTGCAAGCGGGTCAGGATGTGGACGCGCCGGACTTCGGGCGTCATGCGCTGGATCAGAAGAAGTAAGGCGCTTCTAGCACGCCGTCATGGCCGGATCGCTCCGGCCATCGGACCCGCTGGCAAATTGCCAAGTCTTTCCTTCGTCATCCTTGGGCTTGTCCCAAGGATCTAAACACGTCAATATAATCAATCGGTTGCAGATCCTCGGGACTAGCCCGAGGATGACATTGAATATGGGGGTAATCCCTCAGATCGGCGGGATTTTCCCGAGCGGGATGAAGCCGCTGATGGTGGCGCGGCCGCGGTCCACCACCAGATCGACGGACGCTCTGTCACCGCCGCCGGCGAGAGCGCGGAGCATCTTGCGGGCGGTCTCGATGGTGGATTGCAGCTGCGGAAACGCCTGCTTGGCATTGTCCGACCATGCGCCGAGCTTTTCGATTTCCAGCTTGAACTGGCCGGAGAGATATCCCTCATTGTCGAAGGAGAAGGGGCCGCTGATGCGCATGGTGCGACCATCGCCGATATCGGCGACCAGCCGGCGAAGCTCGCCGCTTGCGCCATAAAGCCCGGACCTGTCGCTGCCGTCGACCATGCCCGCCTTGCCGGCGAGGGTGACATCGGCGATGGCGTTTAGGCGGGGAAGAATCTGCGGCCAGTCCTTGATGACGGTCGCCGAGTCGGTGACGGTTATCGCGCCGTCGAGATCGGCGCCGTTCTGGCGCAGGTGCATTTCCGTCTTGGCGGCATCGAAATCGATCGTCTGGCCGGTCACAGTGGAGACCGCCTGCGCCTTCAGGCCGTCGATCACGAGCGACGTGCGGTCGATACCCCTAAGTTTGGTGACGATGCTCGACTGCATGTTCTGCCATGCGGCCGAAACCGTCAGGCCGTGTGCGGTGCGGATTTCAGCCGGCGCATCCAGTTCCCAGACGATATGGCCGGGATTGTAGACCTGCGCTGCGGAACGCAATTCTCCAAAGGACGCAGAAACGCCGTTCTGCTTGTCGTCCACCGTTACCTTGGAGCAGAAGAGGCCGATGCGGAACGGATAACCCCTAAAGGCGATATCGCCGCATTCGCCACTGACATTACTGGCCTGCGAGGGGGCGATGACATTCAGAACCGTCTGCTTCAGCCTGTCGGCGGCGTAAAACCACCCGGCCGTATACAGTCCGATGACCAGCACGACGGCGATACCAAGCCAGAGGATTTTTTTGGCCGTGCCGGATTGGCTTG
The DNA here is from genome assembly GCF_000949865.1 of Rhizobium nepotum 39/7. Classification (GTDB taxonomy): domain Bacteria; phylum Pseudomonadota; class Alphaproteobacteria; order Rhizobiales; family Rhizobiaceae; genus Agrobacterium; species Agrobacterium nepotum. Next base: position 6,276 of record NZ_JWJH01000032.1, on the reverse strand, counting down.
ACGATGCCATATTGATCTCCGATGAACAGACTTCAGATAAATTCGATTTGGCTTGGGATATGGACGATTTTTGGGTCTTTGGCTACGGTTCGTTGATGTGGAACCCGGGCTTTGCCTTTGAGGAAAGGCAGCGGGCGCGGCTGCACGGCTATCGGCGCTCCCTCTGCATCAGTTCCAATGTCTATCGCGGTACGGAGGAAAAGCCCGGCCTCGTGCTGGGTCTGGAGCGCGGCGGCTCCTGCCTTGGCGTCGCCTTTCGTGTGCGGGGAGCTGATCGAGATCCGGTCATGGCCTATCTGCGCGAGCGCGAACTGGTGACGAATGTCTACAAGGAACGCGTCGTCGCGATAGCATTTGCCGATGGCAGGCGGGGCAGTGCCGTGACCTATGTGGCCGATCCCGCTCATGAGCAATATATCGGTGGTCTGGGCGTTGCAGAGGCTGCGGTGATCGTGGCTGCCGCATCTGGCCGGTCCGGACCGAACACGGATTACGTCTTCAATACGGTACAGCATTTGCAGGATATGGGCATTCGCGATTCGCTTCTGGAAAGCATCGCCGCGAGTGTCGATACGGTTGCGGGTCAGCCGGCGGCGGTATCTTTCCCCTGAAGTTCGGCGATACGCTTCACGGCGGTTGGCGGCAGCGGCAGATGCGGATTGTTGCGGGCGGTCTCCAGCAGCAGTTCGTCGCTCGCCTTTTCCGTCACTTCGATCAATCTCTTGAAAAAGACGTCGGGGTCCAGCCCCGGCTCGATGGCCGGCAAAATCCGCACCTTGAAATGGCCGGGATAACGCATGGTCGAGCGGCGCGGCCAGAAGAGGCCGGGATGCATGGCGACGGGAATAACGGGAACCTTGAGGTCGCGATAAAGGCGGGCGATGCCGTAACGATATTCGGGTTCGGCACCCGGCGGTCGGCGCGTGCCTTCGGGATAGATGATGAGTTCGCGGCCTGCCGCCATTTCCTCCTGCGCCCGCTCCATGACCTTCAGCATCACCTTGCCGCGCGCGGCGCGGTTGACCGGGATCATGCGCTGCTTCATCGCATACCAGCCAAATAGCGGGATCCATAGAAGCTCGCGCTTCAGAATATAGACCGGATCGGGAAGGTTCGGCAAAAGCGCATAGGTGTCCCAGAAGGACTGGTGCTTGGGTGCGAAGATGCAGCCGGTCTCGGGAATGTTTTCCAGCCCATCGATCTCAAAGGTGGTGCCGACGATCGTCTTCATCAGCCAATGGTTGGACCGCGCCCAGTTCTTGGGGATTTCATAGGCGATCCTGCGCGGCAGGATGAAATAGATCGGCGTCAGCACGATCATGCGGACAATCAGATTGAGATAAAACAGCGTATTGAAAAGAACAGAGCGCAGCTTGAGCATCGACAGACTTCCCGGGTTGCAGCCGTTCCGAAGCCTTGGGCAGGCCTCGATGCCGGATGCCGATGCCAGACGCCTACACGAAAACAAGGCCCCGCAGCAAGCGTGATCTCACCGTTTACGGGGAAGCGGCTGACGCCTTGATCGTGGGATGATCGGCGGCGGCCTTGCGCAGGCCGTCACCTTTGCCCAGGCCAGTCAGATCGCGCCCCGCCGCAATCACGAATTTCATATATTCGTAGAGCATGGTTCTGACCACATCCGGCTCCGCGAACCAGTTGGTGCGGGCAAGGTCCGCGCTGATGACGGGATAGGCGATAAACTCCGTCTGCGGGCTGGCATTGCGCAATTCATGCAGGCTGCGGTGCATATGATAGTTGTTGGTGACGACGATGATGGCGGAATAACCGTGATCGCGTATCCAGCTTGCTGCCTCGTTGGCGTTGCCTATCGTATCAATGGCCTTGTAGCCCATATCCACACAGCAGGAAAACATGTCCGAAGAACCCTGCGTCATCTTGCGGATTTGCGAACGGGTGGTGGCTGGGTTGACGCCGGAGATCAGCAGGCGCTTGCCCACACCGTCCCGCAGCAGGCCGACCGCCTGTTCGATGCGTTGATAGCCGCCGGTCAGAACGATGATCGCGTCTCCCTTCGCGCCCTCGGGAGGGCGCATGGACGCGACGGAGTCGGCGAACCACAAAAAACCGCCCAAAAAACCGCCCAGCGCGATGACACAAATCAGGATAAGTCCGCGAATAAATCGGCGCAGGCGACTTCGCCGCGACAACAGGCCGTTTTTTGCCGGTTGCGTGGTTGTCTGATCCTGATCATGGTCCGTCCGACTCACAAACATTCCTCCTGAATACTCGCCGATTAAGGCAAGGAACAGGCATTTTTGTCCACCGTCCGCAGGTTACATCCGGCTTGTGAAGGTTTCAGTTTCCCGTGGAATTTCGGGAAGTGTCAGGATGCAAGGCCGTCGCTTTTCGACGGGTCGGAGCGGACGCGATCGATATCGTCGATCGTGCGGATGACGGTCACACGCGCGGTGATGGTGGTGAGAAGCGCGATGACGATCATTGTCGTGGCGATGCCGATATAACCGCTGAGGCCAACGGAAAAGGAACCGAAAAGCGCACTTGCCTGATCGCTCTGCGGCGTGGCGACCGTGTTCGATTGCCAGAAACCGGCAGCAAGGAAAACCATTGCGGCAAGGGCGCCGCCCGCCGCCGCTCCCTTGAGGCTGATCTTGAGGAAGTGTTTCTCGAACTCCCGCGCCACGAAGCTGCTTTCGGCGCCGACGAAATGCAGCACCTCGACGATGTGCCGGTTGCCCGAAAGCGCCCCGCGCGTCGCAAACACCACGGTCAGCACCATGGCTGTGAAGACGAGGATCAGGACCCCGACGCCGATCATGACCGTGGTTCTGGCCATGGAGACGAGCCTGTCGACCCATGTGCGGTGATCGTCCAGAAACGCCTGCGGAATTTCAGCCTTCAACATGTCCCGCATCGCCTGGAAATCGGGCGGGTTGTTTTCGTCGATGGTGATGACGACGAGACGTGGGATCGGCAGTTCGGAAAGGTCGAGGCCGCTGCCGAGCCATGGTTCCAGAAGGCGTGAGGTGGCGGCATCGTCGAGGATGGTTCCATCCCGCGTGCCAACGAAGGTGAGCGCCAGATTGCGTGCCTTGGAGAGCGCCGCATTCATGTCCAGCCCGTCCTCGGGCTTGATCTGGATGGTAATCTCACGGGAAATCTGGCTCTGCCAGGTGGAGGCGGTGGCGCGGACCATGGAGACCGCACCGAGCGTCAGGCAGGCGAGAAAGGCCATGATGGCGATTACCACCATCAGCGCATTGCCCTGAATGTTGGAGGGCGGCAGAATGGACGCCATCGGACGGATGCGCATCGCCGGACGTTTGGCGGCTGCGGCATCCGGCTTCAGCTGTTTGCGATTGATCTCATTCATAGATATCGAGCCGCCCTTCGGTGAGGATCATGCGACGCGCATTGATCTGGTCCATCAGGGCAAAATCATGGGTGGCGATGACCACTGCGGTCCCCAGCCGGTTGAGTTCCAGAAAGAGGTTGAGAAGGCGCTTGGCCATCGGCGGATCGACGTTGCCGGTCGGCTCGTCGGCCAGCAATATTTCCGGCTGGTCCATCAGGGCGCGGGCGATGGCGGCGCGCTGCTTTTCTCCGCCCGAAAGGATGGCCGGAAGCACATTGACGCGTTCGCCAAGCCCGACCCACTTCAGAAGCTCGATCACGTCGTTGCGGTAGGCGCTCTCTTCCTTGCCGCGCACGCGCAGCGGCAGGGCGACATTCTCATAGGTCGTCAGATGATCCAGCAAGCGGAAATCCTGAAACACGATACCGACGCGGCGGCGCAGCATCGGCAGCTCGCTGCGCGGTATGCGCGACACATCGCGGTTGAACATGCGGATATGGCCGCGCGTCGGCTGCAGCGACATCAAAAGCAGGCGCAGAAGTGTCGTCTTGCCGGCGCCCGAAGGGCCAGTCAGAAACTGGAACGAACCTTTGGGAATGTCGAAGGTCATGTCCCGCAGGATCTCGGGTCCCATGCCGTAACGCAACCCGACATTTTCGAAATGGATCAACGGACTTCCAGTCTCTTCGTTTCGTGGTGGTTCGCAAGCCGACGGCGCGTGAGGCCCGGATATCGCCGTTTAACCCGGTTCCGGTGGCCTGCGCGAGCCGTTTTTGCGAAGCATTAACCAATTAAATTTAAAACTTGGCAGGATTCGTTGCAATGCCCAGTTTTGCGGGCCGGAAAACCTGACCGGGGAATTCTATGGCTATGTTCCGTTCATCTCGCCGGCAAGCGGCATTCGATTTCGACCTCCTGATGCCGGAAACGCCGGTACGCCGAACGGCGCGGGCGGCCAACCCGACCCCTGACGTGGTAGACGCGGAATTTGTCACCATCAAGGAAAACCGTTCACGTCAGCCCGGAAATGACAATCGCGGCGCAACGCGCCGGCAGATGGAAAAACCATCTGTCACCGTCGGTGTGCTTGGTTACGCGTTCATCGGCTGGGTGGATCGCAAATTGTCCCGTCTGTCGGTCGATGCCTATTCGGCGCTGGTCGCGGGGCTGGCCATTCTGGTTTTCGTCTGTTCGGGTGGCCTGTCCGTGGTTGTGCCGGAAAAGTCGGCCATCGCCGCATCGGTAAACCCGCTCGCCATTTCGCATGTTACCGTGACGCCGCAGGAGGCGGGTGGCATGGACATCCTGCTCATCAACGGCATCGTGGAAAATAACGGCACTGCGTTGGAAGAGGTGCCGGCAATTCGCGCCGATCTCTTCGTCGCCAGGGGGCAGCTGGTTGCCAGCATGGTCATCGAGCCGCCGGTCAGGCAGATGCAGCCCGGTTTCAGCCACGGATTTTCGGCAAAGTTGCGCCATCCCGGTGGAAAAACGCCTGACATCAAGCTTTCCTTCGTCGAGGCGGATGCGTCCGAACGTTGATTGTGCTAACGCGTGATCTTCGTATTTTTACTGAAAGGTAAAATCAGCGAGGCGCAGCACAGGAGAAAGAATGCCCGTCGTCCGTGGAAAAAACATCGAGCCGCTTTACACCGCCGAGCAGATTGCCGAGCGCAATCGCGACATGGCCAAGCATATAGCCGGCGGCCCGACCAAGGATTTGCTGGTCATCGCCGTGCTCAAGGGATCGTTCATTTTCGCGGCCGATCTTATCCGCGCGCTGCACGATAGCGGCCTTGCCCCCGAAGTTGAATTCATCACGCTTTCGAGCTACGGCGCCGGCACGGTTTCGCAAGGGGTGAAGATCGTCAAGGACATCGACAGCGACGTGAAGGATCGCGATGTTCTTCTGATCGACGATATTCTCGAATCCGGCCGCACGCTGCGTTTCGCCAAGGAGCTGCTTTACGAGCGCGGCGCCCGCCACGTCACCATCGCGGTGCTGCTCGACAAGAAGGTCAAGCGCAAGGAAGATCTGGAGGCCGATTATGTCGGTTTCGAATGTCCCGATTATTTCGTCGTCGGTTACGGCATGGATGTGGCTTATGCCTTCCGCGAATTGCCTTTTGTCGGCGTTGTCACCGGCGACGCCTGAGCATTTTCTCGCCGTGCTGGAATGGGACATCCCGGAGACGCCTCATTAACCATTCAACTAGATCATGACGATTTCCAGGCCGGATCGGCCTGGAGTCTGAATATCGATCTAAATCAAATAGTTATAGCGGTATTTCAGGCGAAAACCGCTTGCGCTTTTCGCTATCCCGCTCTCGCGAAAGCCTGGGTGTTTACCTCTTGAAAAGAGGAGCCTGCGATGTTGCTTCATGGCTGGAAATGATGCCCAGGAGCAATGATTAATGGCGAAAATTCTGATTACCGAAGATGAGGATGCATTGCGGGCTTTCGTTGCCCGCGCGCTGCGTCTCGACGGTCACGAGACCCATGAGGCGGCCGACGGCGAGCAGGGACTGGAAAAGCTCCAGGAGACCACCTTTGATCTTCTTCTTTCGGATATCCGCATGCCGGTCATGGATGGCATCGAGCTGGCGCACCGCGCCGCCGAACGCTTCCCGGCCATGCGCATCCTGTTGATGACGGGTTATGCCGAACAGCGCGAACGTGCCGACGATCTGGCCGAAAAGATCGTAGACGTCGTCTCCAAACCCTTCGCGCTTCCCGATATCCGCAAGGCGGTTGCGCGTGCGCTGGCGGCCTGAGCGATAACGTTACGCAGATTTGAGAAAGGCGGCCTCCAAGGTCGCCTTTTTTGTTGCGGAGTTGCGAACTCTCTCCTCCGTCATGCTCGGGCCTGTCCCACTACTGTCCGGTTTAAATCGGCTCCCAGTTGAATTGCATCTGGCGGAGGTCTTTTGTTGTTTCGGGCG
>NZ_JWJH01000031.1 GCF_000949865.1 Rhizobium nepotum 39/7 | reverse complement strand
CGATCAGGGCCAGGCTGGCGACAACATCGGTGCTCTGGTTCGCGGCGTTACCCGCGACGGCGTCGAGCGTGGTCAGATCCTGTGCAAGCCGGGTTCGGTCAAGCCGCACAAGAAGTTCATGGCAGAAGCCTACATCCTGACGAAGGAAGAAGGCGGCCGTCATACGCCGTTCTTCACGAACTACCGTCCGCAGTTCTACTTCCGTACGACTGACGTGACCGGTATCGTTTCGCTTCCTGAAGGCACGGAAATGGTTATGCCTGGCGACAACGTCACCGTTGAAGTCGAGCTGATCGTTCCGATCGCGATGGAAGAAAAGCTGCGCTTCGCTATCCGCGAAGGCGGCCGTACCGTCGGCGCCGGCATCGTGGCCTCGATCGTCGAGTAATTTCGCGACGTTAAAATTCAGACCGGCGGCGGTGTTACAGACACCGCCGCCGGGCTTTTGGTAAAAAAGCCTGGCGGCGTTGCATTTTTAGTGCTTGAAAAATTCTGTGAAAGCGCGTAAACGCGCACTCACACTCACCCGCTGGATTCGCAAGCAATTGCGGAGCGCGGTGTTTTAGCAATACAGACTACTGAAATGATTGGGTGCTACGCGCATCCCTCTCGATTTTTGAAAATCTGCGGCGCCACGATCAATAGAAGTTCATGTGTTTCCGCGTGCGGAAACGAATAACAAAGAACAAGGACAAGACGAATGAACGGCCAGAATATCCGTATCCGCCTCAAGGCGTTCGATCACCGGATCCTCGATGCCTCTACCCGTGAAATCGTGTCGACCGCAAAGCGCACCGGCGCCAGCGTTCGCGGCCCGGTTCCGCTCCCCACCCGCATCGAAAAGTTTACCGTCAACCGCTCTCCTCACGTTGATAAGAAGAGCCGTGAACAGTTCGAAATGCGGACGCACAAGCGTCTTCTCGATATCGTTAACCCCACTCCGCAGACTGTCGATGCTCTGATGAAGCTCGACCTTGCTGCAGGCGTTGACGTGGAAATCAAGCTCTAAGACTGGCCTGACCTCATCCAAGTGAGGGCCATATAACAAGGAAGGTACGTGGAGAAATCCAACGACTTCCAATCCGGAGACCGGAAACATCGTGAGATGTCGAAGGGCACTCCTTAACAAAGGCCAAAAAGGGTTCTCCCTTCATGGCTCGCAAGAGGATGAACCAATGCGTTCAGGTGTGATTGCACAGAAAGTGGGTATGACACGCGTCTACAACGACGCCGGTGAACATATTCCCGTAACAGTATTGCGGATGGATAACGTACAAGTCGTTTCCCAGCGCACGGAAGACAAGAATGGCTACACCGCAGTTCAGCTCGGTGCCGGCCAGTCCAAGGTCAAAAACACGACGAAGGCACTTCGCGGTCACTTTGCCGCTGCCAATGTCGAACCGAAAGCAAAGCTCGTCGAGTTCCGGGTTTCCCCCGAGAACCTGATCGATATCGGTGCAACACTGACCGCAACTCATTTTCAGGCCGGCCAGCTGGTCGACGTGACAGGTACAACGATCGGTAAAGGTTTTGCCGGTGCTATGAAGCGTCACAACTTCGGTGGTGGCCGCGCTTCGCACGGTAACTCCGTATCGCACCGTGCGCACGGTTCGACTGGTAACAACCAGGATCCGGGCCGCGTGTGGAAGGGTAAGCGCATGGCTGGTCATATGGGCCAGACACGCGTTACGACCCAGAACCTCGAAGTCGTTTCGACCGATGAAGACCGTGGCCTGATCCTCGTCAAGGGTGCAGTTCCCGGTTCCAAGGGCGCCTGGATCATCGTCCGCGACGCCGTCAAGTCGGCCGCGAAGTAAGGGAGCCTTATCATGGAATTGAACGTCAAGACCCTCGAGGGAAAAGACGCCGGCAAGGTTTCTCTGTCGGACGAGATTTTCGGCCTCGATCCCCGCCAGGACATCCTGGCCCGTATGGTTCGCTGGCAGCTTGCAAAGAAGCAGCAGGGAACCCACAAAACCAAGACCCGTGCGGAAGTTTCCCGTACCGGTGCGAAGATGTACAAGCAGAAGGGTACGGGCCGCGCTCGTCACCATTCGGCTCGCGCACCGCAGTTCCGCGGCGGCGGCAAGGCCCACGGCCCGGTCGTTCGCAGCCATGCACACGACCTTCCCAAGAAGGTTCGCGCGCTTGCTCTGCGTCACGCCCTGTCTGCAAAGCTGAAGGCTGAAGACCTGATCATCATCGATCAGCTCGTCGCGTCCGAAGCAAAGACCAAGGCTCTGCTGGGCAGCTTCGCTTCGCTTGGCCTGACCAACGCTCTCGTTATCGGTGGCGCCGAACTTGATGGCAACTTCAAGCTCGCAGCCCAGAACATCCCGAATGTGGACGTTCTGCCGGTACAGGGCATCAATGTTTACGACATCCTGCGTCGTGGCAAGCTGGTGCTTTCCAAGGCTGCTGTAGAGGCTCTGGAGGAGCGGTTCAAATGACGGATCTTCGCCACTACGATGTGATCGTATCTCCTTCGATCACGGAAAAGTCGACGCTGGTATCCGAACAGAACCAGGTCGTATTCAACGTCGCCAAAAGCGCTTCCAAGCCTGAAATCAAGGCTGCCGTGGAAGCTCTCTTCGGTGTCAAAGTCACGGCTGTGAACACGCTTATCCGCAAGGGTAAGACCCGTCGTTTCCGTGGGTTCGCCGGTAAGCTGAAAGACGTCAAGAAAGCCGTCGTTACGCTCGCCGAAGGTCAATCCATCGACGTGTCCACCGGACTCTAAAGGTTAGGCCCAAGCGGGCAAAGACCCAAAAGGGAACAAGAATATGGCATTGAAAAGTTTCAATCCGACCACGCCGAGCCAGCGTCAGCTGGTTATCGTGGACCGCGCTTCGCTCTACAAGGGCAAGCCGGTAAAGGCCCTCACCCAGGGCCTCAGCTCCAAGGGTGGCCGTAACAACCAGGGCCGGATCACCGTCCGGTTCCAGGGTGGCGGTCACAAGCGGACCTATCGTCTGGTGGACTTCAAGCGTCGCAAGTTCGACGTGGAAGGCACCGTTGAGCGTCTGGAATACGACCCCAACCGCACCGCGTTCATCGCGCTGGTTACGTATACCGACGGCGAACAGGCTTACATTCTCGCGCCACAGCGTCTCGCTGCCGGTGACAAGGTGATCGCCTCCGACAAGGCAGTGGACGTGAAGCCCGGCAACACTATGCCGCTTCAGAACATTCCGGTCGGTTCGATCATCCACAACGTCGAGATGAAGCCGGGTAAGGGTGGTCAGATCGCCCGCTCCGCCGGTACGTATGTCCAGCTCGTCGGCCGCGATGCCGGTATGGCTATCCTGCGTCTCAACTCGGGCGAACAGCGTCTGGTGCACGGCTCCTGCCTGGCATCGATCGGCGCTGTTTCGAACTCCGATCACGGCAACACCAACGACGGCAAGGCCGGTCGTTCGCGTTGGCGTGGCAAGCGTCCGCACGTTCGCGGCGTCGTCATGAACCCGGTCGACCACCCGCACGGTGGTGGTGAAGGTCGCACGTCGGGTGGTCGCCACCCGGTTACTCCGTGGGGCAAGCCCACGAAGGGCAAGCGCACCCGTTCGAACAAGTCGACCGACAAGTTCATCATGCGTTCGCGCCATCAGCGCAAGAAGTAAGAGGAGAAGTCTCAAGTGGCTCGTTCAGTTTGGAAAGGTCCGTTTGTTGACGGCTATCTTCTCACTAAAGCTGAGAAGGTGCGCGAAAGCGGACGCAATGAAGTAATCAAGATCTGGAGCCGTCGCTCCACGATCCTGCCGCAGTTCGTCGGTCTGACGTTTGGCGTGTACAACGGCAGCAAGCATGTGCCCGTCTCGGTCAACGAAGACATGGTCGGACACAAGTTCGGTGAATTCTCTCCCACCCGTACCTATTACGGTCACGGCGCGGACAAGAAGGCAAAGAGGAAGTAATCATGGCGAAGGCTAAGACCGAACGCCGGCTGAAGGACAATGAGGCTCAGGCCATTGCCCGCACGCTCCGCGTCAGCCCCCAGAAACTGAACCTGGTTGCCGCTCTTATCCGTGGCAAGAAGGTTGATCGCGCTCTCGCCGAGCTCGAATTCTCCCGCAAGCGCATCGCAGGGACCGTCAAGAAGACGCTCGAATCTGCGATTGCCAATGCGGAAAACAACCATGACCTCGACGTCGACGCTCTCGTCGTCGCCGAGGCCTATGTTGGCAAGTCCATCACCATGAAGCGTTTCCACGCTCGTGGCCGTGGTCGTGCATCCCGCATTGAAAAGCCGTTCTCTCACCTCACGATCGTCGTTCGTGAAGTTGAGGAAAAAGGGGAGGCCGCATAATGGGTCAGAAAATCAATCCAATCGGCTTCCGCCTCGGCATCAACCGTACCTGGGACAGCCGCTGGTACGCTGACACCGCCGAATACGGCAAGCTTCTGCATGAGGACCTTAAGATCCGGGCTTACCTGATCAAGGAACTCAAGCAGGCCGGTATCGCCAAGGTGGTTATCGAGCGTCCGCACAAGAAGTGCCGCGTTACGATCCACTCGGCTCGTCCGGGTCTGATCATCGGCAAGAAGGGCGCGGACATCGAGAAGCTTCGCAAGAAGCTTTCCGAGATGACCAACTCTGAAACGCACCTCAACATCGTTGAAGTGCGCAAGCCGGAAATCGACGCGACTCTCGTCGCTCAGTCGATCGCCCAGCAGCTCGAGCGTCGCGTGGCTTTCCGCCGTGCGATGAAGCGCGCTGTTCAATCCGCAATGCGTCTTGGCGCCGAAGGCATCAAGATCACCTGCGGCGGCCGTCTCGGTGGCGCTGAAATCGCTCGTACCGAATGGTACCGCGAAGGCCGCGTTCCGCTGCACACGCTGCGTGCGGACATCGATTACGGTACGGCTGAAGCCGTAACCGCATTCGGCATCTGCGGCATCAAGGTCTGGATCTTCAAGGGCGAAATCCTTGAGCACGATCCGATGGCTTCTGAACGTCGTGGTCTCGAAGGCGATGCTCAAGGCCCTGCAAGCCGTGAGCGTGGCGATCGTCCCGATCGTCGTCGCGAAAACGCTTGATTGACGCTGGCGAAAGATAAGCTCGGAGAAGTAAGAAAATGTTGCAGCCAAAGCGTACTAAGTACCGTAAGCAGTTCAAGGGACGCATCAAGGGCGTCGCCAAGGGCGGCTTTGACCTGGCATTCGGTGAATTCGGCTTGAAGTCGCAGGAACCGAACCGCGTGAATGCACGCGAGATCGAAGCGGCCCGCCGCGCGATCACGCGTTACATGAAGCGCGCAGGTCGTGTGTGGATCCGCGTATTCCCTGACGTTCCGGTAACGGCCAAGCCGACCGAAGTTCGTATGGGTAAGGGCAAGGGTTCGGTCGAATACTGGGCATGCAAGGTCAAGCCCGGTCGTATGATGTTCGAGATCGACGGTGTTACCGAGGAGATCGCCCGCGAGGCGCTTCGTCTCGGCGCTGCCAAGCTCTCGGTCAAGACGCGCTTCGTACAGCGCATCGCAGAGTAAGGAGCAAGGCACATGAAAGCCGATGAAGTTCGCGGCCTCAGCGCCGACCAGCTCAAGGACAAACTCGCCGATCTGAAGAAGGAGCAGTTCAACCTGCGCTTCCAGAAGGCGACTGGCCAGCTGGAGAAGTCCTCGCGCATCAACGAAGTCCGCAAGGACATCGCCCGCGTTAAAACCATTGCCCGCCAGAAGGCGGCAGAAGCCAAGGCCTAAGGAAAAATAATATGCCGAAACGCATTCTGCAGGGCGTCGTAGTGTCCGACAAGAACGAGAAGACTGTTGTGGTCCGGGTTGAGCGCCGATTCGCTCACCCGCTCATGCAAAAGACCGTTCGCCGTTCGAAGAAGTACAAGGCACACGACGAGAACAATCAGTATAAGGTCGGCGATGTCGTTTCCATCGAGGAATGCGCACCGATCTCCAAGGACAAGCGCTGGACGGTCGTTTCCGCCCACGCTTAATTTCATCAGAATCGCGCCGGGTCTCTTGTACTTGGCGCGAAATCCTGTATGAAGCACCGCAAGGACGCTCGTGAATCGAGCGTCTTTTGCTTTGATGCGCACGGAAGGTCCCTAGGGAAACCACCCTGTCACGACATTTCCGCGCAAAAGAAGAGACATTCATAAGCTGGGGCAGGGGGCTCGCTCGGGAGAGTTTGCCCAACCGTTCCGGTAACAACAAGAAGGCGACCTGACATGATTCAGATGCAAACAAACCTCGACGTGGCGGATAATTCCGGCGCACGTCGTGTCATGTGCATCAAGGTGCTGGGCGGCTCGAAGCGCAAATATGCTTCTGTTGGCGACATTATTGTCGTTTCCATCAAGGAAGCTATTCCGCGCGGCCGCGTCAAAAAGGGCGATGTGATGAAGGCGGTTGTCGTTCGCACCGCCAAGGACATCCGTCGCGCTGACGGCAGCGTCATCCGTTTCGATAACAACGCAGCCGTTCTTATCGACAATAAGAAAGAGCCCATCGGCACCCGTATCTTCGGACCGGTTCCGCGCGAACTTCGCGCCAAGAACCACATGAAGATCATCTCGCTGGCTCCGGAAGTACTGTAAGGAGCGTATGCGATGCAGAAAATTCGTAAAGGCGACAACGTTGTCGTATTGACCGGTAAGGACAAGGGCCGTACCGGCGAAGTAATCCAGGTGATGCCGAAAGAAGACCGTGCCGTTGTGCGTGGCGTGAACATGGTGAAGCGTCACCAGCGCCAGACCCAGGCTCAGGAAGCTGGCATCATCAACAAGGAAGCGTCCTTGCACATCTCCAACATTGCCATCGTCGATAAGGATGGCAAGCCGACCCGCGTTGGCTTCACTGTTGTAGACGGCAAGAAGGTCCGCGTGGCCAAGCGTTCGGGAGAAGTGATCGATGGCTGATAAGTACGAGCCGCGTCTCAAGACGGAGTACGTTTCCCGTATCCGTGGCGCCATGCAGGAGAAGTTCTCCTACGCGAACGTGATGATGATCCCGAAGCTTGAAAAGATCGTGATCAACATGGGCGTTGGCGAAGCGACGGCTGACTCCAAAAAGCCGACCATCGCTGCCGGTGACCTGGCTGCAATTGCCGGCCAGAAGCCGGTCGTTACCCGCGCTCGCAACTCGATCGCTGGTTTCAAGGTTCGCGAAGGCATGCCGATCGGTGCGAAGGTTACCCTTCGTGGCGCACGCATGTACGAATTCCTTGATCGCCTGGTCAACATCGCGCTGCCGCGCGTTCGCGACTTCCGGGGTCTGAACCCGAAGAGCTTTGACGGCCGTGGCAACTTCGCCATGGGCATCAAGGAACACATTGTGTTCCCTGAGATCAACTACGATAAGGTTGATCAGATGTGGGGCATGGACATCATCGTTTGCACGACGGCGACGTCGGACGACGAAGCTCGGGCTCTGCTTACAGAGTTCAACTTCCCGTTCCGTACCTAACCGTAACGACGAGCGTAGAAAAGGAACTCCGATATGGCGAAAACAAGCGCAGTTGAAAAGAACAAGCGCCGCCGCAACTCGGTCGCCCAGCAGGCCACCAAGCGCGCTGCACTGAAGGCGATCGTGATGAACCAGTCCCTTCCGATCGAAGACCGGTTCAAGGCCACTCTGAAGCTCGCTTCGCTGCCGCGTGACGGCTCGAAGACGCGTATCCGCAACCGCTGCGAAGTAACGGGCCGTCCGCGCGCGTTCTATCGCAAGCTCAAGATGTCGCGTATCGCGCTTCGTGAGCTGGGCAATTCCGGCAAGGTGCCGGGCATTGTCAAGTCGAGCTGGTAAGGAGACGGGCACATGACCATGACTGATCCTTTGGGTGATATGCTCACCCGCATCCGCAATGGTGCTGCTCGCCGTAAGTCTTCGGTAAGCACGCCTGCTTCCAGCCTCCGTGCACGCGTTCTCGACGTGCTGCAGGCTGAAGGCTACATTCGCGGTTATTCCAAGAGCGATTTCGAAAACGGCAAGGCCGAATTCACGATCGAGCTGAAGTACTACGAAGGCGCGTCCGTGATCCGTGAGATCGGCCGCGTTTCCAAGCCGGGCCGCCGAGTTTATGTCTCGGTTAAGTCCATTCCGCAGGTCGCGAACGGCCTCGGCATCACTATCCTTTCGACCCCGAAGGGCGTGATGGCCGATCACCAAGCTCGCGAACAGAACGTTGGTGGCGAGGTTCTTTGCTCGGTCTTCTAAGACCCGAGCACGGATCTCCATAACGAACAGACAGGATTGAACAATGTCTCGTATCGGTAAAAAGCCCGTTCAGGTTCCAGCAGGTGTTACGGCCAATGTCGACGGCCAGAAGGTCACTGCTACGGGCCCGAAGGGTGAACTGTTTTTCGTCGCTAATGACGATATTCAGCTGAAACTCGAAGATAATGGCGTTTCCGTAACGCCGGCCAATAACTCCAAGGATGCTCGTTCCAAGTGGGGCATGTCCCGCACGATGATCGAGAACATCTTCAAGGGTGTTAAGGACGGCTACGAACGCAAGCTCGAAATCAACGGCGTCGGTTACCGTGCCGCCCTGCAGGGCAAGAACCTGCAGCTGGCTCTCGGTTTCAGCCACGATGTTGTTTACGAGCCTCCGGTCGGCATCACCATTGCCGTGCCGAAGCCGACGGAAATCATCGTTTCCGGTATCAACAAGCAGCAGGTCGGTCAGGTAGCCGCGGAAATCCGCGAATACCGTGGTCCCGAGCCCTATAAGGGCAAGGGCGTGAAGTACGCTGAAGAGCGTATTGTCCGCAAAGAAGGCAAGAAGAAGTAAGGATCACGCGAAATGGCTAGCAGGAAAGAAGCACTTGCACGTCGCGCGAGCCGTGTGCGCCGCCAGATCAAGGCGGTTGCCAACGGCCGTCCGCGCCTGTCGGTTCATCGCTCGTCGAAGAACATCTACGCCCAGATCATCGATGACGTTGCTGGTAAGACGCTTGCGTCTGCCTCCACGCTCGAAGCCGATCTGCGCGGCTCGCTCAAGACCGGCGCCGACGTTGCAGCAGCAGCTGTCGTAGGCAAGCTCGTTGCCGAGCGTGGCGTCAAGGCTGGCGTCAAGGATGTCGTATTCGACCGTGGCGCGTTCATCTATCATGGCCGTATCAAGGCTGTGGCAGAAGCTGCCCGCGAAGGCGGTCTGAACTTCTAATGTTTTATCCGCCCGGACAATGATCCGGGCGGATTTTCACCGGGCCATGCGGGTCTCTTCATCGAGGCCGGTGGTCTTTTCGTTTGCCGTTCCACCCGTAAAAGAAAAAGGACAAGGACAATGGCACAGGAAAAAAGAGGTTCTCGCGACGATCGCCAGAACCGTGAAGAGCGCGATAGCGAATTCGTCGACAAGCTGGTCGCGATCAACCGCGTTGCAAAGGTTGTTAAGGGTGGCCGTCGCTTCGGCTTCGCCGCTCTCGTCGTCGTCGGCGACCAGAAGGGCCGCGTTGGCTTCGGTCACGGCAAGGCTCGCGAAGTTCCGGAAGCCATCCGTAAGGCAACCGAGAGCGCAAAGCGCGATCTGATCTTCGTTCCGCTGCGCGATGGCCGCACGCTGCATCACGACGTCAATGGCCGTCACGGCGCAGGCAAGGTTCTGCTGCGTTCGGCCAAGGCCGGTACCGGTATCATCGCCGGTGGTCCGATGCGCGCTGTTTTCGAAACGCTGGGCGTTCACGACGTTGTTGCCAAGTCGACCGGTTCCTCGAACCCGTACAACATGGTTCGCGCAACGTTCGACGCTCTGAAGCATCAGGTTCATCCCAAGGACATCGCTGCACAGCGCGGTCTGAAGTATGCGACCCTTCAGTCTCGCCGTGCCGCTTCCGGCAACGCTTCTGAAGAATAAGGAGCTGGATCATGGCCAAGAAGACTACTGAAGCCAAGAAGACTGTCACGGTCGAACAGATCGGCAGCCCCATCCGCCGCCCGGCAATCCAGCGTCAGACGCTGGTCGGTCTGGGTCTCAACAAGATGCACCGTCAGCGCACCCTGGAAGATACTCCTGCGGTTCGCGGCATGATCCGTGCGGTCCAGCATCTCGTTCGCGTCGTTGACGAGAAGTGAGACGGAGTAACCTATCATGAAACTCAATGAAATCAGAGACAACGAAGGCTCCTCCAAGGACCGTACCCGCGTAGGTCGCGGTATCGGTTCTGGCAAGGGCAAGACCGGTGGTCGCGGTGTGAAGGGTCAGAAGGCTCGTTCCGGCGTCGCCATCAACGGTTTTGAAGGCGGTCAGATGCCCATCTACCGTCGTCTGCCGAAGCGCGGTTTCAACAACATCTTCGCTTCCGAATTTGCTGTTGTATCGCTCGGCCGCATTCAGACCGCCATCGACGCCAAGAAGCTCGACGCTTCCGCAACGATCGACGCTGCCGCCCTCAAGGCTGCCGGCGTGATCCGTCGCACCAAGGACGGCGTTCGCATTCTGGCTGACGGCGAACTGACGACCAAGGTCGCTTTTGAAGTTGCCGGCGCTTCCAAGCCTGCACTCGAAAAGATTGAGAAGGCTGGCGCCTCGATCAAGCTTCTCGCAGTTGCAGCAGAAGCCTCCGAGTAATATATAGACTTCAGACGCCCGGAGCAGGTCGCTCCGGGCGTTTGCGCTCCCTGGCTTGTGGTGCTCCGATCTAAATCGATTTATGGAGGCATCATGGCAAACTCTTCGCGGTACAGCTGTTATGCGTGCCGCTTGCGGCATAAAGTGCCGCAGGGAGAGCCTCACAGTTCTTGAACTTCCGTAGGGGAGGGGATAGGACATAAAAAAACAGGGTGAGGCATGATGGCGGCGTAATGCCGTGTTCGTCCGAAGCCCGTTTTTGAACCGGTATTTTTAGACCTTTCCGCATTGGCCGGTTTCGCTGGCCGGCAAGGGTCATTCGGAGAAATTTATGGCTTCAGCAGCGGAACAACTGGCTTCGAACCTGAATTTTTCGACCTTCGCTAAGGCGGAGGATCTGAAAAAGCGTCTCTGGTTTACTCTTGCCGCACTTCTCGTCTACCGTCTCGGCACCCATATTCCGCTTCCGGGTCTGAACCCAGAAGCCTATGCGCAGGCCTTCCAGGGCCAGGCCAACGGTATTCTCGGTCTTTTCAACATGTTTGCGGGTGGCGCAGTCGAGCGTATGGCGATTTTCGCCCTCGGCATCATGCCTTACATCTCCGCTTCGATCATCGTGCAGCTCATGACCTCGGTCGTGCCCTCGCTCGAAGCGTTGAAGAAGGAAGGCGAAGCCGGTCGCAAGATCATCAACCAGTACACGCGTTACGGCACGGTGCTGCTGGGTACACTGCAGGCCTACGGCATCGCCGTCGGCCTTGAAAGCGGCAACGGCCTTGTGGTCGATCCCGGCCTGTTCTTCCGTATCTCCACCGTCATCACGCTGCTCGGCGGCACGATGTTCCTGATGTGGCTCGGCGAGCAGATCACCTCGCGCGGTATCGGCAACGGTATTTCGCTCATCATCTTCGCGGGCATTGCCGCAGGCCTGCCCAAGGCGCTGGCCGGCACGCTGGAACTCGGCCGTACCGGTGCGCTGTCGACGACGCTCATCCTCATGGTCGTCATCGTGGCGATCGGTGTCATCGCGCTGATCGTTTTCGTGGAACGCGCCCAGCGCCGTCTGCTGATACAATATCCGAAACGCCAGGTCGGCAACCGGATGTTCCAGGGCGATACTTCGCATCTGCCGCTGAAGCTCAACACGGCCGGTGTCATTCCCGCGATCTTTGCATCCTCGCTGCTGCTTCTGCCCGCGACGGCTGCCGGTTTTGCTGGAAACACCAATCTGCCGCCATGGGCGACGGCCATCATCGCGTCGCTGCAGCACGGGCAGCCGCTGTTCATGGCTCTCTACGGCCTGCTGATTGCATTCTTCGCGTTTTTCTACACGGCTATCGTCTTCAATCCGAAGGACACGGCCGATAACCTCAAGAAGCACGGCGGCTTCATTCCGGGCATTCGTCCGGGCGAGCGCACCGCGGAGTACATCGATTACGTCCTGACCCGCATCACCGTGGTCGGCGCGATTTATCTGGTCTTCGTGTGTATCCTTCCTGAGACACTTATCGCACGTACGGGCATTCCGTTAGCCCTTGGTGGTACTTCGCTTTTGATCGTTGTCAGTGTAACTCTGGACACGGTTGCGCAGATTCAGGGTCACCTGATCGCGCAGCAGTATGAAGGGCTGATCAAGAAGTCGAAGTTGCGTGGAGGAAAGAGGGGACGATGAGACTGATATTTTTGGGTCCGCCGGGTGCGGGCAAGGGAACCCAGGCCAAACGCCTGACTGACAAGTATGGGATCCCGCAGCTTTCCACCGGTGACATGCTTCGCGCTGCTGTCAGCGCGGGCACCGAAATCGGCAAGCGCGCCAAGGCCGTCATGGACGCCGGCGGGCTGGTTTCCGACGATATCGTCAATCAGATCGTTTCCGAACGCATCGAAGCGCCGGACTGTGCCAAGGGCTTTATTCTCGACGGCTATCCGCGCACCGTTCCGCAGGCCAAGGCGCTTGCCGAGAACATGCGCAAGAAGAATCTTGCCCTTGATGCCGTCATTGAACTGAAGGTGGACGAAGAAGCGTTGATTCGCCGAATCGAAAACCGCGTCGCGGAGACCATCGCCGCCGGCGGTACGGTTCGGTCGGACGACAATCCGGAAGCTTTCCGCAAGCGGCTGACGGAATATCGCGAGAAAACCGCGCCGCTGTCGAGCTACTACAGCGAGCAGGGCGAGCTTGTGACGCTTGATGGAATGGCGGATGTCGATGCCGTCACCGAGGCTATTGAAGGCGTTCTCGAGAAAGCCTCGGCCTGAGGACCGGAGCGGGGTGGCGAGAGCTTTGAACAGCTTTCTGCTGATATTCCGTTCTCCCGGGTTAACAGATCCACTGGATCGCAAAAGAATCTTGGCGGAGCCGGTTGCTTTTTTGCGCTGATTCCGTTAAACACCGCGCCAACTCGCGACATCCCAAGCGACTGGCGCGGATTTCCCTGAGGGAAGGGAGATCCGGGTTCAGTCGTTTTGACTTGTCACGGACATCAATTTTGAACTGGCGGTTTCGTGCCGCTCAAATGGAATCACCACTTGCCGGATGGCAACTGGAACCAAGGAGAAAAGACGTGGCACGTATCGCTGGCGTCAACATCCCGACTGCGAAGCGCGTTGTTATTGCGCTGACCTATATTCACGGGATTGGTCCGAAATTCGCGCAGGAAATCATGACCAAGGTCGGTATTCCGGCTGAAAAGCGCGTTCATCAGCTGACGGATGCTGAAGTTCTTCAGATCCGCGAAGCCATCGACCGCGACTATCAGGTCGAAGGCGATCTTCGTCGTGATACTTCGATGAACATCAAGCGTTTGATGGACCTCGGCTGCTACCGCGGCCTGCGTCACCGTCGTGGCCTTCCGGTCCGCGGTCAGCGCACGCACACCAACGCCCGCACCCGTAAGGGTCCGGCGAAGGCTATCGCTGGTAAGAAGAAGTAATTTTCCGGTTCTCCGGAAAAGAGAGGCTGGTGCGGTCTGCGCCAGCCTTTCTGAGTTTGGCGTAAAGCTCGGATACGGGTTTGTCGCCGGTGTAGCCGCTGGTGTTACGGCGGTGAAGAGATCAATGAAAGGTATAATATGGCCAAGGAAGCCGCACGCGTTCGCCGTCGCGAACGTAAAAATATCACGTCGGGCGTCGCGCACGTCAACTCGACCTTCAACAACACGATGATCACCATCACCGACGCACAGGGCAATGCTATCGCCTGGTCGTCCGCTGGTGCCAAGGGCTTCAAGGGTTCGCGTAAGTCGACCCCGTTTGCTGCCCAGATCGCTGCTGAAGATTGCGCGAAGAAGGCTCAGGAACACGGCATGAAGTCGCTTGAAGTTGAAGTTTGCGGTCCGGGCTCCGGTCGTGAATCGGCACTTCGCGCCCTGCAGGCTGCCGGTTTCATGATCACTTCCATTCGCGACGTGACGCCGATCCCGCACAATGGTTGCCGTCCGCGCAAGAAGCGCCGCGTCTGACGCGACCGTGGTTCGGAAATTCCGCCTTTCCTCAGGTCTGGCGGAATTTTCGTGTATCTGGCGTGTGCGCGTCGATTTCGATCGACGGACTTGCGCTCAAGAACCCACCGATGAACCGCTGAATTAGGTTCCTCTCGGTGTTTTCATGCTCGGTCCGTCACGATTGGATGGTGGCGGCGAACGGAAGGTTTAAAGATGATTCAGAAGAACTGGCAGGAACTTATCAAGCCGAACAAGGTCGAGTTCACCTCGTCCAGCCGCATCAAGGCAACGCTCGTTGCCGAGCCGCTGGAGCGTGGTTTCGGCCTCACCCTCGGCAACGCGCTGCGTCGCGTTCTGTTGTCTTCTCTGCGTGGCGCCGCTGTGACGGCCGTGCAGATCGACGGTGTCCTGCACGAATTCTCCTCCATTCCCGGCGTTCGGGAAGACGTGACGGATATCGTGCTCAACATCAAGGAAATCGCTATCAAGATGGATGGCGACGATTCCAAGCGCATGGTCGTGCGCAAGCAGGGTCCGGGTTCCGTGACCGCTGGCGATATCCAGACGGTTGGTGACATCGAGATCCTGAACCCCGACCACGTGATCTGCACGCTGGACGAGGGCGCTGAAATCCGCATGGAATTCACCGTCAACAACGGCAAGGGTTACGTACCGGCTGAGCGCAACCGCGCGGAAGATGCCCCGATCGGCCTCATTCCGGTGGACAGCCTCTATTCTCCGGTCAAGAAAGTGTCCTACAAGGTGGAAAACACCCGTGAAGGCCAGGTTCTCGACTATGACAAGCTGATCATGACGATCGAGACCAACGGTTCGGTTTCCGGCGAAGACGCCGTTGCCTTCGCCGCTCGCATTCTTCAGGATCAGCTCGGCGTCTTCGTCAACTTCGACGAGCCGCAGAAGGAAGCAGAAGAAGAATCGGTTACCGAACTCGCGTTCAACCCGGCGCTTCTCAAGAAGGTCGACGAGCTCGAGCTGTCGGTTCGTTCGGCAAACTGCCTGAAGAACGACAACATCGTTTACATCGGCGACCTGATCCAGAAGACCGAAGCCGAAATGCTTCGCACGCCGAACTTTGGTCGCAAGTCGCTGAACGAAATCAAGGAAGTTCTCGCTTCCATGGGCCTGCACCTCGGTATGGAAGTACCGGCATGGCCGCCTGAGAACATCGAAGATCTCGCCAAGCGTTACGAAGACCAATACTAACAAGCAAAAAGGCAGACCCTTTAAAGACTGCCTTTCCCCGTCAAACAGCAGGTAAGTCACCTGCATGTGCCAGGAAACGGCAGGCCCGGACAGGAAACCTGCACTAAAGGAGAATAGCAATGCGCCACGGAAATTCAGGCCGCAAGCTCAATAGAACCGCCAGCCACCGCAAGGCAATGTTTGCCAACATGGCTGCTTCGCTCATCACCCATGAGCAGATCGTAACCACGCTTCCTAAGGCGAAGGAAATCCGCCCGATCGTCGAGCGTCTCGTCACTCTCGGCAAGCGCGGCGACCTGCACGCTCGTCGTCAGGCGATCTCGCAGATCAAGGATCAGGACGCCGTTCGCAAGCTGTTCGACGCGATCGCTTCGCGTTACGCAACCCGCAACGGCGGCTACCTGCGTATCATGAAGGCAGGCTACCGCCAGGGCGACAACGCGGCTCTCGCCGTTGTTGAATTCGTCGAGCGCGACGTTGACGCCAAGGGCGCAGCCGACAAGGCTCGCGTTGCTGCAGAAGCTGCTGCTGCTGAAGCTGCATAAGTTCTGACGCCTTTCAGGCGTCGTGAATAAGAAGCCGGGCGAGAGATCGTCCGGCTTTTTGCGTTCGGCTACAGGGCGGCTATCATCGAAGGCATGACGGGGAGGGACGCCTCAACTCCTGGGCACCGCTCAGGCTGCGAACCATCCGCTCAACGTTACCTCGGAAAAGTTCTGTCTCATTCCGGAACGTGGATGCGACCCTTGATGTGTTTGAGGTGCGCGACGATGGTGAAGGTCATGACGACCAGCAGCGACCATGAACTCCATTTGCCGATATGCACGACGGACCAAGCGCCTATCTGATCGGGATATTTCCATATCCCGAAGAAGGTGGAGATGTTTTCCGCCAGCCAGACGAAAAAGCCGATCAGGATGAAGGCGAGCAGCAGGGGCATCTTGCGGTCACGATCATAGGGCCGGAAGACGACGGTTGCGCGGGAATAGAGGCCGATTGCGCAGGCGGCGATGTACCAGCGGTAATCGCCGATGAAGTGATGCGTGAAGAAGTTGGCGTAGATGGCTATCCCGATCAGCGTTGCCATCCAATAGGCGGGATAGTGGCGAATGCGCACATCCAGCAGGCGCCACGCCTGAATGATGTAGCTGCCAACGGCAGCATACATGAAGCCGGAAAACAGCGGCACACCGAGGACTTTGCTATAGGCGAAATCCGGATAGGACCAGGACTGGATGGCGCTGGAGGTCTTGAATACTTCCAGCGCAAAACCGACGATATGGAACAACAGGATGGCCTTGGCCTCATCAAGCGTTTCCAACCTGCTCCAGATCATGAAGAACTGTATGCCGAGCGCAATGACCAGCAATACGTCATAACGGGGAATGCCGAACAGCCCGCCATGCGGCATCACGAAAATCGAGATGAAGAACAAGCCCGCAAACAGGCAGGAGCGGGCTTCCTTGATGCCGAAATATAGAAACTCGACGATAAAGCGCCTGATGCCCTTGAGTTCGCCCCAGGGATAGGTATCGCAAAGCAGATTGTCCAAGAAGGAGAGGCGGCTTGCGGCTGGACTTGTCCCTGTGCTCATGTTCACGCCCCGATTTGCATTCGTCACATTTCATACGAAAACCGGAAGGAGCTCGCATGGGCTTGCCAAACCTATCCCCGTCTTATTTTGTCCGCGTCCGGCTTTTGGTGGGTGCGGTGGCGGTGATCGTCTGTGGCCTTTGCCTGCGGGCATTCGGCTACGACGTGGGGCTGCCGTTCGTGGCGGTAAAATATGGCGGATCCGTGCTCTGGGGGGCGATGGTTTACCTGTTGCTGGCGGCGGTCTTTCCTGCCCGCTGGCACGACCATGAGGTTCACGTCGCTATTCTTGTCGTTGTCGTCGTGGAACTCATCCGGCTTATCCATTTTCCGGCACTGGACGCATTTCGTGCCACGGCGACCGGGGCTTTGCTGCTCGGCCGCGTTTTTTCGCTGTGGAATATTATCTGTTATCTCGGGGGTATCGGGGCCGCTTCACTTATTGCCGGACGGGTCTGGCGCGCTTCGCCCTCTTCATCGTCATGATTGATGGCCGCACCAGCCGATACCCGAGCAGGATCACCATCGTGCTGATATAAAAAACCGGCTCCAGCGTGATCGACTTTCGCGCCAGCACGAAGTGCAGCACGCCGACGATGAGCACGAGATAGGCTAGCTTGTGCAGCGTGTTCCAGCGGCTGCCGAGCTTGCGGATCGACCAGCGGTTGGAGGTGAGCGCGAGGGGCAAGAGCGTGATGAGCCCGGCCATGCCGAGCATGATATAGGGCCGCTTCAGAATATCGCCGGCGATGGAACTGATGACCAGGCCGCGATCCAGCACCAGATAGACCGTGAAATGCGCCAGCACGTAATAAAAGGCGATCAGCCCCAGCGCCCGGCGATAGGCGATGAGGTTGATGTTGAACAGGTCGCGCAGCGGCGTCACCAGCAGGCCAATGCACAGGAAACGCAGCGCCCAGATGCCGAGCAGGTGCTCGAAATCCTTGACCGGATTGAAGCCGAGGCCGCCGGTTGCGGCGAGATAGAAATACCACACGCCCGGACAGAGCCCGACCACATAGAGCGACCAGATGGCCGCCGGCTGGTAACGCTTCGGCAGCGAGGGAAGCGGCAGGGCGAAGGCCATAGTCAATAATTCGCTTTCAGGTCCAGGCCGGTATAAAGGCTTGCCACCTCGTCATAGCCGTTGAACATCAGCGTCGGGCGGTTCTGGGTGCCGAAAAAGCCACCTTCGCCGATGCGCTGTTCCGTCGCCTGACTCCAGCGGGGATGGTCCACATGCGGATTGACGTTGGAATAGAAGCCGTATTCGCGGGCGTTTGAGTTTTTCCACGTCGTTTCCGGCTGTTTTTCGACAAGCGAAATCCGCACGATGGATTTGATGCCCTTGAAACCGTATTTCCATGGAACGACGAGGCGGATCGGAGCGCCGTTCTGGTTCGGCAGCGTTTCTCCGTAAAGGCCAACGGCGAGGATGGTCAGCGGATGGCGTGCCTCGTCAAGACGCAGGCCCTCGACATAGGGCCAGGACAGCGGCTGGAACAGGCCGCTCTGGGCCGGCATTTCCTCCGGCCGCACCACGGTTTCGAAGGACACGTATTTCGCGCTGCCGAGCGGCTCCACCTTGTCGAGAAGTGCCGCGAGGGGAAAGCCGATCCACGGAATGACCATCGACCAGCCCTCGACGCAACGCATGCGATAGGTGCGCTCCTCGAGCTGATATTTCATGAGGTCTTCGATGCCGAATTCCTGCGGTTTGGAGACGAGGCCATCCACCTTCACCGTCCAGGGGGTAGGCTTGAACTTGCCGGAATTTTCCTTGGGGTCGGATTTGCCCACCCCGAATTCGTAGAAATTATTGTAGCTGGTGACGGCGTCTAGCGGCGTGAGCGTTTCATCCAGCTTGTAGGCGCCGGCTTTTGCCGCAAGCGGGGCGGCGATCGCCTCACGGCCGGAAAGCCCGACTGCCGCAAGCCCTGCCGCCGTGCCGAGGAAGTTGCGTCTCGACAGGTAGACGTTCTTTGGCGTGATTTCGCTTGCCGCGATGAGGGGCGGACGATAGGCGGGCATTTCAACCTCCACAAAAGCCGGGTGCATCGGCGATAAATCGATTATGATAGGCTATACGGCCGCTGCACAGATATGTTTCAGCGCTCTGCGCAAAAACAATGATCGGGCGGCGGAAATCGCGCATTTGTGATGAAAAACAACCTGAATTGCGGGCAGAGAAAGAGCGTACCGTACCGAACCGTACTGTTTTGCCCGAAGGTGGCAGTGACAGGGCTTGCGGTTTGCGCTAGAAAAACCGCAAAATAGGGCGAGGGCTTTTTGACCGCGTTGCGGCAATGCGCTCTTCTGCCTAAGAGATCGAGGAAAACACCATGCCAGCCTATCGCTCCAGAACGACAACCCACGGCCGCAACATGGCGGGCGCGCGCGGCCTTTGGCGCGCCACCGGCATGAAGGACAGCGATTTCGGCAAGCCGATCATCGCGGTGGTCAATTCCTTCACGCAATTCGTGCCGGGCCATGTGCATCTGAAGGATCTCGGCCAGCTCGTTGCCCGCGAAATCGAGGCGGCGGGCGGCGTCGCCAAGGAATTCAACACCATCGCGGTCGATGACGGCATCGCCATGGGCCATGATGGCATGCTCTATTCACTGCCGTCGCGCGAGATCATCGCGGATTCGGTGGAATATATGGTCAATGCCCATTGCGCCGATGCGATGGTTTGCATTTCCAACTGCGACAAGATCACCCCCGGCATGCTGAATGCGGCGATGCGCCTCAATATTCCCTCCGTTTTCGTGTCCGGCGGGCCGATGGAAGCCGGCAAGGTGGTCATGCACGGCAAGACGGTTGCGCTCGATCTGGTCGACGCCATGGTCGCGGCTGCCGATGACAAGATTTCCGATGAGGATGTTGCGGTCATCGAGCGTTCCGCTTGCCCGACCTGCGGTTCCTGTTCCGGCATGTTCACCGCCAACTCCATGAACTGTCTGACCGAGGCGCTGGGATTGTCCTTGCCCGGCAACGGCTCGACGCTCGCCACCCATTCGGATCGCAGGCGGCTGTTCGTCGAGGCCGGTCATCTGATCGTCGATCTGGCGCGTCGTCATTATGAGCAAGACGACGAAACCGTGCTGCCGCGCACCATCGCCAACAAGGCAGCGTTCGAAAACGCCATGTCGCTGGACATCGCCATGGGCGGCTCCACCAACACGGTGCTGCATATTCTGGCGGCGGCGCATGAGGGCGGCGTCGATTTCGGCATGGAGGACATCGACCGTCTTTCCCGTAAGGTTCCCTGCCTTTCCAAGGTCGCGCCCGCCAAGCAGGATGTGCACATGGAAGACGTTCACCGCGCCGGCGGCATCATGCGCATTCTCGGCGAGCTGGAGCGCGGCGGTCTCATCAACCGCGACACCTATACGGTGCACGAGGCGACGCTTGGCGACGCCATCGACCGCTGGGACATCACCCGCACCAATAGCGAAACGGTGCGCCAGTTCTTCAAGGCCGCACCCGGCGGCGTGCCGACGCAGGTGGCCTTCAGCCAGTCCTCGCGCTGGGACGATCTGGATACCGACAGCGAAAACGGCGTCATCCGCTCGGTTGAAAAACCCTTCTCCAAGGATGGGGGTCTGGCCGTGCTTTACGGCAATATCGCGCTTGACGGCTGCATCGTGAAGACGGCGGGTGTCGATGAATCCATCCTGAAATTCACCGGCCCGGCGGTCGTTTACGAAAGCCAGGACGCGGCGGTGAAGGGCATTCTCAGCAACGAGGTCAAGGCGGGCGACGTCGTCGTCATCCGTTACGAAGGACCGAAGGGCGGGCCTGGCATGCAGGAAATGCTGTACCCGACCAGCTATCTGAAATCCAAGGGCCTCGGCAAAGCCTGTGCGCTGATCACCGACGGGCGTTTTTCGGGCGGCACGTCCGGCCTTTCCATCGGCCACGCCTCGCCGGAAGCAGCACAGGGCGGCGCCATCGGCCTCGTACGTCAGGGCGATCTGATCGAGATCGACATTCCGAACCGCACGATCAACCTCAACGTGCCGGATGCCGAACTGGCGTCGCGTCGCGCCGAACAGGAAGAGCTTGGCTGGAAGCCGGAGGCACCGCGCAAGCGCAATGTCACGACGGCGCTGAAGGCCTATGCGGCCTTTGCGTCGAGCGCGGACAAGGGTGCTGTGCGGATTTT
Organism: Rhizobium nepotum 39/7; assembly: GCF_000949865.1. GTDB lineage: Bacteria > Pseudomonadota > Alphaproteobacteria > Rhizobiales > Rhizobiaceae > Agrobacterium > Agrobacterium nepotum. The sequence goes on along the minus strand of NZ_JWJH01000031.1, from coordinate 6,738 downwards.
GCCGGAGTAAGCTGTCGTTCGGACGGTTTCCGGTGGAGGGCGAAGGTCCGCAGCTTTTCCTCCGTCATCCTCGCCCTTGAGGCGAGGATCCATAAGCCGCTAACGTTATGGATCCTCGGGTCAAGCCCGAGGATGACGTTGAGTGTGAGGGCAGATTTATCGTCCCAATCAGCCGCTCTTCTTTGAGCGGCTTTTTTTGTGCTTTCGGCGGCCGCAGCGTTGCAGTTCAGAAACCGATTCAATTGCCTGAGACCTTGATTCTCCAAACCTGCGCAACGTGCTGTTTCCCTGTAATAATTCGAGTATCTTCAGCCGGTCGCCGGCCATCCCGCAGTCACATTGGAGTGAAGTCCGTCCATCGGGTCTTTTCCAGAGCGCGGCGATGCCTAACTTCTCCATCATGAAAAGACGAACCGCACTCGGCCTTATCGCGTCTCTACCCTTTGCCCGGCTTGCCCGTGCGCAAGCGTCTGGCAATGGCGCTCGTTTCGATCCGTTACTTAGCGAGGCGGATGCGCTTTCGAGCCTCAAGGCCGTCATCGTCAGCATCGATGGCGAGGAGGTCGCCAGTCGCGCCTATCATGGTGCTGGATTAAACGGTTCCACCAACATCAAGTCGGCCTCGAAATCGGTCATTTCGGCGCTGGTCGGCATGGCGATCGATCGCAAGATACTCGTGGGGACCGATCAGCCGATCGCGACTGTTCTGCGCGCCGATTTTCCGCAGAACCCCGATCCGCGTCTGGAAAGGGTCACCATCGGCAACCTGCTCTCCATGCAATCAGGTCTGGAGCGCATGTCCGGCCCTAATTACGGTCGCTGGGTCGCCAGCCGCAACTGGGTGAGGATGGCGCTGGGATCGGGATTTGCCGGAGAGCCTGATGGCGGCATGCTTTATTCCACGGGGTCCACGCATCTGCTTTCGGCGATACTGACCAAGGCATCCGGCCGCTCGACGCTGTCTTTGGCGCGCGACTGGTTCCGGCCGCTGGAAGGGTTTTCCATCGGCGGCTGGGAGCGCGATCCGCAGGGCATCTATCTCGGCGGCAACCAGATGGCGATGACGGCGCGGTCACTGCTGGCCTTTGGCGAGCTTTACCGGCGAGGCGGCGTGACGCCCGGCGGCGAGCGGCTGATTTCCCAAGGCTGGATCGACCAATCCTGGCAGCAGCGCACCAATTCCGTCTTCAACGGCGATGGTTACGGCTATTGCTGGTTCATCAAGGAGATGGCGGGTTCGACGGTCTATTATGCCTGGGGTTATGGCGGGCAGATGCTTTACATCGTACCCGCCAAACGCCTTTCAGTGGTGATGACGTCACGCGAGGACGCACCTTCAGCCAGAACCGGTTATCGTGACCAGCTGCACGGGTTGATGGAGAATATCATTCGCGTGGCCTAAGTGGCGTTGCACAAGTCAAAGCGGTCTGTTGATGCTCTGGAAGGCCTCGCCCAGCTTCTTCATGCGTTCCTCATAAGCGCCAGTCAGGCAGGCAACATCCGCCGCGCATTCCTGGCGTCTTTTCAGCCATTTGCTCTGTTCTTCACGCAAAGTGTCGCGAGCGCCCATCGCCATCAGCTGGGTCAGGATGTCGAAGGTGGTGACCATCTTCACGTCCTGATCGTTGAGGGCGCGGTTGTCGCAGATGGCTTTTTCGTCCGCCGCGAGATCCGGCTTCGTGCAGTCGAAGCTTGCGGCGCTGGCGGGCGAACCGAGTGAAGAGCAGGCGAGGATGATGCCGGAGGCAAGAAGTATCTGTTTCAGATGCATGGATCGTCTCTTTTGAGGACAGTCAGATGCGGATGAAACCAAAATGCGGGGTGGTTGGTTCCACCTGCCCAAGCGCGCCATCGCATCGAAAAGGTTGGCCATCATCTTGCCGCTCTTTGCTTTACAGGCTTTGGCGTTATAACTCCATCATACTGATGACGATGAGGAATCACATGCGAAGCGTGTTGAAGTATCTGTCCACCGGCTTTCTTGCCGCGCTCATTCTCTTGCCAGTGGCAGCGCAGGCGCAGGACAACAGGGCCGTGCCCTCAAGCCACACGGAAATGCAGCTTTCCTTCGCGCCGTTGGTCAAGCGTACCGCGGGTGCTGTGGTGAACGTCTATGCCGAGCGCGTGGTGCAGCGGCGTCTGTCGCCGTTTGCCGGCGACCCGTTCTTCGAGCAGTTTTTCGGCCAGCAGATGCCGAACCGCACGGAAAAGCAGTCGTCGCTCGGCTCGGGCGTGATCGTGACCGCCGGCGGCCTTGTCGTGACCAACAACCATGTCATCGACGGTGCTGACGACATCAAGGTGGCGCTGGCGGATGGACGTGAGTTTTCCTCCAAGGTGCTGCTGAAGGATGACCGCATCGATCTCGCCATTCTGCAGATCGATGCGAAGGAACAGTTTCCGGTGCTGTCGCTCGGCAATTCGGATGCCATCGAGGTGGGCGATCTGGTGCTTGCCATCGGCAATCCCTTCGGTGTCGGCCAGACCGTGACGAGCGGCATCGTCTCGGGGCTGGCGCGCAACCAGGTGACGCAGGGCGATTTCGGCTTCTTCATCCAGACCGATGCCTCCATCAACCCCGGCAATTCCGGCGGTGCGCTGATGAACATGGCGGGCGAGCTGATCGGCATCAACACAGCCATCTTCTCCAAGGGTGGCGGTTCGAACGGCATCGGTTTCGCCATTCCCGCCAATCTGGTCCGTGTGTTCGTCGCTGCCGCCGAGCGTGGCGATGCGAGCTTCGAGCGGCCCTATATCGGCGCGACCTTCGATCCGGTGACGTCGGATGTGGCCGAGGCGCTCGGCCTGCACCGCGCGCGCGGCGCGCTCGTCGTCAGCGTGGTCAAGGGCGGCCCGGCGGAAAAGGCGGGCATTGAGCCTGGACAGGTCGTTACGGCCGTCAACGGCTTCGAGGTGGAGCATCCGGATGCGCTGGGTTATCGCCTGACGACGGCCGGCATCGGCAAATCCGCCGAACTGACTGTCATGGACAAGGGCAGCGAGAAGAAAGCGACCATCGCGCTCGATACGGCGCCGGAAACCGCGCCGCGTGACGAGCGGTTGCTCGAGGGACGCAATCCCTTCGCCGGTGCTACGGTTGCCAATCTCTCGCCGAAACTTGCCGACGAGCTGCGGATGCCTTCGCAGGTGACCGGCGTCGTCATCACCGATGTGAAGCGCAGTTCGCCAGCCTATCGTGTCGGTTTCCAGCCCAAGGATGTCATCCTGTCGCTGAATGGTGCGGATATCGGCTCCACGGCTGCTGTCGAGAAAGCTCTGGATGACAATCCCGGCTTCTGGCGCGTGGAAATCCTGCGTGACGGGCAACGTATCCGGCAGTTCCTGCGATGAGTGACGACCTCTTTGCCCCACAAGTGCCTGTCGAGGTCGCCAACCGGCGGCCTCTTGCCGATCGCCTGCGTCCGAAGACGTTGGCGGAGGTGAGTGGGCAGCCGCATCTGACGGGTGAGGAGGGCGTGCTGCGCCGCATGATCGACAGCGGCTCGCTCGGATCGATGATCTTCTGGGGGCCGCCCGGAACTGGCAAGACAACGGTCGCCCGGCTGCTTTCCGGCGAAGCGGGGCTGGCCTTCGAGCAAATCTCGGCGATTTTTTCCGGCGTTGCCGATCTCAAGAAGGTTTTCGAAGCGGCGCGCACACGCCGGATGAACGGCCGGCAGACGCTGCTTTTCGTCGATGAGATCCACCGTTTCAACCGCGCCCAGCAGGACAGCTTCCTGCCGGTCATGGAGGATGGCACCATCATTCTGGTGGGTGCTACCACCGAAAATCCGTCCTTCGAACTCAACGCCGCTCTTTTGTCGCGCGCGCGCGTCCTGACGTTCGGCTCGCATGACGAGGAGAGCCTCAGCGAACTTCTGAAGCGGGCCGAGGAGGCGGAGCAGAAGCTCCTGCCGCTGACCGAAGAGGCGCGTGCAAGCCTGATCCGCATGGCCGATGGCGACGGCCGCGCCGTGCTGACGCTTGCCGAAGAGGTCTGGCGTGCGGCGCGGAAGGACGAGACTTTCGATACCGAGGGGCTGACGCGCATCGTGCAGCGACGTGCGCCTTTGTACGACAAGGGCCAGGACGGCCACTACAATCTCATTTCCGCGCTGCATAAATCGGTGCGTGGCTCCGACCCGGATGCTGCGCTTTATTATCTGTGCCGCATGTTCGATGCCGGCGAAGACCCGCTTTATATCGGGCGGCGGCTGGTGCGCATGGCGGTGGAGGATATCGGTCTTGCCGATCCGCAGGCGCTCGCCGTCTGCAACGCCGCCAAAGACGCCTATGATTATCTCGGTTCGCCGGAGGGGGAGCTGGCGCTGGCGCAGGCCTGCGTCTATCTCGCCACCGCGCCGAAATCGAACGCCGTCTATAATGCCTTCAAGTCCGCTATGCGGGCGGCCAAGGAGAACGGTTCGCTGGTGCCGCCGAAACATATCCTCAACGCGCCGACCAAGCTGATGAAGGGCGAAGGTTACGGCGACGGCTACCGATATGACCATGACGAGCCGGATGCCTTTTCAGGGCAGGACTATTTCCCGGAAAAAATGGGGCGCACGACGTTTTACGATCCGCCCGATCGAGGGTTCGAGCGGGAAATCCGCAAGCGTCTCGACTGGTGGGCGAAGCTGCGACGCGAGCGTGGATCGCGTTAGCGCATCTGCGCGGTTCTGTTGGAGTAGCGCCGCTCTTAATAAAAAGAATCAAGTGGCTGGCAAAAAGAGTCGGGAAACCGCACTATCTCCTTGTTTGTTAAAGAAATCAGGACGCTTTGCGGTGCGAGGTGGCGGGTGCCAGCGCCGGCAGCATCTTGACCGAGGATTCCGCCAGGCCGCTATGGCCTTCGGCATCGACCACCAGATGCCAGTGCGATGTCTCGGGAATGGTGACACGGATCGGCGATTTTTTCGCGACGCCGCCGAGATATTTGAAGTCCAGCAATTCGGTGAACCGCTGGAAATTTGCGCCTGTCAGCAGCCGCACATTGTTGACGGCCGACAGGGATACTTCAATGATCGTCCCAGCCCGCAATTCCTTCAGATCATAATGCGTAAAGCGGAAATTCGGCCGTGCCATCGCGCGTCTCCAAGCAACCTATTTTGGCGAGAGAGAATAGGGCGACGGGGGTTAACGACTACTTTAAAACCGCAAGGTCCTTGCCGAATTCCGGTCAGTTATGCCGGCTTCCGACCGTGGCGGTGAGTATTTCCGGTTTCCATTGCCGTGACCCGGAATACTACCAACGTATAACAGGTGTATTTAATAATAATAAATTTCTACCCTTTAAGATCGGCTGATCGAAGTGCCGTCGGCGGCATTGGGGGGAATATGAAAAACGTCACGATATCCATGCGCCTTTATGCGCTCGTCGCATTGTTTCTGGTAATATTGACCGCAGCCCTGACATTCAGTCTGTTCGAGACCTTTCACGAGATGGAGCGCGAGCGCAAAGCGGGGCTGGCGTCCATGAACGAGACGGCCGTCGCCATTATCGAGCAATATCATCGCCTGGAACAGAGCGGCGCCCTGACGCGGGAGGCGGCGCAGCAGCAGGCCAAGACGACGATCGCGGCGATGCGCTATGGCAATGGCAGCGGCTATTTCTGGATCAACGACATGCATCCCAAAATGGTGATGCACCCGATCAAGCCTGAGATGAACGGCACGGATCTCACCGCCAACAAGGACCCGAACGGCAAGGCGCTGTTCGTTGAATTCGTGAACACGGTGAAGGCGGGCGGCAAGGGCTTCGTCGATTATTACTGGCCGAAGCCCGGCGCTCCCGATCCGGTCGAGAAGTTTTCCCATGTCGCCGGTTTCGCGCCCTGGGGATGGGTTGTCGGCACGGGTGTTTATGTGGATGATCTTGAAGCGGCTTTCTGGAACGACGCCTATTTCAACATCGGGCTGTGCGTTTTGTCCGCTCTTCTGGTCATAGGCGTCGCTGCGGCCGTCGTTCGCAGCGTGACGCGGCCGATCGACCTTATCCGGCAGAGCATGACGCGGATCGCGGAGGGTGACGGTGAGGCCGAAATTCAGTTTGCCGACCGTCGCAACGAAATCGGTGCGATCGCCAAAACCTTGCTGGTGTTGCGCGACAGCGTCAATGAGCGCAGCGCCTTGCAGGCCCGCGAGGCGGGGCAGCAGCGCGCGCTCGAGGAGGCGCGGCAAGGCAACGAGACGGCCCTGCGCACAGCATCCGAGCGTCAGACCATTGCCATGAACCAGCTCGGCAAGTCGCTCGAGGCGCTCGCCAATGGCGATCTGACCGTCGAGCTTGCCGATATCGGCGCGGAATATGAAAAACTGCGCATGGATTTCAACCGTGCCGTCGGGGCGCTGCACGGCGCGATCGAGGCTATTGCCAGAACCGGCCATGTCGTCAATGACAGTGCCTCTGATATCAGCGGGGCGACCGGCAATCTCTCGCGCCGGACCGAGCAGCAGGCGGCGGCGCTGGAGGAGACGGCGGCGGCTCTCGACGAGATCACGGCCACGGTGCGCACGGCTTCCGAGCGGGCCAATGAAGCACGGCAGATGGTACAGGACACGAAAACGAGCGCTAGCCGTTCAGGCGAGATCGTGCGCAATGCCGTCGATGCCATGGGCCGTATCGAGGAATCGTCGAAACGCATCGGCCAGATCATTTCCGTCATCGACGAGATCGCTTTCCAGACCAACCTTCTGGCGCTGAACGCCGGTGTGGAGGCGGCGCGGGCGGGCGAGGCG
>NZ_JWJH01000030.1 GCF_000949865.1 Rhizobium nepotum 39/7 | reverse complement strand
GCATGAACCTGGTGACCGGCGATTACGCCCGCCAAAAGAATGCCGCCACCGCCGGCGTGCGCCCCGAGCATCTGATGCTGTCGAAGGAAACCGGCCTCTGGCAGGGCAAGGTCACGGTTGCCGAACATCTCGGCTCCGACACCTTCCTCCACCTCGACGTCCCCGGCATCGGCCCGATCACTGCCCGAACCGATGGCGAGTTCGAATGCAGACACGGCGATACCGTCTTCATCACACCGGATGACACCAAAATCCACAGGTTCGATGAAAAGGGCATCGCGATATGACGCGAAGACTGGAAGGCAAATCCGCGCTGAGTGCCGGCTGCCATACGGTCCCGGCACGAACAACGTTTCCCCTTCGAGGATCGTGACATGACATGCAAACTCTCCCTCGCAACGCTTGATGAAGCCCAAAAAACGGCGGCGATTCCGGCCTATTCCCGCGCCGATCTTTCCGCCGGCATCGTGCATTTCGGCGTTGGGAATTTCCACCGCGCCCATCAGGCGGTCTATCTGGACGACCTGTTCAACACTGGAGCGGACCATGACTTCGCCATCGTCGGCGCGGGTGTTCTGCCTTCCGATGCGGTGATGCGAGAAAAGCTCGCCGCGCAGGATTTCCTCACCACCGTCGTGGAGCAGGACAATAACCGCACCGGCGCGCGCGTCACCGGGCCGATGATCGACATATTGCCGGTCGGCGATAGCAAAACCATCATCGAAACGCTCGCCGATCCGAAAATCCGCATCGTCTCCATGACCATTACCGAAGGCGGTTATTTCATCGACGCCTCCGGTTCCTTCAACCCGCAGCATCCGGCGATTGCCGAGGATGGCAGGAACCCGTCCTCGCCTAAGACTGTGTTCGGCCTCATCGTCGCCGGGCTCAAGGTGAGGCACGACAAGGGGCTTTGGCCCTTTACCGTCATGTCCTGCGACAACATACCCCATAATGGCAAGGTCACCAAAAACGCGGTTATCGGGTTGGCGGGCCTGTCAGATCCGGCCTTTGCCGACTGGATCGGGAAAAATGTCGCTTTCCCCAATTCGATGGTGGACCGCATCACCCCCGCCACCGGCGAGCGCGAGCGCAATATTGCCCGCGATGATTTTGGCATCGATGACAACTGGCCGGTCTTCTGCGAGGAGTTCAAGCAATGGGTGATGGAAGATAATTTCCCGGCGGGCCGACCGGCGCTCGAGACGGTGGGTGTTCAGTTCGTCAAGGATGTCGCGCCTTACGAGCACATGAAGATCCGCATCCTCAACGGTGGTCATGCGGCGATCGCCTATCCGGCAGCGCTGCTCGACATTCATTTCGTGCATGAGGCAATGGAGCACCCGCTGATCCGGGCGTTTTTGGCAAAGCTCGAAAAGGAAGAGATCATCCCGGTCATTCCGCCGGTGCCCGATACCGATCTTGGCGAATATTTCGGGTTGATCGAGCGCCGTTTTCTCAATCCGAAAATCGGCGACACCATTCCGCGCCTCGCGCAGGATGGCTCCAACCGCCAGCCGAAATTCATCCTGCCTTCGACCGCCGACCGTCTGGCGGCGGGGGACGATATCGTCGGGCTTTCGCTCGTCTCGGCGCTATGGTGCCGTTATTTTTACGGCACCACCGACAGTGGCCAGGAAATCACCTTCAACGACGCCAGCACTGACAGGCTTCAGTCGGCGGCAATCAAGGCCAAGGACGATCCGATGGCCTTTCTCTCGCTTGACGACATTTTCGGAAAGGTTGCCGAATCGGAACTTTTCCGTAAACGCTTCGCCCATGCACTGACAACGTTGTGGCAAGAAGGCACGGCGAAGACCTTGCAGCTTTATCTGGACGACAAGCTGGCTGAAAAGTGATGCGAAATGAAAGACGGGACCGGACCTCTGCTGATTTTTGACTGCGACGGCGTTCTCGTCGATAGCGAGCCGGTTTCGATTTCGGTTCTTCTCGACATGCTCTCCCATCTCGGCGTGGAGATGGGGGAGGAGGAAGCCTATAACCGCTTTCTCGGCCGTAGCGTCGCCAGCATGACCGCGACGCTGTTTGAGGACTACGGCGTCGAGACCGACATCGATTTTCTCGACCATATGCGCGCGACGCTGTTCGAGCGCTTCCGGACCGAGTTGCGGCCCATTGACGGCATTGCCGAAACGCTGGACAGGCTTGTGGCCCTGAAGCGGTGCGTCGCCTCATCCAGCCAGCCGGAGCGCATCCGTTATTCGCTGGGCCTGACGGGCCTGATCGATAAATTCGAGCCGCATGTCTTCAGCGCCACGATGGTGAAGAAGGGCAAACCGGCACCCGATCTTTTCCTGCATGCGGCGCGGCAGATGGGCGTATCGCCTTCGGATTGCATCGTCATAGAGGATAGCCCTGCCGGCATCGCCGCCGCCAAAGCTGCCGGCATGGCAGTTTTTGCCTTTACGGGCGGCTCGCATGCGCAGTTTCCCGCATTCCGCGAAAAGATCGCCGGTCTCGGGGCGGATGCCACGTTTGACGCGATGCCGGATTTGGTTCAACTTGTCGGCAGTTATGTGGGGAAGGGTGGTTTTGACAGCCAGGTGGAACGTGACGCAGGCTGAAGTAAATCATGCCTGCCGCCGCCCGGAGGTCGTTGCGCGAGGGATGGAATTGCAGTCTTGATGCGTCAAAATCTCGTTGCCGTCGATGTCGGTACGGCCAGCGCACGGGCCGGGATTTTCGATCCGACCGGCAGGCTTCTTGCCCGCGCCACCCATCCCATCCTGATGCAAAGGCCGCAGGAAAACCACGCCGAACATGATTCCACCGATATTTGGAATGCGGTCTGTATCGCAGTCAGGGCAGCGCTTGCCGATGCCGGTGTCCCGCGCGAAAGCATCGCCGCCATCGGCTTCGACGCCACCTGCTCGCTCGTCATCCGCGATGAAAGGGGTGAGCCGGTTTCCGTTTCCGTCACGGGAAAAGACCGGTTCGATACCATCGTCTGGCTCGACCACAGGGCGATTGGCGAGGCTGACCGGCTGACTGCGTCGGGTCATCGGGTTCTGAATTTCGCCGGCAACAGCGTCTCGCCCGAAATGCAGATGCCGAAACTGATGTGGCTGAAGGCGCATCTGCCGGAAAGCTGGGCGCGCATGTCCTTCGCTTTCGATCTGGCGGATTTCCTGACCTGGAAGGCGACCGGTTCCGCAAAACGCTCCAATTGCACGCAGACGGCGAAGTGGAATTTTCTGGCGCAGGAAAATCCGGGCTGGCAGGCGGATTATCTTGAAATGGCCGGGCTTGCCGATCTGAGAGAGCGGGCAGGCTTGCCCGACACTACCGTGATGCCCGGGGAGAGCATCGGTACGCTTTCGCCCGAGGCCGCCACTGAGCTGGGTCTCGATACTGGCTGCCGGGTGGCTGCGGGCATGATCGATGCCTATGCCGGCGCCCTCGGCGCGCTCGGCGGTTGCCTGTTGGGAGATGTCGGCCGGCATGTAGCGTTGATTGCCGGAACGTCGAGTTGCATTGTGGCCATGTCCGAGCGGCAGATGCCCGGCCACAGCCTCTGGGGACCCTATTGGCAGGCTGCCCTACCCGGCCACTGGCTGGTGGAAGGTGGGCAATCGGCAACCGGCGCGCTGCTCGATCATATCGTGCGCATGCATGCGGCGGGCGGCGAGCCGGATATGGCGCTGCATGCCCGCATAGTTGCGCGGGTCACCGAATTGCGCGCGCTCGAGGGTGAGGCTTTCGCCGAGCGGCTGCATGTGCTGCCGGATTTCCACGGCAATCGCTCGCCGCTCGCCGATCCGCATGCGGTGGGCGTCATCAGCGGGCTGACGCTGGATACATCCTTCGACAGTCTTTGCCGCCTCTACTGGCGCACCGCTGTGGCGATTGCGCTCGGTGCGCGCCATGTGCTCGATGCGATGGAGCGTTTCGGTTACGCGGTCGAAAGCCTGCATGTCACCGGCGGGCATGTGAAGAACCCGCTATTGATGGAGCTTTACGCCGATGTGACGGGCAAGCGCATCGTGGTTCCGGCCACCGCCGACGCCGTTCTTCTCGGCACGGCGATGACGGCGGCGGCGGCTGGCGGCGTGCATGCGGGCCTTGCGGCGGCGGGTGCCGCCATGTATCCGGGCAATGCCGAAATATCCGGCAATCCGGCGCTCGCACCCCGTTACGAGCGGGATTATCGCCGTTTTCTCGCCATGCACCGCCATCGACAGGAACTGGACAGTCTCTGATTTTTCGCCGGGGAATGGCAGGGTGTAGGTCAGCCGCGCAGCGACCGTTTCAGCCCGTTGAGGTTTTTCATGCGTGTCGTGCCGGTCTCGTCGGCGTTGACGCCCAGGGCGCAGAGCGTGAATTCCATCAGGGAGACGAGTTGCAGCAGGCCCTGGCCGCCATTCTGGGCCTGCGGCATGGCAAGACAGATATCGGCGCTTTCCGGTCCCCATTCGTAAAAACGGGTGGTGATCAGCAACGTTCTGTAGCCAGCCTTGCGCGCCGTTGCCGACAGGCGTTGCAATGGCATCAGGCTGCCGCCGCAATCCATGATGACGAGAAGGGTTTGCGTGGGTTCGAAATCCCACAGGGCGACATAGGCCGCGCTGTCGCTGCCGAGATAATGCACATGTCCGCGGTATTCCAGAAGACGCCCGTGGAAGTGACGGCCAGCGCCCAATCCTTCCGGGGATGTCGCCAGAAAAACATCCGCCGCGACAGCAATCTCGTTCATGGCGACATGCCAGATCGGTTGCGTGGTCATATCGAACGCAGTCTGGATAGCCTGGATCTGCTGCGACAGAAGGTGGGAAAACGGGTTGGACTGGCGTTGGCCGCTGTCGGCAATCGTGGGCTGATCCGCGCCTGCCGCTTCTTCGGCGTGGCGAAGATCGGCGCGAATATCGCTGAATTGCCGGTAACCGAGCGAACGCAGGAAACGGCCGACCGTCATCGGGCTGAGGCCGAGCTTGGCGGCCAGCGTCTGCGCCGTTTCAAATGGCAATTCGTCCAGATGCTCGATCAGATATTTGGCGATCTTGCGCTCGGAGGGTGTACCGGCCTTCATGGCGCGGGTCAGATTCAACAGCAGCTTTTCCATCAACGCCTCATTGTTCTTAGTTATAACGATGATGCATTCGCGCGCCCGAACGAGCGTGCGAACCGCGATTTGACGGTGGGGGCCAGCTTTTCCGGCCTTGTCCTCCACCGGACCGGAATGCGAATTATGATAGGTAGATTATTATATTTTAGAGATACCTTTTATACAAGAGAAATTCCATCTGCGGTTTAATTCCGCGCGTCTGGCATCTTTGCATCGGTCTTGCGGAGCGGGCGGCCAGCGCCTATCTCTCGTTGGCCAGCAAGTTTAACGCGAGAGGCGTCAAGGGAGTTCCGAATGATTTTTGATGCGGCGCGACAAGCCTTCCGCAATCTTTTTGCCGCCGAGACGCGGTCGGTGTTCTGGAAGGTTCTGGGGCTGACGCTTCTCGTGCTGGCGGCGCTGTGGTTCGCCATCCGCTCCATCTTCATCTATTTCGCCCTGCCATGGGTGGATACGCTGATCCCCGGCGTGCCGGACTGGGCGGGGTGGATGACCTTCGTTTTCGCCATTTTCGCCGGCATAGGGCTGGCGCTTGCCCTGGCCCTGCTGATCTCGCCGGTCACAGCCGTCATTGCCGGCCTGTTTCTCGACGATGTCGCCGAAGTGGTGGAAAAAAAGACTTACCCAGATGATCCGCCGGGCAAAGCAATGCCGATCGGCGAGGCTTTGCTGTCATCGATCAAGTTCTTCGGCGTCGTCATTGCCGGCAACCTCATTGCGCTTTTGCTGCTGCTGGTGCCGGGCGTCAACCTCATCGCGTTTTTTCTGGTGAACGGTTATCTGCTCGGTCGTGAATTCTTCGAATTCGCGGCGATGCGTTTCCGCTCGCCGGCCGAGGCGCGGCTATTCCGCTCAAAACACCGCACCACCGTGTTCATGGCCGGGCTGGTAATCGCGGCGTTCCTCGCAATTCCGTTCCTCAACCTTCTGACGCCGCTTTTTGCAGCCTCGTTGATGGTCCATCTGCACAAGGCCGTCAGCCAGCGCGATCCGTCATTCGCCGCCGGCCGCACCGAACAGCTGCGCGGGTAACTCCACCAGCGGCGCTGGAATATCGAAGGTCTTTTCCGGCGATTTGCAGATATCGGCAATCACGCAGCGCTCGCATTCCGGCTTGCGCGCCTTGCAGCAATAACGCCCGTGCAGGATCAGCCAGTGATGGGCATGGAACAGATACTCCTCTGGAATGATGCGGACGAGCCGGTCCTCCACCTCATCGGGGGTTTTTCCCGGCGCAAGACAGAGCCGGTTGGCAATGCGGAACACATGGGTATCCACGGCAAGCGTCGGCACGCCGAAGGCCATGGACATCACCACATTGGCCGTCTTGCGTCCGACGCCGGGCAGGGTCACCAGTTCCTCGCGGGTCTTCGGCACCTCGCCGCCGAAATTGTCGATCAGCATTCGTGACAGGGCGATAACGTTTTTTGCCTTGTTGCGATAAAGTCCGATGGTCTTGATATGCCCGATCAGTTGTTCCTCGCCGAGCGCCAGCATCTTTTCCGGCGTGTCGGCCACCTTGAACAGCGCCCGCGTCGCCCGGTTCACGCCGACATCGGTAGCCTGTGCGGAAAGCGCCACGGCCACCAGCAGGGTAAAGGGGTTGGTGTGTTCCAGTTCCCCCTTCGGTTCCGGCCGCTGAATGGAAAAACGGCGGAAGATCTCGGTCAACTCGTCCTTCGAATAGATCGTCTTCACGCGCGCCGGCTTGCGCGCTGGTGTCGCATTTGACTTTTTTGAGGTTTGGGTGCTGGATCGTTTTTTGGCGACTGTCATGACCTATCTATAGCCAGCCCGCCCTGAGGAAATCAACGTGGATACGCTCAACGACCAGCCGATTTTCGCGGCGGAACTCGTTCCGCACCGTTCGCTTGGAAGAAGGGGTTTTCGGCTGCTTCTGGTGTTGGTCGGCCTTGCCGGCCTCGTCTATGGCGGTTTTTTCCTCGCCACCGGCGCATGGCCCGTCGGCCTGTTTTTGGGGCTGGATTTTCTGCTGCTCTACATCGCCTTCCGCGCCAATTACCGCGCGGCAAAAGCGCGGGAAGAAGTCAGCGTGTCCCACACCAACCTGTCTATCCGCAAATTCTCTCCGGCTGGCCACATGGTGGAGCATCGCTTCAACCCCTTCTGGGCGCGTTTCCGGGTGCGCCGGCACGAGGAAATCGGTATCGTTTCCATGCATGTGACGGGCGAAGGGAAGGCGACCGATATAGGGTCGTTCCTCAACCCGGATGACCGTGAAAGCTTTGCCAAAGCCTTCGGCGGCGCGCTTGCGACCGTCAGGCGGCGGATGTGAAGCAGTATCCGTCATTCCGGCTCGGAGGCCGGTATGACGGAAGAATGATATTCGACGCAAGAAACGGGTGGAGACAAAGGCGCTTTCGTGGTCCTGTCGTATCGGTTAGGAGAAATGCGATGAACGCCAATATCATGCTGAACGAGGACATCACCCCCATCGGATCGGATTACGAAACGGTGCGCGGCGTCATAGAGCTGCTGACACTCGATTATCGCGATCAGCCCTCCCTCGAAGCCATCGCCGCAAGGCTCGGGCAGTCGCCGACGCAATTGCAGAAAACCTTCACCCGCTGGGCCGGCCTTTCGCCGAAGGCCTTCTTGCAGGCCGTGACGCTCGATCACGCCAAGAGGCTGTTGCGCGAAGAGGATTTGCCGCTGCTCGAGACCTCGATCGAGGTCGGCATGTCGGGGCCGGGACGCCTGCACGATCTGTTCGTCACCCATGAAGCCATGTCGCCGGGCGAATGGAAGGCGAAGGGCGGCGGGTTGACGATCCGCTACGGGTTTCACGCCTCGCCCTTCGGCCTTGCGCTGGTCATGGTGACCGATCGCGGCCTTGCCGGCTGCGCCTTTGCCGATCCGGGCGAGGAACGGGGTTGTTTCGAGGACATGGCCGGACGCTGGCCGAATGCGGATTATGTCGAGGACCGCGAAGCGACCGCTCCTTATGCTGCACGCATTTTCGAACCGTCCCTGTGGTCGGCGGACAGGCCGCTGCGGGTCGTGCTGCTCGGCACGGATTTTCAGGTGAGGGTGTGGGAAAGCCTCTTGAAAATCCCCATGGGCCGCGCCGTCACCTATTCGCACATCGCCTGCGATATCGGCCAGCCCACGGCTTCCCGCGCCGTCGGTGCGGCGGTCGGCGCCAACCCGGTCTCCTTCGTCGTCCCCTGCCACCGCGCTGTCGGCAAAAGCGGCGCGCTGACGGGCTATCACTGGGGCCTGACCCGCAAGCGGGCGATGCTCGGCTGGGAAACGGGGAAGGTTTGACGGGGTTTTGTCTTTGCCGATCTGTTGAGGATCGGCTATTCTTTGTCCATGAAGAGCACAATCGAACTTCCCGATGATCTGAAACGACGGATCGACCTTCTGGCCGAGCGCTTGGACACGACCCCCAGCCGCATCATAGAAGATGCGCTGTCATATGGTCGTTCTCTGGCATGGCAGGAGAAATGGACAAGCGGTGTCAGGGCAGGGTTGGCTGAGGCAGATGCCGGAGAGTTCGTCTCCGACGAAGAGATTGATGCCGTTTTGAATAAATACGCCAAGGCCTGAAAAGCGTGCGGTTGGTCTGGACGCCGCGTTATCTCAAAGAACTTGATGGTATAGGCGACTATATTGCGGAGCGTAATCCGCGTGCGGCGGCGAAGGTCGTTCGGACAATCCATCAAACGACGGCGCGCCTTCTGTCCGCTAATCCGTATCTCGGCCGTAACGGCGAAATCGAAGGAACGAGGGAGCTGGTCGTTTCCGGTCTGCCTTACATCGTGGCCTATCGCGTGAGAGATAGGCAGATTGAAATCCTGTTCGTTCAGCACGCCGCCCGCGAATGGCCTCCGGAAATCTAAACCAGTTCCATCAGCGCCCTTGCCGCCGCCTCGTCGGTGATCAGCGTGTTGCAGCCGGTGCGTTTGATGGTGGCGCGGATGGCGATGGCGCGGTGGGCGCCGCCGGAGGCGAGAACGATGTGTTTAGCCTTGCGCAGCGTATCGAGATCAATCGCCATGGCGCGCTCATTGATCGGGTGATCGACGGAGCGGCCTTCCGCATCGATGAAGTTGAACATCGTGTCGCAGACGCAGCCCGCATCGATGAGTTCCTGAAGTGTTTCCTTCGAAATGAAGCCTTCCGAGAGCGAGGTCGAATGCGGACCGATATCGCCGCAGGAGACGATGGCGAGGTCCAGCGTTTCGGCCAGATCGTAAAGCGTGGCCAGCCCGCATTTTTCGATCAGCGCCCTTTTTGTCTCGACTGAATCCACCAGCAGGGGCGCGAGAAACATGTAACATTCCGCGCCCAGCGCGCTTGCCAGCCGCCAGGTGTAATCGAGCGGGTTGGTCTGGTGCACGGCGACGATACCGCCGAGCAGCGAGACGACCTTGCAGTTTTCCCGGCGCGGCGGGCGGAAGCTGGAAAGCGAGGCGGTCATGGTGCGGCCCCAGCCGACGCCGATGGTGGCGTTGTTCGGCACCGCCTCGGAGAGGAATTGCCCGAGCGCCAGACCCACAGCCTTGGCCGTGCCTTCGGCGCTCACCTTGTCCGGAGAGGGAATGATCACCGCCTCGTCCAGCCCATATGCCACCTCCAGCCGACCGGCCAGCTCGACGAAATCCTCAATCCCTTCATTGATCCAGATCTGCACTTCGGAGCGTTTCATCGCCTCGTCCAGCAGGCGGATGACGGTGGAGCGGCTGATGCCGAGTTTCTCGGCGACATCTTTCTGCGTCATACCCTGATTATAATAAAGCCATGCGGCACGCAGCCTCAGCGAAGCCGCTTCCGAATAGGCCGTATGGGTTTCTCTTCTCAGTTTTGCCACTGTTTCCGCCATTCTTAATGCAAGGTCGAGTATCGCAGGCGTGAAACTTATGTCAATTGCGATGCGCAAATGTCTTGACTTTCGGTCGTGCCGCTTGCGATAGTCGGAGCCGGACAGAACCGTGATTTCGGCCTTGGGCGCACCCATGGTGCGGGAACGAAAAGACGACTGAGCAAGTTTACTAGAGATGATGAAGGATCATTCGCTATGACGTCCAAACTCGAACAACTTCGCGCCATCACCACGGTCGTTGCCGATACCGGCGACATCGAGGCTGTTGCGCGCCTGAAGCCGGTGGATTGCACCACCAACCCCACCATCGTTCTGAAAGCGCTCGGCACCCCCGCTTTTGCGGATGCGGTGAAGGAAGCCGTTTCCTGGGGCAAGAAGCAGGGCGGCCAGTCCGACGCCGTCGTCGCCGCCGTTGCCGATCGTCTCGCGATTTCCGTAGGTGCTGCCCTTGCCGGTCTCGTTCCCGGCCGCGTGTCGACCGAAGTCGATGCCGACCTCTCCTTCGATACGGAAGCCTCCATCACCAAGGCGCGCCACATCATCGCGGCCTACAAGGATCGCGGTATCGAGCGCGAGCGCATTCTCATCAAGCTTGCCTCCACCTGGGAAGGCATCAAGGCGGCTGAGGTTCTCCAGTCCGAAGGCGTCGACTGCAACCTGACGCTGCTGTTCTCGCAGGCACAGGCCGTCGCTTGCGCGGAAGCCAAGGCTTTCCTCATCTCGCCCTTCGTCGGGCGTATCCTCGACTGGTACAAAAAGTCGACCGGCGAGACATACACCGCCGAGACCGATCCGGGCGTCGTGTCGGTGCGCAGCATCTATAATTACTACAAGGCCAACGGCATCGGCACCGTCGTCATGGGTGCATCCTTCCGCAATGTCGGCGAGATCGAGGCGCTTGCCGGTTGCGATCGCCTGACGATCAGCCCGGCGCTGCTGGAAGAGCTGGACAAGGACACCGGTACGCTCGTCCGCCAGCTTTCGCCCGACAACGCCAAGCCCGAGCCGCTGCAGTCGCTTGACGAAAAGGCGTTCCGCTGGGCGATGAACGAAGACGCCATGGCGACCGAGAAGCTCTCGGAAGGCATCCGCCTGTTCGCCAAGGATCTGGTGACGCTGCGCGAAATGGTCCGCAAGGAACTGACGCTGGCTGCCGCCTGACAATAAAAAGGGGAACCATCCCGGTTCCCTTACGTTTAAGAGATGTAAATCTCCAGTCACTCAAAACGCGATCGGGTCCCTGCCGGTCGCGTTTTTTCGTTCCGTTCAGAGGTTTGCGTTTCCCGTTACTACTTCGGAAATGCGCTTTGCCGCATCGCGGATCAGGGCTTCGCATGCCTCGCGCGTCGGAGCCTTGCTGCCGAGCGGCGTGATGTAGGGGCAGGTGATGACGGCAAGCGCGGTACCATCAAGCGTCAGCACCGGCGCGGATATGTTGCGAACGCCGGCAGTCTGGAGGCTGTCCATGGATTCAAAACCCTGTCTGCGCACCTGCGCCAGTCGCTCGGCAAGACCTTCCGGCATTGTTTCCCCGCCGCCGTGCACCTGTTCGGTGATCATGATCTCGCGTTGCGCCTCTGTCTGGAAAGCCAGCAGCACAAGGCCGGATCCCGTGTGAAACAGGCTCATCTGCGCGCCCACCCGCATGGACATGGCCCAATAGGTGGAGGATTCCTGCTGGGCAATGACAACGACGCTGCCACGATCATAGACGGCCAGGTGACAGGCCTGCTCGGCACTTGTGGAAAAATCGCGCATCACGGGTGCTGCGAACGATACCAGCCGGCGGACCGGCGCGTGGAAATGCGCAAGACCGAACATTTTCAGCGTCAGCGAAAACCGGTCGCCCTCAAGCCGCTCAACGTAACCGCGGCGCACCAGCCGGTCCAGCATGCGGTACAGCTCGTTCGGGGTCTTGCCGATGGCTTTGGCAATCTCGATCTGCGTCAGCCCGCCATCGGTGCGGGCCAGGAGTTCGAGAATGTCCAGACCCTTATCGAGGGCGGGAGCGCGATATCTTTCGCTGTCGTCTTCGGTCATCTGGCCTCGATGGCGTTTTGCAGGATTGGCTGGCGCGAAATGCGGTTTGGAAATACCGTTGCCCGACGCCGCCCTTTTGCGCAAGTCTGCTTGACGTTAGATGAATACCCCGTTTACATATGAATTGTCGATCCATATTTGAGATCAATGAAATTCAGCGGTGCGTTTCTCAAGCGACGGGCGCGCCATAGCGGGAGGCTATTCATGGTGCAGGATTTTAACGGCCGTACGGTGGTCATCACTGCGGCCGGTCAGGGGATCGGCCGGGCGACGGCGGAGCGGTTCATATCGCTCGGCGCACGCGTCATCGCCACCGATATCAACGAGCAGGCGCTTTCCACCCTGAAAGGTGCGGAAACGCGGGTGCTGAACGTGCTGGATGGCGAGGGCGTTACGGCCTTTGCTGCCGATATCGGTCATGCGGACGTGCTGTTCAACTGCGCCGGCTTCGTTCATTCCGGCAGCATTCTCGAGTGCGAGGAAAAGGACTGGGATTTCTCCTTCGATCTCAATGCCAAGGCTATGTACCGCACCTGCCGCGCCTTCCTGCCCGGCATGCTGGAAAAGGGCAAGGGCGCGATCGTCAACATGTCCTCCGTTGCTTCCAGCGTGAAGGGCGTGCCGAACCGTTTCGCCTATACTGCCTCCAAGGCGGCCGTAGTGGGGCTGACGAAGGCCATCGCTGCCGATTTCGTCACCAAGGGCATTCGCTGCAACGCCATCTGCCCCGGCACGGTGGACAGCCCGTCGCTGCATGACCGCCTACGCGCCACCGGCAATTACGAACAGGCGCTGGCCGATTTCATCGCCCGCCAGCCGATGGGCCGCATCGCCACGCCGGAAGAAATTGCAGCGCTCGTCACCTATCTCGCTTCGGATGAGGCAGGTTTCACCACCGGCCAGATTCACGTGATCGACGGCGGCTGGACAGGCTGATTATTGATACGGGAGAGAGGACAGGGCGACCGGCTGCAAAGCCGGTCGCCTTTTTTCATTCAGACGACCGCGCTTCCGGCCATCAGTGCAAGCACGAGGAAGACCAGGAAGATCACGACGGCGATGAAGAACAGGATTCGGGCCACGCCCGCTGCCGCTGCCGAAATGCCGGTAAAGCCGAATACACCCGCGATCAAAGAAATAACAAAGAAAATAAGAGCCCATTTCAGCATGGAGCTTCCCCTTTTGCTTGATTTCATGAGCCTGCCGCTTGACGACAGGCTCATGAAAATGACGCGCAAAAGGCAAAAATGTTCCACGCACCTGCAAAAATCGTTGTTTCAGACGCCCGTTTCGTTCGCCGCGTCGATCTGCCGGGCCTTGAAGGTGGTGCGGATGAAGGTCGCGACGAAGGCGAGGCTCATGAACAGCACGATGGTCGGGGCAGGCGCACTGTCGATCAGGAAGCTCAGCCATATGCCCGCAAGCGATGAGAGAACCGCGACGGCAATGGCGACCATCAGCATGGCGGAAAAACGCCGCGTCAGCAGGAAGGCGATTGCGCCGGGGGTGACCAGCATGGCGACCGAGAGAATGATGCCCACGGCCTTCAACGCGCCGACCACGACAAGCGACAGGACCATCAGCAGACCGTAATGCAGGACGCGCACCGGCAGGCCGATGGCTTTCGCATGTTGCGGATCAAACGCATTGACCAGCAGATCCTTGCGCAAGACCCCGAGAAACAGGGTGGCGAAAAGAGCGATCAGCCCTGTCTCCAGCATGTCTGACGGCGCGATGCCCAGCATGTCGCCGAAGAGGATGTGATCGAGATGCATGTCGCTCTGCACCTTCACATAAAGCACCAGCCCCAGTCCGAACATGCCGGAAAAGACGATGCCGAGCACCGTGTCTTCCTTGATGCGGCTGTTTTCCTTGATGAAACCGGTGCCGAGCGCACAGATCATGCCGGCGATGAAAGCGCCGATGGAAAGCGGAATTCCGGCAATATAGGCAACCACCACGCCGGGCAGCACGGCGTGCGAAACGGCGTCACCCATCAGCGACCAGCCCTTCAGCACCAGAAAACAGGAGAGCATCGCCATCGGCATTGCGATCATCAGCGTTATCACGAAGGCATATTGCATGAAGGGCAGCTGAAACGGCAGGATCGCAAGCTCGAGATATTCGCTCATGGCGTTTCTCCGAGCGCCTTGCGGGCTTTGGCTCTGGAAGCGAGCAACCCGTGTTTGGGTGCGAAGACGAAGGCGGCAAGGAAGATCGCCGTTTGCAGCACCACGATAACACCGCCGGTGGCGCCATCGAGGAAATAGCTGAGATAGGCGCCGACGAAGCTGGTCGTTGCGCCGATCAAAAGGCTCATCAGGATCAGCCGCTCGAAACGGTCCGTCAGGAGATAGGCGGTCGCACCCGGCGTCACCACCATGGCGACGACCAGGAAGGCCCCGACAGTCTGAAGCGCCGCAACCGTGGAGGCTGCGAGCAGGGTGAAGAAGATCACTTTCAGCACTTCCGGTTTCAGCCCCACGGTGCGGGCGTGGTTTTCATCGAAGAACACCACCATGAAGTCGCGCCATTTCAGCGCCAGCACGACGAGGCTGATGCCGCCGATCAGGGCAAGCTGGATCGTGTCTTCGGTGGTGATCGCCAGAATATTGCCGAGAACGATGGTCTGGATATTGATCGAGGTGGGGGAGAGCGAGGCCATGAATAGTCCGAGCCCGAAAAACGAGGTGAAGATCAGACCGATGATCGCGTCTTCCTTGAGCCGTGTTTTCTGGTTGAGGAACAGCATGGAGCCGGCCGCAAGCCCGCCGGAGAGGAAGGCGCCGAGCGAAAACGGCAGCCCGAGCATATAGGCGCCCGCGACGCCGGGAACGATGGCATGGGAGAGCGCGTCGCCGATCAGTGACCAGCCTTTCAGCATCAGATAGGCGGACAGAAAGCCGCAGACACCGCCGACAAGCGCGCTGACCCAGATGGCGTTCAGCATGTAGCCATAGGTGAAGGGCTCAAGAAGGCTGTTTATCATCGGCTTTTTCCTTCGCAGCCTCAGAATCGTGTCCGTTCTGGCCGTTCTTTCCGTAGATCACGAAGGGCCGCTCGTCATCGGTAATCACCTTCACCCGGCGCGGATCGGCATCATCATGCAGGTCGGTCCCGCCCAGAACGAAGTGGCGCAGGCTGCCGCCAAAGGCTTTTTGCAGGTTCTCCTCGTTAAAGGTATCCGCCGTTTTGCCGGATGCCAGCACCGTGCCCTTGACGAATACGGCGCGATCGCAGAATTCCGGCACGCTGCCGAGATTATGGGTGGAAACCAGCATGACGCGGCCCTCGTCGCGCAATGCCTTCAGCAACGCGACGATCTGCTCCTCGGTCGTCACGTCGACGCCGGTGAAAGGCTCGTCCAGCAGGATGACCTGGCCCTCCTGCGCCAGCGCTCGGGCCAGAAACACCCGTTTCTTCTGCCCGCCGGAAAGCTCGCCGATCTGCCTTTTGCGATAATCGAGCATGCTGACGCGTTTCAGCGCCTCCTCAACCATCTGGTGATCGCGCTTTGAGGGGATGCGCAGGAAGTTCATGTGGCCATAACGGCCCATCATGACGACATCCTCAACCAGTACGGGAAAACTCCAGTCCACCTCCTCGGCCTGCGGCACATAGGCGACCAGGTTTTTCCTGAGCGCATCCTTCACCGGCAGGTCGAAAATCGAGACGGAACCGGCGGCCAAAGGCACGAAACCCATGATCGCCTTGAAAATCGTGGACTTGCCGGCGCCATTGACGCCGACAAGTGCGGTGATCGTTCCGCGTGGAATTGAGAAGCTGGCATTTCTTAACGCGGTGTGGCCATTGCGATAGGTCACTGTCGCATTTTGAACCGTCAGGCCGCCGCCAGCTTTCTTGCTGCCCATTCTCATGAGGACAGCCCTTTGGCGATCGTGCTGCTCGTCACGCGCAGCAGATCGAGATAGGTCGGAACCGGGCCATCGGCCTCGCTCAGCGAATCCACGTAAAGTATGCCGCCATAGGCCGCGCCCGTCTCCTTGGCCACCTGATTGGCCGGGTCGGCAGAAACCGTGCTTTCGCTGAAGATGACCTTGATATTGTGTTCGCGCATGGCGTCGATCACGCCGCGCACCTGTTGCGGCGTTCCCTGGCTGTCGGCATTGACCGGCCACAGGAACAGTTCCTTCAGCCCGAAATCGCGCGCGAGATAGGAAAACGCGCCTTCGCTCGTTACCAACCAGCGCTTGTCTTCAGGAAGGGCGGAAAGCTCGTCGCGGATGGGCTGCACGGTGGCCCTGATCTGGTCCGAATAGGCCTTGGCGTTGGCGGCGTAGACATCGGCATGGGCGGGGTCTATCCCGGCGAGGCCCTTGCGGATATTTTCCACATAGATCAAAGCGTTATCGGGTGACATCCAGGCATGCGGGTTGGGTTTTCCCTGATAGGCTCCGCCATTGATCGCCATCGGCTCGATACCGTCGCTGACAGTCACATCAGGCACGCCGGAGAGATTGGCCAGGAACTTCTCGAACCACAATTCCAGATTGAGACCGTTGCGCAGCACCAGATCGGCCTTGCGGGCTTTGAGAATGTCGCGCGGCGTCGGCTGGTAGTTGTGAATTTCAGCACCCGGCTTGGTGATGCTCTCCACCTCGGCCGCGTCACCCGCCACATTTCGCGCCATGTCGGCGATGATCGTGAAGGTGGTGACCACCTTCGGTTTTTCTTGCGCAACGGCAGCGGCGGGCAGGAAAAGCGAAAAAGCAAAGAGGGCATGGCGGATTTTATGAAGATTCACGTCTGTCACCGAATTCTGTTGCGATTAACTTGCAATACCATCCGTTATAGAATCACACTTGTCAACGCTATTGCAAATCATTCGCAATTTAGCTGATTTTGAAAATGTCCGAAAATGGTGCGTTTTTGCCGGTGCCGTGCCGGTGGGGTTAAACTTTTTTCAATGAGAAAGCGGCACTATCACAAGGCTCGGACAGCGACGTCCCGAGCTTATCCCGCCGTGTGTTCCTCATCCTTCGAGCCACGTAACGGGGTGAGGGCGATAGGCGGGGTACTTGATGTCAGGATATTGCGCGTGAAGGCTGTATTCGGACGAATGCGGTTTTCTCGCAAACTCGTTATGATTGGAGGCGGGATCCTGCTTTTGGCGGGTGCGACCGGTTCTGCTGCCGTGTTCATCGGCAGCGAGCGGCTGCTTGGGTCTGCCCATGCCTCCGCCAACGGGCTTTCATGCGACGCGGTCCAGACGGTCAACATCCGCAAGAATGGTTCCCTGTGGGTGCGCAAATTCATCCGCACCGACGGCGGCAACGGCATGGACCGGCTGAAAACCGCGCTCCGCGTTGCCCGAGCGGTTTACGACAAACAAAAGCCCGATCTGGTGCAGGTTTCCGTTCTCGACCGGAACGGCCCGCAATTGCGCTCGGAAATGCGCGGCCGCGCCATCGCGGCCCAGGTGGTGTTTATTCCAGACCCTGCGAAAATCCCTGAAGGCGCCGATGTCCAGCGTTACTCCGCCTATTATTACGATGGCGCATCGAATGGCAGCGGCCAGTTTTACGGGTTGCGCATTGATCTGCCGCTGGAAGATGCCGAAACGATGGCCGCGAGCCTGAGCGACGCGGCCGATTGCACGCCCCTGGATTCGGATGCCGCGGCCGAAGGGCACGATGGAAAGGCCGCGAAAGGCGCTGCGGGTCACGGCGAGACCAAGGGCGAGGGTACCGGCGGACACGGTGCGGCGCCGGCGGAAACCAACGAGGGCGGAACCGGTGCGGAGACCCATGGCGAACCCGCCGGCGACGAGCTTCTGACTTCGACACCCGAGGCCGAAGGTGGCAGCATCTTTAGCCTGACCTATCTGAAATCGCTGATCTTCGGAAAAGGCTCGACGACGGCGCAGGCGGCGGAGGAAGAACCGCCTGCCGAGAGTGCGCCGGCTGAAGAGCCGGGTGCGGGCAAGGCGAAGCACTAGAGGCACGCAAGAAACGCAGTCGCCCACCGAGATAGGTCGCTGATCGGTTCTATCGCGCCTATTGAATGATCGAAACCAATTCCGTTCTGAGCATGACGAAAGAGTGAAGGCGGCCGTGAGGCCGCCTTGCGGTTTCGTCCGCTTAGTCCGCCTTGTTACGGCGGGCCGGGAAGAGGATGACGTCGCGGATCGACGGCGCGTTGGTCAAAAGCATGATCAGACGGTCGACACCGATGCCGAGGCCGCCGGCGGGCGGCATGCCCTGGTCGATGGCATCGAGGAACTCGTCGTCCAGCTGCTTGTCCTTTTCGCCACGGGCATGGGCCTGTTCCAGCTGCTCCACCATGCGGCGGCGCTGCTCTTCCGGATCGTTGAGTTCGGAGAAGGCGTTGCCCACTTCCCAGGCGTTGCAATAGCTTTCGAACCGCTCGACGAGGCGCGGCTCACCCGGCACTTCCTTGGCGAAGGGCGAGATGTCCTTCGGGAAATGCGTGACGTGGCTCGGCTGGATCAGCGTGCCTTCCACCTTCTCCTCGAAGATGAAAGCAAGGCATTCGCCCCAGGTCCAGTCCTTCTCGACGGCAAAACCGGCGGCCTTGGCGGCAGCGCGGGCTTCTTCGTCGGTCTTGATGGCGAGGAAGTCGATACCGGTCGCTTCCTTCACCGCGTCAGGCATCGGTACGCGTTTGAACGGACCTTTGAAGGAGATCGTCTGGCCCTGGAACTCCACCTCGGTCGTGCCGTGAAGGGCAATCGCCAGCGTCTCGAACAGCCGTTCCACGAGACCCATGATGTCTTCGTAGTCGGCATAGGCCCAATAGCACTCCATCATGGTGAATTCAGGATTGTGCCTTGTGGAGACGCCTTCGTTGCGGAAGTTGCGGTTGATTTCGAAGACCTTGTCGGAAAGGCCGGATACCAGCGTGCGCTTCAGGTACAGTTCCGGCGCGATGCGCAGATACATGTCCATTTTCAGCGTGTTGTGGAAGGTCTTGAACGGATCGGCCGTCGCACCGCCATAGACGGTCTGCAACATCGGCGTTTCCACTTCGAGGAAGCCTTCGTCCTCCATGAAACGGCGCATGCCGGAGAGAATCTTCGAGCGCTGCAGGAAGCGCAGCTTGGAGTCCTCGTTCGCCAGAATATCGAGATGGCGCTTGCGGTAGCGCAGCTCGATATCGGAAACGCCATGCCACTTTTCCGGCATCGGCAGCAGCGACTTGGTGAGCATGGTGATCTCTTCGGCGTTGATCGTCAGCTCGCCGCGCTTGGTGCGGCGCACCTTGCCGGTCACGCCGATGATGTCGCCAATGTCGATCATCGGCAGAAGGTTGCGCGCCGCTTCCGGCGTCGTATCCTTGTGGGAGAAGATCTGCACCTTGCCCGAGGCGTCATGGATATCCATGAACATGCCGGAATTGCGCGAGGAATAAACCCGGCCCGCCACCGTCACCGTATCGCCGGTTTCGACGTCAGCCTCGACATCGGCATATTTTTCCGCCAGCTCGGCATTGGTCAGCGTGCGGTGGAAATGCGCCGGATAGACGTCGCCGATCTGCTCGCGCAGCAGCGCAAGTTTCTGGCGGCGCACTTCCGTGGCGTCGGAGGAAAGGGCGGTGGTTTCGGTTGTCTTGTCGTTCATTGTGTTCGCCTTTAGCGGCTTTGTTCGTTGCGGTTACCCTTTTCGCTCTGGGCTTACCCCCCTCTGCCCTGCCGGGCATCTCCCCCTCAAGGGGGAAGATCGGATGCCGCGCCCGCCCGTTCCATGGGCATGGTGTCAGCCACTTGTCGATCTCCTCCCTTGAGGGTGAGATGTCCGGCAGGGCAGAGGGGGGTGCCCCAAGCAGAGGGGTATTTTCAGGATGCTGCCGTTGCCGCCAGCATTAAACTATCAGCTTCCGCTGCCAACCATCGTCGCCACAACGGCAATCGCCATCTTCAGGCGCTGGCGCACCACGGAGCGGCCGAGCAGCGCCATGCTATCGAACAGCGGCAGCGAGCGCGAGGAACCGGACACGGCGACGAAGAGCGGCGGGGTCACGACGCGCAGCTTCTTGCCCGTGCGTTCGGCCAGGTCGCGCAGCTCGGCCTCGATCGCTTCCACATTCCAGTCCGGCATTTTTTCAAGGTCGGTGGCAACCGTGGTGAGGATCTCGTGGATTTCCTCAGGTTTGCTTTTGAGACCCGCAAACGAGGCAGGCGTGAGGCCAACGTCGCTCGAAAGCAGGAAGCCGGCAAGGTTCGGCAATTCGCCGAGCTTGGAAATGCGGCTCTGCGCCAGCTTCAGACCTTCGGTCAGACGGGCATTTTCCATCGCCCAATCCAGCGTGCGGGCAATGAAGTCTTCCGGCGTGAGCTTCTCACGCAGCCAGCGGCCGTTCAGCCAGTCCAGCTTCTGGATGTCGAAGATGGCGCCGGCCTTGGAAAGCGCTTCGGGGTCGAACTTCGCCGCCAGCTCTTCCATGGTCAGCAGCTCTTCGCCCTCGCCGATCTGGATGAAGAACAGGCCAAGGAAGTTCATCAGCGCTTCCGGCAGGTAGCCGAGTGCGGAATAATAGGAGATCGACGTCGGGTTCTTGCGCTTGGAAAGCTTCGACTTGTCGGCGTTGCGCATCAGCGAAAGATGCATGAACGTTGGCTGCTCCCAGCCGAAATAACGGTAAAGCAGGATGTGCTTCGGCACCGAGGCCAGCCATTCCTCGCCGCGCGCCACATGGGTGATCTTCATCAGATGGTCGTCGATGACGTTTGCCATATGATAGGTCGGCATGCCGTCGGCCTTGACCAGCACCTGCATGTCGACCGAGTCCCACGGGATCGAGACATCGCCATAAACGCCGTCATGGAAATCGCACGACCCTTCGGTCGGGATCTTCATGCGCACGACGTTGGCTTCGCCGGCGGCGACGCGGGTGGTTACTTCCTCGGCCTTCAGGTGGAGGCAAAGGCCGTCATATTTCGGCGGCTTGCCGCTCGCGCGCTGCGCCTCGCGCATCTGCTCAAGCCGTTCGGGCGTGCAGAAACAGCGGAAGGCATGGCCTTTTTCCAGCAGCTCCTCGGCATAGGGCCAGTACATCGGCTTGCGCTCGGACTGGCGATAGGGACCGTATGGGCCGCCGACATCGGGGCCTTCCGACCATGTGAGGCCGGTCCAGCGCAGAGCCTCCAGCACCTTCTGCTCATATTCCAGCGTCGAGCGGGTGGCGTCGGTATCCTCGATGCGCAGGATGAACTCGCCGCCGTGTTTCTTGGCAAAGAGATAGTTGAACAGCGCGATGTAGGCGGTGCCGACATGCGGCTCGCCGGTGGGGGAAGGTGCGATGCGGACGCGAACGCCGGAAGTAGTCATGAAATTTTGCTCATCGTGACGTGGCAGTGACATGGGGGCGAATTGGCCCTTATATCACGAAGTTTTCGTTTGAATGCGGTCAGAAATCATGCGGAAAGACACGTATCACGCGCGCTTTTGCACATTCCCGTTCGGCATCGGCTTAGGCCATATTATGCCGCAGGCGTCAAGGAAATAAGGAGCTTGGGGTCTCAGCCTACAGGCCAGACGTAAAGCAGCATCGGAATGCTGGCGATGACGATCATGATCGACAGCGGCAGGCCGAGGCGCGGATAATCGCTGAACCTGTAACCGCCCGGACCCATGACCAGCGTGTTGCACTGGTGACCGATGGGGGTGAGGAAATCGCAGCCGGCGCCGATCGCCACCGCCATCAGGAAGGCTTCGGGCCGGAAGCCGAGCGCGGTGGCAAAACCGGCGGCGATGGGAGCCATGACCAGCACGGTAGCAGCATTGTTGAGGAAGGGCGTCACCGCCATGGCGGTCAAAAGGATCATGCCGAGCGCCGCGAAAGGCGGCAACCCTTGCGCCGCATGGCCGAGCCAGGCGGCGATCAGTTCGCTGGCGCCGCTGGTGCGAAGACTGTCGCTGACGGGAATGAGGGCGGCAAGCATGACGAGGATCGGCCCGTCGATCGATTTATAGACCTCTGTCAGCGGGATCGCGCCGACGACGATCATCAGGAAGGCAGCGGCGAAAAACGCGACGGGAACCGGCACCAACCCGCTGCCGGCGGCGATCATGGCGGCCGCGAGCACGATGACGGGCAAAAGCGCGCGGCGCTGGACGCCAAGCAGGATTTCCCGCTGCGCCAATGGCAGCAGGGAAAACTCCTGCAGCACCTGCGGCAGGTTCTTTCGGCTCCCTTGCAACAGAATGACGTCGCCCGCCTGCAATGTCAGGTCGCTCAGCCTCTGGCTGACGCGCTGGCCGCGGCGGTTTACCGCGATCAGATTGACGCCGCGCGTATAGGACAATGAAAGCTCACGCGCCGAGATGCCGCTCAGGACCGATTCATTGCTGATCACCGCTTCCATGGAGATCAGGTCGACGGTTTTCTGGCCGTTCTCCATCAGCGGCTTGCCGGAAAGCAGCAGCTTCGCCTGCGAGACGATACGGTCAAGCCCCTCCGGGCTGCCCTCGAGCAGAATGGTGTCGCCGGGCTTCAGTTTCACATCGGGAAAGGGGGAGATGCGTCGCGGTCCGCGCAGCAGGGTGCTGGCGATCACGTCGCCATCCGCCTGTTTCAAAAGCTCGCGCAGCGGCCTGTCCGCATAGGTGCTGTCGGCGGGCAACGTCGCTTCGGCGGTATAGGCCGACTGGTCGAGAATATCCTCCATCGACGCCTGCTGGCGGTTGCGCACCGGCAGCAGGCGGTAACCGAACGTCAGGAAGATGATGCCGATCACCGTCAGCCCGGCGCCTACGGGGGTGAAATCGAACATCGAGAAGCTCTGCCCGGTCATTTCCTCGCGTAGCCTGGAAACAACGATGTTGGGCGACGTGCCGATCTGCGTCATCAGCCCGCCGAGCAGGGCGGCAAAGGCCATAGGCATCAGATAATAGGAAACGGGGCTGCCGGATTTGCGGGCGAACTGGAAAGCGACCGGCATCATGATGGCGAGCGCGCCGATATTCTTGATGAAGGCCGACATGATGGCGACGACGATCATCAGGAAGGCCAGTTGCAACCCTTTGGAGTGCATGTCGGGGAAATATTTCTTGATCGTCATGTCGACAATCCCCGAGCGGGCGACGGCCGAACTGACAATCAGCGCGCTGCCGACGATGATGACGATATCATCCGAAAAACCGGAGAAAGCCTTGTCGAAAGGCACCACACCAACCGCCACCGCCACCAGCAGGGCGCTACAGGCGATGACGTCATAACGGAACCTGTCCCAGATGAACGCGACCATCATGCCGGCGATCACGGTGAAGGCGAGGATCTGATCGGTCGTCATGCTGCCTGTTTGCTTTCGAGGAAGAAAAATGTGCCGTCGCCGGCTGTATCGGTGAGGGTGCATTTAAACGCAGGGCGTGGCCTAGGGTTCCCGGCGAAGAAAAAGAGTTCGGCATATGGAAAAGGCCCGCCTCGTGGCGGGCCTCAATTCAGGACATGACAGTTCTCGGCAATATCAATGCGTCGTCTTGCCGGCTGCCGCTGCCTTCTTGCGCTGTCTTGCGTTGCGCGCAAACATGTTCAGCAACTCCACCAGGGCGGAGAAAGCCATCGCGGCATAGACGTAGCCCTTGGGAACGTGGAAGCCCATGCCTTCGGCGATCAGCGTCGTGCCGATCATCATCAGGAAGGCGAGCGCCAGCATGACGATGGTCGGATTGCGCTCGATGAAGTTGGCGAGCGGGGTTGCGGCCAAAAGCATCACGGCAACGGCGAAGATCACGGCGACGATCATGATCGGCAGATGCGGTGTCATGCCGACGGCGGTGATGATGCTGTCCACCGAGAAGACGAGGTCGAGCAGCAGGATCTGGCCGATGGCCGCGCCGAAATTCATTGCCGCCGGGCCACCCACCATGTCTTCCTTGTGGTCTTCGGGATCGACATTGTGGTGGATTTCCTTGGTGGCCTTCCACATCAGGAAGAGGCCACCGGCGATCAGGATCATGTCCTTCCAGGAGAAGGCATGGCCGAAGACTTCGAAGACCGGCGTGGTGAGCTGTACGATCCACGCGACGGTGCCGAGCAGGCCGAGGCGCATGATCAGGGCAAGCCCGATGCCGATCTTGCGGGCTTTTTCGCGCTGTTCAGGCGGAAGCTTGTTGGTGAGGATCGAGATGAAGATAAGGTTGTCGATGCCGAGCACGACCTCCATGACGATCAGGGTGACGAGCGCCACCCAGGCGGCGGGGTCGGACAGAAGAGGGAGAACGGACTCCATCGGGAAATTTTTCCTTTCAGCAACAAGGCCACCCGAAACATTCGGTAGGTGGAATTTATAGCGCAATACGCGAGAAACAAGGAGATGGCTCCTGTGATTGACAGGATTTCATCGAAATTTCGCGCAAACCGCGTATCGAGCGCCATTCCGTTGCCGGTCCGGTCGCCCGTTGCTGAATGATCTCAGGCCTTGTCGGTTCCGTAAGCCGCCATGAATACCTTGACGGCGCTGGCGATCACCCTATCCAGTTCCTCGTCCGGGACAGGGCCGTCAAGCTCTCCGAACAGGCGCAGTTTGAAGAAGGTGCCGGTGGAAAGCTCGATAAATTGCCGGGCGGCCAACTCGGCGTCGTCCACTTTCAGATGGCCGATCTTGACCTGGTGTTCAATGAAATCCAAGAGCACCGTGCGCACATTGTTCGGCGCGGAGAGGAAGAAACGCTGCGCCAGCTTCGGCATGCGATCGATGACACCGATCACCGAACGCATGGCGGGGATCATGTCGGAACAGATCATCTTGTTGGCAAAAGCCTTGCCGAACTGTTCCAGCCCCTCACGTACCTCCTCGGTGCCCTCCAGAATATGGCGCATGGAGGTGGCGAATTCGTTGCGATGATGGTCGACGAGCGCAACGAACAGATCTTCCTTGTTGGAGAAGTAGACATAGATCGTGCCCTTGGAGACGCCTGCTTCCCGGGTGATGTCGTTCATGCTGGCGGCGTCGAAGCCCTTGCGCTTGAACACGCGCCAGGCGCCGGCAAAAATCTGGTCGCGTTTGGCCGGGTCTTCGCCCGCCGCAAAACGCCCGGCGGGGTTTCCCGGACAGCCAGTTTCGTTTTCCGTCTCCATATCCATGTCGTCACCTGCCATCGTTCCCGGTTCTTAGCACTGCAATGGCGTAAAAAAATTAACCAGACGTCGAACCAATCAGTTCGATAACGCTTGATATGTGTCAGGAAAGCGATTATGTCAATCGAACCGAACGGTTCAGTTCGAAAAACTTTCTTCAACCTATCACGGTACAATCTCATGTCGGCCCAGAAGAATAGCGCGGTTCGCGCCGTCAACGATGCGGAAGAGGCGGATATCTCCGCCAAGGCCGAGACCTCCCCGGCAAAGCCGGTGGAAGCCCCGCCGCAACCGCCGTCCCAGGCCCCGGCCCAGACAATCGCCCCGCCGAAGCCGAAGAAGCGTTCGCCGCTGCTGCCGATCTTCGCCCTCGCCCTTCTCGCCGGTGCCGGCTGGTATGGTTACAACTGGTGGATCGACGGCCGTTTCATGGTGTCGACGGACGATGCCTATATAGAAGGTGATATCGCGGTCATCGCGCCGAAGGTTTCGGGTTACATCGCCAGGGTGAACGTTGTCGAAAACCAGGAAGTCAAGGCGGGCGATCCGCTGGTGACGCTGGATGACGGCGATTATCGCATCGCGCTCGAACAGGCCGAAGCGCAGATCCGCACCGAGGAACTGTCGCTGAAGCGCATCGACGCGCAGATCGTCGGCGGCGAGGCATCGCAGGAACAGGCCGTTGCCCAGAAGGGTGCACTCGACGCGGCCCTTCGCGGCGCGGAAATCACCCAGAAGCGCGCCACCGAATTGCAGGCAAAGGATGTCGGCACGGTTGCCGCTTCCGACAGCGCCCAGGTTGCGCTGGATCAGGCGAGGGCGAATGTCGTGGCGGGCGAGGCGGCTATCTCGTCGGCGAAAGCCAATGTCGAGCTTCTGCGCGCCCAGCGCGAGGAAGCCGAAAGCACCATCCGTTCGCTGCAGCTTTCGAAGGACAAGGCCGCCCGCGACCTGGCCTTCACCGTGCTGAAGGCGCCCTATGACGGCGTCATCGGCAATCTGGCGGTGCAGACGGGCGATCTGGTCTCGGTCGGCAAGCGTCTTGCTTCGCTCGTGCCGATGAACGAGCTTTATATCGACGCCAACTTCAAGGAAACGCAGCTGGCCCGCGTGGTGCCCGGTTCTAAGGTCCGCGTCCATGTGGATGCCTTCGACGAGGCGACCATCGAAGGCACGGTGCAGTCGATCTCGCCCGGCTCCGGCTCGGTCTTCTCGATGCTGCCGCCGGAAAACGCCACGGGCAACTTCACCAAGGTCATCCAGCGTGTGCCGGTGCGCATCGTCTTCTCGAAGGAAGACCTTGCAAAGCACAATCTGCGCGCGGGCCTGAGTGTGGTCGTCGATGTCGACACACGCACGGCGCCGGAAAACACGAAAACAGCGCAAGCCAAGTAAGGCGTCGTTGAGGAAAAGATCATGGCGGCTACGGTTGTCGGAACGGGCGGGGCGTCAATCCCCGCCGATCCCCCGATGGACAGACGCAGGCTCATCGCTTTCTTTGCGATGGTCTTCGGCATGTTCATGTCCATTCTCGACATTCAGATCGTCTCCGCTTCGCTTGCGGAAATCCAGGCTGGCCTCGGCGCGGGTTCGGATGAGATCGCCTGGGTGCAGACCTCCTATCTGATCGCCGAGGTCATCATGATCCCGCTGTCGGGCACGCTGGCGCGCATCCTGTCCACGCGCGTGCTGTTCGCCACCTGCGCTGCCGGTTTCACCCTGTCGAGCGCGCTCTGCGCCACCGCGACCAATATCGACCAGATGATCGTCTACCGGGCGATCCAGGGCTTTATCGGCGGCGGCATGATCCCGTCCGTCTTTGCGGCGGCCTTCACCATTTTTCCGCCTTCCAAGCGGTCGATCGTGTCGCCGATCATCGGTCTGGTCGCCACGCTTGCGCCCACCATTGGCCCGACCGTCGGCGGTTATCTTTCCAATGCCTTTTCCTGGCATTGGTTGTTCCTCGTCAACATCATTCCCGGCATCATCGTCACCATCCTGACCTGGAGCCTGATCGATTTCGACAAGCCTGAAACCTCGTTGTGGAAGAAGTTCGACTGGTGGGGGCTGATCTCCATGGGCGTCTTCCTCGGCTCGCTGGAATATGTGCTGGAAGAGGGCAACAACAAGGACTGGTTCAACGACGAGCATATCGTGATTGGATCGGTCGCGATGGTCGTTGGCGCGGTGGTGTTTTTCTGGCGTGCCTTCAAGGTGGATTTCCCTGTCGTGGATATCCGCGCCTTCGCGGACCGAAATTTCTCCATCGGCTCGCTGTTTTCCTTCGTCATGGGTATCGGGCTTTACGGGCTGACCTATCTCTACCCGCTCTATCTCGGCCGGGTGCGTGGTTACGATGCGCTGATGATCGGCGAGACCATGTTCGTTTCCGGTCTCGCCATGTTCTTCACTGCGCCGATCGCCGGCAAGGTTTCGACCAAGCTCGATCCGCGGGCGATGATGGCCATCGGCTTCATCAGTTTCGGTTGCGGCACCTGGATCATGACCTATGTGACGACCGACTGGGATTTCTACGAGCTTCTGATCCCGCAGATCCTGCGCGGTTTCGGGCTGATGATGTGCATGGTTCCGATCAACAACATCGCGCTCGGCACGCTGCCGCCCGCCCGCATCCGCAATGCGTCGGGCCTGTTCAACCTCACCCGCAACCTCGGCGGCGCGGTCGGTCTCGCTGTCATCAATACCCTGCTGTCGCAGCGCACCGATGACCATTATGTGCGGCTGGCCGAACATGTCAGCTATTCCAACCCGCAGGCGCTGGAATGGTTGAACAATGTCGGGGCGAACTATGATTCCTACGGGCTCGACGGTGCTTCCGTCGCGATCAAGAAGCTGGTCGGCATGGTTTCGCAGCAGGCATGGATATTGGCCTTCGCGGATGTGTTCTTCCTGCTGACGCTGCTGTTCAGCAGCCTGATCTTCATGACCCTGTTGATTCAGAAACCAAAGGCAGCGCCGCCGCCAGACGCGGCGCACTGAACAAAATCCCCTCCCATCCACCGCAGAGCTGGGGCCGTCGGAAATGACGGCCCCTTTTTTTGACTGCCTGCCCAAAGTACGTCGCATATGGGACGAGCGAGTACGGCATGTTTCTTCTCCCCGGCCGGGGAGAAGAAACAT
>NZ_JWJH01000003.1 GCF_000949865.1 Rhizobium nepotum 39/7 | reverse complement strand
AGTAAAAGGGGTGAATGTTCAGTGCTGATTGACAAACCAAAAGCGTGATCGCCCAAAATAAGTGAACAGTGAGTCTATATTGTTCAATAATTGTGGATTGCGGCTGAAAAGTGGGCAGCAGCGGTGGCGGGCAGGATTTGTAGTGACGCTATCCGCTATCTGCTCTAAGTCAAAGATGCCTGCGGGCGCAGCATTTCGTTGACATACATCCTGACGTAAGGGTCAATCACACTACGGCTGATCTTGCCGTTCCTCCCAAGGACCTCTCTTTGTACTAAACTAGAGAAGAGCTGGAGGTCATTTTCATTAGTGAAATCGAAGACAGATGAACCTTTAACATCGTTGATGCAGTTTTCGATCAAGAGGTGCTGTGACTTCTCACCCATGTCGTAGCTGTGATGGCGAACCTCTTTTGTAACACGCAACGATAAATTGACCATTTCAGCTTTTAGGCTCTGAAGCTGCTCGATAATAAACTGTTCTGAACTAACCGTTTTGGTGTCGATACCAGCCAATTTGAATTTGCCGAAATGCCCAAGGAACGGCGAATAAGATTCGTCTTTCTCTTTCTTTGCAATACTGCCCTTAATCGCGGCAGATAGCCTTTTCTTAAAATCCCGGACGTCATCAAACCGAAGGTCCGCCCGATAGCCTATATGTTCGACAGGCGATGTATCAAAACTGTAGTCGGTCTGATCATCTTTGATGACGATAGTCGGTTTGTCGAAAGCCAGCCTAAGCCCGAGTTCAAACATGACGTTTGCATTCTTGCCGCTCACATCACACACAACAATGGGATCGTCGTATAGGTTCTGCACGATCCTTGCATGAATTACGCCGATATCTTCACTCTCACTGACGAGCCGAGGCGAATAGCCAGCGTCTTCGATGGCTTCGTTAAGGATGATGCGTACCCGGTCCCAATGGGACTTTTCATACTGCCCCATTGTAGCGATAGGCATGATGATGCCGCAAAAAGGACGGCTTACCTCTTTATTCGAACCTTCCGTCACGGGCTTTTGTGGTTTCGCGTTCATTGGAAATGCCTGCTCAATATCTTCGACTTAATCTCCTGAAACTCGGCATCGGAGATTGCGCCGGAATCCAGGAGGGCTTTGGCGCGATTGATTTCGGCTACAACCGTGTCAGTTGGGGTGACATCAATCGTCTGCCCTGAGACCAAAGCTGGTGCTTGGGCTTGTGGCTGCTGAGCGGCTTGCGGAAAGCCATGGAAATTTATCCCTCCCGATGCAGCGCGCTTCTCTTCCAATGTCCGGACACGGCGCTTTTCTTCCCAAGCGTGTTCCTGAGCCTGAGAATAGGTGTAGAGCTTTGCAGCTGTTTCAGGATCGACACCAGACACACTCATTATTCCACCGGGAGGGTTGATGAACGAGAAGGATAGGGAAGCGCCAAATAGGTTTGGCATAATGTTTTCGTCCATTTTCGCGTCCTGCAAATCCTTCCATTGCCGGTCCATCATCTGATAGCCGCCGAGAATTTTGCGCTGAACAAAGATCACCCGGCTATTCGTGATGAAAATCGCTAATCTGCGCTGGAAAAGCGACATCACGCGGTTTTCGATTACGTAGCCCACTACTTCCTCACCAGACATCAGCGTGTTGATGACCTTGGCTTGAATTTTCTCGCGTCGTTTTCTGCCGCCTACAAAGACAAAAAGCAGGTAGAGGGCGAGAAGAGGAACCCCGACAAGCGACATGATCAAAACGGTCGCAAGGAAGAGAAAGAAAATAATATTGAAAATACCACGCATTTTATATCCGAGAGATAAGAGGTGACTTGATACTGCTGGTGAAGCACGTCTAAGTTTAAGCTAATCCATTTTTCGCGTGATTTGTAAAGTCTATGGGGGTTCGATGGACATCGGGTTGATATTCAGGACAGGCGAGCCGCTTGACCGTAAACACTATGCGGTGGGAACTGCGCTCGTTTTAATAGTCTCTTTCGCGATATGGAGCATATTTCATACCGTTCTTCCCCGTCTTCCCTTGATTCTGTTTCTTCCGATACTAGCGGTCCCGGTAGCATTTCTCTTCCTGTTCAGGCTACGGCGTATCGTTGACATTGGATTTTCAAGCTGGACAACGGCTGGCTTTACGATGGTCGCTTATGCAGCCTTGGCGATTTTTGTGGGCAACGTTTTTCCGCCTTTGAAATTTCCCGTGGCGATTGTTTTCGAACTGGCGCTGCTGCTAGTGCCAACCGGAGCCAATATTCGAACTACTCGTCACTGATAGTCATTGATTTCTCAAATCTCTCCGCGAGAGCTACGATATTCGTGAACTGCTCAGCTATTGAGTGTTCAAGGTCGCTGCACCTTCTTTCGTCCGCCTCACTTTTGAATACGGAGATAAAATGTCCTCCGTTATCATACCCCTCTGTAATGCTCTGACGTCGCTCTTCATTGAGGCAAAAAATCGCATGCTCTATCGATTCGAACCAAGCTTGAATTTCGTCCCCAAACACAAATCTCGCTCTTGCACTCAACTCCACCATTTCCGAATAAGCTTTCCCAAAATGAGTGCTTTTGTGACGTTCGCCCAAGGAAATGAAATCAGAGTATAATTTGTATCGCTCTTGAAAAAGGCTCAATCGGTAGGTCTTCTTCGCGGTCTCTTCTGCCAACGTGTGTTGTTGCTGAAGCAAGTTCGATTGTTCGTTGATTGTTTTCAACTGCGCATCAACAACCTTTTGGTTCTCTACGAATTGATCGCGAGTTTCCGTCAATTCCTGCCTCTGCGTGAGGACTGCCGCCACGAGCCAAATGAATGCGAGCGGCGAAAAGACGCCAGCAATGAAATCCCCAACTTCGTTGAGGGAGTTGTTCGTGGGGTAGATAAGAATCCGATCAAGCCCAATCCAGCCTACGAAGGCGAGTGTGTAGGCGATGGTTGCGATGCCAGCCACGATCAGCCAATTGACCTTCTTCCAGTCCGGCATCTTCACATCACCAAGTTTAAGCGATGAATATCGAAGAATTTCTTGCATTTGGCATCGTGCTGGAAATGAATCATTTCAGCCGCAGCGGGCCTCCACGTCGAAGATATGAGAGCGATTATTTTTTCTTTCAACGCGGCTTCAACTTCACGAGGAATGCCTAACCCCGTCGAATAAACTAGCGTGTTCCTGTTTGGGACACCTGTCGGCTGTGTGTTCAGCAAGTCCATGTTCTGGGCAGCAAACCCGAAACCCATGAACACCAACTGCCGCGCGCTTCGCACCACCGTTCTCAGCTTATGTATTACTTCAAGGTCGGTGATAGTCTCCGACCAAGTGATGAGGTTTTCCGCCATAGCCGCGAAACGATCCGCTTTACCAAACGGGAAAGCACTGAGATTTCCTAGCCATCCATACGGATGTATAATGTTAATCTGACCTACAATTTTCCGCGCGTCTTCCAGTGTCAATTCATGGAAACCGCGCATCAAGGCATGTTCAAGATAGTGTTCGATGCACCTGTCATAGTTGAAGCAAATTATACTAATATTTTGCCCGACACTCTCAACATCGTCGGCTTTTACCCCATTCATTAGCGCTTTTGCGAAAGTCCAAATCCATGTTTCGTCCCCAACGCTAAAATTATCTGGAAAGTTATTATCATCACTTATGATGCTTTTCTTTTCAGCGAGTGAAATTGCGTGAGCTATATGTAGCTTTCCTATCTCAGCCACTAGCGGGTCACTTGCATACCGAAAAATATACTCGTCAATGCTCTCGGCACTATCGATTCCCTTCGCGATCTGACGCGATTTTTCTAAGTGCAGATTGAATTGTGCAACCTTTGCAGGGTCATTTCGACCAAATATTTTCTCATAGTGCTGAAAGACGTCGCGCGATCCAGCGGCGAGCCGGCTTCCGAATTCATCCAATCGAAAACTACAATTCGACTTTATGGTTTGAATTAGTGTTGAACCGACCGGCAGCCCGAACTCCGCACTCGCTCCAGCACCAATTACGAACACGGTATTATCCTTAAACATTGTCTAAGCCCGTAAATGAAAACTAGGCGCGCAGCCGCAGTTGCGCTGCCCGCAAAACGTCTTCTGAGAATAACGGCTTCCATCGCTCTTGGACAACCAGCGCCTCCACCGTCAAATCAACTCTGCCTTTTAGAAAAAATTTCGTGAAGGTCTCAGAAGCGGGGCTTGTCACAAGTCGTCGCGCCGTTTCTTTACCCCCGAGCTTTCTAAGCATTTCCCGAAACTTTGTAGCATTGTGTCCGAACTTTTTAGCCTCATCATCGGCGTGCATCATGGCGAGGTGGAACTCCTTTTCGAGTGCACGCATATCCTGACTCTCGATATTTTTGCCCTTCGCCATAGAATCGAGATATTCGACCGCGTCTTGCAAACCAAATACGGCATTTCGTTCATTCTGTTCGGGCAGGTTTTGGTGCTGTCTCTGGCTAAGAAAATGGGGGATCGCACGAAGCAACTCATTCCTGTCTTCGTCCGTAAACACGATTTTCCCAAAGCCCTCTGGGACGAAGTTTTTGCGCTTCACAGCCAAGGATAGGTCTGGGGATGAAGGCAACGCTGGAATAATCCTCCAAATGTCATTGAAGCTGATCGAGCCGTTCGTCTCGATGAAAAAATCCAAAGTCCAATCACCTTCGTGTAGGCACGTCTCCCAGCCCTCGTATGCTGAAATATCCTCACCGGAACGGTGATCATGTGCAATTGCGGAAAGACGTGAAGCTGCATCCACGCTTAATCCATCCTGCCAACATGCGACCTTTACAGTCGCCCATATTGGGTGGTCCAAATTATTACGAACCGTTTCGATCAAACCGACACTCGTTTTAACGATCATTGGACGGACAAATTGCCGCCGATCCCAAAGGTCGGCAGCAACCTTAAGATCGGCTTCGGTGATCGGGTTTGATGCTGCAAAAAGAGCGTCGAACCAAGCGCTCGTCTGTTCAAGCATCTTAGGATCAGTCGTAAAAACATTCGCTTCTGCCCAACTGGAGAGTTCTTTGCCCTCAACAGCCAAACCGTTTGCAGAAGCATTAGATGACCCGATTACGACACC
This sequence comes from Rhizobium nepotum 39/7, assembly GCF_000949865.1. Classification (GTDB taxonomy): domain Bacteria; phylum Pseudomonadota; class Alphaproteobacteria; order Rhizobiales; family Rhizobiaceae; genus Agrobacterium; species Agrobacterium nepotum. Next base: position 324,729 of record NZ_JWJH01000003.1, on the reverse strand, counting down.
TGACGGGGTCCAGTAGACCTTTGCATGTAGGCGCGGATTCGTTCTGACCTCGACATTGGTCGTCATCTTCAGCAGTTTTCGAATCTCGTTTGGATTGCAGGCACCGGACTCAAGATTGCAGATGATTTTGAGCGGCTTCGAACTGGAGGATATGCCTAACGTCGCGGCACCCTCACTTCCCCAAAACGCGACGGCGAATTTGCCGCTTTCGGCACCGGCGAGAAGCTTGCCTATCGCCTTTGGAGCTTCAATTTCAGTTAATAGTTTCATGCTGTACAACTCATCCCGATTAGCCCGCTGAGAACTAAATCATGCGTTGAGTTTGACTTGCAATACTATTTTTAGGAGATAAGTCGCGCTTTTCGAGATATACCCAGATTACTGCCAATGCAGTCAGCGCGATAACCGAAGCTAATACAACGGAAACCACACCTTGGGCAGAGACCTCGAGTCCCAGGAATTTTATGGTGATCTTGGGCATTGGACGCACCTCTTCATTAAAAATGAAATCGGTGCTGCTTGCTGCTTCGCAGTGTGAGGAAGCACGGCTCTTGGGTCAATGATGTTCTCGAAAACACCATTCTATCCACAACGAGATGGGGTGCATGCCGGTGGAAGACGGGAAGCGCAGACGCTCATTTTCTGTAAGCCGCTAACCCCATAGCCAAAATCGCGAGAATAAAGATAAGGACAACCGCAACGAGACCAGATGCACTGGCTTCGAAGAACAGGAATTTTACTGATATTTGCTGATCCATTGGGCGCACCTTTTCATTTAAATCAAAATGAAGGTGCTGCTTACTGCTTCGCATAGTGGGAGGCGGAAGAGATTCGTCAATGATATTGTTGCAACATCATTCTATCCCCAACAGCTAGTATTACCTACCGGTGGAAAACGGGGATGCGTACTGGCGATATTCCACTAGTCTCAAGAGACTCCCAAGACCGACGCTAGACCGGTGAGGAATAAACTTGAAAAAATTGCCCCAAGAACAATACGGTTCGCGGTCGCAGCATCTTTATTCTCCTCGAGACGGTTCACGGGGAATGCCCATTTCACATATCCAAAGAGAGCGCGATACGCGAACAATGAAATGCCGATGCTATAAATGAAGAACGCTATGCGGTAGGACCAGTTTGGACGATCATCGGGGAAGAAATACGCGGCATAAACCGCTATCCAGTATAGCGCGTAAGGAAACGCGCAAAGCCATAGCCCAATATCGTAAGCGAATTGCCCGTGGATGAACGAGTACCATTTTCTTTTGGAATTAAGGTGCCTGCGCACAATCGTCTGTGCAGCTCTGAAGAAAGGCACGTCTCGACACTTAAGGGTTGCTTCACTTTCGTTCGGTGTGGGGTCTGACACCAGAGGGTTTGGATCAAAAAGGGGAGGTTTGTCGAACGTCACTGTGATTTCGAAAAAGTTGGGTGGTTTATTTCCGTTGGCGTTCCGCTGAAACGCAGTGCGATTCGTAAAATAAATCGTTTTGATCGGGAACGGTACATCGTCGGCGTCGAATACATCTTGCGTTTCGCCGTATACAGTTTGTCCCTCAAAACCAATTATTGAGACAGTAACCCTGAACGCATCTTTGAGTAGGAAGTCTTTCCGGCTTACAAAGTCTTCATCGCTCTCGTCTTCGAACTTAACGAGTTTATCGACCATCGCGCTCTCACGCGCGTTGAGTTGTTGAAGCTCACGGTAGGAAGCCTTCACATCAGCGAGCCTGAAGTGATTTCCGCGAATCGGGATTTTTTCTTCGTACCAGACGGCATCCGGATTGTATCGCTCAGCTATAATAGTTTCGGACATCAGTCTCGCCTACCTGAAAACAACTTAGGCTGGAGTTTTCAAGTAGGTCGCTGATTCCGTCAAGCATTCCCGCCCCTCTCTCAACGACTTTAACCTAGCAGGGAAAGCCGAAACGCAGTTGCTATCGAAGTCCGAAAAAATCGAGAAGCGTCAGCAACACAGTCCCTACGGTATCTTTCTCCTTAGTAATCGACGATCAGGTTCAATTCGTCTTGAACCCGTTTTTTCGCCTTGGCATGTGCGAGAGCCGCGTCGATAAAGCCTTTTTCTTTGGCGATATGAATTAGCCAGTCATAGTGATCGAAGAATTCATTCCGCAACTTCTCACTCTTAACGAGCTTTTCAAAAGTGTATTTCTGCAATTTCCATATTCCATAATAGGAATATGCCGGTATTCATAATATAAATTAATTTCACTTCTCAGCATATTGAGTTGATATTCTGGTTTTTAGATTGGTATCTTTGCGTATTGCAATGCTTTCTCCAGCGCCTCCTTTTTGTTCTCGATATCGTATCCATCGCCGTAGTGCATCGAATGGGATTTGGTGTTGGTGTGACCGAGAATTGAATCCTTCAGGGTGTCATTCGCACCGCTCCGGCGAAGCCAATCCGCCATGTTGTGACGGAAGCTTCCGAAGCCTTTCCCCTTCCCCGGCGTGATCTTCCTGAAATAATCGGACATCGCACAGTTGACCTGAGTTGGTCCTTCATCTGTGTGGAAAATAGTAAAGCCGTTCGGGAACTCGCGCATGGCAATGAGTGCTTCACCAACCAAGGGAACATCTCTATGGCGCGCCCCTCCCCGCTTGACCTTGCCGCGAAGTTCATTGGGGCGAATAGAAATGTATGGATCAGACACATCCAGATGGATATCGGCGGGGGTTAGAAGCGCGAGTTCCTTCGCGTTCGCACCTGTGCACATCCCAATGCGGATAAGAGCTTTGATTTCAGGTCGTGCCCCTGATGTCTTCAAGCCTTCCGTAACTGCTGCTATCTCCGCAGCGGTGAGCGGCGCTCGTTTGCCATCGTCTTCGTAGCCAGAAATTCTGATGCCCGCGAAAGGATTCTCCTTCCCTTCGTATTCCTCATCAAACACGGTTTCTAAAATCACGCCGAGCCAGCTAATCTTTTTATTGGCTTCGTTGCTTAGAAACTCACCGGTATCGATCTTTTCCTTCAGAATTTTACGGTACTTTTTCACATCGTTCTTGGTGATCTTCAATACGTCAGTGTCACCCATCGCCGCGATGTAATCTTCGGTCTTAACTTCGTAGCGCCGCCAGAAACGCTTCGTCTGAAGCTCGTTCTTGCCCCTAACTTTCTCCGACGAGAGAGCTTTGAACTTCTCAAAAGCCTCTGCCCACGAGAGCGGCGGCGTTTCCATCGCGCCGACTAGACCGGCGGTTTGCACAACATTTGGCGTCGGCATAACAGCGCGGACATCAACGATTTCATTGATACGCTCTATCAATTGATCGACGGTTTTATCCGCGACTACCGTGTGGGGTTCATACCGTGAGGTCAGCTTCTCGGCGGTTGCCTTAACCCGCTTGTACTCAATATGAGCTTCATCGGGCAGACGGTTTTCATCGAAGAGCGGCAGGATTTGAGCGACATGCGTCGCCACCCGCTTCTTCGCCGTCGCTAAATCTCTGGTCCTCAAAGAGCGAAGAATTTGCCGTTTCGTCGTTGACGAGAGCAATCGCGTTGGGATGTTGACGCAGAAGTAATAATAACCGTTCTGCCGTTTATGAATGTAATTTTGCGTAATCATGGAACTAAAACCTCATCAATGTAACTGTAAGAAACCTCCTTCGGTTGTGACAACAATATCGAGATCGCGAATATTCGTCAACTATAAATTTGATAAAGCTGGATTTTTTACTTTCATTTCGTTTTAAAAACAAGTCACATAGAGAGATATATTTTGAAAATAACTTATAGTTCGACTGATATTTTGCTTTTGATTTAATCCCTCTGTCAGACTTATTAGCAATTTCATTAGCAATTTCTCCAATTGGCGGCTTGGATAGAAACATTTGAAGAAGAACATTTGACATGAGTTTTGAATTCTCCTAAGAAATCAACTCTTCCGAGGGGTGTGCTGCGGCACTGAGACGGCATTGCGCCGAACCCTTATCTACCTGATCCGGGTCATGCCGGCGTAGGAACGGAAACTGTCGCGCTAGTCAGCTGCTGCCCTTTCTCTTCTCCGCTTTGCCCGGATCTCCGTGATAGTCACAGCTGGAGACCGAACGATGATGCTGAAACATCCTTCCCTTCGTAAACGGTGCGGTTGCGTCTGAGGTCCGGCCCATGCGTCCCTCCCATGCGCTGAACGGCGTCTTGCTTCTGCTCATTCTCTGGCAGACAGGGACATGGCTGTTTGCGCCGCCCCGCTATATCCTGCCCTCGCCGGCCGATGTCGCCGCCGCATTTCTACGGCAGCCGGCCTTCCTGTTCGGACAAGCCATGGTGACATCAGGTGAAATGGCCGTCGGGCTTGCGGCAGGCATCGTCGCCGGTCTTCTCGTTGCCTTCACGATCGCGGCCATCCCGCGTCTCGGCCGCCTCGTCTGGCCCATGGTTCTCGTATTGCAGGCGTTTCCGGTCTTCGTGCTGGCCCCTATCCTCGTCCTCTGGTTCGGCTTCGGCATGGCCTCGAAAGTGGTCATGACGGCGATCATCATCTTCTTTCCCGTCGCCTCCGCCTTCACTGATGGTCTCAACCGCACGGATCGCGCCATCCTCGACGCCGCCTCGCTGACAGAGGCGAGCCACTGGCAGATTCTCACCCGGCTGCGTGTGCCGCTAGCGCTTCCCTCGCTCATTTCCGGGCTGAGAGTGGCAGCGCCACTCGCCCCGCTTGGCGCGGTCATCGGCGAATGGGTTGGCGCGTCGGCTGGGCTCGGTTTCGTCATGATCCAGTCCAATGCCCGCATGCAGACCGACACGATGTTTGCCGCCATGGCCATTCTTGCCGTCATGGCGGTGCTGCTGCGGCTTATCGTCGACCGGGCGACAGCCAATCTGGCCCCATGGGCCAAAGAAACAGAACATTTCATTCCTTTCAAATATTTGCGGAGACTTTCGGCACCATGAAACGAACTCTTCTTTCCCTCGTCGTCGCGGCAGCAAGCGTGCTCGCGCCCGTGCAATCTCAGGCGGCCGACAAGCTTACCGTGTTGCTGGAATGGTTCGTGAACCCGGATCACGCGCCGATGGTGATCGCAAAAGAACGAGGCCTGTTCGCAGATGCGGGGCTGGAGGTTGAACTGGTTCCGCCCGCAGACCCATCCGCCGTGCCGCGCCTCGTCTCGGCAAAACAGGCCGATATTGGCGTCCATTACCAGCCGAACCTTTATCTCGATCACGAAGCCGGGCTGCCGCTCGTCCGTTTCGGCACGCTGGTCGAAACCCCTCTCAACACCGTCACCGTTCTGGCTGACGGACCGATCAAGAGCCTGAAGGACCTGAAGGGCAAGAAGGTCGGTTTCTCCGTGTCCGGTTTCGAGGATGCGATGCTGAAGCGCATGTTGGAAAAGGACGGGTTGACGAAGGACGATGTGGAACTGGTCAACGTCAACTTTTCGCTCTCGCCTTCCCTGATCGCGGGCAAGGTGGATGCCACACTTGGCGGCTTCCGCAATTTCGAACTGACGCAGATGAAGCTCGAGGGTCACGAGGGCCGCTCCTTCTTCCCGGAGGAGCATGGCGTGCCTGCCTATGACGAACTGATCTTCGTCACCCACCGTGATCTCGCCAAAGACAATCGCCTGCCGCGTTTCCTCTCCGCCGTCGAGCAGGCCGCGATCTTCATCACCAACCACCCGCAGGAGGCGTGGCAGCTTTTCATCAAGGCCTATCCGAACCTTGACGATGCACTGAACAAACAGGCCTTTTTCGACACGCTGCCGCGTTTCGCCAAGCGCCCGGCCGCACTGGACCGCGCCCGCTACACCCGCTTCGGCGAATTCATGCGGGACATGCAGCTGATCAAGCAGGCGCCGGCAGCGGAAGACATCGCCGTGGAGCTGCAATGATCATGACAAACGGTTTTCCGACAGCGGCAAAGGCCGCCGAGATTCTCGAAAGAGTGAGGCAGACACGCCCGCGTGTGCATTGCCTGATGAACACCGTGGTGCAGAAATTCACCGCCGACGGCATCACCGTCGTCGGCGGCATTCCCTCGATGACCACCTCGCTCGAGGAAATCGGCGCTTTCGTCACGAAAGCCGATGCGCTGACGATCAATCTTGGCACACTCGATGCCGACCGGCGCAAAGTCATACGGTTTGCCGCCGAGATCGCCCGCGCGGCGGGCAAGCCGTGGATTCTGGATCCCGTGCATTGCGATTATTCTCCCTCGCGGCTGGCATTTGCGCGCGAACTGATCGCATTTCGCCCCACCATCGTGCGCGGCAACAGCGCCGAAATGAACCTGATCGGTGATGTTCCGAACGCGGTCAGGATTGAGACGGGGCCGGTCGATCACCTGCGCGATGCCACCCGTGACATCAGGATCGTCAATGGCCACCCGTGGATGGCGAAAGTGACCGGCACGGGTTGCCTTTCGGGCGGTGTCATCGCCGCTTTCATGGCGGTGGAAAAAGATGCGCTGACGGCTGCGGCTGCGGCACTTGCCGTCACCGGCGTTTCCGCCGAATTGGCCGCGAGACACGCAAAAGGCCCCGGCACATTCGAAGCGGCGTTTCTGGACGTGCTTTCCGAAATTTCCGGCGAAGACATCATAAACCATGCGAGGATCGAGCATGAACAAGGTTGATTACCGCCTCAACGCGCTGGTCGATGCGAGCCTCGGCGATGTCGCGCCCCTGGCCGAGCTTGCTCTGGCGGCCGCGCTCAATGGCGCGACCATCCTGCAATATCGCGACAAACACGCTTCAACTCGGGAGATGATCGAAAACGCCCGCGCCATTCATGAGGCCATTGCCGGTACCGGCGTGCCGTTGGTCATCAATGACCGGGTGGATGTCGCACTCGCCTCCGGAGCGGACGGGGTGCATCTCGGCGCTGATGATATGGATGCCGAAACCGCCAGACGCATCCTCGGCGAAAAGGCGATTATCGGCCTCACCGTCAAGAACCGGACCGATGCCGAACGGGCGGCGGCAATGCCCGCCGATTACGCCTGCATCGGCGGCGTGTTCGAGACCGTATCCAAGGTCAACCCCGACAAGCCGGTCGGTATCGACGGTTTTACGCTGCTGCGTGATCTTTTGCGGGAGTGGCGGCCGGAAATGCCGGTGGGCGCCATCGCCGGCATCGATCTTGCGCGCGTGCCATCCGTCATCACCGCCGGCGCGGATGGCGTCGCGGTCATTTCCGCCATCTTCCGCGCAGGCGATATTGCCAGTGCAACCAGGGACTTCCGCGCTGCAATCGACACTGCGCTGAAAGCGAGGCAGCCATGACAGCCATTGCATTAACCATTGCCGGCTCCGATAGCGGCGGCGGTGCTGGCATTCAGGCCGACATCAAAACCTTCTCGGCGCTCGGCGCCTATGCCGCAAGCGTCATCACCGCCATCACCGCCCAGAACACCAAAGGCGTAACGGCGGTGGAGGATATTTCCGTTGCCACCATCGTCGCGCAGATGGACGCGGTTTTTTCCGATCTCGCCGTCAATGCGGTGAAGATCGGCATGGTCTCGCGGATCGAAACCATTGCCGCCATCGCCGCGCGGCTTCCGCAGCAACAACAACCGGTGGTGCTCGACCCGGTTATGGTCGCGACCTCCGGCGACCGGTTGCTGCATGAGGACGCCATCGTGACGTTGCGGCGCGACCTGCTGCCGCTCGCCGCCATCGTGACGCCGAACCTGCCCGAGGCGGCACTTCTGACCGGTACGCCAGTCGCGACGACGGAAAAAGACATCGCCCACCAGGCCGAGATGATCCTGATGGCGGGCGCAAAAGCCGTGCTCATCAAGGGCGGCCATGGCGACGGGCCGCAAAGCACGGATTATCTCTTCGCGAACGGCACCATGCAGGCGCTTTCCGCGCCAAGGGTGGACACGAAAAACGACCACGGCACCGGCTGCACGCTGGCGGCGGCGATTACCGCCTACCTCGCTATGGGGCATGACTTGGCGGAGGCGGTGGGTCTTGCGAAGGAGTATCTGAATAGGGCGCTGGAAGCTGGTCGGGGCCTTGCCGTGGGTCAGGGTCGGGGGCCGGTGCATCATTTTTATCGGTGGTGGGGGTGAGGTCGAGACGCAGAGCGTGGGGCTCACCCCCCTCTGTCCTGCCGGACATCTCCCCCTCAAGGGGGAGATCGACAAGTGGTCTGCTCACCATATTCAGTAAGCCACGGTAACAGTAGTGAGACGGTTGCGTGGAACCGAGCGAAAGCCTCACCCGATCTCCCCCCTTGAGGGGGAGATGTCCGGCAGGACAGAGGGGGTGGCCCCACACTCCACGCGCACCTTCACTTCACCTTCGCCGTCGCCAACACATTCCGGATCGCAAAACTCGAATGAATCCGCGAAACCCCCGGCAGCTTCGACAAAATCTCCTTGTGGATACGCTCAAAATCGCCCGCACTTTCCGCTTCACATCGCAGGAAATAATCCGAGCCGCCCGTCATCAGGTAACATTCGCGAATTTCCGGATAACGCCGTACCGCATTCTCGAAACGGTTGAGGAAATCCTCGGTCTGGCGGTCGAGCGTGATCTGCACGATGACCGAGATCACCTCCCCGCCCGCAAGACCGCTGGTCAGCGCCGTATAGCCCCGGATGATACCTTCCCGCTCCAGAATATCGACCCGGCGAAGGCAGGCAGATGCCGAAAGCCCGACTTCTGCGGCAAGCTTCGTATTGCTGATGCGGGCATTGAGCCGAAGCAGGCGGATGATATGGCGGTCGGTTGCATCGAGTGACGACATAGAAAATTCCAATAGAGCAATGAAAGTTGCGTAGGTTGGAATTTTATCGCATTTTCTTCGAACAATAGCCAAGAAATTCGATAATCGTTGCAATACTCTCATATGATAAAAATGAGGGCGAACGACCATGGACATGCAGATCAGCCGCCAGCAGGCAGCCGGTGGTGCAAGCGGCCATCTGACCATCGATCTTGGCGCATTGCGCGACAATTATCTGGCGCTTGCGGCCATGGCCCCTGCCTCGCAGACAGCAGCCGTCGTCAAGGCCGATGCATACGGCCTCGGCGCCGATATCGTCTCGCAGGTGCTGTTCGATGCAGGCTGCCGCAATTTCTTTGTCGCCCATATCGATGAGGCGCTGGCGCTCCGGGTCCGTCTTTCCGCCAAAGCGAATATTTTCGTGCTCAACGGTCTTCAGCCCGGCAACGAAACCTCCTGCGCCGCCATGGCCGTCACGCCAGTTCTGAATTCGCTCGAACAGATCGCACAATGGGCGGCCCATGCCAAAAAGCTCGGCAAGCCGCTCACCGCCGCAGTGCAGATCGATACCGGCATGTGCCGCCTTGGCCTCTCACCCGAAGAGCTTGAAGTCCTCGCCTCCCGGCCGCAATTGCTTGATGGTATCGATATCGCTTTCGTGATGAGCCACCTCGCCTGCGCCGATGAGCCGGATCACCTCTCCAATGCCGCGCAGCTCTCCGTGATGCGAAAGGCCGCCATCGCCTTTCCTCACGTGCCCGTCTGTTTTTCCAACTCCGGCGGCATCTTTCTGGGCAATGATTATCATAATCACCTGCTGCGCCCCGGAATCGCTCTTTATGGCGGCGCGCCCTCCGTTGCCCGCCCAAATCCGATGAAGCCGGTCGTCCGTCTGGACATCGCCGTCATCCAGACCCGCACGGTTCCGGCCGGATCGCTGGTCGGTTACGGCGGTTCCTTCGAAGCGCCCGGCCCGACGAGCCTTGCGACGATCGCCGCCGGTTACGCCGATGGCCTGCCGCGCGCGCTCAGCAATCGCGGCGCGGCATGGTACGATGGCGTTCGCCTGCCGATCGCGGGACGCGTTTCGATGGACAGCATCATTCTCGACATATCCGCCCTGCCCCAGGGAACATTGACGCAGGGCAGTCTCGTGCAGATGATCGGGCCTGATCAGACGCTGGAAGACATTGCAGGCGATGCGGGCACGATCGCCTATGAAATCCTGACCGGCCTCGGACGCCGTTACCGCCGCGCCTATATTCAACCGGGCGAAACCCCGGCCGCCGCTTCAACATCTGTCAGCCATAAGTGAGACGATCATGAACGTCACTATCCTCGGAGCCGGCGTCGTCGGCGTGACCTCCGCTTGGTATCTGGCCAAAGCCGGACACAAGGTGACGGTGATCGACCGCCAGCCGGCCGCAGCACTGGAAACCAGCTTCGCCAATGCGGGTGAGGTTTCCCCCGGCTATTCTTCACCATGGGCTGCTCCCGGTATCCCGATGAAGGCCATGAAATGGCTGTTCATGAAACACGCACCGCTCATCATTCGCCCGACCGCCGACCCGGCGGCGTGGCGCTGGATGAGCCAGATGCTGCGCAATTGCACATCGGCGCGTTATGCCACCAACAAGAGCCGCATGGTGCGCATCGCCGAATATAGCCGCGATTGTCTGATGGCGCTGCGCGACGAGACCGGCATAGAATATGACCAGCGCATGCAGGGCACACTGGAGGTGTTCCGCACCCAGAAGCAGTTCGATGCCATCGGCAAGGATGTGGATGTGCTGACCGCGGGCGGTGTGCCTTTCGAGATTCTCGACCGTGATGGCTGTGCCGCCATCGAACCCGGCCTTTTCCCCGCCAAGGAAAAGATCGTCGGCGGCCTGCGCCTGCCCGGCGACGAGACCGGCGACTGCTTCATGTTCACCACCGAACTTGCGCGTATGGCGCAAGAGGCGGGCGTCACCTTCATCTACGATACCGGCATCATGCGCCCCATCGTCGAAGCGGGCCGCATCAAGGCCGTGGAGACCACCAAAGGGTTGGTGGAGGCCGATATTTTCGTGGCAGCACTGGGCAGCTATTCTCCGCAATTCGTGCGCCAGCTCGGCCTTACCCTGCCGGTTTATCCGGTCAAGGGTTACTCCATTACGGTTCCGATCGTGAAGGAGGAGCGCGCACCGGTTTCCACCGTCATGGACGAAACGTTCAAGGTGGCGATCACCCGGCTCGGCTCGCGCATCCGCGCCGGCGGCATGGCGGAGATCGCCGGTTTCAGCAAGGACTTGCCCGAAGCGAGAAAAGAAACGCTGGCCCATTCGGTGGAAGACCTGTTCGGTGGCGCGGGCGACCAGACACAGGCGAAATTCTGGTGCGGCCTGCGCCCGATGACACCGGACGGAACACCGGTCATCGGCGCTACCCGTTACAGCAATCTGTATCTCAACACCGGCCACGGCACGCTTGGCTGGACCATGTCCTGTGGCTCGGCCCGAGTGCTCGCCGATCTCATCAGCGGGAACAAGCCCGAGATAGACACACACGATCTGGCACTCAGCCGTTACGCAGCCTGAGGCGCGGCAGAAATGCCGATCCCCCACGAGGGGATGGGCAGCCGTTCAAAGCGCCAGCGCATCCTTCAGCGCCAGACCTTCCTTCATGCGAAGGTCGAGATCGGCCTCGATGTGATCGAGATGCTGCAGCATCAGCGCGCGGCCCTTTGCTGTATCCTTCGCCTCCAGCGCATCGAGCAGGTCGGCATGATCGTTATGGCCGCAGCTTGAAACACCCGAGCGCCCATAGAGCGCGATGACCAGCGATGAGCGAGCGACCAGCTCGTCCATGAATTTTTCCAGAATGGCATTGCCGGCAAGCGAGGCCAGCATCAGGTGGAAATCGCCCGACGCCTTGATTTCCGCGCGTCTGGCGTTCGGACCACGCTCATGCTGGTGGCGGCTTTCCTGAAGCAGATGCTCTCTCAGCTGTTTCACCGCCGCAGGCGTGATCTTTTCGATTGCCGCGTCCAGGACGCCGGGTTCGATCAGCCGGCGCGAGGCGAAAACCTGACGCGCCTCATCCGGTGTCGGATTGGAGACGAAAGCGCCGCGGTTGCGCTCGGCCTTTACCAGCCCTTCATAGGCCAACATCTGAAGTGCGGCGCGCACCACCGTGCGGCTGACGTCGAACAGCGTTCCCACTTCCGATTCCGACAATTTCGTTCCCGGTGCGAGCCGCCGGTCGACAATGGCGTCGCGTAGCGTATCGCGAATGGTCTGGGCACGATCTTCGTGCGACGAATCGGAATTGACGGTTATCTGGGCAAGGCTCATGGGCGTGTCCTGTTTGTTGTTGAGTTCTAGCGCGAAGCGTGCGGACCAAGCAAACAGGAATTGAGTAAGTACCGCCGCCGGCCCGCCACAATTCATTCAGCGGCCGTTCAGCAGGGGAGCTATATTTCTTTAACCATCGAATTTGCAACTGGCAGCGCCCTGCCAACCCGGATGGAAGAAGACCATGTCGTCCTTTGCAGCTAAAACCGTTCTGACTATCGCCGTCGCCGCTGCGACGATCGTTCCTTTCAACAGCGCATCCGCCGATGACTGGGGTCGCCGCGACCGTCGCGATGCCGCCATTCTGGGTGGCGTTCTCGGTCTTGCCGCCGGTGTCGCCGTTGGTTCAGCCCTTTCCCGCCCGGCACCCGTGGACGATGAGCGCGTCTATGTCGACCCGCCCCGCCGTTATGAGCCGAGCTACGTCTATGAAGAGCCGGAGTACCGGAACTACCAGCCGCAGCCGGTCTATCGTCCTGCCCCCGCCTATCGTCCGGCACCGGTTTACCGCGCGCAGCCCGTCTATGACAGCCGCCCCGTATACGGTCAGCGTCCCGCCTATCGCACCATCGAGCCGTGGACCAATGCGTGGTACGACTATTGCTCGCAGCGTTACAGAAGCTTCAATACCCGGACCGGCACCTTTACGGACTATGACGGCCAGCGCCACTTCTGCGTAGCGGGCTAATCGCGAGAGCGAGTTCCGGCAGGAGCCACAGCCGAGAGGCTGCGGCGTAAATACTGACGACGCGCGATAATTCTTTCTCCGCTATCCTCGCCCTTGAGGCGAGGACCCACACTTCTGTGCACCGATGGATCCTCGCCTCAAGGGCGAGGATGACACCGAGTGGGGCGAGCAACCCAAAACGCTGCGGCTCTTTTCACGCCGCGCCGTTCTTTACGTAATCCGCCCGGTTGATGCCGTGGCGTTGCAGCTTGTCGTAAAAGGTCTTGCGGGCAATGCCGAGCGTCGCGATCGTCTCCGCTACGTCTCCGTTCGATTGCGCCAGCGTTTCGCGGATGATCTGCGCCTCGATCTGGTCCATGCGCTCCGGCAGGGTGCCGGAAGCCGGGATAGCCGTTTGCGCAACCGGCGCAGCCGCCGCTTCCGTCTCCAGCCCCAGCACCACCCTTTCGGCGAAATGCCCGAGTTCGCGCACATTGCCCGGCCAGTCGTGATCGTTGAGACGGCGGGAAACGCCGGCGCTTATCTGCGGCACCGGCATGTTGAAACGGTTGGCGGCCTTGGTGACGAAGTGGGAGAAGAGTAGCGGAATATCCGCCCTGCGCTCGCGCAACGGCGGGATGGATAGTGTCACCACATTCAGTCGGTAATAAAGATCCTCGCGAAAGGTGCCGCGCTCGGCCGGATCGCCAAGATCGACCTTGGCTGCCGCCACCACGCGAATATCGACCTGCCGCTCCTCGTTGGAACCAAGCGGCGAGACTTCGCGCATTTCCAGAACGCGCAGCATCTTCACCTGCACGGCAAGCGGCATGCTTTCGATCTCGTCCAGAAACAGCGTGCCGCCACTGGAATGTTCAATGCGGCCGACGCGCTTTTTTTGCGCCCCGGTGAAAGCACCAGGCTCATGGCCGAAAAGCTCGCTTTCGATCACCGTTTCCGGCAACGCCCCGCAATTCAGCGCCACGAAATTACCCCTGGAGCGCTTCTTGCTCCAGCGGTGAAGCGCCGTTGCCACCACTTCCTTGCCGCTGCCCGTTTCGCCCGCCACCAGCACATCCACATCCGTATCGGCAATGTGCCTGAGCGTGGTGCGCAGGCGCTCCATTGCGGGGGTCTGGCCGATCAACGGCAGATCGTCCTCCGCTTGAGCCCCTGCCCGACGAAGGGCACGGTTTTCCAGCACCAGACGGCGCTTTTCCAAAGCGCGGCGGGCACTTTCCACCATGCGTTCGGCCGGAAAAGGCTTGGCGATAAAATCGTAAGCGCCGTTGTGAATCGCATCGACCGCCATCGGCACATCGCCGTGGCCGGTGATGAGGATGACCGGCAGATCGGCATCGATCCTGCGCACACGCTCGAAGAACTCAAGGCCGGTCATGCCGGGCATACGCACATCGGTGATGATGATGCCGTCGAAATCCTCGTTCAGCGCCGCAAGCGCCTGCTCGGCGCGGGAAAAGGACGTGACCGGCAATCCATCGAGTTCCAATGTCTGCACCATCGCCTTGCGCAGTTGGGAATCGTCGTCCACCAGAAATATGGTTGCATCCATCGTCATGTCATGCTCGCTTCAGATAAACGGAAAAAGACGTGCCCGCCCCGGTGCTCGTCACCTCGATGCGACCGCCATAGTCGGAAGCGATATCGTTGGAGATGACGAGGCCAAGGCCAAGCCCGCTTTCCTTGGAGGTATTGAAGGGCGAAAAAAGCTGGGCGCGGATGGCTTCGGGGATGCCTGCGCCATTGTCGCTGACCGAAAGCACGACCATGTCGCTTTCTTCGCGCACACGCACCTCGACGCGGGCAGCGCCAATCTCTTCAGTAGCTTCCAGCGCGTTTTGCAGAAGGTTGATGAGGATTTGCTCGAGCCGGATACGGCTGCCGAGTACTTTCATATCCTGATCCGGCAACACGATATCCAGCGCATCCATCTGTCCGGAAAAACGGCTGCGCAACAGCATGACCGCACCTTCGACGACCAGTCTGACGCTTACAGGCTCGGCGGCGGTGCGGCCCTTGCGGGCCAATATCTTCAAGTCGCCGGTGATCGTGCCGATACGCTCGGTCAAGGCCGCGATGTTTTCGAGATTTTCGGTCGCCTCGGACACGCGGTCGCGTTTCAGCAGGGTACGGGCATTGTCGGCAAAGGTGCGGATTGTCGCCACCGGCTGGTTGATCTCATGCGCCACACCCGCCGCCACCTGGCCGAGAATGGAAAGGCGGTTGGCCTGCACCAGTTCGTGCTGCACATTGCGCAATTCACCTGTCGTCTTTTCGTGCAGGGCAATTTCCGCCTGAAGGTGGTCGCGGGTTTTCGTCAGGTCGCGCGTCCGCTCCTGCACCTTGATTTCCAGCTCAGTGCGGGCGCGCTGTTCCTCTTCCTTTTCCCGTAGCGCCTTGTGCCTGCGCCACAACCACAGCGCCGAAAGAGCCATCAGCGGCATCAGCATCGCCAGCGCCACCACCCTGCCCTCGCGGATGGCGGCGTTCAGCGCCGGTGCGACGGGTTGCAGATAATGCAATGTCCATGAGGTGGTCGGCACCGGCATTTCCAGCCGCAGATAATCGCCGCGCTGCCCGCCGGGTTCGTCAACATGGACGAGAGGAGCACCATCCTGCGGCGACCGGGCTGCCCGGAAGGGCAATAAGGAAAGCGCCTCGTTGCCGAATTGCAGGCTTTCGGAAATGGCTTTCCGCCGCGCCCCGTCAATGGGTGCCACGGTCTTGAAGCGCCATTCCGGCACGCTCGTCATCAACACGACGCCGTTCCTGTCAACCACATAGACCGGCCTGCCGCCAATGTTCCAATCCGCTTCCAGCCGGTTGAACTCGACCTTGGCAATGACGACACCAAGCGGTCTTCCGTCGGCGGCATCGACGCGGCGGGAGATGTAGAGACCCGGCCGACGGCTGACATTGCCGAGCGCATAATGTTCGGACATGCCGGTATTCATCGCTGCCTGAAAATACTCCCGGAATGCATAATTGGTGCCGACGAAGCTGTCGGCCTGCCGCCAGTTGCTGGATGCGATGGTCAATCCGGTCGGCCCGGTGACATAGATCACCGACGACTGCGTGCCTTCGATCAGCCCTTCCAGCTTGCGGTTCAGCCGGTCAATGGCGGAGGCACCGCCGCCGTCCAGCGCGGTGGCCAGATCGGGATCGCCGGACAGAACCAGCGGAATGGCGCGGGGCCGTTCCAGCGCGACATTCAGAAGCGCAATCTTCAGTTCGGCATCCGTGGAAGCTTCAAGCCCCGTCGTCCGCATCGCCCGGATACGGGCGAACTCATCGGCCGCCAGCAGGATGCCGAGACTGACGAGCAGCCACAGGCCCGCCAGCGCCAGCCATTGCGCCCGCCGTTTCGCCTGGGAATGAGATACCTGCTCTTCATGGGCCATGCGACAATTGTGCGGATTTACACACCGATCGCAAGGGATTTTGTCCGGAATTCCACACAGATGTCTCCGGGCCGGCAAAGCGCCAATAAAAAGTACTTTTCAAATCAGTCAGTTACACCAAATAAGCACATCTGGCATGCGTATTGCACATGACTCCTCAATCGGCGCGAAGCCGTCAACGTCACGGCGATCCCGGGAGGCCAATAAAGGCAGGGTGAGGCCGAGGAGGAAAAAACATGATCGATACGACAGCCGTGGCTGCAGGCCACGCCAAGCAGCCATTTTACAAGCACCTGTATTTCCAGGTTCTGGTCGCCATCATCGCCGGTATCGCGCTCGGCCATTTCTATCCGGCCTTCGCCGAACAGCTGAAGCCGCTGGGCGACGGCTTCATCCGCCTCGTCAAGATGATTATCGCGCCCGTCATCTTCCTCACGGTTGCAACCGGCATTGCCGGCATGAACGACATGAAGAAGGTCGGGCGCGTGGCCGGCAAGGCCATGATCTACTTCCTGACATTCTCCACGCTCGCGCTCATCGTCGGCCTCATTGTCGCCAACACGGTGCAGCCGGGCGCCGGCATGAACATCGATCCGTCCACGCTGGATGCCTCGGCCGTCGCGACCTACGCCGACAAGGCCCATGAGCAGACCATCACCGGCTTCCTGATGAACATCATCCCGACTACCATCGTCGGTGCATTCGCCAGCGGTGATATCCTGCAAGTGCTGTTCTTCTCCGTGCTGTTCGGCATCGCGCTCGGCATCGTCGGCGAAAAGGGCAAGCCCGTCACCGATTTCATGCATGCCATGATGTATCCGATCTTCAAGCTGGTCGCGATCCTGATGAAGGCAGCCCCCATAGGCGCTTTCGGCGCCATGGCTTTCACCATCGGCAAATACGGCATCTCGTCCGTCACCAACCTCGCCATGCTGATCGGCACCTTCTACATCACGTCCGCCTTGTTCGTGTTCGTGGTTCTCGGTGCCGTCTGCCGCTATAACGGCTTCTCCATCGTCGCGCTTATCCGCTACATCAAGGAAGAACTGCTGCTGGTTCTCGGCACATCGTCTTCCGAAGCCGCGTTGCCCGGCCTGATGAGCAAGATGGAAAAGGCGGGCTGCAAGCGCTCCGTCGTCGGTCTCGTCATCCCCACCGGCTATTCCTTCAACCTCGACGGCACCAACATCTACATGACGCTGGCGGCTCTCTTCATCGCACAGGCGACCGGCATCCACCTGTCCTTCGGCGAACAGATCCTGCTGCTGCTCGTGGCGATGCTTTCGTCCAAGGGTGCTGCCGGCATTACCGGCGCAGGCTTCATCACGCTGGCCGCAACGCTCTCCGTCGTGCCTTCGGTTCCGGTTGCCGGCATGGCGCTGATCCTCGGCATCGACCGCTTCATGTCGGAGTGCCGTGCGCTCACCAACTTCGTCGGCAATGCGGTCGCAACCATCGTTGTCGCCCGCTGGGAAGGCGAACTGGACGAAGATCAACTCGCCCGCGTGCTGGGCGGTCAGGAAGAATTCACCGGCATAGCCGATGTGGATCAGCTTCCGGGTGCGGTTCAACCCGCCGAATAATACGGCCTCCCAAGGTCCGCCTGTCCCGGTTCTGTCCGGGCAGGCTTTTGCATGAAGGCCGGCGCATCACATCGATGCGCCGGCCTTTCATCGTTTGAAGCCTTCACAACCGCCGAAAACAGTTTTTAACGCCGTGCCGATGTTATAGGCCAGATCAAGCAAAAACGAATGCGAAGAACGGAGTAGGCCCGCATGAAGAACCTGTTTCTGGCCTGGCAATTCTGGGCGCTGCTATCGGCGGCTTTCGCGGCATTGACCGCGATTTTTGCGAAGATCGGCATCGAAAACGTCAATTCCGATTTCGCCACCTTCATCCGCACCATCGTCATCCTCGCCGCTGCCGGGCTGATGGTTTATGTCACCGGCAACTGGCAGCAGCCCTCCACCATTTCGGGGCGCACCTGGACCTTTCTCGTGCTCTCGGGTCTGGCGACCGGCGCTTCGTGGATATGTTACTTCCGGGCGCTGAAAATCGGCGATGCGGCCCGCGTCGCTCCCATCGACAAGCTCAGTGTCGTCTTTGTCGCCGTCTTCGCTGTGCTGTTTCTGGGAGAACGGCTGTCGCTGCCCAACTGGCTGGGAGTGGCGCTGATCGCCTGCGGCGCGGTGCTTGTAGCATACCGGGGATAAGGCGACTAAACAGCTATGCCCGGCCGGATAAACCGGCCGGGACCATTCGCAAAGTCGTCAGGCGCGTGCCGCCGCGACCTTGTCGAGACCGCGCTTCACACCGGCGAACAGGTCGTCAAGCTGCTCGGCCGTGATGATCAGCGGCGGGCAGAAGCAGATGGCTTCGCCGATCGGCCGGGTGATTACACCCTCCTCCTCGATGGCGGCGGCGATGGCGAGCGTCGCATCGCCCGGCTTCGTGCCCTCCCATGGCTTTATCTCCAGCGCGCCGAGGAGACCGACGCCACGCGAGGAATGCACAAGCGGGTGGTTCGCAAGTGCCTTCAGATGATCGAGGAACTTTCCTTCCAGCCGGGCGACATTGCCGACCAGATCGCGCTCCTGGATGATCTTCAGATTTTCCAGACCCACGGCCGTCGCGACCGGGTGGCCGGAGGCGGTATAACCATGACCGAAGGAGCCGATGCGATCGGACTCGTCGGCGATCGGCTGGTAGAAATCGTCATTCATGATGAGTGCCGAAAGCGGCATGTAGGACGACGATATCTGCTTGGAAACGACAAGCACGTCAGGCTTGATACCATAGGTCTCGCAGGCGAACATCTTTCCAGTGCGGCCGAACCCGCAGATCACCTCATCCACGACAAGCAGAATGTCGTATTTCTTCAGGATCGCCTGCACGCCTTCCCAATAGCCTTCCGGCGGCAGCAGCACGCCGCCCGCACCCATCACCGGCTCGCCCCAGAAGGCGGCGACGGTTTCGGGGCCTTCGCTGAGGATCAAATCTTCGAGTTCCTTCAGGATACGCGTAGTGAAATCCGCCTCGCTTTCGCCGTCCCTGCCGAAATGCACATAGGAGGGGCAGGCCGTGTGCAGCATGCGGTCGAGCGGCAGGTCGAAGCTTTCGTGATTGCGCGGCAGGCCGGTGATCGAAGCCGAAGCGATCGTCACGCCATGATAACCCTTGATGCGGCCGATGATCTTTTTCTTGTCCTTTTTGCCGAGCGCATTGGAGCGATACCAAACCATCTTGGCGACGAGATCGTTCGCCTCCGAGCCAGACGAGGTGAAATGCACCTTCGACATCGGCACCGGCGAAAGTTCGATCAGAAGTTCGGCAAGATCGACGGATGGGCCGTGCGTCTTGTAAGAGAACGTATGGTAATAGGGCAGCTTCTGCATCTGCTTCGTTGCAGCATCCACCAGCCGCTGTTCACCGAACCCAAGCGCTACCGACCACAGCCCCGCCATCGCCTCGATATAGCGCTTGCCGCTGCTATCGGTCACGTAGATGCCCTCACCACTCTCGATCACCAGACCGCCGGTCTTCTCGAATTTGCGCAGGTTGACGTTCGGATGCATCTGATAGGCGATATCGCGTGCCTCGACGGAATTCGGCAGGATGGTCATGGATAAAGGCTCCGTTTCGGTTGAATGGGCTGAAGCGTCAGACGTGCTGGCCGCCATTGATGAGAATTTCTGCGCCGTTGATGTAGCTCGATTCTTCCGAGCAAAGGAAATAGATGGTTTGCGCCACTTCCGCCGTGGTGTCGGCAACGCCGAGACGGCTTCCGCCTTCACCCTTCGGCGAGATACCGGCATTGTTGACGAGAGCGGCAAGCTTACCTTGTTGATCCGGCGCGCATTCAGACAGCATGTTAGAGCGCCGCAACCCGCTGACAAGCGCTTTTTTGCCACATCCCCCGAACGGCGGACAGAGCACGGGCTAATCCCATTTGATGTGGGCCTTTCACCCGAAGGGAATATTTGAAGCCGGCGATTTGCCCCTAATAATGCAGCCTCCCGAAAGTGTGATCTGTATTGGGAGGGGGACGAATGCGTATCGACATCATCGACACCGACGCCGGCTTCGAGGCGATCCGGCAGAACTGGGACGCGGTGTTCATGGCCGATCCCCACGCCCGGCATTTCCTGTCCTGGGGATGGCTGCGGGATTACATGCCGCGACGCAAGCGTTGGTTCATTCTGGCGCTGAGAGAACGCCCGGAAGGATCGCCCTATGTGGCGTTTTTTCCATTGCGCATCGTCACCGAACCGGACAAGAAAACCGGCCGCTTTCACGACAGCATCGTCATGGCCGGCAACGCGGCGGCGGATTACACCGGCTTCATCACCCTGCCGGAATATGAAAATAACGCGGTTGCCGGTTTCTGCTCCTATATCCGGCAGCAGAACTGGACGGAACTCAAGCTCGACTATCTCTCCGGCCCGCCGGAACGGCGCGATGCGATGCTCCGCGCGCTTCAGGGTCCGCTCGTCATGTTCCGCGACAACATGCCGACGAACTCCTACAACATCAACAATTGCATCTGCCCGGTCGTGACCCTGCCGGACACCTTCGACGGCTATCTCGACAGCCATATGAGCAGTCAGACACGTCAGAAGCTGCGGCGTTTCATGCGGAAGGTGGAGGGTGGCGACGAATACCACATCACTTTTGCGACCAGGGACACGATCAAGCGGGATATGGACATCCTGTTCGATTTCTGGCGCATCCGCTGGGCGCCTCACAAGGGCAAGGAGCGCACGGAACTTCTGATCGGCGCGACACGGCAGATGCTGATGGACTGCTATATTCGCGGTGATCTGGAAGTGCCGGTTCTCTGGTTCGGAGAGCAGCCGCTGGGTGCGCTTGCCAACATCATCGACCGGCAGAAAATGTCGATACTGTTTTACATCACCGGCCGTGACGAAAACTGGAAGACCCCCTCACCCGGGCTGGTGCTGCATGGGCACTGCATCCGCCGCGCCATAGAGCAGGGTTTCAGGACCTATGATTTCCTGCGCGGCAACGAGCCCTATAAATATTTCTTCGGACCGGAAGAACAGAAACTCAGCTGCACGCTGTTCCGCACCCGCTCTGGCGACAATCTCGGCGGCACACTCCACCCGCGCAGCATTCGCTTCGTCTACGAAGAGGGCCTCAAACTTTACAAGATGGGTAAGAAAGCGGCCGCCAACATCGCCTTTTCCCAGGTACTGGCGGCAGCGCCCGATCACCTTGGCGCGCAATTCGGGCTGGCCAATCTGACCTTTGACCGCGGCGAATTCCGGGAAGCGGAAATCGCTTTCCTCGGGCTCCTCGGCAGCGGTCAGGACCCGGTTCTGCTGTGGATGCGCATCGGCGAAACGCGGCTGGCGCAACAGCAATACCACGAGGCATCCGAAGCATTCCGTCAGGTGACCAATCGCGCACCCTTCCACCGCGAGGCTCTCTACAAATGCGCCGTCGCCCTCATTGCGGCCGAAAGAACGATGGAAGGCGCCGAAATCCTCGACAGGTTGCAGCATTATCATTCGGACGACGCGACGCATCTGGAATATGCCGAAAAGGCGCGGACCGCCCTTGCCCGGCTGGAACTGGCAAAGACCAGGGTTTCGCTGCCGGCTGACGTCATCACCCTTGCCGCGAAGCCGAAAACAACGGGCAAGCGCTGGCACCCGCCAAAGGTTTTGCATTGAAGGCATTGATCTGTAAGTTGCGGCGGGAAAAACTGGCCGGACGACTTGCAAGGATTTTTGATGTTTCTGACCAACAAGGACATGCTCGATCTCGTTGAGCTTCGCCATGATCTGCACCGTCATCCGGAAATTTCCGGCGAGGAGAAGGAAACAGCGCGGCGCATCCGTGCTTTCCTCGAGCAGGCAAAGCCTGATCGGCTTTTCGCCGATCTCGGCGGCCATGGCGTGGCAGCGGTCTATGGCAGCGGGAAAAGCGGTCCGGCGATCCTGATCCGCTCGGAACTCGATGCCCTGCCTATTCACGAAAAGAGTGAGGCAGAGCACCGCTCCGGCACCGACGGCAAGGGTCATCTTTGCGGCCATGACGGTCATTCCACCATTCTGACGGCGCTGGCGCTCGGTCTGTCCCGAAAGCGGCCGCAGACTGGCAGCGTCATCCTGCTTTACCAGCCTGCGGAAGAAACCGGTGCCGGTGCGACGGCCGTCATCGCCGATCCACGCTTTTCGGAGATAAAGCCGGACTATTCCTTTTCGCTTCATAACCTGCCCGGCCTGCCGTTCGGCCATGTCAGCCTGGTGGAAGGTCCAGTCAACTGCGCCTCGCGCGGTATCAAGATACGCCTCTCCGGCAAGACAGCGCACGCATCCTCCCCGGAACACGGCGTCTCGCCGATGCGGGCGATATCGGCGCTGATGCCGGCTCTGACCGATCTCGGCTCCGGCTTTCCGCCGCAGCCCGATTTTTCGATGGTAACGATCACCCATGCGTCAATGGGCGAAGCGGCCTTCGGCATTTCCCCGGCAGACGCAGAAATCTGGGCGACGCTCAGGACGCTGACCGACGACCGGATGGAAAAACTCTGCGCGGATGCGGAAGCCCTGGCGAAAAAGGTTGCGGGCGACCAGAAACTGACGCTCGACATCGCCTATGATGATATTTTCCTGCATTGCGAAAATTCCCCGGAGGCCGTCGAACAAATCCTGCGGGCGCTGGCCGAAGAGAAGATTTCTCATGGTTCGGAAGGCCTGCCCATGCGGGCCTCGGAGGATTTTGGCCGGTTCCGCGCCGTCTCGTCATCCGCCATGTTCTTTCTTGGCGCAGGCAGGGATTATCCCAACCTGCACAATCCGGACTACGACTTTCCGGATGCGCTGATCGGCATCGGCGCGCGTATTTTCATGCGCGTCATCCGCAACCTCACCGAAGAACGGCAATGAAGTACAGGGGAAAACTTGGCTTGCCGCACAGGACGGTGGAACCAATCGCGCCGGCATGGGTTCGCTGGGCGTGAGGTCGATAATTTTACGGTTGCAGCGCAATATGTCCCATGGTCTACTTGCCTCTATAGCTGCGTATTTTTATTGACCTACTTTTTTCATTCAACTGTAGAAACAGAGAGTTGACGCATGACTGTGCAATTTCCGAGTATCGCTCAGGCGCTTGCCGAAGAGATAGGAACATTACGGAAATGGCTGGACGAAGATGCCCTGCCGCTATGGTGGGATGCGGGTTCCGCCCGTCCGGACGGCGGCTTTTACGAACGCCTCGGCCAGGATGCGAAACCGGTTTTTTCCGATGATCGCCGCGCCCGCGTGCAGCCGCGTCAGGCCTATTGCTTCGCCGCCGCCGGCCAGCACGGCTGGCAGGGTCCGTGGAAGGAGGCGCTACTGCATGGTTTGAGCTGGTTCGAAAAGGTCTACCGTCTCGACAACGGCCTTTACGGCAACCTCGCCGACCAGACCGGCAGGCTGATCGACCCGTCCTTCGATCTCTACAATCAGGCTTTCGCACTTTTCGCCGCCGCACAGACCGCCGCAGCCCTTCCCGACCGCAAGGACGAGATGCGCGGCCGGGCGCTGGATATCCTTGCCATCCTCAAGCGCGACTACAAACACCCCGTCGCCGGCTTCGAGGAGGCAAACCCGCCGCGCACGCCGCTCTGCTCCAATCCGCACATGCATCTTTTCGAGGCGATGCTGGCCTGGGAGGTGCAGGATCCGGAAGGCCCATGGTCGGCGCTGGCCGACGAGATCGCCGGCCTTGCGCTCACCCGCTTCATCGACAACGGCAATGGCGGGCTGCGCGAATTCTTCGGTCATGACTGGATGCCCTATGAGGGCGACAAGGGCCGCATCATGGAACCGGGCCACCAGTTCGAATGGGCCTGGCTTCTGGTGCGCTGGGGCAGCCTGCGCAATAATGACGAGGCGATCGCCAAGGCCAAACGCCTGTTTGCAATCGGCGAGGAACACGGCATCTGCCCGCGCCGCAAGGTGGCGATCATGAGCCTCTATGATGATTTCACCGTGCATGACGCGCTGGCGCGTCTATGGCCGCAGACGGAATGGCTGAAAGCGGCGGTGCGCCTTGCCAGTGTCACGTCCGGCGAGGAGAGACAACGTTATCTCGCCTCCGGCCTAAGGGCCATCGGCGCGCTACAGCCCTTTCTCGACACGCCGGTCAAGGGACTTTGGTTCGACAAGTGGCCGGCCGACAGGCCGATGCTGGACGAACCGGCACCGGCCAGCACCTTCTACCACATCGTCTGCG
Source organism: Rhizobium nepotum 39/7 (assembly GCF_000949865.1). Lineage (GTDB taxonomy): Bacteria > Pseudomonadota > Alphaproteobacteria > Rhizobiales > Rhizobiaceae > Agrobacterium > Agrobacterium nepotum. The sequence continues at coordinate 300,354 of NZ_JWJH01000003.1, read as the reverse complement.
CCATCTATGAGGCGGAGGCGGTGCTGGCGGTCGGCGGTTAAATGTCCGGGCGGGCGAACGGGCCGGGCGTCCGCTCGGCCCGCACCGGCCTCAGTTAAACCTTGGCCGGACGCACCACGCGCCAGTCGGGCTTACCGAGATTGTGCGGCCATGGATGTACTTCCTTGTCGTTGAAATAGACGACCTCTTCCAGCTTCGGAAAATCCGCCTGTTTCAGCGTCACGTCGTTCATCCATGGACGGACATAGGAATCGCCGCCTTCATAACCCAGTTCGGCAACCCAGACCGGTTTATTGAAGGTTTCGACAAGCCCGTAGCCCTTGCGCAGAAGATCGGAGAACTTCTGCGGCCCGCCATATTCGATCTTGTCGTACCCCTCGAGACCGAAGACCGAGAGACCGACCAGATCTGCGTAGTTATCACCGGGATAGTAGGTACGCAGACCATCCAGGCCTTTCGGAGACCACATCACCTTGACACCGGGGACCGCCTTGCGGGTCATGTCCACCATGCGCTTATAGGCCGTGATATAGTCCTGCGGGTTCCAGCCCGACCACGAGAAGCGGCCGGACATGTCTTCCATTTCCTGCCCCCAGCGCAGGATGAGCGGGCTTTTCATCGCCGACATGCGCGCGGTGATCGCCTGCATGTTCTTGTCATAGTCGCCCCCCAGCACCTTGCGGCGCAACTCGTCGGAGGTAAGACGCCAGTTGACGTCCCAGGACCATGGCTCGACCGTGATCAGAACATTGCGCTTGCGCTCCAGGGCATAGGCGTCCGCGAGCGCAAGGCTGTCGAGATCCACGTCCTCCCAGGGCAGGAACAGATGTTCCGTCGCCACCCCGGTCTGTCCGGTGAAATCGCCATGCGGGTCGTAAGCGCCGAAGCGGATGCCTTCCGCATGCAATGTCGGGCGTTTGTCGGCAAGCGTCTTCATGCCGGTGGAGCCCATGGGCGCGACCCCCTGAGCATCCAGTTTGAACATGGGGTACATGCTGGCTGAAGCAGCAACAGCAGCCCCACTTGCGAATAGCAGTCTTCTTCTTGTTATTTGCATGACACTTCCTCCTACCTCGTCGCAGTCATCGCCGTGCCATAGGCGGCGATCTGCGGAGTGACGTCGTCCTTGCGGACAAGTTTCAGGAATTCATCTCCGGGCCGCGGCGGGTTGTGTCGGAACACGTACCAGGGGCCGCCCTGTTTGCGCTGGTAAAGCACCTGGCCGATACGGCCGTGGTCGAAGCAGGTATTGGCCTTGCCGCTTCCCGCCACGCTTTTCCACGTGGCGCGCATGCACAGCGTGCCATTGGCATCCACTGTCCAGCGGCCTTCGCCGACCGACTTCGTGCCTTTCTCCGCCGTGGCGGCAATGAACTTGCGGCCATCGGCGATGAAACGTCCGCCGCCCGCGTCCCATTTCCAGGTCTTGTCGAAGTACATATCGACGACTTCGCTGGTCCGTAGCGGTTTCGGCGTCTTCGTGCCGCCTGCGGCGTGGACCGCGCTAGGCGCGGCCACCGCAAGGCAAAGTACGAAAGCGGAGAATCCGCATTTGCTTATTGTTGTTCTCATCACAGCCTCCTCCTTCTAATGTCCGACCCTATTGTCGGCCAGCATGATCTCTCCGGTCATCACCGGCGACGGCACCACGGTGGGTTCCGCCTGCACTTCCCGATTACCGGGCAGCCCCGGCACGGTGATGCGCAGCTTCAAACGCACCGATCTCGCACCTTCCACGCCCGCACCGGCGACCGTGAACCGCGTTTCGGTGAAACTGACATAAGGTTGCCCGTGCGACAGGGCTTCCAGCCCGCCAATCGCGTGGGAGCTGAGTTCCGCAGCACTACCGGCCACCAGCAGCAGCGAACAGGCGGCGGCAGTCGCCCCGCCGCGCAATGCCGGCAACCATGGCAGACCGTTTTCCACCGTGTGACGAATGAGAAGAAATACCGAAAGGCCGGCATAGATCACCACATTGATCGCCGCGAAGATGAAGAAGCCTTCCGCCCCGCTGTCACGCGGCGCCAGCGCCATGGCCAGAAGGCTGAGCGCCGCCAGAACCATGTAGGGCGCAATAACCCTGAAAGGCAGCGGCGGCTTTGCCTGGGTGCCCTTGGGCGTGATGCGGAAATCCACGAAATCGCCACGGATCGTATCGCGTATCGCCGCAAGCACGCCCATCAACGACCAGGGCCAGCGCAGGAACAGGAACACCATGGCTTCCCAGCTGAAAAGCCTCGCATCATGCGGGCGGAAAACCCCCGTGGCCCGCCAGAAGAATGCGAACACGATCATGATGAGCGAAATCGGCAGGAAATGCGCCAGAAACACCGGATAGGATGCATTGACGAGGACACGGCCGCTCAACAGCGCTACGGCGGGAAGCACGAACATCAGCACCATGAAGCCGGAAAACAAGGGATACCAGAGCTGCGAAAACAGGAACTGGAACTTCAGCCGCAAGGGCAGCTTCGTCACATACTGCCTTGAATATTGCAGCAGAATGGTCATCAGGCTGCGCGACCACTGGAATTCCTGCACCACGAGATCGGTAAAGGTCACCGGTCCGTCGCCGTGCGCAATGGCATTGACGGCATGAGCGCCGCGCCAACCGCCGGCATTCATCAGAAGCGTGGTGGAATGGTCCTCGGCAAGCTCCGGTCCAAGGCCGCCCACTTCACGCAGGGCCTTGGTGCGCACGGCATAATGCGAGCCGATGCACAGCGGCGCCCAGCCGTTATTGTAACCGAGTTGCAACGCGCCATGCAGGCTCGCTTCGGCATAAAGCCTGCCGCGCGCGGCCCAGCTTTCCTCGGCATTGGCATCGCAAATGCTCGGCGCGGAGACATATCCGATCGCCGGATCGGTAAAGGGACGGATGATTTCGCTCAGATATTCCGGTTCCGGCACATGATCGGCATCGAACTGCGCAACGAAATCATAACGCTCGTAACCGTAATGATCGTAGAAATAAGCGAGATTGCCTTCCTTGCAACGGGTACGGCGCGGCCAAGTTTTGCGGTGATAATCGGCGACACCCTTTCGGGTCGAAACGAAAACACCGTGCGCGCCGCACCATTTCAGCGTTTCCGCATCCGGGTCTTCATCCGCAAGCCAAACATCGAATTCCAGACCCTTTTGTTCCAGCATGGCCAGCAGCGTCTTTCGCACCACGGCGAAAGGCTCCGACGGCGCCTTGGTGACGACCATCGCCACCCGGCCCTGCGGCAAAGGGGAACGGCGGTCAACGACCCTGGCGTTCAGGAAGATAAAGATGAAATAGGACGGCAGAAGCGTGATCCACGCCAGCGTAACGGTGACGACGGTATAATAGGGCCAATCGATGATGCGGTCGCGATCGAGCCACCAGGCCCAGAAATAGACAAGCGTTACCAGCCAGCCGCCGATGCCGAGACGATAGGCCATGCGGTTCCAGCCGCTGAAGACCGGTAGCATCCGCAATTGACCTGCAGCGGCCCGCGATGATGTGACGGAAGGGGTTGAACGGGCTTTCATGACAGCACCTCCAGCCCGAAGCCGGGACCGGCCGTGCGGATGATGGTGTCGATATCGGAGCGGCTCGGCGCAAAGCCGAGCGTCTTCTTCGCCCTCTCTATGTCGGCGAACAGGGCCGGCGGATCGCCAGCGCGTCTTGCACCGAAATGCACCGGTACCGCCTGCCCCGTCACCCGATGGATCGCCCGGATGATATCGCCGACCGACGTGCCGTGGCCGGAACCGAGATTGACGCGCAGCGTCTCGCCGCCATTGACAAGATGGTTGACGGCGGCCACATGGGCATCGGCCAGATCGCTGACATGGATGTAGTCGCGAATGCAGGTGCCGTCGCTGGTGTCATAGTCCGCGCCGAATACATCGAGCTGCGGCAGCCGTGCGGCGGCGGCCATCAGGGCGCGGGGGATGAGATGGGTCTCCGGTTCGTGGCGTTCGTAAAGCTCGCCATCCGGGTCGGCGCCCGCCGCGTTGAAATAACGCAGCGCGACGAAACGCACGCCATAGGCTGCGGCATAATCATCGAGCGCCATTTCGAAAATCAGCTTTGTGCGACCATAGGGGTTGACGGGCATCTGCGCCGTTTCCTCGCGGATCGGCAATTGCGACGGCACGCCATAGGTGGCGCAGCTGGAGGAAAACACCAGCCCGCCGATATTCTGGTCGAGACACGCATCCAGCAGCGCCAGGCTGCCGCCGACATTGTTGCGGTAATATTTGCGCGGATCCTCGACGGATTCGCCGACATAGGCATTGGCGGCGCAATGGATGACGAAGGCCGGTGAGAATTCCTTGAGCGTGGCTTTCAAAAGGCCACGATCAAGGATGTCACCTTCGATAAAGGGACCCCAGCGAACGGAATCCGCGTGACCCGTCGAGAGATTGTCGTAAGCGATAGGCTTAAAGCCGGAATGCGCCAGCGCCTTGCAGATGTGGCTGCCTATGAATCCGGCCCCGCCCGTGACGAGGATTGTGCGGGGCATCTCATACGGCCTCCGCGACCTTCTTGCCGGTCAGCAGCGCATCGAAATAGGTGATGGTTTTTTCCAGCCCCATTTCGAGCGGTACGCGCGGTTGCCATCTGAGCAGTTCCTTCGCCCGCGAAATATCGGGACGGCGCTGCTGCGGATCATCGATCGCAGCGGGCAGATGCACGATGCGCGAGCGGGAATTCGTCATGCGGATCACGATATCGGCCAACTGCCGTACCGGGATTTCCGTGGGGTTACCGAGATTGATCGGCCCCGTGCAGTCCTTCGGCTTGGCCGAGAAGCGCAGGAAACCGTCGATCAGATCGTCGACATAGCAGAAGGAGCGCGTCTGGCTGCCATCGCCATAAATGGTAATGTCCGTACCCTTCAGCGCCTGCACGATGAAGTTGGAAACCACGCGTCCATCATCCGGGCGCATACGCGGCCCATAGGTGTTGAAAATGCGTCCCACCTTGATATCGACGTCGTGGCAGCGATGATAATCGAAAAACAGCGTTTCGGCGCTGCGTTTCCCCTCATCGTAGCAAGCTCGCGGCCCGATTGTATTTACATTGCCGAAATAGCTTTCCGGCTGCGGATTGACGAGCGGATCGCCATAGACTTCCGAGGTCGAGGATTGCACCACGGTTGCGCCGCATCTGCGGGCGACTTCTAGCACATTGACGGCGCCGAGCACATTGGTGAGCAGGGTGCCGACGGGATCGCGCTGATAGTCCGGCGGCGAGGCCGGCGAGGCGAAGTTGAAGATCAGCGAAACGTCGATGTCATAGGGTTTGCGGACATCATGCTCGATCAGCGAAAACCGCTTATTGTCGCGCAAATGCTCCACATTCGCCATCCGTCCGGTCGAAAGATCGTCGAGACAGATCACCTCGTGGCCGCAGCCCAGCAGACGTTCGCAAAGATGGGAACCAAGGAAACCGGCCCCGCCATTAACAAGAACGCGCTGGCCTGGCCGCCACTCGGAATAGATTGTGACGCCGTTGTCGTGCTCGTTGGGAACGAAATTACGCATTACACACTCCTCCCCATGAGGAATCAGCCCAGCTGATTCGACTTGATCTAGAACAAACTCCCGATTGTGGGATACCTTGAATATCGTCCTCCGGTTTTTATTTCTTCTGGAGGTTTTAATATTCGGATTCTATATATTTCAACTTTTATGATAGGCGTGTCAAAAAGCAGGTCAACTTAATTTTATCGAAATATTACAATTGATTACCCTGCATTACTCAAAATAACCCTTTTGTTTAATACTTTTTAACTACGCCTCCATTATGCCTTTCTTATTGAGCATTAGCGCAAGCTTCACTCAACCAGTCGGGACTATTCTGGTTTTGTTAGGCTCGGTCCACCGGGACAAAACCGCCCGGCGAGATACGACAGACAGTCGATTTCAGGGGACATACACGATGAATGAAATGCCTTATTCCCATGGCGGCAAAACAGCCCGCCACCGCCGCCTCGCACTTGTCGCCGCAGCACTTGCGGCTTTCACTTTCGCGACTGCTTCTTGCTCCGTGGTCGAAGATGCCGTTCTGATCAAGACCGCATCCGCGAATACGGCGACGATCAAGAGCCGGGTTGCTCCGGCAAAGGCGTCCTACGGCTACGACAAGACAGGCAACGCGGCTGTCATGCTTGTTGCCGACGCTTCCGATGCGCCCGCAATATCGCCGCGGCATTCCTATTCAGGTTCTTCTCCCTATATCTGCTCGCCGAGCGGATTTGGTCAGAAGTCCCGCTGCTTCCTGAGGCCCTGAGCCTCCAGGATATCCTCTGCTGGAAACTGACGCCCGGGCGGACTTGGCCTACCTGAGGATCAGTTCTTCCAGCCGGAGAAGGCTGCGTCGTCATCCTTGTGGAAGAAACGTGACGCCGCCTCCGTGCGGTTACGCACGTTCATCTTCTTGTAGATGTTGCGAACGTGTACCTTCACGGTGTTCTCGGACAGATGCAGCCGGTCAGCGATGATCTTGTTTTGCGTTCCCTTGCAAAGCAGGTCGAGGATTTGTACCTCGCGCGTCGTCAGCGCCGCAATTTCGCTCCTGCTGACTGCAAGGGCATCGGCGCGGTTGGCGATCACGGCGTTGTCTTGAACGCTCTTGCCATTGACGCCATGGGAATAGGGCGTGAGCTTGCCGAGAAGAGCGGCCGGAAAATGCTCTCCGCCTTTCATAAGCAGATCCACCGCCGCCATGAAGACATCGAGCCGCAGATTAAGCGGCAGCACGCCATCGATGATACGCATCTCCACCAGCTGCTTCAGCCGCTCCTCGACCTTGTCGATGGATTCGACGACGAGCGCTATCGGTGCGTCCGGGTGCTTTTCACGGACCGCCGACAGAACGGCATGAAGCCGCTCGCCCGACATGCGGTACGGCAGCACCAGCCGGACATTGGCGCCGTAGTCATCGTCGATCTTCTCCGACGACGCCACGCTCACCACAGCGAATGTAGGGAACTTTTTGCCCAACGCCTCCACGAGACATTCGGAAAACAGATCCGGATCCGCTATGATCAATAAAGTTCCATTTATAGGAGCAACGGCACTACCCTGTTTTGCCGCATAATCTGAAGTTCCCATGAACATTGACGCCTCCCTAAAGCGCTTACGCATTACATTCTTTTTGGTTGTGCAGTCCGTCATTCGCCGGGATACCCCTAAAAACAAAGGGGGCGATTCCCGCATCAAGCCATGTCAACTATCATTAATTACCCGTTAATTAAGGAGGCTAATACGAAAAGCTGTGTAAATAAATGGCCCAAACGGGTTATTTCTTGCAATTGACGTACAAAATTGGTTACGCGGATATAGAATCATTCATCTTGGAACCATTGCAAAAACAAACACATCGGAAAAGCTTTCGCTGCGGTTTCGCAATCCGAGAAAATATAACTTTTAGTTGATATCCCTTTACATAGCTGCCCGGTGAACAACCTCCCCGGACGTGCCATTTCGGGATAACGGTGTTTTTCCGCCGTAATAAACCATGTTTTCAAAAATGCCGCTTTCTCCTGCCGAATCCGCTGTTATTTGCGCCTGAGCCTGCGGGAAAATCCCCGATCGGCCACCTCTCGCATATATATTCGGGCGAAGGCGCCGATATGTTTAGCCCGAATTGATAGCTAGGAAGTCCGATTTTTCTCCGGCACAGTCTGGCCGTCGCTGAAAACGGCGATCGATGGAAAGACACCCCCGGCCTTTGACGTGTGTTTGCAAACGCCGGCTCCTTTTCAAGACATAACGACAAGCAAAAAGACGAAGCCACCGCGCTCCCCATCGGAGCGAGGAACGGATTTGTGCGCCTTTATACCGAGTAGCGCACAAGGGCTGAACGAAAAGAGCCCGGTCACGGGCCAATGCCGAGCCGCAGATGAAACGTACCGAGTGCATCTGCAAAACATCAATCTTTGTGCAACACGGAGCAAGCGCGAAAAAATCCCGTTTTAGATGAGAGGGATTTCGAAAGCTGCTCCGAGCTTTTTCGGAGGAAATCGAAATGGGTTACAATCCACAGCCTGCGGGCGATGACATCACCAAGATCGGCGCGCTTTCCGAGGGTTTTGCCAATACCTCGACCAATGACGCCAAGGTGGAAGACAGCAATGTCGGCACCGCAAACGGTGAAAACCGCAACAACGACAACAGCGACAACAGCACCAATGTGGATGTTGACGCCAAAATCGATGTGGCAGTCGGCAATGGTGACAATCGCGACAACGATTATGACTGGAGCTATGACAGCAAGTCATACAGCGACAACGACACAACCACCAAGACCAGCACCGAAACCAATACCGACATCAAGACTGATTACGACTGGAGCTACGAAAGCAAGTCGTACAGCGATAACGACACCAATGTGAAGACGGTCACGGATACGGACACCAAGACCTTCTCCTATTCCGACGACGACACGACAACAACAACCACGACGACCTCCGACAGCTTCAACTCCGCTGACAGTTTCTACAAGTCGGATGACGACTTCGGCAACATCACGGGCGTCAAGGATGTCGGCAATCTCGGCATCGCCGGCGGAGACCTCACCTTCAACCTCGGTGACGACTTCTCCTTTACGCTGGACGTCGACAACATCCTCAACGGTTCGCTCAACGGCGACGGCAACGACACGGGCTTCAGCCTTGTGCAGGCCAACCACCTGGCAGATCAGGATCAGGCCTGGGATATCAAGATGGACAACGGTGGTGCCCAGAACCACCTGAGCGCCAATGCCGGTGACGCCTATGGCGCCGAAGGTATGGACGGCAAGGGATGGGACCTCAAGGCCGGCGACGACGCTGCCGGTACAAGCACTGCGGATGCATCGGCAATTCTTGCAAATTCCGGCTTCCATCTGGAACTGGTGCAGGGCGCCAACATGCTCTCCAATGCCGTTGACGCCACGATCACAGGCGGTAACTCGCATGTTTCGGACGTCGGTGAAGATCACTCCTGATAATCACCTCTCTACGAAAAGAGCTGCACCGGCACCCGCCGGTGCAGTTCGCGGTTAAAAGACCAGGCTTGGCGAAATGAAGCACCGCCTCTGAGATGTGTGCCCGCCATTCCAGGGTCCTGCCGCGAGGATCAGGGAGGGACCTGCAATGCATATCGACAGAATTTCAGACATCATCGCGCATTTCATCGGCCTGTTCGACACGGTAATCGACGAAGCGCGCCTGAGAAGCAACCCTACCGAAGGGGCGGTACAATCGGATCCCGACCGGTTGCCGGATGACGAAGCGGCAAGGCTGCTCGACAAGAATTATGACGTTCCGCTGCAGGATTATGATCCCGGCGTCAAATACCACGCCGGCTATTATGATTTCGACTATCTGCAACCGCATTTCGCCCGCATGGTCGAACACGACATGCAGCAGCTTGCAAATGCGATACCGGTCGATATTTCAGCCGCGCATTTCCGCTTTCCCGGCCGTCTTTCCTTTGAGGAAGAGCGCGAACTGGTGGTGCATACCGGCCCCGGCTCCGTCATTGCCCATATCGCGCAGGTCAATATTCTTCAGGACGATGACTATCTGAACATGACGGACGGCCCAAATGTGGCGCGCGACACCAGTTTCGTGACCCAGCGCACCGTCGAGTTCTATAACGAAGCGGCCGTCTTCACGCCTTTTTCCGTTTTCCAGCGCACCGACAGTTACGACGCGTTGCAGGCACTGGCCAAATCCGCCCATGATTATATCGATCACGCCCGTGAAAACGATGTTACCTCCCTCGGCACCGGCGCGGATCAGGATTTTGTTCTGGCCGGCAACGAGATCAACGGCCTCTATATCAATGGCTCCATAGCCAGCGAAAAGCCGACGCTCGACGACTTCATGCCGGATCGTGGCATTGCCAAGCCGGCTGAAGAGCCGGAAAAGAGCGATGTTTCCCTGCATGAGGACAGCCCCGCCGGCAACAGCCTTGATGTGGCGGCCGGCGCCAATATCGTCGCCAACATCGCCACGCTGGTCAATACCGGCGTCATGACCTCCGTTACCGCCGTCATGGGCGACTATCACCAGATCGACGCGATCACCCAAGCCTATATCTATAGCGACCGAGACGACATCGCCTCCGTTTTCACGCAATCCGAAGACCACGCGGCAACTGCCGCCTACAATATCGCAAGCTTCGAACGCAGCGTCTATCCGGGGGCGGAAGACACCGCCGACAGCAGCAACGATAACGGTGAAACGCCGATATTTCCCACCGCCTGGCGTGTCAGCGTGCTTGAAGGAGACGTGTCCTTCGTGCACTGGATCGAGCAGTACCAGTTCATCAGCGATAACGACACGCTGACGATCACCACTGCGGGCGCCAGCGTCAGCCTGCTGACGGGCGGCAATGCCGCGCTCAACATCGCCAATTTCCTCGGCATCGGCATGCAATACGATCTGATCATCGTCGGCGGCAATGTGCTGGACATGAACATCATCAGTCAGATCGCCGTGCTTTACGACAATGACTGGGCGCGCGCCAATGCCGGTGCGCCCGATGGCGCCACCATCCAGTCCGGCAACAACCTGCTGTGGAACGATGCCGCCATTCACAATGTCGGCGGCAACGACCGTTTCGAAACCATGCCGGACTACATGACGCAGACGGTGAACGCGATCAACGAGCGCGACCCCAACATACCGGATGCGCTTGCCCATGATGTCAATTTCGCCGGCTATGAGGGGCTGAACGTTCTCTACATCACCGGCAACCTTTATGACGTCAGCATCATCAAACAGGTGAGCGTGCTGGGCGATTCCGACGATGTGACACAGGCCGCCGCCAAGGTTCTAGAAAACAACGAAAACGCCACCGTCCACATCGACACCGGCAGCAACGCCGTCGTCAATCTCGCGCAGATCATCGATTACGACAGCTTCGGTTCGACAACCTACGTTGCCGGCGGAGTGTATTCCGACGCCATACTGATACAGGGCGGCATCATCGAAAACGATGCGTCGCAACCGGGGCAAAACGGCCAGCTGGCGAACGAGATCATCGCCTTTCTTCACGACGACCCCGCCACCATCCAGAATGAATCCGATGGCATCATCAATGCCGGTCACGACATGTCGTGGTCGAGCGCCCATTCATCCGACGTCATGCAGGGGGTCACTGCATAGGTTTTGGCGGGCGGAGGAGGAAACATCCGCCACCGAAACCGCAGACACCGCAAGATTACCGAGGGGACCACTATAAATGGATCATATTTCAAGAAAAACCATTGCCGACGGGCGCTCGCTGGACTTGTCGCTGGATCAGGACGCGGAAGACAGCAAGCTGACGGATGCCTGCATCTCAGCCATCAACGAAGCCGTCGAGAACCTGCGCCAATTATCCGGCGCGGAACAGGTGGCGAAAACAGCTCCCCCCTCCGCCGAGACCCCACTGACGCCGCCTCTTTCGCAACCCTCCCCGACCGCACAACCGGCGCAAATGCGCGACGCTCCTCGGGAAAGGCCCGCGCCGCAGCAGGACAGGCAGCCCGCCTCCCCGCCGACACCGCAGGCCAAGGTGGACAATACCGAGCTGAAGACCGCGCCCGAACTGCCTTTCGTCAAGACCATCGACAATAATGACGGACCGATCCGTGAAAACGAACGCCGGCCGGTGACGGGCGGCGGCGGCAACGGCAAGGATCCCTTAGACAATGGCGGTGGCGGCGGTGGTGGCGGCGGAAGCCAGAGCGGCTTCCACAAGCGCAGTGAGCCGGTCAATTTCGCCGCAAGTCTCGCCAAGGGCATTGCTGCCGTGCGCCGTAACATGGTGGTGGTGATGCTGTTTACCGTCGCCATCAATGTCCTGCTGCTCGCCATTCCGCTCTATCTGTTCCAGATTTCGGACCGGGTGCTGACCAGCCGCTCGATGGATACGCTGGTGATGCTGACGGTCGCCGTCCTCGGCGCGGTTCTGCTGCAGGCCTTCATGGATGCCATTCGGCGCTTTATCCTGATGCGCACCGCCGTCGAGCTGGAAGTGCAGCTTGGCGCGCCGATCCTTTCGGCCGCCGCCCGCGCCTCGCTGCATGGCAGCGGCAAGGACTACCAGACATTGCAGGACTTGCAGCAGCTGCGCTCCTTCCTCACCTCCGGCACGTTGATCGCCTTTCTCGATGCCCCGCTGATGCCGCTTTTCATCGTGGTGGTCTATCTCGTCCATCCGCATCTCGGCATCATCATCATGGTCTGCTGCGTGGTGCTGTTCATCATCGCCTGGCTGAACCAGCGTTTCACCGCCAGACAATTCTCCGAAGCGTCCGGTTATCTCAGCCGCGCCAATTTCCATCTCGATTCCATGTCGCGCAACTCGCAGATCATCAATGCTCTGGCCATGATCCCCGAGGCGGTGAAGATGTGGGGCCGCGAAACGGCCGGATCACTGAAGTCGCATGTGGCGGCGCAGGATCGCAACATCATGTTTTCCGGCGTCTCCAAGGCCGCCCGCATGATAACCCAGGTGGCATTACTGGGCTGGGGCGCGCATCTGTCGCTTGCCGGCGAACTGACCGGCGGCATGGTGATTGCCGCCTCCATCATTTCCGGCCGCGCGCTGGCGCCCATCGAAGGGGCGATCGAAGGCTGGCACCAGTTCAACAAATCCGCAGCCTCTTATGGCCGCATCAAGCAGCTTCTCATCAGTTCGCCTTTAAACTTCCCGCGCCTGCGGCTGCCCAATCCGGAAGGCCGTCTGGATGTGGAGCGTATCCTCTTCGTGCCGCCGCCGCAGAAGAAGGTGATCTTGAACGGCATTTCCTTTTCACTGAAAAAGGGAGAGTCGCTCGCCATCATCGGCAATTCCGGCTCCGGCAAGACGACGCTCGGCAAAATGCTGGTCGGCTCCATTCTACCCACCTCAGGAAATGTCCGCCTCGACCTCATGGACCTGCGCAACTGGGATCAGCGGCAATTCGGTGAGAGCATCGGTTACCTGCCGCAGGACGTGCAGCTTTTTCCCGGCACCATCAAGGCCAATATCTGCCGCATGCGCGACGATGTCGAAGATCGTCAGATCTATGAGGCGGCCGTGCTGGCCGACGTGCACGAGCTGATCGCCGGTTTCCCGCAAGGCTACGAGACGGTGGTCGCCGCCGATGGCGCGCCGCTTTCCGGTGGCCAGAAACAGCGCATCGCGCTTGCCCGCGCCTTCTTCGGCGACCCCAAATTCGTGGTACTGGACGAGCCCAACTCCAACCTCGATACGCAGGGCGAGCAGGCGCTGGCAAAGGCCATTCTGCACGCCAAGAAACAGGGCATTACCACCGTCACCATCACCCAGCGGCCGGCACTTCTTCAGTGCGTCGACAAGATCATGGTGCTGAAGGACGGATCTGTCGCCATGTTCGGCGAACGGATGGACGTGCTGAAGGCCATTTCCGGCAATGCCCGGCCAAGCGGCCAGTCTCCGCAGATCGAAGGTTGAGGATCGTCATGTTCAGGAAAAAAACCGCCATCGCCGAGGTAAAATCCCAGGGCCAGCTTGAATGGTACAGCGAAGTGCCGCGTTCCATTCGCCTGCACAGTTCCATCGGTCTGGCCGTGCTGCTTGCCTCCTTCGGCGGGTTTGGATACTGGGCGGGCACGGCGCCGCTCTCTTCCGCCATCATCGCCCAGGGCAGCTTCGTCGCCACCGGCAACAACAAGATCGTCCAGCATCTGGAAGGCGGCATCATCAAGGAAATGATGGTCAGCGAAGGCGACACCGTCGAGGAAGGCGATGTGTTGCTGACGCTCGACAAGACGACAGCGCTCGCCAACGAACGCATGTTGCAGCTGCGGCGGCTCCGCCTCGAAACCATCGTGACGCGCCTGCGAGCCGAGGCGCAGGGAGAAAAGAGCTTCAAGGTACCAGACATCGTGATGAAGGAAGCCGGCGATCCGGATATCAAGTCCATCATCCAGAGCCAGAACATCGTGTTCCACAGCAAGCTCATCAAGCTTGAGGAACAGCTGAACCTCATCGACAAGAACATCCGGTCGCTTGAGTTCCGCTATACGGGTTATGACGGACAAAAACAGTCCTTCGACCGGCAACTGGCGCTTTTAACGCAGGAGCGCGATTCCAAGGCAAAGCTCGCCAGGGACGGCGTCATCCGCAAGACCGACATGCTGGCGCTGGAACGCGCCATCGCCGATGCCATGGGCGATATCGCCCGCCTGACCGGCGAAATGAACCAGAGCGAGGCGGAAATCGCCAAGTTCCGGCAGGAAGCGGTCATCGCCCTTAATGCCAACAAGCAGGCAGCGCTCGACGCATTGGAAATTGCGGAGGCGGATCTCGATAGCGTGCGCGAGCAGGTGCGCGGTGCCGCCGAAGTGCTGGAGCGCACGGTCATCCGCTCCCCCGTCAACGGCACAGTGGTACGCGCCTATTACCATACCGCCGGCGGCGTCATCACCACCGGTAAGCCGATCATGGAAATCCTGCCCGCCCATGTTCCCCTGATCCTTGAGGCGCAGGTTCTCAGAACCTCGATCGATCAATTGCATGAGGGCCAGATCGCCGCGATCCGTCTTTCGGCGCTGGACCGCCGCACGACGCCCGTTTTGAACGGCAAGGTCTTTTACGTTTCCGCCGACAGCATCGAGGAAAATGCAGGCATGCAGGTCAAGGACGTCTATATCGTGCGCGTGCAGATTTCCGACGAGGAGATCGCCAAGGTCCATAATTTCCACCCCGTGCCCGGCATGCCGGCCGACGTTCTGATCCAGACTTCGGAGCGCACCTTCTTCGAATATCTGACCAAGCCCATTTCCGACAGCATGTCCCGCGCCTTCAAGGAAAGATAAAGAAATAGAGCATCTCCGGTAAAAGTGCGCAGCGGTTTTTAGGGCATACACTGTCAATCCTGCACTGACGGGCATAGAATGCCAGTATATTTCATTGGGGCGGGAGAATCAGCATGGCGGCGATGTCGGATGTATTGCTGATGGTCGGCAGGCTGAATTATGTGTGGACCAACACCGAAAGCCTGATGATCTATCTGATCGTCCATCTCCTGAAAGTGGAGAAGGAAGCTGCCATCGTCGTGTTCCTGACGCTCAACACCACGCGGGCGCGCATGGACCTCATCGAGCGTCTGGCGAAGCTTCCCTCAACGCCCGCGCCGGACCGCAAGACCATTCTCTCCATCATGGCGCGGCTCAAGAAGGAAGCGAAGACGCGCAACAAATACAATCACTGCATCTATTCCTTCGACGAGAAGGGCGAAATCGCCAGCACCCAGCTGATGCGGCTGGTGGAAGACGACAGCCAGGTCCGTTACGGCAAGGTCGAACGCATGGACGAGAAGGAAATCGAGCACCTCGAAAAGTCGATCACGGACATCGTCGAGGTCAGCAAGGACATGTGGAGCTTCATCCACGCCAGCCCGCACGTCTCGGCGGATTACCTCTGACGTAGGGCGTTGCGTAGCACTTAAGCTCTCGTCTGCAACCGCACGCCAATCGCCGGGTGGGTTTCGCCGTTCTGCGCGGATTTCGCCGGAAGGCAGAGTTTTCCGGCAGCGAAATACAGCAGGAAAGAACCGATCTGGAAGGGGAAGATGATATCGATTTCCACGAAGGAGCGAACGACGAACAGCGCGCAGATGGCAAACAGAATGACGCCCTGCGGATCGCTATGGCGCATCAGCACCGAACGTAGATGTCCGAGCAGCGTTCCGTAAAGCACCATGCCGAGCAGCACCATGCCGACGATCCCATTCTCCACCACCGTCTCGATATAGGTGTTGTGAAAGTGGAAGCCGCTGCGTCCGGTAATGAAAAAGTCGTTCCACAGGCGCTCGGCATCGGCAAAACCCGCCACCCAGAACCCCTGATATCCGACGCCGAGGATAGGCGTCTGTTTCGCCGCCTCGATGCCCTGCTGCCAGAGATAGGTGCGGCCGGTCAGCGTCGAATCCTTGCCGAAAAGGCCGAGAATGGCATCAAGCAGGCCGAATTGCAGGGAAGCGACCGCTAGCAACACACCAAGACCGCCGAGCGCAAAAAAGGTCATCTTGCGGTTGGCCGGCGAAAGCATGCCGATCGGGATGAAGCCGATAATGAGGGCAACCACCGCCGCCGTGGTAATGGTGGATGTGGCCGATTGCGACGCAATGAGACTATAGGCCGACAAAAGTCCGGTGACGCCAGCGACAGGCAGCCAGATGCCCCTTTGCTTGAGGACCAATACGGAGGATACGGCAAAAATAACGCCGAGCGAGGCGTAAAAGCCGAGCTGGTTCTTTGACGAGAAAGCGCCGACGAAACTGTAGGTTCCATCCAGCGCATCGAAGAGGTGGACACCGAACAGCAGCGAATAGAGCAGCACCACGGCGATGCCGATCAACCCGCCGCGCGTCAGCGTGCGGATTGAGATCACCCGCATGGCGATGAGCGCGCAGACGATATGCGTCATATACTGGATGGAGGCGCGCATGGTCACCGACGCGGCCTCCGACCAGAAGCTCGACAGCACGGTCAGAATGCCGAAGGCGGATATCCACAAATAGCGCGGATAATTGCCGAGTACACGCCGGTAATTGACCACCACCAGCGGTAGCCAGGTGCCATAATAGGCCAGAACCGAGATTTGCCCAAAACGCGAGGAATAGGCGAAAACGAAGAATGACAGCGCAATCGCCGCCATTCCGTAGACTTCATTGCGTTCGGGATCGATCAGCGCCGATTTGGCGATCCGCATGAAAACCTCACTGCATCAGGATTTCGGACGCGACCTTGACGACATCGCCGGGCTGCAGAAGGGCGTTTTCATCCACCTTCACTTCCTTCGGCTTGCCGTTTTCCTCACGCACCACGACATAGCTGATCGTGGCGGATTTTCCCGAGGGATCGAAACGGATTGCCTCGGCCGATTGCGCCAGCGCCTCCGACATCAACTCGCGACTGGTGGTCAGCTGCAGATTGAGCTTGTCCAGTTCCGCTTCTGTATCTTGCAATTCTTTCGAGCGTTGCGCCACCCAGTCGTTACGCAGGTTGATTTCATCCTGGGTCGCCTTGTTGATGTCCTGCTTGGCACGCAGCGACTGCGTGTCGATATCGAGCAGGGTGGATTCCACCTCCGCCGCACGTTCTTCCGCAGAAATACGCCGTTGCGACAGCGCAAGCCCCTGCTCGTTCAACCGGTTGACGCGGTCGCGGTCCTCATTGGCGAGCTGAAGCTGGCGGTTTTGCGTTTCCGACTTTTTCTTCAGCGATTCGACTTCGCTTTCCAGAAGCGCATGCAGATCCGTCAGCGCCTTGAGCTGCAAGGTATAACGCTCGGTCCGGGATTTCATCAGCGCGCTTTCGCTGGCCAGAAGCGTATCGATCTCGGCGATCTTTTCCATTTCCGGCGTCTTGGCGATGTTTTGATCACCCTTCACCTCGGCGACAAGCCGCGCCTGGCGGGCGAGCAGCCTTGCCCGCTGGTTGTCATAAACGGCAGCATCGCCGCGCGCATTGATGAAGTCGCGGGCAAAACGCTGCCCGGCGTCGGAACGCCTCAGGCCGCCGGCAAGGCTGACGGCCTTCAACACGGTGAGATTGGCGGCATAGGGGTATTCGCCTGGAGTCTGCACGTCGCCGCTCAAAAAAATCGGCCGGAACTGGGCGATTTCGACGGAAGCCGACGGCAGGTTGCGAAGCGCGAACTTGCTCTGAAGCTGCGCGCCGATCGCTTCACCGACTTCCGAGGGCGTTTTACCCGCGACGTCAAGCTGGCCGATAAAGGGCAAGGACAGCGCGCCGGACGGACCAACGGAATAATCGCCGTTGATGACGTCCCAGTTGCGGATGCTGCCATCGGCGGGCTGCCATTCCGCAACGCGAATGCGCAGCTTGTCAGCGGTACCGAGCGTATAGTTGGCGCCATCCGCAGCCAATGCGGAAAGCGGCGCTCCAAATGCGACGGATGCGGCAAGCAGAAGAGCGGCGAAAGTCTGTCCGGCGGTTTTTGTGGCAAGCGGACGGCTGGTGGCGGCAAAAAGGCCGTTCATCGGGAAACTCCCTGTTTGCGGATCGCCACGCGGGCGATCAGGCGATAGAGCAGCCGGACAAGGCCGGCTGCGCAGCGCCGCAAAAAGCGGCCATTACGATTTACACCAATGACGCACCCGAAGACCGGACTTGGGATCCCGGTCGGGGTGCGTGTCAAAACAAAGATCGATAAAGCCAAACTCAATATCGGTATCAGTAGCTTCCGCGCGAAAGGCACACGGCTGGAATGGTCTTGACGATGATGAAGACATCCTGTCGCATCGACCAGTTCTGAACATATTGGGTGTCGAAAGCCACGCGGGTCTTGTAGCTTACGTCGTTGCGGCCGCTGATCTGCCAGAGGCCGGTCAGGCCCGGACGGGTGCTGAGATAATAAGCGGCATCGCTTTCGTAGTAGCTCAGTTCCTCGTCAACGACGGGGCGTGGGCCAACGACGCTCATTTCACCGCGGACGATGTTGAGGAGCTGCGGCAGCTCGTCGAGGCTGAGCTTGCGCAGAACGGCGCCAACCGCGGTCACCCGCGGATCGTTCTTGAGTTTGCGGGTGGCGCGCCATTCCTCGGCGGCCTCCGGGTTCGCGGCAAGATATTGCCGCAACATCTCGTCGCCGTTCATCGCCATCGTCCTGAATTTCAGGCAATGGAAATAACGGCCGTTGTGTCCCACACGCCGGTGGCCATAAAAGACCGGGCCGGGATCGGACAATTTTACCAGTGCGGCGATCAACAGGAAAATAGGGCTGAAGATGAGCAGCGCAAGCACAGCCGATGCCATATCGAAGCTGCGTTTTGCGATGCCCCCGATAGGGAAACTGACATCGAAATCTTCGGAACTGCTGAGTGTCTGTTCAGCCGATTGGGTCGCGGACTTCATAGAGAGAACTCCATTTATGTTTTGCGATTGGTCGGTGCCCGGAGGCGCGTCTTTCCGTCTAAAAGAGATAACAAGTCTGTGTTCGGAATTTGATGCTAATGGATTTTTTGTAAGGCACATTGCCTATCACCGTCTATGCGATTTCTTGCGGGAGCCGCCGATCACCGTCCGGGCAATATTAAGGGTTGCATAAAAAAGCAACAAATGTGCCGGCGGCCATGTGTTGAGAGCATGGGTATCGTTCCCGCATGTATTGCGTTTTCGACCTCCGGCAGTCTTTTCTTATGTGTTTCTTGTGACTTAATCAGGTGAGACAGGAACGCCAAGAACAGCCAAGGATGGAATGGACTATTAAATTTTTTTGCACCGCAGCAAGATTGCGGCAATGCATATAAAATTTGACATATTAGCCGGGATTTTTTTACCGGGTGGACTAGTTTGACCAAGAAAAAGCGATGTAGAAGTTGGAAGAGCGGCGCAAAAGCGGCAAAACAGTGGCAAGAATCTGTATTGAAGACCCACTGGATCGTAGAAAATCTTTCCAGACAGACCGAATTCTCTCAATTCGCATCGGCCTGATTGCTCTTCAGATGTAGCTTGATGCAAAAAACAGGGGAATCAAAAGGTAGGAGGCGTGCAGGCGCTGATGACCTCGCACGGCACGGGACCGACGCAACGGAAGCGATGCGGCCTGCGGCTTTCGAAATAATAGGCATCTCCCGGCCCGAGCACCCGCCTCTCTTCGTCCACCGTCACTTCCAGACGCCCCGAGAGGATTATGCCCCCTTCCTCGCCGTCATGGACCAGCGGCACCTTGCCGGTGTCTGCACCCGGCTGGTAACGTTCCTTCAGGATTTGCAGGCTGCGGCCGAAAACATTGTCGCCCACCTGCCGGAAGGATATCGGCCCCTTGCCGATCTCGACCAGTTCATCCGCTCGGTAAAAAGCCTTGCGGCTCGTCTCCGGCTCGAAGGCGAAAAACTCGGCAAGGCCGATCGGTATGCCGTCGAGAATACGTTTCAACGCACCGACAGACGGGTTGGAGGTGTTGGATTCGATCAGCGAAATCGTCGAATTGGTAACGCCGGCGCGTCTTGCCAGTTCGCGCTGGGAAATATTGTGTCGCAGCCGCACGTGGCGCAAACGCCCGCCTATATCCACCGACATGCTGCGGCCCCCGTTGCCGTTGTTCGAAATATCGAAAACTATCTCTCCCTCCTATAACATTTTCAATGGCTTGGCCACAGAAAGAAAAGGGCTTGTTCAGTCCGGAAAATAGCTTTCAATCACCGCAACGAACAGGAGGTGGCATGAAAGGGGCCGTACCCAGCATTGAAGGAACAGATATCTGAGATGGATATGATCTTGGGACAGTCACGCTTGGCGCCGTTTGGCTTACCTTATCTGGGTTTTGACAAACTCAGTGAAGGAGAGCAAAGCGTGACTACCCCTTATGATTATCACATCGGCGTGGATTACCACAAAAGCGACAGCCACCTTGTCGTGCAGGATTCTGCCGGGAAGACGTTACGATCCGGTCGCGTGAAGAATGACCACCAGTCTCTCGGTTTGTTCCTGGAACGGTATCGGGAGAACAGCCACGCGGTGGTGGAAGCCACCCGCAACTGGATGGTGATGTATGACTGGCTGGAGGACATCTGCGACGATGTCGTTCTGGCGCATCCACTGAAGGTTAAGGCGATTGCCGACGCCAGGATCAAGACGGACAAGATCGATGCGACGGTGCTTGCGCACTTGTTGCGCGCCGATCTTGTGCCGGAAGCCTGGGCTCCCGGAGAGAAGGCGCGGGAGTTGCGCATCGCGCTGCGCGAGCGGATGTTCTACGTGCGGCTGCGCACGATGACAAAGAACCGGATCGTGACAGTGTTCGATCGTTACCCGGAGCAGACGACGCAGTTGAAGAAGCTGGGCGACCTTTTCGGCAAGGCCGGCCGGCAGCAGCTCGCTACGATCAAGGTGTCAGATATCGATCGTATCCAGATCGACCGCGGGCTTGACTTCATCGGTGACATCGACGGGCGGATCAAGCAGTCGGAGATGACGATCAAGGCAATGACGAAGACCAACGGCAATGTGAAGCTGTTGAAGACCATTCCCGGCATCGGGGAGTTCTTCGCCCGGCTGATCGATGCCGAGATCGATGACATCGGCCGCTTCCGTAATCCGAAGAAGCTGGCCGCCTATGCCGGGCTTGTTCCTTCGACCTATTCGAGCGGTGGCAAGACCTATCATGGGAAGATCATCAAGCAGGGCAACAAATGGCTGCGCTGGGCCTTTGTCGAGGCGGTCGCCCCGGCCGTCGCCACCGACCCACAACTTCGTGCCCAGTATGAGCATCTGAAGTTCAAGGGAACCAACAAGGCGCGTGTCGCGGTCGCGCGCAAGCTTTTGACGATCGCCTTCCAGATCCTGCGTGACCAGCGCCCCTATGAACGGCGCGCTAATGGTGAGGAAGGCGCCTTGTCGACGATATCCCGGCTGTCCTGATAGTGGTTTAGCGAGCCCCGGCAGGTCTGGGCTGCGCTCTTACAGGAGAATGGGAAGCCGGGAGCCGAACGCCACTATGTGACCGAAGCCGGAAGGAAACGGCATCAGGGTCACGGATTGGAGAATGGTTCAAGACCGAAGGACGTAACATGCCGTCCTTCGAACGAGGAAGATTTTGTCGATCGGCCGAAACGCCGCTCAAAACATAACCGAACCCAGGGAAAAGCCACGCGGAACAAGCGTTTTTGCCCTTGAGTTCTTTCATTGGAGAACCACTATGGATAACCCGAGCCGATCAAATTCCACCTCGCTCGACAGCTATTGGATGCCGTTTACCGCCAACAGGCAGTTCAAGGACAATCCTCGACTGCTGACGAGCGCCGAGGGCATGTATTACACCAGCAATGACGGACGTCAGGTTCTCGATGGCACGGCTGGCCTGTGGTGCGTCAATGTCGGCCATGGCCGCCACCAGATCGCATCCGCCGTCAAACACCAGCTTTCGACCATGGATTATGCGCCCTCCTTCCAGATGGGCCATCCTGTCGCCTTCGAATTCGCCGAGCGTCTGGCGGAAATCGCACCCGGCCCGGAAGGTGCGAAACTTGACCGGGTGTTCTACACCGGCTCCGGTTCGGAATCGGTCGATACGGCGTTGAAGATCGCCATCGCCTATCAGCGCGCCATCGGCCAGGGTACCCGCAGCCGCCTGATCGGCCGCGAGCGCGGTTATCACGGCGTCGGTTTCGGCGGCATCTCCGTCGGTGGTCTCGTCAACAACCGCCGCGTTTTTCCGCAAATCCCCGCCGATCATCTGCGACACACCCACGACCTAGCGAAGAACAGCTTCGTCAAGGGCCAGCCCGAACATGGCGCCGAGCTTGCCGACGATCTGGAACGTCTCGTCGCCCTACATGGCGCCGAAACCATCGCCGCCTGCATCGTGGAGCCGGTGGCCGGCTCAACCGGCGTGCTGGTGCCGCCGAAGGGTTATCTGGAGCGCCTGCGCGCCATCTGCGACAAGCACGGCATTCTCCTGATTTTCGATGAGGTCATCACCGGCTTCGGCCGCATGGGCTCTTCCTTCGCCAGCAACTATTTCGGTGTGACGCCGGATATCGTCACCGCTGCCAAGGGGCTGACCAATGGCGCGATCCCCATGGGCGCGGTCTTCACCAGCCGCAAGGTGCACGATGCGCTGATGCATGGGCCGGAGAACCAGATCGAGCTGTTCCACGGCTATACCTATTCCGGCCACCCGGTCGCCTGCGCTGCCGGCATCGCTACGCTCGATATCTACCGCGACGAGGGGCTCTTTACCCGTGCAGCCGAATTGCAGGATGTCTGGCACGATACCATCCATTCGCTGAAAGGCCTGCCAAACGTCATTGACATCCGCACCATCGGCTTCATCGCCGGCATCGAGCTGCAATCGCGTGATGGCGCCATTGGTGCACGCGCCTATGACATCTTCGTTGATTGCTTCGAGCGCGGCCTGCTCATCCGCGTCACCGGCGATATCATCGCCCTTTCGCCGCCGCTGATCGCCGAGAAATCCCATTTTGACGATATTGTATCGATCCTCGGCGACGCGCTGAAAAGAGCAAATTAAAAATATACGAATCCATTACAGAAAGGCTGCAATAAAACTGCAGCCTTTCTTTTTGCCTTCGCCAAGGCCAGAACGAAGACATATTATTTATTAATCATATTCTATTATATTCCTGAAGTATAACCAACAGCAGGAACGGCTCCATGGCGTCGATTCAGAATAAAATAATATTAGCAAGCATTGCCATTTTTTCCATAACCGGAAGTGCCGCCGGCATCGGCATCTGGGCGACAGAGACCCTCAATCATAACAGCGAATATGTCTCGCTTTCCGCCGATGTACTGCGCAAACACATGCAGGCGGACATGATGCACGATGCGCTGCGCTCCGACGTGCTCGCCGCCATTCTCTCCACCGATGCCAGCATGGGTCTGGACCTCAAGGAGGTAAAGGCTGATCTTGCGGAACATGAAACCACCTTCCGCGAGATGATCGAGGCGAACAAGTCATTGTCAGCCGGCACGGACGTCAAGCCGGTCATCGACAGTGTCGAAAAGCCGCTTCTCGCCTATATCGACGCCGCCGATGCGGTTGTCAGTCTTGCCGGCACCGGCTCGACAGAAGCGATCAAGCTGATGCCGGAATTCATGCGGCAGTTTTCGACACTTGAAAAAGCGATGGAAACGGCGGGCGACCAGATCGAAGCCCTTTCCAACGCCGCCTCAACTGAAAGCGAAAAGACCAAGACGACAATCAATCTCATTTTGAAGGGGTTGCTGGTTCTGGCAGCGCTTTTCTCCGCCGGGCTTTTCCTTCTCACCCGCAAATCGGTCATCCGTCCCATCCTGCGATTGTCGGAGAACATGGAAACCCTTGCGGGCGGCGACACCTCACACCCACCTTCTGGCACCGATCGTAAGGACGAGATCGGCTCCATGTCCGGTGCGGTCGAAATATTCCGCCAGGCAGCGATTGCCA
Source organism: Rhizobium nepotum 39/7 (assembly GCF_000949865.1). Taxonomy (GTDB): domain Bacteria; phylum Pseudomonadota; class Alphaproteobacteria; order Rhizobiales; family Rhizobiaceae; genus Agrobacterium; species Agrobacterium nepotum. The sequence continues at coordinate 276,450 of NZ_JWJH01000003.1, read as the reverse complement.
ATCGCGCGCTCGAAGAACAGGCCGCAGCAGCCAGACAGCAGGCTGAAGCCGATCAGGAATCGGCACGGCGGCAGGCGGAGGAAGATGCCTCCGAACGGTTGCGCATCGCCACCTCCGGCCTTGCAGCCGGCCTGAAGCGGCTGGCGTCGGGTGATCTGGCCTTTCAGCTCGATGAGGCTTTCGCCCCTCAGTTCGAGGCCTTGCGGCACGATTTCAACAGCTCGGTGCGGCAACTCGCCGAAACGCTCTTCGCCATTTCCGACGGCATTGGCACGATTGACGGCAGCAGCCGGGAAATCGCCGCCGGCGCCGGCGATCTATCCCGCCGCACGGAAAATCAGGCCGCGTCTCTGGAACAGACCGCCGCAGCGCTCGATGAAATCACGGTCAATGTCTCGAACTCCAACAAACGCGCCGCCGAGGCACGCCTCGCCGCCACCGACGCCAACCACAGCGCACTGAAATCGGTCGAGGTGGTAGGCCATGCGGAAGAGGCAATGCGCCGCATCGAAACCTCGTCCCGGCAGATCACCGGCATCGTCGGCGTCATAGACGAGATCGCCTTCCAGACCAATCTTCTGGCGTTGAATGCCGGGGTTGAGGCTGCACGCGCCGGCGAAGCCGGCAAAGGATTTGCCGTGGTGGCGCAGGAAGTGCGCGATCTGGCTCAGCGCGCAGCAAAGGCCGCAAGCGAAATCCGGGACCATATCCGACAATCGTCGACGGAAGTGGAAAGCGGCGTGAAACTGGTTCTAGACACCGGCATGGCGCTGAAGGATATCGGCGAGCGCATCGCCGGCATCGACCGCCATATGAACGCCATCGCCACGTCGGCGGCCGAACAATCGACCGGTCTTGCCGAAATCAACGCGGCGGTGAACGCCATGGATCAGGCCACCCAGCAAAACGCGGCCATGGTGGAACAATCCACCGCGGCCTCGGCAACGCTCGCCACGGAGACGGCAAAGTTGCGGGCGCTGGTATCCCGTTTCCGTCTCGAGATGAAGAATGCCGGTGGCCGCGACATGATACGTCACGTGGCCTGAGGCTGAAGCGCTGGCGACTACGCCTTCATTCAGCCGCCATTTCCAGCCGCCGTCTCCGGCGACTGGAAATTTGTCTATCAGTAGGTCTGCATCGGTTGAGACAGGCCGTCACCGACCACGCCGCCGCCATATTGCGCCACGGGCACGCCCGCTTCGCCGATCGGCACGCCCTGCTGCGCAGGTCCGAGCGCCGTCACCACAATCGGCGTACCATCCGGCACCCGGTTGTATAGATCGACGATATCCTGATTTATGAGGCGCACGCAGCCGGAGGATACCGATTTGCCGATCGTCCACCATTCGGGCGAACCGTGCAGACGGTAGATCGTGTCCTTGCCATCCTTGAAGATATAGAGCGCACGCGCACCGAGCGGGTTCTTGAGGCCAGGCTCCATACCGCCATTGCGGCCGCTATAGGGTTCCAGTTCCGGCTGGCGCGCGATCATCTCGTCGGGCGGCGTCCAGCGCGGCCATTGCCGCTTGTACTGGATCACGCCGCGACCGGCCCATTCGAAACCAGCGCGGCCGAGACCGACGCCATAACGCATGGCCTGGTTGTTCTCATAGGTGAGATAGAGGAAATGGTTGGCGGTATCGACCACGATGATGCCGGGGCGCTCACCCGTTGGGTTTTCGACCATCTGCCGCAGGAACTGACGCGGGATCCGCTTGTAGGGAATTTCCGGCAACGGAAACTGTTCGTCCGGCTTGGGGCCGTACATCAGGGCATACATCGGATCGTCGGCGGGCGCGGCGGGCCGTGCGGTCTCGCGCGCCGTGGTGTTGCAGCCAGCAAGGCCGGCAAGCGCCAGTCCTCCGGCTCCAAGCAGGAAGCCCCGCCGGGTCGTTGTCTTGTCGTTCAATTGAAAAACCTCATTTACGTCATCTCGCACTGGCAAAGGGATCTGCCAGCGCCGCCTCGGGGCGGCTGATAGGGTACTTCGTGCCGGAAACCTGCGATGCCATGGACTTGGCACCGCTGGATTTCAGAATGGCACGGAAGCTCGGATGCATGCCGCCGTCTACATACGCGCTGATGGGGGCGGAAGTTCCCTCGTTCATCGCGGCGGCAAATTTTTGTTGCTCCTCGGCCAGTTTCGAAGCCACCAGCGGGTCCTGCTGGTTGAGCGCAGGCGGGCACGCCGCCAGCGGATCGGCGGGCTCGCCTTCGGCAAATTCGCTGTTGAAAACATATCGCCGGCCGCAAACCGAAACCTTCGGCTGACGGCGCGTCACCTCGAAATAGTCGTAGCCTTCCTTCAGTGTACGCCAGAACGGCATGTTGGGATCGTCCCGATGCGCCACCATGTTCCGCGCGCTCATGCGGAAAGGATAGGCCTGCACCTGAAAGCGGTCCTGCCCACCCTGCAGCGCGCGGGCGACGATGGCGTAGATCTCGCCGACCTGTTGATCGGTCATCGCGTAGCAGCCCGACGACGAACAGGCGCCGTGCACCATCAGCGCTTCGCCGGTGTAACCGAGCGCCGATTCCAGCCGGTTGGGATAACCGAGATTGAAGGAGACGTAATATTGCGAATTAGGGTTCAGCATGCCCGCCGAGACATGATAAAAACCTTCCGGCGCCTGGCGATCGCCCGTCTTCATCTTCGGCCCAAGCTTTCCGGACCAGCGGCACATCGGGTAGGCCTTGAGCAGAGCATAGTTTCCGGTCTTGTCGATCTTCCAGACCTCAAGTTCGCTTTCCTGCTTGAAGATGCGCACCAGAACCGGGCTTTCCGGGCGCATGCTCCTGGCGGACATCTGCGCCATCATCTTGGACGAGAGTTTCGGCGGGTCTTTCTTGACGCTGTCGAGACCCATGGAAGTGCACGCCGCAAGGCTACCGCCGATCGCGACGACCGCAGCTATTCTCACCCCTGCCTTTACCCTGTGCCGCAGCCCCGCAACTGCGAAGTCCAGCAATGCCTTCATGCCCATGGATCGTTCAGCCCGCCTGATTTGCCCGCCATTCCGGCAGACGCTTACCTAACGAAGGTGGCCATATGGCGGCAACCTCGCACCTGGACAAAGTCTCGTGAACAGACGTTACCCTTTCGTTAATCATAGGCACACAAGCCTGTGATGGCACGCCGCTACCGCAGCAGCCCCTGCCCGCCGTCGATCCATACCGGCGTGCCGGTTATATGACGCGAAAGGTCCGAAGCGAGAAAACCGATCAGTGCGGCGACATCGTCGCTCGATCCCGCCTCGCCGCCCGTGACCGGAATGTCGCCCGCCGGAAAACTGACCGGCACCTCGGTCTTTTCGCGCCCGCGTATGTCGGTATTGTCGTCGATCGCCGTTTCGATCTGCCCCGGACACACCGCGTTGACACGAATGCGATGACGCCCAAGCTCCAGAGCCAGTTGCTGGGCCATGGCAAGCTGCCCGGCCTTGGTCACGGAATAGGCCGTAGCGCCCGGCGAGGTGAAGGTGCGCGTGCCGTTGATCGAAGAGACAATGACAATGGAGCCACCGCCCGCCGCCTTCAGATACGGCACGCTGGCATGAACGGTGAGATAGGTGCCGCGCAGGTTGATGCGGATCGTATCATCCCATTCGGAAGGCTTCAGCTCGTCGATAGGCGCCCAGACACCGTTAACACCGGCATTGGCCACCACGACATCCAGGCGGCCGAACGCCCGCACCAACGTCTCGATTGCGTTGTGCATCGCGACCTCGTCCGCCACATCAGCGACAAGGACCTTCGAGGAGCCGGATTCAGCGGCAATCTCATGTTCCACCGCCTTCAGTTCGGATTCGGTGCGGCCGAGGAGACCGACGACAAAACCTTCCGCAGCCAGATGGAGGGCAGCAGCCCGACCGATGCCGGAACCTGCACCCGTGATGAGGGCGACCTTACCGTAAGCCAATGTCACAGCCCTCCTTTTCTGGAAGCGATCGAGGTGCCGACCGCCGAGACCGGATCGCTGGCTGGAAAGCTCTCTTCCAGCCCTTCATCCAGTTCCTCCTCCAGAATGTCGCGGTCCTTCGATGTGCGGGCGCTGGCCTGCCCGTGAGGGGCCTCATCCCGCGCTGTTCCGAGAGCGGAGAGTTGCGAGGGCGCATCCGCGATGACACGCGTTCCGAATGCCGTCAACTGGGTGATCACTGCGCTGGCGCGTTTAATGGCCTCCGCGTCGTCGATCCCTTTCAGACCGTCGGCAAGGCGAACCGAGACCTGCTCGCCGTCACGGCCGACGAATTCGACGGAGACGACACCGTTATCCCGTTTTACATAGGTCGTAGAAAGTTGCATGACATGCCCTCCGGTTTGGATCACTAAATCCTGAATTCACAACGATGGCGGAGCGGAAGGGGTTCCAGATGGATCAGGCCTTTGGCCCGGAAATGCAGGAGAGGTTCTTCCTGCGCGATGCGGTGGACGTGGCCCGCGCTCTCATCGGCGCGGAATTCCGCGTGGGCAATACCGGCGGCATCATCGTGGAAACCGAAGCCTATCATCCGGACGACCCGGCATCGCACAGTTTCAACGGGCAAACCCCGCGCAACAAAGCGATGTTCGGCCCGGCCGGCCGTCTGTATGTCTACCGGTCCTATGGCATTCACTGGTGCGCCAACTTCGTCTGCGCTCCCGGTTCTGCCGTGCTCCTGCGCGCCGTCGAACCCCTGACCGGCATGGACATGATGAAACTGCGGCGGGGAACCGACAAGCTGAAACTCCTATGTTCCGGCCCCGGCAGGCTTTGCCAGGCTCTGGCCATTACCGGAGAGATGGACGGGGCACCGCTGGACAGTCCGCCGTTTTTCCTCCGCCTGCCGAAGGAGGCTGCCGCCGTCACCAGCGGCAGACGCATCGGCATCAGCCGCGCAAAGGATTATCCGTGGCGTTTCGGGCTTGAAGGCTCGGCCTTCGTCAGCAAGAAATTCGAAAAGGTCTGAAAACCGATAGTACCTTCGGCGGTTCGTCGTTTTCATCGGGATTGGGCACCGGCACCTCGTCCGGCAATCTGTCGGGCTCCGGCTCCTTTACCGGCGGTATCTCAGGCTGCGGCGGTACCGGCATCGGCGGTTCGGGATAAGGTTCGACGGGGACGGTCGACATTGCGGCCTCCTGATATAAACGCTCTTTGTCCTACACGGACCGAGACTGCGCTTTCATCTGTTGGGACAGCGCAATCGCGCCGTCGCTACTCAGGCGGCGCAGCGTCAAATTTGCCCGCCGGTCAAATGCCGGTCAGGTCCCTTCGGTCCTTTGCGCCGCCCTGCGGGTCGTGCAGGAAAACGCGGGGAAGCGCCGGTCAGTTCCGTTTTTTAGGAAAGCTTTTGCGATGCTCAGGCAAAACCGAGCGCGCTACGGGAGATATCGCGGGTTTCGCAATAATCGCGGGAGTGGGCCTCGTGACCGTGCTCGCGAGCGGTGGAACGGTTCAGTTCCGGGCTTGGCACGTTGAGCAGCGCATCGGCGTAAGTGCCGGTTGCCTCCACGTCATCGATCACAGTCTGCTGTTGCGGTTTCAAGAATCCAAACATCCGTCCTCCTCCTCCTTCAACACGTCCCCTAAACGCGCTGATCCGGGTCCTGTTCCAAACGCCCGTGACAATTCCGATTATACATGAGATGGCGCTGGCGTATAGACGACGAAAGGCGAACGGCAATCAATTGACGTTCACAAAATGGAATGGAATCAGTGAGCTATGACGACAAGCTCAGGCGGGACCGACCGATTCCCGCAGGATCAGTTCCACGGGCCACAATTCCTGAACCTCGCGGACGGGACGACCGCCGACGATCTGCAAAAGCAGATCCGTCACCCGCATACCCGCCATGCGCATGGGCGAACGGGTGGTGGAAAGCGGCGGCATCATGCTTTCCGGCGTAAGGTAAGGAAACACGTCGTCATGGGCGATGACGGACACGTCCCTGCCGATCGTCAATCCCAATTGCGTTGCGGCGCGATAGACCCCCTGCGCCGTCATCATCGCGCCCGCAACGAAGGCTGTCGGGCGCGGCGTCTGCTCCAGCAGCGAGCGGGCGAAACGGAAAGCAGCATCCTCGCTGAAATGCTCGCTCATCATGAAGCGCGGGTCCGGCGTGATGCCGTGGGTGGCCAGCGCTTCACGAAAACCCTGTTCGCGGTCCTGCACGAAGGTGCGGCCGACAGGGCCGTTGATAAGGGCGATGCGACGATGACCGCGCTCCAGAAAATGGATGGTGGGCCGGTAAGTCACGTCATGATTGTCGATATCGAGCCAGGCATGCTCGAACGCCGTTTTCGAGCGGCCATGGACTATGAAGGGCACGCCCAGCCGGTTGAGCAGCGCGATACGCTCATCCGCCGGGCGCGGCGAATGCACGATGATGCCGTCCACCCGGCCGCTTGATGCCAGCCGGCTGAAAATCGCCAGTTCCTCGTCGAGATTGTTGTCGACGGTGACGCTGACGAGAATGTCGGTCTCTTCCCCTTCCAGCCGGGTCGCCATGCCGCCCATGAACTCCGAAAAGAAATGCCCGCCGCCGGACCGCCCCATGACGACGCCGATCGCGCCGGCCCTGCCGGTTGCCAGACGCACGGCATTGGCGTTGGGCCGGTAGCCGTATTTCAGCGCAGCATCCATCACACGCTGGCGCGTTTCCTCGCGCACCTCCGGATAGCCGCCCAGCGCGCGGCTGACGGTGGTGGGCGACAGCCCGACCTTTTCTGCGAATTCCTTGAGCTTCATGTTTTTTGCCAATTTGCCCTTGCATGCGTTGCCTCGGCAGATTTTTCAAGCCGACAAAAATTGAAAACGATTTCAATTTTTTCTCACCTGAAACCTTACAGTTCATTATTTCGAAAGGCAAACCGTGAAAATTGCATGCGAAAACTCCCGATTTTCCCGCTATCAGAAAGAGTATTGACAGATTGCTTGGCTTTTGCGAGCCTCATATCAGTCAAAAGCGCTTTCAATTTTGAGGATGATCGGAAGCGTCAACGGAGGAGTTTGACAATGAATATTTCCATGAAGACTTTGTTCCTGTGCGGCAGCGTACTTTCTGCGGCGGTTTCGGCGCAGGCGGCCGAACTTTCCATCGCCGCCAATTCGACCGGCAAGAACGTTGCGTTCTTCCGCGAGCGGATTGCCGCCTTCGAAAAAGAGACCGGCCACAAGGTCAACCTGGTCACCATGCCGTCGTCGTCCAGCGAGCAGTTCAGCCAGTACCGGCTGTGGCTTGCCGCCGGCAACAAGGATGTCGATGTCTATCAGACAGACGTGATCTGGGCGCCGCAGCTGGCCGAACAATTCGTGGATCTGACCGAGGCGACCAAGGATGTCATCGGCGATCACTTCCCCTCCATCGTGGCGTCGCAGACCGTGGACGGCAAGCTTGTCGCCATGCCGATGTTCACCGACGCACCGGCCCTGTTCTACCGCAAGGACCTTCTGGAAAAATACGGCAAGCAGCCGCCGAAGACCTGGAAGGAACTGAGCGAGACCGCCAAGGAAATTCAGGACAAGGAGCGCGAAGCCGGCCAGAAGGACCTCTGGGGCTTCGTTTTCCAGGGCAGCGCCTATGAGGGTCTGACCTGCAACGCGCTGGAATGGATAGCATCGGCCGGCGGCGGCCATATCGTCGAAAGCAATGGCGACATCTCGATCAACAACGAGAAGGCCGCAGCCGCCATCGAAGCCGCCAAGGGCTGGGTCGGCACCATCGCACCGCAGGGCGTACTCGCCTACAAGGAAGAGGAAGCGCGCGGCGTCTGGCAGACCGGCAACTCCGTCTTCATGCGCAACTGGCCCTATGCCTACGCACTCGGCAACGGCGACGACAGCGCGATCAAGGGCAAGTTCGGCGTCACCCCGCTTCCGGCGGGAGCAGAGGGTGAAGCCCCGGCTTCGACACTCGGCGGCTGGAACCTTGCCGTTTCGAAATATTCCGACGAGCAGGAAGCGGCCATCCAGCTCGTGAAGTTCATCGCATCCAAGGAAACCCAGAAGATGCGCGCCGTTCAGCTCTCCAACATGCCGACTATCGCTTCGCTATACGACGACAAGGATGTGGCCGCTGCACAGCCCTTCATGCCGACATGGAAGCCGATCTTCGAGACCGCCGTTCCACGTCCCTCCGCCTCGGCCAAGGTGAAATATAACGAGGTTTCCGCCAAGTTCTGGGGCGCTGTTCACAACACGCTCTCTGGCAACGGCACGGCCGCGGAAAATCTCGAACTTCTCGAGGTTGAACTGACCGATCTCAAAGGCAACGGCTGGTAATCCGGCTCGCGCGGGAAGCGGTCTTGCCTGATCGTTTCCCGCGCCCCAACCGCGAGATATTCCCATGAACGACACCGCCCTTCAAAGACCGGTCGCGGCATCCGGCACAGGCTCCGACCTTCAGTCGGAACGCCTGAAATCCGCCTGGCTTTTTCTTGCCCCGACGTTTCTGGTGCTTGCGATGGTGGCCGGCTGGCCGCTCGTGCGCACCGTCTGGTTCAGCCTCACCGACGCGTCGCTGACCAATCTCGACGGCGCGCAATTCGTCGGCCTCAAGAACTACCTCACCTGGATCACGCTCAGCAGCGGACGCACCATCTATCGCGGCCTGCTGGCCGATCCCGCCTGGTGGGGTGCGGTTCTCAACACGCTGAAGTTCACCGTCCTCTCGGTCAGTTTCGAAACCGTTCTCGGTCTCATCGTCGCACTGGTGCTGAACGCCGAATTCAGGGGACGCGGTCTGGTGCGCGCCGCCATTCTGGTGCCGTGGGCCATTCCAACCATCGTTTCGGCGCAGATGTGGGCATGGATGTTGAACGACCAGTTCGGCATATTGAACGACCTGTTCCTCAATCTCGGCCTGATCTCCAACAAGATCGCCTGGACCGCCAATCCAGACACCGCGATGGTCGCCGTGCTGATCGTCGATATCTGGAAGACGACGCCGTTCATGGCGCTGCTCATCCTTGCGGGTCTGCAAATGGTGCCGAAGGACATGTATGAGGCGGCCAAGGTGGACGGTATCCACCCCGTCAAAGTGTTCTTCCGCGTCACCCTGCCGATGATCCGGCCGGCACTCATGGTCGCCGTCATTTTCCGCATGCTGGATGCGATGCGCGTTTTCGACCTTATCTATATTCTGACGCCAAATAACGCCCAGACCCGCACCATGTCCGTGCTGGCGCGCGAGAACCTGTTCGATTTTGATAAGTTCGCCTATGGCGCCGCCGCTTCCACAATGCTGTTCCTCATCATCGCCTCGATAACAGTCGTTTACATGTGGCTCGGGCGCGTCAACACCGATGGAGCTTCGCGATGACCCTGCCAGGCATCCTGAAAACCACCGCCTTTTATGCGCTGGTCGCCATCATCATGGTGATATCCGTATTCCCGTTCTACTACGCGATCCTGACGAGCCTGAAATCCGGCTCGGCACTTTTCCAGGTCAACTACTGGCCCCGTGACTTCTCGCTGACCAACTACACTTTCGTCATCGGCAATGGCACTTTCCTGCGCAATCTCGGCAACTCGCTGTTCGTTGCATCTTCAGTCGTCGTGCTGTCGCTGTTCCTTGCGGTAACCGCATCCTATGCATTGGCTCGCGTTCGCTTCCGTGGACGCTCGCTGCTTCTGCTCACCATCCTGTCGGTTTCGATGTTCCCGCAGATCGCCGTTCTCGCCGGTCTGTTCGAACTGATCCGCTGGGCAGGCATCTTCAACACGCCGTTGGCGCTGATCTTTTCCTACATGATCTTCACCCTGCCCTTCACGGTGTGGGTGCTGACAACCTTCATGCGCGACCTGCCGATTGAAATCGAGGAAGCGGCGATCGTGGATGGCGCGACGCCATGGGTCATCATAACCCAGGTCTTCATGCCGCTGATGTGGCCGGCGCTGGTCACGACAGGGCTTCTCGCCTTCATCGCAGCATGGAACGAGTTCCTCTTCGCGCTCACCTTCACCTCATCGAACGAACAGCGCACGGTGCCGGTCGCCATCGCACTTCTTTCGGGCGGCTCGCAGTTCGAAATCCCCTGGGGAACGATCATGGCGGCATCCGTCATCGTCACCGCCCCGCTCGTCGTCCTCGTTCTGATCTTCCAGCGACGCATCATTTCCGGCCTCACCGCCGGCGGCGTCAAAGGCTAGGAGAAATTAAAATGACCACCATTCAACTGCGCGATCTTCGCAAATCCTTCGGCGCCTTCGATGTCATCAAGGGCATCGACATGGATATACGCTCCGGCGAATTCATGGTCTTCGTCGGCCCTTCCGGCTGCGGCAAGTCCACGCTGCTGCGTCTCATCTGCGGGCTGGAGGAAATCACCGCCGGCACGCTTTCCTTCGACGGCGCGCCGGTCAACCGCCTGCCACCCGCCAAGCGCGGCGTCGCCATGGTATTCCAGTCCTATGCGCTTTATCCGCATATGACTGTGTTCGAGAACATGGCATTCGGCATGAAACTGTCAGGCGCAGACAAGGAACAGCGCCGCAAGCGCGTGGAGGCTGCCGCCGAAATGCTGCAGCTCACGCCCTATCTGGAACGCCTGCCGAAGCAGCTTTCCGGCGGCCAGCGCCAGCGCGTCGCCATCGGCCGCGCCATCGTGCGTGACCCCAAGGTGTTCCTGTTCGACGAACCCCTGTCCAACCTTGATGCCGCGCTGCGCGTTGCCACCCGTCTCGAAATCGCCAAGCTGCATCGCTCGATGCATGACACGACGATGATCTACGTCACCCACGACCAGGTGGAGGCCATGACGCTGGCTGACCGCATCTGTGTTCTACGCGACGGCCGTGTCGAACAGATCGGCACGCCGCTGGAGCTTTACGAAAGCCCTGTTAACACCTTCGTCGCCGGCTTCATCGGCTCGCCGAAGATGAACTTCCTCGCAGGCAAATATGCCGAGACGGAAGGCGCGGCCACCATCGGCATCCGGCCCGAACACCTTTCCATCGCTGCCGGTGAGGCCGGGTGGAACGGCGAAATCATCCATTCGGAAATGCTGGGATCGGACAGCTACATCTATGTCGAGATCGGCGCAGGCGAACCTGTCGTCGTCCGCGAGGAAGGTGTGACCGACCGCAAGCCAGGAGAGCATATCGTCCTCGTGCCTGATGCGGCGCAAATCCACCGTTTCGATAAGGAAGGCCAGGCGCTCGCCCGAAATCCCGTGCGGGGCGCGGCCTGAACAGTCAACTTTCGCCGGATCACCCAAGCTTCCGGCTTTCACCAAGGAGCATGAAAATGACCATCAACACCGTTGTATGGGGCGAGAATATCCACGAACACATCAATGAGACGGTGCGTTCGATCTATCCTGATGGCATGCACAACACCATTGCCGACGCGCTGAACACGAACCCGGAAATCAATGCCACCACCGCAACGCTTCAGGAGCCGGAACACGGACTTTCGCAGGAGCGTCTGGACAAGACAGACGTTCTCGTCTGGTGGGGCCACAAGGACCACGGCGCGGTAGAGGATGAGATCGTCGAGCGCGTCGCCAAGCGCGTATGGGAAGGCATGGGCCTCATCGTCCTGCATTCCGGCCACTTCTCCAAGCCGTTCAAGCGGTTGATGGGCACCCCCTGCGCCCTGAAATGGCGCGAGGCCGGCGAACGCGAGCGTCTGTGGACGATCAATCCGCGCCACCCGATCGCAGCCGGCCTGCCCGAGCATTTCGAGCTGGAAAACGAGGAGATGTATGGTGAGCAGTTCTCCGTGCCGGAGCCGCTGGAAACCGTCTTCATCTCCTGGTTCCAGGGCGGTGAAGTCTTCCGTTCCGGCCTCACCTGGCGTCGCGGCGCGGGCAATATCTTCTATTTCCGCCCCGGCCACGAAACCTATCCGACCTATCACGACGCCAATGTGCAAAAGGTCATCAGCAACTCGGTGAAATGGGCCTATAATCCGGCCGGCGCGCTGACGAGCATCCACGCTGCCCCCAACGTTCCCGTCGACAAGGCGCTGGAGCCTATCGAGGAACGCGGTCCCAAGCTGCACAAGGCAGGCGAAGCAGGTTACAGGTAAAAATCCATGAGACTTCTCATTCTCGGAACGGGCGGCATGGCCAACAACCATGCCACATATTTCTCGCAAATCCCCGGCGTCGAACTGGTGGCGGCGGTGGATGTGGACGATGTGGTGGTGCGGGCCTTCGCGCTTCGCCACAACATTCCGCTCTCCTTCACCTCGCTGGACGACGCGATTGCCTGGGGCGAATTCGACGCGGCGGCGAACGTCACGCCGGATGCCATTCACCACCCCACCAGCCTTAAATTGCTGGCGGCGGGTAAACACGTTTTCTGCGAAAAGCCGCTGGCGGAGAATTACGCCAAAGCCGCCGAAATGGCAGACGCAGCCGAAAAAGCGGGCCTCGTCGCCATGGTCAACCTCACCTATCGCAATGTCGCCCCCTTGCAGGCGGCACGCGAAATGGTGCTGGCCGGCAAGATCGGCAAGGTGCGCCATCTCGAAGCCTCCTATCTCCAGAGCTGGCTCGTTTCCAAGGCCTGGGGCGACTGGATGACGGAAAGCAAGTGGCTGTGGCGGCTTTCCACCAAGCACGGCTCCAACGGCGTTCTGGGTGATGTCGGCATCCACATTCTGGACTTCGCCTCCTATGGCGCCGGCAGCGATGTAGAGCGCATCTTCACGCGGCTGAAGACCTTCGACAAATATGAGGGCAACAAGATCGGCGCCTACGATCTCGATGCCAATGACAGCTTCACCATGACCGCCGAACTGGAAAACGGCGCCATGGGCGTCATTCACGCCAGCCGCTGGGCGACGGGCCACCTCAACGAACTTCGCCTGCGCATCCATGGCGACAAGGGCGCGCTGGAAGTCATCCACACGCCGGATTATTCCAGCCTGCGCACCTGCGTTGGCGAGGATGTTGAGAAGGCGATCTGGAAGACGATCGATGTCGATCCGGTGCCGACGAATTACGAAAAATTCGCCAAGGCCGTCATGGAAGGCGGCGTCGCCGACCCAGACTTCCGCCACGCGGCAAACTTGCAGAAGGTGCTCGATCTCTCGATTGTCGCCGACCGTGAGAGGCGTGAAGTGGCCGTTTCGGTCTGATGCTAAGGGGCGTCATGCGGCACAACGTTGCCGCATGTTTCTTCTCCCCGCCGGGGAGAAGGTGGCCCGAAGGGTCGGATGAGGGGGCAAGCTCTCGGCCTATTGCTGACGTCGCCCCCTCATCCCGCTGCCGCGACCTTCTCCCCGGCGGGGAGAAGAAAGCAAGACGGACCCGCTCGCCCAGCACATCGCGCCCTTTTCTCGGACAGAACACGGTGGGGATATCCCTACGCAACCTCACACCCCCCGCTTGTTCCCCCACAACAGCACATGCAACTGCGGCAGCACGCGAGCCGAAAACCAGCGGTCTTCGTTCGCCTTGTCCACCAGCCACAACATGCGGTCCATGACCCCGTCGATATCCACGCGCGCGTCATCGTCATCCGGCGGTGGCGGCGTGTGGTTGCCGGGCTGGAGGTAAACGGGCAAATGCGGGAAACGCGCCGATGCCGCTTTGGCATAGGCATAATCCGCATCGTCGAAGACCACGATTTTCAGCGCCACCTGCGGTCCGTCGCCGGCGGCGGTGAGACAGTCCGCGAATGCCTGCCAGTCCGTTTCCATGCCGCTCGACGGTGGTTTGGGGCTGAGCACCAGATGATCGAGATCGGCAAACCAGTCTTTTGCGATGCTGCCCTGCGTTTCCAGCGCGAAGCGATAACCCTCGCCATGCCCCTTCGCAATCAACTGCCCAAGCGACTGGATGGCCGGGTTGCCGCCGGAAAGCGACACCGTCAGCGGCACGCCGCCGGAAAGCCGCCGCACCTCCTGCCAGATGGCCTCGACCGACATAGGCAACCATGTCTCGCGATACGCGCTATCAACGGCATGCAACGTATCGCACCAGGAGCAGCGATAATCGCAGCCGCCGGTGCGCACGAAAACGGTGGGAAGGCCGATCAGCGGCCCCTCGCCCTGAATGGTCGGGCCGAAGATTTCGCTGATGCGGATCGCCGTTTCCCTCGCTGCAACCTTCCGTGCAGCCGCCGTCATGGCCGGTATTCCGCCCAGGTCTTGGCCGTTTCGCTCACCCGCACGGCGCTGGTTTCCGGCAGGCTCGTCTTGCACCAATCGTAAAAGTGCTTCGCCAGACATTCCGCCGTCACCCGGTCATGGCCGAGAACGTCGTTCAGGTGGCGATGGTCGAAATGATCATCGATATAGTGCTTCAGCGGTGCAAGCTCGTGATAGTCGCGCACGAAACCGTGCTCGTTCAGTTCTTCACCTGATAGTTCGACCTCGACGATGTAATTATGCCCGTGCAGACGGGCGCACTGGTGGTCGGCGGGCAGGCTTTTCAGCTGGTGAGAGGCGGAGAAATGGAACTCCTTGGTGATGCGAAACATCAGCGCACCTCCTGCGCCGCATAGGCATGGGTGGCGGCCACCCAGAAATCGGGGTCCTCGTAGTCGGTCGGGTCGGTGACGCCAGCGAGATGAAAGGCCTCGCGCCGTTCCACGCAGGTGCCACAGCGGCCGCAATGGCGCAGGCCACCCTTGTAACACGACCAGGTTTCGCCGAAGGGGGTGCCGTATTTCACGCCATCGGTAACGATCGCCGCCTTGGAGACGGTGACATAGGGCGCAAAAAGCGTGACGTCGGCGTAACCTTCGAGCGCATGCGCCTGCATGGCGTTGAAACTGTCGATGAAGCCCGGCCGGCAATCGGGATAGATGAAATGGTCGCCGCCATGGACAGCGATCGCCACCGCATCCGCCTGTTGCGCGGCGGCCAGACCGAAGGCGATGGTGAGCATGATGGCGTTGCGGTTCGGCACCACGGTGGAGCGCATGGTCTCTTCCGCATAATGCCCGTCCGGCACCGCAATGTCGTCCGTCAGGGCCGAGCCGGTGAGATGTGCGCCGATGGTGCGGATATCGATGACATGATGCGGCACGCCGAAACGCCTTGCGCAATCGGCGGCGAAATCCAGCTCCTTCTTGTGGCGCTGGCCATAATCGAAGGAAACGAGAGCGAGAAGTTCATGTTCCGCCGCGATTTTATGCGCAAGCGAAACGGAGTCCAATCCGCCGGAGCAGATGACGATGGTTTTCATAATTTGGGGTCCCTTGTTTTGACCGGGTGGGCTGCGACCGGATACGGCGCGGCTTTAAACCAAAGCAAAGGGCTTGTGAAGAGCTTTAAGATGAGAGCGATGATGCGCTGTTGCTGCTGAAAACAAAAAAGCGGCGGAGTTGCCTCCGCCGCCTGTCTGATCGTCCGTCACCTCAGCGCAGCAGCGCCTGCGCCTCCTCAATGCCGAGAGCGGCCGGCTGGGTGCAGGTCGTGGTCATCTCGATGAAGCGGCCTTCTTCCCCGGATTTGAGTATCGAGGTCATGACGTCGATGCCGTGCAGGGAGCGATCCAGCGAGCAGCGGGCATCGCGGCCTTCCAGAATGGCAATCGCCATATCGGCAAGGCCAGCCGTGCGGTAATTGGCGCGCGGGCCGTTCGGGCTTTCCTGATTGGCGATGCCGAAAGGGTGCGCCCAGTCTTCAAGCGGCTGGATATTCTTGTCGCGTCCACTCGCCTCCACCACGCCACCGAAGAAGTTGGGATCCGGCACGTAGACGGAGCCTTCGGTGCCGTAAAGCTCCATATTGGCGTGGCGGTGCGACCACACGTCCCAGCTGGCCGAAAGCGTGATCGTCGCACCGTTCACGAATTCCAGCAGCGCATGGATGTTGGTCGGTGTTTCGACCGGGATGACCTCGCCGTTCAGCGGCTGGCTGGTCACCGTGCGGGTGGGATTGGCCATGGAAGTCAACGCGCCGACGCGCTTGACCGGGCCGATGAGGTTGATGAGGTTGGCGACGTAATAGGGGCCAAGGTCGAGGATCGGCCCGCCACCCTTCAGGAAGAAGAAGCCCGGATTGGGATGCCACATTTCCATGCCGGGGCTCATCACGTGGCATGTGCCGGAGGTGATGCGGCCGATCTTGCCCTCATCGATATATTGCCGGGCGAGCTGGTGCGCGCCGCCAAGGAAGGTATCCGGCGCGCAGCCGACGGAGAGGTTCTTTTCGCGGGCGATGCGCCGCAATTCCTCGCCTTCCTCCAGCGAAAGCACCAGCGGTTTTTCCGAATAGACGTGTTTGCCCGCCTCCAGCGCCGCTTTCGACACCGGGAAATGCGCGGCGGGAATGGTGAGGTTCACCACCACGTCTACGTCCTTATTGGCAAGCAGTTCCTCGATGGACTGCGCGGTAACGCCGAATTCTTCCGCCCTCAGTTCCGCGGCATTGCGGTTGAGGTCGGCGCACGCCAGCACCTTGATGCCCTTGAAGAGCGGCGCCAGCGAAAAGTAAGCAGACGAGATGTTGCCGCATCCGATGATGCCGACGCCAAGTTCCCTTTGCATGATGAAAACTCCGGAGATTGAACTCAATAGGCTTGGAAGGATGCGATCGAGCGGGTAATCAGCCGGTCGATGTCCTTGGGATTGTCGTGTTCGACCACAAAATGTTTCGCGGCGGATTTCGCCTTCAGTGCAGAAATGAGACCCTTCCAGTCCACGGTGCCGTGGCCGACATCCGCCCAGCCGTCCTCATCCGCGTTCTCGCCTGATGGTGCTATGTCCTTGACGTGCACGGCGGTAATGCGCTTGCCGTAGCTTTCGATCCAGGCGAGCGGATCAGCATTGCCTCTGATAATCCAGGCGATATCCGCTTCCCATTTCAGGTCCGGTCCGCCGGCAAAAATCTGCTCCTGCGGGGTGGAGCCGTCAGGGAGCACCTTGAACTCGAAATCGTGGTTATGCCAGCCGAAAGTCAGCCCGGCATCCACGAAGGGTTTACCCGCCTCCTGCAGGCGCTTGCCGAAGGCGAACCATCCGGCCGCATCCGCCGGGCGCTGGTCGGGCATCAGGTAAGGGCAATAGATCGCCTCCACGCCCAGAACCCTGGCGATGTTCAGGGCTTTTTTCGGATCACCCTCAAGAAGGTCGAGGCCGAAATGGCCTGTCGGCATGGCAAGACCGTTGGCGTCGAGTTCGGCGCGCAGGCTGTTCAGCCCGGCGTCATCAAGCGAGGCGTACATGGCGCCGTAACCTTCGACCTGTTTGTAACCCGCCGCCGACAGCTTCTTCAAAATATTGGAAAAAGGCTGGAAATTACGGGCGCTGTAAAGCTGGAAACCGAGTTCTGTCATTATCTCCTCCATAGAGATGTGGGGGCTTGGGATGGTGTGGGGTTAAAAACGGGGCCTTTCTAAAGCCGCTCTTCGCTCTGCGCGTCGAACAGCGAGGCCATTGTCAGGTCGAGGCCGAGGCGAACTTTGGTGCCAGGCGAAAACCGCCTGTGGCCGCCAACGCGCACCGAGAGGGTGTGACCGGCATGTTTGAGCCAGATCAGATTGTCGGCGCCCATCGGCTCCTCGATATCGACGATCGCCTCGTGCACCTCGCCGCTGACAATGTCGGCATCGACGCGTACATGTTCGGGGCGAACGCCCAGAACCACGGCGCGGCCGGCAACGAGCGGCGTCTCCGGCTGATAGCCATCAAGCGAGAAACTGACGCCATTAGTGGTGAAGACCACCTTGCCGTTCTTCTCGATCAACTCGCCACGCAGGAAATTCATCGAGGGCGAACCGATGAAGCCGGCGACGAAGAGGTTCCTCGGCTTGTTGTAGATGGTGACGGGATCGGCCAGCTGCTGGATAACGCCGCTTTTCATGATCGCGATGCGGTCCGCCAACGTCAGCGCCTCGATCTGGTCGTGCGTCACGTAGATCATCGTGTTTTTCAGCGCCTGGTGCAGCCTCTTGATCTCGACACGCAGTTCCGAGCGCAGCTTGGCGTCGAGGTTGGACAGCGGCTCGTCGAACAGGAACACATCCACGTCACGCACCAGCGCCCGGCCGATTGCCACGCGCTGGCGCTGGCCGCCGGAAAGCTCGGCGGGCTTGCGTTTCAACAGCGGTTCGATTTGCAATATGCCGGCCGCTCTTTTAACGCGCCGGTCAATTTCCTCCTTCGGTACCTTGGCGACCTGAAGGCCAAAGGACAGGTTCTTCTCCACCGTCATCTGCGGATAAAGCGCATAAGACTGGAACACCATGCCGATGCCGCGATCCTTGGGCTCCTCCCAGGTGACGTTGCGTTCCTTGATGAAGATTTGCCCGTCGGTCGGCTCCAGAAGCCCGGCGATGCAATTGAGAAGCGTCGACTTGCCGCAGCCGGAAGAGCCGAGCAGCACGAGGAACTCGCCGTCGTAAATGTCCAGATTGAGGTCCTTCAGGACGGTCACCGCGCCGAAGGACAGGGAAAGATCGCGAATGGAAACGCTTTTGTTCATATAACTCAACCTTTTACTGCGCCTGCGGCGATGCCGCGGACGAAAAGCCTGCCGGAAACGAAATAAACGATCAGCGGCACGGCCCCGGTCAGAAGGGTTGCGGCCATGTTGACGTTGTATTCTTTCACGCCCTGCACGGAGTTGACGATGTTATTGAGCTGCACGGTCATCGGGTAATATTCCGGCCGCGTGAACACCACGCCGAACAGGAAGTCGTTCCAGATGCCGGTAACCTGCAGGATCATCGCCACAACGAAGATCGGCAGTGACATGGGCAGCATGATGCGGAAATAAATCTGCCAGAAATTGGCGCCGTCGATGCGCGCCGCCTTGAACAGTTCCTCCGGCAACGAAGCGAAATAGTTGCGGAACAACAGCGTCAGGATCGGCATGCCGAAGATGGTGTGCACGATGACGAGGCCGGTCAGCGTGCCATAAACGCCCATTTCGCGCAGCACGATGACAATCGGATAGATCATCACCTGATAGGGGATGAAGGCGCCGATGATGAGGATCGAGAAGAACAGTTCCGAACCCTTGAATTTCCAGTTCGCGATGGCGTAACCGCTGACGGAAGCGACGATGATCGAGATGACGACCGAAGGCACGAGAATGCGCACCGAGTTCCAGAACCCGCGTGAAAGCCCGTCGCAATTCAGTCCGGTGCAGGCATTCGCCCAGGCTTTCACCCAAGGCTCGAAAGTGATTTCCACCGGCGGCGCGAAGATGTTGCCGAGCCGGATTTCCGGCATGCCCTTCAGTGAGGTGACGACCATCACGTAAAGCGGCAGCAGGTAATAGGCGGCGGCGACGAACAGCGTGCCGTAGAGAATGATGTTGCGCCGGGAAAAGGTTTTTCTCGGCTTCTTGCCGCGCGGGCCGGAAAGCGCTCCGGCAACCGCATCGGTTGCGGCAGCGACCGTGTTCAATGTGCTGATATTAGCCACGCTTCTTGCCTCCAAATTCGAGGTAGGCCCATGGGATGACGATGATGGCGACGGTCAGAAGCATCATGGTCGAGGCAGCGAAACCCTGCCCCAGGTTCTGCGCCTGAAACATGTAGTCATAGACATATTTCGCCGGCACTTCGGACGCGATGCCCGGCCCGCCGCTGGTCTGCGCCACCACCAGATCGTAGACCTTGACGATGCCGCTGGCGATGATGACGAGCGTGGTGATGAAGACCGGCCGCATCATGGGAATGATGATGAGGATATAGGTTTTCCACATGGGGATGCCATCGACGCGTGTCGCCTTCCAGATATCCTCGTCGATACCGCGAAGACCAGCCAGCATCAGGCACATGACGAGCCCCGTACCCTGCCAGAGCGCCGCGATCAGGATGCCGTATATGACGATCTCAGAATTATAAAGCGGATCGAAGGTGAAGCTTTCCCATCCCATCGAGCGAACCACGGACTGAATGCCGAATTCCGGGTTCAACAGCCATTGCCAGACAAGGCCTGTCACGATGAACGACAAAGCAAAGGGATAAAGGAAGATGGTGCGGAAGGTGTTTTCGAAGCGGATCTTCTGGTCCATCAGCGCCGCCAGCACGAAGCCTATCACCAGACTGAAGATCAGCGACAGAATGCCGTAGATCGCCAGATTCTGGATGGAAATGATCCAGCGCGGCGCAGCCCACAGCCGTTCATATTGATCGAAACCGATAAAGCTCGCACGCGGCAGAAGCTTGGAATTGGTGAATGAATAAATCACCGTCCAGACCGTTCCGCCGAGAAAAATCACGACGGCGGTCAAGATCATGGGAATGGATGCAATCTTCGAATTGAGATTGCGGAAAAGTTGTTTGGGGCGGCCGGAGCGCGCTTGACCCGCCATGGATGACCCTCCTGTAACGTTACCGTTGATAGCCAAGCAAGGCCACAAAGGCCTCGCCCAATCCTCCGGATTGCGTGTTTACGCGTCCCGCAGGGAGCTTACGGCGGATGGATGCGCCACCCGCCGCACAAGAGGTTGCGGTCAGTCAGCCGAACCGATGAGGTCAACGAAGCGCTTTTGCGCATCTTCAGCAGTCATCGCGCCGGCGAAAAACTCCGCCATCAGGTCTTCTTTCTGCTTCTGGGTATCGGCGGAAATCAGCTGGTCAGTGCTGGTCAGCGCATTGCCCTTGGCCAGAATTTCCAGACCCTTCTTCATGCAGTCATTGGCCGCATTGAGGTCGACGTCGCCGCGGATCGGCAGCGAGCCTTTCTTCAGGTTGAAAGCGACCTGCGTTTTCGGGTCGACGATGGTCGCGGCCAGTATGTCCTGCGCCTTGGTTTTCTCCTCGTCCTTCAGAACCGGGAAATAGAAGGCGTCGCCGCCGGTGGTGATGTAGTCGTTGAGGCCGAGCCCCGGCAGGCAGGTGTAATCCGTACCGGCCTTCTGTTTTGCGAGCTGGAACTCGCCCTGCGCCCAGTCACCCATGATCTGGCCGCCGGCCTTGCCGGTGATGACCATGTTGGTGGCCTGGTTCCAGTCCTGAACATTCGTACCCTTGGCCATGTCGCGGGCCGCGACGGCAGCTACGAAAATCTTCGCCATGTCGGGACCGGCCGCCGCTTCGGCATCCTTGTCGCCATAGACTTTCTGATAGAGGTCCTTACCGCCGATCGACAGCGTCAGCGTGTCGAACAGACCGTTGGCCTGCCAGGCCTGACCGCCAAGCGCGAGCGGCTGGATGCCTGCCTTTTTCAGAGCCGGCGCCGCGGCGACGAACTCGGTCCAGTTCTTCGGAACCTCGACACCCGCCTTCTTGAAGGCTTCGTTGGAAAGCCACAGCCATTGCCAGGAATGGATGTTGACCGGGGCGCAATAAATCTTGCCGTCGATGGTGCAGCTGTCGAGCAGACTTGCCGGTTTGATGACCTCTTTCCACTTGCCCTTTTCGGCAACGTCGCTCAGGTCGCGCATCAGGCCGGCCTGCACCAGCTCTTCCGCCTGTCGGCCATGGTTGAACTGGGTAGCGCCCATCGGGTCGCCGCCGGTGATACGGCTGATCATGATCGGGCGGGCGGTGCCGCCCGAGCCTGCAATGGCGCCGTCCACCCATTTGTTGCCGGTGGCATCGAAAGCCTTGGCGAGTTCGGCGACGGCAGCGGCTTCGCCGCCCGATGTCCACCAATGAGTAACTTCAAGATCAGTAGCCCCGGCAATACCCGCCGGAATCATGACACTGGCCAAAAAGGCCGCAGAAATAACGCGCATTCGCATGAGTCTCCTCCCTCACTGAAACGTTGCAGTTGGAACGTAAGCGAAGATTTTTGATTAGGCAACCGCCTAGGACAATGAATCTCGCCATCGCTCCCCAAGGCGTTTTGGACGATCGCAAAACGGGACGGGCGACTGGCTTTTTACCAAGAAAAGAAGGTGGGGGATTGGGAAAAGCCGAATGGCGCGAAGAGGTCGGCTACACGTAACCCACAGGCAATGCGGCGCTGGCCTCCTGATCCGGCGTAATGACAGAGATGCTATGGATCTATGATCCCGGCCTCACCGGCCGGGATAAAATGCCGCTCCAGCGCGGGCAACGATCCTATTATCTCTTATAATCATCCTCGATGCGAATGACGTCGTCTTCGCCGATATAGGCGCCGGTCTGGATTTCCACCAGTTCGAGCGGGATCTGCCCCTCATTGGCAAGCCGGTGCGGCTGGCCAATGGGGATGTAAACCGACTGGTTTTCGGTCAGCAGTCGGGTTTCCTCGCCGATCGTCACCGACGCCGTTCCCTTGACGATGATCCAGTGTTCGGAGCGGTGATAATGTTTCTGGAACGAGATGCGATGGCCGGGATCGACCGTAATGTGGCCTACGCGATAACGCTCGTCCACATACATATGTTCGATGTAACCCCACGGGCGATAGACGCGCCTGTGCGCCTGTGTCTGCGGTGCATGTTCGCCGTCCTTCAGCGTCTCCACCAGCCCTTTTACATCCTGCACCCGATTTTTCGGGACCACCAGAACCGCATCCTTGGTAGCCACCACCACCAGATCCTTCGCACCCACCACCGTCGTCAGCAATTGCGTCGAATGGATCAGACAACCCTCGGAATCAATGAAGACACCGTCGCCCTCCAGCGCATTGTCGTTACCCTGCTTGTCGGCGATCTCCCAGATCGCGTCCCAGCTGCCGATATCCGACCAGCGGAAATGGCCGTGCACCACCGCCATGCGTTTCGTCTTCTCGATCACCGCATAGTCGATGGAGTTTTTCGGCGAGGCCTCGAAGCTTGCCTGATGCAGGCGCACGAAGCCAAGGTCGCTTTCATATTGTTCGACCGACTGCGTCACTGCCGCGAGAATCTCCGGCGCGAATGCCTTCAGTTCGGCAATCATCACGTCGGAGCGGAACAGGAAGTTGCCGGAGTTCCAGAGATAGCCTTTTTCCAGATAGGAGATCGCCGTTTTCACATCCGGCTTTTCCACGAAGGCTTCAACGATGCTGAGGTCTGCCTCGCCATCGATCGCCTCGCCCGGCTTGATATAGCCGTAGGAAGTGCGCGGCTCTGTGGGCACCAGACCGAAGACCACGATATTGCCCTGATCGGCGGCTTTCGCGCCGAGCTTCACGGCGTCGGAGAACTTGTCAGCATCCAGCACAACATGGTCGGCGGCCAGCGCCAGCACCAGACATCCCGGCTCCCGGCGTTCGGCCAGCACGGCGGCGGCCGCCATGGCGGCCGCGCTGTCGCGGCGGGCGGGCTCGAGAACCACCGTCGCCGGCAAGCCGATCTCTTCCGCCTGACGGCGGGCGAAGAAGCGGAAATCCTCGTTGGTGATCACCAGCGGTTCGGAATAAAGCGTCTTGTCGCCCACGCGTGTGAGCGTCTGCTGATAGGTCGAAAGATTGCCGACCAGCGGCTGGAACTGCTTGGGCAACTGATCGCGCGATACCGGCCAAAGCCGCGATCCCGCCCCGCCTGCAAGAAGAACCGGCGTGATCTTTCGAGTTTGTTCCTTCACAGCAAAAACCTTTCCAACTTTAAAAAAATTCCGGCGGGCCGGACAATATACATATTTGCCAATACCGCCATCATCTGTTCACGGGCGGACGAGCGCAAGCTCATAAGTTCACCTTGTGAAAGCTTGGTGAATGCGGGACCCGTTCGCCGATAGACCGTTTTGCTAACGCGAGGCGGAGGGTGAAGTTCCCCTCGGGCATCAGTTGCGCGGCAAAGAAAAACCCCGGACCAATGGCCCGGGGTTGCGTTTTCAGAATGAAGAGCCGTGAGAATCAGTTGGGCAGCGCATAGGCGATCACATAGTCGCCACGGTCGGGAGACTGGCGTGCGCCGCCGGCCGAGATGACGATATATTGCCTGCCAGTCTTTGGAGACTTGTAGCTCATCGGGCCGCCCTGGCTGCCGACCGGAAGGCGGGCCTTCCAGACTTCCTTGCCGGTCGCCGTGTCGAAGGCGCGCAGATAATAGTCCTGCGTGCCGGCGATGAAGACGAGACCGCCCTGCGTGGCGAGCGTGCCGCCAAGCGTCGGCATTCCGATCGGGATAGGCAGGCCCATCTTGATGCCGAGCGGACCCGTATCCTCGACAGTGCCGACCGGCACCTGCCACTTGATCTGCTGCGTCTTCATGTCGATGGCGGTCATCGTGCCATAGGGCGGAGCCTGGCAGGGAATGCCGAGAGCCGACAGGAAGCGGTTCTTGTTCACCGCATAGGGCGTGCCCTTCATGGGAACGACGCCCATGCCGGTGTTGACGCTTTCGCCACCGCTGGCCACCGCCTTGGTCGGAGCGGCTTCCTTCATCTCGATCCACAGGCCGAGGCGCATGTCGTTGACGAAGATGGTGTTGGTGGTCGGATCGGTCGAAAGACCGCCCCAGTTCATGCCGCCGAGCGAACCGGGGAAGGCTAGGGATAGATCCGTTCCCGGCGCGGTATAAAGGCCCTCATAACGCATGCCCTTGAAGGCGATACGGCACAAAAGCTGGTCGAACGGGGTGGCGCCCCACATATCGGCCTCGGTCAGAGTCTGCGCGCCGATTTCAGGCATGCCAACCGAACGCGGCTGGGTGGGCGAATAAGGCTCGTTCGGAATATTGCCGGCCTTGACCGGAACGTCTTCCACCTTCGTCAACGGCTGACCCGTCGCGCGGTCCAGCACATAAATCTGCCCGGCCTTGGTACCGAAGACCAGAGCTGGAACGGTCGTTCCGCCCGCCTTCGGGAAATCGACGAAGCTCGGCTGCATCGGCACGTCGAAGTCCCAGAGGTCGTTGTGAACCGTCTGGTAGACCCATTTTTCACGGCCGGTCGTGGCATCGAGCGCCAGCATGGAAGCGCCGTATTTGTGGTCGAGCGGC
Source organism: Rhizobium nepotum 39/7 (assembly GCF_000949865.1). Taxonomy (GTDB): domain Bacteria; phylum Pseudomonadota; class Alphaproteobacteria; order Rhizobiales; family Rhizobiaceae; genus Agrobacterium; species Agrobacterium nepotum. The sequence goes on along the minus strand of NZ_JWJH01000003.1, from coordinate 251,754 downwards.
GTGCGCGTCGCGCCATAAAGATCGACCGAAGGGCTGCCGACCGGCATGAAGACCGTATTCAGCTCCGGATCATAGGACATGGACGCCCAGACGTTCGGAGTAGAGCGGGTATACGTCTGGCCTGCAGGCGGCAGTCCGGTGATCTCGGGGTTGCCGGGATCGAAAGCCCAGCGAAGCTCACCCGTCACCACGTCAAAACCGCGCATCACGCCGCCAGGCATGTCCACCTGCACGTTGTCGGCGATACGTCCGCCAACGACGACGGTGGTGCCTGCGAGCGTCGGTGCCGATGTCAGCACATATTGCGGATCCGGCGCATCACCGAGACCAATCTTCAGATCGACGCGGCCGTTGGTGCCGAAATCCGGGCAAAATGCGCCGGTGTCGGCATCAAGTGCGATGAGTTCAGCGTTGATGGTGTTCATCAGAATGCGGCGCTGGCAAAGCGCGCCGTCGGCAACTACCGCCGGCGTGACAGGCGTCGAGCCCGGCGCTGTCGGCTGCTTCAGCGGCGCCTTGGCATCGAAATAGGCAAGGCCGCGGCAACGCATCCAGACGCTGGATTTCGCGTTGATTTCGGTCTTCCACTTCTGCGCGCCGGTATCGGCGTCGAGAGCGATGACATTGTTGTGCGGCGTGCACACAAAAACGGTGTCGCCCACCTGCAGCGGCGTCTCCTGATCTTCCGCACCGTTCGCGCCGGGGCTGATCGGGGTATCGCCGGTGCGATAGGTCCATGCCACCTCAAGGTTCTTGACGTTGTCCCGGTTGATCCCGTCAAGCGCGACAAAGCGGCTGCCGCCTGCCGTATTGCCGTAATGCTCCCAGTTCTTCTGCTCCGTTTCCGGCGTCACCGGCGTCAGCGCAGCGACCTCACCATTAAACGCGACAGTCGGATGCGGCACGAACATGCCGGCAAAACCGGCGGCGGACGCGATGGCCAAAACGGCGGCCAGGGCAAAGGAGGTGCCGTAAGCCGGCGTTTTGCCAGCCGCGCGGCGCAGCAGCGGATAGGAAAGCGCAACCACCGTGGCGCCCACACCCAATGCCAGCAGGCGGGAGATGAGCGGCCAGAAGTGCAATCCGGCTTCCCAGAATGCCCAGACACCGCTCGCGATGAAAACAAGGCCGAACAGCAGCGCGCCAGCGGGCTTGCGCAATACGATGAGCAGGCCGGAGACGATCAGCGCGATACCCGCCACGACGAAATAAAGGCTGCCGCCGAGTGCTGCGAGCTTCCCGCCGCCGATGGCGAAGAACAGGCCCGCGGCAATGATGACGGCGCCGAGCACCAACAGCCATAATCTGGCTGGAAGCGACGATGAGGTTGCTGGTTTACTCATGAATTAAATATCCGGTTAGGAGAGCCGCCGCGAAGGCTGACGCCCGATGATCGTTCAATGTCCGGCAAGACCGGGACAGTCCGCCGCACTTGCGGCTGAGCGAAGATGCGATGAAGGCGGCGCGGATGAACGGGGAACAATGCTGGGGAAGACTTCCGTGGTGACTGTCATTTTGACCCATTCACTGCAGGTTTCCGCCGGCCCGGTGGACGGCAGATTAGACGCTCGAATAAATCCTCCCCGGCCCGGAGACTGCCAGCATCGCTTGTTGACGCCAGAGAACCGAGACCTTGGGCGTGGTATAACGTCGCCTGCGACAAGATGACAATGCTCAAGACAGGCAAATTTGATAAGCTATACTTATACCATGTAATCACGCCGAAAAAGACCTGCCCGCCGATGGATATTCGACAACTTACAATCTTCGTGGAAGCCGCAAGGGCCAGAAATTTTCGTGCCGCCGCCTTGCAGCTCGGCATCGCCCAGCCTGCCGTTACCCAGCGTATCCGGCAACTGGAGGAAAACCTGGGCTTCAAGCTCTTTCACCGCATCAGTCGCGGCGTGGAACTCACGCCAGCGGGCCAGTCGATGCTGCTCGATGCGGAGGAAATCCTTGCCCGCACCAGGGGCGCGCTGGAAAAAGCGCACCAGATCAGGCGAGGCCAGCTCGGCACGCTGCGTATCGGCTTCGGCACCAGCGTGATGGCGGAACGCAAATTGCCGGCGCTGATCACCCGTTATGGAGGCGACCATAAGGACATCACGCTTGAACTTCTGCCCGGCATGACGATGGAACAGTTGATCGAGCAGGTGGCGACGCGCAAGACCGACGTAGCCTTCATTCGCGCACCCCTGCCCCAGTTGCCGCAAGGGCTGAGGGCCAAGCCCTTCGATCGCTCGAAACTGTGCGTCGCCCTGCCGGAACAGCATCCGCTTGCGTCCCGCAACAGACTTTCGATTAGCGATATTGCGCAGGAAAAACTGCTGCTGCCGGTAGACGAGATCGGCCTCGGCCTCAGCAGCAGCGCGCTCTCGCTGTTTGAGGATGCAGGCTGCGAACCGCAAATCGCCATGCGCATCGCCAACGTCAATACCATCCTTGCCCTTGTGGCAGCGGGTGCGGGAATTTCTATTCTGCCGGAAAACACGGCGCGCTCCACCAGAGGCGTCACTGGTGTGCCGCTGGACAGCGCCGATCCCTGGTCGGATTGCGTACTGGTCGTCCGGCGGGGTCAGCTTGCCCTTCACGTAGAAGCCTTCGTCAATATGGCGCGGCAGGCCTACAGCGCCGGTCCGCAATTCGAACAATGCGACTTAATCGATTGAATCGTCCGCAAATTTCGCAACAGCTAAATTTGCTGCACTGAACAACATTCAAAGCTTGGCAGGCGCGCGAAAAATACAATAACAACGGCGGATATTTTTACACGTTTATCGACAGGAAAGCACGCACAGCCCATGTCCGACACCACGAAAACCGCCAGCCCCAGAACATCGGTTACGGATCAGGAAGCACTGGATTTCCACTCGCAAGGCAGGCCGGGGAAACTGGAAATCACCCCGACCAAGCCGATGGCGACGCAGCGGGATCTGTCGCTCGCCTATTCGCCGGGCGTGGCTGTGCCGGTGAAAGCGATCGCCGAAAATCCGGCCACCGCTTACGACTATACGACGCGCGGCAACATGGTGGCGGTCATCTCCAATGGCACGGCGATCCTCGGTCTCGGCAATCTCGGCGCGCTCGCCTCCAAGCCGGTCATGGAGGGCAAGTCGGTTCTGTTCAAGCGCTTCGCCGATGTCGACTCCATCGACCTTGAAGTGGACACAGAGGACGCCGATGAATTCATCAATTGCGTGCGTTACCTTGGCCCCTCCTTTGGCGGCATCAATCTGGAAGACATCAAGGCGCCCGAATGTTTCATCATCGAAAGCCGCCTGCGCGAGTTGATGGACATTCCCGTCTTCCATGACGACCAGCACGGCACCGCCATCATCGCCGCCGCCGGCCTCATCAACGCCATCGAGCTGACCGGCCGCGACTTCAAGACGACGAAGCTCGTCTGCAACGGTGCGGGCGCAGCCGCCATCGCCTGCATGGACCTCATCAAGGCCATGGGTTTCAACCCTGAAAACATCACGCTTTGCGACACCAAGGGCGTGATCTACCAGGGCCGCACCGAAGGCATGAACCAGTGGAAATCCGCGCATGCGGTGAAGACCGACAACCGCACGCTGGTGGAAGCCATGAAGGGTGCGGACGTGGTGTTCGGCCTGTCCCAGAAGGGCGCCTTCAGCGAAGAGATGATCCGCTCGATGGCGCCGAAGCCGATCATTTTCGCGATGGCCAATCCGGATCCGGAAATCACCCCCGAAGAAGTCGCCCGCATCCGTGATGACGCCATCATGGCGACCGGGCGTTCGGATTATCCGAACCAGGTCAACAATGTTCTGGGCTTTCCCTACATCTTCCGCGGCGCGCTCGATGTCCGCGCCAGCCAGATCAACGATGCGATGAAGATTGCCGCCGCACAGGCGCTGGCCGACCTTGCCCGCGAAGACGTGCCGGATGACGTGGCCGCCGCCTATCAGGGCAACCGTCCGCGCTTCGGATCGCAATATATCATTCCGGTTCCGTTCGACCCGCGCCTGATCTCGGCCATTCCGGTGGCCGTTGCCCGGGCCGCCATCGAAACCGGCGTCGCCCGCCGCGAGTTGCCCGATCTCGACGCCTATGCCCGCGAGCTTTCCGCCCGACGCGACCCCATGGCTTCGACCACGCAGCGCCTTTACGAGCGGGTGCGCCAGTCGCCCAAGCGGGTCGTCTTTGCCGAGGCGGAAGAAGAACAGGTCATGCGCGCGGCGATTTCGTTTACCGCGCAAGGGCTTGGTACCGCCATCCTGCTCGGCCGCGACGACATCATCAAAGCCAATGCGGAGCGCGCCGGCATCGATCTCGACCGTGCGAATATCGAGATCACCAATGCCCGCCTCTCCAGCCGCGTCGATGCCTATGTCGATTATCTCTATGCGCGATTGCAGCGCGGCGGCTTCCTGCTGCGCGACGTACAGCGCCTGGTCCACAACGACCGCAACCACTTCGCCGCCTGCATGGTGGCGATGGGCGACGCGGATGCCGTGGTCACCGGCGTTACCCGCAACTACTCCACGGCGCTGGAGGATATCCGCCGCTGCATCAACACCAAGCCTGGCCACCGCGTCATCGGCGTTTCGCTGGTCGTGTCGCGCAACCGCACCGTCTTCGTGGCCGACACAGCCGTGCACGACATGCCGTCCGCTGAAGACCTGGCCGATATCGCCGAGGAGGCAGCCGGTCTCGCCCGCCGTTTCGGCTACGAGCCGCGTGTGGCCATGCTCGCCTACTCCACCTTCGGCCAGCCGACCGGCGAGCGTTCCGACAAGGTCCGCGAAGCGGTGAAGATCCTCGACAAGCGCAACGTCAATTTCGAGGTCGACGGCGAAATGTCGGCCGATGTGGCGCTCAACCACCATCGCATGCAGAGCCAGTACCCTTTCGCCCGCCTTTCCGGCGCGGCCAACGTGCTGGTCATGCCCGCGATCCATTCCGCCTCCATCTCCACCAAGATGTTGCAGGAACTGGGCGGCGCAACCGTCATCGGCCCGCTTCTCGTCGGCCTCGACAAGTCGGTGCAGATCACCTCGATGGGCGCCAAGGACAGCGATATCGTCAACATGGCGGCGATCGCGGCCTATAATGCCGGTCGGTGACGGCAGGGCGGAACGTTGCGGCGCATTTCTTCTCCCCGCCGGGGAGAAGGTGGCCCGAAGGGTCGGATGAGGGGGCAACATCAGCGATAGACCGCACCCTTGCCCCTTCATTCCGCTGCCGCGACCTTCTCCCCGGCGGGGAGAAGGTGAAAACTGCGCGAACTCGCTTCTTAAAGAACAAGATTCTACGATTTCAAATTCTTAGGTTATTTTTTCTCACTAGAGAACTTATTGGAACGCAATTTTATTCATATGATTTTTGGCGCAAAGCCAATTCTCGCTCTCGGCGGGCGCGTCATGTAGTTTCCATCTACAATAAAAAGGAAATACCAATGGCCCTCTCCTTCTCCAGATTTGCCGCGAAACTCATCGCCGGAACCGTCGTCGTCGCTTCGATGGCCACCGCCGCTCACGCGGATGCGACGCTCGACCGTATCAAGGGTCGTGGCAAGCTCACCGTTGGCGTCATCCTGTCCGGCGCGCCTTTCGGCTTCATCGATCCGAAGACGCAGGAGCAGAAGGGTCTCAACATCGACGTCGCCAAGGCGCTGGCAGCCGGTCTGGGTGTCGAACTGGTCACCGAAACCGTGACCCCGCCCAACCGCGTGCAATTCCTGCAGCAGGGCAAGGTCGATATCCTGATCGCCAACATGCAATACACGGAAGAGCGCGCCAAAACGCTCGGTTACGTGCCCACCCCCTATGACCGTCAGGGCGGCGCTGCTATCGGCCGCAAGGATTCGGGCATCAAGGACTGGTCGGACCTGAAGGGCAAGATCGCCTGCGTTTCGCAGGGCTCCAACTACACCCAGCCGCTGATCGAGCAATATGGCGCGCAGGTAAAGGCGCTGCCGAGCCAGCCGGAATCGCTGCTGGCGCTGAAGGGCGGCAATTGCGACGTCTCCGTGCACGTCAACGGCACGCTGAGCCTGATGCTTCAGGACCGTGCCGACGAGTGGAAGGATTACGGCATCCTCATCCCGACCGATCTTATCCCTTCTGACTCCGTCATCTGGCTGCGCAAGGGCGAGGCCGACACCCAGGCCGCGCTCGACAAGATCGTCAAGGAATTGCACGCCTCCGGCAAGATGATCGAATTCGCCAAGGCCAACCGCCTGCCGAGCATCGGTTATATGGAAGAGCAGAAGGCGAAGCTTTCCGCAGCGCAGTAAAAAGACAGGTTCCGGGTTTTCTCCTCCTAGCAGCAAGGGCGGCGGGAGATGACGATGCGAACGCGGAGCGGTTTACCCTAATCATCTAGAACGGCCGGTTTCGCCCGCCGTTCTTTTCTGCTTTATAGCAAGGCAGGTCATTCTGGCGTCGCCTGTCGGGCGGCACCGCGACAACAGCATGGATTTCCGATGCAGGATGCATTTATAGCGCGCTTCATAGAACTGGCCGCGCATATCGGCCTCAACTATGACTTTCTGAACAGCGGCTATGAGGTTCAGATCTGGCTCGACGGCATGAAGATGACGCTGATCCTCGTCGCCGTCACCCTGCCGCTCAGCCTCGTTTTCGGCTTCATTTTCGCGGCCATGCTCACCTCCGGCAAGGTCTGGCTCGCCGGACCCGTGCGCGCCTATGTGGAACTGACCCGCAACACGCCGACGCTGGTGCAGCTGATGTGCGGCTTTCTCGTGCTTAACATGCTGATTTCCAACGCACTTGGCGGCGCGCAGAACAATCCGCTCACCCCGTTCTTCTGGGTCGTCGCCATCACCGGCCTGCACGTTGCCGCTTTTCATGCGGAGGCGCTACGCGGCGGCATCGAGGCGGTGCCAGCCACCACCATCGAGGCGGCGCGCTCAATCGGCTTCAACTCCTTCGATATCTTGCGCTATGTGGAGTTTCCGCTGGCAATCCGCACCGCACTGCCCTCCATCATCAACAATCTCATCAATCTGGTGAAGCTCACCACCGTCGGCTCGGCGATTGCGGTCGGTGAAATCACCTATGCCTCGATCCTGATCTGGACGCAGCGCGACAATGTGGTCGAACTGATGCTGGTGATCCTCATCTTCTTCAGTGTCATCAATTTCATCGTGGCAAGGGCGGGTCTGTGGCTCGAACGGCGACTTGCGGTTCCGGGGTTCGGTCAATGAGCGCGGTGGTCTCTCCAACACAGGCGGCGAAGAAGCTGCCTTTCGGCACCATTCTTCTGTGCGGCGTGCTGGTCGCCGTCGTGCTGTGGCTGGTTCTCGACCCTTCGCTCGGCCAGGTGCTGCTGGAATGGCTGCCCTATCTCGGCAAGGGTTTCGCGATGAATGTGCTCATCAGCATTCTGGCGATCGCCATCGGCACCATCATCGGCGTTGTGCTTGGCGTCATGGAGCTTGCGCCCTATCGCCTCGTGCGCGCGCCGGCGCTCACCTATGTGCAAATCTTCCGCAACGCCCCGCATCTGGTGCTGATTTTCGCCGCGACCTACATCTTCCCCTTCGAGATCGTCGCTTTCGGCAACTACATTCCCTTCCCGGACTGGATCAAGGCCGTCGTCGGGCTTGCCATTCCGGCCAGCGCCCACATCGCCGAAATCACCCGCGGAGCGATCCAGTCCATTCCGACCGCGCAATGGGAAGCGGCGCAGGGCCTCGGCTTTTCGCGCAACCAGACGCTGCGCTGGATCATCCTGCCGCAATGCGTGAAACGCTCGCTGCCGCCGTGGATGAACCTTTATTCCTCGATTACCATGGGCACGGCGCTCGCCTCGCTGGTCGGCGTGCATGAGCTTCTGCACGCGGCAACCGATGCCAGCACCGCCGTGCAGCGCAACGATTTCACCGTCGTGGTCTATCTCACCGTCCTGATGGCGTTCTTCCTGTTCTGCTATCCCGTGTCCCGTTTCACGCAGCGCCTCGAGCGGCGCTTCGCCTCCCGCTGATTGGAATACACCATGTCCGCATCCGCACCGCAAACCGCCGCCAAAGCCCCCGCCACCCAAGCCTTGGTTGAACTGGAAGGCGTGCACCTGTCCTTCGGTGACAATCAGGTCCTGAAAGGCATCGATCTTACGGTCAACAAGGGCGACGCCGTCTCCATCATCGGCCCTTCCGGCTCCGGAAAATCCACCATTCTGCGCTGCATCAACGGCCTGCTCATTCCGCAATCGGGCAAGATCACCGTCGGCGGCACCCGCGTCGATCAGCTGAAGACCGAGGCTGAGCGTATAACGTTGCGCAAGCGCATCGGCATCGTCTTTCAGCAGTTCAACCTCTTCCCGCATCTGACGGTGATGGAGAACATCACCATCGCGCCCATCAAAATCCTCGGCACGCCAAAGGCGGAGGCCGAACGTCATGCCCGCGAATTGCTGGAAAAAGTGCGTCTGTCGCAGAAGGTGGATGCCTATCCCGGCCAGCTTTCCGGCGGCCAACAGCAACGCGTGGCCATTGCCCGCGCACTTGCCATGCGGCCGGAACTGGTGCTGTTCGACGAGGTCACTTCCGCGCTCGACCCGGAAACCGTCGGTGAAGTGCTCGCCGTCATCCGCGATCTCGTCAATGACGGCATGACCAGCATTCTCGTCACCCACGAAATGCGCTTCGCCGAAGAAATCAGTGATAATATCGTCTTCACCGAAAACGGCCTGATCGTCGATCAGGGCACGCCGGAGCACATCTTCTACAAATCGACCAATCCACGTATCAATGCCTTCGTCAAAGGTCTCGGAGGACAGGTGGCACGGGTTGCTGACGGCGAAGGGATCTGACGCCATGACCGCCGACGAAAAGCTCACGCTTCACCTGGCTGAGGCCATCGCCGCTTCCGATCCGCTCCGCGACGAAGAGGCGGTAGCGATTGCCCGCACGGCGCTGATCGACTTTTTCGCCTGCGTGCTGGGTGGCGCTTCAGACAGAAGCACGAAAATCCTGATCGACAGCTTTACGTCAGGCACATCCGGCACGGCGGGCATTATCGGCCACGACCTGCGCACGGATGCCTTTACCGCCGCCCTCATCAATGGCCATGCCGGGCACGTGCTGGATTATGACGATGTCCATGGCAGCGTGCGCGGCCACCCCACCGTCGCCATCATTCCCGCTCTGCTGACTGTTGCGGTCGAGGAAGGCTCGACGGCGGATGCCTTCATCGCCGCCTATATCGTCGGGCTGGAAACCATGGCGCGGATTGGTCTGTCGCTCGGGACCAAGCATTACGAAAACGGCTTCCACGCCACCGCCACCCTCGGCCCCATCGGCGCTGCGGCGGCCATCGCCCACATTCTGAAGTTTAATCCGCAAACCACCGCCGTGGCGCTTGGCCTTGCCGCCACGCAATCGGCGGGGCTTCGTCTGCAATTCGGTTATGACGCCAAGCCGCTGCATGCCGGGCTCGCCACGCGCGCCGGCCTCACAGCCGCACGGCTCGCACGATCAGGTTTTCAGGGCGCGCCGGATTTTCTGGACAACCCGATCAGCTTTTATTCCGCCTTCGCCTTCGGTGCCGAACAGCCGAAACGGGTCCTGTCGGGCTGGGGTTCGCCCTGGCAGATCGTCTCGCCTGGCCTCACCCTCAAAGCCTTTCCCTGCTGCACCGCCAGCCACCCCGTCGCTGTCGGCGCGCTTGCACTACGCAACCTGCATGACCTGACGCCGGATGAGATTGAAACCGTCGTCATCACCTTTCCGCCGGGTGGCGATGCCGCCCTTGTCGGCTCGGCTACGCCCGTCACCGGTATCGATGCGCGCTTCAGCGCCGAATATGTCTTTGCCGCCGCACTTGCCGATGGAGCGCTTGGCATTAGCCATTTCGACGAAAGCCCGGCGCGTACCGACCTGCTTGAACTCTCGGCAAAAGTCTCGCGCCGGCATGACGAAACTGCCCGCCGTCTCTCGCCCGATCCGACCACCCGTTTCGTGGTCATCGACGTGACGAAGAAGGATGGCACGGCACTCTCGCGCCGTATCGACGGCCTGCCCGGCATCGATGACCCCACGGAAAAATTTGCCGATGCCACCGGCGGCAATGAAAAACTCGCTGGAATTCCGGCACTGGTGCGGAGCATGAAAACCGCAGCCGATCTCAAGAAGCTCGAAACGCTTCTGGCAACACAAATATAACTCGACCGACATGAAGGCATGATCCCATGACCACGACGACCCGCAAAAGACAGATGCATCTCGGCCTTTTCCTGCAGGGCGCAGGACACCACGTTTCCGGCTGGCGTCATCCGGAGGCGGAAGCCGGCAGCGAGAATTTCGACCTTTTGACCCGCGTCACGAAAATGGCCGAAGCTGCGAAGTTCGACATGGTGTTTCTCGCCGACGGCCTGACCAGCGGCGTCGACGCCCATCCCTCGATGATCGCCCGTTTCGAGCCGCTGACCCTGCTTGCGGCACTTGCCATGGTGACCGACAAGATCGGTCTGGCCGCCACCGCCTCCACAACTTACGGTGAACCTTACCACACCGCCCGTGCCTTCGCCTCCATCGATCATCTGAGCCATGGCCGCGCGGCATGGAACATCGTCACCACATCTTACGCCCGCACGGCGGCAAACTTCTCCAAGAGCCATCCCGAGCATGACGAGCGTTATGCCGTGGCGGAAGAATATGTGAACGTGGTGCGCGGCCTTTGGGACAGCTGGGACGACGACGCCTTCGTCAAGGACAAGCAGGCGGGCCGTTACGTCGATCCTGAGAAGGTCCATATTCTCGATCACGAAGGCAAATATTTCACGGTCAAGGGGCCGCTCAATATTCCGCGCTCGCCGCAGGGTCACCCGATTCTCATTCAGGCCGGCTCCTCCGGGCCAGGTCAGGATCTAGCCGCCCGCACCGCCGATATCGTCTTCACCGCCCAGCAGGCGATTTCCGAAGCACAGGCCTTCTACACCAGCCTCAAGGCGCGGGTGGAAAAGTTCGGCCGCGATCCGGCTAGCGTTGCCGTGATGCCGGGTTTCATGCCGATTATCGGCAAGAGCTTCGAAGAGGCCGGCGAAAAGCTGAAGGAACTGAACCGCTGGACCGATATCAAGAGCGCAATGCCGCTGCTTGAGGAGCGCATCGGCCACAGCCTTGCCGAATACGATCTCGACGGCCCGCTGCCGGATCTGCCGATCTCCGACCAGTTGCGCAGTCGCGCCGAACTTCTGACCGAACTGGCGCGTCGTGAAAAGCTGACGATCCGTGAACTGGCGCTGCGTGTTGCAGCAGGGCGCGGCCATCATATCGTCATGGGCACGGCGAAAGACGTGGCCGACCGCATGCAACAATGGTTCGAAAATGGCGCAGCCGACGGCTTCAACGTCATGCCGCCCTTCTTCCCCGGCGGGCTGGAAGAATTCACCCGCGAGGTTGTGCCGCTATTGCAGGAACGCGGTCTGTTCCGCCTGGACTACGAGGGTTCGACGCTGCGCGACCATCTCGGCATCGAGCGACCTGCATTGCGGGGGTAATGGCATGCGGATGCTGACCGGCCGCATCCGCGTCGCCAAAGCTCGAGAAGTAACGGAAGCAGGCGGCAAGCCCGCCCCTTCAGGCGGCGGCGCGGTCTGCTTGCCGACCCTGCCGAGCGGCATTCGAGAAATCTGACCGGACAGACGATCCGTCTTCGCGCTGAACCGTGCGGCGGTTCAGTTTGAACAGGCTGACCAGTTGCGCGAGCACATCGGCTCCCTGCGCCAGCGTGGTGCTGATTGCCGTGGTGCGGGCGCTCATGGCGGCATTCTCCTGCGTCATCCGGTCCAGCTGGCCAACCGCCTTGTTGATTTCGCTGATGCCGATGGCCTGCTCGTCGGCGGCCTTGGCAATCATGTCGACATTGCCGTCGATGTGCCTGACCAATCCGTCGATCTGCTTCAGTGCCTCGCCGGTCTCACCCACCAGCCTGACGCCTTCGAGAACTTCCGCGCCGGACTTGTTGATGAGCGTCTTGATTTCCTTTGCGGCTTTGGCGGAACGCTGCGCAAGCTCGCGCACTTCCTGCGCCACCACGGCAAAACCCTTACCCGCCTCGCCCGCGCGCGCTGCTTCCACGCCGGCATTCAGCGCCAGAAGGTTGGTCTGGAAGGCGATCTCGTCGATAACGCCGATGATCTGGCTGATTTCCCGCGATGCCGTCTCGATGCGCTGCATGGCGTTGACGGTCCGCTCGACAACCTCCGTCGAGGCCGCCGTCGATGTACGTGCGCTCTGAACGAGTTTGCGCGTCTCTTTGGTATTTTCGGTCGAAGAACGGACCGTGGAGGTGATCTCTTCAAGCGCTGCCGAGGTCTCTTCCAGCGCCACTGCCTGCTCGCGCGAGCGCTCGGCGAGATTGATGGAGGCATCGCTGACTTCCTGGCTGCTTCTGCTCAGCTCGTCCGTCTGGCCGAGAACATTCTCCAGCGTCTTCTGGAATTCCGCGATGGATTTGTTGAAATCGCGTCGCAGCGTTTCGAACTCGCCCACGAACGGCCTATCCAGCGTCAGCCGGATATTGCATTGTGAAAGCCGCTCGAGTGCCGCACCAAGTTCCTCAACCGCATGCATCCGGTCGGTGACGTCAAAAGCGAATTTTACGACCTTGAAGACACGGCCCCGGTCATCGAGGATCGGATTGTAGGACGCCTGAATGAAGACGCGTTTGCCATCCTTGCCGAGCCGCATGAATTGCCCGGAGGAGAAACTTCCTGAACGAAGGTCTTCCCAGAAGGAGCGATATTCCTGGGACCGGACATAGGTCTGATCGCAGAACATCGAATGATGTTTGCCGATAATTTCTTCCGCCGTGTAACCGAGCGCGGTCAGGAAATTCTCGTTGGCGCCGAGGATCTTTCCGTCCGGCGTAAACTCGATCGTCGCCTGCGCCCGGGAAAGCGCCACCAGCTTGCCGTCATCCTCGGCGCTCTTGCGCTTCATCGAGGTGATATCGGTTGCGATCTTGACCACCTTGTAAGGTTTGCCGAAACGAAAAACCGGATTGTAAGAGGCTTCGATCCAGATATCGTCACCGCTTTTCGCACGCCGCCGGTACTGCCCTTGATCGTATTCGCCGCGCGACAGTTTTGCCCAGAAAGCCCTGTATTCGGGCGAAGCCGCGTCTTCAGGCGACAGGAACATGCTGTGGGAGCGTCCGATGAGGTCAGATTGCTGATAACCGACCGCCTTGCAGAAATTGTCGTTCGCTTTCAGAATCTTACCAGCCAGATCGAACTCGATGATCGCCTGTGAGCGGCCAAGGGCGTCGAGGATCGCAGATGCGTCCGAACCGAGATTGAAAAAGTTAGACATGCGTTCCCCCATCAATGACCGATATGCGGACCTCCTCCTCCCTTGATATCCAGGAGATGAAATCGGAGCGGTCTGCTTTCGCGCAAAACTAGCGGGACACCGTTAAATACCGATTAATGATGATCTATAACTATCAATCCGGCTACAGATTTGTCGACAAAACCGTTGCAGGCGCACGCTTTGGCCCACCGCCCTGCCTCGAACCGGAAACGCTTATTTGCCACAGTGCCGATATTTCTGCGGTCGCGGAGCGATGTGGGCTTTCAACGGGACGGCATTCATTGTTATGGCGAGCTTGAAATATTTGTGTTGCAGGAGCGCCGATGACCAAAACCCTGAAATGCGACGTGCTGGTGATCGGCACCGGCATTGTCGGTTCCATGGCGGCGCTTTACCTGCAAAATGCCGGACGCGAAGTCGTTCTTCTGGAGCGCGGCGAGGTTGCCCGAGGCGCGAGTTCCGGCAATGCCGGCATTCTGGCCTTTCCTGAAATCATTCCCATTCCCGCCCCCGGCATCATGAAAAAGGCGCCGCGCTGGCTTTTCGATCCGCTCGGCCCGCTCAGCGTGCCGCCCGCCTATGCGCCGAAGATCGCGCCCTGGCTGTGGCGTTTCTGGCGCGCCAGCGCCGAGCGCAACTTCCGCCACGGGCTGAGGGCGCTCAGCGAAATCAACCGGCTGGCGGCCACGGAAATGGCGCATGTCGCCGCCATGCCGGAGCTTGCTCCTTTCGTTTCGAAAATCGGCACGCTCGATCTCTACGACAGCGAGGCGAGCCTTAACGCCGCCCGCAAGGACTGGGATGAAAAGGAGCAGGCAGGCTTTTCTTCCCAGCGTGTCGGCCGCAATGAGATAGACGAGTTGCAGCCGGGTCTTGCACCGCAATTCCGTCACGCCATGTTCTCACCGGACGGCCTGCAGGTCTCCGATCCCTACGATTTCACCCGCGCCATTTTCGATCTGGTGATTTCCCGTGGTGGAAGCCTGCGCAAGGGCGAGGCCGAACGCATCGACGCCGTCGGCGAAAGCACGATCGTGACGCTGGAAAACGGCGACAAGATCGATGCCGACAAGGTGGTGATCGCCTGCGGCGCGTGGTCGAAGAAACTCGCCGCGACACTTGGCAATATCGTGCCGCTGGAAACCGAGCGCGGCTACAACACCACCCTGCCCGCCGGCGCTTTCAACCTGACGCGCCAGCTTTATTTCAACGACCACGGTTTCGTCGTAACCCCGCTTTCCTCGGGCATCCGCGTCGGCGGCGCTGTCGAACTGGGCGGACTGGAACTGAAGCCGAATTTCAAACGATCGGAAGCCATGCTGAAGAAGGCGGGACGTTTCCTGCCTGGCCTCAAGGTGGAAGGCGGACAGCAGTGGATGGGGTTCCGTCCTTCGATGCCGGATTGTCTTCCCGTCATCGGCACAGCCCGCAACACAACTTCCGTCATCTATGCCTTCGGCCACGGCCATCTGGGGCTGACGCAATCGGCAGCAACCGCGCGCCTCGTGACGCAGCTGGCAAGTGGCGAAGAGACTGCGATTTCGGCCGATCCGTTCCGTCCGGGACGCTTTTCCTGAGACAGGTGGCGGGTTGGATATCAGCCAGAATGTTTCCGGTTCAGGCGGAAGCGTCAGGCTATTTCACCTGCTGCATGGAATCTTCCGGAAACTCCACCTCGGCAAAGGACGGGTAAACCTTTCGCAGGATCGTTACCTGCTGCTGGTCGCTCACGCGCAGCAAATACCAGCCCGTACCGTCGATCAGCGCCAGTGTGTGGGACTTCGCTTCAATCGTCTGGCCTCCGGTTTCCATCACCGTTTTCGTCGGAATGAGCGCATAGGGCGTTCCGTCAGACGTCTGCTCCAGGCTGATCGCCTGCGTGTCCATGGTGAATTCGGTGATCTTGACTGCCGCGAGCGCCATTTGCATCTGTGTCGTCAGAGCGCTGCGCAATTGCCCGACAGAAACACCCGCATCCTGTGCAATGAACTCGAAGATTTTCGGCGGCACCGTCCGGCCTACGGTCTCGAAATCCTGCGCATTTAATGCCGCGCTGAAACGCTCTATCTGCGTATGCAGTTTGTCCTGTTCAGACGGCGAAAGATCGCGCGACAAAGCGGGATATGACAGCGCCGCCAGCAAAAACAGACAGGATAACAGGCGTTTCATTGCATGGCCCTTCCGAACATGGCGTTTCCGGCTGACCAACATCGCCATGTTCCGCGCCGGGAAACGCTCGTGAACGGAATTCAGCGCAGAAGAATGAAGCCTGCGGCCGAGAGGACGAGGAACACGATGAGACCGCCAAGGAAACCCACCGAGGTAAAGAAACCGGCGACCATCGCCAGCATCAGCACGCACAGCAACATGGTGCCGTATTTCGTCATGGCCAGAAAAGCGTTATAGGTCTTTTCGTGCTCGGCGTAGTTCATCTCGGCGCCAACTTCGACTGGACCCGTATGGTGTTCGCTCATTTCCGCTTCCCCTTTATCTCCATCCGCCATACCCGCCGCACAAGACGATTTGCTCGCCGACGATCACGGGTCCATGACGGATTCTCCGGAGCCAGAGGTAACATGAAGTCGGAGAAAAGTGCAATGGATCATTGCCTCCACGTTGCTTGTCGCAGCCGTGGAAAAGTGAAATTTAATAGGCCGTGAAAGACCGATGCTGTAGCGCACAGGGTAAAATCCGTGCACGATAAATTGTAGCAGGCGCTGCCGGGAGGGATTGCCAGAGGAGGGGTAAGCCGTTCGGAGTTGCTTTTTGAAATGCAGTTCAATAAGCACCTGCAAACAAGAAAACATCGGACTTGCTTGGCAACAGGGCATAAGCCGTCAATAAAAAATGCTGCGGTCCGGACCTTGGTTCTGGTCCTGAGGAGGGGAAAGTGAAATTTTTATTGGGAATAAGCCGTGCCGTTGATGCGGTCACCACGGTTATAGGGCAATCTGTGTCCTGGTTGTTGCTGGCGGCGGTGCTGATCAGCGCAACCAATGCGGTCGTTCGCAAGGTATTCGACATGTCGTCGAACGCATGGCTTGAGGTGCAATGGTATTTATACGGCACTGTTTTTATGCTTGCGGCGGCGTATGCGCTTCTTAAGAACGAGCATGTGCGGATCGACGTCCTGTCCTCCACATGGTCGAAGCGCACGCGTGATATCGTCGATTTCGTCCTTCACATCATTTTCCTCGTCCCCTTTGCCGGGTTGATGACCTATCTGGCCTGGCCTTGGTTCTGGAATTCCTTCAACTCCGGTGAAGTGTCGTCCAATGCCGGCGGCCTGATCATCTGGCCTGCCAAATTTGTCGTGCTGCTGGGCTTCGCCCTGCTTCTGGTCCAGGCGTTTTCGGAAATCATCAAGCGATATGCGGTGATCGCCGGATACATGGCCGATCCGCGCGAAACGGCGCTGTCGGAGCACGAAGCAGAAACCAACGGCACGGCAGGAAACTGACATGATAGATCTGATCGCGCATAATCTGCCGCTGGTAATGTTCAGCAGCGTGATGCTGATGCTGTTGCTCGGTTATCCCGTTGCCTTCACGCTTGCCGCCGGCGGCCTCATCTATTTCGTGGTGGGCGTGGAACTGTCCTGGATTTCTCCAGAAATCCGCCTGTTCTGGCCCTTGCTGCAATCCCATCCGGAACGCATTTACGGGATCATGTACAACGACACGCTGCTGTCGATCCCGTTCTTCACCTTCATGGGCATCATTCTCGAGCGTTCCCGCATGGCGGAGGACCTTCTCGATACGATCGGCCAGCTTTTCGGCCCGATCCGCGGCGGCCTCGCCTATGCCGTCATTCTCGTCGGCGCGCTGCTGGGCGCCACGACCGGCGTGGTGGCGGCCTCCGTCATGGCGATGGGCCTCATCTCACTGCCGATCATGATGCGTTACGGTTATAACCGCCCACTCGTCGCCGGCACCATCGCCGCTTCGGGCACGCTCGCGCAGATCGTGCCGCCGTCCCTGGTTCTGATCGTCATGGCCGACCAGCTCGGCCGCTCCGTCGGAGACATGTATGTCGGCGCGCTTTATCCGGCGCTTCTGATCATTGCCACCTACTGCGCTTATATCTTTGCGATTTCAATTTTCAAACCGGACATGGTGCCTGCTCTTCCAAAGGAAGCACGCACGCTCGGTAACGGCGTTACATCGCTTCTCGTGATGATCGCGCTTTCGGTGGCGCTTTATTTCCTCGGGATGCATGTGCTCTTCGCCGGCGTTGCAAGCCCGGAATGGCGGCTCGTTGCCGCGCTGGCCTTTGCCGTCCTGGCGGTTTATCTCGTTGCCCTGTTTAACAGCGCGGTGAGCAAGAAGGTCATCTCGCGTCTGGCTGAACAGGTAATCGTCGTTCTGGTGCCGCCGCTGGCACTGATCTTCCTTGTTCTCGGAACCATCTTCCTCGGCATCGCCACACCGACCGAAGGCGGTGCGATGGGCGCCACCGGCGCACTCATCCTCGCACTCGCCAAAGGCAGACTTTCGGTTGCGACGGTAAAGAATGCGCTGGATGCGACCACCAAACTCTCCGCCTTCGTCATGATGATCCTCATCGGCGCCCGCGTTTTCGGTCTCACCTTCTACGGCATCAACGGTAACGTCTGGATCGAGGAATTGCTGCTTGCCCTGCCTGGCGGGGAATACGGCTTCCTGATCGTCGTCACGATCATCATTTTCATTCTCGGCTGCTTTCTCGATTTCTTCGAGATCGCCTTCATCATGGTGCCGTTGCTCGCTCCCGTGGCCGACAAGCTCGGCATAGACCTGGTCTGGTTTGGCATCATTCTCGGCATCAACCTGCAAACCTCGTTCCTGACGCCGCCCTTCGGTTTTTCACTGTTCTTCCTGCGCTCCATCGCCCCGAATTCCACCTGGGTGGACAAGGTCACCGGCAAAAGGATGCCGGGCGTGAAGACGACGGAAATCTACAAGGGTGTGTTTCCCTATATCGTCATCCAGTTCGCGATGATCCTGGTCGTCATCGCATTCCCCGGCCTGGTCATGACCTACAAAAGCGGTCACAGCACGGTCGATCCCAATACCGTCAAGATCGAGATACCGGGCGGCCCCGGAAGCGGCGGACTTTCCCTTCCCCCGCTTGGCGGCGGTACTTCACCGCAGCAACCCTCCATGGGCCTTCCACCGCTGAACCTGGGCGGGCCAGCCCCGGCACAGCCAGCCCCGCAGGCGCCGGCCCTCGGTCTGCCGCCGCTCGATCTGGGCGGCCCGCAAAACGGACAGCAGCAACCGGCACAGCCCGACCTCGGCCAGCCGCCGAAGATCGGTCCGTAAACGCCGGCCTGCCGAAACCGCCCGCGAATGCAATGTTCCCAAGGGATGACGAAGCCTGCGGCCTCGCCATCCCTCATGACACATGCAAGCCCGATCGCCGCGCGGCTGCACCCCGGAAAAATCGCACAACAAAAACCCCGGAGACCGAAATCTCCGGGGTTTTTGCCGGTCCGCCTTCACCGCATAATCAGAGCTTGCCGTTACGCTGCTGGATCATCATGAATGTATCGAACGTATACTCCGAAAGCTGCATCCAGAGATAACCCTCGCGCTTGAAGGCCACCTGATCCTCGTAGATCTTCTTGAAGTCAGGGTTGGATGCCGAAATATTGGCGTAGACTTCCAACGCGGCCTTGTAGCAGGCTTCGAGGATTTCCTGGCTGAATGGACGCAAGATGGCCCCTTCCGCAACAAGCTGCCGCACCGCTGTCGGGTTTTTGGCGTCGTATTTCGCCATCATATTGGTGTTGGCAAAGGCACAGGCATCCTGCAGCACCGTCTGATAGTGCTTCGGCAGGCTGTTCCACTTGTCCAGATTGACGAAGGAGTGGATGACCGGGCCGCCTTCCCAGAAGGCCGGGTAATAATAATATTTCGCAACCTTGTAGAAACCGAGCTTGTGATCGTCATAGGGACCGACCCATTCGGCAGCGTCGATGGTGCCTTTTTCCAGCGCCGGATAGATGTCGCCGCCGGCGATCTGCTGCGGCACGACGCCGAGCTTTTCCACCACTTTGCCGGCCAGACCGGCAATGCGCATCTTCACACCCTTGAAATCGTCGACGGTGTTGATTTCCTTGCGGAACCAGCCGCCCATCTGCGCGCCTGTGTTGCCTGATATCATGCCGTAGAGATTGTGCTTGGCGTAAAACTCGTTGAGCAGTTTGTTGCCATTGCCCTCGTAGAACCAGGAATTGGTCAACCGGGCATTAAGGCCGAAGGGTATCGCCGTACCGATGGCGAAGGTCGGATCCTTGCCGACGTAATAATAGGAGCAGGTATGGCACATTTCCACCGTGCCTGATGACACGGCATCGGCCGCCTGCAGGCCGGGGACGATTTCGCCGGCGGCGAAAGTCTGGATGGTGAAATTGCCGTCCGTGGCGGCGGCGACATGCTTGGAAATATCCTCTGCGCCGCCATAGATCGTGTCGAGCGATTTCGGAAACGACGACGTCAGACGCCAGGTGATCTTTGTATTCTGTTGTGCAATGGCAGGCGCAGCAAGAGCCGTAGCAGCTCCCGCAAGCGCACCTTTTTTCATAAAGGAACGGCGATCCATCTATATCCTCCCAGATATGAACGCTGCCTGCAGCTTGAATTTCCCCTTTGCTGTTCAGGCATCAAGGCGAAGTATGCACGGTCCCGCCTTGCTGACAAGCACCCTCGCCAAGAATAAACCGCCGAAAAACCGGCCCTTTCGAGAATTTTCCGGAAGGGCCGGTACTATTCTGTTTGCAACTGAAAAGGCTTCATCCCGCCTCATACTTTAGGCGGATACATCGTGGAGGCATCACCAAACGCATGCTTGACTTGGCCCGTCGGCAGTCGCACATATTTTCGGAGATTCGCCGCCTGGAGCCGCCATGCCAAAACCCATCATCGCCGTTCCCGCCGACATCCGGCATTTCGCCGGAGCCGACTGGCACGCCGCCCAGAACCAGTATCTTTCCGCCGCGCTGAAGGTGGCCGGTGTCATGTCTTTCATCGTTCCGGCCTTCGAGGACGGCAATGAGGTCGATGCCATCCTCGACCGGGTCGATGGCCTGCTCGTGTCCGGTTCGGCCACCAATGTGCACCCTTCCCTCTACGGAAAAGAGGCGCAGGAGAGCGACGGACCATTCGATCCGGCCCGCGACGCCACCAGCCTGCCGCTTATCCGCCGCGCGCTGGAACGCGGCATTCCAATGCTTGCCATCTGTCGCGGCATTCAGGAGCTGAACGTGGCGCTGGGCGGTACCCTTGCTTCCGAAATACAGGAACAGCCCGGCATCTGGGACCACCGCAAGCCAGAACATGACGACCGCGACGTGGCGTTCGCCATTCGCCAGCCCGTGCAGGTGCGCGAAGGCTCCTGCATTGCGCAACATCTCGGCGTGTCGGGCGAAATCCAGATCAATTCGCTGCATCGGCAGGCGATTGCTGAAACGGCGCCACGCCTGCAGGTGGAGGCGACGGCGGCGGACGGCACCATCGAGGCCGTTTCCGTGATCGACGCCAAGGGCTTTGCCGTTGGTGTGCAATGGCATCCGGAATATTGGGCCGAGACGGATGCCCCCTCGCGAGCCTTGTTCGAGGCCTTCGGCAAGGCTGTTTACGAGTACCGAAACAGCAAGGCCTGAAACCGGCCTCTTTCCTCCAACGCAAATCAAGCCTTCATCGCCAGGGCATAAAAAAAGGGGCAAGCCTGAAAGCTTGCCCCAAGTCCGGGAGGAGGAGTGTTTAGCGCTTTGCGCGTTTCTTCTGTCGGTAAACGTCGGCGACGACGGCGGCCACGATGATCAGACCTTTGACGATCTCCTGATAATAGGCATCGACCCTGAGGAATGTGAAACCTGACGTCATGACGCCGAGAATGATGGTGCCGATCACCGTTCCGGTGATGCGGCCAGCACCGCCGGCGAGCGAAGTGCCGCCGATAACGGCCGCAGCGATGGCGTCAAGTTCATACATCACACCCATGCCGGCCTGCGCCGTCTGCGCACGGGCGGCGGTAACGACGCCGGCAAGACCGGCCAGCATGCCGGCAATGGCATAGACCTTGATCAGATGCGCCTCGATATTGATACCGGAAACGCGGGCGGCCTGCTGGTTGGCGCCGATGGCATAGGTGAACTTGCCATAACGCGTGTAACGCAGCGCGACGTGGAAAATGACGGCAACGACGAGGAAAACCACGACCGGCCAGACGCCCGTGCCGATGAAGGTGAAACCATCGGTCAGGCCGGAGATCGGCTGACCCTTGGTGTACCATTTGGAAAGACCGCGCGCCGTCACCATCATGCCAAGCGTTGCGATGAAGGGCGGGATTTTCGTACGCGCGATAAGTTGCCCGTTGATAAAACCGGCCAAAGCGCCGGCCAGAATGCCGACAGCCAGCGGCATGAAGAAAGGCAGATCGGTAAGACCCGGATAAAGCGCGCGCGGCCATGTGGAGGATTGCCCCACGCTGGCGGATAACATCGCCGTCAGGCCGACCACCGAACCGGAAGACAGATCGATACCACCGGTGATGATGACCTGCGTGACGCCGACGGCGATGATGCCGATGACCGACACCTGCAGGATCATGATCGTCAGGCGCTGCTGGTTCATCAGAAAGCTCTGGCCGATGAAAATCCAGCCGAGTATTTCATAAACCAGCGCGATGCCGATCAGCACGAAAAATATATTTGCTTCCGGCGGTATGCGCCGATGCGGCTTGCGTCCGGATTTTGCATCCAACTCTGCGTTGGCGGCGGCGTTCGTAGTCATAGTCATTCCTCCTCGAGAAATCCCGGCACGCCTCACCGCGATGCGAGATCCATCACCTTCACCTGTGTGGCTTCACTTCTGTCAAGGAAACCCGTCACGCGACCTTCATGCATGACCATGATACGGTCGCTCATGCCCAGAACCTCCGGCATTTCGGAGGAAATCATGATGACGGCGACACCGTTGCGCGCCATCTCGCAGACCAGCTTGTGAATTTCCGCCTTGGCCCCGACATCGATGCCACGCGTCGGCTCGTCCAGAATGAGAATACGCGGCTTGGTCAGCATCCAGCGGCCGATCAGCACTTTCTGCTGGTTGCCGCCTGACAGATTTTCGATACGCTCATAAAGATTGGGCGTCTTGACCCTCAGCTTGCGGCACATGTCGTCGCAGGCTTCGGAGAGCGCTTTTTCCTGCACGAAGCCGTTGGCGACATATTTGTCCTGCAGGACGGCGATCTGCATGTTCTCCAGAATATTGAGGATCAGCAGGCACCCGGTATCCTTACGGTCCTCCGTCAGGAACGCCATACGGTGGCGGATCGCCTCCGTGGGGCTCGTGATCGAGACTGGTTTACCGTTGATTTCAACAGTGCCCGAAGATGCCGGCGTGACACCGAACACTGTTTCCGCAACATTCGAGCGGCCCGAGCCGACCAGGCCCGCGACGCCTAGAATTTCCCCGGCGCGAACATCGAACGAAACATCGTGGAACACACCCTTGAGCGTCAGGTTTTTAACCGACAGCACCACGTCGCCGATCGGAACCTCTTCCTTCGGGAACATCTGGGTGATTTCGCGGCCCACCATCATGTGGATGATGTCGTCACGCGTCACATCGGTGGAAGCGTGGGTGCCGATATATTTGCCGTCGCGGAAGACGGAAAATTCATCGGCGATCTCGAACAGCTCGTTCATCTTGTGGGTGATGTAGACGATGCCGATACCGCGTTCCCTGAGGTCGCGGATGATGCGGAAAAGATGCTCGACCTCGCGTTCCGTCAGCGCCGAGGTCGGTTCGTCCATGATGAGAACGTCGGAATCGTAGGAAACCGCCTTGGCGATCTCGACCATCTGCCGGCTCGCAACCGACAGCTCGCCGACGCGCATTTCCGGGTCGAGATCGATGCCGAGCCTTTCGAGCAGCGTCTGGGTGCGCCGATACATTTCGCCATGGTCGATAAAGCCCAGCCGGTTTTTCGGTTCGCGGCGTATCCAGATGTTTTCCGCCACCGTCATATAAGCCATCAGATTGAGTTCCTGATGGATCATCGCGATGCCGTTTTCGAGCGCGTCGAGCGGTGAATCGAGACGTATCGCGGCGCCCTTCAGGCGAATTTCGCCGACATCAGGCTGATAAATACCCGCAAGAATCTTCATCAGCGTCGATTTGCCGGCGCCATTCTCGCCCATCAGCGCGTGCACGGTGCCGCGCTTGAGATGGAACGAAACATCATCGAGCGCGACGACGCCGGGAAACTCCTTGCGTATGCCGTCCGCCGCGAGAAGATATTCTGCATTCGGCACTGCGCCACTGGCGCGCACGGCGGCCATTGTCGATGGACTGACGACCATCTCATCCTCCACGATAGACAAAAACGACCGGAGAACGGCTCTGCCAAACGGCGTGGCTCTCCGGGGAGGTTTACAGCGCCATGTCGATCACGACACTAAAAAGGCGCTGTAACAATTTGAATTCACTGAAATTCTATCATCCTGCTTCGGCCCGGAGCCTGGCGTTCCGGTTACCGTCCATATCCGGCATTTGCTTCCGGGATTGGTTCAAGCGGTCGCAAATGCCGGTAGTGGATCGTCAGTTCTTGGCCACGTAGTCCTTGACGTTTTCCGGCGTAACGAGTTGGAAGGGAATGTAGACCTTCTTCTCAACCTTGTCGCCCTTGACGAGCTTCAGCGCGGCATCGAGAGCACCCTTGCCCTGGCCAGCCGCATCCTGGAACACCGTCACGTCGAGATCGCCCGCCTGCATGGCAGCAAGGGCGTCCTGCGTGGCGTCCACACCGGCAACCACATAGTCCTTCATGTCCTTGCCAGCGGCCTTCAGCGCCTGAACGGCACCGATCGCCATTTCATCGTTGTTGGCGATGACGGCGTTGAACTCGATACCGCTGGACAGCCAGTTGGTGACGAGGTCGGAACCCTGGGTGCGCTGCCAATTGGCGGTCTGTTCTTCCACCACGGAAATGCCCTTGCATTCATCGGTCTTCAGAACATCGTGAACGGCCTGCGTGCGCATGCGTGCGCCCTGATTGGACAGTTCGCCCATCATGATCACGGCCTTGCCCTTGCCACCGAGAAGTCGGCAGACTTCCTTGGTTTCGAGCGTGCCTGCCACCGTTTCTTCCGATGCAACAAATGCCTGGCCGTCCGGCAGGTTATCCACGTTCACCGGCTGGCGGTTGACGTAAACCAGCGGAATCTTGGCTTCAGTGGCAAGTTTCGACATGGCCGCCGTCGCATCCGTATCAACCGGATTGACGATGATCGCGTCGACCTTGGAGGCGATGAAGTTCTGGATCTGGCTCTGCTGCTTGGCAACGTCGTTCTGCGCGTCCTCAACTTGCAGTGTGACGCCTTTCAGCCCCTTGGAATAATCCTGCATGCCATTGCGCAGCACGGTCAGGAAGTTGTCGTCGAACAGGGCCATCGAAACACCGACGGTCTCGGCATGTGCCGCCGTGCCCAAAAGCACAGACATGGCCGCACTGATAATAAGCTTTTTCATTATTTTCTCCTCCTCGGTGTCCAGCGCCACCTCTCCCAGCCGGAAACGGACCCGAAAGTCCGTCGCTAACTCCTCACATCCAGAAAACGGAATAATGAAACCGAATTTCTGCTGTTCGATATATTTATTCCATTTTTAGCTCGAACGTCAATGCTTTCTTCGTGGCCGCGGGACGAGGCGGCAAACAAAGCGGTGATGATCAGGGAATTATGGCTCATGCTCTTGCTGAGCACTTCCACGGAAGTCGCTGGGCAGCCTGTGATAAAGCTTCTCGGACAGACAGGGAGAGTGGGCCGGGCGCGAAAAACCCGCCGCGCCTTATCGGTGAAAACCGGGCATCACATCTGTTGGAACGGGGCAGACATAGTCGCTGCCTTCGGTTTTCTCCGGCATTCTTTTTGGACTCTGGCAAGCAGTTCGGGCGAGGTCGTCAGCGAAAGAACTGTCAATGCGAGCGTTTTGGCGGCATACGCCATGGTCTTGTGGTCGCCGGGCTTCTGCCCTGCGCCACCACCTGTCAGATGTGCGGATTGGTTCCGATCACCCGTTACAATTCCACCTCATAGACCCTGTCGTGGGTGGCAACACGGGCCTCGCCTGAAGGCGTCACCCAGCCCCGGAACATGCCGGGCGTATTATAGGGCGCAGCAATCCCGCCTTCGGCGTCGATCGCGACAAGACCGGCACCGATATTGTAGGGCGCCAGATCCTTATGGACGAGATTGCCGGCAGCGGTCTCCAGATCCTGCCCGAGATAGGCAACGCGGGACGCTATCTCGTGGCCGACGACATAGCGGATGAAAAACTCACCCTTGCCGGTGCCGGAAACCGCGCAGGCGCCGTCGCGTGCGTAGGTCCCTGCCCCGATCACCGGGCTGTCACCCACCCTCCCATCCGGCTTATTGGTGTAACCGCCGGTAGAGGTCGCTGCCGCAAGATGTCCCGCCGCATCGAGCGCCACCGCGCCGACGGTTCCGTGTTTTTCATTTTCAGTCGCTTCGGTTCCTGTCGCGGCATGGACCTTCATGGCCGCCAGCGCCTCGACCCGCTTTTGCGTGGTGAAATAGGACTGAGGCTCCGTGGCAAGCTTCTTCTCCTGCGCAAACCGGTCTGCCGCTTCGCCGGTGAGATAGACCGCGCGTTCATCCACCATGAGCGCGCGGGCCGCCTTCACCGGGTTTCGAATGGCACGGGACGCGCTGATCGCGCCCGCCGCCAGGGTCTTGCCGTCCATGATCGACGCGTCGAGTTCGTGAATGCCATTCTCGTTGAGCGCCGCCCCATGGCCTGCGTTGAAATGCGGGCTGTCCTCCATGACGACGACCGCCGCTTCAACCGCTTCCAGCGCTGTTCCGCCAGCCTTGAGCACACCATAACCGGCGCGCAGAGCCGCCGCCAGATCGTGGCGCGCCGCTTCCCACTCATCCGGCGTCATGCTGTCTTCCGGCATCACGCCGCAACCACCGTGAATGGCCAATGCGATCTTCGTCATGTCCTCACTCCACTGTCGCCCCGCCGCCGGCCGGGCCTCTTATCGTCAATGAAAGGCGATGTCGCCGATGACCCGTACCCGTACCCGCCGAGCGCCGCCCGGCAGATAGGCGATGGGAATATCCTCCACCTCAAGGGTCTTGAGGCTCGCGCGCTCTGCTCCCGAAGCGACCGCCGCGTTCTGCGCTTCGGTCTCGGCTTTCGCAAGGGCCTCGTCGCGGCTCAATCCGGAAAAGACCTGATCCACTTCGCCCGAAACCTGCGCCATCGCCGCACCGAGCGCATTGGCAACGCCTGCATTTTCCACCCGCAGTACCTCGGATGCGCCCGGAACCCGCTCCGGTATCAGGAATGCCCCGCCGCCGACCGCAACCAGCGGCACGTCTTCGGCAGACGTCTTCATCTGGTCGAAACTGTCAGCCACCATGTCGCGGATACGGCCGAGCGTCGCCTGTACGAATGCCAGATCGAGGTCCTTCACACGTTCCCTGTCGCCCATCTCGATCAAGCCTGCGGCCACCGCAATATCCGATGTCGTCAGTGTCTCGCCGCCGAAAACGCGGGCTTCGGTCAGGATGCGATACCCCACCGAGCGCGGGCCTATCTTACCTGTCTGCGGGTCGACAATGGTGCCGCCACCAAGTGCGATCGGCAGAAGATCGGGCATGCGGAACAGGGTACGTACTCCGCCAATATGGACGATATTGTTTGCCTCACGCGGAAAACCACCGACAAGGCAACCGATATCGGAGGTGGTGCCGCCAACATCCACCACCATGGCATCGGAAAGCCCGGTGAGGAAGGCCGCGCCGCGCATCGAGTTGGTGGGGCCGGAGGCGAAGCTGTGCACGGGATTTGCGGCAGCCACATCCGCCAGCGCCACGGTACCGTCGTTCTGGGTCAGATAGAACGGCGCCTTCACACCCGCTTCGCGCAGTGCATCCGAAAATGCCTGTACCGTGGTCTTGCCCAATGTCTGCAAGGTGGCATTCAGAAGTGCGACGTTCTCGCGCTCCAGCAGCCCGATGCGTCCGAGCGTGTGGGAAAGCGTGATGCGTGCATCGGGGATCACCGAACGGACGATCTCCGCCGCCCTCACCTCGCACTCCGTCGTCAACGGCGAGAAGGTCGCGGAAATGGCGATGGAGGTGATGCCCGCATCGCGGATTTTCATCGCCGCTTCACGGATTTCGTCCGGGATCATCGGCACCAGCGGGCTGCCATCATATTCATGGCCGCCATGAACCACGAAGATCAGCGGATCGACAGCGTCATGGAGGTCTTTCGGCCAGTCGCACATGGGCGGCAGCGAAGAACCGGTCGGCAGCGCGATGCGAATGGCCGCAACCCGCTCCAGCCGGGCGCGCTCCACCACCGCATTGGTGAAATGCGTCGTACCGATCATCACCGCCTCGATCGGGCGATCCGCCACACCGACATGGCCCGCCACGTGGCTCAGTGCCGCCTTCACGCCGGACAAGACATCCTGCGTGGTCGGAACCTTGATGGAGGCGACGATCGTGTCTCCATCGATCAGAACGGCATCCGTATTGGTGCCGCCAACGTCAATACCGATGCGTTTCATGGGAATACCGATTTGAAGTCAATGTCATAACCGAAGGCACGCGGGCCGACGGCGGCGATACCCGCGGGCGTCGTCAAGAGTTCCGGCGCCGGCAGGGCGACAACCGTGACGCGCTGGCCGTACCGCACCGATTCCGTGCCGATGGCGCTGCCCGAAACGGTGTCGAGAAGGCAAAGCAGATCCGGCGTCATGGCGACCGGCTGGCCATCGCGGAAGGCGACCGCCCATTCGTTCTGGAAGGCGAGTTCCAGGCGCGAGCCTCTGTCGGCGTCGATGCCTTCAATGGTGGTGCTGCCGCGCAGGAAGCCGCCGGTAGTCTCGCGGGCGACATCCACCACCTTGCCACGGAAGAGATGCTTGCCGCCCTCATGGTCGAGAACCGCCTGAACAGGATCGTCATGCCGCGCACGCGCCTCCATCACCGCACGCCCGAGTTCGGTCGCCTTGGTGACGGTATAGTGGATGCCCCACTCCTTCACTTCCTTGCCGGTGCGCGGCGCCTTGCAGGTCGCGGCGGTGGAGCCGACTTCGGTGCAGACCTTGCGCGAGATGCGTTCCATCCATTTCCAGGAGGCAGCACGCGTCACGATCACCTCATTGTCGCGTACATCGACCAGCGAAAGCGGAAACATCGGCAGGTTGCCGATTGCGAAGGATGTCATCTGCGCTTCGGGATAAGCGCGTCCCATCGCATCCGCATTGACGACCGGCCGGTCGAGCATGGCGGCGGCGAGGAAAGACGACAGCGCGTTCGAACCGCCGATCTCGACGCTCATGATCGCCCGGAATGGCTTGCCGAGGTAATCTTCCATGACCTCCACCGCGCGGGCAAGATGAACGGGGTCTCCCAGCCGCTCCTGGCCGACAAGCGGCGCGCCCATCTTGGACACGACGGCCACCATATCGTCGTCGGCAAGCGCCATAGGGTCCATGACCTTTACCCGCCGCCCTTCGGCATAAAGACGGCGCAGATTGAGCGTCGAGATATAGGGATTGC
This sequence comes from Rhizobium nepotum 39/7, assembly GCF_000949865.1. Lineage (GTDB taxonomy): Bacteria > Pseudomonadota > Alphaproteobacteria > Rhizobiales > Rhizobiaceae > Agrobacterium > Agrobacterium nepotum. Next base: position 222,856 of record NZ_JWJH01000003.1, on the reverse strand, counting down.
CTCCCCCGCCCGTTCCCAAAATCCAGGCACCGGTGGCAAGAGGTTCGATATCGTCTTCGGAAAATTCCTGGATCATGCGTCATCCTCGAGCATCCCGCAGCCGTTACGGCGCATATGGGTCGCTCTATCCCTTTGAAATCACACGTTTGACCGGCCCCGCCTGTGGCGGAGCCGGATTTTCATAACGAGGCGATCACTCCGCCTTGCAGTCCCAGTGGAAGTTGGAGAAGTTCAGGTCCCAGCTCTGCATGGGAATGAATTCGTAACCCTGAAGGCACTTGTTCGCCGCATAACGGCGGTTCGGTGCAACCGCCCAGACATCCGGCTGAAGATCGGCGATCTTGGTCTGCATTTCCTTGTAGGTGGCGTTCTGCACGCCGACATCGGTCGTGGAACGAACCTTGTCGATCAGCCCGTCGATTTCCGCATTCTGCAACCATTCCATCGACATCCAGGTGCCAGACGCCTTGGAATGATACTGGTTGTAGAACATCGAATCCGGCGAGGGATAAGTCGGCGAGATATTCACCTGCGTCGATGCGGGCGTCGTCTCGGGCTTGGAGGAAAGCTCGACGATGCGGTTCCACGGCTCCGGCTTGATATCGAGCGTGATGCCGATCTGCTCGAGGCTGGACTGCAAAAGCAGCGCCACTTCCGCCTCGAAGGCCAGCGAAGCGACATAGCTGTTGACGAGCGTGATCTTCTGGCCGGCATATTTCGACTTCGCCAGCTCTTCCTTCGCCTTTTCCAGATCGTAGATGCCGGGCTGGATATCGCCGTTATGCGCGTCCTTGAAAGCGTCGGAGAGCGGTCCCTGCATGTCGAAACCGGGATAGATCACTTCCTGGATCGTTTTGTAATCCGTCGCATAGGCAATGGCGCGGCGAACGTGAACGTCGTCGGTCGGGTAGACCTTGGTGTTCAGCTTGATGACGAAGCCGCCGGCGGTGCGGGTCTGGATAAGCTTGTAATTCTTCATGCGGCCGATGGATTCGTAGGTGTCGTTGCCAAGCCCGTGCGAGGAAAGGCCAAGCTCGCCCTTTTCCGCGAGCGCCTTGACGGTGGCGTCGTCGCTCGTCTGGACGAAGCGCACTTCGTCGATCGGTTTGCCCTTGGTCCAGCCGAGGAAATAATCCGCATTGCGGGCGATGACCATATCGGCCGAGCGGTTGTAGCTGACGAGCTTGTAGGGACCGGAACCGGCGGAATGTTCGCCCACATAGGCCTCGCCCCACTTGTCTTCGGGCTTGGCATTGGTTTCGATGAGCGTCTTGTTCAGCGCCATCATCAGCGGCGTGGCTGCCATGAACGGCGAGAACTGGCGCTCGATCTTCATGACGAGCGTCGCATCGTCAGGTGCGGTGACGTTTTCGGGCTTCAGCACGCCGACGATGAGGTTCGACGGGCCTTTGTTGATGCCGAGCAGGCGCTGCACCGACCAGACGAGATCGGCAGCCTTCACCGCCGTGCCATCCTCAAACTTCGCGTCGTCGCGAAGATGGAAGGTATAGATCAAGCCGTCTTCAGAAATATCCCAGGACTTCGCCAGATGCGGCACGATTTCGCCCTTGGCGTTCACCGTGGTCAGGCCGTCATACATGTTCACGATGGCCATGTAGCCGGTGTAGTCAGTCACCTTCGCCGGGTCGAGTGAGCTGAATATCTGCATGGTATTGACCGCGACCGAAACCTTGTCTTCCGCAAAAGCAGCGGAAGGAACAAGCGGCAACGCGATTGCCGTGCCGAGCGCAAGCACGGCAAGGCGGGAAGAAAGTCCTGGCATTTTCATTGTCGTTCTCCTCTTTATTGCGGGTCATTTGCCCGCTTATGGTTAGGCAGCCTTGCTGACCGGTACGGGCAGCGGTGAGAAAGGAATTTCCGGATAACCGAATGCCGCCGGTCCGACGACTTCGAGCGCGCGGGCGCTGCGCAGCAGATCGTGGCAGGGGATCGCGACCACGGCCACGCGCTGGCCATAACGCAGGACTTCGGTGGTGATCGGATAACCCGTATCGACATCAAGCAGGACGATGAGATCCGGCACGGTCACCTCCACCTTGCCGTCACGGCGGAACAGCAGAAATTCGTTCTGGATCGCCACGCTCGCCGTCTGGCCGGAGCAATCGTCAAAACCGGAAAGCTCGACATCGCCCACCGCGAAACCGCCCCGCAGATGGCGCTTCAGATCGGTGATCTTGCCGTTGAAGATGCGTCGTCCGCCTTCAAGCGCGCAGATCGCCGCAATCGGGTCTTCCTGCTGCTTGCGGGCGCGGATCACCGCCTCGCCGAGCGCGATCGCCTTGGTGTAGGTTTTCGGAATGCCATATTGGTGCACGTAGTGGGCCTGCATCGGCGCGGTCGCCAGCATTGCGCCGCCGCCCTGCGAAACGACGCAGGCGCGGGCCATGCGCTCGTGCCAGACCTCGGAAACGGCGTGGCTGAAGATCACGGCATTGCCGTGCAGGTCGCACATTACCGATGGTGTCGAACTATGCCCATAGATGGAGAAGGTCGTCATCTGCATCTCGGGGAAAGCCCGGCCCATGCCGTCGCAATCGAGGATCGGCAGGCCACCGAGCGCCGCCGTCACCAGCGGGTTCATGGAGTTCGAGCCGCCGATTTCCTCGCAGACGATGGCGTCTACCGGGGTGCGGATCAGTTCTTCCATGGCGCGCAGGCAACGCAGACCTTCGCGGCCTTCGCGGATGCGCTCCACGCCGACCACGGGCGCGCCGATGCCGCCGATGGACATGCAGAGCGCATCCGGCTCGATGGCGTCGGTTGCAAGGATCTTCATCTCGTAACCGGCTTTCATGGCCTCGAGTGCAAGCAGCTTGCCCAGATAGGGATTGCCGCCGCCGCCCGTGCCAAGAATGCCGGCACCGATTTCCAGCGCGTCGAGATCCTCCCGCGTCAGCGTACGCAATGCCGCCTCGTCATATTTCAGCTTGCGCGTCTCAGCCATGATTGGCTCCCATTTCTCCAACGACTTTCACATGAATGCGGGTGGCATTGCCGGGCAGATAGGCAAGCGGCATATCCTCGCGCTCGATGACTTCCAGCGTCTCGGCCAATGCGCCTGCCGCAATCGCCTTCTCGCGTGCCTCGGCCTCGGCCTCGGCAAGTGCGCTTTCACGCGTACGGCCCTCGACCAGCGAGAAGACGCGGTCCGTTTCGCCGCTGATCTGCGCGATCGCCGCGCCGACCGCATTCGCCACCGCGAAATTCTCGGGGCGGATGACGTCCAGTTCGCCTATCCGATCCGGCATGAGGATGGAGCCGCCGCCAACGGCGATCACCGGCACCGGCGAGGACGAGATGCGGCTGCGTTCCACACATGCCCCGAGCATGTCGTTGATCTTTTTCACCGCAGCATCCACCAGCCGCTTGTCGAGAGTGGAAACCAGCGCCTTCTCACCCACATCCGCCATGCCGGATGCGACGGCGATATCGGTTGCGGTCAGGGTCGTGCCGCCGAAGCAGAGCGCTTCGCGGCGGACGCGGTAACCAACCGATTTCGGACCGACGGTGAGGCCATGATCACCATTGACCACCAGCGAGCCGCCACCGAGACCGATGGAGAACACATCCGGCATGCGGAAATTGGTGCGCACGCCGCCAATATCCACCGTCGTGGAAGCCTGGCGCGGAAAGCCATGCGACAGCGAGCCGACATCGGTGGTGGTGCCACCGACATCGACCACAACGGCATCCTTGAGGCCGGTGAGGAAGGCCGCGCCGCGCATGGAGTTCGTCGGACCCGAGGCGAATGTGAGCACCGGGAAGCCGCGCACCATATCAGCCGCCATCAGCGTGCCGTCGTTCTGGGTGATGTAGAACGGGCAGGTTATGCCCGCTGCCTTCAGCGCCTCGCCGAAAGCGGCAACGGTGCGGTCGGCGAGCGACAGAAGGCTGGCATTCATGATCGCCGCGCTTTCACGGGCGAGCAGGCCGTGCCGACCGATATCCTTGGACATGACCACCGGCAGACCGGGGCAACGCTCCTGAAGGATTTCCTTCACCCGCACTTCCATCGCATCGTTGATGCCGCTGAAAACGCAGGTGACGGCGGCTGCCTTCAGGCCCTTGGCGCGGATATCGGCGGCGATGCGGACAATCTCGTCCTCATCGAGCGGTGAGAGTTCGCGGCCGTCGAATTCGTAACCGCCCCGCACCTGGTAACCGTGGTTGCCGACGATTTCCCTGAGATCATCCGGCCAGTCGACCATCGGCGGCAGACCGGCGCCGGATGGCAGGCCGAGCCGGATGGCCGCGACCTCGTCCATATGTCGCCGCTCGATCACCGCATTGGTGAAATGCGTGGTGCCGATCATCACGGCGCCAACGCGCGCCCTGTCGATGCCCGACGCCTCGATCACCTTTTCAAGGGCTTCGATGACACCGGACGTCACATCCTCGGTGGTGGAGGCCTTCACCCCCGCCAGAACGATCTTTTCCTGTAACACAACGGCATCGGTATTTGTGCCGCCGACGTCAATTCCAACGCGATACACGTCAGGCTCCTCTTTCATCAATCGGTCGTTTTGACGAGGAAGCGCATACGCTCTTCCTCCGTCACGGTGGGTTTCAGACGTTCTTCCTCGTCGGTGACGACGGGGATCGCCGCGATCAGCGCGCGGGTATAGGGATGCTTCGGCTCAGCGAAGACGGCCGAGGTCACCCCTTCCTCGACGATCTCGCCACGCAGCATGACGGCGATGCGCGAGCAGAAATTGCGCATCAGCGACAGGTCGTGCGAGATCATCAGATAGGTCAGGCCAAGCTCCTCGCGCAGCTGCAGCAAAAGGTCGATCACCGTCTTCTGCACGGAGACATCAAGCGCCGCCGTCGGCTCGTCGAGGATGAGGATTTTTGGTTCGGCCGCCAGCGCACGGGCAATGGCTACACGCTGCTTCTGGCCGCCGGACAGTTCATGCGGGTATTTGCCGAGATAGGATTGCGGCAACCGCACCAGCCCCATTAGTTCCTGCATCCGGTTTTCGCGCGCCTCGCCGCCCATGCCGATGGATTTCAGCGGCAGGCTAAGCGTCTGCCTGACGGTGCGCTTCGGATTGAGGGAGGTGCCCGGATTTTGATAGACGATCTGCGTCAGCCGCTTGCCACGTCCCGGAGACGGGGCGTCGATGACGAGACTGCCGGAGGTCGGGCGCGAGAGGCCCATGATCATCCGGGCAACCGAGGTCTTGCCGGAACCGGATTCGCCCGCAAGGCCGAAAATCTCGCCGTCCTTCAGCGTCAGGTTCACATCGCGCACGGCATGGTAACCGTTGCGCCTGCCGTAAATCTTGTTCAACCCTTCGATTGTGATGATCGGCGAGCGTATGCTTTGCGCCAGATCCGTCACGCGCGGGCCGTAAAGCGGCGGCACCGCATCCAGCAGCGAACGTGTGTAATCCGCAGCGGGAGCATGCAGGATTTGCGCGCAGGGACCGGTCTCGACGATATCGCCATGGTGCATGACCACGACCCGGTCGGCCACCTTGCGCACGACGCCGAGATTGTGGGTGATCATCAACAACGCCATGTTTTCTTCGGCCACCAGCTGGTTGATGAGATTGAGAATTTCATCCTGCGTGGTCACATCGAGCGCGGTGCCGGGCTCATCGGCGATCAGGAGCTTGGGCTGATGCAGCAGCGCAAGCCCGATCAGCACGCGCTGGCGCATGCCGCCCGAAAGTTCTGACGGATAGGCATTCATGACCCGCTCGGTATCGCCAAGCTGCACGCGGCGCAGAACCGCCGCGATGCGGATGCGGCGCTCTGCCTTGGACGAGTTGATGCCGTCGCGCTTGTCGGCAAAGCGCATGACATCGTCGAGATGCGTGCCGATCTTGAAGACCGGATTGAAGGACGACAATGGGTCCTGCATGATCAGCGAAAACGCCGTTCCCTTTAGCGCCTCGCGTTCCCTCCGCGGCATGGCGAGCACATCCCGGCCGTCGATGACGATGGCCCCGGAAGCTATCGCGGCATTCTTTGGCAGCGTGCCGATGATCGTCTTGGCGGTGACCGATTTTCCCGATCCGGTTTCGCCGATCAGCGCCACGCGCTCGCCGGCGGCGACCGTGAAGGCGACATTGCGCAGCACCTGCCGCGTACGGCCATAATTGGTGAAAGTGACGTTGAGGTTTTCGACCTTGAGAAGCGGTTCAGTCATGGCTTTAGCTTTCCACGTCGAACATGTCACGCAGGCCGTCGCCCAGGAGATTGAAACCCAGCGTCACGTAAAGCACGGCCGCACCGGGGCAGAGGACTTCCCACCAGAAATCCGGCATGAACTGACGCCCGTCGGCAACCATCGATCCGAGGTCGGGGGTCGGCGGCTTGACACCGAAACCGAGGAAGCTGAGCGTCGCACCGAAGAGGATGACGAAAGCCGCATCCAGCGTCGTCTTGACGGAAATGACCGAGACGCAATTGGGCAGGATTTCGCGAAAGAGGATATGCAGCGGCCCGGCGCCGGCAAGACGTGCGGCTTCGATGTAATCCTCGGACGCGATGGACTTCGAGACCGAATAAATTAGCCGCGCATGCCAGGTCCACCACAGAAGCGTGATCGCGATCATGGCGTTCGTCAGCGTCGGCTCCAAAAGGTTGGAGACCGCCAGCGCCATGACGAGCGGCGGCATGGCCAGCATCACATTCGTCAGGCCGCTGATGATCTTCTCGATCCAGCCACCGAAATAGCCGGCAGCCAGGCCAAGCACCGTGCCGACGGGAACCGAAATGCCGAGCACGCCGATGACGAGAAGAAGCGAGACCCTGAGCCCGAACACAGTGCGGGAGAAGATGTCGCGTCCGGCCTTGTCGGTGCCGAACCAGTGCTCCAGATCCGGGGGCATGTGGCGGGCGCGGAAATCGACGACAGCGCCGATATGTTTGGGATAGGGTGTGAGCCAGGGCGCGAAAATCGCCAGCACCAGCACCGACAGCAGGATCAGCGAACCGATGACCGCCGCCGGATTGCGGCTGAAGCGGTACCACATCATGTAACCGGCGCTTAAGCCCCGATCGGTGGGTTCAAGCATTTTCATATCAGCCATCAGCGAGCCTCCTTGCGGCGCAGGCGCGGGTCGATGATCGAGATCAGGACATCAACGATCAGGTTCGCAACGATGAAGAACAGGCCGGCCACCAGCACCACGGCGGTTACGGCATTGAGGTCTTTCTGAAGGATGGAATTCAGCCCGTAGGAGGCGAAACCGCCCCAGGCGAAAACCATTTCGATCACGAAGGCGTTGCCGATCAGCGAGGCGAATTCGAGCCCCATGATCGTCAGCGGCGCGATGGAGGAAAGCTTCAGCAAATAACGGAAGATGATGACCCGCTCCGGCACGCCGAAGCTTTGCAGGGTGAGCACATGATCCTTGCGCTGGTTCTCGATCATCGAGGAGCGCGTGATGCGGGTGATCTGGCCGATGCCGGCCATGGAGAGCGCAAATGCCGGCAGCGCAAGGTGTTTCAGCGCGTCCAGCACCACATCGAACCGTCCGGCAAGCGTCCCGTCGATCAGGATGAAACCCGTCGGACCGCCCTGCCAGCCGAGCGCATGATCGATCCTGCCGATGATCGGCCAGCCGGAGATAAAGCGGGCGGCCAGCAATTGCAGCGTGATAGCGAAGAGAAAACTCGGGATCGTCACGCCGGTGAGCGAGAGGATGCGGCCGATATGATCGAGCGGCCGGTCGCGGTAATGCGCGGTGATGACGCCGAGCGGGATGGCGACGGCAAACATGAAGATGACCGAGACCAGCACCAGTTCGACGGTGGCGGGAACGGTCTGCGCCAGATCGGTGGTGACGGGACGCTGGGAAACCAGCGAGAAACCGAGATCGCCGTGCAGGGCGTTACTGATGTAGTCGAGATATTGGGCGGCGAGCGGCTTGTCGAGACCCATCTCGCCGCGCAGCGCATCCACCTGTTCCTGCGTAGCGGCTGGACCCAGCGCCATGCGGGCGGGATCGCCCGGCACCACGCGGGCCAGAACGAAAATCATGATGGACAGGGTGATCATGACCAGCACGAAAGCGCCGAGCCTGTTCAAAATCGCGACCAGCGGATGTTGCTGCATCAGTGGAACGTTCCTTGTGCATCAATTGCCTGAGCACAATTTTTCACCGCACATCCTTTTGAACAATCGCCGAAAGGTATAGTTTTTTGATAAATGAGTATAGGTTTTTGAATTCAAATCCCCTATCCCTTTGCGAATGACGCTTCTGCCGCGCACCCACCTCTGCCGCCGCATCGCCAGCGAAACCGCGGGCGTGATCTTTCTGCGCGCGCCGGCAGGCGCCGGAAAAAGCGTTCTCATGGACATGCTGGCAAAAGAGCTTGGAACGGAGGTGTGCCGGACGCACCAGCCACGAAGCGATGATGCAACAAAAGGCTGGCTGCTATGGGATATCCCGGTCTTCGCACGCGCCGTCCGCATGCCCGCTCCTATTCTGGAAACCGTGCGTTTCGTGGTCATCGCCTGCCGTCCGGATCAGCGCATCAGCGGACTGGCACGGCAAATCCTGCATCGCGGTTCACTCACCATCGGGCCGGAGGAACTGACTTTCAGGCAAGACGAGGCGGATGGCCTTTCTGCCGAGCAGAAACGCCTCGCGCTCAACGACTATGCGGGCTGGCCGGCCTTTCTGTCTCTCGCCTGCGAGCCCGACGAAAAACTGTGTGCCGACTATCTGCGGGAAAACTATCTGCCCCATCTTTCGCCTGCCCAGACGGTTGCGCTTTCACTCTGGCTCGAAGAGCCGTCAGCAGACCCCGGAGAGGACTGGGTGGAACTCCTGCCGCCTTTCCTGACAGGAAACCCGGAAAAGCACGGCATGCTGATACGGCTTCTGACCGTGGCAGTGAGAGAACGTCTTGCGACATTGCAGGCCAGCAGCGCCGTGGTGGAGATCGCCTCGGCTTTCGAAAAGGAAGGGCGCGCGCTTGCGGCAATGGCGATGCTGCTCGACCGCGGTTATGAGACCCATGCCGCGCAAATCCTCGAACGCGCCGATGGCCGCGAGCTGATCTACAGGAGTAGCGTCGACAGGTTTCGCGAAATCATCATGCGGTTTTCGCAGGACATGATCGCGGCGAATGAAACCGTCCTCTTCGCCGTTACCCGCGCACTGCTGAAACAGGGTGAATTGCAGCGCGTGCGCCATCTTCTCGGCAAGAGCCTTGGATCGGATTATCTCGACCCGCTGAAGGTCCTTGCCCGTGGCTCGCGTTTTTCCTTCGCCGCCCGCACGTTCCGGTTGAATCTGATGATTGCCGAGGACCTAACCCCCAATGACGCGATGATAACGCGGCTGGGGGAATTCATGGCCGATTATCCCATGGGCGACCACGGCAAATGGGCGGCCTACTACAATGCGCTGCTGGAATTCGAAATCCGCCGCCGCAATTTTCGCGAGGCAGAGGCCGCCGCCGCCCGCGCCCTCATCTATCTGCGCAAGATGGGCGGTCAGCCGCTGCTGGAATTCTTCATCCATCTGCACCAGATCGTGCTGCGACTGATGAGCGGCGATGTGCTCTTGGCCCGCCGGGCGGCGCAGGAGGCCCGCACAAGGCTGGAGCAGGTGCAGCATGACGCCGCGCAGGAATTCCGGATGCTGCGACTGGCTGAGGCCTGCCTCGCCTACGAGGCCGGAAAGCCGCGCGATCTGCTGCATTTCGTCGAGCATGAATTCGATCATTTCGCAGCGGCCGAGATATGGCCGAGCCTGATGCAATTTGCCCTGCATTATGCCTCGCAGGTTCTGATCGATCATTTTCCGATGACCGTTCGCCCGGGCTTTCTCGACGGGTTGTGGATCCATCTTTCGGAGGGGCTGCAATTCCACGCGATGATGGAGATCAGAACGGCCATCGCCTACCAGAATGCCAATCGCTGGGCTGATGCGGCCGCGACGCTATCTGCAATCCGCATGCCGATGGGTCGCAACTGGGTGGAGAGCGCGCATGAGGACCTTGCCCGTCTGACGCGGCGAGACGAAATCGCCTATGTGATGGCATGGCTTCGCGATGCGGTGCATCTTTTCACGCCGCGCGCCTATCTCTCCCGGCAGATGGACGCGATGATCGCCAATCCCAAGGTCACCAACCGCGAAAAGGTCGCGCTCAGAATTTGGCAGAGCTATGCCGCGCATCAGCGCCGCGACAACGCTGCCGCCCGCGCCCATATTCTGACCGCTTTGGAATCGGCGACGCGCCTTGGTTGCAGCGGCGTCCTGTCGGAGGAGCGCATCTTCCTGTCGCCGCTTCTGAACAACCGCCGTATCCGCAGTTTCATGGAAACCTCTTCCGACGTCCGGACAGCTTTGTCGATTTTCGCCGCTTCGGTGAACTCACCGCAGGCGCGCGCCCTGCATGGCGGACTTTCACAGCGGGAAACGCAGATGTTGCAACTGCTCGCAAGCGGTATGTCGAACAAGAAGATCGCGCAGACGCTCAACATCTCGGAAGTGACGGTGAAATTCCATCTCGGAAACCTGTTCCGCAAGCTCGATTGCAAACGCCGCGCGGAAGCGATCCGCGCGGCGAAAGCACTGGGCTGGCTCTGATCCCAACCCCGAACAACCGATCGGAAGAGCCGGCGCCCCGCCCGAGACCTATTCCTCCCGGAAGGCGCGGTTGATCTGGTCCGTCAGCGGCTTGGCGATATAGGACAGAGCGGTACGCTCGCTGGTCTGGATGAATGCCTCAGCGGGCATGCCCGGCACCAGCGGCGCATTGTTCAGCTTTTTCCGCTCGGAAACCGGCATGGTGATCCGTGCCAGATAATAGGAGAGACCGGTCCTTTGATCGGTGGTGATATCCGCCGCGATGCGACTGACATGGCCTTCCAGTTCGGGCGTGACGCGCTGATTGAACGCGGTCATGCGCAGCATGGCTTTTTGCCCCACCTGTAACTGGTCGATGTCCTTCGGCACGATCTGCACCTCCAGCGCCAGTTCGTCACCTTCCGGCACGATGAGCATGATCGGATCCGCCGGAGTTACCACACCGCCCACGGTATGCACCGCCATTTCATGCACCATACCGGATTGTGGCGCGACGATATCGATGCGTTTCAGCTGGTCCTCGGCGGCCACCTGCCGCTCGACATATTCGCCTGTCTGCGCCTGTATCTCGCGCAGTTCGCGCCCGACCTCGGTGCGCAGTTCCTGATCGATCTGCAGGATCTGCAGTTTCGTTTCGGTGATCCGGCCCGCAGTCTGCGCCTGATAGGCGATTTTTTCACCGCGCTCGCCGCCAAACGTCGCGGCCTGGGTCTGCAGGCTGTTCAGCCGCTGCACGGACACGACACCCTGTTCCCGCAGCGATTTCTGCGAAATGATTTCGTTCTGCAAGACCGCAAGCCCGTTGTCATAGGCGATTTCCTGCGCCTTCAACCCTTCGATTTCATGTTCGAACTGCATGATGCGTTCGGCAAGCTGCGCTTTCCGCCCCTCGCGATAGGACTTGCGGAATTCGAACAGCTTTGTTTCGCTGCGCATGGCGGAGGCGACATCGGGATGATCCTTGCGCACCATGAGCGCCGGCGGAAAGACGAGTTCCGACAGATCGTCCCGCTCGGCCTCCAGCCTTGCCATGCGCGCGCTCAGCTCGTCCAGCCGTTTGGTCACAATGGCGAGATTGGCGCGGGTCTGGGTCGCGTCGAGACGCATGAGGACATCGCCGGCCTTCACCTTGTCGCCTTCGTTCACCAGAATTTCGCCAACAACGCCGCCGCTCGGATGCTGCACTTTCTTGGTATAGGAATCCACCACCAGATGACCGGATGCGACGACCGCACCGGCAAGGTTGGTCGTTGCGGCCCATCCGCCGACACCGGCCAGCAGCGCAACGCTTGCGGCAAGGCCGGCAAAAAGATGTTTGCGGATGGAACGGGACACATGGCTGCGCTGATCAATTTTTGACATCCGTATCTCCTTCCTGGCTCACCTCTTCCCGGCCGTCTTTCAGCACTACCGCCTGGGGATTGGTATTGGCGACAACGCGCAGCGGCGAAATCGTTTGGGCGGAAGCGGCAAATCCCTTGGCTACCTGCCCGTTCGGCGCGCGCAGCACTTTCGACAGCACTTCGTCGCGTGGACCGAAAGCTTTCATCCGCCCCTCCTCCATCATCAAAATGAAATCGACGGCACCGATCGCGCTTGGCCGATGGGCGACGACGACGGCAATGCCCATGCGCGCCTTGACCGAGGCGATTGCCCTGACGACGGCCGCCTCGCCTTCCGCATCGAGATTGGCGTTCGGCTCGTCCAGCACCACGATGAAGGGATCGCCATAAAGCGCGCGGGCAAGACCGATACGCTGGCGCTGCCCGGCCGAAAGCGCGGAACCCGCCTCACCGATATCGCTGTCGTAGCCCTTTTCGAAACGCAGGATCAGTTCATGCGCACCGGCGGCTTTCGCCGCGGCGATGATGGCCTCGGGATCGGGATCGTCCTCGAAACGGCAAATGTTCTCGCCGATCGTGCCGTCGAACAGCTCCACGCCCTGTGGCAGATAACCGATGTGACGGCCGACCGTCTCGCGATCCCATTGATCGAAGCTCGCACCGTCGAGCCGCACCTTGCCGGCTGCGGGCGTCCAGGCTCCGGTGAGAATACGCGAAAGGGTGGATTTGCCGGAACCGGAAGGGCCGATGACGCCAAGCGCGCTCCCGGCGATCATGACGAAACCAAGTCCCGCGACGGTCGGTTTTCGCTCTCCCGGCGGAACGATGGTGACGTTCTCGACCCGGAGTTCCTTTTCAGGCTTCGGCAGGGCCATGGCCGAGGCTGTGGCCGGCATCTGCGCGAAAAGCTCCCTCAGCCTTACCCAGCTCTGCCGGGCCGCCACGAAGGATTTCCAGTTGGAGATGGCGAGATCGACGGGCGCCAACGCCCGGCCCATCATGATGGAGCTCGCAATCATCACGCCGCCCGAGGCCTCCTGCTGGATGACCAGCCATGCACCGACCGCGAGAATGGCCGATTGCAGCACGATCCGCAGGTATTTTGCGATATTGCCGAGACCGCCGGCTACGTCGCTCGCCTTGCGATTGGCGGCAAGATAGGCCTCGTTGGAAACCTGCCAGCGTCTGCCGAGCCGACCTCCAAGCCCCATGGCCTGCACGACCTCGGCATTGCGGCGCGAGGCTTCCAGCTGCCGGTTGCGGGCCATGTTTTCGACCATGGTGTCGCGGATCGGCTTCTGCGAGAAGATATTGGTCAAAATCGTAAGCGATATGAGCAGGATGGCGCCGGCAAGCGCCGTCACACCGATCCAGAAATGAAACAGAAAACATATGCCGAGATAGAGCGGCATCCACGGCAGGTCGAAAAAGGCGGTCGGCCCCGTACCGGATAGAAAGCCGCGCACATTGTCGAGATCGCGCAACGGCTGCAACCCATCACCCGGCATGCGGTTGACGAGCGGCAGGCGCACCACGGCATCATGCACCTTGCCGGAGTAACGCATGTCGAAATCTTCGCCGATGCGGATCAGAACCCGCGCGCGGATGATATCGAGCAGGCACTGGAAGCCATAGAGGCCAAGCGCGAGAAGAGCGAGCCCGATCAGCGTCGGTAGACTGCCGCTGGCCAGCACCCGGTCATAGACCTGAAGCATGAAAAGCGGCGAGGTGAGTGCCAGAATGTTGACCACGCCGCTGACGAGGGCCACACCGAAAAACGTGCTTTTAAGGGGCGAAACAACCGCCGCAGTGAGGGACTGCGGCGGTGTCTGCTGGTGGTTTTGAAAGCCCACAGCCTGATTTTCCTTTACGCGGCAAGCGCCGATGCACTGGCGAAAATGAAGTCCGATGCGTCGAGTACGCTGGAATCTACTCCGTTAAGAGTGATGGATACGGACGTGTCCGTTGCCGAAAGGATAACGGCATTGCCGTTATCATTATACCACAACAAATCGTCCACCGAAGTTGCGCCCCAAGCGGAGACATCCAGCGTATCCGTACCATCCTGATAGCCGTAAGTTCCGGTCGGGCCGGCACTCACAACATCGCTGCCGCCGGAGAATACGAACGTGTCCGCGCCGGCAAAACCCGTCAATGTGTTGGAGGACGCAGTATCCTCGATCACCGTGCCGGTAGCTGCGAAGTAATCATAAAAGCCGGCAAGCGAACCGAAACGGGCAAGCTGGTACACGGCGAGATCGAGAAGATCGCGCGCGCCGGCCAGCGAGTAGGCGCTGTCGGGGTCGATCAGCAGTTCCTGCTGGCTGACGGCGATGCCGCTTGTGGACTGGCTGTAGCCGGTGCCGAGAACGATGCTGTCGACCGAACCCGTCAGGTTGCCCTGGGAGTACTGCAGAGCGCCGCTCATGACGATGCCCTTGCCGCCGGTACTGCCATCGCCCCACGCCTCGTAAGTCGTGTTCGGATCGATGGTCGTCGTTGCAAGCGAGCTGGTCTGAGCGTCGTAGAACGCACCATAGGTCGAACCGAAACCGCTCGTCCAACCGTTGAGGTAGCCGATCAGGTCGGAGGAAGACTGCGTCAGTTGAATTGTGGTAGCCATAGGTGTACTCCTTTGCTGGCCAATACAGATACCTTGGTCATGTGACGAAGGCGTTTTATCTCCGGGACGGGCTGCAACCCCGGCCCGGAGAATTTCTTCCGCATCTCAGAACTTCACGTTCATCGTCGCGATAAAGGTGCGGCCCGGCGCCGTATAGGCACTTGCTGCCGGGATATATTTGCGGTCCGTCAGATTGTTAACGGCGAGCCGAAGCGTCGCCTTTTCATTGAAGGCATAGGAACCGTAGAGATCCACCGTCGTGTAAGGATCTGTCACCTCGCGCAGATTGCCCTCCGTATCGAGTGTGCGCGACTGTGTGGGCGTGACATGGTTCAGCCGCGCGCCTAGCGAGAATTTTTCGTCGAAGAAACGCATGCCGCCATCGAGCGTGAGCTTTACCTTGGGCGCGACATCGCCGGGCCATGCGACGATCTCACCGCTTGTGGTGGTCGTGCCGTTGGAGAAAACCTGTGTTTTGTCTGGCCAGTCTGTCTTCAGCAGTGTCGCCGAGCCGCCGATCCAGAAGCTGCGGGCATCGTAATTGCCCTCGAATTCAAGCCCGCGCATGTCAGTCGTGCCGTCCAGATTGACGAAGCTGGTATAGGTGCGGTCCGAGACCTGATCCGTAACGAGATAACCGAGGGCGATATAATCCTTCACCTCGCGGCGAAAGGCGGCCATTTTGATGCGGACGGAATCGTGGTCCAGCAGCACGCCGTCGAAGCTCATATTCGCGCCGATTTCATAGGTTGTCGCCTTTTCAGCCCGCAAAGCTTCGTTTGGAGCGTATTCGTATCCGGGGCTGTCACCCGGACGCGCGCCAGCGAACAAGGCCTCGAGAATTGTCGGTGGGCGAAGGCTCTGGGAATAGCTCACATAGGGACGGAACCAGTCGACGGGTTTCAGCTCGATTGTAGCGGAGGGCAACCAAGCGCTGTAGGAGCGATCGATATCGACATCATGCGAGGGGTACTCGGTAACTGTTCGAGGTGGCGTGGTCGTACCGGTGCCAGGCATACAGCCGGCCGAGGCATTGGGCCAGGCGCGCGCCAAGTAGAGCGCGTAGCGCGCGGCCCAGCTCGGGTTGGCGGGAAGGAAGACCCGATTGAAATAGTCGAGGGGCGTGTAGTGGTTGCGGACCGGATCGCAAGCGATCGAAGTGTCCACCTGATAGTTGCGGGTGCTGTAATAAGTCGCAGATCCCTTCAGGCGCGACCAGTCGTAACGCACCCCACCGCTTATCGTGATCCAATCCGCCGGCTCCAACTCGCCGTTGAGGAACAGGCTGGCGACATCACGCCGCCCCGCAGGGCTGAAAGCCGTGTAGCTGCTGGCGTAAGAGGGGTTCTGGCTAATAGTGGAACTGGTAGCACTCGACGAGGCAATATCCCGAAAAGCTTCCGCGCCATAATTCAAACTAAACGCACCCGCTTTCGTATCGAAACGGCTGGTATTTTCCAGACTGCCACCAAAGCTGCGCAGGCCCATGTCAAGATTCGTTTCGGCAGCATATCCGGCGCTACTCACGCCAAGTGGCCTGCGATCGGCACGCAACTCGTGCGTCATATTGTCGTTCAGCCACAGCGACGACTTGAAGTCGATGAGTTCGCTTTCCGGGTCCCAGTCCAGCTTCGCGACGACGCTGTCGTTACGCACCCTTTCCCGGTCGATCACCTCGGCAGCGCCCTGAACGAAATCGTTCTGCTGATGCAGCCATGACAGTGACGTCCGCACATCACCAAAGTCACCTTCGCCCTTGAAAAAGGTTGACCAGCCGTCCCGGCCGAGCAGGTCTTTCATCGTCAACGCGGTGCTTCGGGCCTCGCCTTTGGTTCCGATCTTATATTCATCCATGATCGTGCGGCTGTAACCGGCGACAAAGGAAAGAGGACCTTCCGGCTCGCGAATGGCGGCCAGAACCGAACCCTGAAAATCGTAACCATTGGTGCCCCGAGAGACATTCACCTCTCCGCCCTTGTTCGCACCCTCGGGGATCAGATCGGCAGCGCTGACGGTGCGGAACTCGACCTTGCCGCCCAGCGAACCGGCATTGCCGGAGGTGGCGTTGGTCATTTTTTCGACTTCGACCGCGCGAATGAAGGCGACATCCACATAGGCCTGACCATTATTGGCAGAATAAATTGAAGCGCCGCCGGTGCCAAAACCACGCTGCGCATTCTGCCGCGCGCCGTCGATGGAGACGACCACGCGGCCGCTTTCCTGCAAGCCGCGTACATTGGGCGAAACGGTCGGGAAGCTGCCATTGCCTTCACCGGCATAAACGCCGGAGACGCGGTTGAAGACATCGCGCGTGTTGCGCACGCCGGCGGACTGGATCGCCTCGCGGCTGACAACGCTGACGCTGGCGGGGGTTTCGTAAACCCAGTCGGGCGTGCCCTGGTAACCGGAGCCGGCGGCGGCATTGCGCCCGCTTTTACCGGTCAAGGTGATGGTTTCAAGAACCGTGGTGCCTTCCGCCCCGGAAAGATCGACAGCGGCCTCCTGCCCGGTGCCGATGATGACGGTCGTGCCGTTACCGGCGATCCGGAAATTTACGCCCGTGCCCGCCAGAAGTCGCGCCAGCGCCTCCCGCACCGTGAAACTGCCGGTGACGGCATTGGTGCGCACATTGCCGGCCGATGGCGTGGCAAGCGTGATCTGGAGACCGGATTGCCGCCCGAAAGCGCCGACAACGGACGATAGCGATTGGGCGGGAATGTTAAAAGGCCGCGTCGCGCCATGCTCGCCAGCCGGTCGCTGACCATTTGCGGCATTCGGCCCGCTCTGCGCAAAAACCGGCGTCGAAATTGAAACGACGGCCGCCGTCGTCGCCAGCAACACGGTGATACGTGCCTGCTGTGCCGCTTTTTTCCCTGAACCGGTCTTACGTGTCTGGAGGCGCATACTGCTTTCGTCTTCCTGTCTTTCGTTCCGGATATATCTTGACCGGATTACTCAACAAAAAGACGATTGCCTCGACGCTTTTTTTCATGGTTTCGGAAGAAATTTTATAAGCTACTGAAAATAAATAGATTTATTGATTCAGAAGCGGGTGATGATGCGGGCGGTGCCGGCAATCGCATGCACCTTGCCGTGATAGGGCTCCACCAGTGCTTCCAGCGCGCGGTCCGGATCGCGAAGGTTGTAAAAGCCCGTCACGCGCTGCTCGGCAAGCGTCTTGTCCGCCATCGTCAGCCATGCGGGATGATAACGCTGGATTTGCTCCACGACCGAGCCAATCGTCGCATCCACCACGTAAAGCTCGCCGTTGCGCCAGCCGCCGATATCCTCGACGGCGACGCTCTCTTTCCGGATGGCGCCGGAGGCGTCGACAACCAATATCTCGCCCGGAACAAGCCGCGCTGGCGGCGCATTGCGGAAGGAGGCTTCCACCGAACCGTGCGCAAGCGCGACCTGCGTCACGCCATCTGTCAGATCGACATCGAAAGCCGTGCCCAGCACCTTAACGGTCACGTTTTTCGCCTCCACGACAAAGGGTCGGCCGCTGTCCGGCACGACATCGAAAAAGGCTTCGCCCTTCAGCACCCTGACGCTGCGACGGCCATTGGCAAAATCGGTGGAAAGCGCGCTCGCAGCGGCAAGCTGCACCCGGCTACCGTCTTCGAGGGTTATGGTGCGGTTTTCGGCGGTGCTGGTCTGATACTCGGCTTCGATACGGACGAAAAGCGCAGGTACGAACAGCACGGCAAGACAGAGAGACGCCGCCGCCACGGCCATGCCGGCATAATGCCGCGCGGACCAGCGCCGCCGCGATGCCTGTTGTGTGGCCTTGCCAGGCAAATGCGGCGCATCTTCCCAGAGGCTCTTGAGAGCAGGCTCCACCAGACCGAGGTTTCGCCATGTCTTGCACGTCCGCTCCCAGGCCAGACGGTTTGCCGGCGAGGCTGCAAGCCACTGGTCGAACTCCGCCTTCACCCGCTGTTCCGAAGCACCCGCCTGCAGCCGGATCAGCCAGTCAGCCGCTTCTTCCGCCTTGCCCGTCGGCAATTCTATTTTTTTATCGGGATCAATGGTCATTGAGCCGGGCCAGTTCCTTTGACTGGGCGGAGGAGCCGCCTCGTCTTGCGCGTTACTATAAAGACGTTTGATGAAGAAGTTTTTTTCACAGGATGGGACAATAAAGGCTATTTTACTGCATTTCTTTAGTAATCGCGGCAATGCTACCCTTAATCAGACGGTGAGCGCTGGCCACGGACACACCGAGGTGACGAGCGATCTCTTCCATATTGTAACCGCCGAATCTATGCATTTCCAATGCCACCCGCGCCTGAACCGGCAGGGCGGCCAAGATAATCTGCATCTGCCGGACTTCATCGCAAAACAGCGCATGTTCCTCGGGCGTGCCGTGGTCCTGCGGCACACCCCAGAAGGGAGTGTCGTCCGGCCGCTCCCGCAGGTCCTGCCGGTTGCGCCGACGATTGTCGAGGGCGAGGTTGCGAACGATGCGGAAAAGATAAGATTTCAGGTTGGAGGGATTGCCGGAGCCTTCGGGAACGAATTTCAGGAACGCTTCCTGAACCACGTCTTCCGCATCCGCACGCGACCCTAAAATGAGGGTGGCGTATCTGATCAGGTCGATCCTATGCGTGACGTAAGCGTTATAACGCCTGTCATCTTCCCGTATGCCCATGTCTCAACCGAGAGAAATTTCAAGGATCAACGAACTGCAAGCCCCGAATGGCAGCGCAGTTTTGCTGCTCAAACCTCTAGCACCCAAACCGCGGATCGAACAGATATTTCATGACTATTATCATCAAGAATTTATGCAGGCGCGGATCGTGCAACAGCCGGAGACACGCAGACCCGGCAAGCGTTGCCGCCGGGTCTTGATCGCGTCAGATAGCCCCGTCGACGATCACCATCGGCCGGCCCTGCGAACAGGGTTCGATACGCGCGTCGATGCGATAGATATCGCGCAGCATGGCGGAGGTTATCACCGCCTCGGTGCTGCCGCTCACCACCATTTCGCCACGCGCGATCACCATCGTATTCTCACAATAACGAAGCGCGTGATTGAGGTCATGCAAGGCGATCAGCACGATCATGCCGGTCTTCTGTGCAAGATCGGTGACGAAGCCCAGAACCTCGATCTGCCGGTGAAGATCGAGCGCAGATGTCGGTTCGTCCATCAAAAGCACTTCGGGCTTGCGCGCCAAGGCCTGCGCCAGCGACACCAGCTGCCGCTGCCCGCCCGACAATTCGCCAAGTCCCCGAAAGGCGAGATCGTGAATTTTCAATGCCTTGAGAATGGCATCGATCTCGAACAGTTCATCGTCGTGAACACGCCAGCCGCCGCCGCCCTGCTTGGCGGAAAGCAGCACGGATTCGTAAACCGTCAGCACCGCGTTGGCGCCGGTGTCCTGCGGCATGTAGCAGATGGCGCGGTTGCCGCGCGCCGTATCCGACAGTTCGACCAGTCCGGGACCCGAGATCAGGCTGGCGATGCGCTTGAAAAGCGTGGATTTTCCAGCGGCGTTGGGGCCGATGACAGCCGTTACGCTGCCGCCTTCCAGCGTATCGATGCCGACCTTGGAAAGAACGGTGGTGCGCCCGTAGGCGGCGCCGACATCCTTCAGTGCGAGCGCTACCATGCGCGTCTCCTGTTGCCGAAAATAAGCGCGAAAAAGAAGGGTACGCCAACCAGCGCCGTGATGACCCCGATCGGCAGAATAGCGCCGGGAATGAGTATCTTGCTGATAACCGAGGTTGCCGATAAAAGCAGCGCCCCGCAGATTATCGAACCGGGCAGGAAGAACCGCTGGTCCTCGCCCACCACCATGCGGGCGATATGCGGGCCGACAAGCCCGACGAAACCGATGGTGCCGACGAAGGAAACCGGAATGGCGGCCAGAAGGCTGACGGTCAACATGGTCTGCAACCTGAGCCGGCGCACATTGATGCCCATGCTGGCCGCCTTGTCGTCGCCCAGCCGAAGGGCTGTCAGCGCCCAGGCGCTGCGCATGAAGATCGGCACGGTGACGAGAAGAATGCCGCCGGTAACATAGACCTTTTCCCAGGTCGCCTTCGTCAGGCTGCCCATGGTCCAGAAGACGACGGCGGCAAGCGCCTGTTCGGACGCAAGATATTCGAGCAGCGACAATGCCGCATTGAAGGTGAACACCAGCGCGATGCCGAGCAGGACGATGGTCTCGACGGTGACGCCGCGCATCGTCGAGGCGAAATGGATGAACAGGGCAGCGACCATGGCCATGATGAAGGCGTTGATCGGCACCATATATTGCACGGCACCCGGAAAGATTGCCACGCCGCCGACAAGGGCCAGCGCCGCACCGAAACTGGCAGCGGCCGAAATGCCGAGCGTAAACGGGCTGGCGAGAGGGTTGGACAGGATGGTCTGCATCTGTGCGCCAGCAACCGAAAGCGACGCACCGACAGTGACCGCCATCAGAGCGATCGGCATGCGGATATCCCAGATCACCACCCGAAGCTGGTTTGCGGCAGCAGCCGGATCGGCAATGGTCGCCAGAACTTGCGAAAGCGTGTAGCGCGCCGGGCCAAGCGCCATGTCGGCGGCCATGCTGAAACAAAGGGCGATGAACAGCCCGAAAAGAATAACGATCCTGCGGGCGGCAAGGGCGCGATATTGATCGCGCCCGCTCACGCCGACGGCGCTTTCATTCAACGAAGTCATTCATTCGAACCTTTTTCGAGGGAGGCGAAATAGCCCGGTCTGTAGGTAACGGGGAGAAACTTCCGGTGAAATTCCTCAAAATTCTTTTCCGGATCGAGATCGGTAAAGAGGTCGGGATGGAACCACTTGGCGAATTGCTGGATGGGGAAAAACTCGTAAGGCGCACCGTAGAACTGGTGCCAGACGGCGTGGACATCGCCTTTTTTGACGGCCTTCAGTTCAGGAAACGGCGTGCGCTTCATCAGGTTTGCCAGCCGCTTTCGGGAAAGAGCCATATCGGCTCCACGCCCTACGGGAACGAACTGGTTGATGTCGGATTCCGCCGCCCAGTTCGAGCCGGTGACGATGACATGGTCGGGATCGGAAACGACGAGCTGTTCGGGATTGAGATCGCCGAACGTCGTCTTGATGATACCGTCGGCAATATTGTGGCCGCCGGCCAGATCGACCATCGCGCCGAAATTGACGGGGCCGAAGGTGCGGCAGCAATTGTCTTCGCCGGAAATGCCGGGCGCGCGCTCGATGAAGACGTTCGGACGCGTAAGGTCCTTGACGCTGGCGAGCCGGTCGGTCACGCGGGCGATCTCGGTGCGGCGATAAGCGATGAATTCCCTAGCGCGTTCTTCGGCGCCGAACATTTTCCCGAGAATTTCAATCGAGGCTTCGCTGTTCTTCTCGGGATCGAGGCGGAAATCGAGATAGACGATCTTGATGCCGGCGGCGGAAGCCTTTTCTTCGAAACCGCTTTCTTTGGCGGATTTTTCCGCTTCCAGATTGAGGGTGATCACATCAGGCGAAAGGGTGATCGCCGTTTCCAGGCTGAAATCGCCCTGCGGCACATAACCGAAGCGCGGCAGTTTTTCGATCTGCGGAAAACGCTCGACATAGGCGGCGTAGCTGTCTGGATCCTTCTTGAGAAGATCGTCGCGCCAGCCGACGATGTTTTCGAAGGTCCGGTCGCCTTTCAGGGCCGCGATGACGTGAATCTGGCGCGCCTCGCCGACGATGACACGTTTGGCAGGCAGATCCAGCTCCACCTTGCGTCCGGCAACGTCGGTGATCTCCGCTGCCAAAACAGGCACGGCGAGAAGAGAAAAAGCCAGCACCGCAAAATGCCTGAGGGCGTTGAGCCGCATGAGAAGTCCTCATTGAGTTCCAAAAGAAAATGATGAAGCCGCATGGCTGCGGCTTCATCCATCGATCAGACGGCGCTCCTCTTCACCGTCTACGTCTTACTTGGCGTCCTTCAGCGATACGAAGTAACCGGGCTTGTAATCGAGCGGCAGGAAGCGGGCATGCAATTCCTTGAAGGTCGCCTCGGGGTCAAGATCCTTAAAGAGATCCGGATGCAGCCACTTGGCGATTTCCTGGATGGCGACGAACTGATAGGGATTGTTGTAGAACTGGTGCCAGATGGCATGAACATTGCCGTCCTTCACCGCCTGCACGCCCGTAAAGGCCGGACGCTTGGTCAGGTTTTCGAGCTTGCGATGGGCTTCCTTGATATCCGCGCCATAACCGACACCGACCCAGTTGCCGCCAGGAACATAGCCGTTCCAGTTGCCGCCGGTGATGATGATCTGCTCCGGATTGGAGGCGATGATCTGCTCGGGATTAACATTGCCGAACGTGCCGGGAATGATATCTTTCGCCATGTTGATGCCGCCGGCAAGCTCCACCATCTTGCCGAAATTCTCGTTGCCGAAGGACATGCAGCAATCGTCGGAATAACCGCCGGCGCGTTCAATAAAGACCACCGGCTTCTTCGGGTTGGCCTTGGCGAGCGTATCGGTAACGCGGGCGATGGAATCCGCGCGGAACTTGATGAAGTCCTCGGCGAGCTTTTCCTTGCCCGTCAGCTTGCCCATCAGGCGCATGCTCGGCTCGGTGTTTTCCATCGGCTTTTCACGGAAGTCGACATAGACCAGGGGAATGCCGACCTTTTCGAGCTTTTCGACATAGCCGGCTTCCTGCGTCGCCGTCTTCGCGTCGATGTTCATCAAAATGACATCGGGTTTCAGCGCGATGGCCTGCTCGATGTCGAAGGTGCCGTCCTTCATGCCGCCGAAGGTCGGCAGCTTGGCGATCTCAGGGTATTTGGCGAGATAGGCGTCATAGGTTTCCGGATCGGCCTTCGCCAGATCGTCGCGCCAGCCTACCACGTGCTGGAAAGGATTTTCCTTGTCGAGCGCGGCCAGGAAGTAAATCTGGCGTCCCTCGCCCAGAATGACGTGCGAAACGGGAACGTTGACCTCGACATCGCGGCCTGTCACGTCCTTGACGGTTACCTTTTCGGCGAATGCCGGCCAGGCGGCGGATACGAGAAGGCCAAGGGCAAGTGCCGCGAATTTGGCTGAGATGCGCATCGGATATTGCTCTCCAGTGTTGACTGTCGCGGCTGTATTATTTTCTGACTGTACTAGTCAAGATTTATGTTTTAGAGCCATTCTTAACTGACCGGTACATGAGCTGAAGAACAATGATCGACACTATCCAGTATGGTAAAAACGACAGCCTGAGAGACGAAATCAAAGCCTATTGGTCCGGTCGCGCCGCGACCTTCGACCTTTCTCCCGGACACGAGATTTTTTCGGAAGAAGAGCGCGCGGCCTGGCATGCGCTGGTGTTGAAGCATCTGGGCCAGGGCGAAGGCCGCAAGGCGCTCGATCTGGCGAGCGGCACCGGCGTCATCTCGCATCTGATGGACGATCTCGGTTTTCAGGTCACCGGCATGGACTGGTCGGAAACCATGCTGGAGCTTGCAAGGGCGAAGGCGAAAGCGCGCGGGCGCAATATCCGCTTTTTCGTCGGCGATGCCGAAAGCACGATGGAGCCGGACGAAAGCGCCGACGTCATCATCACGCGCCATCTGGTCTGGACGCTGGTGGACCCGCAGGCAAGCTTTGCCGAATGGTTCCGCGTGCTGAAACCGGGCGGACGCCTGCTGATCGTCGATGGTGATTTCGTCAACACCGGCTGGCGTGAAAAACTGGTCAAGAAGCTGGCGACCGGTCTGGAAAGCATCGGCCTCGTGAAACCGGACCAGCCGCACAAGCCGGCGGACCCGGCCAACACCTTCAGCAGCATTCTTTCACGGGTCTATTTTTCGAAAGGTGCAAGGGCCGGCGATGTCGCGGCGCTGTTGCGCGAAACCGGCTTCGAACCCGTCGCGATCGATCAGGAACTTCAGGCCATTCATCGCGCCCAGTCGAAAAACTTCAGCCTGCTGAAGGGTATTTTGCGCGGCCTTCAGCACCGCTATGCGGTTTGTGCGGTGAAGCCGGATACTTCCGGCAAGGGCTGAAGGCCGTTCAACCCTTCGTCACCCCGGACCTGATCCGGGGTCCAGTGCGATCAAGTCCTTGATCGCAAAAGACTCTACTCACGGCGCAGACGCGCCGTGGCTGGATGCCGGATCGAGTCCGGCATGACGGATGACGAGAACTCCGCACAGGAGCTCATTTTTCCATCCGCTCGAAGAGATCATCAAGCCGGGGTTTGGCGCGGCCGGGCACGTCGATCGATTTGTAACTCTGCGGCAAGCTCGCCTCCCCCACCTTGATCAGCATCACCATGCCCATGCCGTAATGCGGTGAGCATTTTATACCGTAAAAGCCCGGTCGTTCGAAACCGGTCTCGAATTCGTCGTTGATCCGGCTTTTGAACCCTTCAGCACCTTCAGGAATCATGCCGTCGATAGTCGCGGCATTGTGGCTCTTGTGGGTCGGCACGAAGCGCACGCGGTCGCCGGGGGCGATCTCCAGAAAATCGGGTTCGAACACCATCGGACCTTTTCCGCCCCGGTTCAGCATCTTCACTTCGAAGGTTTCGGCCGTCGCGTGAAAGGGAAAACCCGCAGCCGTCGCGAGGGCGATTCCGGCAAAAGCGTAAAACGATTTTGCATCCGGAAGGGCGCCAAAGCGAAGATTTTCAAGCATTTTCAACGTGATCATCGTGCCAGCACTTTCTTTGCGTGGTCGACCGTCCCGTGGGCAGGCAGAAAACGAATATGGGAAAAGCCGCCCTCGTCCGTGGTGACGACGGATTGCACGCCGAAAACGGCGGCTATCGTCGCAGAGGTCAAAACCTCGCGCGGTGGGCCGACTGCGATCAATTCGCCCCGATGGATGATGACAACCCGGTCGCAGAACATGGCGGCGTGATTGAGATCGTGCAGCGCCGCCACAACGGTCAGGCCCTGCCGGCGCACCAGATCGAGCAGGCCGATCTGATGGCCGATATCGAGGTGGTTGGTCGGCTCGTCCAGCAGCAGGATGTGCGGCTGCTGCGCCAGCGCCCGGGCAATGTGCAGGCGTTGGCGTTCGCCGCCTGAAAGGTGGTGCCAGTTGCGATCCGCCTTGTCCGCCATGTCGACATTTTCGAGCGCGGCATCGACGATGGCATCGTCTTTTGGCGACCAGGCGGACAGCGGGCCGAGATAGGGCGTGCGCCCGAGTTCCACGGCCTGCCGGGCGGTGATGCGCTCAGTGGTTTCAGCCTGCTGCTCCACGAAGGCGAGCCTGCGGGCAAGTTCCCGCCGCCCGAATGAGACAAGCGGCTCCTCACCAAGCGTGACATGACCCCGGCGCGGCTTGCGAATGCCGGCCAGCATGGAAAGCAGCGTGCTTTTGCCGGAACCGTTCGGCCCGATGATGCCGAGAAATTCACCGGAGGCGACCTCCAGCGAAACCCCGCGCACGATGTCGAGAGTGCCGGCATGGAAATGCAGATCATGGGCGGACAATCTCATGACCGGCCTCTTTTCTGCCCGAGAATGAAGGCGAAGGCGGGCGCACCGACCAAAGCGGTGATGACACCGATCGGCAAAACCTGGCCCGGAATGACGATGCGCGACAAAATATCCGCCACGATCATGAAAACCGCACCTGTGAGGGCCGTCACCGGCAGCAGCATGCCGTGGCGAACGCCAACGAAGATGCGCGCCGCATGCGGAATGACGAGGCCAACGAAGCCGATGGAGCCGACCAGCGACACCATGACCGCCGTCATGATCGCCGAAACCGAGATCAGCACCGCATAGACCCAGCGCACCGGGATGCCGAGCGACGCCGCCGCCTGCCCGCCAAAAGCGAAGGCATCGAGCGCACGGGCATACCAGAGACACACCGCAAGCCCTGCAAGACTGACCGGCAGGGCCAGCCAGACATCCGGCCAGCGCACGCCCGAAAGATTGCCCAGAAGCCAGAACATGATGCCCCGCGCCTGTTCGGCATTGGCGGATTTGGTAACGACGAACGACGTCATGGCGTTGAACAGCTGCGAACCAGCCACCCCCGCCAGAATGATGGCGCTGTTGCCGTGCCCTGCCCGCACCGCCAGAAGGCTGACCAGCGAAAACGCAACGAAAGCCCCGATCAGGGCGCCCGCCGGCATCGTCAGAAACCCTGCGCCGAAGCCCAGAAGCGCCACGGCGACTGCGCCGGTGGAGGCGCCTGCGGAAATGCCGAGAATATAGGGATCGGCGAGTGGATTGCGCAAAAGCGATTGCAGCACAGCACCGGCCAGCGCCAGCGATGCGCCGCAGCAGGCGGCGACAACGGCGCGGCTGAGGCGGTAACTCCAGACGATGCCCTCATCGAGCGGCTCCAGCGGATAACCCGCATGAAACACACGATTGGCGATGGTTTTCGCCACCACATCGAACGGAATTGCGGTCTCGCCGATGGCCGCACCGGCCATCAGCGCGACGAGCAGCAGGGCGAGTGCAGCAAAAGCCAGACCCGCCCTGCCAAGATTGACGGAAAAACCGTTCACTTGGCGAAGCCGGCAGTGGAAATCGCCTCGGCCAGCGTTTCGATGCCCTCGATCGTGCGGATGGTCGGGTTCATCGCCTGCGCGTCCATTTCGAAGACATGAGCCTCCTTGACGGCGGGCATGATGCTGGCAACCGGATCGGTGGCGAGAAACTTAAGCTTGACGGCAACATCATCGGCGGGGAAACGGCGGCGGTCCATCTTGCCGGCAACGATCACCGATGGATTGGCCTTGGCGATGGTTTCCCAACCAACGGTCGGCCATTCCTCATCGCTCTCAATGACATTCTTCAACCCGAGCGCGGACATGATGTAGCCGGGCGCGCCATTGCGTCCCGCCACGTAAGGGTCGATATCGAGTTCAGCGCTGGAGAACCAGAAGACGGCCGAAAGCTTGCCATTCGCCGAGGCGATCTTGGCGCGGGCGGCTTCCTCGCGTTTCTTCAGGTCGGCGACGACTTCCTCGCCGCGATCCTGAACGTTGAATATCTGGGCGAGGTCGCGGATTTCCTGGTAGATCAGATCCATTGTGAAGACGGATTTGCGCACGCCGTCACCCCCACCGGAATTGTCCTTGCCCATGCAATCGGCAGGCGACGTATAGACGGGAATACCGAGTTCGGCGAATTGCGCCGGCGTTCCGACAACGCCTTCGGGGCCGATCTGCCACTGGAACTGCGTCGTCACGAGGTCCGGCCTCTTGCCGACCACCGCCTCGAAGCTCGGATCATTGTCGGCCAGCCGCTCCACCTTGGCGTTGGCGTCCTCGTAACCCTTCAGAACCGGGCCGATCCACAGCGCCGTGCCCACCACCTTGTCGGCGACGCCGAGCAGATAAAGAACCTCGGTCGTGCTCTGGCCGACGGAAACGGTGCGGGCGGGCGCCTGCTTGAAGGTGATCTCGTGGCCGCAGCTTTTGATCGTCAGCGGATAAACGGTTTCGGCAGCATGAGCGGCTCCGGCAGGCAGGGCCGAGAGTGCAACGGCCAGAAGACCGGCGGAAACCGGCAGGTGTTTGAAATGGAACATATGTTCTCCAGTCAGAATAC
The DNA here is from genome assembly GCF_000949865.1 of Rhizobium nepotum 39/7. Lineage (GTDB taxonomy): Bacteria > Pseudomonadota > Alphaproteobacteria > Rhizobiales > Rhizobiaceae > Agrobacterium > Agrobacterium nepotum. The sequence goes on along the minus strand of NZ_JWJH01000003.1, from coordinate 194,814 downwards.
GTGGCGTGATCCGCAGAGGCGCGTCAAAACGCGTGGCGACAAAGCGGCGGCATGTGTGGAGATGGAGAACGGGACACGGAATACGTTTCCGCAGACGGAAAGGTCATAATCAGCTCCTCTTCCGGGCATCCCCGCCCGTAACGATGGTTCATATTATGACGGCAGGTCTCCTGGCTCACGAATATGCGCCGTTCATCTGCCTTCCCGCATCCCGAAGGACACAGTGGCATGACGCTTTGAGGCGTCACGAGGATGAACGGCAATCCGCTTACAGTTGCGGGGGCAGCCACGGCATTGGGCGATTAAATCACCCGCACCATGTTCCCTATTAATCCCTTTGCCTTTCGGCTTCAGGAACCGTCACGTTCTGACATAAGGGGCAAGTGGCGGGGCGTCAATTGCGATATTCGACTTTGAGGAAGGTTGCCGGTCACACCAGCACGAATTTTCTGAAAGCACTGGAAGGTCACAACAATCTACCGAAATCACCCGCATTTCAGCAGATAAACGCCGCAGGCCACTCTAAGCTTGCGCGATGACAATCCGGTCAGCGGAGACGGCCATGAACGCAATCGAAATCCTTGAGCGTCTCGTCGGTTTCCCGTCGATCGTCGGAACCGCCAATGGCGACATTGCCGGATGGATCGCCGATTATCTGGAAAGTCACGGCGCCAAAGTCTCCCTGCTTCCCGGGCCGGAGGGTGACCGCGCCAATCTGTTCGCCACCTTCGGGCCAGCAGATCGTGCCGGCTATATTCTGTCCGGCCACATGGATGTGGTGCCCGCAGGAGAACCGGAATGGTCCTCCGACCCCTTCTCGCTGCGGTCTAAAAACGACCGTCTCTATGGGCGCGGAACCACCGACATGAAAGGCTTCCTGGCGACTGTTCTGGCCGCCGCACCGGCATTTTCGCGTCTGGCGCTGAAACGGCCCGTGCATATCGCCTTTTCCTATGACGAAGAGGCGGGCTGCCGTGGCGTTCCGCATCTGATCGCCCGATTGCCGGAGCTGTGCGCTCCGCCGGCAGGCGCGATCATCGGCGAGCCGAGCAATATGCGGGCCGTTCGGGCGCATAAGGGCAAGGCCGCCGCGCGCATCGCCATCCGTGGCCGCTCCGGCCATTCGTCGCGCCCGGACCAGGGGGTGAACGCCATCCACCTGATGACCGGCATCATGGCAAAAGCCGTCGAGACGGCGGATGCGCTGATGCGGGGACCGTTCGAAACCACTTTCGAGCCGCCCTATTCCTCGCTGCAGATCGGCACCGTCAAGGGCGGTCAGGCGATCAACATCATCCCCGATTTCTCGGCCATCGAACTGGAAGCGCGGGCGATTTCCGGCGTGTCGCCGCTCGCCCTGCTCCAGCCGGTTCGCGACAGCGTCGAGGCGCTTGCCGCAAAGGGCGTCGACATCCAATGGACGCCGATGAGCGATTATCCGGCGCTTTCCTTGCCAGCCGATGCTCCACTCGTTCTGCTTCTGGAGGAATTGACCGGCACGGCCTGTCTAGCGGCCGTCAGCTACGGCACGGAAGCGGGGCTTTTTCAGGCTGCGGGCATCGACGCCATCATCTGCGGGCCGGGGGATATCGGCCGCGCCCACAAACCGGACGAATTCATAACGGCAGGCGAACTTTCGGCCTGCCAGTCGATGCTGGAAACACTCGCCAGCCGTTGCACGGTTTAAACCTTCGGGAAATATGGATTTCAGATGACGTTTCTCTTCAACTCCGACGCAAAGCGCGGCGAAATCTTCCGGCAGGCTCTGGCCGCCGACCTGCCTGATCTGCCGTTTTCGATGGATGCTTCCAGTGTCGATCCGGACGCGGTCCGTTACCTGATCACCTGGGTAGTCCCGCAGGACATCGCCCGGTATCGCAATCTCGAAGTCCTGTTTTCGATCGGTGCAGGTGTCGACCAGTTTCACATCGAGGCCATCCCCGAGACGGTGAAGGTCGTGCGCATGGTGGATGAGGGCATCATCCGCATGATACAGGAATATGTCTGCCTCGGCGTGCTTGCCCTTCACCGCAACCTGCCGGTCTATTTGAAACAGCAGCGCCAGCAATTGTGGAGGCCCCTGTCGGGCCAGCGTCAGGCGGAAGAGTGCCGGGTGGGCGTTCTCGGCCTCGGCATGCTGGGCGTTGCGGCGCTGGAGCGGCTGAAACCTTTCGGTTTTCCGCTCTCCGGCTGGAGCCGCTCACCGCGCCAGATCGAAGGCGTCATCTGCCACCATGGCGAAGAGGGGCTGGCCGCCATCCTCTCTACCAGCGATATTCTCGTCTGCCTGCTGCCGTTGACCGACGAGACCACGGGGCTTCTGAATGCCGGGCGCCTCGGGATGCTTCCCGAGGGTGCCGCCCTGGTCCACACCGGGCGTGGCAAACAGCTTGACCATGACGCCCTCATCGACGCGCTGGACAGCGGCAGGCTTTCAGGCGCCATGATCGACGTCACCGATCCGGAACCCCTACCGGAAGACCACAATTTCTGGACGCACCCGAAAATTCTCCTGACACCGCACATCGCCAGCGTCACCCAGCCCCATTCCGCCGCCCGCACCATTGTCGAAAATATCAAACGATACCAATCCGGTCTCGAACCGCTCGGCCTCGTCGACCGCGGCCGTGGATATTGATTACACCGCTCCAAGAAAGGACATCCATGCCTCTCCTCAAGACAATCGACACCAAACCCACCTTTGAACCGAAAGCCTCCAAGGCCTTGCCTGAACGTCTTATCGCCGGTGATCCGTCGTTCAAGACGTGGCCGCTGGATGAAGCCCGCGACGGCACCGTCCACACCGGCATCTGGGAAGCGACCCCCGGCGAAAGCCGCTCTATCAAGGGCGAAACATTCGAGTTTTGCCACATTCTCGAAGGCGTCATCGAGATCACGCCGGAAGGCGGTGCGCCGCTGCGTTACACGGCGGGCGACAGCTTCGTCATGAAACCCGGCTTTGTCGGCGTCTGGAAGACCATCGAAACCGTGCGCAAGATCTACGTTACGGTCACGGGGTGATTTGTTAAGCCAAATTCTTGGCATTCCGGCCGGTGGACAGGCGTTTTTGCGAAAAACCGCCGGCCGGCAATCGGATGCTGGACCCGTGCCTGCATGGGTGTCATCCCCGAATATTTTTCGGCCGGGATTTGCACCCCGGACGAAATGCAGCAGTTCCCAGTAAGCGACTTATGTCCGCCGAAGATTGCGCTGTGGGCAGCCTGCAAAACAGGATTTTCGTTCATTACCCCACCGCAGTCGGTCAATACTGCTTGCCATCAAGGGGTAGCGTTGAGGCATATCCAAAGAGGATTCCACATGACGCTCAGCTTCGATCCAGACAGCTTATCTCTCCCGATCGGCCATTTCATCGGCGACCGGCTGATCCCGGCTAAAAATGGCATCGACATGCATCGCCCTTCGGACGGCGTCGAATATGCCGGCTGCCCGAAAGCGGATGCGACGCTGGTCGATGAGGCCGTGCAAACCGCCAAGGCCGCGCGGCGGCTACAAGCGCTCCGGCACTGGCAAAGATCTCGGGCCCGAGGCTATCTTGCCAACCGCAAGAGCAAAAGCGTCCTTATCGGACTGTAACAGGGGAAACATCTTGAAAACGCATCGCATCGCACTCATTCCCGGAGACGGCATCGGCCGCAGCGTGACGGAGGCGGCATGGCAGGTTCTCAATGCCGCAGCAAAAAGTTCCAATTTTGCGCTTGAAGGAACGGAATTTCCGTGGTCCTGCGCCTTCTACAAGGAAACGGGCGCGATGATGCCGAAAGACGGCATTGAAACCCTGCGCGGTTTCGATGCCGTCATGCTCGGCGCGGTCGGCTGGCCGGCGGAGGTGCCGGATTCGGTCTCGCTGCACGGCCTGCTGCTGCCGATCCGCAAGGCTTTCGTGCAATACGCCAATATCCGTCCGCACCGGCTTCTGCCGGGTGTGCAAGGGCCACTCAAGTCCGATGGTTTCGACATCCTCTGCATCCGCGAAAATACCGAAGGCGAATATTCCGGCGCGGGCGGACGTGTACACCAGGGCACCGGGGACGAGGTTGCTGTCGAAACCTCCATCTTCACCCGCAAGGGCGTGGAACGCATTTTGCGCTTTGGCTTCGAGCAGGCGCAGAAGCGCCGTGGCAAGCTGGCTTCGGTCACCAAGTCGAACGCCCAGAAATACTCGATGGTGTTCTGGGACGAGGTGACGCAGAAGCTCGCTGATGAATATCCTGACGTCGAGGTTTCGAGCTATCATATCGATGCCATGGCGGCACGCATGGTCATGGCGCCGGAAAGCCTCGATGTCGTGGTCGCCTCCAATCTCTTCGGCGATATTCTGACCGATCTCGGCGCTGCCATTCAGGGTGGTCTCGGCTTTGCCGCCTCCGCCAATATCAATCCCGATCGCTCCGCCCCGTCCATGTTCGAACCGGTGCATGGGTCCGCCCCGGATATCGCCCATCTCGGCATCGCCAACCCCATCGCCGCCATCTGGTCCGGCGCGATGATGTTTGAGCATCTTGGCGAGACCGACGCGGCCGCGAAGATCATGACGGCACTGGAAACAGCGACCGGCAGGGGTATCGGCACGGTACCGGGCAAGGACAAGACGGACACCATAACCGCTGCAATTCTCGCAGCACTCGACTGATTTTGGAGGAACATGATGCAGGGCTTGAAGGACAAGGAACTCTTTCGCCAGACGGGTTTGATCGGCGGCGCATGGCAAGCGGCGGCAACGGGCAAGACAGTCGACGTGATCGACCCGGCAACGCAGGCGGTTATTGGCACCGTGCCGGATATGGATGGCGGTGAAACCCGCGCGGCGATCGAAGCCGCCAATGCCGCCTTCGGGCCGTGGAAGAAAAAGACCCACGCCGAACGGGCGGCACTTCTCGAAAAATGGTTCGCGCTGATGATCGAGCATATCGATGATCTCAGCCTGATCCTCACCACCGAACAGGGCAAACCGCTCGAAGAAGCCAAGGGCGAAATCCGCTATGGCGCGTCCTTCGTCAAATGGTTTGCGGAAGAGGCCCGGCGCATCAGCGGCGGCACCATCCCCTCCCCGACGCCGGATCGCCGCATTGTGGTGCTGAAGGAGCCTGTCGGCATCTGCGGCATCATCACGCCGTGGAATTTCCCAAACGCAATGATTACCCGCAAGGTCGCACCAGCCCTTGCGGCCGGCTGCACCGTCGTCATCAAGCCTTCGGAATTCACACCCTATTCGGCGCTGGCGCTCGGCGTTCTCGCCGAACGGGCCGGCATTCCCTCAGGCGTCATCAACATCGTCACCGGCATGCCGACGGATATCGGCAACGAGATCATGGCCAACGAGACGGTGCGGAAGATCTCCTTCACCGGCTCCACCCGTGTCGGCTCACTTCTGATGCGTGGTGCGGCCGACAGCGTGAAACGGCTGTCTCTGGAACTCGGCGGCAACGCGCCATTCATCGTTTTTGAGGATGCCGATCTGGATCTCGCCATTGAAGGCGCGCTCGTTTCGAAATTCCGCAACGGCGGCCAGACCTGCGTCTGCGCCAACCGCATTCTCGTTCAGGCGAGCGTTTATGACGCGTTTGCGAAAAAACTCGCTGCCCGCGTTGACGCCATGCGGGTCGGCCCCGGAACGGAGGCCGGTGTTTCCATCGGCCCGATGATCAACGAGCCGGCAATCGCCAAAATCCGTGCGCATATCGACGACGCCGTTTCCAAGGGTGCCAAGATCATCACCAAGGCGCATGATCTGCCGGAAGGTCCGCAATATACCGCACCCGTGGTGCTGACGGGCGCCACGACCAAGATGCGTCTGGCGAGCGAAGAGACCTTCGGGCCGGTGGCCCCGCTCTTCCGCTTCGAGACGGAAGAAGAGGCAATCGCCATAGCCAACGGCACGCCCTTCGGTCTTGCCGCCTATTTCTATACCGAAAGCCTCAAACGCGCCTGGCGCGTGGGCGAAGCGCTGGAATTCGGCATGGTCGGCCTCAACACCGGCGCGATCTCCACCGAGGTCGCACCTTTCGGTGGCGTCAAGCAATCCGGCCTCGGCCGCGAAGGCGCGCAGGCCGGTATCGAGGAATATCTGGAAATAAAGACGTTCCACATTGGTGGACTTGCCTGACGACTGTTTCTTTCTCCCCGCCTAAAGGGCCGCTCTGCGGCCCTTCTTTTTTGTACCCATGCAACAAAAAAGCGGCCCGGAGGCCGCTTTGAATTACTGGAACTTGTCGAGCATCTTATAATAAAGCCCGACGAGCGGCAGAAACCAGGGCTTGCCGAAATGGCCGGGAACGGCGGGCCAGTCCAGCCCCTTCAGCGGGTTGGTGTCCGGGCGGCCAAGAATGGCGTCGGCCATCGTCATGCCGAGATGGGTGGAAAGCTGCGCGCCGTGGCCGGAATAACCCATGGCGTACCAGACGCCATCCTGAAAACCGGCGCGCGGATAACGGTCCTTGGTCATGTCGACCAATCCGCCCCAGCAATAATCGATCGGCACATGGGCAAGCTGCGGGAATATGCGGTGCAGGCTTTCCGTCAAGATCGCACCGCTCTTGGCATCAGAACGCTGGTCCGATGTGGCGGAAAAGCGCGCGCGGCCGCCGAAGATCAGTCGGTTATCCGGCGCAAGCCGGAAATAATTGCCGATATTCATGGTGTTGACGTAGGTCCGGTTGCCCGGAACAGACGCCTGCACTTCGGCATCCGTCAGCGGCCGCGTGGCGATAATGAAACTGCCGACTGCGATGATGCGGCGGCGGAAATAGCTGAAGCCGGAGGGCGTGTAAGCCCCGGTCGCGACAAGCACATTATCGGCAGTCACCGTGCCACGCGTGGTTTCCAATTCGTGGATCTTGCCGTTCTGGATGTGTTTCGTCACCGCCGCATTTTCGAAGATCACTGCGCCATGGCGGCTGGCGGCTTGTGCAAGGCCGGCCACATAGCGGCCCATATGCATCATGGCGCTCTTCTTGGACAGCATGGCGCCATAAAAGGGAGAGCCTATTTCCGCCTTGAGATCGTCAACCGACAGAAGCGCCGTATCGGGATCGACCTCGGCATGAACAGCCTCGAAATTCTTCGCCAGCCCTTCGAAATGCTGCGGTTTCGACGCCATTTTCAGCTTGCCGGCACGGCGGAAATTACAATCGATCCCCTCCTCGGCGATCAGCGCCTCCAGCGTATCGATCGAATCGTCCAGCGCCTTATAGATGGCGATGGCGCGCTCCTTGCCGAGTTCCGCCTTGGCGGAGAGGTAGGAGTGGGCAAGGCCATTGTTGAGGTGCCCGCCATTGCGGCCGGAAGCGCCCCAGCCAACGCGCTGCCCCTCCAGAACGACGACGCGCGCGCCAGCTTTTGCGAGCTGGCGCGCAGCGCCCAGACCCGTAAAGCCGCCACCGATGACGGCCACATCATAGTGGCCTTCGACAGGACCTTGCGCCGCCCTCGCAAACAGGGGCGCCGTGTCATGCCAATAGGAGACGAGCTTCATGATCCGATCCTTTCCTTACAGTCCGACGACGCCCGCAAGACCGGAAATATCGGAGATTTCCGTGTAACCATAATAGGGATTTGCCGGTTCGTGGCCGCGATTGACCCAGACCTTGTTCTTGATGCCGAGATCATGGGCAGACATCAGGTCGTAGCGGAAGGAGGACGAGACGTGCAGAATATCCTCCGGGCCGCAGCCGAGCATGTCGAACATATATTCGAAAGCCTTGAAATGCGGCTTGTAGGCCTGTGCCTGTTCGGCCGTATAGACGGCATGGAACGGCGCGCCGAGCTTTGCCACATTCGACATGATCTGCGAATTCATGGCGTTGGACAGGATGACCAGCGGAATTTCCTTGGCGACCTTGGAGAGACCGGCCGGAACGTCCGCATGCGGACCCCAGGTAGGAACGCGCTCATAAACCATTGCCGCATCTTCGTCCTTGAAGGCCACACCGTTGCGCTTGCAGGTGCGCGACAGGGCGTTATGCACGACTTCGGCGTAAGGCTTCCAGTCATGCATGACCTCGTCCAGGCGATAGGCAGAGAAGTCCTTGATGAATTCCTGCATCTCGGCCTCATCCAGACGATCACCATAGAGATCGCGGGCAGCTTCGGCCATCTGGAAGTGGATCAGCGTACCGTGGCAATCGAACGTGATGTATTTCGGGCGGAAGATGGTCATGTCGTCGTCATCCTTTGCTGGGGATCGAAAGTGGCCGTGATATCAGGATTATAGAAAGCCTTTGCCGGACCGGCGCACCGCAATTGCCGGTCGCGAAAGCAGATTGTTGCGTATCCGACCACGAGATTGGCACAGAGTTGCGTGCGCCCATCCGGCCATTCCACGCCGCCCTCCCTTTTGCCCGGCAGTGGCGAAGGACACGCGGCATAAGATGCGGCGGCGGGTAAAAGCAACAGCGAAACATATCGAACCTTGCCATTCGTCGGGACAATGTTCTTTGGCCGCCGGTTTATCAATGAACGAGAAGAACAAACGGAGTGGGCCATGCAATCCAGCCTGATCGATATCCAGAATTTCGAGCCTCATCACCTCGACGCCGCCGTTGAGCTTTCCCGGCAGGCCAGCTGGCCGCACCGCAAAGAAGACTGGGCGCTTGTCCTTTCACTCAGCAAGGGTTTCGTCGCTCTGGAGAGCGGCCGGGTCGTCGGAACGGCGATGGCAACACTTCTGGGAGACACCTGCGCCACCGTTAATATGGTGATCGTGGACGAGGTGATGCGCGGCCGGGGTCTCGGGCGCCAGTTGATGAATGCAGCCCTCGACGCCGCCGAAAATCGCGAATGCCGCCTGACCGCCACCGCCGATGGTCTTCCGCTTTACGAGAAGCTGGGGTTCGCCGCCTGCGGCGAGGTACTCCAGCATCAGGGTATCCCAGTTGCGATCGATAAGCCGGCCGGTGTGACTTGGGCGGAAATCGTTGTTCCAGCCGAGCTTGCAGCACTTGATGCGCAGGCTTTTGGCGCGGACCGCACAGCACTCTTTGCCGAACTTGCAGATAGGGCACGTTTTGCGGTCGTGCGACAACAGGGCGTCATCAAGGGTTTTGCGGCGCTGCGCACGTTTGGCCGTGGCGAAGTCATCGGCCCGGTTGTGGCGGAAAATGCCGAAACTGCACGCGATTTGATCGCCTTCGTGCTTTCCGAGCGCCCCGGCGCATTCCTGCGCGTCGATACCACCGCCGTTACGGGCCTTGGCCCCTGGCTTGCCGAACACGGCCTTGGCCATGTTGGCGGCGGCATCGCCATGCGGCGGGCCGAAGCCGAAATCCCCGTCGACAAAAAACTGAAAACATTCGCATTGACCAGCCAGGCGCTGGGCTGAATCTGGAGAAACCAATGTTAAGCAATTCACTGATCGAGCTCGACCGCGCCCATCTGGTGCACCCCGTCTCTTCTTTCCGCGGCCATGAAAAGCTGGGCGTGCGGATATTGAAATCGGCAAAGGGCGCCACCGTCACCGACATGACCGGCCACCAACTGATCGACGGCTTTGCCGGCCTCTGGTGTGTCAATGCGGGCTACGGCCACGACAGCATCGTCGAGGCGGCGGCAAAGCAGATGCGGGAATTGCCCTATGCGACCGCTTATTTCGACATTGGCAGCGAACCGGCGATCCGGCTGGCCTCCGAACTGGCCGACCGCGCGCCGGGCGATCTCAACCACGTCTATTTCACGCTCGGCGGTTCCGATGCGGTGGACAGCACCATCCGGTTCATCCGCTATTACTGGCACGCCAAGGGCCAGCCGCAGCGCGACCAGTTCATTTCCATCGAACAGGGTTATCACGGCTCCACAACGGCCGGTTCGGGCCTGACCGCCCTGCCCGCCTTCCATGCGGGTTTCGGCGTGCCTTACGACTGGCAGCACAAGATCCCGTCGCATTATGCCTATCGCAACCCTGTCGGTAGCGATCCGGCCGCCATCATCGCTTCTTCCCTGCAAATCCTGAAGGACAAGATCGAGGCCATTGGCCCGGAACGGGTCGCCGCCTTTTATGCCGAGCCCATTCAGGGCTCCGGCGGCGTTCTGGTGCCGCCGCCGGGCTGGATCAAGGCCATGCGCGAACTCTGCCGGTCCTATGGCATCCTCTTCGTCGCCGACGAAGTGATCACCGGCTTCGGCCGCACGGGACCGCTATTTGCCTGTGCCGACGAGGATATCGTGCCGGACTTCATCACCACCGCCAAGGGTCTCACCTCCGGCTATGTGCCGATGGGTGCGGTCTTCATGGCCGACCATGTTTATGATACAATAGCCGACTTCGCGGGCGATGCCGCCATAGGGCACGGTTACACCTATTCCGCCCACCCCGTCAGCGCTGCCGTCGGTCTCGAAGTGTTGAAACTTTACGAGGGCGGGCTGCTGGAGAACGGCCGTCGCGCCGGTGCGCGGCTGATGGCCGGACTGGAAGGGTTGAGAAGCCACCCGCTGGTTGGTGATGTGCGCGGCCGCGGCATGCTCGCTGCCATCGAACTCGTGACCGACAAGGACAAAAAAACACCGCTGCCGGCTGCGGCGGCCCCTGCACGCAAGGTTTTCGACCGTGCCTGGGAGAACGGCCTTATCGTGCGGGCCTTCGCAAACGGCGTTCTCGGTTACGCGCCGCCGCTCTGCTGCACCGACAGCGATATCGACACCATTGTCGAGCGGACGCTGAAAACCCTCGATCAGACGCTCGAGGACCCGGCCGTTCGGGCCGCCATGGCCTGAGACGAAAGACGGATGGCGTTGCGACACCTTCTTGAAATGTCGCAACGCAGCACATATTCGCAATATTCTGCCGAAGTCTCGAGCCTTTTCGGCGAATCCGGCGCGCTGGAAGTGCCAAACTATCTTTAGAAAAACGCCAAACGCCCTAAAGAATGGGCGTTAACAACAATAGGAACGGGGCAAGCATCCCGTCCGGGAACAGAATAAAATGCCGCAGCCTTCCCACGAGGCGCGTGGCATAGCGGAGACCGACATTGCCCAAGAAATTGCGCGACTTCAAATATATGAGCTTCGATGTGGTTGGAACACTCATCGATTTCGAAGGCGGCCTGAAAACGACGCTTGTCGAGATCGGTGCTGAAAACGGCGTGGAGATCGACGGTGAAAAAGCCCTCGGGCTTTACCGCGCCGCCCGCTACTCCGACGCGACCGACCTGTTCCCGGACGATCTCGTCCGTGTGTACCTCGCCATCGCTCCGGAACTCGGCTTGCCGGCGGAGCGCGCCTTTGGCGAACGCCTGCGCGACGCGGCAAAAAACTGGAAAGGCTTTGCAGACAGCCGTGCCGCCATGGCTGAGCTTGCCAGGACGCATCGTCTCATCGCCATGACCAATGCCCAGCGCTGGGCCTTCGAATATTTCTCCAGGGAACTCGGCAATCCCTTTCATGCCGCTTTCACGGCTGATGATACCGGCACGGAAAAGCCCGACCCCGTTTTCTTCGAGAAGGTTTTCGCCTTCGTAGAAAGCGAAGGCGCATCGAAGGACGACATTCTGCACGTCGCGCAAAGCCAGTACCACGATATCGGCATTTCACGGAAACTTGGAATGACCAATTGCTGGATAGAGCGTCGCCACGCCCAGAAGGGATATGGCGGCACGATCGAGCCGGAAAACTTTACCGAACCGGACTACCACTTCACCTCGATGGCCGGCCTTGCCGAGGCCACGAGGCAGACGGGCGGTTGAGACCATCCTTGCCTGTGGCACCACGCGCCAGGACGCGGGTGCCGGAAATTTCTGCAAACGCTATTTCAACAAATCATACAATAAGGGGAAGACCATGAGTGACAGGATTACAAACTGGACCCGCTCCGACGATGCCGCCGTTGAACAGGCGATCCGGCGCGGCGCGACACGGCGAGAACTGCTGCACATGATGCTGGCGGGCGGCGTGGCGCTTTCCGCCGGTTCGGCCATTTTCGGCCGCGCCTCGCAGGCCGTGGCGGCCACCCCCGTTTCCGGCGGTACGCTGAAGGCGGCCGGCTGGTCCTCTTCCACCGCCGATACGCTCGACCCGGCGAAAGCCTCGCTTTCGACGGATTACGTTCGTTGCTGCGCGCTCTACAACCGCCTGAGCTTCCTCGATGTTTCCGGCACGCCCCAGATGGAGCTGGCCGAATCCATCGAAACGAAGGACGCCAAGACCTGGACCGTGAAGCTGCGTTCCGGCGTCACTTTCCATGACGGCAAGGCGCTGACCGCCGACGACGTGGTCTATTCGCTGAAGCGTCACCTCGACCCGGCCGTTGGTTCGAAGGTCGCCAAGATCGCCGCCCAGATGACCGGCTTCAAGGCAATCGACAAGAGCACCGTCGAGATCACGCTGGCAAACGCGAATGCCGACCTGCCCGCTATTCTGGCTCTGCACCATTTCATGATCGTCGCCGACGGCGCGACCGATTTCTCCAAGGGCAACGGCACCGGCGCCTTCAAGCTGGAGAAATTCGAACCCGGCGTCCGCTCGATCATGTCGAAAAACACCAACTACTGGAAACAGGGTGGCCCGCACGTCGATAGCTTCGAGTTCTTCGCGATTTCCGAAGACAATGCCCGCGTCAACGCACTCATTTCGGGCGATATCCATCTTGCAGCAGCGATCAATCCGCGTTCGATGCGCCTGCTCGACAAGCAGGAAGGTATCGTGCTGTCCAAGGGAACGTCCGGCAACTACACCAACCTCAATATGCGGCTGGACCAGGCTCCGGGCAACAATGCCGATTTCATCGCCGGCATGAAGTCGATCATCAATCGTGAGCAGATCGTCAAGGCGGCGCTGCGTGGCCTCGGCGAAGTCGGCAACGACCAGCCCGTGCCGCCAATGAGCCCCTACCACAATCCGGACCTGAAGCCGAAGGCCTTCGACCCGGACAAGGCGAAGTTCCACTTCGAGAAAGCCGGCCTCATCGGCCAGTCCATCCCGGTCATCACCTCGGATGCCGCAAACTCCGCCGTGGACATGGCGATGATCATCCAGGCGTCGGCCGCAGAAATCGGCGTCAAGCTGGACGTGCAGCGCGTTCCTTCCGATGGTTACTGGAGCAATTACTGGCTGAAGGCGCCTATACACTTCGGCAACATCAACCCGCGCCCGACGCCGGACATTCTTTTCTCGCTACTTTACGCCTCCGACGCACCGTGGAACGAAAGCCAGTACAAGTCGCCGAAGTTCGACAAGATGATGCTCGAAGCACGCGGCATGCTGGACATGGAAAAGCGCAAGCAGATCTACTTCGAGATGGAAACGATGATCGCCGACGAAGCCGGAACCATCATTCCCGCCTATATTACCAACGTCGACGCCATCTCCTCCAAGCTGAAGGGACTGGAAGCCAATCCGCTCGGCGGCATGATGGGTTACGCCTTTGCGGAACACGTCTGGCTCGAAGCCTGATAGACCATGGGGCCGGGCGCTGATGCGCCCGGCAACCTTTCCGCCAGTGCGGAAAGCCTCCATAGCTGAACGGGATGGCGAGAAATGTAAGCGGTTTTCGCCTGAAATCCCGCTCAAGCTATATAATTCGGATCATGATGATTTCAGGTCGATCCGGCCTGAACTCATCATGACCCAGGCAGGTCGCAGGAGCATGTGAATGAACAGCCGGATATTATCCCTTATCGCCAGGCGGCTGGTCGTCATGCTGACGACGCTGCTTATCGTATCGTTTATCGTCTTTTCCGCCACCAGCCTGCTGCCCGGCGACACGGCGACGATCCTTCTTGGCCAGTCGGCGACGCCGGAGGCCGTGGCTGGCCTGCGAACCGCCATGCATCTCGACGACCCCGCCCTTTTGCGTTTCGTCCGCTGGCTCTTTGGCCTGCTGCGCGGCGAACTCGGCACGTCCTACGCCAACAATATGGCGATTGCCGACCTCATCGGTCCGCGTTTCATCAACTCCATGAAGCTTGCCGGCATCACGACTGTTATCGCCGTACCGCTGGCGCTGACGCTCGGCATCAGCTCCGCCATGCTGCGCGGAACGCTTTATGACCGCGCCGTCACGATCCTGACCATCGGCGTCATTTCCGTGCCGGAATTCATGATCGCGACGCTCGCCGTTCTGCTTTTCGCCGTGTACCTGAAATGGCTGCCGGCCCTGTCGCTGGTCAGCGAGGTTCATACCCTGTTCGATGTGCTGCGGGTTTACGCCATGCCGGTCATCACCCTCACCTTCGTGGTGTCGGCGCAGATGATCCGCATGAGCCGCGCCGCCGTCATCGAAACGCTCGATACGCCCTATGTGGAAATGGCGCTCTTGAAGGGCGCGCCGCGCATGCGCATCGTCCTCCGCCACGCGCTTCCCAATGCGCTCGGCCCCATCGTCAATGCGGTCGCCCTGTCGCTCTCCTATCTCGTCGGCGGCGTCATCATCGTCGAGACCATCTTCAATTACCCTGGTATCGCCAAGCTGATGGTCGATGGCGTCGCGACCCGCGACCTGCCGCTGATCCAGAGCTGCGCGATGATTTTCTGTGTGGGTTATCTCCTCCTCATCACCACCGCCGATATCATCGCCATCATGTCCAATCCGAGGCTGCGCTGATGGCCGAGCATATCAAAACAACGTCGGGGAATTCGCGTTTGGGTTACAAGATCAACGTAGTCGGCGTTTTCGGCTTTCTCGTCATTTTTCTCTGGGCCATGGTGGCGATCTTCGCGCCTTATCTCATCCCGCATCCAGTCGGTGAAATCATCGATCTCGATTATTTCGGACCGATGACCTCCGATCTCTGGCTCGGTTCCGACTATCTCGGCCGCGACGTGTTTTCCCGCATTCTCATGGGCGCGCGTTTCACGGTCGGCATCTCGCTTGCTGCCGTCACGATCGCCTGCGTGTCCGGCGTCGTTCTCGGCATGAGCGCCGCCGTGGTCGGCGGCTGGTTCGATGCGGTACTCAGCCGCTTTCTCGATGCGGTGAACTCCATTCCGAGCAAGCTTTTCGGGCTTGTGGTCGTCGCCGCCGTCGGCTCTTCCATTCCGGTGCTGATCGTCACCCTGTCGGTGATCTATACGCCGGGCGCCTATCGTTTCGCCCGGGCGCTCGCCGTCAACGTCAACACCATGGACTTCGTCACCGTCGCCCGCGTGCGCGGCGAGAGCCTCCTGTACCTCATTACCTCCGAAATCCTGCCGAACATCATCCGCCCAGTGCTTGCCGATCTTGGCGTGCGTTTCGTGTTCATCGTGCTGCTGCTGTCGGGCCTCTCCTTCCTAGGTCTCGGCCTGCAACCGCCAAATGCGGACTGGGGCGCGCTGGTGCGTGAAAACATCGGCGGCCTGCCCTTTGCCGCGCCGGCCGTCCTCTTCCCGTCGCTGGCAATCGCCAGCCTGACGATCAGCGTCAACCTGCTGATCGACAATCTGCCGCAGAAAATCCGCGACAGGAGCGAATAATGACTAATCTCGTTGAAATCCGTGGACTGAAAGTCGAGGCGACCACCGATTCCGGCCGCCGCATCGAAATCATCAGGGGTGTCGACATCGATATCGCCGAGGGTGAAATCGTCGCGCTGATCGGCGAAAGCGGCTCCGGCAAGACGACCATCGCGCTGTCATTGATGGGTTATGCCCGCCCGGGTTGCCACATTTCCGGCGGCAGCGTTACGGTGGCGGGCCGGGACATGGTGCAGCTTTCGGAAGCAGAACGGGCGACCATTCGCGGCACGAAAATCAGCTATGTGCCGCAGAGCGCGGCAGCCGCCTTCAACCCGGCACAAAAGATCATCGATCAGGTCATTGAAGTCACCCGCATTCACCATCTGATGCCGCCGCAGGAGGCGCGCGTCAGGGCGGTAGAACTGTTCAAGGCATTGTCGCTGCCCAGCCCCGAAACCATCGGCGACCGTTATCCGCATCAGGTTTCCGGCGGCCAGCTTCAGCGTCTTTCCGCCGCCATGGCGCTGATCGGCAACCCGGAACTGGTGATCTTCGACGAACCGACCACAGCACTCGACGTGACCACACAGATCGAAGTTCTGCGCGCTTTCAAATCGGCGATGCGCAAGGGCGGCATCGGTGGCGTCTACGTTTCTCACGACCTTGCCGTCGTCGCCCAGATTGCCGACCGGATCGTGGTGCTGAAAGGTGGCGAGATACAGGAAACCGGCACCACTACGGATATTCTGGAGAATGCGCAGCATCCTTATACGCGGGAGCTGCTGACCGCCTTTAACGACAAGGTCCGCGCCGTAACACCGCTCAGACAGAGTGACGCAAAGCCGCTTCTGGATATCGAAAATCTGATCGCCGGTTATGGAACGAAAGGTAACGACCGGATGCCGCTGGTGCGTGCGGTGGATTCCGTCAGCCTTGCGGTCTATCCCGGCCGCAATCTCGGCATCATCGGCGAATCCGGCTGCGGAAAATCAACGCTGGCGCGCGCCATTGCCGGCATTCTGCCGGCCGCAAGCGGTCACGTCGTCTTCGAAGGCCGGCAACTGGATGCCGACGCCCGGTGTCGCACCAGCAATGAGCTGCGCCGTATGCAGATCGTTTTCCAATATGCCGATACGGCGCTCAACCCGGCAAAACCCATCGAGGACATTCTTGGCCGGCCGCTGACCTTCTATCATGGTATGAAAGGCAAGGCCCGTGACACCCGCATCGACGAATTGCTCGACATGGTGAAGCTGCCGCGCTCGGTTCGCAACCGCCACCCTTCCGGCCTGTCGGGCGGGCAGAAACAGCGCGTCAATTTCGCCCGCGCGCTCGCCGCCGAACCATCGCTCATCATCTGCGATGAAATCACTTCGGCGCTGGACACGGTCGTCGCAGCCGCCATCATCGATCTGCTCGGCGAACTCCAGCGAGAACTGAACCTCTCCTACATCTTCATCAGCCACGACCTTTCTGTGGTGGAAACCATCTGCGACGAGATCGTCGTGATGTATGGAGGGCAGAAAGTGGAGCATCTGGAGACCGAAGCGATCAAATCCCCGACCCATCCCTATTCGAAACTCCTGTTCTCCTCAGTACCGAAGCTCGACCCGAAATGGCTCGACAGTCTCCAGCAGGATGCGGAGCTGGTGCGGGCGTTCTCCAAGAAGTAACAACATCACTTTCGTCATCCTCGGGCTTGTCCCGAGATCTGCAACCGTCTGATTCTGCGAGACGTGGGTAGATCCTCGGCACGAGGCCGAGGATGACGTTGAGTATGAAGCGACGCGTCTCGGCACTTCGGCACCCCTGCAAAGGGACGTCCATCGCCTCAGAGCGGAAACAGGCTGGTCAGCGGCATATGCGATTTGATGATCGGCGATTTCAGCACCACGAAGCTGAAATATTTGTCGATGCCGACATCCATATCCGTCAGGCGTTCCATGATCAGCTGATATTCTACGATGCCTGAGGTGACGAATTTCAGCAGATAATCGTAGCCGCCCGATACCAGGTGGCATTCCACCACCTGATCGACCTTTTCGATGACGCCGAGGAAGCGGGCGAAATCGATCTGGCGGTGGTTCTTGAGCGTGATCTCGGTAAAGACCGTCAGCGTCTGACCGAGCTTGTTGATGTTGATCTGCGCCGAATAACCTTCGATGTAACCCTCGGACTGAAGTTTCTTCACCCGCATCAGGCAGGGGCTCGGCGAGAGGTTGACAAGCTCCGCCAGCTCGACATTGGTGATGCGACCGTTTTTCTGGAGTTCGTAGAGGATCTTGATATCGATCCGATCGAGTTTCATCACTTTGCAGAACCCCTTTTTTGTTTTTTCGTACACGCGGCATAAAATTCTGATGCGGCATTGAAAATCTTATCACATGGGCGAGCGCTGTCGACGCGGTGATGTTTTTTTCATTCAGCATAAAGAGTTGCAGACATGCCGCCGAACGGCAGGAGATTCTGACAATCGGCGTAGTCTGGCAGCGTTTACCTGACGAGCAAGGTAAATTAGGACGAATACAAGGAGCCCGACATGCCTGCCCCGCTGCAACAGATCACGACATCGCCGGAACTGCCGAAATCTGCGGACGCCGTTATTATCGGCGGTGGCATCGTCGGGGTTTTCGCTGCCTATTACCTCGCCCGTCGCGGCCTGAAAGTGGCGCTCGTCGAAAAGGGCCTGATCGGCGCGGAACAATCCAGCCGCAACTGGGGTTGGTGCCGGCAGCAGAACCGCGACGCCCGCGAATTGCCGATTTCAACGCAGAGCCTGGCGCTCTGGGAACGGTTTGCCGCAGAAAGCGGCGAAGACACCGGTTTCCGCCGCTGCGGATTGTTCTACCTGAGCAACAACGAAGCTGAAATTGCCGGCTGGGCGCGCTGGCGCGACTTTGCCATCACCGCCGGCGTAACGACGCATATGTTGAGCGGGGATGAGGCCAGCGAACGTGGCCGCGCAACCGGAAAACGCTGGAAGGGCGGCGTGTTTTCGCCGACGGACGGCACGGCCGATCCTTCGATGGCGGCCCCCGCCGTCGCGCGCGCCATCATGAAACTGGGCGGCACGGTACACCAGAACTGCGTAGCGCGCGGGCTGGAGACGGAAGGTGGCCGCGTCAGCGCCGTCGTTACCGAAAAAGGCACCATCCGCACCAAAACCGCCATCATGTCCGGCGGGGCCTGGGCGTCCTCCTTCTGCCGCCAGCTCGGCATTCGTTTTCCGCAGGCCTCTGTCCGCTCCTCCATCCTGTCCGTCACACCGGGTGCGGAAGGCCTGCCGGATGCGCTGCATACAAAAGCCGTTTCCGTAACGCGCCGGAACAACGGCGGTTACACGCTCGCCATCAGTGGTCTCGGCCGTATCGACCCGACGGCGCAGCAAATGCGTTTTGCGCGCGAATTCGTTCCGATGTTTCTCAAGCGCTGGCGCAGCCTGCGGCCAGGCGGGCTGGAGGGTATTCGCGGCGGCCACGAAACGCTGAAACGCTGGCGGCTCGATGCACCGACGCCGATGGAGCGGGTTCGTATTCTCGATCCTAAACCGAATGCTGCCGCCATTCGCGAGACCCACAAACGGGCGCTGGAACTTCTGCCCGCCCTCCGCAAAACGCAGATTTCCGCCGCCTGGGCCGGTTTCATCGACAGCACACCGGATGGTGTGCCAGCGATCGGCGAAACCAGCGAATTGCCCGGTTTCATCCTCGCCGCCGGGTTCAGCGGCCACGGTTTCGGCATCGGACCGGGCGCTGGCCATCTGATTGCCGATATAGTGACGGGTTCAACCCCGATCGTCGACCCCACCCCCTATCATCCCAGCCGTTTCCAAGGTTCGGCGTGGGGCAAGGTCGCCGATTTCTGATTTTTCTGCTCAGGGCAACTGACGCACAAAACAACACCCGCAGGCATAACCTGCGGGTGTTGTAGTCCGCCGCATTGTTTCGACCGGTCAGCTTTTCGGCAGGCCCGGAGGGTTGGTGCGCGATTCCGGCAAAGCCTCTTCCGAAAGCTGCCAGCGATCCAGTATTTTGGCATACGCGCCGCTCTTGATCAGGTCATTGGTAGCGAGCGTCAGAGCATCGGCCAGTCCTGAACCCTTGCGGGTGGTGATGGCGACATCGGAACGTTCCGGCCAGCCGGCAGAGAGCGTCCCGACACGCTTGATGGTCTTGTCGCGCGCCGCGATGAAGACCAGCTGCGCATGCGGCTGAACGATCACATCCGCCCGCCCCGCCGAGAGTGCGACAAGCCGCGTGGCCTCGTCATCATAATATTGTAGCTCGAGTGGCTTCAATCCGGCAGCGACATTCTCGTCGTTCCATTTCAGCAGAATACGCTCCTGATTGGTGCCGGCCCCGACGATGATCCTCAGACCCGCCGCATCCTTCGGCTCCCTGATGGCAGTGATGCCGCTGTTGGACTTGACGAAGAAACCGTGCAGGCCCTGACGATAGGTGGAAAAGTCGAACTTTTCCTTACTCTGCTCGGTCACGCCGACATTGGAGATGACGGCATCGTATTTTCCTGAGGCGAGGCCGAGCGGCCAATCCGCCCAGGCCACCGCCACCAGTTCCAGTTCGAGGCCGAGGCTGTCGGCCACCGCAAGGGCATAATCCGGGTCGGCCCCGACCACGGTTTTCGCGTCCGTCGCATAGGTTGCAAGCGGTGGGCCGCCGGGTGCAACGGCGACGGTTAGTTTGCCCGGCGTGAAGAATTTGAAGTCTTTCGGAATGGCCGCTATCGCGCCGGCGTCTTTTTCCACCCGGATCCGGCCAGGCTGGTCCGGTGAAAGATCGAAAACATCGGTTGCGAAAGCCGATCCGAAACCTGCGACGGAGAGAAAAGCACCGAGCGCGACTGTCGCGAGACGAGAGGTGAACGTCATTCTGGTTCCCCGATAAAATGATTGCGGGACGGAGGTAGCGCGGACGGGAGGATGCCCGCGCTACCGGCTGAGTGATGTCCCACCTTCAACTCAGCTTGTTAGCAACTCAGCTTTTGGTAACTCAGCTCTTGGGCAGGCCGGGCGGATTGGTGCGGGATTCGGTGATGGCTTCCGAGCCAAGGTTCCAGCGCGCGAGGACCTTGCCGTAATTGCCGTTCTTGATCTGGGCGTTCAGCGCCACCGTGACGGCTGCGGCAATGCCCGCATCCTTTTTGGACGCGACGGCTATTTCCGCCGCTTCCGGCCAGCCGCCGGAGAAGGTGCCGACGAGCTTGGTCTTCTTCTGGCTTGCCGCCTGGAAGGCCGATGTTGCGTTAGGCCCAAGATAGGCGTCCGCGCGGCCGGATTGCAGGGCGATATCCAGCACGGCCTGATCGTCGTAATATTGCACCTCGGTATCGGCCAGCCCCTTAGCCTTGTTGTCCTTGATCCATTTCAGCAGGATCTGCTCCTGATTGGTGGAAGCGCCGACGATGACCTTCAGCCCGGCCACATCCTCGGGCTTGCCGATGGCCGTTACCTTGCTGTTGTTGCCCACGTAAAAACCGAGCAGATCGTTGCGGTAGCTGGAAAAATCGAACTTTTCCTTGCGCGCTTCCGTCACCGTGATGTTGGAGGTAACGGCGTCATATTTGCCGGACGCAAGACCGAGCGGCCAGTCGGCCCAGGCGATCGGAACAAGCTGCAGCTCAAGGCCGAGGCTGTCGGCAACCAGTTGGGCGATATCCGGCTCGACCCCGATCGGCGTTTTTGTATCGCTCGCATAATCGACCAGCGGCAGGCGGAACGGCACGGTCGCGACCGTCAGCTTTCCGTCAGCAATGAACTTGTGGCCAACGGGAAGAAGCTTGATCGCCTCTTCTACCTTCTCAGTGCGCACGCGCCCCTTCTGTTCCGGCGAAAGGTCGACTTCCTGCGCATGCGCAGCCGGTATCAGCGCAGTGGTAGCGGTGAAAAGACCGCCTGCAAGCAACGACAATAGTTTCGATGAAAAAGCCATGCGAGTGTTTCCTTTGTTGTTTTGATTAAAGAACTTTTGCGAGGAATTCGGCGGTGCGCGGGTGATCCGGACTGTTGAACACCTTTTCCGGCGTGCCCGTTTCGATGATGCGGCCCTGTTCCATGAAGACGACCCTGTCGGAGACTTCGCGGGCAAAGCCGATTTCGTGGGTGACGATGATGAGGGTGACGCCTGAGCGGGAAAGCTCCTTGATGACGTCCAGCACCTCGTTGACGAGTTCAGGATCGAGCGCGGATGTCGGCTCGTCGAACAGCAGCACCTTCGGCCGCAGTGCCAGCGCCCGGGCAATCGCCACGCGCTGCTGCTGTCCGCCGGAAAGCTGGCGGGGATAGGCGCCGGCTTTTTCGGCAAGGCCGACGCGGGCCAGAAGATCACGCGCCTCGGCCTGCGCCTGCTCTTTCGATATGCCCCGAACCGCGACCGGTGCTTCGACGATGTTCTCAAGCGCGGTAAGGTGTGGGAACAGGTTGAAGCTCTGGAACACCATGCCCACCTCGGCGCGGCGCTTGAGGATTTCCCGTTCCTTCAGCTCATAAAGCGTGTCGCCCTTTTGACGATAACCGACCAGTTCGCCGTCTATGGCGATGAAACCGTCATCGACGCGCTCCAGATGGTTGATGGAGCGCAGCAATGTGGATTTTCCAGAGCCGGATTGGCCAAGAATGGTGGTGACGCTGCCTGCGGGAATGGAAAGGCTGATATCATCAAGCACTTTCAGCGACCCGAAGGATTTCGAAACACCGTGGATATTGACCGACCCGCCGCGATTTCCGAGCTGGAAGCTCACGGCGTGGGCAGGCACCGAACGCTCGGGCCTCGCGGCTGTCGTGGCCACCGTTTCTACGTTTTCAGGCAAGCGTTTGCGCGGCAGGAAGGTGCGGTAGATCGTGGCGAACAGCGACGGCGGCGGATTACGCAGCGCGCCGCGTGAAAAATGCCGCTCGATATGGTGCTGCACGATCGACAGCGCCGTCAGGATCACCAGATACCAGACGGTCGCGACCATCAGCAGCGGGATCACTTCCAGATTGCGGCGATAGATGATCTGGATCGTGTAGAACAACTCCGGCAGGGCAAGGATGTAGACCTGCGACGTGCCCTTGGCGAGGCCAATGATATCGTTGAAGGCGGTGGGCAGGATGGAGCGCATCGCCTGCGGCAGAACGATGCGGGCAGCCTGCCGTCTGCGGGGAAGGCCGAGTGCGGCAGCGGCTTCCAGTTGACCCTGATCGACCGAGAGAATGCCGCCACGCACGATTTCGGATGCGAAGGCGGCCTGATTGAGCGTCAGCCCCAGAACGGCGGCGGCAAACGGCGTCATCAGCTGCGTGGTATTCCAGCTGATGAAGTTGATGCCGGTATAGGGCACGCCGATCGTCACGGTCTCATAGAGATAACCGAGATTGTTGAGGATCAGCAGAAGCACGATCAGCGGGATCGACCGGAAAATCCAGATATAGGTCCAGGATACGGCAACCAGAAGCGGCGAGCGGGAAACGCGGGCAAGGGCAAGCAACGTTCCCAGCACAAAGCCGAACACGGCACCTAGTGCCGTCAGCAGCAGTGTGCGGCCGAGGCCGACCAGCACCGGTTCGGCAAAGAACCATTCCGCAAACACGTCCCAGCCCCAGCGCGGATTGCCGAAAACGGAATGCAGGACGGCGGCGATAATGAGAACGGAGAAAACCGTGCCCACCGTCCGCAACGGATAACGGGCCGGAACGATGCGGAAATGGGAGTAACCGCCCTTGATCGGTTCACCCTTATGGTCGCTCACCGCAACATGCGGAAAATCAGAGGCTATCGTCATCGGAAAAAGCCTTTCACGGGTGGGCCGGGGAAGATTGCGGCCGGGTAGCCGGTATCGGCGCTCCGTCCGCAACGGAGGTGGAGACGGTATCGGAGAGCCATTTCTCGAAGGGCAGCGACTTGATCGTCTCGGGGTCGGCCGACGTGTCGAACAGAGCGCGATAACCGTTGGTGAGATAAAGGCCGACCGCTTCCGGTTGGCGGAAGCCCGTGGTCAGATAGACGCGGGCATAACCCTGCCGGAACGCCTGCTGCTCCAGTTCCTGAAGCACGATTTTCGCCAACCCCTGCCGGCGGTGGGCCGAATGGGTCCAGACCCGCTTGAACTCGGCGGTTTCTTCGTCGTAACGCATGAAAGCGCCACCAGCGATTGCCTTGCCGCCGCGCAAAAGCAGCAGGAAGTTGCCCGATGGCGGGCTGAAGGCCTCCGGCGGATATTTGTTCATTTCCGCCTTGGCGCCTTCCGCATTGAAATATGTGCCGTAACGGCTGTCATATTCGAACAGCAACTCCTCCAGAAGCGGGGTTGCGAGCGGATCATTGACCGATGTGTAGAGAAAACTGTCGCTCATCTCGTTGTCCTAAACTCGTGCATCAGGAGAGGTATGCTTCCGCCAGACGCACCCAGAAGCGGGCCGCAGGCGCGATGATCGCATCGTTGAAATCGTAGTGGGGGCTGTGCAGCGGCGCACTGTCGCCATTGCCGACGAACAGATAGGAGCCTGGCCGCTCGAGCAGCATGAAGGCGAAATCCTCGCTCGCCGTTCGCGGCTGAAACCCTTCGGCAACCTGCTCGGCGGGAAAATGCCGTTTCGCGACATCGCGGGCAAAAACCGTCTGCGTGACGTGATTGATGACGGGCGGGAAGCCACGGGAATAGGTGACGTCGGCCCTTGCGCCAAAGCTTTCCGCCTGCGCCTTTGCAAGGGCGGGAAGCCGCTCCTCCAGCCTGTCGCGTACGGCGGGCGAAAAGGCCCGCGCGGTGATCTGGAGTTCGACACTTTCGGGAATGACGTTGGAGGCCGTTCCGCCATGGATGGAGCCCACCGTCAGCACCGCCATCTCGCGCGGATCGACATTGCGCGACACGATGCTCTGCAAGGCCGTGATGAAGCTTGCCGAGGCCAGAACCGGATCGACCGTTTCATGCGGCGCAGCGCCATGTCCACCCTTGCCGATGATCCGCACCTTCGCCTTGTCAACGGAGGCCATGGCCGGCCCCTCGACAAAGCCGAACTGGCCGGTTTCGACACCCGGCCAATTGTGCAGCCCGAACACCGCATCAACGGGAAACCGCTCGAACAACCGGTCCTTTATCATCGCTCTGGCACCAGCGCCGATTTCTTCGGCAGGCTGGAAAATCAGTGTCAGCGTGCCGGAAAAGCGCGATGTTTCGGCAAGATAACGGGCGGCCGCGAGCAGGATCGTCGTGTGGCCGTCGTGGCCGCAGGCATGCATCACACCCTGCGTCTGGCTGGCATAGGCAAGGCCGGTTTCCTCGATGATCGGCAGGGCGTCGATATCGGCGCGGATGCCCAGACGCTTGTCACCATGACCACGTTTCAGGGTGGCGACAACGCCATGGCCGCCGACACTTTCCGTCACCTCATATCCGAACGACAGGAGATAACGGGCAACAAGCGCCGCCGTGCGTTTTTCCCCAAGCGAAAGCTCCGGGTGCCGGTGGAGATCGTGCCGAATGGCGATGCTTTCCTCGAGAAAGGCAAGGATTCCCCGTTCGGCGTCGTCCTGCGGACGCGCGCCGTCAATGCGGATATTCATGGTTCTGGTCTCCTGCGCCGCGCTTTACCCGCACAGCACTTTGAAATTCTCTCCGGGCGGCAACGGCTGCCGCCCCACCCGGCCTTATGCGATCGCCTTGTTGGGACCACTTTCAGCGCGGGAATAGATGCTCTCCTTGAACGGCAGGCCGAGATGTTCTCGCAGCGTTGCGCCTTCCAGATGTGGCTCGAAATATCCGCGGCGTTGCAGCACCGGGATGACGAGGCGGATGAAATCATCCAGCCCTTCGGCAATCACGGGGAAGCCGAGAATGAAGCCATCGGCCGCATCGTGCTCCACCCAGCGAATGATCTCGTCGGCCACCTTGTCCGGGGTGCCGATGAAACCTTCGCGTGGGGTCGCGGCCTCCAGCGCCGCTTCGCGCAGGGTCTGTTTCTTTTCCTTCGCGCGACGCTTGATGCGGTCGGTCGTCGAACGGAAGCTGTTCTTGCCGATATCGCCAAGTTCAGGGAAAGGCTCATCCAGCGGATAGACGCTGAAGTCGTGGTGGTCGAAGAAGCGGCCAAGATAGGCAAGCGCATCCTCGATGGTGATGAGGTTGCGGATGACGTCGTATTTCGCTTCCGCCTCCTCCTGCGTTTCACCGACAATCGGTCCGATGCCGGGGAAAATCTTCACGTCGGCAGCAGACCTGCCCTGCGCGACCGCGCTCTGCTTCACACGCTTCAGGAACGTCTGGTTTTCCTCGAGTGATGCGGAATTGGTGAAGACGGCGTCGGCATGTTTGCCCGCAAGGCCGATACCGGCCTCGGAAGAACCCGCCTGGAACACCACCGGCTGCCCCTGTGGCGAACGCTGGATGTTCAACGGGCCTTCCACCTGGAAGAAGCGACCCTTGTGGCCAAGCGTGTGGAGTTTTTGCCTGTCGAAGAATTGCCCCGTCTCGCGGTTGCGCACGAAGGCGCCGTCGTCCCAGCTGTCCCACAGCCCTTTGATCACCTCGAGATATTCATCGGCAATCTCGTAACGCAGCGCATGTTCGGGATGGTTGCGGCTGTAGTTTTTCGCGGTGCCTTCGAGCGGCGTCGTCACCGCATTCCAGCCGGCGCGACCACCGCTTAAAAGATCGAGCGAGGCGAACTGGCGCGCCACCGTGAAGGGGTCGCTGTAGGAGGTCGAAACCGTGCCGGCGAGACCGATCTTCGAGGTGACGGCGGCAAGCGCCGAAAGGATGGTTAAAGGCTCGAACCGGTTGAGGAAATGCGGAATGGACTTGTCGTTGATGTAAAGCCCGTCGGCCACGAAAGCGAAGGCGATGCCGGCCGCTTCCGCCTTCAGCGCGTTCTTCCTGAAGAAATCGAAGTTGACGCTGGCATCAACGGGGCTTTTGGGGTGCCGCCAGGCGTTCATATGCCCGCCGGGGCCTTGAAGCATGATGCCGAAACGGATGGTCTTTCTCGTCATGTCATTCCCTCCTGAGGACAAGTTCACGCCGCCTTGGAAAGGCGGTGTGTGGCCAACAATTCAATAGAAGCAAGCCGCTGATCGGCCCCGACATGCGGCGGCTCGATAATGAATTCCTCGATGCCGTGCTCATCGGAAAGCGCACGCAGCGCCCTGTGAATATCCTCCGGCCCGCCATGCAGGAGGTTGGGCTTGCGCTCCTCGATGCGATAATCGCTATCGCCGGACTGGCGGGCGAATTCCTCGGCCTGCTCGCGGCGGCCAAGGTTGAACGCCTTGCCGTCACTCAGGAACACCCGGTAAATGCGCTGACCTTCCACCTGCCGCGCCGCATGCTCCGGATCGCTGGCGGTAAAGGCCGAAAGAGCAAGAATCGGCGCCCTGCCGCCGCTTTCCTCGCGGAAAGCCGACAGGCTGCGGCGAAGAACCTCCGGATCGCCATTGAGATGACCGGCAAAGACGAAATTCCAACCTCTGGAAGCTGCAAGCCTTGCGCTTTCGGGGCTGGCGCCGAGCAGAAATCTTTCCACCGCAACCGGCGGCGCAGGCGTCGCCTGCAACCCGGCCTGCGCATGCCCCTGCGGTGCGGCACCGGACAGAAATGTGGTGAGCTCACTGAAAGCCGTTTCGAAATCCGGCTTGCGGGCGGGATCATAGGCCTGCTGCAAGGCGGATGTCGCAAGCGGCAGGCCGCCCGGTGTCTTGCCGACGCCGAGATCGACCCGGCCGGGCGCGAGAGACGACAGAACGTTGAACACCTCGGCAACCTTGTAGGGGCTGTAATGCTGCAGCATGACGCCGCCGGAGCCGACACGGATGCGCGACGTCTTCGCCAGAATCCACGCAACCAGCGCCTCTGGCGCAGAACCGGCAAGCTCGGGCGAATTGTGATGTTCGGCCACCCAGAATCGGCGGTAACCCAGTTCTTCGGCGCGTCTGGCGAGATTGATCGTGTCGCGGAACGCGCTTGCCGCGTCTTCGCCCGTCGGAAGCGGGCTCTTATCCAGCAAACTGAGAGTATACATCATCACCTCGCACGTCTTTTGATGCATACTTTGTCTACTGATTTTATATAGTAATAAAGGATGTTCGTTCCACGTTGCGGTGGGATCAGAGAAAATATTGTTTT
This sequence comes from Rhizobium nepotum 39/7, assembly GCF_000949865.1. Lineage (GTDB taxonomy): Bacteria > Pseudomonadota > Alphaproteobacteria > Rhizobiales > Rhizobiaceae > Agrobacterium > Agrobacterium nepotum. The sequence goes on along the minus strand of NZ_JWJH01000003.1, from coordinate 167,319 downwards.
CCCCGATGATTTCGGCAGGCGTCTTTGGCAAAGCAATCCGAAACCATCAGGAAACAGGTCAAAAAAGCCGACGCGAAGCTGTTTTCGGTGCTAAACCCCGACGAAACGGGCTTGCGCGGGAATTCGGTAAAAACTACTTAGTAAGTTGAGAACAACATGATCCGGCGCTCCAGAATGTGCCGGCTCTCTTTTCGGATCATGCGATGCTGACCAAAAAAGGCAAATACGGACTAAAGGCTCTTGTCGATCTGGCGCGGTTGCCCCAGGGCGAGACCGCCTTCGTGACCGAGATTGCGACCCGCAACAATATTCCGAAAAAATTTCTGGATACTATTCTTCTGGAGCTGCGCAACAGCGGCATTCTGCGTTCCAAGAAGGGACCGAATGGCGGTTATTCGCTGTCGAAAATGCCCTCGGAAATCATGATCGGCCAGGTCATTCGCACGCTGGACGGGCCTTTGGCCCCCATCCGCTGTGCCAGCCGCACCGCCTTTGAAGCCTGCGACGACTGTGACGATCCCGAGACCTGTCAGGTCAGGGTTTCGATGACGGACGTTCGTGACGCCATCGCAACCATCCTGGACAATATGACGCTCGCACAATTCGTCGCCAAGGATGGGCAGGACGCGCGTTCCATTCCCGCAGGTAAATAAGCCTCGCTTATTGCCGGCGCAGATCCTCGTCCAGAGATGCGATCAGCCCGGATTCGCTTACGCCGTCGATAAGGCCCAGGCGTACCATCAGGATTTCCAGCGTGATGGCATTGTTCCTGACCGAGCGATAGGTAACGTTTTCCGCACCCACCTGCGCCGCATCGATATTGGTCGCGAGGCGGGAAATTTGCGCCTTCAGCAGTTCAATGGCGAGAAATATTTCGCCGATGAGGGGCCGCGTGTCGCCTTCATCGGCCAGTCTGTCAATCAGGAGTGCTGAAAGCTCACGCTGTTTTTCACCCAGAGCCACGGCGGCCTTCAGCAGGGTGAAAACGGAAGCGGCCAGATTTCCGGCACCCTGAGCAAGGAACGCAACCTGATCGGCGCGCAGCAGGCCGTCCCATGATGTATTCGGCCGATTGCGCAAAACGACGATTAGAGCCTGCCCGGCCGCGTTGACGGCCGGAACGACGATCCAGTCCGCATCGGCGGTGACCGATCGCGCGGCCTCATCGGGAAGGCGCAGAGCGTAGTCGTCGCCAGTCACCAGAACCGCCTGATCCACTCCTGCGCCAGACGATGCAAGTGCGAAGGTCTCGCCAAGATCGAGGCGGGCAAAGAGAGCCTTGCGTTGCTCGTCGCTTCCCGAATTCCTGATGAATTCAAGCGCGGTGAAGTGTTCGACGAGATCACGCGCTGCTCCCGCATCGGCGGCGGAAATAATCGAAAGCGCCTGCGAGAGAATGTCGTTGGTTATATCCGCCCCGCCCAGTTCGTTTGGAACGGAGAGGGCGAGAAGGCCGGAACGGGCAATCCGGGCATGGATTTGTCCCGGACTTTCCACGGCGCATTTTTCGGCGATCGTTCGGGCGACGGTCAGCACATCGCCATCCGCGCCGAGACGCGGGGACACGAAACGAATTCTTTCGCCAAGTGGCGTGACGGATCCCATGCTCAACTCCCTCAAAGAATGACCGAGTGAAAGCGCCGGAGCGGCCGGCGCTCAGTCCAGCGAATGATAACGTCCGTTTTGATAGACCAGCGAATGGCCCGAGCCGAGGCGGATCGCCTCGACCTTGCCGATGACGATGACGTGGCTGTGCCGCTCGATCGTCTCTTCGATAGTGCAATCGATCGCGGCAACGGCATCCTCGAGAATGGGTGCGCCGCTCGCCAGCCGGGTCCATTCCGCACCACGATAACGATCCACCCCTTTCAGACCGCCGATGCCGGCAAACTGGTTGGCGATGAACTGGTGGTTCGGTCCGATGATATTGATGGCGAGATGACCGAAACGCTGCACCACGGGCCATGTGGATGAGGAACGGTTGAGCGCAACCAGCATTCTTGGCGGATCGACAGACAGGGCGGTGGCGGATGTCACCGTAGCGCCCGTGCGCGCGTCACCCTCGCCCGCCGTGATCACGCTGACGCCGCCGCCCAGCGTTCTGAGCGCCGCCTTCAGGCTGTCGGCATCCGCCGCCTTGCCGGAGACGGGATCGCGAAGATTGATGAATTGTTGATCCTTGGCTGCATATTGCAATGTCATCGGACGCTCCTGAAAACAGCTGACTGATCAATAGTTAGCAGCGGTGGCGGGGCCTGAAATAGACATCGTTTTCCATAATACTTATATTCTATGGAAATAATGTTTTATATGCAGTTCATCTTCTGCTGCGGACGCTCCGCCGGATAGGCGCCCGCTGGAACTGCAAACCGGAAGGCAGCGCCACCTGCCTTCCGGCGGTTGATCACGAGCCAGACACCAGCTTGACGTTGCCGCCATGCCCGCCGCCGCCAAAAACCTGTTTCGCGCCGAAAGACGAGCGGATCTGATTGCGCGGCCCGCCAAGCCCAATTTCCGGGAACAGCAGTTCGGATAGCCGATAGGCTTCCTCCAGATGCGGATATCCCGACGCGATGACGGTATCGATGCCCAGCGCCTGATACTCCCTCAAGCGCGCCGCAACCGTTTTCGGCGAGCCGACCAGCGCGGTGCCAGCGCCCGAACGGACAAGACCGATGCCCGCCCACAAATTTGGGGAGACTTCCAGCCTGTCGCGCCGGCCATTGTGCAGCGCCTGCATCCTCGCTTGCCCGACGGAGTCCGACGCCTTGGAAAAGACCTCTTGAGCCGAAGCGATGGTTTCGTCGGAGAGCTTTGAAATCAACCGGTCGGCATCGGCCCAGGCTTCCTCGTCGGTTTCACGCACGATGAAATGCAGGCGGATGCCGAAAGTGACCTCCCGTCCCTTTTTTGCAGTGGCGGCGCGAACCTTGGCGATTTTTTCCGCCACCTGTGCCGGCGGCTCGCCCCAGGTCAGATATTTGTCGGTAATACCGGCCGAAAACTCGATGCCGGCATCGGAAGAACCGCCGAAGTAAAGCGGCGGGCGCGGTTCCTGTACCGGCGGCAGGCCGAGCTTGGCACCCTGCGCCTTGATATATTTGCCGTCGAAATCTCCCTTGCCGGTTTCGATCAGGGAATTGAACACCTGGAAGAACTCGTCGGCGTGATCGTAACGCTCGTCATGCGGCAGGAAAATGCCGTCACCGGCCAGTTCCTGCGCGCTGCCGCCAACGACGATGTTGAGAAGCAGCCGACCATTGGAAACACGATCGAGCGTGGAGGCCAGCCGTGCGTAATAGGCCGGCGAGGCGACGCCCGGACGGATGGCGACGAGGAATTTCAGCTTTTCGGTATAGGCGGCGAGATTAGCCGCGAGAATGAAGGATTCCTCGCAGGCGACGCCGGTGGGAATGAGCACACCGGAATAACCGAGCCGATCCGCAGCCTGCGCTATTTCCCGGAAATAGCCGGGATCGGCGGGACGCGACAGATCATCGGAGCCAAGATAGCTGCCATCGCCTGAGGTGGGTATGAACCACAGAAAATCGAGTGGTTTGTCAGCGCTGCTCATCGACAGGTCCTTTGCAATCCGCCCATCGGGCAATTCGGCTTGATGATAAAAGGGTAACCAATTCCCCGGCGCGTTTAAGAAATTTTGTTCCAATTTCCCCGCTACAAAGAGAGTTTATCTCCACGGGAAAACCGCGCTTCGAAGCTCGTCGCCGGAATGCTAGAAGACCGGATAAAGGCCGAACATCGCGAAATTCATTTCGCAGATCTCTTCCCGTTCGAGTTCGAGATCGCTTTTCTCCCGCCGGATGCGCCCGGAATGATCCAGCGGATGAAGATTGCCCTGCTCATCCTTGCGCGGGCGACGCCCGGCCAGACCGAACAGATCGAAAGTAAACGCATGAAGTCCCTGCGGCATGTGCGCCTCCTTTGGTCAACGTCCCCTATCCTCCGGCGGCTGCTCAAAATGGTCAATATTTTCCATAAAATTACTATTCTATAATTAGCGGATAGCCGGCAAATGTGGACTAAGGTTGCGGCAACGGGAAAAAATCCGTTTCGAACGTCCATAATGGGATCATCGCGATAGCACTCAGAGGTGACCACTCAAAGCGCGCCGACTTGGAACAAAAAGACTACAGAGCGCCAGCATCACCCAGATGCGCGCCGTGTATCGCGGGCAAGCCGCGTATTCTCGATCTGGTCGCCGCCTTTTCAGATGCGCCCGCCGTTTTCAGGCGGTCGAAGAGAGCATAGCCCTCTGGCCACCGGCCGAAACCGGCGGCGATATTGATATGCCCGACCGAACCGAGATTGACGAGATCGCTTCCCCAGCCGGCAGCAGTACGCGTCAGCTCTTCCGGGTTCATATAGGGGTCGTTCGTGCTGCCAACGACGAGACTGGGGAAAGCGAGCGGCGCTTGAGGAAATGCGCCGAAGCGGACGATGCAGGGGTGCATCGCCTCTACCCGGTCCAGATGGGCGGGCGCCACCAAAAGCGCGCCCTTGATTTTGCTGGCGACGGCTCGCGACGCCATATTCGCGACAAGCAGGCAACCGAGGCTGTGGGCGACGATATAGGCGCTTTCGGTTGCGGCGAGCGCCACCTCCAGACGAGCAAGCCAATCGTCAAGAACCGGGCAGTCCCAGTCCTCCTGATCGACCAGTTGCGCCTGCGGATCGTCCAGCAGCCAATGCCTCTGCCAATGTCCCTCGTCCGAACCGTTAAGGCCGGGAACAATCAAGGTCGTACACATGCCTACTCCGTGGTTTGCGGGCGGTGTGTATCAAGAATGGTGAATTTCACGATTTTAATCGACTATTGCCTTGCTCAACTTTCCCGAACTCAGGAAAAATCGATCCAGACAATTTCAGAAGATCGGAAAATGTTTTCTCTACAGTGGCTCCAACGCCGTTCAAACGGAATCATTTCCTTAAATATTTTCTATGGAAAATATGTGCATAATAAAGCGCAGGCGCGGAAAGTTTTTCCTCTGCCGCACCCCAAAAGAAACACCGCTGCTTGGCCGGGCCGCCGCCGGTTTGCCATTCTCGCACTATCGGAGGCTGCGCCTCCCGAACCTAAAAAATGACCAGGGCCGAACATCGGCGGGCCATTCCACCGCGGCATAAAACCAAAATTCAGGCGGATAATGTGAGCAGCAAGAGCGAATTTCTCTGGTACATCCCCAATGACGTCAAACCCGGCCATAGGGGCGATGCCGTCAGTGAAGACCATAACAGCCTCGATACGTTGACCAGCCATGCCAGAGCGTTGGAAAACCATGGCTGGAAAGGCGCGCTGATCGGCACCGGCTGGGGGCGTCCGGATACCTTTACGGTGGCGGCGTCGCTTACCGCGCGCACCACCACATTCGAGCCGCTGATCGCCATCCGCCCCGGTTACTGGAAGCCGGCCAACCTTGCATCGGCCGCCGCCACGCTCGACCAGCTTTCCGGCGGCCGGGTGCGGATCAATGTCGTCTCCGGCCGGGACGAGCTTTCGGCCTATGGCGACGAAGAAGGCGATCAGGCGCAGCGTTATGCACGCACGAAAGAGTTCATGCGGCTGGTGCGACGGCTCTGGACCGAGGAAAACGTCACTTTCGACGGCGAACATTTCCGGGTCAAGAACTCCACCGTCTCGCCGCGCATCGTTGAACGCGTCGATCGGCCGCATCCCAAGCTTTATTTCGGTGGCGCTTCCGAGGCTGCCGAACAGGTTGCCGCAACCGAAGCCGATGTGCAGCTGTTCTGGGGCGAACCGCTTGCCGGCGTCCGCGAACGGATCGAACGGCTCAGGCACTTCAGTGAGAAGCTTGGCCGCGACCTGCCACCGCTGCAATTCGGCCTGCGGATCACCACGCTGGTGCGCGAAACCACGGCCGAGGCGTGGCGCGATGCGGAAGCGAAGGTTGCCGAGATGGCCGCAAACAACGGCGTGCGCTGGAACGATCATCTTCAGGGGGTTGCAGTCGGCCAGCGCCGCCTGCTGGACCTGCACCGGCAGAACGATGTGCTGGACGACAATCTTTACACCGCGCCCGGCAAGTATGGCGGCGGCGGCGCCGGAACGACATGGCTCGTCGGTTCAGCGGAAGACGTGGCCGCTTCACTGCGCAAATATCGCGCGCTCGGTATCACCCATTTCGTGCTGTCCGACACGCCCTACCTTCAGGAGATTGAACGGCAGGGCGACAAACTTTTGCCGCTACTCCGGGATTGATGCCGACTGCTTGAACTAGGGGCGGCCCTGCCGGGCAAGGTCGCCCCTATCTCCATGTGATCAGCCGCCGGCGGACTTGATGATCTGGCGGCCGAGAATCGTGCGGATCATGTGGCTTTGCGGCGCATGCGCCCTCGCCGTGATGGCGTCGCGGTGATGCCGTTCGAGATTATAGTCCCGGCGCAGGCCACGATTGCCGCCAAGCTCCAGCGCCAGATCCGTCACCGCCACCGCATTGTCGATCACCACATGACGGACGGCGAGCGCATCCGTTCCCACCTTCTCTCCCACATCGATATCGCGGGCGACGGAGAGGAGTAAGCGCCTATTCGCCGTGAGAAGCACTTCGATCTGGCCGAGACCCTCCTGAATGCGCGGAATGGATGACAGCGGCGCACCGAGGCTTGCCGGAACATGGCCCGTCAGATGCCGTAACAGGGCATCACGCGCGGACAGCGCAACGCCGTGGTAGACGGAAGCCAGCAGCACGAAGAAATTGTAACCATCAGCCTCATCGCGCCGCAACGGCTCGTCCGCCGGCTGTTCGGCGACGATCTCGGCAAGCGGCACCTTTACCTCCTCAAGCACCAGATCGTCACTTGCGGTCGCATACATGCCGGTCGCTTCCCATGCCTTCTCCTGGGCGATGCCCGGCGCATCGAGCGGCACCAGAAGCTGGATCAGGCGCGGCGCCTCTTCCGTCGTGAGGGCAAGCACGATCGCCCATTTCAGGCCCGGCAGGCCGGTCACGAAGCTCTTGCGGCCGTTGACCACCCAGACATCGCCCTCGATCCGCGCCGTCGTTTCCGGCAGGCCGCCATGGGCGGGTGAACCGATGCCCGGTTCCGCCTGCGCATTGTTCAACAGCGCCGGTTGCCTGCTGTTGGCGGCCAGCACCTTTGCCGCCAAAGCAGCCGGCCATTTGCCGCGCCGGATGGCCGCGTGAACGCTGTAATGCATGGCGAGGATGAGAGCGGTGGACGGATCACCCTTGGCGATGGCCGCGATGACGGCATGCGCCGTTTCCATGCCCTCTCCCCAGCCGCCGTCCTTTTCAGCCGTGACGAGCCCGAGCAGGCCAGACTTGAACAGCGCCTCGAAATTGCCGGCGGCGAACTCGCCGCTTTTGTCGTAGTCCGCAGCGGTCAGGCTGAAACCTTCGGCGAGCGCGGTTGCAATGGCAATCGGGCTGGATGACTGTTCCAGCGATCGAGGAACGGCGGATATTGCAGCGCTCATGCCACCGCCCTTTCACTTGCCGTGACGAAACGATCGTCAATCCACGCACCGAGATCGAAGTCGTTTTCAAGGAAGCCCCATTGATGCAGGAAATCCTTGTAATGGCCGACAGCGGCAACGAGGTCCGCATCAAGGCCGAGGCCTAGATGGCGGTGGACATCCGGGCCGTTGGCGGCCAGAACCTGTTCTTCGGTCGCACCCGCCTCGCGCGCAATGAAACGGCGCGTTTCTTCCGGATGCTGCTCCGCCCAGAGCGAGGCTTTGGCAATGGCGGCGACCAGCCGCTCCACCAGATCGGGGCGCTCATCGGCAAGCCGCCCGTCAACCGTCAGTACGCGGGGAGAGCCGGAGTTGATGCGTATCTTCGGGTCAGGGTGAAAACCGAACTCCGCCACCTGCACCGCACCGATCAGGTTCGCGGCAGCAATACCGGCCGTTCCCTTGACGAAAATCGCGTCGACCTCGCCACGTAGCAGCGCGATAACCTCCTCGCCAAAGGATTGCCGGCGCTTCAGGCCAAACAGGGACGGTCCCTCCTGCGAGGCCAGCACGGAATCCTTGATGACGATATCCTTCAGTTCGATATCCTCGATCTTCAGCCCCTCCAGCGAGAGTGCCGAGGTGATGCCCTTCAGCGCCGTCGCCCGCATGAAATCGACGATACCATCAGGCCTGCGCGGCACACCGAAACGGCGGCCGACGAGATCGGCAAGCGAGCGGATGCCGGTTTCCGGCAGCGTGATGATCGCCTGAAATTCATCCGTCCAGGTAATGCCGATAAGCCGCGTATTACGCCCCTCCGAGCGGGCGCGAATAGGCGGCACATTGCCGCCGTGGCGGAAGGACCATTCCAGCGTGTGGTTGAAATGGCTCTGCCGGACGGAGCGATCCGGCGAATCGATGATGGATTTCAGCGATATGCCGACCTCCTCGAAGGTCTCTCCGAGATAACCAAGCTGCGCCGCCAGCCCCACGGGCGTGGGCACCGGGCAGCGTGTGTACCAGATTTCAGAAAGTGTCGTGCTCATGGCTTTGGCCTCGATGAAAACGGTGGCACCCAAAAGCGATGCTGAGGTGCCTGTCGATGGAGAGGAGATGCTCCGGCCCGCTGCAAAAGGCGGGCCGGCTTTAGCAAGACAATCAGGATGCGGCGATATGCGCGAAGGCGAGGCTTCCCGCCACACCTTCCGCACCGATGGTGTGATCGGCTATGCGCTTGTTGAAGATGGTGATTTCCGGAGCTGCGACGATATCAATGGCAGGCACGTCCTCGACGAGGATTTGCTGTATTTCCTTCCATTGCGCGACGCGCTTGTCCGGATCGATCTCGATTGCGGCAGCTTCCAGAAGCGCATCCACCTTGGGATTGCTGTAGGCGGCGCCATTGGAGAAGGGTACGCCCTTCTTGAAGTTCTTGGACCAATAGAGCCGCTGCACGCCGACGGTCGGGTCGAAGAGATTGCTCATGCCCTCATAGGCAAAATCGAAATCGCGATCCGTGTAGATGCGCTTGGTATAGGTGGCGAAATCCTGCGTCCGCACCGTCACATCCACGCCGACCTTTGCCAGTGCCTGGCGAATGTAATCCGCGCCGCGCGGATAGGCCTCGGTGCTCGGCACATAGTCCAGATTGAGCCTGAAACGGATGCCATCCGCACCGCGCTTGTATCCCGCCTCGTCCAGCAGGGCTTCCGCCGCCTTCAGATCGATCGGATAGGTCTTCAAATCCTCGACGAACCATTTCGAGAGTTTCGGATTGATCGGTCCGGTGATTGTCGCGCCATAGCCATAGTTGACCGTGTTGAAGATGACGTTGCGGTCGATTACATGCGCGAAGGCGCGGCGAACGCGCACATCCTTGAACACGTCCTTTTCGAGATTGAATTCCACCCGGCTGACGGAATTCGAATATTGATAGCCATTCGTCTCGAAGCCGAGGTTCGGCAGCTCTTTCAGGCGGTCGAGATCGCTATAGGCGACCGGCGTGCTGGGCGCGAGATCGATCTCGCCGGTTTCGATGGCGATGGCGCGGGCCGAGGCATCCGGAATGAAGCGGACGATAAGCTTGTCGAGATAGGGACGTGGCGCATCCCAGTAATCGGCGTTACGCTCAAAAACGATATGGCTGCCGCGCACCCACTCCTTGAATTTGAACGGGCCGGTGCCGATAGGCGCGAGATTGATCGGATTTTCGGTGACTTTCGTGCCTTCATAGAGATGTTTGGGTACGACAGGCGTTTCGGCGGAGGCAAGCGCCGTTATCAGGTAAGGCGCGGGCTTGGAAAGAACCAGCACCGCCGTCAGATCATCCGGGGTCTCGACGCTGGTGAGGTTCAGGAAGGTATTGCGCCCGCGCGGATGCACTTCCTTGATGGTGTTGATGGAGAATGCCACGTCGGCAGCGGTGAAAGGCTTGCCGTCATGCCATTTCACGCCGGGTCTGAGTTTAAAGGTGTAACGCAGGCCATCCGCGCTCACATCCCATGATTTTGCCAGAAGCGGCTTCGGATTGAGATCGAAATCATAGGTCAGCAGCCCTTCGGTGACCTTGGGCGATATATAGACGGAATTATAGGCCGTGTGCGCGATCGTCGTCAGTACCGGCGGCTCCGATGAGATGAGCAAGGTGGCAGTACCGCCGCTTGCCGGCTCCGCAGCACGGAGCTTCAGCCCCGGCAGCGACACCACGCCGAGCGCTACGGACGCCAGCAGAAATCCACGCCGCGTCGTCTGGTTGAAAACAGTCATGCGATACATCTCCTTAATTGAACCGACAAAAAATCGGCAAAACTGAACAGTTGCGCTTAGGAAGAAGTTTGTTCCGCAGACGAGAGTGAGATTGGTATGAAGCACCAACCACCCTCATTAATAGGAATTATCTTTTCTTTATGGCGCGCTTTATCGTAAATTTAAGAAAATAATTCTATTACTCTTTGACAAATTCCATAAAATTAGTCAACTAATACCCGCGCCTTCAAAGGCTGATTTCATGTTTTCCAAGCTTACGGACTGGAGCCGATGTCGAATTCGAAACGGATTTTATCGCAGGCAAAACGGGTCGCCATTCAGGCCATTCCGACGGTTCTCGGTATCGTCATTCTGAACTTCTTCCTGCTGCAGCTGGCGCCCGGCGACGCAGCCGATGTGCTGGCGGCGGAAGCGGGTTCGGCGACGGTCGAGACCATGGCCGAACTCCGTTCCCGCTTCGGACTGGACCTGCCGGTCATGCATCAACTCATGAACTATCTCGGCAATCTGGCCCAATTCAGCCTCGGTTTTTCACCGCGTTACGGCATGCCGGTGGCGGACCTCATCGGCCAGCGCCTGCCCGGCACGCTCGCGCTGATGGGAGCGGCCCTCGCTATCGCGATTTTCGTCGGCGTGTTCCTCGGCTCCATCATGGCGCTCTTTTCCGGCAAGCTGCCGGACCGGATCATTTCGATAGGCTCGCTGATCTTTTATTCCGTGCCGGGTTTCTGGATCGGCTTGATGCTCATCCTGACCTTCTCGGTCAAGCTCGGCTGGCTTCCGTCTGGCGGCGACAGCACCATCGGCAGCAGCCTCACCGGGCTCGACGCCCTTCTGGACAGGCTGCGCTATATCGTTCTCCCCGCCCTTTCGCTGGCGCTTTATTTTCTGGCGATCTATGCCCGCCTCACCCGTGCGGCGATGCTGGAAGTCAAATCCCAGGACTATGTGCGCACGGCGCGGGCCAAGGGCGTTTCTCCGTTCAGGCTCACCACCCGCCATATTCTGCGCAACGCTTTGATCCCCATCACCACCATGGCCGGCATGCATATTGGCGGCCTGCTGGGTGGCGCGGTCGTGGTTGAAACCGTCTTCAGCTGGCCGGGGCTTGGCCGTCTTGCTTTCGAAGCCGTCATGGCGCGAGATTTCAGCGTGCTGCTCGGCATCCTGCTTCTCTCTTCCCTTCTTGTCATTGTCGTCAATGCAGCTGTGGACCTGTTGCAGGCATGGCTCGACCCCCGCATCGGAGAAAGCCGATGAATTCCCCACATACGTCAGCAGTTCTCAACCCGGCCGAACTCAGCACTGATGAGACCAATCCGAAACCGAAAAAACCCGAAGAAAAGGTCTGGCCCTATATCCACGCACCGGACGCGCTTTCGGCCCGCTCCGTCTCCGTGCCACGGCGCGGATTGCGCCGCGAACTGAAAATCTTTCTGACCAACCCCAACGCCATCGTCGGGCTGCTGTTTCTCGCCACTGTCCTCATCGCCGCTCTCACGGCCTCGCTGATCTATCCCGGTGATCCGCTGGAAATGGTGGCCCGCCCCTTCCTCTGGCCCGGCCAGAATCCGGCCTATCCGCTCGGCACCGATTCCATGGGCCGGGATGTTCTGGCCGGCATCGTGCACGGCGCACGCATCTCGCTCACCGTCGGCGTCATCGCCACCCTGATCGGGCTTACGATCGGCATCACCATCGGTGCTTTCGCCGGTTATTTCGGCGGCGTCATCGACGATATTCTCGTCAAGATCATTGAAATCTTCCAGACGTTACCGAATTTCGTGCTTTTGGTGGTGCTGGTCGCCATCGCCCAGCCTTCAATCACCACGGTCACCTCGGCAATCGGCATCATCACCTGGCCGCTCGTTGCGCGCCTGACCCGCGCCGAATTCCGCGCCATCCGCGAGAAGGACTATGTGCTTGCCGCCTGCAGCCTGGGTTATGGCCACGCGCGCATCGTGTTCCAAGAAATCCTGCCCAACGCCCTGCCGCCGATCATCGTCACCTCCTCCGTTATGGTGGCGGGCGCGATCCTCATGGAAGCAGCGCTTTCCTTCATGGGGCTTGGCGATCCCAACCGTGTTTCCTGGGGTTCGATGATCGGTTCGGGACGCGACGTTATCCGCACCGCCTGGTATCTGACCGCCCTTCCCGGCCTCGCCATCGTTTTCACCGTTATTTCGCTGAACCTCATCAGCGATGGCCTCAACGATGCGCTCAACCCCCGTTTCTCGGAGGAACGTCGATGAGCAAACTGATCGAAGTCCACGATCTCTCCGTCAGCTTCGGCTCCACCCAGCCGGTCAAGGGCGTCAGCTTCGATGTGCAGTCCGGCGAAATGCTGGCGATCGTCGGCGAAAGCGGCTCGGGCAAATCGCTGACTGCGCTTGGCCTGATCGGCCTGTTGCCGTCGCATGCAAAGACCGGCGGGCGTGTTCTGCTCGAGGGTCGCGATCTCCTGCCGCTTTCCGAGCGGCAATGGCGCGGCATTCGCGGACGGGATATCGGCATGATCTTTCAGGAGCCTATGACGTCGCTGAACCCGGTCCTGACGGTCGGCGAACAGATCGTCGAGGTGCTACGCATCCATGAAAGGATCGACAGGTATCAGGCGCGCAAACGCGCAATCGAGCTTCTTGACCTCGTCAATATTCCCGACGCCCGCCGTCGTGTGGACGATTATCCGCACCAGCTTTCCGGCGGCATGCGCCAGCGCGTGATGATCGCCATCGGTGTTGCCTGCAATCCGAAACTGTTGATCGCCGACGAGGCGACGACCGCACTGGACGTGACGATACAGGCACAAATCCTCCAGCTGCTCGACAATCTGCGCCGCGATCTCAACATGGCCGTCATCCTCATCACCCACGATCTCGGCATTGTCGCGCAATGGGCCGACCGGGTGATGGTCATGTATGCCGGCCGCAAGGTGGAAGAGGGCCTGCCGGAACCGGTTTTCTCCAATCCTTACCACCCCTATACCCGCGGCCTGCTCGCCGCCTCTCCGCGCGCGGAAGACGGCCAGCATTATCGCGACGGGCCACTCATCGAAATTCCGGGCTCCATCGTTTCCGCCACGGGCGAGCGCGGCTGCGCCTTCCGGCCACGCTGTCCGAGCGCCCGCGGTTTCTGCGGGCAGTTCGTACCGCCGCTGAGGCTCATCTCGGAAGGCCGCTACGCCGCCTGCCCCTTCGTGTCCCCCACATCCCAGGAGGTATTCGATGACGCTCTTGTCAGTGCATAGTCTTTCCACCCATTATTCAGGAGGACGCGGAACCGTCCGTGCCGTCGATGAAGTGTCGCTCGACATCGAGGCGGGTGAGACCGTGGCGCTGGTAGGCGAATCCGGCTGCGGTAAATCCTCGCTCGGCAAGTCGCTGATGCGGCTGGTCGAGCCCACTTCCGGCAGGATCACCTTCAAGGGCGCCGATGTCACGGCGATGTCGTCGTCGCAGCTGCGCGGCATCCGTCGCCGCATCCAGATGATCTTCCAGGATCCCTTCGCTTCGCTCAATCCACGCCAGACGGTTCGCACCATCCTTACCGGACCGCTGAAGGTGCACGGCATTGGCGACAGGGCGCGTCAGGGGCAAATCGTCGAGGCCATCGTCACGCAGGTGGGCCTGCCGCCTGACGCACTCGACCGTTATCCGCATGAGTTTTCCGGCGGCCAGCGCCAGCGCATCGGCATTGCCCGCGCGCTCATTCTGGAGCCGGAGCTGGTCGTCTGCGACGAGCCGGTCTCAGCGCTCGATCTTTCCATTCAGGCGCAGATCCTCAACCTTCTGGTGGAGATGAAGAAGCGGCTTTCGCTGTCCTATCTCTTCGTGTCCCACGACCTTTCGGTTGTGCGCTATTTCTCAGACCGCGTTCTCGTCATGTATCTCGGCAAGATCGTGGAAAGCGCACCGACCGCTGAGCTCTGGGCGTCGCCGAAACACCCCTATACCCGTGCGCTTCTCGCAGCCGTTCCCGATCCCGCGCGTCGCAAGCAAGCGGCTCCCATTTCCGGCGATCTGCCCAGCCCGCACAACCCGCCATCCGGCTGCCGGTTTCACACCCGCTGCCCGCTCGCCACCGATCTCTGTCGCGAAAAAGCGCCGGATTACACCCTTTTCGGCAAGAACCACGCCGTGGCTTGCCACCATGCCCAATAACTTGCCAACCATGCCCAATAACTTGAAGGAGCAACCATAATGGTCGACTATCGCTATCTCGGACGCAGCGCGCTGAAGGTTTCGCCGCTGAGCCTCGGCACGATGATGTTCGGAGGTCCGACGCCGGATGACGTGGCCTTCCGCATCATCGACAAAGCGCGCGAGCAGGGCATCAACTTCATCGATACCGCCGATGTCTATCACGACGGCAAGTCGGAAGAAGTCGTCGGTCGCGGCATCAAGGCCAGCCGCGATCACTGGGTTCTTGCGACGAAATTCGTCAATTCCCATACCAAGGGGCCTAATCTCGGTGGACATTCGCGCAAGTGGGTGATCGAGACCGTCGAGAATTCGCTTCGCCGTCTCAACACCGACTATATCGATATTCTCTATTTCCACCGCGCCGTCTTCGACGCGCCGCTGGAAGAGCCGGTGCGCGCCATCGCAGATCTCATTCGCGCGGGCAAGCTGCGTTACTTCGGCGTTTCAAACTTCCGTGGCTGGCGCATCGCCGAAATTTCGCATCTGGCCGACCAGCTCGGCATCGACCGGCCCATCGCCAGCCAGCCGCTCTACAACATCGTCAACCGCACGGCGGAAGCCGAGCAGCTGCCTGCGGCCCATAATTACGGGCTGGGCGTCGTTTCCTATTCGCCGCTGGCGCGTGGTGTCCTGACCGGCAAATATCAGCCGGGCGAGCAGCCGGGCGCCGATACCCGCGTCGGCCGTGGTGACAAGCGGGTTCTGGAAACGGAATGGCGTCCGGAATCGGTCGAAATCGCCCAGAAGGTTGCGGCACACGCCGCATCGAAGGGCGTTTCGGCAGCAGATTTCGCGCTCGCCTGGGTGCTGAACAACAAGTTCGTCACAGCGGCGATCACCGGTCCGCGCACTGAAGATCATTGGGACGGTTACGTCCGCGCGCTGGATGTGAAGATCGATGCGGAAGACGAGGCGCTCGTCGACAGCCTTGTGACAACAGGCCATCCCTCCACACCCGGTTTCAACGATCCGAGTCATCCCGTCGAAGGCCGCGTGCCGCGTAATGTCGAACCCGCTCCGCGCCCGGTCGTCAAGCCGCGCGCGGTCGCCTGATCGTCCAGAAGAAAATGCCTGCGGCGCGACCGTGCCGCAGGTCATCACATCCGCTCAGGGAAACCCGCAATGTCCAATCCTAAAATACAGACCGCAACCACCGACAATTCCGGCGTACCGAGCCGGGACGACATTCTGGCGCGCGCCAGGGACATTGCGGTTGTCGCGGCCAAGGATGCCGCCCGCCGTGAACGCCATCGGGAACTGCCCTTTGAAATCTTCGATCTGATCAAGCAGGCGAAGATCGGCACGCTGCGCATCCCCGAGGTTAAGGGCGGACCGGGCGGCTCGATTGCGGACTATATCGAAGTGCTGATGATCCTCGGCGAAGCCGACAGCAATATTCCGCACGCACTCCGCAGCCATTTCAATTTCACCGAAAACCTCGCTCTCACACCGATAGAGCTTGAGGATCGGCGGCACCTCGAAAATGTCCTCACCGGCAAGCTCTTCGCGGGCGCCAGCACGGAACAGGGCACCAAACGCCCCGGCGAAATCACCACGCGCCTCAGCGCCGATGGCGACCGTTATCGTCTGAACGGCCGCAAATGGTATGCGACCGGCACCGCCTTCGCAGATTTCGGCACCTTCAGCGCTGTCGGCGACGACGAACAGCCGATCGGCGTCCTCATTCCGCTTGATCGGCCCGGGATCACCATTCTCGACGACTGGGACAGCATGGGCCAGCGCATGACGGCAAGCGGCGGCGTTTTGCTTGAAAATGTCGAAGTGCTCCCGCATGAACTGACGACCCGCAAGCTCGGCAGCCAGGTCGGACGCCACAGCTCGGCCATGCGGCAGTTGCATCTCGCAGCCTCCGCCGCCGGTGCCGTTCAGGGCGCACTCAATGACGGTATCGATTATGTGCAGCGCCAGGCACGCACCACGCTCCACAGCAGCGCGGAAACCGCCAGTCAGGATCCCTTCGTACAGAAGATGCTCGGCGAAATCAGCGCTGGCGCCTTCGCCGTCAAGACGCTGATCCGCGAGGCGGCCCGAACGCTCGACCGGACGGCTGTTGCTTTCGCCAGCGGCGATGAAGAGGCGATAGAGGCAGCCCTACTGGAAGGTTCGCTCGCCACCGCCCGCACCCAGATCATCGCCTCGCAGCTTTCGCTGACGGTCGCCACCAATCTTTACGAACTCGGCGGCGGCTCGGCGACATCGAGCGAGCGGAATTTCGACCGCCACTGGCGCAACATCCGCACGGTCTACAACCACAATCCGCTTGCCCACAAGGCGCGTGTCGTCGGCGACTACTACCTCAACGGCACCACGACGCATCTGAAGGAAGGCCGGGTATTCTAGAGCACGTCCGGTCAAAACGGATCCGTCGGACGTGCTCTATCACTTTGTTTTTTCGCATTTTCCGGACGTAAAACCGCTACGCACTTTTACTGGAAATGCTCCAGCCATGAAGAGGAGACGGCCATGAGAACGGAATTCATCCCTCCTTCCGTCGCGCGGGCGGCTTTTCGCTTGCCGACACTTTCCCGGCTGCCACCGCTGACGGCGTTGCGCGCCTTTGTCGTTGCCGCCCGTCACGCCAGCTTCTCGCGGGCGGCGGAGGAACTGCATGTCTCGACTGCCGCAATCGGCCAGCAGGTCCGCATTCTCGAAACCCATCTCGGCCAGCCGCTCTTCAGCCGCCAGCGCGGCGAACTGGTGCTGACCGATGCCGGCAGCACGCTTTACCCCGGCCTCGCGGACGCTTTCGAAACCATGATAGGTAGCCTTTCCGATCTCATGGCTTCCGGCGGCCGGCGACAGCTGAAGGTTCTGGCGGAAGGCTGTTTTGCTGCCCGCTGGCTGGCGCCACGGCTGGGAGGCATCGTTCCTACTCTCGGAGATGTGGACCTTTCAATCGAATCCCTTGAGGGCGACACCATTGACCTCACCCATTTCGATGCCGATTGCGCCATCGTCGCGACCCATGGACAAATCCTCGGCTTCATTCACGAACCGCTTTTTGCCGATACCGTCAGTGCCGTCTGCACGCCGGATTTCGCGGCCCGTCATCGCCTTTGCGGCGAAGCCGAGCGGCTGCGGGATCTCTCTTTTGCGATGTTGCGCGGCAATGGCGCGGATGCTGCCTTCGAATGGGCAAACTGGCTTCGCGCCTGCCGCATTCCGCTGCGGCTTTCGGCAACCGGACCGCGCTTTTCGCGCCAGACCGCGTTGATAGAGGCAATCTTGTCCGGCCATGGCATCGGCCTTGCGCGCCATTCGCTGATTTCCGAAGAACTTAAAACCGGCCGCTTGATCACACCCTTCGGCGCACCGCAGCCGACGGCCAGCCGTTATCACCTGCTGACAAGTCCTGACAGGCGGCGACTGCCGGAAATCGCATCTCTACTCGCTTTGTTGCGCGAGGATATACGCTCCCTGGAGGCCGCCGCCTGAACACGCCCGTCCCACCTCAGGCGCGTTCCCTTTGCAACTCCTTCGTCGCATGGATGTTTTCCGGCCGGGGCAGGCCGTAATGATCGCGCAGCGTATCGCCCTCGTAATCCTCGCGGAACAGCCCGCGCTGTTTCAGGATCGGCACGACCTCGTCGACGAAGATATCGAACCCGCCATTCAGCCATGGCGGCATGATGTTGAACCCGTCGGCAGCGCCCTCGCGGAACCAGGTCTCTATCCAGTCCGCCACCTGTTCCGGCGTTCCCGAAATCACCTTGTGGCCGCGCCCACCGGCAAGCCGGTGCAGCAATTGCCGGATCGTCGGATTTTCCCGGTCGATGACATCGAGAACCAGCTGGTGACGACTGCTATCCGCCTGCGCGCGTGTCGCTTCCACGGCTTCCTGCGGCAAGGGCTGGTCGAGATCGGCCGATGAGAGATCGATGCCGGTGATGCGCTGCAACTGCCCGAGCGAAAAGGCCGGCTGGATGAGATCGTTGAAGGAAGCCTCGAGCCTGCGCGCCTCCTCTTCGGTGGAGGCGATGAAGGGGCTGATGCCCGGCAGGATTTTCACATGGGCGGGATTACGCCCCGTGGCTGCCACACGTCTCTTGATGTCGGAATAAAAAGACCGCGCACTCTCCAGAGTTTGATGCGCGGTAAAGATTGCCTCGGCGTAACGGGCGGCAAAGCCGCGCCCTTCCTCCGAGGAGCCGGCCTGCACATAGACCGGCCGGCCCTGCGGCGAGCGCGGCATGTTGAGTGCGCCCCGCACGCGGTAGAACTCGCCCTCATGATTGGCGGGATGAATGCGGTCGGTATCGGCAAAAAGACCGCTCTCCCTGTCGGCGACGATGGCATCGTCTTCCCAGCTGTCCCAGAGCTTTGTCACGACGTCGACGAACTCTGTCGCCTGACGGTAACGGTCGGCATGCGGCGGATGCTGCTGGAGATTGAAGTTTCCGGCAGCTGCATCCACCGAGGTCGTCACGATGTTCCAGCCCACCCGGCCGCCGCTGATATGATCGACCGAAGCGAACAGCCGCGCGAGATTGTAAGGCTCGTAATAGGTGGTGGAGGCCGTCGCAATGAAGCCGATCTTTTCGGTGACGGCCGCCAAGGCCGCCAGCATGGTGATCGGCTCCAGCCGGTGGCGGGCGGCATAACGGATATTGGCGTCCAGCACCGGCGCATCAGCAAAGAAAATGGCATCCAGCTTTGCCGCCTCCGCCTTGCGGGCGATATCCTGATAGAGCCTTATATCGGTGACGCGGAGAGGCTCCGACTCGGGGTGACGCCAGGCTGCTTCGTGATGTCCACCCGGATAGATGAACGCATTGAGGACCAGCTTCTCGGATTTTCTGCTCATAGCGATGAACCCTTTTAAACTCTGACACGGCTTTAAACGAGAGGTGGGGAGGCGCTACGCCTCCTTCGTCACCCACGCTTTGGCGAGATTGCCGCTGAGACCCTCCGCTCCCGTCGCATAATCCTTGATGCGGACGCTGCCGACGACCGGCTGGATCGGCGAGACGAGATTGATGACAGGAAGATCCTTGGCGACGACGGCCTGAAACTCTTTAAAGAAAGCCGCACGCTTTTCGATATCCGGCTCCACCGCCGCCGCTTCCAGCAGCCGGTCCACTTCCGGATTGGCGTAGTGGCTGGCATTCGAGAACGGCAGACCGATCTTGAAGTTCTTGCTCCAATAGACGCGCTGCACGCCGGCCGTCGGATCGAAGGTATTGGAGAGGGATTCGACTGAAAGGTCCCAGGCACGGTCGGTATAAACGACCTTCACATAGGTGCCGAAATCGAATTTCTGGATATCCGCCTCGATGCCGATCTTGGAAAGCGCCTGTGCGATGAAATCCGAATAGGTCTGCGGGTTGAACGGGTTGGTCGTGACCCTGAGCTTGAAGCGCTTGCCGCCATCCTTGCGGGGAAAGCCTGCCTCATCCAGCAGTTTTTCCGCCAGCCCGACGTCGAATTTGGCAAAACCGATATCCGGATTGTGGAATTTCGCAAGACCGGGGCTGATCGGCGTGGGCGATGGCACGGCGTAACCATAGAGCACGGTGTCGATCAATGCCGGAACGTCGATCGCGTGGGCGATGGCCTGCCTCACCTTCAATTCCTTGAGATATTCGTTCTCAAGGTTGATGACGAGCTGGTTCTGCTGACCGGCATAGGCATAGATGCGGTCATCCACCTTCAGCGTCGGGATTGATTTCAGCCGTTCCAGATCGGCAAGCGCCACCGGGTTCGGGCCGATGTCGCCCTCCCCGGTTTCGAGCGCCGCCGCGCGAGCGCCCGCATCGTTGATGAGGCGGATGATGACGCGGTCGAGATAGGGGCCTGACGCGTCCCAGTAGTCGGCATTCTTTTCCAGAAGAATATGGCTGCCCGGCACCCATTCCTTCAGCACGAATGGACCGCTGCCGATGATCTGGGCGGGTTTCGGATTGTCGGTCGGCTTGAAGGTCTCGAAGATGTGCTTCGGCACAACAGGCGATTCCGATGAGGCGAGCGCAGTGATCAATCCCGGCGCCGGCTTGGAAAGCTTCACCTTTGCGATCAAAGGATCGGAAGTATCGACGCTTTCGACATGCGAGAAAGTCGCCCGACCACGCGGATGGGCTTCCTTCAGCCGCAGGATCGAAAACTCCACATCCGCCGATGTCACCGGCTTGCCGTCATGGAACTTCGCATTCGGCTGCAAATGGAAGACATATTCCAGCCCGTCGGCGGAAACGCTCCATTCTTTGGCAAGGCTTGGCTTGGGCGAAAGTTCGTAATCGTACGTCAAAAGCCCGTCATAAATCTTCGAGCCGATGAACTGCGGGCCACCCGCGCTGGTATTGATCGCCACAAGCTGGGTCGGCTCGGGAAAATAAACGATCTTGAGCGTGCCGCCCGAAACCGGCTCTTCGGCAGCGGCAAAAGAACCGCCCGGAAGTGCCACGAAAGCGCCGGCGGCGAGTGCAATCTTATGAAACTGGCGTCTGGAAAAGGTCATGTCTGTCTCCGAATAAATCCGATGTGCGAGGCGAACGGCCGCATCAGCCATGGCGTTCGTCCTCTCAATTGCGATCTGGAGGCACGCTACACGCGATGAAATATTTTCTATAGATAAAGTGTACTATTTGGGAGGCCATTGAGGAAATTCGTTTCCAGATCGCCAGCACTCACGCTGTAGACAAAATATCCTTTCGGAAATGGCATCATTTTCGAACGATGCCTTGGCCGAGTGTGCTTGATGGGAGGCGTCTCCTTGCGCGCCGACGCAACCATGGCTCGAAAGTTTTTCTTCTCCGAGCAGCAAGGATTTTTAACTCGCGACCGAAACCCCGGCTGTTACGCTTCCCCACAATTACGCCGGATCCGCAGGCCGGCAATCCAACAGACCTGAAAGAAAAGTGGAAGCATGAGCACGAACAAACGCCGGCTCAATCTGAATGTCGGCATCAACACCACCGGATACCTCGCCAATGCCTGGAAATACAGGAGCGGAGACCGGCACGATATCAACGATATCGGCTATTACCGGCGGCTGACGGAACTGGCCCACAAAGGCCGGTTCGACGCCGTTTTCCTTTCCGATCACCCGGCGCTGCTGACCGACCCGACAAGCCGCCCGTTTCACACCATCGATCCGCTTATCCTCTCCACATCGCTCGCCGCACAGGTGCCGGATATCGGCTTTGTGGCGACGGTGTCCTCCACCTATAATTCGCCCTATAATTTCGCCAGACGGACGCAATCCATCGATATCGTCACCGGTGGTCGGTTGATCGTCAACATCGTCTCTTCCTTCAATCCGAACGTCGCCGCCAATTTTGGCAATGATCCGCTACCGCCCCGCAATGAGCGGTATGCCAAGGCCACCGAATTTCTCGATGTCGCGAAAAAGCTCTGGTCGAGCTGGGATCCGCGCCGCGAAGGCGAGGTGCCGGAAGACCGTTTCTGGGATGCGGCGACGGCCGAGACGATCGATCATGAGGGGCAATATTTCCATGTCAAAGGACCGCTCAACGTGCCGCGCGGGCCGCAGGGGCACCCCGTCATCGCCCAGGCGGGCGCCTCCGAAGGCGGCATCGATCTGGCGGCGCGCCATGGTGAGATCATCTATTGCAACATATTGTCACGCCCCGCCGGCCAGGCCTTTGGCAAAAAGGTCCGTGACCGCGCCGTCTCCTTCGGCCGCGATCCCTCCGGCATCCGCATCGTTCCCGGCCTCGTCGTCATTCTCGGCGAAACCCGCGAGGAAGCGCTGCGCAAACACGAACTCTACAGCGGAACCGGCTCGGAAGACGGTCTCTTGGCGCGCTTCGCCAAGGAAAACGGTATCGAACCCCGCGATTTCGATCCCGATGCGAAACTGGATGGCGAGCGCTTCATTCCCGACCCGAACCGCCAATGGGCAGTGGGCATGGGGCTTGGCCTTTCCGAGCTACTGACCCACGAAAAGCTTACCGCCCGCGAGGCCGTGCGGCGCTCGGAGGGGCACCACCGGCTGCTACTCGGCACAGCGGAAGAGGTGGCGGACGGCATGATCGACCTCTGGCAAGACGGCACGGTCGATGGCTATACCCTGCAGCCGCCCCGCGCCCCTGACGATATCGCCGAATTCGTCGAAAAAGTCGTGCCGGTGCTGCAAGACCGAGGCGTTTACCCGCGCGAATATGAAGGCGCAACGATACGCGACAGATACGGCTTGCCCCAACCGGACTGACGACGGTCCCATCGCCCGCCATTCCCTTGCTCGGCGCGGGAATGGCGGCGTTGTGATAACCTTATTGGCCCGTTGCCGCTCTCAAAACGGGCTTTCCGCCAGAAAGCTGCGGCACGACGGACGCGAAATCCGCGACGATCTGGCGATAATCTTCCGGCTGGAATTCATAGGGTAGTTCCAGCCTGAGTTCCGAGACGTGCGGCAGAACGGGATCCCGCGACAGCTTTTCCAGAATTTCGTCGGTTGTTCCAACGATATCGGACAGAAAAAGCGTGCGTCGCGCACCATGCGGCGCATGCGTTCGCTTGTCGCGCTCGGCGACAAATTCCACATAACGGCGGCGTGTCGCCGGGCTGGCGCTATCGGTCGGCAGGATTACGCGACCAAGGGCAACACGCGGCTGACGTTCATGCGCCCATTCCTGTCGGAAGCGGCTGACCAGCGCTGCCTGCGCTGTCAGAAAATCATCGGTATCTTCACCGCTGACGATATTGCCGGTCAGCAGATTGAAGCCCGCCTTTCCCGCCCAGCGCGCGGAATTCTGCGATCCGCCACCATACCACAGACGATCGGTCAAACCCCTGGCGAAGGGTCGAAGGCGCGGCACTTGCGCGCCGGCCGCATTACCCGCCTCAGTCTCGCTGGACAGCGGTTCCGACCTCAAGGCCCTGGCGAGCTTCTCGGCGCGGGCATGGCTGTAATCCGCATCGGGTGCAGTATCGACATAGTCCGAAATGAGATGGGCGAAGGGCGGCGCGCCCACTGAAACGCCGACATTCAGTCGCCCATGTGACAGGATATCCACTGTGGCGAGATCTTCGGCCAGCCTGAAAGGATTTTCGTAACCGAGCTGAATGACGGCGGTGCCAAGCCCAATCCGCTTGGTGCGCTGCGACGCAGCCGCCAGAAAAGTGGCGGCCGAGGATACGCCGCGCTCCAGATGGCGCTGGCGAACCCAGGCGCTGTTATAGCCCAGCGCCTCCCCGGTCTCGAAAAGCTGCAGGGTTTCCTCCAGCCCCTGCGCAGGATCATCATCGTGATAATTGCCGGGAACCAGAAAAGCGAAATGGGAAATATGGGAAAGGGGCATGGTGTGCATCCGGAAATGATTGTTGCGGCAAGATGAGGCTCAGGCAGCGCAGGTGCGGCCATCCTCCCGTGCCGCGCATACGCAAGACAGAATGCACGATGACCGACATCGCTGGCACAGCATGGTCTTTTATAGTCCTGGCGATTGTTGAAAGATCGTTGCGCGATTCA
Organism: Rhizobium nepotum 39/7; assembly: GCF_000949865.1. Lineage (GTDB taxonomy): Bacteria > Pseudomonadota > Alphaproteobacteria > Rhizobiales > Rhizobiaceae > Agrobacterium > Agrobacterium nepotum. Next base: position 143,441 of record NZ_JWJH01000003.1, on the reverse strand, counting down.
ATAATCTACTAAAATTATGGATTATTTCTGAGAACATTCGCCATATCCGCCCGCCCTCTTTCAAGGCAAGGGCTGCCCCTCCCCCGACCAAAAATCACTCGGCCGATAGCGCCGTCATTATCGGCTTTGCGCAAATACCCTTGATTTCCCTCCCATACATGTAATACAGGTTACCATACATGTTGACAAATAATGCAGACATGTATGACATTGCAGCAACAACGAACGCTGCGATACCTGCATGAGGGAGGAATTATGATCATCACCGACGTCGAGGTCCGTGTTTTCCGCACGACGACCCGTCGGCACTCGGACAGTGCCGGTCACGCACATCCGGGCCCGGCGCATCAGGTGGAACAGGCCATGCTGACCATCCGCACGGAAGACGGTCAGGAAGGGCATTCCTTCACCGCGCCGGAGATCGTTCGCCCACACGTCATCGAAAAATTCGTAAAAAAAGTCCTGATCGGCGAAGACCATCGCGACCGGGAACGCCTGTGGCAGGACCTTGCCCACTGGCAACGCGGCTCGGCCGCGCAGCTGACGGACCGCACGCTAGCGGTAGTGGATTGCGCGCTCTGGGACCTTGCCGGCCGCAGCCTCGGGCAACCTGTATACAAGTTGATCGGCGGTTATCGCGACAAGGTGCTCGCCTATGGCTCCATCATGTGCGGCGACGAGCTGGAAGGCGGGCTTGCAACTCCTGAAGACTACGGCCGCTTTGCCGAAACGCTGGTGAAGCGCGGCTACAAGGGCATCAAGCTGCACACATGGATGCCGCCGGTGAGCTGGGCGCCGGATGTGAAGATGGATATCAAGGCCTGCGCGGCCGTGCGCGAGGCCGTCGGCCCCGATATTCGCCTGATGATCGACGCCTTTCACTGGTATTCCCGCACCGATGCGCTGGCGCTCGGGCGCGGACTGGAGAAGCTCGGCTTCGACTGGATCGAGGAGCCGATGGATGAGCAGTCGTTATCCTCCTACAAGTGGCTCTCCGACAATCTCGATATTCCGGTCGTCGGCCCGGAAAGCGCGGCCGGCAAACATTGGCATCGCGCGGAATGGATCAAGGCCGGCGCCTGCGATATTCTTCGCACCGGCGTCAACGATGTCGGCGGCATCACACCGGCGCTCAAGACCATGCATCTGGCCGAAGCCTTCGGCATGGAATGCGAGGTGCACGGCAACACGGCCATGAACCTGCATGTGGTCGCCGCCACCAAGAATTGCCGCTGGTACGAGCGCGGCCTCTTACATCCCTTCCTCGAATATGATGACGGCCACGACTATCTGAAGTCGCTGTCCGACCCGATGGATAGCGACGGCTTCGTCCACGTTCCCAACCGGCCGGGCCTTGGCGAGGATATCGATTTTACCTTCATCGACAATAACCGGGTGAGGTAACGGGCGATGAAAACGGTGCTCGCCTTTGGAGACAGCCTCACCTGGGGTGCGGACCCGGCCACGGGCCTGAGGCACCCGGCCACATATCGCTGGCCGGAGGTGCTGGAAGCCGAGCTTTCCGGAAAGGCAAAGGTTCATTCCGAAGGGCTGGGCGGGCGCACCACCTGTTATGACGACCATGCCGGTCCCGCCTGCCGCAATGGTGTCCGCGCGCTTGAAGTGGCGCTTTCGTGCCATATGCCGCTCGATCTCGTCATCATCATGCTCGGCACCAACGACATCAAACCGGTGCATGGCGGGCGCGCGGAAGCCGCCGTTTCCGGCATGCGGCGGCTGGCGCAAATCGTCGAGACCTTTATCTACAAGCCGCGAGAAGCAGTGCCAAAACTTCTGATCGTCGCGCCGCCGCCCTGCGTCGCAGGTCCTGGCGGAGAACCCGCAGGCGGGCGCGATATCGAGCAATCGCTGCGGCTCGCGCCGCTTTACCGCAAACTCGCCGCCGAACTCGGACATGACTTCTTCGATGCCGGATCGGTCGCCAGCGCGTCGCCCGTGGATGGCGTGCATCTGGAAGCGCCGGCAACGGCCGCGATCGGCCGGGCGCTCGCCGCTCCGGTCAGAGACATTCTTGGCTGATCATGCGGAGCCTGTGGAGGAACAGGCGCGCGGATCGAAACGTGGAAGGCCGTATGAACCGGCCATATGGGAGGAAAAATGAAACATTTTCTTGCAACCGCCGCACTGGGCGCATTGCTGATCGGCGCTATGCCGCTCAGCGTCTTTGCCGAAACGCCGAAAGACCAGCTCATCGTCGCTACGACCATGAGCAATATCCTGACCCTTGACCCCGCCGCCATTACCGGCCGCGAGACGGTGCAGGTTCTGAATAACATCTACGACACGCTGGTCGTGCTTTCACCCAAAGATCGCAGCGTACAGCCCCGCCTTGCCGAACGCTGGGAAATCGCCGAAGACCGGAAATCGATCCGTTTCCATCTGCGCGGCGACGCCAAATTCGCATCCGGCAACGCCGTGACGGCAAAAGACGTGGCCTGGAGCCTGAAACGCCTGCTCGCCCGCAATCTGGCGCAATCGTCATTCCTGAAAACGCGTGGTTTCAAGCTGGAAGATGCCGACAAGCTCTTCGTTGCCGAAAACGACCAGACCTTCGTGCTGAATATTCCAAAGCCGGATGATCCCAATCTGCTTTTGATGATCCTCGGGCAAAACGGTCCCGGCTCGATCATCGACAGCCAGACGGCGCTTGCCAATGAAAAGGACGGCGATCTCGGCGGCGCGTGGCTGACACTCAATTCGGCAGGATCAGGCCCCTTCAAGCTTACGCAGTGGAAATCCAACGAATATATCATCCTCACCCGCAACGACGATTACTGGGGCGAAAAAGCCCAGATGAAGCGCGTCCTGATGCGCCATCTGCCCGAATCTCAATCACAGCGGCTGATGCTGGAAAAGGGGGATATCGACGTCGCTTACTCCCTGCAGGCGCCAGACCTGAAGTCGCTGGAAGCAGACAAGGCCATCGCCATCGAATCCACACCCGGCTCCGGTTTTTATTACCTCAGCGTGTCGATGAAGGATGAGAAGTTCGCGAACAAGAAAGTACGCGAGGCCCTGCGTTACCTGATCGACTACGACGGCCTCGACAAGGCGGTCATGCCTTATTACGGCAAGCTGCATCAGCGTTCTCTCAGCACCGGCGTGATGGGCGCGCTGCCCGATCAGGGATACAAGCTCGATATCGCAAAAGCCAAGGCGCTCCTGGCTGAAGCCGGCTATCCAAACGGTTTCAAGACGACGCTGCGCGTGCTTTCAGAAGACCCCTTCATGAAAGCGGCAACGGCAATCCAGAACACGCTGGCCCAGGCCGGCATTCAGGCCGAACTGATCAGCGGCTCCGGCGACCAGATCTACGGCGCGATGCGCGAGCGCAATTTCGAACTGCTTCTCGGTCGTGGCGGCGGCGGCCAGCAGCCGCATCCGGACAACAACCTTCGCTCCATCGCCTATAATCCGAACAATGCGGACGACGCCAAGCTCACCAACTACCAGAGCTGGCGCACGAGCTTCTTCGATGAAAAGCTGAACAAGATGATCGAAGAAGCCCTTGTCGAGCGCGACGCGACGAAACAGGCAAAGCTCTACGAAGATTTGCAGGCCTATATGGACGAAATCGTCATGTCCATTCAGCCCTTCTCCGAAGTCGTCGACACTGCTGCCTTCCGCAGCGATATCAAGGGCATGATCGTCAGCCCCTGGCTCTCGCGCTTTGAAGACGTCCGCAAGGAGCGGTGATCCCACACCATATGCGAATGGAAAGAAGGCGCGGCTAACTCCCGCGCCTTTTTACTGGCAACAAGGTCCCATAAATCCGACGTGTTGGCGAAAGCGCAGCATCAGAACCCCGTCACCCCGCACTAGATCCGGGGTCTAGTGCGATCAAGTCCTTGATCGCGAAAGAGTCTTTCCACGGCGCAGAGGCGCCGTGGCTGGATGCCGGATCAAGTCCGGCATGACGGAAGAGAGGGTCTCGTACTTTGTCAGCAGCCTAGGCGGAATTGGCGGCCCGCCATCCAAAAAAATTGCCCGGCACTGAGGCCGGGCAAGGAAGGAGGATTTTATTATGCGTGACGCCCCGGAGGAAGGCGATCACGTTCTTGAAGCTCTCACGCGCCTTCATATTCCAGTGAGGCGCCGATCAGTTCGCGCGCATAGGGATGTGTCGCGCCATTGCCGGCGATGGCCTCGCGCGGCAGGATTTCGGTAATTTCACCGCGCAGCATCACAGCGAAGCGGTCGCACATGTGATCGACAACGGCGAGATCGTGGGTCACCATAATATAGGTGAAACCCCGTTCCTCGCGCAGGCGCTGCAACAGGTTGAGGATTTCCGCCTGCACCGAAACATCGAGCGCAGACGTCGGCTCATCAAGCAGAAGCAGCGACGGTTCAAGGATCAGCGCACGGGCAATCGCCACGCGCTGCCGCTGGCCGCCGGAAAGCTGATGCGGGAAGCGGTCCAGAAACGACACGGGCAGGCCGACATCCGTAATCACCTTGCGCATGCGCTCTTCGCGGTCGCCGAGCTTGTGGATCGAGAGCGATTCCGACAGCACGGTGCGCACCGACTGGCGGGGATGCAGCGATCCATAGGGATCCTGAAACACCATCTGCAACGTGCGGCATCGCTCGATCAGCGGCATGTCGCGAACCGATTGGCCGTTGATGAGAATTTCGCCACTCCAGAAATCGTTCAACATCGACACGCAGCGTAATACGGTGGATTTCCCCGAACCGCTTTCGCCGACCAGCCCGAAGCACTCGCCCGGCTCGACACGGAAGGACACGGAGGGCAGCACTTTCAGAGCCGTGTGGCCACTGCCGAAGGTGATGGAAAGATCGCGGGTTTCAACGGAAACGGCCATTATACTTTCTCCTCCAGCCACTCGGGACGGCGATCCAGCACCGCGAGCGGCGCGCGCGTGCCACCGATGCGCGGCTGCGCCGCCAAAAGGCCACGCGTATAGGGATGCTGCGCCTGATCGAGATCGCGCGCGGCAAGCGTTTCCACCACCCGGCCGGAATACATGATGAGAACCCGATCGCAGAAATTGCGCACGAGATTGAGGTCATGGCTGATCATGATCAGGCCGATGCCGCGATCCCGCACAAGGCTGTCGAGAATGTTCAGAACTTGAAGTCGTACCGTCACATCCAGCGCGGAGGTCGGCTCGTCGGCAATGACGAGATCGGGATCGGCAAGCAGCATCATGGCAATCATGACACGCTGGCCCATGCCGCCGGAAATCTCATGCGGATATTGCTCGTAGACGCGTTCGGCGTCGCGGATCTTCACCGCGTCGAGCATGGCGAGCGCCTTTTCCCGAGCTTCCGATTTCGATGCCTTAAAATGACGTAGATAGGTTTCCGTCACCTGATCGCCGACGCGGCGGATGGGGTTGAGGGAGAACTTGGGATCCTGAAGGATCATCGACATACGCCGTCCGCGAACCTTCAGCATCTCTTTCTCACTGAGCGACAGAAGATCGAGACCGTCGAAATCAAGCCTGTCGGCGGTGATCGTCGCCGATGGCAGGAGGCGCAGCAGAGCCCTGCCGACGGTGGACTTGCCCGAGCCGCTTTCGCCGACAATGCCAAGCCGTTCCCGGCCAAGGGTAAAGGAGATGCCGCGCACGGCCTCGGTGGGCGAACCGCCATAACGGATGCGAAGATTTTCGACGTCGAGGATTGGTTTGTCCATGGCCCTATTTCCGGTTCATCTGCTTCGGATCGAGCGCATCCCGCAGACCGTCACCCAGAAGGTTGAAGGCGAGGCTGACGGAAAGGATCGCAACACCGGGAAAGGTGACGAGCCACCAGCTGTCGAGCATGTAGCGCCGACCGGTGGCGATCATCGCCCCCCATTCCGGCAGCGGCGGTTGCGCGCCGAGACCGAGGAAACCGAGGCCGGCGGCAGTCAGAATGACGGTCGCCATGTTCAGCGTCAGGCGGATCAGAACCGAAGGCAGGCACATCGGCATGATCGACTCGACGATGATGCGCAGTGGCGAGGCGCCCTGAAGCCTTGCGGCGGCGATATAATCCGCCTTGCGGAACGTCATCGCCTCGGCGCGGGCGAGACGTGCGATCGGCGGCCATGAGGTGAGCGCGATCGCGATAATCGCATTGTTGAGACTGGGCCCAAGCGCCGCCACGAAGGCCAGCGACAGGATGAGGCTCGGGAACGACAGGAAAATATCCGTGATGCGCATCATCACCGTATCGAACTTGCCGCCGAGATAACCCGAGGCCGTGCCGACCAGAAGACCGACCGGACCGACGATGATCGACACCAGCGAAATGATGGTGAGGGTGATGCGCGCGCCCCAGAGAAGGCGGCTGTAGATATCGCGTCCAAGCTCGTCCGTGCCGAAGAAATGGCCGTTGCCTGGCGGTTGCAGCGTATTGGCGAGATCCTGCACATAAGGATCATGCGTCGCAAGCCAGGGCGCGAAAACCGCCGCGATGACGAGAAGCAGCAAGACAGCCAGGCCGAAAGCCGATGTCGGGCTTTTCAGCAGGAAGACAAGGATGTTCTTCAGCGCGTTCAACGGCACGGGAAGACGCAGGGAGGTTTCAGCACGGGCTGTCATCAGCGGGTCCTCGGATCGAAAAAGCGGTAGAGAATGTCGGACAGGAGATTGAGCCCGATGAAGATGACGCCGACGATGAGTACGCAGGTCATCACGGCATTCATGTCGCCGATGATAAGATTGCTGGTGAGATATTGGCCGAAACCCGGCCAGGCGAAGACGGTCTCGATAAGGACAGCGCCTTCCAGCAGTGAGCCGTAAGCAAGGGCGATGATGGTGACCAGCTGCACGCGGATATTGCCGAAAGCGTGCAGCCAAACCGTTTGCCGTTGCGACAGGCCTTTGACGCGGGCGGTCGTCACATATTCCTGCCCTAGCTGGTCGAGCATGAAGCTGCGCGTCATGCGGGTGATATAGGCCGACGACGAATAACCCAGCAGAGCGGCGGGAAGGATGAGGTGATTGATGGCAGACCAGAAGACTTCCATATCGCCCGCGAGCAGGCTGTCGATCAGCAGGAAGCCCGTCCGCTCCTCCACGAGACCGATATAGAACTGGTCCATGCGGCCACCACCGCCGACAAGCCCGAGATGGGCGTAAAAAACGATCAGCGCGATCATGCCGGTCCAGAAAATCGGCATGGAATGGCCGAACAGGCTGAGCACCCGCACGAGATGGTCCTGCCAGCGGTCTTTCTTGACGGCGGCATAGACGCCCATGGGAATTCCAAGGCCGGCGCCAATCAGGATCGCGAAGGTCGCAAGCTCCATCGTCGCCGGCATCACTCGTATTATATCTTCGATGACGGGGCGACCGGTACGGATCGACGTTCCGAAATCGCCGGTGAAGACGTCGCCTAGATAATAGATGAACTGTTGCCATAGCGGACGGTCAAAACCGAGCGCATGGTAAACCTGCTCATAGGTTTCGCGGGTCGCGTCCTCGCCGACGATCGCCCGCACCGGATCGGCGGGCATCAGGCGGCCGATGAAAAAGGTCAGCAGCAGCAATCCGAGCAGCGTGACCGCAATACTTCCGATCTGGCCGGACAAGCCATACAGCGAAAGGCGTCTTTTTGGCATGATTCCTCCCTTGCCAGAAGTCGATTGCGCAAAAGAACGAAGGCGTAATCCTGTCTGACAACTATTCACAAGTTGTCACAGGTGTTGGAGGCTGTCAAGCATATGCCGGCAAATTTGATGCCGCAGCGAGGCCTGGAAATCCCGGAACCGGGCAGCGGCGCTGCCCTCCGGAGGCGGCGTTTCGCCCCGGAAACCAACCGTTCTTTCCTTCGCCGGAACAGAAATCACGCACGTTGCCGCGATCGCAAAAACCTGTACTCTTCAGCTGCGAAAAATGCCTGCGGAGAAATCAGTCCAGCGATGATACCGGCTACATCGCGGCTTCAGGGGGAGGGAAAAAATGGCGGAGATGACACTTCTGGCATTTGCCTTGGTCGCCTTTATCGGCATTGCGACGCCCGGCCCAACGGTTTTGCTGGCGCTCGCGAATGGCTCACGGTTCGGGGTTCGCCGCGCCCTGATCGGCATGGCCGGTGCTGTTCTCTCCGATTTCGTCCTGATCGGCGCTGTTGCGCTGGGATTGGGAGCCTTGCTCGCCGCCTCGGAATTCTGGTTCGGCGTCATTAAATGGGTCGGCATTTGTTATCTTGCTTTCCTCGGCATCATGCTTTTGCGCTCCAGAGGGTCGCTTGATGGCGCTCTTCAATCGGCAGCCGCAACCGGAGCCACTTCCGCCCGCTCGATTTTCCTCAAGAGCTTCCTTGTGGCGGTGACCAACCCCAAGGGATATCTGTTCTTTTCGGCCTTCCTGCCGCAATTCATCGATCTGGCAATGCCGCAGATCCAGCAATATGCGGTGCTTGCGCTGGTCTTTGCCAGCATCGATTTCATCGTGATGTTCGGATATGCCCTGCTCGGCTCGCAGGCCGTCAGATTATTGCGGAAATCCGGAGCGCTGTGGCTCGACCGAATTTGCGGCGGCGCGCTTCTGACGTTTGCCGCCTCTCTGGCCTTCTATCGACGGGCAAGCACGTAAACCGCTGAAGAAGAACGTCTTTCCAGGTTATTCTGCGGCGGTTCTGGAACGCAGAAGCACCTTGTAACGTTCAAGACTGCCGCGCAGATGCGCCGCCATATATTGGCGCGCGGCATCGGCATCACCTTCAATGATGGCGTCTACGATCTTCGCATGCTCCTCCTGGAGATGAAGGTTGTAGTCCTTCGGACGCGAACCGGGCGCTGCACCCTGCAACTCGCCACGGGGAATGATGCCGGAGCGGATGAGTTGAAGAAACTCGGGGAAACGCCTGTTCTGCGTCGCCTGCGCAATCGCCAGATGGAACTCGAAATCGGCGTCCCGTGTCGGCAATCCAGCGGAAAGACAGTCACCGACACGCCGATGCGCATCGACAATCGTCTCCACCTGCACGGCGGAACGACGCGATGCCGCAAGCCCCGCGGATTCGACCTCGAAGACGGTGCGCAATTCCAGCAATTCGATCACAGAAGAGATCCGCCCCACCGCCAGATCGTTGAAAGGCACCTCCTTGGCCGGTTTCGTCTCGATGGCGAAAACGCCTGCTCCCTTACGAGCCTCAACAAGACCATCGGCACGCAGAATGGCGATTGCCTCCCGAACCACCGTGCGGCTGACGGAATATTCGCGTGTCAGTGCGCTCTCGCTCGGAAGGCGGTCACCGGGGCGGAACACACCCTCCGACAAATCCCGCCTTAATGCCGAACTGATTTTCGCCGCGAGCGATACCTGCTTCGTGCTGCTCTCAACGTCCATTCCGGCCCACCTGTTTTAAACTTGTCTGGCATGTTAGCAAACACCTGCCACATTGCAAGAGCCGCGCTTCTCGCCCTCCCCATTGCCAAGCGGGCGATACCGCAAAAGCGGCATCCGCCGTCAGGCGGCCGCCATTGCCGAACCGCTGGAAAAGCGGTTTCTATATTCGCCCGGCGAAAGGCCTAGAATACGGTGAAACACGCGGCGAAAGGCGGCGGCATCCTCGTATCCCACCGACCAGGCGATCTGGTCTACCGAACGGCGGGTGAATTCCAGCAGTTCCCGCGCCTTGCCGACACGCAGATGTTGAACATATTCGATGGGTTTCAGGCCGGTTGCGGCCTTGAAACGGCGCAGAAAGGTCCGCTCCTCCAACCCGGCATGTGTGGCCATATCGGTTACGCTGGTGGCTCGCCCCGCCCGCGCCTGCAGCCAGTGCTGCACCTTCAGGATCGGCTCGTCGCCATGCATCAGCCTCGGCGCAAAACTGCTGTAATGTCGCTGTTCCCGTCCTGAAGGGTCGATCAGCAGGAACTTGCCGGTCTCGATCATGACCGAAGGTCCGAGCAGGCGGTCGACGATGCGCATGCCGAGATCGGTCCATGCCATCAACCCGCCGGCGGTGATGATGTCGCCATCCTCAATGACGATCTTGTCTACCTCCAGACGGACATCGGGAAAACGCTCGCGAAACGGTTCGGCAAACATCCAGTGGGTCGTGGCCGGGCGGCCGGACAGGAGACCGGTCGCGGCGATGATGAAGGAGCCGCCGCAACTGGCGGCTAGCGTCGCGCCATGCGCATGCCGGTCCAGCAGCCAACGGGCATAGGGCTCGGCCTCGTCGATTTCGGCAGGCCCGGTCAGCCGGCCGGGCACGACGAAGATATCGGGATGTCCCGGTCTGCCCGGATCGGTGTCATGGCTGCGGGAAAAACCGCCGCCCTCGGCCATGCTCCAGTGGCTGACCCGCAATTTCGGTCCGCCGCGATCCTCTGAAAAGACCGAGGCGATGCCAAAAAGGTCGGTGATGCCGTGCACCATGGCGACCTGACAGTCCCGATAGAGGACCAAACCGACTTCCAGCGCGCTTCCCGCAACACCCGCCATGCCCCGTATCCCCGTTTTGTCAGTTTCGGCTCGTTTTCTGTCAGAAGCGCCAATCCAGCCCCGGCTGTCTCCAGAGTATCTCTATTCCCACGGGACGCAAGCAAACCACCCGCAACAGGAGAGAGAGCCATGACAACGATAACCACCAGAGACGGAACGCACATCTTCTACAAGGACTGGGGCCCGAAAGACGGCAAGCCCATCATCTTTTCCCACGGCTGGCCGCTCAGCGCCGATGCATGGGATGCGCAGATGGTGTTCTTCGCCAATCACGGTTTCCGCACCATCGCCCACGATCGCCGCAGCCATGGCCGCTCCGATCAGGTCTGGCACAACAATACCATGGATCAATATGCCGACGATCTGGCCGAACTGATCGAACAGCTCGATCTTCACGACGTCGTTCTCGTCGGCCATTCCACCGGTGGCGGCGAGGTGACGCGTTATATCGGCCGCCACGGCACGGCCCGCATCGCCAGGATCGCCCTCATCGGCGCGGTGCCGCCGTTGATGCTGAAGACAGAAAGCAATGCCATCGGCCTGCCGATCGATGTTTTCGACGGCATCCGCAAGGGCACTTTTGACAATCGCAGCCAGTTCTTCAAGGATCTGTCCATTCCCTTCTACGGTTACAACCGCGACGGCGCCGCGATTTCTGAAGGCATTCGCGACGAATTCTGGCGGCAGGGCATGATGGGCGGCCTGAAAGGCCAGCTCGACAGCATCCGCGCTTTTTCGGAAAGCGACTTCCACCAGGACCTGAAGGCCTTCGACAAACCGACGCTGGTGCTGCACGGCGATGACGACCAGATCGTGCCGATCGGCGCTTCTGCACTCTCCACGGTCAAGATCGTCAAACATGCGGTGCTCAAAGTCTATGAGGGTGCCGACCATGGCCTGACGCAGACCTATCAGGACCGGTTTAACGCCGACCTTCTCGCCTTCATCACCGCCTGAAACCATAGGACACAGGAGACACGGATATGACACAGAGTACGTTTCTCATCACCGGTGCATCCGACGGCATTGGCGCGGTCTATGCCGAACGCCTGGCGAAACGCGGCCACGATCTCGTCCTCGTGGCGCGGCGCGTCGAAAAGCTGAAAGCACTGGCCGAGCAGCTGGAAAAAGATCATCACGTCGCTGTCGAAGTCCTTGCCGCCGATCTTTCCAGGGCGGAAGGCCTCGAAAAGGTCGAGGCCCGGCTGAGCGAAGACCGGCGGATTACCGGCCTCGTCAACAATGCCGGCATTGCCGGAGAAGGACCGATCACGGCGCTGGATCCGGCCCATGTCACGACGATGATCAACCTCAACATCCTTGCCGTCACCCGGCTTGCGGCGGCGATCGCGCCGCGCCTTGCCGCCGATGGAAAGGGCACGATCATCAATATCACCTCGGTAACGGCGCTGATGCCGGCGGCGTTTACCGCCGTCTATCCGGCGACCAAGGCCTTCGTTCTCGCCTTCACCGAGGCGCTGCACGCCCAGCTTTCCCCTTCCGGCGTGCGGGTCCAGGGCGTCTTGCCGGGCATTACCCGCACGGCGATCTGGGAAGAGGAACGGCTCGACGCCATTCCGGCTGCCATGGTCATGGACGTTAACGAGATGGTGGACGCCGCCCTTGCCGGTCTCGATCTCGGCGAGGCCCTGACCATTCCTTCCCTGCCGGACAGCGCCGATCTGGAGAATTTCCTTGCAGCCCGCGCAGCATTGAGGCCCAATCTGTCGCATGCACTTGCCGCCGGCCGGTATCGTGCAACTCAAACCGAATAGAGGGAGACGCATCATGATCCTCGGACTGACCATTCCCCAATTCACGACATTGCACGTTGCCTTGAGCCTCATCGGCATAGCAACCGGACTGATCGCCCTGCCCGCTTATGCGGCCGGACGATGGATGCCGCGCATGACGGCGCTTTTTCTCGTCACGACGCTCGCCACCACGCTCACCGGTTTTCTGTTTCCGATCGGCAACTTCACACCGGCGCTTGGCGTCGGCATCATCTCGGCCGCCATTCTGGCGGTCGCACTGGTGGCGCTTTACGGATACGGGCTCAATGGCAGGGCGCGCATCGTCTATACCATCACCGCCACGATGGGCCTTTATCTGAATATGTTCGTGCTGATCGTCCAGGCCTTCCTCAAGGTCGAAACGCTGAACGAACTGGCGCCGAACGGCAACGAGCCGCCATTTCTCCTCGCCCAGTTGGCCCTGCTGGTCGCGGCAATCTGTCTTGGCTGGAAGGCGACACGGCGCAAGCTCGTCGCCAGAGGCCAGCCCGCGTCCTGAAGCTTCTTCTCACGCCTATTGCGGCCAATCAATATACATTATACAATAAGGTATATTGTTATAAAGCAACAGGAGATCCCGATGAATGCCGTGAGGATCAACGACCGTCTGACTGTCGCAGGCCAACCGGAAATCGCCGACTTTCCATCGCTTTCCGCAAAGGGATATAAAGGCATCATCAATGCCCGGCCGGACGGCGAAGAACCCGGCCAGCCGGGCAATGCGCACGAAAAAAGCGCCGCCAGCGCCGCAGGCCTGGCCTATAGTTTCATTCCGGTCAGCAGCCCGACCATTACCGAGGCCGATATTCGTGCCTTCCAGCAGGCGATGACCGAGGCCGAAGGCCCTGTATTCGCTCATTGCAAAGGCGGTACCCGTGCGCTCACGCTCTATGTTCTCGGCGAAGCGCTGGACGGGCGCATGGAACCGGGTGAAATCCAGACGTTCGGCAAGAGACATGGTTTCGACCTCTCCGGCGCCATCCGCTGGCTGGAGCGGCAAGTTTTGGCAAAACCGCGCATCAAGGCGTTCTTCGATCCGCGCACATGCAGCGTGCAATATGTCGTCGCGGACCCCGCGAGCAGGCGCTGCGCCATTATCGATCCCATCTATGATTTCGACGAGAAATCCGGGGCGACCGGAACCATGAATGCGGACGCCATTCTGGATTATGTGGCGAACCAGGGCCTGTCGGTGGAATGGATTGTCGATACCCATCCGCACGCCGACCATTTTTCCGCCGCCCATTATCTCAGGCAGAAGACCGGTGCGAAAACCGCCATTGGCGCCCGGATAACCGGCGTGCAGAAGCTTTGGCAGGAAAAATACAATTGGCCCGATCTTGAGACCGACGGCTCGCAATGGGACCGGCTGTTTGAAGCGGGAGACCGTTTCAGCATCGGCTCGATCGAGGCGCGCGTGCTGTTTTCGCCCGGTCACACGCTAGCCTCCGTGACCTATGTCGTCGGCGATGCCGCCTTCGTGCATGATACGCTGTTCATGCCCGATTCCGGCACGGCGCGGGCGGATTTTCCCGGCGGCAACGCCGGAGAGCTTTGGGCGTCCATTCAGGACATACTTGCCCTTCCCGATGATACACGGCTTTTCACCGGCCACGACTACCAGCCCGGCGGCCGCGCACCGAAATGGGAAAGCACCGTCGGCGAACAAAAACGCAACAATCCGCATCTGGTCGGCATGACAAAGGAGAGGTTCATTCAGCTGCGCGAGGCAAGGGACCGCACCTTGCCGATGCCGAAGCTCATTCTGCACGCCTTGCAGGTCAATATCCGTGGCGGTCGGCTGCCGGAGCCGGAGGCTGACGGCAAGCGTTACCTCAAATTCCCGCTCGATGTGCTGGAGGGCAGCACATGGTGAAGGAAACCACGCTGAAACAGACCCCGCACATCACCGAAATCGCCCTTCCCGCCCTGGAAGAACGTGCTGAAGAGGTCGCTCTGCTTCTGAAGACGCTCGCCCATCCCGCGCGGTTGATGCTCGCCTGCACCCTGGCGCAGGGGGAATTTTCCGTCGGCGAACTGGAGACCAGGCTGGATATCCGCCAACCCACACTCTCCCAGCAACTCGGGGTCTTGAGGGAAGCCGGCATCGTCGAGACCCGGCGTGAAGCCAAACAGATTTTCTACAAGCTTGCGGAGGAAAAAGCGGCGCAGCTGATAGAGGCGCTTTATGCCATATTCTGTGCGCCGGAGGAGAGTGCGTAGCGGTTTTACGTCCGGAAAATGCGTAAAAACAAAGAGATAGATCACGTCGAACGATTCCGTTCAAACAGGACGTGCTCCAGCTGCGCGTGAGCCAAAAAGCTCGCGCGCAGGCTCGTTCGATTACAGGTCGATCAGGCTCTTGCCCGTCATTTCCGCAGGCAGTGGCACATTCATCAGTTGCAGCAGCGTGGGGGCGACATCGGCGAGAATACCGTCATGCAGCTTTGCACCTTCAGGTCCGCCATAAAGGATAACCGGCACCGGATTGGTGGTATGGGCGGTATGCGGGCCACCGGTCACCGGGTCCACCATGGTTTCGCAATTGCCGTGGTCGGCAATCACCAGCATGGCGCCGCCGACCTTTTCCAGCGCGGCAATGACGGCGGCAAGCCCGCGATCCACGGCTTCACAAGCCTTGATCGCAGCCTGTAGATCGCCAGTATGGCCCACCATGTCAGGATTGGCGTAATTGGTGACGATGAGATCGTAACCCTTGCCGATCGCCTCGACGAATTTTTCCGTCACTTCCGGCGCGCTCATTTCCGGCTGCAAATCGTAGGTCGCAACCTTCGGAGATTTCGGCATGAAGCGGTCTTCGCCCACTTCCGGCTCTTCCTTGCCGCCATTCAGGAAGAAGGTGACATGCGGATATTTTTCCGTCTCGGCCAGACGGAACTGCCGCAAGCCCTGCTTTGCCACCCAGGCGCCCAGCGTATTGGCGATATCGCGCTTGGGATAAGCCGTCGCCATGAAGGTGGCGTGTTTGGTGGAATATTCCACCATGCCAAGCAAGGCCGAAAGGTCGGGCTTTTCGCGCTTGAAGCCGTCGAAATCATCCGCGCCGATTGCGAGCAGGATTTCACGGGCGCGATCGGCGCGGAAGTTCAGGCAGAAGAGGCCGTCATCGGCCTTGAAGCCCTCATAATTGTCGATCACCGTCGGCAGGATGAATTCGTCGGTGACATTGTTTTTGTAACTTGCGGCAACTGCGCTGACAGCGTCAGGCGCATGTTCGCCCTTGCCGAGAACCATGGCGTCATAGGCTTTTTCAACACGCTCCCAGCGATTGTCACGGTCCATCACATAATAACGGCCGATCACGGTGCCGATGCTGGCGCCTTCGGGCAGGTTGGCCGCAAAGGCAGTGACGAAACCTTCCGCCGATTGCGGCGCGACATCGCGGCCATCGGTGATGGCATGCACGACGACCTTCAACCCCAGATCGGTCAAGAGCTTCACCGCCGCCTGACCGTGGACGATGTGGCCGTGAACGCCGCCATCGGAAACGACGCACATCAGATGCGCAACACCGCCCGCAGCCTTCACTTTGGCAGCGAAATCGAGGATCGCGGCATTCTGGAAAAAGCTGCCATCCTCGATCGCCAGATCGATCTGGCCGAGATCCATGGCGACGATACGGCCCGCGCCGATATTGGTATGTCCCACCTCGGAATTTCCCATCTGCCCGCTGGGCAGGCCGACATTCGGACCAAAGGTGGTCAGTCTGGCATTCGGGCAGGTGGCGAAAAGCCGGTCCATGGTGGGCGTGTTTGCCAGAACCGGCGCATTGCTGGACGTGTCCTCGCTCAGTCCCCAGCCATCGAGAATAGTCAGGACAACGGGTTTGGGAGTGCTCATGAAAGGACCTTCTTCTTCATTCGG
Source organism: Rhizobium nepotum 39/7 (assembly GCF_000949865.1). GTDB lineage: Bacteria > Pseudomonadota > Alphaproteobacteria > Rhizobiales > Rhizobiaceae > Agrobacterium > Agrobacterium nepotum. Next base: position 127,327 of record NZ_JWJH01000003.1, on the reverse strand, counting down.
TTGCCGGCGGACAGCGAAGCGCTGGGCACCGGAGCGCGCCCTTCCGCCACTGTGATCACGATGAGAAAACACGCTTCTCGTTCTTTCTCTTCTATACCCGAAGATCGCGAACGCAAGCCTATACCGACACCGAAACAGTTCCGTGAAGGTCGAAAACAACCCGCTAAAAAGCTATGCACGCGTCAGTCGATGAAGATCAGCGCGGGCTTTTCCAGCAGCGCCTTGACGGCCTGGATGAAGACGGCGGCGTCCCAGCCGTCGACAACCCGGTGATCGAAGCTGGAGGAAAGGTTCATCATTTTGCGCGGTACGAAACGTGTTCCGTCCCAGACCGGCCGCGTCGCGATCTTGTTGACGCCGATGATCGCCACCTCGGGGTGATTGATGATGGGTGTCGAAACGACACCGCCCAAGGCGCCGAGCGAACTGATGGTGATGGTGGACCCCATCAGTTCGTCGCGCGCCGCAGTGCCGGTGCGGGCCGCCTCGGCGACACGCGCGACTTCCGACGCGCATTCCCAAAGACCGAGCGTTTCCGTGTGGCGAACGACCGGGACTGTCAGCCCCGCCGGCGTCTGCGTGGCAATGCCGATATGAACCGCTTCGTAGTGGCTGACGACACCTTTCTCGTCATCGAAGGTGGCGTTCATGCCGGGATGGTCGGCAACCGTTCTGACAAGCGCGCGCATCAGGAACGGCAGGATCGTCAGTTTCGGCTGTCCGGAACGGCGGTTTCCGTTCATGGTCGCGCGCAAATCCTCCAGATCCGTCACGTCGATTTCCTCGACATAGGTGATGTGGGGGATACGGGAGACGGAAAGCGTCATCTTCTCGGCGATCTTGCGCCTCAGCCCCGTCACCTTCACCTCTTCCACAGCGCTGTCGCCGGGCACGATCGGCGCGAGCCGTTCTGGCTTTGACCGCGAGGTGAGATAGGTATCGAGATCGGCGTGGGTGATATGCCCGTCCGGCCCTGTTGCCCTGACCTGTCCAAGATCGATATCGAGATCGTCGGCACGTTGGCGAACGGCGGGGGACGCCAGAGGTTTATGATGCTCGATCTCAGGCGAAGGAGGCGCATCATCGATTTCACGGGCGGGCGGGCTTTCAACAACCGGCGGCGCTTCCGTCATGTCGGAGGGCGCTTCCGGTCCGTTGCCATCGGGAGTGGCGGCAGAGACATCGGTTTCGATGCGAACGAGCGGTGCCTTCACCGGCACCGTATTTCCCACGGCGACGGCCAGCCAGGTGACGACGCCGGCCACAGGTGACGGGATTTCCACCGTAGCTTTATCCGTCATCACTGCGGCCAGCACCATGTCCTCATGGACGAGATCGCCCGGTTTCACGTTCCATTCCACCAGTTCCGCTTCCGCGACGCCTTCACCGACATCGGGCATAGTGAGAATAAATTCCGCCATAATCAGGCCTCCATGACTTCGACAAGGGCGCGTCCGACGCGGGCAGGCCCCGGAAAATAGTCCCATTCCTGCGCATGAGGATAAGGCGTGTCCCAGCCGGCGACGCGGACGACGGGGGCTTCGAGATGGTAAAAACAATGTTCCTGCACCAGCGACACGACTTCCGCGCCGAAGCCGGAAGTGAGCGTCGCCTCATGCACCATGACGCAGCGGCCCGTCCTGGAAACGGACTTGACGATGGTGTCGAGATCGAGCGGCAGCAGGCTGCGAAGATCGATGATCTCGGCATCCACGCCCGTCTCCTCCGCCGCCGCCAGCGCCACATGCACCATGGTGCCGTAAGCGATGACGGTGACATCGTTTCCGGGACGGCGGATTTCGGCCTTACCGATCGGAATGGTGTAGTGGCCTTCCGGCACCTCACCCATGTCGTGCCTGGACCAGGGCGTCACCGGCCGGTCGTGATGGCCGTCGAAGGGGCCGTTATAAAGCCGTTTCGGCTCCAGAAACATCACCGGATCGGGGTCCTCGATCGATGCAATTAGCAGGCCTTTTGCGTCATAAGGGTTGGAAGGAACCACCACCTTCAGACCGCAGACATGCGTAAAAAGCGCCTCCGGGCTCTGGCTATGCGTCTGCCCGCCGAAAATGCCGCCGCCGGTCGGCATGCGCAGAACGATCGGGCAGGTGAAATCGCCGTTGGAGCGATAACGAATGCGGGCCGCCTCCTGGGTGATCTGGTCGTAGGCGGGATACATGTAATCCGCGAACTGGATTTCGACGCAGGGGCGTAAGCCATAAGCGGCCATGCCGATGGCCGTGCCGACAATGCCGGATTCGCTGATCGGCGCATCGAAACAGCGGGTTTTGCCGTATTTTCCCTGAAGGCCCTGCGTGGCCCGGAAAACACCGCCGAAATATCCCACGTCCTCGCCGAACACAACCACATCGTCGCTGCGCTCCATGGAGACATCCATGGCGCTGCGGACGGCTTCGATCATCGTCATTCTCGTCATGTCAGTACCCGGCTTTCTGGCGTTGACGGACGAGATGCGGCGGCATCTCTGCGTAAACACCCTCGAAAATATCCTTGGTCGGTGGCTTGCCGCCCGCATGCAGCGTGCCGTGGCTTTCCGCCTCGCGCTGCGCCTCGATCACCTCATCGGCAATTTCCGCCTCCGCCTGCCGGTGCCGCTCCTCCGACCAGACGCCGCGCACGATGAGATGTTTCTTCAGCCGCAAAACCGGGTCACCGAGCGGCCATGCCTCGGATTCGGTCTTGGGACGATAGGCGCTCGGATCGTCGGAGGTGGAATGCGCGCCGACGCGGTAGGTCACATATTCGATCAGCGTCGGGCCGAGATTCCGGCGTGCGCGTTCGGCAGCCCATCGGGCCACGGCATAAACGGCGAGATAATCATTGCCATCGACCCGGAGTGCGGGAATGCCGAAACCCAGCCCTCTGGCTGCAAAGGTGCCGGAACCGCCACGTGCGATACCCTGAAAAGTGGAAATGGCCCATTGGTTGTTGACGATGTTGAGGATCACCGGAGCCTTGTAGGTAGAGGCGAAGACCAGCGCGGAGTGAAAATCCGATTCCGCCGTCGAACCGTCGCCGATCCACGCGGCTGCGATTTTCGTATCGCCCTTGATGGCAGAGGCCATGGCCCAGCCGACCGCCTGCACATATTGCGTGGCAAGATTGCCGGACACGGTGAAGAAGCCATGCTCCTTTGAAGAATAGAGAACCGGCAATTGCCGCCCGTGCAACGGATCCAGCTCGTTGGAATAGATCTGGTTCATCATGGTGACGAGCGGGTAATCGTCGGCGATCAGCAGACCCGCCTGCCGGTAGGTCGGGAAATTCATATCGCCTTTGGAAAGCGCCTTGCGGAAGGCGCAGCTGACCGCCTCCTCGCCCAGATGTTGCATGTAGAAGGAGGTCTTGCCCTGTCGCTGCGCCATCAGCATGCGGGCATCGAAAGCCCGAAGCCGCATCATGTTTTTCAGGCCGGCAAGTAACTCCTCGTCCGAGAGCAGCCCTGCCCACGGTCCGACCGCTTCGCCCTGATGGTTGAGGACGCGGATGATCGAATAGGCGAGATCGCGCATGTCTTCAGGCGCCGCATCCACCTCCGGGCGCGGCACGGACCCGGCCTTGGGTATCTTCACATTGGAGAAATCCGGCTGGTCGCCGGGCCGCACCGCAGGCTCTGGAACATGCAGGCTGAGACGTGGTGTTTCGGTGATGTCCATTCTACTCCTCCCGTCACGGTCTCCTCCAGACCGCGAAAACTCTCAAAGGTTCCGCGCGATCACCATCCGCTGGACATCGCTGGTTCCCTCGTAAATCTGGCAGATGCGCACATCGCGATAGATCCGCTCCACCGGATAATCCACCATGTAGCCGTAACCGCCGTGAATCTGGATTGCGTCCGAGCAGACACGCTCCGCCATCTCCGAGGCGAAAAGCTTGGCCATCGAAGCTTCCGAAAGGCAGGGCTCGCCTGCTTCCTTCAGCGCCGCCGCATGCAGCACCAGTTGCCGCGCCGCCGCGATACGCGTTGCCATATCCGCCAGCCGAAACGCCACCGCCTGATGCTCGATGATGGCCTGCCCGAAAGCCTTGCGCTCGCGGGCATAATCCCGCGCCGCCTCGAAAGCCGCCTGCGCCATGCCCACCGCCTGCGCGGCGATGCCGATGCGGCCGCCTTCAAGGTTGGCAAGCGCGATGCGATACCCCTGCCCCTCTTCACCGAGCCGCAATTCGGCTGGGACCGCCATGTTAGTGAACGCTATCTGACAGGTATCGGAGGAATGCAGGCCGAGTTTTTCCTCGACCCTGATCACCTCGTAACCCGGCGTATCGGTGGGCACGATGAAGGCGCTGATGCCCTTTTTGCCTGCGTCGACATTGGTGACGGCAAAAACGATGATGACATCGCCATTCTTGCCTGACGTGATGAACTGTTTCGCGCCATCGAGAATATAACGGTCGCCATCGCGCCGCGCTTTTGTCTTCAGGTTGGAGGCGTCGGAACCGGCCTGCGGTTCGGTGAGCGCAAAACCGCCGATCCATTCACCGGAGGCCAGTTTCGGCAGGAAACGTTGCTTCTGATCTTCAGTGCCGAATTTGAGGATCGGCACGCAGCCGACCGAATTGTGAACGCTCATGATGGTGGAGCAGGCGCCGTCACCGGCAGCGATCTCCTCCAGCGCCAGGGCATAAGCGACGGCACCGGTTTCCGATCCGCCATAGTCCTCCGGGACCAGCATGCCAAGGAAGCCGAGTTCGCCCATCTCTTTCAGTTCGCCCGCCGGAAACCGGCTTTCCCGGTCGCGCGCGCCGGCACCGGGGGCAAGCCGCTCGCGGGCAAAATCGCGGGCCATATCCCTGATCTGCTGCTGGGCTTCGTTCAGGATCATCGCCGCCTCCCGCAGGAGCGCTCGGCAGAGGCAAAGGCCGCGCCTGAATGGGACGTGGCCATCAATTCGAATTCGCCCTGGAACTTGCCCATAGGACTACGGGCAGCCCCGACGACAACGACAGGGTCATGCACAGCCAAATTCACCTCCCTTAGTCACACCCTGCATGAGAGAATGACTATCATCGCGATCTCCTCCAGACCGAAACTGACATGAACGCTATCACTATCTCGAATTCATTTCAAAGCTATTTTGATTGACAGTTTTTCGATTGGCGATATCTTTGATCCAATAAATAGACATATCGTAGAGCAAATGATCCATGATTGAGCTCGACAGTTTCGACCAGAAGATTCTGCATGTGCTCGGCGATGACGGGCGGGTGAGCTGGCGCGATCTGGCAGCCCGGATCGGCCTTTCCTTCACGCCAACGCTGCGCCGGGTGCGCAAGCTCGAAGAGGAAGGCATCATTCGCGGTTATACCGCCGTGTTCGATGAGAACCGGCTGCTCGGCAATATGGGCGTGTTCATTTCCGTCACGCTTGAGCGGCAGATCAAGGAAGCGCTGACGACGTTCGAGCACCACGTCGCCTCCATTCCGGAAGTGGTCGGCGGTTACCAGACGAGCGGCAGTTCCGATTATCTCATTCATGCCATGGTGCGGGATTTGCCGCATTATCAGCAGCTTCTGGATTTCCTGACCACGGTTCCCGGCGTGTCACGCATCCAGTCCAATTTCGCCATCAAGACATTCGTGCGCCGTTCCGCCGCCTTCACCGGAGGTGACGCGCCATAAATGAGAGCGATCGGCGCGGAGGAGGTGCCGGTCGACTGGGAGGAGGAGTAGACGCGATGAGTTTGAACCTCGCCGCCATTTTCGACGCCGATCTCGGCCCGGAAATTGCAGCATTGCGCGACAGCGCAAGAGCATTTGCCGATGATAAAATCGCCCCGATCGCCGCGCAGATCGATCGCAACGACCAGTTTCCGCGCAAGCTCTGGCCACAGATGGGCGAACTTGGCCTGCACGGCATCACCGTTTCGGAGGAGTACGGCGGCGCGGATATGGGCTATCTCGCCCATTGCGTAGCCATGGAGGAGATAAGCCGGGCATCGGCTTCCATCGGCCTTTCCTACGGCGCGCATTCTAACCTCTGTATCAACCAGATTCACCGCTGGGGAACCGAAGAGCAGAAACGGCGATATCTGCCGAAGCTGGTTTCCGGCGAGCATGTCGGTTCGCTCGCCATGAGCGAGACGGAAGCCGGATCGGATGTCGTCTCGATGCGACTGAAGGCGGAACGTAAGGGCGACGTCTATGTGCTGAACGGCACGAAGATGTGGATCACCAACGGCCACGAGGCCGATACGCTGGTAGTCTACGCCAAGACGGACATGTCCGCCGGCGCGCGCGGCATCACGGCCTTTCTGATCGAAAAAAACTTCAAGGGTTTCCGCCCCGCGCAGAAACTCGACAAGCTCGGCATGCGCGGCTCACCCACCTCGGAGTTGGTGTTTGAGGATTGCGAGGTGCCGCAGGAAAACATCCTCGGGCGCTTGAACGACGGCGTGACGGTGCTGATGAGTGGCCTCGATTACGAGCGCGCCGTGCTGGCCGCCGGTCCGGTCGGCATCATGCAGGCGGCCATCGATCTGGTGCTGCCCTATGCCCGCGAGCGCAAACAATTCGGCAAGCCGATCGGCGAATTCCAGCTGGTGCAGGGAAAGCTTGCCGATATCTATTCGGGCATGAATGCATCCCGCGCCTATGTCTATGCCGTTGCCCGCGCCTGCGACAACGGCCGCATTACCCGGCAGGATGCCGCCGGCGCCATCCTGTTTGCTGCCGAGCGGGCGACACAGGTGGCGCTGGATGCGATCCAGCTTCTCGGCGGCTCGGGCTACGTCAACGAAAGCCCGGCAGGTCGCTTGCTCCGGGACGCCAAACTTTATGAAATCGGCGCAGGCACCAGCGAAATCCGCCGGATGCTGATCGGCCGCGAACTGGTCAAAGGCAACGGGTGAGGAACGCGATGAAGCTTACATCCACTCTGAACCGCGACCCCACCTTTTCCGCCAATGTCACCTTCATGTCTGGCCTGGTCGACGACCTGAGGCTGCACATCGAAAAAATCTCGAGGGGTGGCGGCGACAAGGCGCGCGAACGGCATCTGTCGCGCGGCAAATTGCTGGCGCGCGACCGGATCGAGACGCTTCTCGATCCCGGCAGTCCGTTTCTCGAATTCTCGCAATTCGCAGCTTATGAAGTCTATGACGAACCCGTTCCTGCCGCCGGCATCGTCACCGGCATCGGCCGGGTCGCTGGCCGCGAATGCGTGATCGTCGCCAATGATGCGACGGTGAAAGGCGGAACCTATTATCCTCTGACGGTGAAGAAACATCTGCGCGCGCAGGAGATTGCCACTGAGAACCGCCTGCCCTGCATTTATCTGGTGGATTCCGGCGGTGCTAACCTTCCCAATCAGGACGAGGTTTTTCCCGACCGCGATCATTTCGGCCGCATTTTTTACAATCAGGCCAATATGTCGGCGGTGGGCATCGCCCAGATTGCCGTAGTGATGGGTAGTTGCACAGCGGGCGGAGCCTATGTGCCCGCCATGAGCGACCAGTCCGTCATCGTCAAAAATCAGGGCACGATTTTTCTCGGTGGCCCGCCGCTGGTGAAGGCCGCAACGGGCGAAGTGGTGAGTGCGGAAGACCTGGGCGGCGCAGATGTTCATTCGCGGCAATCCGGCGTCACCGATCATTATGCCCATGATGACCGCCACGCTCTGGCGCTGACCCGGCGGATCGTCTCCACCCTCAACCGCCGCAAACAGGTGGAGCTGGACATCCGCCCACCGGCGGAACCGCTTTATCCGGCCGAAGACCTTTACGGCATCGTGCCCGCCGATACGCGCAAGCCTTTCGAGGTGCGCGAGATCATCGCGCGTCTGGTGGACGGCTCTGAGTTCGATGAGTTCAAGGCGCTTTACGGCACGACGCTGGTCTGCGGTTTCGCCCATATCCATGGTTATCCCGTCGGCATCGTCGCCAATAACGGCATTCTGTTTTCGGAATCGGCGTTGAAGGGCGCGCATTTCATCGAACTCTGCTGCCAGCGCGGCATTCCCCTGATTTTCCTGCAGAATATCACCGGCTTCATGGTCGGCAAGGCCTATGAGGCAGGCGGCATCGCCAAGGATGGCGCAAAGCTCGTTACCGCTGTCGCTTCAGCCAAAGTGCCGAAATTCACGGTCATCATCGGCGGCTCCTTCGGTGCGGGAAATTATGGCATGTGCGGACGCGCCTATTCGCCGCGCTTCCTCTGGATGTGGCCGAATGCGCGCATTTCCGTGATGGGCGGTGAGCAGGCGGCCTCCGTTCTGGCGCAAATCCGGCGCGACGGCATCGAGGCGGATGGCCGCCACTGGTCCACCGAGGGCGAAGAGGCGTTCAAACAGCCGATCCGGGAAAAATACGAACGGGAAGGCCATCCCTATTATGCCAGCGCAAGGCTGTGGGACGACGGCATCATCGATCCGAAGGATACCCGACTCGCGCTCGGCCTTGGCCTTTCCGCCGCGCTGAACGCGCCGATTGAACCCACCCGTTTCGGCATATTCAGGATGTGAGGCGACGATGTTCTCAAAAATACTGATCGCCAACCGCGGCGAAATCGCCTGCCGGATTATCCACACCGCTCGCAGCATGGGCATCCGCACCGTCGCGGTCTATTCGGATGCAGACCGCGACGCCATGCACGTGGCGCTGGCCGACGAGGCATTCGCCATCGGCCCCGCGCCTGCGCGTTCCTCCTATCTCGACGGCGAAAAAATCATTGCCGCCGCACAGGCAAGCGGCGCGGAGGCCATTCATCCCGGTTACGGTTTTCTCTCGGAAAATGCCGGTTTCGCCGAGGCCTGCGCAGCCGCCGGCCTCGTTTTCATTGGCCCGTCGCCGCAAGCGATCCGCGCCATGGGTGGAAAAAGCGAGGCGAAGGCGCTGATGGCGGAGGCGGGTGTTCCCGTCGTTCCCGGCTATCACGGTGAAGATCAGGCCGACAGAAAGCTTGCAGATGAGGCCGAATCTATCGGTTATCCCGTGCTGATCAAGGCCTCGGCCGGCGGCGGCGGCAAGGGCATGCGTGTCGTGCGGAAGAAACGCGAATTTGCAGCCGAGCTTGCCGGTGCCAAACGGGAAGCGCTTGCCGCCTTCGGCAACGACCGCATCCTGATCGAAAAATATCTCGAACGGCCGCGCCATGTGGAAGTGCAGGTCTTTGCCGATGGCCACGGCAACTGTTTTTCGCTGTTCGAGCGGGACTGCTCGATTCAGCGTCGACACCAGAAAGTCTTAGAAGAGGCCCCCGCCCCCGGCCTGCCCGACGCGCTCAGGCAACGCATGTACGAAGCGGCGGCCGCTGCCGCGCGCGCCATCGACTATCGCGGCGCGGGAACGGTGGAATTCCTGCTCGACACCTCCGGCGACTTCTATTTCATGGAAATGAACACAAGGCTTCAGGTCGAACATCCGGTGACGGAATATATTACCGGTCTCGATCTGGTCGAATGGCAAATCCGCGTCGCTCAAGGGCAGCCGCTGCCGGAAGACTGGAACACTCTGCGCATCAACGGCCACGCCATCGAGGCGCGGATTTACGCCGAAGACCCGGCACATGATTTTCTGCCGTCGATAGGTACGATCAGCCATCTCGTCTTTCCGGACGGGGACGCCCATCTCAGGATAGACAGCGGCATTCGTGCGGGCGATGCCATTACCGTGCATTACGACCCGATGATCGCCAAGCTGATCGTCTGGGATCATGATCGTCCCTCGGCCGTGCGGCGTCTGCGGCTTGCGCTCGAAAAACTGGCGATTTGCGGCGTCACCAGCAACGCCGCCTTTCTGACCCGGCTTGCGGAACTGGATGCTTTCGGAGCGGCCGATCTCGATACCGGCTTCATAACCCGCAACGAGGCAGCGCTTTTTGCCCCTGCGACCACAGGCGAAAACGAAATTGCTCTGGCCGCGCTCGGCCTGCTTCTTTCGCGCAAGAATGGGCCTAAGCCGCAGGCCGATCCTTACAGCCCGTGGAACACCACAAACGCTTTCCGCCTCAACGCGCCTGCGCGTGAGACCCTGCGTTTCATCCTCGATCAACAGCCTCTCGACGTCGCCGTTACACATGAGCCAGACGGTTTTTCGCTGGGGATCAACACGCGAACCATTCGCGCCCATGGCAGCCTCTCACAAGACGGCACATTGCGGGCGACTGTCGATGACAGACAAAGGCGGGGCTATTTCTTTGCCAACGATAACGGCCACGCGCTTTTTCTGGATGGCGAACAATATCGTGTCAGCCAGCCCGACCCCGTCGATATTGCGGATTCCGCCATTCATACCGGCGGTCTGGAAGCGCCCATGCCCGGCATCATTCGCGCCGTCCTGAGCGAGAACGGCGCGACCGTCGAAGCCGGTGAGGCGCTTGTGGTGATGGAGGCGATGAAAATGGAACACACGATCCGTGCGCCCGCAAAAGGCACCGTCACCGCCATCAATTGCGCCGAAGGCGATATGGTTGCGGCCGGCGCGGTGCTGGTGGATTTCGAGCCGGAGGGCGCGTGAGATGGCCTGGCCCCAAACCGTCAAAATCGTTGAGGTGGGTGCACGCGATGGCCTGCAAAACGAAAGTGCTGAGGTTTCCACCGCCATCAGAATCGAGTTGATCGAGCGGCTGGCTGCGGCCGGACTGACAGCGGTGGAAGCGGGAGCCTTCGTCTCGCCTAAAAAAGTTCCGCAAATGGCAGGCTCGAAGGATGTGTTTCAGGGTCTCCAACGCCGACCCGGCACCGCCTATCCGGCGCTCGTTCCCAATCTGAAGGGCTTCGAGGCCGCCATCGAGGCGGGTGTGACGGAGATCGCCGTTTTCGTGTCCGCCTCCGAAGGTTTCAGCCAGCATAATATCGCCTGCTCGCGCGCCGAAAGTCTTGAACGTCTGCGAGATGTTGCGGAGGCTGCGGCCAGCCGGAACATCCGCATGCGCGGTTACGTCTCCTGCATCGCCGGTTGCCCCTATGACGGCGCGGTCGCGCCCGATGATGTAGCGGCGATGGCCGAGGCGCTTGTCGCCATGGGATGCTACGAAATTTCCCTCGGCGATACGATCGGCGTCGGCACGGCCGGCCAAATCCGCAAACTCATCGACCACGTATCGACCCGCATCCCGCGCGAAAACCTCGCCATGCATTTCCACGACACCTATGGACAGGGCGTCGCCAATGTGCTGGCCTCGCTTGAGGAAGGCATTTCCGTTTTCGACAGTTCCGTGGCGGGGCTGGGCGGTTGCCCGTTCGCGCCGGGCGCCAGCGGCAATGTCGCCACCGAAGACGTTGCTTATCTGCTGCAAGGGCTTGGTATTAAAACCGGCATCGACCTGATGGCGGTGGCAAGAACCGGGGACTGGATAAGTCGCCATCTCGGCAGGCCAAGTGCGGCCCGCGCCGGAAAAGCGCTGCTTTCGGCAAAAATGGAGGGTAACGCGCATGGCGGATGAGTTGTTGAGCGAGAAGCGCAAGGACGTTCTGTGGCTGACGCTCAACCGGCCGGAAATCCACAATGCCATGAACGCGGCGATGACGGACGCCTTGACGCATGCGATCCAGACAGCCTCCAGCGACGACCACTTACGTGCCGTGGTGATAACGGCGGCAGGAAACCGCAGCTTCTGCTCCGGGGCCGATCTCAAGGAAAGCGCTGGCGGCATGTTCCTCTCGCACGCCGGAACGAACCCCATCGCTGACGTGATGCGCGCCATCGAGACCTGCGACAAGATCGTCATCGCCCGCATCAACGGGCGGGTGCTGGCGGGCGGGCTCGGCCTTATCGCGGCTTGTGATCTTGTTTATGCCGCCGATCATGCTGAGTTCGGCCTGCCGGAAGTTCGCGTCGGGCTTTTCCCGGCCATGGTGGCCGCGAAACTTCTGGCCAAAATACCGCTGAGCCGGCTGCACGAAATGGCCTATCTCGGGCAACCGGTCACCGCCGCAGAAGCCGAACGCATCGGCCTTATCAACCGCGCAGTGCCATCCGCCGAACTCGACAGTGTTATCGAGGAGGTTCTCGCCCGCTTGCGGCAGAATGCACCGGGCGCGATCGCAGCCGGAAAGGCCGCGTTACTGGCGATGCGCGACATGCCGTCAGTCGAACGGCTTGCCTTTGCCGAAAGCGTCATCGCGAAGATCAGCAGCGGCGAAGAGGCGCGCGAAGGCCGACAGGCATTTGCTGAAAAACGCCCGCCTATCTGGGTTCGCGGGTCCTGAACCGCCACTCAAGGTCTTAATCGATATTATGCCCGCAGCCGCGTTGACCCCGTTCGGCAAATCGAGTTCTATCCAGCACCTTTCGCCGGAGGGCGATCGGGGAGCCGGAGGAGAGCCTATGCGCCTTGTAAAAACCGTCGCCGAATTGCGCGGCCTGACCGCCACGTTTCGCCGCGATGGCAAGACCGTCGGCTTCGTGCCGACCATGGGCTTTCTCCATATCGGCCATCTGACGCTCGTTGCCAAAGCCAAGGCGGAGAACGACGTGACGGTGGTCTCGATCTTCGTCAACCCGCTGCAATTCGGGGCGAATGAGGATCTTGCCCGTTACCCCCGCGATCTCGCCCGCGACAGCGCGCTGCTGGAAGAGGCGGGCGTCGATATTCTTTTCGCACCGGAAGTCGCGGAGATGTATCCGCGCCCGATGCAGACCGTGGTGGATGTGCCAGAACTGGGTAGCCAGCTGGAAGGCGCGGTGCGGCCGGGCCATTTCGCCGGCGTTACCACCGTCGTCACCAAGCTTTTTAATCTCGTTCAGCCGGATGCGGCCTATTTCGGCGAAAAGGACTACCAGCAGGTGACGCTGATCCGGCGCATGGTGGAAGATCTCGCCCAGCCGGTCCGGGTCGTTCCGGTCGCCACCGTGCGTGAGGCGGATGGCCTCGCCTGCTCCTCGCGCAATGTCTATCTGAGCCCTGCGGAGCGCGCCGCCGCCGTTATCGTGCCACGCGCGCTCGATGAGGCGGAACGGCTCTATAATGAAGGCTGCGACGATCCGGCCACTTTCGAAGCGGCAATAGAGAAATTCATCGCCGCCGAGAAGCTGGCATCGCCCGAAGTCGTGGCAGTGCGCGATCCCGACACGCTGGCCCCCGTTGCTTCGTTGCAGGCGGGGCCTGTGCTGGTGGCGCTATTTGTGCGGGTGGGCAGCACCCGCCTGCTCGACAACCGCGTTATCGGACGTGATAAACCCGGCAAACAGGAGGCTGCACGATGAGCACGCACGGGAAACACAAGCGGCTGACCACGGCCTCCATCCGGCAGATGAAAGGCGAGGCGCACATCGTCTGCCTCACCGCCTATACGACGCCGATAACCCGCCTGCTCGATCCGCATTGCGATCTGCTGCTGGTAGGAGATTCCCTCGGCATGGTGCTTTACGGCATGGATACGACGGTGGGCGTCACGCTGGATATGATGATTGCCCACGGCCGTGCCGTCATGCGCGGCGTCGAACACGCCTGCGTCATCGTCGACCTGCCCTTCGGGACCTATCAGGAATCGAAGGAACAGGCGTTTCGCAATGCCGTGCGGGTGATGCAGGAGACCGGTTGCGACGGCGTGAAGCTGGAAGGCGGCGAGGAAATGGCGGAAACCATCGCTTTTCTGGTGGCCCGCGGCATTCCGGTGTTTGGCCATGTCGGGCTGATGCCGCAGCTGGTCCATACCGCCGGAGGGTTCCGCTCGCTCGGGCATTCGGACGCGGAAACGCAGAAAATCTGGCGCGATGCGATTGCGGTCGATCAGGCTGGCGCCTTTGCCATCGTCGTGGAAGGCACCGTCGAACCGCTCGCCCGCGAACTGACCGAAAAGCTCGCCGCCCCAACCGTCGGCATTGGCGCATCGCCGGCCTGCGATGGGCAGGTGCTCGTTTCCGACGACATGCTCGGCCTCTTCACCGACTTCAAACCGAAATTCGTCAAGCGTTTCGCGGATCTGGGGTCGACCGTCTCGCAAGCGGCGGCAACTTACGCCGACGAGGTGCGCTCCGGCGCCTTTCCGGGGTCGGAACATACGTTTCAGGTTCGCAAGCAAGCGCCTTCGGGGGAGTGACGGAACCAATACCCTCGTCATGCTCGGGCCTGTCCCGAGCATCTGCTACCTATCGATTTTGTGAATTTTGGCAAATCCTCGGCACAAGGCCGAGGATGACGTCGCGCTTGAGGCAAGGTTTGTAAGAAGGCTCGGCTTCTCCGCCTATCCCCTCAAACCCCGCCCCCTAAACAATCCCGCCGCTACCGCCGACCGAGGCCGGACGTTCCGCCGCAACATGGCTGCGATAACCGCTCGCCCTGTAGGTCGCGACCGGATCGATCGCGCCGCCCGCCAGTTGCCGCGCCCTGGCGAGAACCGGTTCAACATCGGTGCGATAGGCCCGTTTCAGCGTATCGGTTGCCATCAGCGCATCGTTGTCCTGTTGGTAGCCATCCAGAGCCGCGCGATCCACCAGCAGAGCTTGCGCATAGGCGCGGCGGATTTCGTTGGCGCTGGAAATCAGGCTTTCGATCGGGTCCGTCACATTGTGCGACTGGTCGATCATATGGGCGGGATGGAAACCCTTTACGCCGCGATGCTCCGCATCCACCAGTTCGTTAAAGACGAGGAACAGGCGATAAGGCTCGATTGAGCCGGCATCCAGATCGTCATCGCCATATTTGGAATCGTTGAAATGGAAACCGCCGAGCTTGCCGAACTGGATGAGGCGGGCGACGATCATCTCGATATTGGTGTTCGGCGCATGGTGACCGAGATCAACGAGGCAGAAGGCCTTTTCGCCGAGCGTATTGGCGATGAGGTAATTGGTGCCCCAATCCTGCACGACGGACGAATAAAACGCCGGCTCATACATCTTGTGTTCGGAAAAAATGCGCCAGTCATCCGGCAGCGCCTTGTAGATATCGGCCATGCCGGCGAGATAACGCTCGAAGCTTCTGGTGAAATTGCTCTGACCAGGAAAGTTGGAGCCATCGCCCACCCACACCGTCAGCGCCTTGGAGCCGATGGCTTTACCGATCTCGATACATTCGATGTTGTGCTCGATAGCCTGTTGCCGCGTTGCGGCATCCGTGTGGCTGAGCGAACCGTATTTGTAGGAACGGCTCTGGCCAGGCGCATCCGAGAAGGTGTTGGAATTCATCGCGTCGAAGCCGAGGCCGAGCGCGTCGGCATGGGCCTTCAACCGCTTCGGGTCTTGCTTGTCCCACGGAATATGCAGGGAAACATTCGGCGTGGCCCGCGTCAGGTGGTTGATGACGGCGCAATCGTCGAGCTTGTCGAAAATGCCGCGCGGTTCGCCCTCACCCGGAAAGCGGGCAAAACGGGTACCGCCGGTGCCGACACCCCAGGAAGGCACGGCGACGAAGAATTCCGCGACCTTGGCGGTGACAGCATTGATATCGATGTTGCGGCGCGCAAGCTGGTTGCCCAGCGCCTCGTAATCGTCCTTCAGCGCGGCGGCGCGCTTGTCATTTTCGGCCGCTATCACATCAACAGCGATTTTCGTGTCGGTCATCTCTTCCTCCCCGGTAATGGCGGCGATGCCGCCGCCTGTTACCGTCCCCTCTTATCGTGTGAAGCTCTGTGCGTTTCCGGCATCGACATTGATGATGTTGCCGGTCGATTTGGCGGAAGCGTCCGACGCCAGGAAGTAGATCGCCTCGGCGATATCTTCCGGGAACACGTTGAGCTTCAGCATAGAGCGCTTGCGATAATGCTCCTCCAGATCGGTCACCTCGATCTTGGAAGAGGCCGCGCGCTGCTCGCGCCACTCGCCGTTCCAGATCTTCGAGCCACGCAACACGGCGTCGGGATTGACGGTGTTGACACGGATGCCCGCCTCCGCCCCTTCGAGGGCAAGGCAACGGGCAAGATGAATTTCCGCCGCCTTCGCCGTGCAATAGGCGGAAGCATTGGGCGAAGAGGCGAGACCGTTTTTCGAGGCGACAAACACCACGTTGCCGCCGAGATTCTGACGACGCAGCAGCCGGAACGCTTCCCGAGACACGAGAAAATAGCCTGTCGCGAGAATATCGATATTCTTGTTCCACATGGCAAGCGTGGTTTCCTCCACCGGCGCGGAGGAAGCGATGCCGGCATTGGAGACGAGAATATCCACGCCGCCGAATTCCACGCTCGCTTCCGCAAAGGCCGAAATGACCGCGTCTTCCTGCGTTACATCCAGCTTCACGCTGCGCACCGCATCCGCGCTATAGCGCTTGACGAAATCGCCCTTGGCGGCTTCCAGCGCCGCCTCGTCGATATCGGCCAGCACAACACAGGCGCCCTCAGCCGCCAGCCTTTCCGCCGTCGCCCGGCCGATGCCGCCGGCGCCACCGGTGACGAAGGCCACACGGCCGGCAAGGCTTTTCGGCTTCGGCATGCGCTGCAGCTTCGCCTCTTCCAGCAGCCAATATTCGATATCGAAGGCTTCCTGTTCGGGAAGGCCCTGATATTCGGACACGGTGGAA
This sequence comes from Rhizobium nepotum 39/7, assembly GCF_000949865.1. Taxonomy (GTDB): domain Bacteria; phylum Pseudomonadota; class Alphaproteobacteria; order Rhizobiales; family Rhizobiaceae; genus Agrobacterium; species Agrobacterium nepotum. The sequence goes on along the minus strand of NZ_JWJH01000003.1, from coordinate 110,911 downwards.
GCACCGCGCATGACGTTGATGGCGTTGACGTAAAATTCACCGGCGATGCGGGCGGTGGCCTTATCCTTGGCAAAGGACAACATGCCGACACCGGGGATCAGGAAAATCACCGGGTTCGGATCACGTATAGCAGGCGAATTATCGTGGCGGCACGCTTCGTAATATCTGACGTAATCGGCCCGGTAGGCCTCAAGCGCCTTGTCGAGACCCGCCGTCAGCGCGTCCACATCGGGCTTCGCCGTATCGAGATCAAGGATCAACGGGCGGATTTTCGTGCGCAGGAAGTGATCCGGGCAGGATGTGCCGAGATTGCCGAGCGGCTTCAGATCCTTGGAATTGACGAATTCGAGAACCGCGTCCTGATCGTCGAAATGGCCGAGCTTGCGTTCTTCACGGCCGATGCGACCACGGATTTCCGGCATCAGCCGGGCAACAATGGCACGTCGTTCGGCAACCGGCAGGCTCCTGGCCACAGCACCGCCGAAAATCGTCTTGCCTTCGGTCTGCGCGGCAAACCATTCGATCGCCTTGTTGATGATGGCGAGCGTCAGTTCGTAACACGCCTTGGCGTCGTTATCCCAGGTGAACAGGCCGTGGCTTTCCAGCACAACGCCCTTGGCCTTTGGATTGGCCTTTACGAAAGCCTCGAGATCGAGACCGAGCTGGAAGCCGGGACGACGCCAGGGAAGCCAGCCGATGTCATCGCCGAAGATCTGCTGTGTCAATTCCTTCGAATTCTTCGAAGCGGCGATAGCGATGATCGCATCCGGATGCATGTGATCGACATGATCGAAAGGCACGAAACCATGCAGCGGCGTATCGATGGAGGCCGCGCGCGGGTTGAGATTGAAGGTGCAATGCGGCAGGAAGCCGACCATGCGGTCTTCGTCCTCGACGCCCTTGTAAAGGCCCTTCAGCGCTTCCAGCTTGTCGAGATAAAGCGTCGAAAAGCCGTCGAGCTTGATGGTGCCGACATCGCCGCCGGACCCTTTCACCCACATGACGCGAACCTTTTCGCCGGTCAGTGGATCGGTTTCAAGCACCTTTGCGGATGTGTTTCCGCCGCCGTAATTGGTGATGCGCTTGTCGGCGCCGAGCAGATTGGAGCGATAAAGCAGCTTGCCTGGCTCATCGAGCGTCTTGGCATAGGCATCGTCCCAACGGCTTTCGAGAAGGCGGGATTTTCCCGTCATGTCTTCCTCCCAAGTCAAGTCTGTATTCGCGGCGCCGATATCGGCCCGCCTCCGTTGATGGCAGATATCGCGCATACAAAAGCATAATGTCAATCAAAAACGATCATAAATTTTCATGTTGTAGCGCGATATTGATTAATTTGATCGTTCTTGATTGACAACGTAAAAAGATTGCGAATAATCACGATCAGGAGGACCCCATGCACGAACGCGAACGCCATCGCATCATCTTGAGCGCCACACAGGAAAAAGCTGTCGTGACGGTGCAGGATATTGCCGAACTGACGGATGCGTCCGAAGCGACGATCCGCAGGGATATCGCGTCGCTGCACGTTCAGGGCAAGTTGCGGCGCGTGCGTGGCGGGGCGGAAGCGGTGCATCCGCCGCAGCTGGGCAATCTGGCCGCGCGGCCTTTCCGCGTCTCCGAATCGGTCAATATCGATAAGAAACGCGCAATTGCGCGCAAGGCGGTCGATCTGTGCAATGACGGCGATGCGATCATCCTGAATGGCGGCACGACCACATTCCAGATGGTGCATTACATGGCGGCGCGACGGCTGCAGGTGATGACAAATTCCTTCGCGATTGCCGAACATCTGGTCAAACATTCCAAATGCAATGTCAGCGTGCCAGGTGGCGCGATCTATCGCGACCAGAGCCTTATCCTGTCGCCCTTCGAGAATGATGCGATTCGCAATTTTTATGCACGGCGGATTTTTCTCGGCGCACAGGGCGTGGGTGCGCTCGGCATCATGGAATCCGACGCGCTGGTGATCCAGAGCGAGCAGAAGCTGATGCGACAGGCGGAAGAGTTGATCGTGATGGTCGATTCCTCGAAGTTCAAAAAACGATCCAGTCTGATTTTATGCCCGCTCGAAAACGTCTCGACCATCATCACCGATGACGGGATTTCGGACGAGGCGGCGCGGATGGTGGAAAATGCCGGCGTCGAATTGCTAATCGCCGGCGCGGCGGGGGATGGCAAGATAGCCCGCCCGCCGGATGAGGAGAATTCTTCTTCGGTCGCCTGAGGAGCACCGATCAGGAAAACAACGTTCAAAACGGGAGGAAAAGAGACATGAAACTTACACGCAGAACATTGACGAGCGTCCTGGCGCTCAGCACGGCGCTCTCCGTCGCGGGCCTTGGCGGCATTGCCCAGGCCGCCGACGTGAAGATCGCCCTGGTAGTCAAATCGCTCGGCAACGGCTTTTTCGAAGCTGCCAACAAGGGCGCGCAAGAGGCCGCAAAAGACCTCGGCGGCGTCGAGATCATCTATACGGGTCCGACCAGCACCACGGCGGAAGGACAGATCGAAGTCATCAATTCGCTGATCGCGCAGGGCGTCGATGCCATCGCCATTTCCGCAAATGACCCGGACGCCGTTGTTCCCGCGCTGAAAAAGGCGACGCAGCGCGGCATCAAGGTCATTTCCTGGGATTCTGGCGTTGCGCCTGAAGGCCGCATTCTCCAGCTCAACCCCTCGTCCAACGCGCTGATCGGCAAGATGTGCCTGCAGCTCGCTGCAGCGCATCTGGAAGGCGGCAAGGGCGATTTCGCCATCCTGTCGGCCACCACCACCTCTACGAACCAGAATGTCTGGATCGGCGAGATGAAGAAGCAGCTCAAGGATTTCCCCGGCCTCAACCTCGTCACCACCGTTTATGGTGATGACCTTGCCGACAAGAGCTACCGCGAGGCGCAGGGCCTGCTTTCCTCGCAGCCGAACGTGAAGGTTATCGTTGCCCCGACGACCGTTGGCGTTCTCGCCGCCTCGCAGGCCGTGAAGGATGCGGGCAAAATCGGTCAGGTCTTTGTGACCGGCCTTGGCCTGCCGTCCGAAATGGCCGGAGCCATCAAATCCGGCGCGACCAAGGAATTCGCCATCTGGAACCCGATCGACCTCGGCTATTCCGCCACCCAGATCGCCTATCGCCTCGTGAAGGGTGAAGCAGACGGCAAGCCGGGCTCGGAAATCGAAGCGGGCCGCATGGGCAAGATCAAGGTTGGCGAAAACAGCGAAGCGGCGATGGCCGATCCGTTCATCTACGACGCCAAGAACATCGATCAGTTCTCGAAGATTTTCTGATCTGAGCAATAGCTGACGGCAAGCGGAGGGCACCCCCCTCTGCCCTGCCGGGCATCTCCCCCTCAAGGGGGGAGATCGATATGTGGCACCCATCTCGTTCCATAGGCAGGGTGTTATCCGCTTGCCGATCTCCCCCCTTGAGGGGGAGATGCCCGGCAGGGCAGAGGGGGGTGCCTCTCGCCACTTCACTCAAACTAACCGGTAAGACGGAATGATGCGTGCCGAAACCCAAACTTTAAACATGGCCGACGCTTCACATTTGACGCCCATTCTGGAAATGCGCGGCATCAGCCAGATATTTCCGGGTGTGAAGGCGCTGGATGGCGTCGATATCGCACTTTATCCCGGCAAGGTGACGGCGCTGATCGGCGAAAACGGTGCTGGAAAATCCACGCTCGTCAAAATCCTGACCGGTATCTACCGCCCCAATGAAGGCGAAATCCTTCTCGATGGACAGCCTGTCCATTTTCACGGTGCGCAAGACGCCATCGATGCCGGCGTAACCGCCATTCACCAGGAAACCGTGCTATTCGACGAGCTTTCCGTAGGCGAAAACATCTTCCTCGGCCATGCTCCAAAAGGGCGTTTCGGCCTGATCGACTGGAAGACCATCAATGCGCGCGCCAAGGTTCTGCTGGAGCAGCTCGAAAGCACCATCGATCCGTCCATTCGGCTGAAGGACCTTTCCATCGCGCAGCGCCATCTCGTGGCAATTGCCAGAGCGCTTTCCGTCGAGGCGCGGATCGTCATCATGGATGAGCCGACGGCCGCCCTTTCCCGTAAGGAAATCGACGATCTCTTCCGCATCGTCGAAAACCTGAAGCGGCAGGGCAAGGCGATTCTCTTCATCAGCCACAAATTCGACGAGGTCTATGAGATCGCCGAAAATTACGCGGTATTCCGGGACGGCAAGATGGTCGGCACGGGCAATCTCGCGGCCACGCCGCAGGACGAAATCGTGCGGTTAATGGTCGGCCGTGACGTGACGAACGCCTTTCCCAAGCAGGCGGTCACACTCGGCCCGACGGTTTTGTCGATCCGCAATTATTCGCACCAGACAGAATTCCGCGATATTTCACTCGATCTGCGCAAGGGCGAAATTCTCGGCCTCTACGGGCTGATCGGGGCCGGACGTTCGGAACTGTGCCAGTCGCTATTCGGCATCACCCGCCCGGCCTCCGGACAGATAACGTTGAACGGCCAGCCGCTCGCCATCCGTTCGCCGGAAGATGCGATCCGCGCCGGCATCGTTTATGTGCCGGAGGAGCGCGGACGCCATGGGCTGGCGCTGGACATGCCGATCTACCAGAACATGTCGCTACCCTCTCTCGCGCGCACCTCGCGCAAGGGGTTTCTCGCGGCCGCAAACGAATTTGCGCTGGCGCGCAAATATGCCTCCCGCCTCGACCTGCGCGCCGCCGCCCTGTCCGTGCCCGTCGGCACGCTTTCCGGCGGCAACCAGCAAAAGGTAGTGATCGGCAAATGGCTTGCCACGCAGCCGAAGGTCATCATTCTCGATGAACCCACCAAGGGCATCGATATCGGCTCGAAGGCCGCCGTGCACGGTTTCATCAGCGAACTTGCGGCCGAAGGTCTCTCGATCATCATGATTTCATCCGAACTTCCCGAAATTCTCGGCATGTCCGACCGCGCCATCGTCATGCGCGAAGGCCTGATGGCAGGTCTGTTCGAACGCGCCGATTTTTCTCCGGAAAAGCTGGTGCGCGCCGCCACCGGCAACGCCTGAGAGGGGCAAAACCATGCAACGTTTTCTCAAGAATCGCGAATGGCTGCTGGCGGGCATCATCATCGTCATGATTGCCGGCTTTGCACTGCGCGCGCCCGGTTTTAGCCGGCCGGCCAATCTGGTCAACATCTTCAACGATACCTCCATCCTCATCATTCTGGCGCTCGGCCAGATGGCGGTCATTCTCACCAAATCCATCGATCTTTCGGTCGCCGCCAATCTCGCCTTCACCGGCATGGCGGTGGCGATGACCAATGCCGCCTTTCCTGGAATTCCATTGCCGTTTCTCATCGCCATGGCAGTCGGCATCGGCGCGTTTTTGGGGTCGATCAATGGCGTGCTGGTCTGGTGGCTCGGCATTCCGCCCATCGTCGTCACGCTCGGCACGCTCACCATCTATCGCGGCATGGCCTTCGTGCTTTCGGGCGGCGGCTGGGTGAACGCGCACCAGCTTTCGCCCACCTTCCTCAACGTACCGCGCACCATGATCCTCGGCATGCCGGTTTTGTCCTGGGTCGCCATCCTCATCATCGCCGGCGCCTGGCTGGTGCTCAGCCGCACGTCCTTCGGCCGTTCGGCCTATGCCTCCGGCGGCAATCCGGGTGCTGCGGTCTATGCCGGCATCGATGTCGGCCGCACGCGCTTTCTCGCTTTCGTACTATCAGGCGCGCTGGCAGGGCTTGCCAGCTACCTCTGGGTGTCGCGTTATGCCGTCGCCTATGTGGATATCGCCGCCGGTTTCGAACTGGATAGCGTGGCGGCGAATGTCATCGGCGGCATTTCCATTGCCGGCGGCATCGGCTCGGTGGCGGGCGCTGTGCTCGGCGCGCTGTTCCTTGGCGTCATCAAGAACGCCCTGCCCGTCATCGGCATCTCGCCCTTCGCGCAAATGGCGATTTCCGGCGTAGTGATCGTCCTCGCCGTTGTCTTCAACGCCCGTGCCGAAGCTCGAAAAGGCCGCATCATCCTGCGCGACCGGGCCGCAAGCGATCAGGCCAAGGAGGCCGCAGCATGAGCACGAATTCTCAACCGACGCAGAAGCCGCGCATCATTCCCGACAAGCTCGGAACGCCGCTGCGCCGTATCCTGGCCAGCTGGGAAGTGCTACTGCTCGGCGTCGCGGTCCTCATCTTCATCGCCAATTCGCTCGCCTCGCCCTATTTCCTCAATGCCTGGAACCTGTCGGACGCGACCTTCAACTTCACCGAAAAGGCGATCATCGCCTTTGCGATGGCGCTTCTGATCATCGCCGGCGAAATCGACCTGTCGGTCGCCGCCATCATCGCGCTCGCCTCCACCGCCATGGGCGCTGCGGTGCAGATGGGTGTGGGCACGCCGGGCCTCGTGGCGATCGGCATCGGCACCGGGCTCCTCTGCGGCGCTTTCAACGGTTTCCTCGTCGCTGGCCTGAAACTGCCGTCCATCGTCGTCACCATCGGCACAATGAGCCTGTTTCGCGGCATTTCCTACATGGTGCTGGGCGATCAGGCCTATGGCAAATATCCGGCGGATTTCGCCTATTTCGGTCAGGGTTACGTCTTCTCGGTCATTTCCTTCGAATTCGTGCTGTTCCTCGTGATGGCCGTCATCTTCGCCATTCTTCTGCACGCCACCAATTTCGGTCGGCAGGTCTATGTTATCGGCAACAATCCCTTCGCCGCCCGCTTTTCCGGTATTCCCGTCGAACGGGTGAAGTTCATCCTTTTCCTCCTGACCGGCCTGATGAGCGGCATCGCCGCCGTCTGCCTCACCTCGCGGCTCGGCTCCACCCGCCCCTCGATCGCCCAAGGATGGGAGCTTGAGGTGGTGACCATGGTGGTGCTTGGCGGCGTTTCCATTCTCGGCGGCTCCGGCACCATCGCTGGCGTCGTCATCGCCGCCTTCGTCATGGGCCTCGTCACTTTCGGGCTGGGGCTGCTCAACGTGCCCGGCATCGTCATGTCGATCTTTGTCGGCCTGCTGCTGATCATCACCATCGCCATTCCCATCGTTGTGCGCCGCCTTCGCGCCCTCAGAAATTGAACGAAGAGAAACTGAGCCATGCCGGAACTCGAAAAACACGCCTTCAAGATGAAACTCCACGCCGGCAGGCAAGCGGAATATAAAAGACGCCATGACGAGATATGGCCGGAACTGGTGGCGCTGCTGCACGAAGCGGGCGTGAGCGACTATTCGATCCACCTCGATCCGGAAACGAACATCCTGTTCGGCGTGCTGACGCGACCGAAGACCCACGGCATGGCGGCATTGCCCGAGCATCCCGTGATGAAAAAATGGTGGGCGCACATGGCCGATATCATGGAGAGCAATCCTGATAATTCGCCTGTGGCGAAAGACCTCGTGACGGTGTTCCATCTGCCATGAACGACATGACGCAGCCACGCCGCGTCGCGGTCATCGATATCGGCAAGACCAATGCCAAGGTCGTCGTCATCGATACCCAAAGCGGAGAAGAGATCGCCGGCGAGAGGCGGACCAATCCTGTCCTTCGTGACGGAATTTATCCGCATTACGATGTGGAGATGCTCTGGAGCTTTATCCTCTCTTCTCTGAAGCGATTTGGCCAGGAACCGGGCTTCGACGCGATTTCCATCACCACCCATGGCGCGTCTGCGGCACTTCTTGACGAAAACGGCGATCTTGCCATGCCGGTGCTGGATTACGAGCACAGCTATCCCGCAGCTATTCAGGAAGCCTATCTCCGCATCAGGCCGGATTTTGCCGAAACCGGCTCGCCGCTACTTCCCGTCGGGCTGAACCTCGGCGCGCAAATCCATTTCCAGAAAACCGCCTTTCCGCAAGAATTCGCTGGGGTGCACAGCATCGTCACCTATGCGCAATATTGGGCGGGGCGACTGACCGGCGTTCAGGCCACCGAAACGACCTCGCTCGGTTGCCATACGGACCTCTGGAATCCTCGACTGAAGGCATTCTCATCGCTGGTCGAGCGCCTGGGCATAGAGCAATTGATGGCGCCGGTGCGCTCCGCTTTCGATGTGCTCGGACCAGTCCGCAAATCAGTGGCGAGGGAAACAGGTATATCGCCGCAAATACCGGTCTATTGTGGCATCCATGATTCCAACGCGTCACTCCTGCCGCATCTGCTGCGGCGGGAGGGTGATTTTTCCGTCGTCTCCACCGGCACCTGGGTAGTGAATTTCGCCATCGGCGGCGCAGCGGATACGCTGGATCCCGCCCGTGACACGCTTTTGAATGTCGATGCTCTCGGACGTCCCGTTCCTTCCTCCCGCTTCATGGGCGGCAGGGAGTATGAGATGCTGACGCAGCAATTCGGGCCTGCCCCAGACGAGGAGAGTGAAGCAGCCCTTGGTAGCGTACTTACGAAAGGCATGATGCTCTTGCCCAGCGTCGTCAGCGGATCAGGCCCTTTCCCCGGCAACACGGCGCGCTGGATCGCCGACGAAAATGCCACGGTTGCGGAACGGCACGCGGCAGCAGCACTTTATCTCGCGCTGATGACGGAGTTCAGTCTTTCGCTGATCGGGCGCAAAGGTCCGGTACTGGTGGAAGGCCCATTCGCCAGCAACGCGCTTTATCTCAAGGCGCTGGCCGGCTTTGCCGATACGGAAGTGATCGCCGTTAGCGGCTCCACCGGCACCAGTGCCGGAGCAGCGCTCCTCACCGGTATCAAGCCGCTCGCCGGCCGGGAGTGTCATTTCGCTCCCGACGCCATTGCCGGACTTCGCGCCTATCGCGGGGCGTGGCAAGCCCGTCTGGCTTGACGCAAAATGCGACCGGAATATCCGGCCGCATTCCGATTTTGCAGAAGGATCAGCCCTTGATGAAGGCCAAGAGATCGGCGTTCAGCACATCGGCATTCACGGTCAGCATGCCGTGTGAGAAGCCGGGATAGGTTTTCAGCGTGCCGTTCTTCAAAAGCTTCACCGACTTCAGCGCGGAATCCGCTATCGGCACGATCTGGTCGTCCTCCCCGTGCAGCACCAGCGTCGGAACGCTGATCGCCTTCAGGTCCCCGGTCTGATCGGTTTCCGAGAAGGCCTTGATGCCGTCGAAATGCGCCTTGGCTCCGCCCATCATGCCCTGCCGCCACCAGTTCTGGATCACACTTTCAAGAACGGTCGCGCCGTCGCGGTTGAAGCCGTAGAACGGACCGGCGGGGACGTCGCGAAAGAACTGCGCACGGTTGCTGGCGAGCGCCGTGCGGAAGCCGTCGAAAACCTCCATCGGCAGACCTTCGGGGTTGGCCGCAGTCTTGAGCATCAGCGGCGGCACGGCGGAAACGAGAACAGCCTTGGCAACGCGGCCCGCCGGTTCACCATGTTTTGCGACATAACGAGCCACTTCGCCACCGCCGGTGGAATGGCCGATATGCACGGCATTATTCAGGTCCAGCGCTTCGACGACAGCAAAGGCGTCGGCAGCATAATGGTCCATATCATGGCCTTCGGAAACCTGTGCCGAGCGACCGTGGCCACGGCGATCATGGGCGACGACACGATAACCCTTGGAGAGGAAGAACAGCATCTGCGCATCCCAGTCATCGGACGAGAGCGGCCAGCCGTGATGGAACACGATCGGCTGGGCATCCTTCGGGCCCCAGTCCTTGTAGAAGATTTCGGTTCCGTCTGTCGTCTTAACAAAGCCCATGATCGTTTCTCCTTCGGTTGCGTTGGCATCGTCCGGTGCGACCTTTGTTGTGCACCGGTTTGATGGAGGGATGATGACGCGGGGAAACGGCTGCAACAATTGCAATAATAATTCGGAGTTAATTGCTTATTTGGCAATAATAGCCTTCTCGTCCGCTGTCTTAAATTCTGGGTATCGGCGCTAAACGACACCAAGCCCAAAAAGTTGCGGCAGAAGGCGCAAACGGGTCGAAATATCCAACCCGGCTAGTCGCTTTTCTTTAAAAAATTAATGCAGACGGAGCGCTGGAGCTTTCAATCCACCTCGGGATCGTATTCTCTCGGGCTGTCATCCTTCGAGAACAGCACGCAAGGGCCACGAGAGCCGCGCGGATCATAGGCATATCCCTTGGCGGTCAGCGCCTGCATGATGTCGCGAACCCCGGCAAGGCCATAAAGGTGGTCGTGCAGCTCGACGAATATCCGCTCCACGCCGGCAAGTTCGGCCCTGCCGAGCAGATCGCGTTCCGCGCCCTCGATATCCATGACGAGCGCGGTGATGCCTTTGTTCGCGACGAATTCGTCGATATTTTCGGACGAGATTTCGATGCGCTGCTCATACGGCCCCTGATTTTCGTCCATGGACGACATCCAGAGATCCTTGCGGACATAAAAAGGGTAGGTTCGCGGCGCGTCGGCGGTGAGAAGCCCCTGCGAAAACACGACATTGCCCCGGCAATTGGCCTTGATCACCCGTTCCGCCAGTGCCGCCGTCGAGGGATTGGCTTCGAACGCCCATACGGAAACATCCTCTATGCCGGCGATGATCGAGGTGATGATGCCGATACCGGACCCCAGCTCCAGCACGCGGTCGCCGGGCTTGATGGCTTTCAGGACGCTGCGGGCCTCTTTCGCCTCATAGCTGCCGTCGGTCAGCGCCTGCCATATGACGGGCGACACCTCATCGGAAGAGAGAGGCAGGGCAACTCCATGCACGTCCAGTATTTCCATGTTTTCAAGCCTTTTCGCAAACCCGGTCGCTTCGCCAGAATGATCCCGCATCGACCGGGAATGCTCTACAGCATCGGCGCGGCAACCGGTATCGGTTTTCGCGTGCGACGATGCATCCTCATGAGAATTTGACGCGAGCCCCCCGTATGAAAGCAAACCCGGTTTCAAACGGAACTCCAGGCCACCAGTTCCTTGGCCGGCAACGGCCTGCTGATCAGATATCCCTGAACCAGATCGCATCCCAGACGTTTGACAAGCTCATATTGCTCCTCCGTCTCGATGCCTTCCGCGATGGTGGTCATTCGCAGACTGCGGCCAACGCCGACCACAAATTCGACGATCGCCAGTGCGTCGCGATCGCTGGTAATATCGCGCAGGAACGATCGGTCGATCTTTATCTTGTCGAAGGGCACCCCCCGCAAATTCGCCAGCGAGGAATAGCCGGTGCCGAAATCGTCCATGGCGATCTGGATGCCGACGGCCTTCAGCCGCGACAGCGTGTTGATCGTCTGGTCGCTCTTGTTCAGCAGGATCGATTCGGTAATCTCCAGCTCAAGCCGGCTCGGCTCCAGTCCGCTTTTTTCGAGCGCACCCATCACGTTCTGAATGAGGTTGGTGCTGTGGAACTGAACCGGCGAAAGATTGACCGCCACCTTCATGTCCTCGTCCCACCCCATCGCCTCACGGCAGGCGGTCTCCATCACCCATTTTCCCAGTGAATGGATGAGACCGGTTCTTTCCGCAACCGGAATGAACACGCTGGGCGGCACATCGCCCCGCACCGGATGCTTCCAGCGCAAAAGCGCCTCGAAGCCGCAAAGCTTGCGGGTCTGCGTCGCCACCTGCGGCTGGTAATAGACCTCCATCTCGTCGTTCTGCAACGCCGTCTGCAAATCGGCCTCGAAGGATTTCTTCTCGGTCAGCTGCTTCTGCATGCGGACCTTGAAAACGCTCGCCCGGCCAGGGCCTATGGCCTTGGCCTCATAAAGAGCCAGATCCGCGCGCTTGAACAATTCATCCGCATCGACGGCGCCGTGCGATATGGCGATACCGATGCAGGTGCCGATTTTGACCTCCTGCTCGCCGAGCTGATAGGTCCGGCTGATCTGGTCAATCAACTTCGAGGCGAGACGGCGCGCCGTATCCTCGTTGAGATCATCAGACACGACGGCGAATTCGTCACCGCCGAGGCGGCAAACCATGTCGTAGTCGCCGCCGATGCCGGAAAGGCGCTGCGCCACGGCCTGAAGCAGGGCATCGCCCGCATCGTGGCCGAGCGTGTCGTTGACGTCCTTGAACCCGTCGAGATCGAGCAGAAGGATGGCCGTCGTTCCGTTGCCGCCAAAGGAGCGACGCAGCCGCTCGACCAGTTCCTGCCGGAACAGCGCGCGGTTCGGCAGCCCCGTCAGCGCATCGTGATAGGCATCGTGTTCCAGCCGTACATTCTTCGCCTGCAATTCAAGCGTGGCGGCGCGCAGGTCGTCCGTCAGGCCGCGCATGCTTTTTTGTGCGCGGTTGAGCAGATCGTTCTGACGAAGCAGCAATATTACAAGCGCGATTCCACACAGGATCAGGCCGCCCGCAAGCGCCGTGTAGACGATATGCAGCTTGCGCACATCCTCATGGGCCGTGTCGATCAGATTGACGTCGTAAGCGACCGAAGACGATGCCAGCGTCGTCATCGGTGCGTCGAGCGCACTCATCGTGGAGAGCAGATCCGGGATATCAGGTGGCTTCAGATTGCCCATCTGCTGTTCCAGACGGGCCAGAACCGCATCGAGGCGGGTTACGAGATCTCGCCACTGCTGCTTTTCATCGATGAAAGCCCCTAGATTGCCCTGCTTCAAAAGCTCCAGACGGCTCAGCATGATATCCAGCCGCAGCTGCAATTCGTCGCGGTCGATCTCACCGGGGCTGAGCGCGAACACGGCCAGCTTGTTCTGAAGACGCAGATATTCGGCTACCGTCTGGCTGACCGCCCACGAATCGTTATAGCGGGCGAATTTCTGCAGAGCGGTCTGCCGCTCGGCAATGACGAAAGCGATATAGCCCGTTGCCAGGACGAAGCAACAGATGATCACCGCCACAAGTTTTCGCAAACGGCACCTTTATTCCACTATCAATTTGGCGACTTGCCATGCGGACCGCGAATAATAGGTCTGTTTCTGCAGCTCCGGGTCGCTATCATAGGGATAAATGACAAACAACGGGCCCTTTTCGCGAACTGTCATGTAATCGCCATCCAGCTTGATCGCGAGGATAACGTTAAATTTCTTAAAATCCTCAACCGGTATCGTGCTGACATAATCGTTGAGAGCGACTGCCGTGACGCTGGTGCCTTTTGCGCCGACGACATCCATCAATTTTGCCAGCGACACACCATCGAAACGGACACGGCCATCGTGCCAGGGCGTCGTTGTCTCCACCGTCACCATGCCCAACGCCTCCAGCATGTCGCGATCGAATACCGCGGCGCCATCGACATTGGTGATGGTGATGTTTCCGGAGATGGTTAATATCGGCTTGCCCTGCGGATTGGCGATCGTCCCGGCCTCGGCACAGGAAAACCACGCGAGCGACAAGAACGCACTGAGAAGTACCCGGGCGAAACTCATTGTTTTTCTCCATCGATAACGTTCAAGTCGAGGGTTTTCACCAACCTTGGAAGGTCAATGGAACCGACGCCTGCAATATATATCAGGAATGAATGTTATATCCTCAGTGAGATTTTATCCGTATTTTCTCTAGGTTTTCAGTAAACCCTTTGGATGATTTTTCCGTCTTATTGTATTTTTTCACATTTCACGCACTGTTATGACGCAAGCGACAAGCCGAGAGGCCTCCTCCCGTCAATTCGTCCGGTGCGACGAAGGCCGAATTGTGGCGCACGCTTCCCCGATCGTGAACAGAAACACGTGATTCGTTTTTGCGGGACAGGCTTGGGCCTGACAGGACAGCCGCAAATCCGCCACCGGTTTGCGCGCCAGAGGAATGGCGAAGGACAAGTTCCGTATCACAGAAAAATCATGGCGATTGCCGGAGCGGACGGTTGAAACATATCGCCCGCAACTTAATATAAGGGTTATCGTTTCCGTTTCCGGCAATTCCACAATCCTCTTGCCGAAAATGCCCAGGCACCCGTTCCGCGCAGCGAAAGCCGCGATGCCGGATATCCTCCGGCCAGGAAAATTCTGTTCACGTCTCCGGGCCGGACGGCGCCTCGCCGTATTGGCCGCATCATGAAGGTAGTTCCCATGCACACCTATCCCGACATCAAACTTCTCATTGATGGCGAATGGCGCGACGCCGTTTCCGGCAAGACGATCGCCGTGTCCGACCCTGCAACCGACGAAATCATCGGCGCCATCGCCCATGCCGAAAAGCCGGACCTCGATCTGGCGCTTGCCGCCGCCGACCGCGGTTTCAAGGTGTGGCGCGACACCTCGCCCTTCGAGCGCTCCAAGATCATGCGCAGGGCAGCCGATATCCTGCGCGAACGCAAGGACAAGATCGCCTATATAATGACCCGTGAGCAGGGCAAGCCGCTTTCGCAATCGGCAACCGAGATCATGGGCGCGGCCGACACCATCGACTGGTTCGCCGAAGAAGCGCGCCGCACCTATGGCCAGGTCATTCCGGCGCGCGCGGCAGGTGTATCGCAGCTTGCCATCAAGCTGCCCGTCGGCCCCGTCGCGGCCTTCACGCCCTGGAACTTCCCGATCAACCAGATCGTCCGCAAGCTTTCCGCAGCCCTTGCCACCGGCTGCTCGATCATCGTCAAGGCTCCGGAAGAAACGCCGGCATCGCCGGCGGAGCTGATCCGCGCCTTCGTGGATGCCGGTGTTCCGGCGGGCGTCATCGGCCTTGTTTACGGTGTTCCGTCCGAAATTTCGGAATACCTGATCCCGCACCCGGTCATCCGCAAGATTTCCTTCACCGGCTCCACGCCCATCGGCAAACATCTCGCAGCCCTTGCCGGCAAGCACATGAAGCGCGCCACGATGGAACTCGGCGGCCATGCGCCGGTGATGATCTTCGACGATGCCGATATCGACAAGGCGATCGAAGTGACCTCGCTTGCGAAATTCCGCAATGCCGGCCAGGTCTGCGTCGCTCCCACCCGCTTCCTCGTGCAGGACGGCGTGGCGGACCGCTTCCTTGAAGGTTTCGTGGAGGCGACGAAGGCCATCAAGGTCGGCAACGGCCTGGAAGATGGCATCGTCATGGGACCGCTCGCCAACGAGCGCCGCATCCCGGCGCTGGAAGGCCTCATCAGCGATGCCGTTTCCCATGGCGCGGAACTGAAGACGGGTGGACGCCGCATCGGCAACAAGGGCAATTTCTTCGAGCCGACGGTTCTCGCCAACGTGCCGGTAACCGCCAAGATCATGAACGACGAACCTTTCGGTCCCGTCGCCATCATCAATCGTTTCTCGACCTTCGATGACGCCATCACCGAAGCGAACCGCCTGCCCTTCGGCCTCGCATCCTATGCCTTCACCGGTTCGGTCAAGACCGCGCATGCGCTCGGCCATCAGGTCGAGGCCGGCATGCTGACCATCAACCACAACGGCCTCGCGCTCCCGGAAGTCCCCTTCGGCGGCATCAAGGATTCCGGCTACGGCACGGAAGGCGGCTCGGAAGCGGTTCAGGCCTATCTGGAGACGAAATTCGTCAGCCAGATGAGCTGAGTTGAGAAATTTCTTCTCCCCGCCGGGGAGAAGGTGGCCCGAAGGGTCGGATGAGGGGGCAACGCCATCGATGGACCGCACCCTCGCCCCCTCAACCCGCTGCCGCAACCTTCTCCCCCGGCGGGGAGAAGGCGAAAGCCGCAGCCGTTCGATCCGTCAGCACTCTCTGAAAGTTGCTCAGCGCTATCTTGTCTCAAACCTCATCATCCCTTAAAAGAACAAAAAGTGAACTTTTGGGGATGCAGACATGAGCGAGACGGCGGCACCGGCGCTGAAGGAAATCTTCAACCACGAAAAACTGCGGCACATCGCCGATCAGATCAAGGCCGTGCACGCGCCTTTCGACGTCTCCACCTTCATGACGCTCGCCACCGAAAATCTCGAGGTCCTGGGCATCATGCAGCGCATGCGGCAGGTGGCGACGAGCCTGCACGCCACGCTTCCTGGCGATTATGCACGTAATATCGAAATTCTGACCGCAGCAGCGCCGGGGATCGGCAACGGTTTCGCCTCCATTTCGCTGCCGGAATATGTGGCGCTTTATGGTCTCGATGATTTCGATCTTTCCATGCGGGCGCTGCAATATTTCACCCGCTTCGGTTCCTCGGAATTCGCCATCCGCCATTTTCTGCAAAAGGACTTGGGTCCCACCCTTGCCGTGATGGAAACATGGTCGCGACACGAAAACGAGCATGTGCGAAGGCTGGCGAGCGAGGGCTGCCGGCCGCGCCTGCCATGGTCGTTCCAGCTCAGGCCCCTGATCGACGACCCGTCGCCGGTCACCGCAATCCTCGATGCCATGAAAGCCGACGAGGCGCTTTACGTGCGCAAATCCGTCGCCAATCATCTGAATGACATCACTAAGGACAACCCCGCCTTCGTGCTGGCGCTCATCGACACATGGCCGAAGGAGAACCCGCATACGCGCTGGATCATGCGGCAGGCATTGCGCACGCTGATCAAGAAGGGCAATGCCGCCGCACTCGCCCATCTCGGCGCGCATGAGGAAGCGCAGATCGCGCTCGAGGCGTTTCAGGTTTCGCCGGAGAAGATCGTTCTCGGCAATCCGGTGCGCATTTCAGCCTCGTTCTCCTCCATTGCGAAACACCCGCAGAAGCTGGTGATCGATTATGCCGTGCATTACGTCAAGAAAAGCGGCGACGCCTCGGCGAAAGTCTTCAAATGGAAAGAGATCGAGCTTCAGCCGGGCGAAACATGCGCGCTGTCGATCAGTCGCGCCATGCGCGATTTCACCACCCGCAAACACTATGCGGGCGTTCACAAGGTCGATCTCATGGTCAATGGCAGGCTGGCGGCGGAAGCCTCGTTCGAACTTCTTATCTGAGGCCGATGTAGGCGTCCCTCACGCCACCGGAAAAATCTTCGCCCGACGGATGATGACGGAACCACGATCGCCTGCCGCGACATCGTTTTCCGGCGGCACGTCGAATTCCAGGAGATCGCCATCGTCGGTGCTGACGATCACGCGGCGTTCTCCCGCCCGATCAAGAACGCGCGAGACAGACGCCGGAATGCCCTCGTGCAGATCCTCCCATTCGAGATCGGAGGGGCGGGCATAGATTTCGACGGCGCCATCCGCCTGACCGTAAGAGAAAGGCAGCTCGTTTTCGCCAACATAGACCTTGCCGCCGCGCGCCACGCCGGACACCCGGTTGGCATCGCCCAGAAAGCGCATGACAAAGGCGCTGTTGGGCTGACGGCAGACTTCTTTCGGCGTGCCCTGCTGAACGATCTCACCCTGATTGAGGATGACGACACGGTCGGCGAGATCGAGAGCCTCCTCCTGGTCATGCGTCACGAAAATCGTGGTGATTCCCAGGGCACCATGAATTTCGCGCAGCCAGCGACGCAGGTCGCGGCGGACATTGGCGTCCAGCGCGCCGAAGGGCTCATCGAGCAGAAGCACTTTGGGGTCGACCGAAAGCGCACGCGCCAACGCCACACGCTGCCGCTGCCCGCCGGAAATCTGCGCCGGGAAACGGTCGCCCAGACCATCAAGCTTGACCAGGTTCAATAGTTCCTTGACCCGGGCATCAATCGCCGCCTTGTCCCGTTTCACCTTCGAGACCTTCATGCCGAAGGCGATGTTTTCATGCAGCGTCATATGCGGGAACAGCGCATAGTGCTGGAATACGAAACCGACACCACGGTCGCGCACCGGAATATTGGTGGCGTCCTCATCCCCGAAAAAGATGCGGCCGCCATCGCTATATTCGAGACCGGCGACCATCCGCAAAATCGTCGTCTTGCCGGAGCCGGAAGGACCGAGCAACGCCAGAAGCTCGCCACTTTCAATATCCAGCGAGATATCGCGCACCGCGCGGAACGTGTCGAAGGTCTTCACCACATTTTCGAGGCGGATTTTCATGAGAATCAGGTCTCCGTGGCGATGGCGGCATCGCCGTTGGTCTTCTTGGCTCCACGCCCCGCGCCGCGCCCCTCCAGCGCCACCTTGGCGATGATGGTGACGACGGCAAGCAGAGCGAGGATGGAGGCAGAGGCAAAGGCGCCGGCCGTCTGGTAATCGTGGTAGAGCAGTTCGATATGCAGCGGCAACGTGTTGGTCTGGCCGCGAATATTGCCTGATACGATCGACACCGCGCCGAATTCACCCATGACGCGGGCGTTGCACAGCACCACGCCATAAAGCAGCGCCCATTTGATATTCGGCAACGTCACCGAAAAGAACGTGCGCCAACCGGATGCGCCAAGTGAGGTCGCCGCCTCTTCCAGATCGCGGCCCTGCGCCTGCATCAGCGGGATCAGTTCGCGCGCCACAAAAGGTGCGGTGACGAACACCGACGCAATGACGATGCCGGGAAGCGCGAAGAGTATCTTGATGTTGTGCGCATCGAGGAACGGCCCGAATAGCCCCTGCAATCCGTAAACGAAGAGATAGGCGACACCGGCGACGATCGGGGAGATGGAAAAGGGTATCTCGATCAGCACCAGCAGGAAGCGCCGTCCGGGAAAGTCGAATTTGGTGATCGCCCATGCCGCCGCAACGCCGAAGGCGGTGTTGATGGGCACGGCAATCAGCGCCGTCAGCACCGTCAGCATGATGGCGTGGCGGGTATCGGGATGGGTGATGGTGGCGGAATAGACCTTCCAGCCCTGCGAAAACGCCTCGACCCCGATGATGGTGAGAGGAGCGACGACCAGAAACGCGCCGATGACGAGCACGAAAGCAATCAGGCTGCGGCGGACGAGAGGTGCATCACCGACACGCGGTGGCTTGCGGCGGGAAGAAATGGCGCTCATGTCTCAGCTCCTCACCGTATAACGAAGCGCACGCGCCTGTAGGGCATTGGTGACCGCCAGCATCACGAAGGCCGCGATGAGCAGCACGGAGGCGATGGCGGCGGCGGCCTGATAATCATATTCCTCAAGCCGGATGAAGATCAGCAGTGCCGTAATTTCCGTCGAGAAAGGCTGGTTGCCGGCAATGAAGATGATCGCCCCGAATTCACCAAGGCTGCGCGCGAAGGAGAGCGACAGACCGGCGAGCAGAGCCGGCGTCAGAAGCGGCAGGATGACCTTGCGGAAGATTTCGAAATCGGAACCGCCGAGCGATTGCGCCGCTTCCTCCAGTGCCGGATCGAGGTCTTCCAGCACCGGCTGCACGGTGCGCACGATGAAGGGCAGGCTGGTGAAGGCCATCGCCACCATGATGCCAAGCGGCGTATAGGCGACCTTGATGCCGAGCGGCGCCAGCACAGAGCCGAACCAGCCGTTACCCGCAAAAAGCGTCGTCAGCGCAATGCCGGCAACGGCAGTGGGAAGCGCAAAAGGCAGATCAACAATGGCATCGAC
The DNA here is from genome assembly GCF_000949865.1 of Rhizobium nepotum 39/7. GTDB lineage: Bacteria > Pseudomonadota > Alphaproteobacteria > Rhizobiales > Rhizobiaceae > Agrobacterium > Agrobacterium nepotum. The sequence continues at coordinate 91,739 of NZ_JWJH01000003.1, read as the reverse complement.
GATGCGCCAGCCGGGAAAACGATAACGCGTCAGCACCCATGCGAGCGCCAGCCCGAAAACGACGTTGAACAGCGTGGCGGCCAGCGCGCACAGCACGGTGACGCGGTAGCTCGCAACAGCACGCGGCGATGAGATGATGGCCCAATATTCGGCAGGCCCAAGGCTCGCCGCCTTGAACACCAGCGCCGAGAGCGGCAGAAGCACGATGATGGCGACGTAAGTGAGGGTAACGCCGAGGGACAATTTAAGCCCCGGCAGAACATTCCGCTTCAAACCCCGCCCCCATTTCATCGTAAAGCGACCCGGCAGTTTCCCGCCGGGTCTTTTGCCTGTTATATGTCGTCGTGATTAACGGCTGCCGTAGAGCGTATCAAGCGTCGCGCCGGACGCAAAATGCTCTTTCTGGATTTTATTCCAGCCGCCGAAGACGTCATTGACGTTGACGAGACGAATGGCCGGGAACTTGTCCTTGAACTCGCCGACAATCTTTTCATTGTGGACGCGATGGCCGAACTCAGCGGCGATCCGCTGGCCTTCCTCGGTGTAGAGGAAATCGAGATAGCTCTTCGCCAGATCGCGCGAGCCGCGCTTGTCGGCCACCTTGTCCACCACGGCCACCGGGAATTCGGCCAGCAGGCTGACGGAGGGCACGACGCCTTCCACCTTGTCGGCGCCATATTGCTTGGCAATGCCGCGCGTCTCGGCTTCGAAGGTGATCAGCACGTCGCCAATCTCACGCTCGACGAAGGTGGTGGTGGCGGCGCGGCCTCCGGTATCGAAAACCGGCGTGTTGTCGAAGATTTTCTTGACGAATTCCTGAACCTTCTTCTCATCGCCGTTGAACTTCTCCTTGGCGTAGGCCGTGGCGGCGAGATAAGTATAACGGGCGTTACCCGAGGTCTTCGGATTGGGGAAAACCACCTTCACATCGTCACGGGCAAGATCGTCCCAGTCCTTGATGTGCTTGGGGTTGCCTGCGCGTACGAGGAAGGACGGGAAGGAATAGAACGGCGAAGCATCGTTCGGGAAATCCTTCTGCCAGTCGGCGGATACGAAACCCTGCTTCACCAGAAAATCGACATCGGTCACCTGATTGAAGGTGACAACGTCGGCTTCCAGACCCTCGACGATGGCGCGCGCCTGCTTGGAAGTGCCGGCATGCGACTGATCGACGGTGATGCCCGGATGCAGCTTCACGAACGCCTCGTTCTCGGCCGCGAAAACTTCACGGGCGACATCGTAGGACGCGTTGAGAATGGTGGTCGGAGACTGCGCCTGCGCTGCACCTGCAATGAGAGCGGCGATGGCAGTACCGATAATGAGAAGACGTTTCATGAATACCCCCGGAAAATCGAATGGTCCTCAACATAGCGGGCGGCGACAACGCCCGCGAGAAACAGCCGTGCTTTACGGGGCCGTGGATTGGAAATTTCGCCCAAACAACAGCAATTCAAAAGGCTATGATTTCATATATGGCGACAAGCCGGATTTCTTTTGCGTCACGCAATCTAAAGACGATGTCGCGGAAACAGATTTCCGGAATGCTCGGCGAAGTAGGGGAGAAGGTCCTCCTCGCGCACGTCCTCCAGCCGTTCCGGCTGCCAGCGGGGATTGCGGTCCTTGTCGACCAGGGCCGCGCGCGCGCCCTCATAAAAATCATGGCCCCGCAATATTTCGGTGCCGGCGGCAAATTCCCGCTCGAGGCATTCGATAAGGCTGGCGCTTTCCCGGCCGAGGCGCAGCAATTTCAGGGTCAGTTTCAGACTGGTGGGGGAGCGTTTTTTAAGGACCTCCAGAGTCTCGCGCGAAAACGCATCGTCGCGCGCCGAGAGCGCCGCGAAAATCTCCTCCACCGTATCGAAACGGAATGTCGCGTCGATGACCTGCCGGTTTGCTGACAGGACCCCCTCGCCGGCTTCGACGGCATAGGTGCGGATAGCCGCCTCGACACCTTCGTCATCCGCCGCCTGCGACAGGTCATGCACCAAATCCGCAAGTCGCTCAGAGGGGACGAAATGATCGGCAAAACCGGCATGGATCGCATCGGCGCCGGTGACGATGTTGCCGGTCAGCCCCAGCCAGGTGCCGCATTCGCCCGGCGCTCTCGGCAGAAGCCAGGAGCCGCCGACATCCGGGAAATAGCCGATGCCCGTTTCCGGCATGGCAAGCTTCGTCCGCTCCGTGACGATGCCGTGGCTGCCATGGGCGGATATACCGACGCCGCCGCCCATGACGATGCCGTCCATCAACGCGACGTAGGGTTTGGCAAAACGGGCGATGCGATAGTTCAGCGGAAACTCCTCCCGCCAGAAATCCAGTACCTGCGGATCACCCGCCTTGCCGAGGTCATGAATGATGCGGACATCGCCACCCGCGCAAAGCCCCCTGTCGCCCTCTCCCCTCAGCACCACGCAGGAAATACCGGGGTCCTCCTCGAAACGCCGAAGCGCCTGAAACATGGCGCGCACCATCGGCAGCGTCAGGCTGTTTATCGCTTTCGCGCGGTTGAGGCGGATGATGCCGGCCCTTCCCCGTCTCTCGACGATGACCTGCGTCTCCGCTTCCGCCGCCCCTGCCGTTGCAAGTTCCAAGGTCGCCTCCTCCGCTACCGTTCATCCGCCCATCTTGGCGACCTTGGCGCGATCACGCAACGTTGATCTTGTCTTCGAGGAACGTCTTTCGCTCAAACCGCTTTCACCCGCGTAAAATGCCTGAAATCCGCTTTCGCAATGCAGCATGTTTGCTTGACGCCCGGAAATTCATGGCATGTAATGGAGCTTGAAAATGCCGGCATTGATTCCTGTCGAGCGTGTGCCGGACCAAGCGGAATGTCGCCTTCTCAAAGGCGTTGTCAACAGCAACGGGAGACGAGCATGCAGGTTTCGGAACAAGAGTGGATCAGCAAAAGGGCCTATACACTTTGGGAAAAGGAAGGCCACCCCCATGGCCGCGATGGGGACCATTGGGAACAGGCAAGACATGAATTTTCGCTGCTGAAGACATCGGAAGCGACGAAGCCCGCGCCGCGCAAAAAGGCTGCGCCGAAAGCCGTTGTCGCAACGCCGGATGCCGAAGCTCCGGCAAAACCGAAATCCCGCGCACGCAAGGCAGCTGCCGCTAAATAAAGACGCTCTGGCAATGCTCTTAGACGTCGAATGAAAAGCCCGACGAAATCTCGCCGGGCTTTTTCTGTTTAGCGCGGGTCGCAGCCGGGGTCGCCGATCCGGCAGCCGCCCTGAAAGTTTTCCGAGGCAGGCGCACGGCGTGGGTCGTCCCACTGGCGACGTTCAGGACGGCGCTGACCTTCGTCCTGACTAGGCTGGCGATCGCGATTGCGGTCCCGGTTTTCTTCCTCAAAGCGGGGGCGGTTGTCCTCACGGCGCGGACGGTCCTGATTTCTGTCGCCCTGATTTCTATCACCTTGGTTCCAGTCGCCGTAACGACGCTCCCAGCGCCCGTCGTTCGGTCCGCCATCCTGACGCGGATCGCGCCGCTCATCGCGGCGTCCATCCCGCCATTCCTCGCGCGGACGCGGGCGCTCCCAGTCGCCGCGCGGCGGCGGAGCGTTCCAGTAACCGCCGGAAGGGCGACGCCAGCGGTCACGCTCGCGGTAAAAGTCGCGGTCGCGGTAATAACGGTCCCAATAACGGCCGGCTTCGAAGGTGATCACCGGAACGCCGAGATCGCGGTAATAACGCGGCTCGACATAGACCTGATTCTGCCGGTACGTCGTCTGGATATAGCGACCAGCGACCCAGCCGCGACCGCTGATGAAAGAGACGTCGCACCACGGTGTATCGGACAGACAGCCATGCACCGTCAATGGTGCGCCGGCCGGAATGACGACGACAGCCGGATAGGCTGTGCTCGGGCCGGAGCGCATGTTCACATTCGCGGTGGCGAAGCCGCGCGTCGCGGCTTCGGCAAGAGCCGGCGCGGCGAGCATGGCCACCAGCGCAATTGCGCCAAACAGTTTTTTCTTCACTTCTTTCTCCTCAAGCAAAGGCCCGCTTTGCCCTTGTCGGCATCCATCGCTTTCGATGGACGAGCATGCGTTCCGCATACTGCCATGATCGGAAAATACGCGGTGTTCCATGAACGCAGCATGAAACAAATCAAGGCCCGCTTCAGTTCCACCTGCGGCAATGGCGCACCGGACAATTTGCCGGCGGAATGGACCGCCGGTCTTGACTTCGGGGGGCAATCATCCGACTTCAATGAAACAGCAATATGGAGCAGAACCATGAGCGAAACCGCACAGACGACCGTCGACCAGAGCGAAGTGGATCGCTTCTCCGCGATGGCTGCGGAATGGTGGAGCCCGACGGGCAAGTTCCGCCCGCTGCATAAATTCAATCCGGTGCGGCTCGAATATATCCGCAACCGCATCTGCGACAATTTCGGCCGCGACCCGAAGGCGCACCGCCCGCTGGAGGGCCTGCGCATACTGGATATCGGCTGTGGCGGCGGCCTTCTGTCGGAACCTGTGGCACGCATGGGCGCGGATGTGGTGGGCGCCGATCCTTCGGAAAAGAACATCGGCATCGCCTCCACCCATGCGCGTGAAAGCGGCGTCAGCGTCGATTATCGCGCCGTGACCGCCGAACAATTGCTGGAGGCGGGCGAAACCTTCGACGTCATCCTCAACATGGAGGTGGTCGAGCATGTGGCCAATGTCGATCTCTTCGTCACCACCTGCGCGAAAATGGTGAGCCCCGGCGGGCTGATGTTTGCCGCCACCATCAACCGCACGCTGAAAGCCCGCGCGCTCGCGATCTTCGCTGCCGAAAACGTGCTGCGCTGGCTGCCGCGCGGCACCCACCAATATGAAAAGCTGGTTCGCCCGGAAGAGCTCGAACGGCCGCTGGTGGCAAGCGGCATGGATATCGTCCACCGCACCGGCGTCTTCTATAACGTGCTGCAGGACCGCTGGAATCTCTCGCCGGACATGGAGGTCAACTACATGATGCTGGCGAAAAGAGCAGCGCAGGGGTAACGCGACCAAATCTCCGTCATGGCCGGGTGTGACCCGGCCGTCAGTTGACGTCGTCGGGCAGCACCGGCAGCGGCGCGATTTCGATGCCCTCGTCAATCAACGCCTTGGCTTCCTGCACCGAAGCGTGGCCGATGATGCCGCGTTCGTCCGCCTCGCCATAGTGGATTTTACGGGCCTCTTCGGGAAATTTATCGCCGACATCTTCCGCATTCGCGCGAATATTGGCGACCGCTTCGCGGATTTTTGCCAGCGCTTCTTTTTTCGCCGTATCCATGGCGAGCGTCTGGCGCTCGTCTTTCTTGCGGGCGGTGGAAACGGAAGGCGCCATCAGAAGTTTGGAGACCTGAACGGAGTTGCAAACCGGGCAGGACAGGAAGCCACGCTGCAACTGATTGTCGAAATCGTCGCCCCCGGAAAACCAGCCTTCAAACTCATGGCCCTTTTCACAGGCCAGCGCATATCGGATCACGCCGCCTCACCTCCAGCAGGTTTCAGGGGAATAACCGTATCCATGGCAAACTCGCGGGAATTGCGGAGATTGGGAATTTTTCCGCGCGCGGCGGCCACGAGCGAGGTGTCGATTTCGGCGAAAATGATCTCTTCCCCGGCACCGCCGGCGATTGCCAGAACCTTGCCCCATGGGTCGATGATGATGGAATGACCGAAAGTTTCGCGCCCATCCTCATGCACGCCAGCCTGCGCGGCGGCGATGACGAAAGCGCCGTTTTCAATGGCGCGGGCACGCAGCAGAATTTCCCAGTGGGCTTGCCCGGTCTGGCGGGTGAAGGCGGCCGGAACCGTCAGAACCTCGGCGCCGGCAAGCGCTTCCGCGCGGAAAAGCTGCGGGAAACGAACATCGTAGCAGATCGCGAAGCCGAATTTCGCCAGCGGAATTTCGGCGACACGCGCCTCGACACCGGGTTCATAAGCCGCACTTTCGCGCCAGCTTTCGCCATTGTCGAGATCGACATCGAACATGTGGATCTTGTCATAGCTGCAGATACGGGAACCGTCAGGCGCAAAGAAAAAACCGCGATTGGCGATCTTGCCGTCCGGGCGGGCAATCGCCGTCGAACCGACATGGACATGGATGCCGAGTTCGCGCGCCAGCCGGGCAGCGGTCGCAACGATGATATCGCCCTCGTCATCACGCAACAATGCGCGAAGCGCCTGTCTGTCCTTCTGGATTGCGCCTGTCATTTCCGGTGTCTGCACATAGACCGCGCCCTGAGCGGCAGCGGCGCGCACCAGCCGCGTCATATCGGCGGCATTTTTGACCGGGTCGACACCTGAACGCATCTGAATGGCAGCAGCCTTGAAAGTCATCCCATCCTCCATGCCCGTAAATGGGCCGATCAGCCAGCCAGCATTGCGTCTAGTTTGCCGGCGCGTTCCAGCGCATGCAGATCGTCGCTGCCGCCGATATGCTCGCCGTTGATGAATATTTGCGGGAAGGTTGCGCCGCCGGATTTTTCGATCATTTCCTGCCGATATTCCGGCGTCGTCGTGGCGTTATATTCGGCATAATCGACGCCCTTGCTGTCCAGAAGCGCCTTGGCGCGCGCGCAATAACCACAAAAATCCCGCGTATAGATCGTTACCGGTGCCATGTTTTTCGAAGCCTCGCATATGTGCGCTGAAACGCACGATATAATTATGTCTTTCAGGCTTCATATAGGCCCGGAAACGGCCATTGCAAAGGTCAAAACGGTCACATCCGTGGCACCCGCCTTCCGCAAGATGCGGCTTGCCGCACCCACCGTTGCACCGGTGGTATAAACGTCGTCCACCAGCACCACCCGCTTGCCGTAAACATCGGGTTCTCGGCCGGGCGCGATTGCGAAAGCACCCCGCACATTATCCCGGCGAGCGAGCGCCGACAGCCCCACCTGCCGCTCGGTCGGCTTCACACGCAATAGCGAACCGGCGAGCAACGGTTTGCCGGCGGCCTTGGCCAGATGCCGGGCCAGCTCGGCGGACTGATTGAAACGGCGACGCCAGAAACGGTGGCGATGCAGCGGAACCGGCACGATACAATCGCAGGCATCGACCGTTCCGTCGCTGGCCCTCAGCATCCACAGCGCCATCAAACGGGCAAGATCGGTCCGGTCCTGATATTTCAGCCGGTGCACCAGCTTGCGGGCCGCTCCCTCATGGGTGGCGGCCGCGCGCAGGCGGTCGAAGGGCGGTGGATCGGCGATGGCTCGCGCGCTTACAACACCTTCGCCATGGCTCCGGGCGAAGGGAATGCCGAGAACCTCGCAGAAAGGCCGATCGATAAACGCCACATCCCGCCAGCAATCGGCACACAAGGCACCCTCGCCGCCGGTCATGCGGGCGCAGCCTGCGCAGGTGGGCGGATAGACCATGCGGAAAGCCGAGTGCAACACGCCGCGCGCCGCCACCGACACGGTCGCAGACTTCGACAGCAACCCCGAAAACAGATCTTCCCCAGCACCCATGAGGTTGACTTTAGCGCCGAACGGGTGCCTTTGCGAGAGCGATATGTTCCGGCCCGAGACCGGAAAAAGATGCCCGAAGCGGCATGACAACAACGACGCGGCCCGCCGATCCCGAAGGCGTTTGAGGCCGAGCAGGCACGACGATGGATATTCTCTTTGACCAGGCCCTGATCGAACAAAACCGCCGCCGAGCGTGGAACCGGCGCGACGACAAGGCCCTGTTTCTTCTCGACATGGCGGCCGACGAGTTTGCCGACCGGCTCGCCATCGTCGAGCGCCGCTTCGAGACCGCAGTCGAACTGCACGGCGGAACGGGTATCACCGCCCGACGCCTGGGCGAGACAGGCAAGGTGGATACCATCCACCGCATCGAAACGGACACCCGTTTTGCGACGGATGGGAATATCCCCGAGGCCGCCTCCATGGAGCATCTGCCGCTCGCGGAAGCCTCCGCCAATCTCATCGTTTCACCGCTTGCCCTGCACCTCACCAACGATACGCCCGGCGCGCTGATCCAGATAAGGCGGGCATTGAAGCCTGACGGGCTGTTTCTCGGCGCAATTCCCGGCAGCGGCACGTTGCAGGAGTTGCGCGACGTGCTGTTGACGGCTGAAGCCGAACTGACTGGCGGCGCAAGTCCCCGCGTCATTCCCTTTGCCGATGTGCGTGATGTCGGCGCGCTTTTGCAGCGTGCCGGTTTTGCGCTTCCCGTCACCGATGCCGAAACCTATACCGTGCGTTACGACTCGATTTTTCCGCTGATGCGCGACCTGCGCGCCATGGGCATGGCGAACCCGCTGGCAAGCCGCAGCAGAAAACCGCTCAACCGCGCTTTTTTCCTGCGGGCGGCAGAGCTTTACGCCGAGCGTTATTCCGATCCGGACGGGCGGATAAGGGCGACGTTTTCCATCATCTATGTCTCAGGTTGGGCACCGCATGAGAGCCAGCAGAAACCGCTGAAGCCCGGCTCCGCCAAGATGCGTCTCGCCGATGCCTTGAAGACGACCGAGGTGAAACTGTCCTGAGCGCGTAGCCCGACGGTTTCAAATGTTGGCGAAAGTGTCGGCGATGAACTGGAAGACTGTGTTGATATTGCTGCTGATGGTGCCGGCGCCGGCGATGAGAGCGGCGGAAATCAGCCCGACGATCAGGCCATATTCGACTGCGGTCGCGCCGCCTTCGTCCTTACATAAACTAATAAAACAATGCAGCACAGATATCCCCATCCACCATCCGGTGCTTCCGCCCGCCGGCATTATACCTTACTAAAATCGAATTTAGACTAGGCCGCCGACATGAGGAATCCGTTAGCGATGATGGTAAACGATCAGCAACCGCCCTCATTGCTGTAGCCCGTCACGACACAGGGCATCTCCGGCATCGGCTGGGTTATGCTGCGGCGGATGGAATAGGTCTTGCCCGCATCGGTCTTCTTGATGGAGCCGGTGCTTATCATGTCGTAATTTTCGGGAAATTGCGCCACGCGCGTGGATGATTTCCCGGCGAGCATGGGGGTAATGATCAGGGAGAGGGCAATCACAGCCGTCCCGAAAAGCAGCGCGACATTGAGCGCGCCGGTGCGACGGGATTTGTTGGAATAAGAGTGACGACCTTCCACCGTCTTCCAGAAATCCTCGTTCATAACCAACCTCGTGACGCGCAGTTTACCGCTTCTTTAGCTTAACAATCTGCCAGAGGGTGCTGAACGATCTGTTAACACAGCTTCATTTTGGTACGGCAAAAAGGCGTTGCGGGGCGTTTTCACCAAGCTGTGACAGCATGGAATCGCCCGGAGGCGAGATCACCCTCGACCCAATGCCGGTTTAAACCAGATCCTGAAGGAATGGGATGAGCGGCTCGTCGGCCGGGGGCATGGGATAGTCGCGCAGAGCCTGCGATTTCACCCACTTGATTGCCTGCCCTTCCCGCCCGTACGCGATGCCTTCATAACGACGGCACACGTAAAGCGGCATCAGCAGGTGAAAAGTCTCGTAAGTGTGGCTGGCGAAAGTCAGCGGTGCGAGGCAGGCGACCTTGGTCTTGATACCCAGCTCCTCTTCCAGCTCGCGGACGAGGGTTTCCTCCGGCGTCTCGCCGTGTTCCACCTTGCCACCTGGAAATTCCCACAGGCCGGCAAGCGACTTGCCTTCGGGACGCTGCGCCAGAAGAATGCGGCCATCCTGATCGAGAAGCGCGCAGGCGGCAACCAGCAGAATTTTTTTGCCTGCCTCACTCATTCTTCGTCAGCCTTGCGCCAATAGCGATAGGTATAGGCCTCAGCGAAGCCGAATTTCTCATAAAGCGCGATCGCGGGCAGATTTGTGGAGACAACCTGCAACCAGGCGCTTTTGGCGCCGCTGATCCGCGCCCAGCGCAGTGCCGACGCCAGAAGCTGCGTACCAAGCCCTTTTTTCCGCTGCGACTTCTCGACATCAAGGGAAAGAATGCCGGCAAGATCGTTATCCTGCACGCAGATGACGGTGGCGAGCGGGCTGCCTCCCACTTCCTCGTTGATGAACAGGCCGAGTGTCGGCTTGATCGAACTGAGGATTTCAGCGATCGCCGGGCGCAAAGCCGGGTCGCCGTCGCTGACCTTGATACTCGCCTCGACGAAACGGCCGATATCGTGGCTCGGCAGGCTGACCAGCGTTTCCGGCAGTTCCATGCCGGAGAGATCGGCCGTCATGACCCTGACCTCTTCGAACACGGACCAGCCGTCATTCACCATAAAATCCTTGAGTTGCGGCGGCATCAGCGTCGTTTCGCGCACCACCAGCGCACGGCCGAAATCCTCGAAGCGCTTGCGCGCCTTTTCCAGCCGCACCGCAGAGTTTCCATAGTCGGACGGATCGAGCGGCACTACGCAATTGATGCGCTTGGACGGATGCGAACCCGTGAGGCGGATTTGCCAGCTGCCGTCATAAATCACCGACGAGGCAGGCCATGCCCGGAAGCTGACGGCTTCCAGACGGCGAACCAGCGGCAGATTGACGGCATTGTTGTCCTGCATTCTCTTCGGCTCCAACGGTCAGCTCCGGTAGTCGCCGTTGATCGCAACATATTCCTTGGTCAGGTCGCAGGTCCAGACGGTGGCCGTGCCCTGCCCGAGACCGATATCGACCTTCACCGGAATGTCCTCCTGCCGCATCACGGCGGTGGTCTCCGCTTCCGAATAATCCGGATCACGCTCGCCGTTGACGGCCACACGCACGCCGCCGAACCAGATGGCGAGGCGATCACGGTCGGCCATTTCGCCAGATTTGCCGACGGCCATAACGACGCGGCCCCAATTGGCGTCCTCGCCGGCAACGGCGGTCTTCACCAGCGGCGAATTGGCGATGGAAAGGGCGATCTTCTTGGCGGCGGCATCGTTTTCCGCGCCGGTGACGGTGACTTCAACCATCTTGCGCGCGCCTTCGCCGTCGCGAACCACCTGCAGGGCCAGATCCTTGAGGAGATCGTTCAGGCTGGCGCGAAAGGCGGAAAGACGCTCGTCGTCGGCGCTCGTCACCTTCACCTGACCGTCTTCCGCCGCCGCGCCCGTGGCGAACAGCATCAGAGTATCGGAGGTGGACGTGTCGCTGTCGACCGTCACGGAATTGAAGGTGGGGCCGACGCCGGACGAAAGCAGGGATTGCAGGGCGGCGGGCTCGATGTCGGCATCCGTCACCACGAAGGAGAGCATCGTCGCCATGTCAGGCGCGATCATGCCGGCGCCCTTGGCGATGCCGTTGATGGTGACGATGACGCCACCGATTTCGGCGGTACGGGTCGCGACCTTCGGGTAGGTATCCGTCGTCATGATCGCCTTGGCGGCTTCCTGCCAGAAATCGGCTTCGGCCATGCGTTGCATGTCGCCCAGAACGCCCGCGAATTTGGTGGCGTCCAGCGGCTCGCCGATCACGCCGGTCGATGCCAGGAACACCTCGTTTTCAGAGCAGCCGACGGCAACGGCAGCGGATTTCGCCGTCAGTTCGGTCGCGGTCTTGCCCTTGACGCCGGTAAAGGCATTGGCGTTGCCGGAATTGACCACCACGGCACGCGCCACGCCGCCGCCGAGATTGGCGCGGCAGAAATCGACCGGGGCCGAGGGGCATTTCGATTTGGTGAAGACGCCGGCCACGCTTGCGGGCTTGTCGAACACCATCAGGAGAACGTCGGTCCGGTTCTTGTACTTGATGCCGGCGGCAGCCGTCGCCATGCGAACGCCGCGCAGCGCGGGCATGTCGGGATAGGATTTCGGAGCGAGCGGGGAAACGGCAACGGACATGGGAAAGCGCCTGAAATTCGGAAAAAGGGGAAGTTGAAAGTGCCTGAGATGAAACGGGGCGGCCTATAGCCGCCCCGTAACATGGGTATATTACTGCTGCGGCTGCGGCTGTGCCTGCTGTTCCTTCGAGGCTTCGTCATAGCCCTTCTTCAGCGTCTCATCCATGATTTCGATCTTCTGGTCAGCCTTTGCCTTCTCGATAAGGGCAACGTACTTGTCACGCATGACAAGCTGACGAACCTGCGGCTCGACCTGTTCGAAAGCCGGCGGCGGCGCGATGCGCTTGTCTTCCAGCTTGATGACGTGGAAGCCGAACTGGGTCTTCACCGGCGTCTTGGTGTAGGCGCCCTTTTCGAGACCGAAAGCGGCTTCTTCGAATTCCGGCACCATGCGGCCCTTGCCGAACCAGCCGAGATCGCCGCCGTCATCCTTGTTGGAATCGGTCGACTTTTCCTTGGCGAGTGCTGCGAAATCCTTGCCTGAATCAAGCTGCTTGATGACGTCCTTGGCTTCGTCCTCGCTTGCTACGAGGATGTGGGCGGCCTTGATTTCCTCTTCCTGCGGCAGGGCTGCGACTTCCTTGTCGTAGCGTGCCTTGACTTCGTCATTGGTGACGGCATCGACAACATGCTTGCGGAAATAGGCGTTGTGCAGCTCACGGTCCTGAATGAATTCCATGCGCTTCTTGAAATCCTCGGTCTTTTCCAGACCTTCGGCGCTGGCATTCTTCACCAGAAGTTTGACGTCGATCGCGCCGGAAAGAGCTGCGACCTTCTTCTGCTCGTCGGGGAGCTGTGCAAGCTGCGGATCGAGATTGCCCATTGCGAGATCGAGTTCGGACTGGTGGATTTCCAGATCGCCAACCTTGGCGACAACCTTGTCTTCCTGTGCGAAAGCCGGGAACTGGAGGCCGAGCGTGGCCACAATCACCGCAGCCGCAATTTTATTATAGCGCAACATTTTGAACCTTTCAGGGACAATGCCGGCTCCAGACATGGTTTCCGGCTCTGAAAAAACTTCCAAACACTGGAATGTGGCCATTCTGTAACGGGCAGAACCGTTGACATCATTTGCCCCCCCTCTTATCTGTCACGCAACCTCGCGTCCAGATACGTTGAAGGGCGAAGTCCGTCATTTGTTGGTGAAATCCGCATGATGGAGGGAAGCGCCCGCGAAAACGGAATTTCAGAAAGGGCCAGTAAGATGGTCAGTCTCGGCGGAATAGCCCGCAAATTGTTCGGCTCGGCAAATGAACGCCGCGTCCGCTCCTATAAAAGCAAGATCGCAGCCATCAACGCGCTGGAAGAAGCCACCAAGGCCCTTTCCGACGAAGCGCTGGCGGCGAAGACGGTGGAGTTCCGTCAACAGCTAACGGACGGCAAGTCGCTGGACGATCTGCTGATCCCGGCTTTCGCCGTTGCTCGCGAGGCGTCGCGCCGCGTTCTGCACATGCGCCCCTTCGACGTTCAGTTGACCGGCGCCATGATCCTGCATGGAGGCGCCATCGCCGAAATGAAGACGGGTGAAGGCAAGACGCTGGTGGCGACCCTTGCGGTCTACCTCAATGCACTGGCCGGCAAGGGCGTGCATGTCGTTACCGTCAACGATTACCTCGCCCAGCGTGACGCGGCCACGATGAGCAAGCTCTATCGTTTCCTCGGTCTGACGACCGGCGTCATCGTGCACGGGCTGGACGACGACCAGCGCCGCGAGGCCTATGCCTGCGACATCACCTACGCGACGAACAACGAACTCGGCTTCGATTATCTGCGCGACAACATGAAATATGACCGCGCCCAGATGGTGCAGCGCGGCCACAACTACGCGATCGTCGACGAAGTGGACAGCATTCTGGTCGATGAGGCGCGCACGCCGCTCATCATCTCCGGCCCGCTGGACGACCGCTCCGATCTCTACAACACCATCGACGCTTTCATTCCGCTTCTATCGCCGGAAGACTACGAGATCGATGAAAAGCAGCGTTCGGCCAACTTCTCCGAAGACGGCACCGAGAAGCTCGAAAACCTGCTGCGGCAGGCTGGCCTCCTTAAGGGCGAATCGCTTTACGACATCGAAAACGTCGCCATCGTCCATCACATCAACAATGCGCTGAAGGCCCACAAGCTCTTCACCCGCGACAAGGACTACATCGTCCGCAACGACGAGATCGTCATCATCGACGAATTCACCGGCCGCATGATGCCGGGCCGCCGTTATTCCGAAGGCCAGCACCAGGCGCTGGAAGCCAAGGAAAAGGTGCAGATCCAGCCGGAAAACCAGACGCTTTCCTCCGTCACCTTCCAGAATTACTTCCGCATGTATGCAAAGCTTGCCGGCATGACCGGTACGGCATCGACGGAAGCGGAAGAGTTCGGCAACATCTACGGTCTCGACGTCATCGAGGTGCCGACCAACCTGCCGATCCTGCGTATCGACGAGGACGACGAGGTCTACCGTACCGGCGAGGAGAAGTTCCTGGCCATCATCGCCGAGATCAAGGCGGCGCATGAACGCAACCAGCCGGTTCTCGTCGGCACGACATCCATCGAAAAATCCGAGCTTCTGGCACACATGCTGCGCCAGTCCGGCTTTAGCGATTTCCAGGTTCTGAACGCCCGTTACCACGAGCAGGAAGCCTATATCGTTTCGCAGGCCGGCGTTCCCGGCGCCGTCACCATCGCCACCAACATGGCCGGTCGCGGCACCGACATCCAGCTCGGCGGCAACGTCGAGATGCGTCTCGAGCGTGAGCTGGAAGGCATGGAGCCGGGCCCCGAGCTTGACGCGAAGGAAGAAGCGATCCGCGCCGAGATCAAGGTTCTGAAGGAAAAGGCGCTCGCCGCCGGCGGTCTTTACGTCATCGCCACCGAACGCCACGAAAGCCGCCGTATCGACAACCAGCTGCGTGGCCGTTCCGGCCGTCAGGGCGACCCCGGCCGCTCCAAATTCTACCTTTCGCTTCAGGACGACCTGATGCGTATCTTCGGCTCCGAGCGCATGGACAGCATGTTGCAGAAGCTTGGCCTGAAAGAAGGCGAAGCCATCGTCCATCCGTGGATCAACAAGGCGCTGGAACGCGCCCAGAAGAAGGTCGAAGCCCGCAACTTCGAGACCCGCAAGAACCTTCTGAAATATGACGACGTGCTGAACGACCAGCGCAAGGTCATCTTCGAGCAGCGCCTCGAGCTGATGGAATCCGACAATATCGGCGAAACCGCCGCCGACATGCGCCACGAAGTGATCGAAGCGCTCGTCGCCAAGCACGTTCCCGAAAATGCCTATGCCGAACAGTGGGATATCGCCGGTCTCAAGGCCGGTATCGAGCAGTTCCTGAACCTCGACCTGCCGGTGGAGGAATGGGCCAAGGAAGAAGGCATCGCCGAGGACGATATTCTTGAGCGTGTCACCGAGGCAGCGGACAAATATGCCGCCGAGCGGGCGGAGCGTTTCGGCCCCGAGATCATGACCTATGTCGAGCGCTCGGTCGTGCTTCAGACGATCGACCACCTGTGGCGCGAACATATCGTCAACCTCGATCACCTTCGTTCCGTCGTCGGTTTCCGCGGTTACGCCCAGCGCGATCCGTTGCAGGAATACAAGGCGGAAGCCTTCGAGCTGTTCCAGTCGCTGCTTACCAATCTGCGCGAAGCCGTCACCGCCCAGCTGATGCGCGTGGAACTGGTGCAGCAGGAACAGCAGCAGCCGGAACTGCCTGAGATGACCGCGCACCACCTCGACCCCGTCACTGGGGAAGATGAGATGGCACAGGGCGTACAGGCCGCTTTCGTACCGGCCGAGGACCGCGACCCGAACAATCCCGCCAGCTGGGGCCGTATCGGCCGCAACGAAATGTGCCCCTGCGGCTCCGGCAAAAAATACAAACATTGCCACGGCGTTTACGAACAGGCGTAAAAGCCGAGTTTCTGCCAGAAATCGATCGCCCGTAACCTCAGTTACGGGCGATTTGTTTGTGCCGGATCATCGGTGTCGACCGGGGTGTTGACTGGTATCGGCACTTTCCATATGGGAGCCTGATCATCTTTTGGAAAAAGCTTCCATGGCCCCTCGCGATCTCGCCGCCTATATCTTTCTTGCGCTCGCGTGGGGGGTATCTTTCCTGTTGCTTCTGCATGTCGTGGCCGCCTTCGGCTGGATTGGCGCAGTCACGCTTCGCTCGCTCATAACCGCCGTCGCCCTCTTCCTCATCGCACGGGCGGCGCGCCGGAAACTGGCGTTTTCCGCCGGCTGGGGCGCTTTCGCAATCGTCGGCGCAACCACGGTCGCCGGGCAACTGATCGGCCTCTCCTACGCAACACCGCAGATCGGCACCGCCATGGCCGCCATATTGGTGGCGACCATTCCGCTGTTTTCCATGCTCATCTCGCAGATATGGGGTCTGGAACGCCTGACGCGGCAGGGCATTGCCGGTCTCGTCATCGGCTTTGCCGGCATAGTCCTGCTTGTCGGCTTTCCGGCCGTTCCCGTCACGACCGGTTTCATCATCGGCTGCGCCGCCGCTGTCGCCGCCTGCATCTGCGCTGCCTATGGCAGCAACTTTGCGAGCCTCCACCTGAAGGGGGTAGGCTCCTGGGAAATCACCATCGGCTCCTTCCTGACGGGCGGCCTGATGACCCTGCCGCTTCTTCTTGCCGTGCCGTTGCCCGGAACGCCTGATCTCATCGATTACGGTTATCTTCTGGTGCAGGCGATCGTCATGAGCGGTCTTACCTACATCACCTATTTCAAGCTGGTCTCCTCGATAGGTGCGACCAAGGCGATCAGCGTTGAGTTCGCCGTCACCGTCGTGGCGGTGCTTGTCGGCGCCCTGGTGCTCGACGAACCCCTGTCGCTTCCCCAGCTCTTCGGCGCCGGCATCATCATTTTGGGCTGCGCACTGGTGCTCGATCTCCTGCCCAAGAAGAAAGCGCCGCCCACGCCCTCAGGCGCATGAAGGGTTTGTTAGCGTTTTCCACCAATAGTCGTGTCGATCGTTACGGATCAGGCGGGATCGCGTTTGCAGCGCGAGGGGAAAATGCAACCGGAAAAACCAGGCTATGAGCATTATTGGGACCCCTTGCGGGCGCTCCTCATGCTGCTCGGCATTCCCTATCACGCGTCCCTGCTTTATAGCCACGCCCTTGCCTGGGACATCAAGGATTTCGAGACCAGCCCGATCCTGACCACGCTCGGCGCAGCACTCGCCACCTTCCGCATGCCGGCATTTTTTCTGGTAGCCGGGTATTTTTCCATCATGGTCATCGGCAGGAAGGGCAAGATGCCCTGGCTCAGGCAGCGCTTCCTTCGCCTCGGCGTCCCCTTCATTGTGGCCATGCTTTTGCTCGGGCCATCGCAACTTTTCCTGCTGCGACTGGCGGGCGTTGCCAAAGGCAATATTCCCGCTGACCGTCTGATGCAGAACCTGCCGGATTTGCTGCTGCCGAGCGAGCAATGGATCATGCATCTGTGGTTCCTGCCCGCCCTCATCGCTTATTCGGTCCTGCTTGCCGGCCTGCTGTTTCTGGCAGGGCATCCGCCATTGGCATATTTAAGTGACTGGTTCGACAGGATGCTGGCTCGATATCCCACCGCGTTTTTCGCAGCACTCTGCACCTTTCCGGTGTTATGGGAGTTGATGATCTACGGTTCGGGCCTGTTTGCGGGAAAAAGCGGGAACGGCCTTTTTCTTCTCTATGAACGCGCCTCCGATCCCTATGCGCGCTATCTACCCTTCTTCCTCATCGGAGCCTTGCTTCACCGCGACCGGGTTCTCTTTGACCGTTTTCGTCAGACGGGCATTCTCACAGGCGTCGTCACGTTCGGCGCAATCGTGGCAGCGGTGACGCTGCGATTGCAAAATCCTTTTTCGAATTCGGCCCTGCTGGCGCTGGTTTCGACAATCGCGGCAGTGGCGGCAAGCCGCCTGCTGATCGACCTCGCCTACCGCTTTTTCGACAGACCAAGCCGGTTTGTCGGACGGATGACGGACGCCTCCTTCAGCATCTACCTGTTCCACCATCCGCTGATTTATGCCTTCGGCACGCTCTTCATCCTGATCTCGCTACCGCCGGTCCTGGAATTCGCCATCATCGTCGCGGCCACCACTGGAACGGCCTATATGCTGCATCGGGCGATACGCCGAAGCCCGCTTGCCCTTTTTCTTTTCAACGGCATCCGCAAACCACGGCCGGCGCCCGATATCGGCACACAGACCCCCGCCTCCCAAACCCTTCGTTAAGGATAAGGCGCTTACACTCCGGCTGCCCACTCAACTGGAAATCATGGCGTGTGGATCATGGCTATCCTCAATACGGCGGAAAAAGCCCTACCCGCAGGCCTGCGCGCGAAACTGTCGCCGCTGCGAGCGAAAATCGATGTCGCCGTTTCCGCCAGTGACGATGTCTCCCGGACCCAGCGCATGGCGCTTGTCGCCTTTGCGGTCCGCATCGTCAGCGCCGGCATCGCCTTCATCTCCCAGATCATTCTTGCCCGCCTGATGGGCGAATTCGAATACGGCCTGTTCGCCTTTGTCTGGGTTCTGGTGATCCTGTTCGGCAATCTGTCCTGTCTCGGCTTCCACACCACGGTCATCCGCTTTTTACCCGGCTACCGTCTGGAGAATGCCCATGACAAGATCATGGGACTGACCTCGACGGCGCGCGTCTTCGCCATGCTTTCGGCAAGCGCACTCGCACTTTTCGGTTTCGTTTTCCTCTATTTCTTCGGCGAGCATATCGCCGCCTATTACCTCATCCCTGTTTCACTGGCGCTTTTCACCCTGCCGATGGTGGCGCTGGGCGATGTGCTGAACGGCACTGCGCGCGCCAACGGCTGGGCTATCTCCGCGCTCAGCCCCACCTATATCATTCGCCCGGTGCTGATCCTGCTGTTCATGCTGGCGGCACTTGGTCTCGGTGCGGAAAAAACCGCGACGACGGCGATGCTCGCTGCCCTTTTGGCCACCTATATCACCACGCTTTTCCACTTCGTGTTCATGAACCGCCGGCTCAACCGGCATTTCCGCAGCGTCGCCCGCAAGGTTCATTTCCGCCCATGGATACGGTTCGCCTTTCCGATGTTCCTGATCGACGGCATCGGTTTTCTGATGACCAATTCCGATGTGGTGATCGTCGGCCTTTATTTGCCGCCGGATCAGGTCGGCATCTATTTCGCCGCGGCAAAAACCATCGTGCTGATGCAATTCGTGTTTTTTTCCGTGCAGGCGGCGGCGGCACCACGTCTCGCCGCCCTGATTTCCGCCGATGACCGGCAGGGGCTCGCCAGTTTCGCCAGCCAGGCCGCACGCTGGGCCTTCTGGCCATCGCTGGCCGTGGGCGGCCTCGTCCTTCTGGCAGGCCCGTTCCTGCTGTCGCTGTTCGGTCCCGGCTTCGTTCAGGGTTACAAGCTGATGTTCTTCCTTTTCGCCGGCTTTCTCGCAAAAGCGGTGATCGGTCCGGGAGAGACGCTGCTGAATATGGCCGGCAAACAGAAATTGTGCGTGGCGCTCTATATTATCATCTTCGGTTGCAACATTGTGCTCAACATGGCGATGATTCCGGTCTATGGTCTGGCCGGAGCTGCGGCAGCAGTTGCAATAGCCATGTGTATAGAAGCTGTGCTATTGCATATTGCCATTCGCCGCACACTCGGGATCGTCCTTTTTGCCTTCAACGATCCCCGGGCGGGTCAAGACACTCGGAAGGCGGTGTAACGATAAGCATGTCCAGCGACCCAAAGAATCCGGATTTTCAGGACCCGCGCATCGCTGCGCTGATGGCGTCGGCGGAGCGTGACCGCCCCGTGGCCGACAGCAGCCGGCGCGTGGGACGCGACGGCCGCGAATTCTGCGTCTATCCAGGCCGTCTCGGTTACGACATGCAGGAAGAACTCGACTTCCTGTCCAACCGCGTCATGGAGGCGAATGTCTTCTTCACCGGTCGGCTTCTTGCGCCCGCAATGCCGCGTATCGAAGACAAATCCGTCCGCTTCGCCCTTATTCGCGACGAGAATGGCGCCAGAAGCCGCATGCGCTTCCTGATGCCCTTTACCGTGGAAAAGCCGGGCTTTTCCATCGGACCCTCCATTATTCGCGGTTGGGCCAATCCGTTTGGCCCGCTCGGCACGCCGCTGGTCGATACCGAGGGTGCGGCAGAGACGCTCGACAATCTTTTCGATGCGCTTGCCGACCGGGAAATGCGCTTGCCGAATGTTCTGGTGCTGCCGGATGTGCGGCTCGAGGGGCCTTTTGCCCGCATGTTCAAAGCCATTGCGCTTAGCCGCAACCTGCCGGTGACGACGACGGGCAATTATCAGCGGCCGATGCTGGAGAGCCTTCTGGACGGCGAGGCCTATCTGCGAAGTTCACTCGCGCCGCACCATCTGCGGGAAATGCGCCGGCAGTGGCGGCAGCTCGAAAAACTCGGGCCCCTCTCCTATACCGTTACCCGGCAGCCGAAGGACATACGCTACCGCATGGAGGAATTCCTGGCGCTGGAGGCGAGCGGCTGGAAAGGCCGCAAACGCAGCGCGCTGGTCAACGACCGTTATCGTGCCGCCTTCGCCCGCGAGGCCATCACCAATTTGGCCGAAGCGGATGCGGTGCGCATCCACACAATCGATCTCAACGGCAGCGCCATCGCCTCCATGATCGTCTTCATGACGGCCGGCGAGGCCTATACCTGGAAAACCGCCTTCGACGAAACCTATGCGCAATTTTCCCCCGGCAAGCTGCTGGTGCAGAAACTGACCGGCTGGCAGCTGGACGACGCCAATATTCTGCGCAGCGACAGCTGCGCCGTGCCCGATCACCCGATCATGAGCCGCTTCTGGCAGGAACGTCAGGAAATGGGCACATTGGTCGTCGGGCTTACGCAGAACAGCGACCGCGACGTGCGACAGGTTTCCACGCAGGTGGACATGTACCGCAACACCCGCAACCTCGCCCGCAGCCTGCGCCAGAAAATCCTCTCCTTCGGGCGCAAGAGCAGTTAATCCCGAAGGACGCTGCGGCATCCTTCGGTTTATTATCTGACGATCGGCAGGGTTGATCCCGCGTCAGCGCGAGGCCGTCCGAATCATCTTGCACAATTGCGTCAGCGCCGCATCGTATCCGCCACCCAGAATATCGGCACAACGACGGACGAGCTTGATCTGCTCGGTTCGCGACATGTCGTTATAGGCCTGTATGGCATTGCGCATAGCGCCGGGCGACACCGATCCCGGGTTGCCGGGATTATGCGGATTGCCGGGGTTTCCCGGATTGCCAGGATTACCGGGCGAACCCGAACCGCCGATGCCGACCCCGACACCCAGGCCGAGACCGCTCGATCCGCCCACATTCGCATCGACATTGGCATTGATGCCGTTGGAACCGCCAACCGAAGCACCCACGCCCGCGTTGACACCGCTGGAACCGCCGACGGATGCGTTGACATCCGCATTGACCCCGTTGCTGCCGCCAACCGACGCGTTGACATCCGCGCCCAGCCCACCGCTGCTCCTGCCGCCGACATCAGCACTGGCATTGACGCCACCGCTACCGCCAACGGAAGCATCGACACCGAGCCCGCCGCTGCCATTACCACCCACGCTGGCATTTACCCCATTCTCACCACCGATCCCGATATCCAGCGCGTGGGCGTTGACCGGTAAGATCAGGCAGGCAGACAACAATAAATTGCGAGAAAGCGCCCTCATAATTTCCTCCCTATGAGTTCTGGCTATTCCCGCCCCGCGTGGAAACTCCACACCGACATCATAATTCAATTGGCAATTGTGTATATAGTTATTTATTAGTGGAATCTAATATTACTTTAACGCGTAATCACCGATGTACCGCTACGGGACGGCCAGACCCCCGCCGCACCTTCATTTTCTGCCCCGAAAAGGTGCGGAATAGCGCCTGGAAACGCGCCTCATTTAAAAGGAAAAGTCAGCTTTGGGGTTGCACGCATGGTATTGGCCGTGATAGACGCCGTGGCATTACCACCGTTGCCCCAATGGCGGAATTGGTAGACGCGCCGCACTCAAAATGCGGTTCCGAGAGGAGTGCTGGTTCGATCCCGGCTTGGGGTACCATTTCCAAAACCGCATTGATTTTCTTCGTTTTATCCGGGTCTT
Organism: Rhizobium nepotum 39/7; assembly: GCF_000949865.1. Classification (GTDB taxonomy): domain Bacteria; phylum Pseudomonadota; class Alphaproteobacteria; order Rhizobiales; family Rhizobiaceae; genus Agrobacterium; species Agrobacterium nepotum. The sequence continues at coordinate 69,895 of NZ_JWJH01000003.1, read as the reverse complement.
TCCAAAAGACCCGTCAATTGTTTCTTGGTCGCCAAAACGCTCACGAAACTTTGCTCATCCCCGCCCCGAATATTACCAGGCTTTCATTTGCCAGACGCAATGGACTGGATTAGACGCATCCTGTGACACACCGTTGAGACTGGCGACTTAATTTCGCCATCACGCCCGCCTTTTTGAAAGCCCGTCCGGGATATCTGCTTCTTCGCGAAGTTTGGGGAAAACATCATGGCCACTGCAACGACCGCCGACAATAGCCGCACACTCGCCGCTCTTGGCGTAACGGCGGGAATGATCTTCACCGTCGGTTCTGCCCTCGGTTTCCAGCATATTGGCGGTTATACGCCCTGCGCATTGTGCCTCTTGCAGCGCGATCCCTATTATTACGCCATTCCGCTGGGCATTTTGGCCATTGCGACCAGCATCTTCAAGCTGCCGGTTCAGATCACGCGGCTGCTTCTCGCCCTCATCGGCGTGGCGATGCTGATCGGCGCCGGGCTCGGCGTCTATCACTCCGGTGTTGAGTGGGGTTTTTGGGCAGGGCCGATCACCTGCGCCACCGGCGCGCCGTCCATCACCACCAATGCCGGTGATCTGTTGGGCAATCTGAACGCCATCAAGGCCCCTTCCTGCAACGACGCTGCACTTCGGGTGCTCGGCCTTTCCTTCGCGGGCTGGAACGTCATCGCAAGCATCGCGCTTGCAGCCGTCGCCTTTTTCGGCGCAAGCCGTAAAAACCGGTAAGCGGAAAGCCGCGTGCAGTCCTTAAAAGATCAGGGCTGCAGCTCGGTATCCCAGTAGAGATAATCCATCCAGCTTTCGTGCAGGTAATTGGGCGGGAACAGCCGCCCGTTATTGTGCAAATCCTGAACCGTCGGCTGGAAGGGCTTCTGCGCCGGGAACATGCCCGCCTGCTTGGGAAGCTTGCTACCTTTTCTCAGATTGCAGGGAGAGCACGCCGCCACGACATTGTGCCACGTGGTTTCGCCGCCATGCGCGCGGGGAATCACATGATCGAAGGTCAGGTCGTCCCGCGAGCTGCAATACTGGCATTCGAACTTGTCCCGAAGGAAAACGTTGAAGCGGGTGAAGGCGGGATTGCGGGTGGGCTGCACGTAAGTCTTGAGGCTGACGACGCTCGGCAGCCGCATGGAAAAGCTGGGTGACGACACCGCGTGATCATATTCTGCAATGATGTTCACACGGTCAAGAAAAACGGCCTTGATCGCGTCCTGCCAGGACCATAACGACAAGGGATAATAACTCAGCGGCCTGTAGTCTGCGTTCAGGACGAGCGCGGGCAGGGCCTGTGGTGAAACTGCAATCGTCAAGGGCTTCTCCTGAGCGATTCGGCATCTGCACTTGTATATTAGGTCCGTTGTTACAGGATTGTGAAGCCTATAAATGCAGCGGAGAAGAGCTTAATTTTTCGGCGTAAAAAACGTCTTTTTTGCGTTCTGAACCATCAGGCGGCGGGGTGACCGCTCCGTTGATGCGTAACAGCGGCATCGCGTTGATTCGTCCGCCGCCGGGCGTGGAAATCATTCTGACGCTCGATGCGATATCGGTGATATGATCATCGCGACGAATGATTGAAAAAGAAGAAGGCGAAACGGCCATGGTGTTGCGCAGGCATCAGGAGGCGACTTTGCGGGGCGGCCTGGCAGCCGGCGCTTTTGCCATCATGATGAGTGTTGCCGCCTCCGCCCCTGCCCAGCAATATCAGAATTTCGAAGTCACGCCGGATGGCCGTGGCGGCGCGCAAGGAACGATCGGCGGGCGCAATTTCGAAGTCCAACGCAATTACGACCGGCCGCCCGCAAGCCGCCGCGCCTCACCCGATACCCGGCGCGAGCTCCAACGCCCTCTCCCGCAACAGACCTGCATCATCGACGCCGAGGGCCGAACCCGCTGCAGGTGAGTGCAAGCACGGCATTATGGTGCCGCGATAAAATTAGCTTTCGTTAAAAAGCAATCTATCGACTTAAACGGCCCGCAACAAAGGGTCCGTATGTTCCCTACACAAGAGAAGACAACCGTGCGAGGGCAAAGACATGACGAAGAGACAAATCCGTCTGGCAAAGACTTTGGCAGTTGCCGTCAGTGTGGTGGCAAGCATCGCGACGACGACATCGGCTGCTCCGCTTGCTGGCCTTGCGCAGAACCCTGCGGCATCGCGCCCCGGCTTGTTCATGACGACAAGCCGCCCCACCATCGCACCCATTGCCTTTGCGAAATTTTGCGACAGCGCCGCCGACCAATGCGTCCGAATTGGCGATCGCGACACCATCGAGCTGACGAAACAGACGCGCGCGGAACTCCAGCGCATCAACGCTGAGATCAACACGTCGATAAGCTATGTCAGCGAATCGACCGGCGAAGACGAGTGGAAGCTGAGCCCGGCAAAGGGCGACTGTGACGACTATGCGGTGACCAAGCGGCAACGCCTTCTGCGCGCCGGCTGGCCCTCGGGCGCGCTGCGCATCGCCACGGCACGCACTTCAACGGGCATAGGCCACGCCGTTCTGGTCGTCAGCACGAGCCAGGGTGACCTCGTGCTGGACAACCGCACCAATGTCGTCAAGCCGTGGAAAGCGGTCGATCTGAAATGGATCAAGATCCAGTCGCACGAAAATCCGCGTGTCTGGCTGAAACTCTAGGTCCACAGGACCGTATCCTTTGAACATCAAAGAGGACGTTCTGTTCCTCTTCAACCGACCCATCGTGCTTTGCGAAAATCGATTGCGGTTTTCGCCATCACCCTTCGTGGACATGTTATCCGACAGGGCTTTAACGGATGCCGCAAGCGTTGTCTCAACCCTGCCTCAACGGGCGACGCGGCCTTCGCTTTCAACGCCCTTGACCTTGTGCGGGAGAGACAGTATCGGCAACTATGCCCAAAATGCTCAACTGGATTCGCGGTCGTAAACAACCAGTCATCCGCGACGACCGGAGGCGGCGCAGAATAGACCTTGGCGAAAAATCGCCATCTTTTCCGATCTACGCCATTGGCGACGTGCACGGCAGCCTCGATCTGCTTTTGCAGGCGGAGCAGAAAATCCTTGCGGATATGGCGAGCAATCCGTCTCCCGCTCTGGTTATTCTCTTGGGCGACTATGTCGATCGCGGACGTGATTCCTGCGGCGTTCTCGAGCATCTGTTGCAACCGCCGCCGGCGCCCCTGCGTCGTGTCGCACTTTGTGGCAATCACGAGCAGCTATTCGGCGATTTTCTCGAAAATCCGCAAGACAACATGCACTGGCTGGATTTCGGCGGCCGCCAGACGCTTTTGTCTTACGGGGTCGATATAGATTATTTCCTCCATAAGGGGCGCCTGCGGCTTCAGCCGTTGAAGGACGCACTGATCGGCGCTATCCCACAGACGCACCGTCAACTGTTATCCAACCTGCCAATCTACGCCCGCATCGGGCCTTACATTTTCGTACATGCCGGCTTCAGACCGGGGTTGCCGCTTGAGGCACAGACCGATGAAGACATGCTGTGGATCAGGGAACCCTTCCTTTCACAAGGAGCCGGCCTCGACCTCCTCGTCATCCACGGCCATACGCCGGTAGCGGCACCCGAAAGCGGTCCGCAACGCATCGGCATCGACACCGGCGCTTTTACGACGGGCAGACTAACGGTTTTGAGAATTATAGATTCAGAAATTATGATACTTGCATAATAGACGGCCTAACCTGCGGTAAACGTGTAACTTCGCGCCCGGCTGATAGCATTCCGGCACAAATTTGCTGTGCCCTGGTCTCAAGGCGAAAAATCCTCGCGACCTGCCGTTAAGAATACCGAGAAGTTCCGCTCACGAGGCAATTTTAACACTTGATCGTTTGTTTTGACTGTGCGATTTAAAGGTACACTTTAAGATGTTGAATAAACTTAGTTCGACATTGCACATATTTAAAATTCGTATTTTAAAATTTTGGAGACTTGTCATGTCCCGCCTTCCTTATGGCTCGACTCTTTCTAGTGTCATGTTGACTACAAGCCTGTGCCTTTTTTCAGGAATCGCCAACGCTCAAGGAGTCGAACCGGCTCCGCCAGTTGCACCGCAGCAAATAACCCCGGCTCAGAGCGTCACACCCGGTTCGCCCGTCAAGGCTGCCGACGAAACGGCAGCAGCGTTTCTTGCCCGTGTCAATGCCGCCAATCCTGAAACGGTTTCGCTTGCCGCAGCAGAGCTGTTCAAACAGTCTCCGACGCAAACAACGATCAAGGACCTAATCGTCCTTGCGTCAAATACGGATGCGGCAGCGGCAGACATGACCGGAAGAGTGACGAGCGGATTTCCCATCATCGCCGTTTCCACAAGCGCAGCGCAGTTCTCCGAACAGGTTTCCGCTCTGGTACTAAGCGATTCAAGCCAGCTATCCATGATCGTCGCACTCGCGCAGAAGGTTGCCAACAAGGACTTTTCGGAAGTTGTCGGCGAAGGCCTGGCACTGGCCTATTCTACAGCGATGCAGAGGGGCGACAGCATACTCGCGGCCGCCATCCAGTTGCAGACGAAGGGTACCGGCGTACCCTCCGATCTTCTCATCGCCTTTAGCGAAAACATCGAGGGAACGGCGGCCGGTCCGGCCGCACCTGCAGCCGCGGCGGCATCGCCGATCGGTGGTGCCGGTTCCACGCCTGTCAGCGGCAACAGCATAGGCGGCTCAGCCACTACGGGCGGGCCTGGCGGCACGGTACAGGCCGGTGGCGGCGCAGCGCCAGTTGGAGGTGGCGGTAGCGGTAGCGGGACATCCTCAACCGGCACCCAGGGCGTTTCGCCATCCGTAGCGGTTTCAACCGGCAGCACCAGCACCCCAACCAGCACAAGTCCGGTTTGAGTGTGAGTTTGCGGGCCCACCCTGCAAGGATGTCAGGCACCTGCCCTACGGCGCAACCGAAAGTCGGCGGGTGCCGCATCCACCAAAATGAGCGAGGCTGACAGTTGTTGCAAAGGCATGATCCCTTGACGGCGGCCGATTACGATAAAAGCGCGTTTACGGGCGACCTCATCGATATCGAAACCGCTCTTGCGACGATCCGCCGGCAGTGGCGCATTGTCCTTGCAGCTATCGCGGTCGCTGGTGCGATCGGGCTAACCTATACCGTGACGGCAGTTCCGATCTATTCAGCTACGGCAACCCTGCTGATCGACCGCAACAACAGCCAGATCGTTGAGCAGCTTTCAGCGATTGGCGGCGTCGTAGAGGACGAGGCCTCCATTCTCAGCCAGGTCGAGGTTCTGCAATCGGAAACCATCGGGCTTGCCGTCGTTGACAGTCTCAATCTGGTGGAAAATCAGGAATTCGGCGCAAAGCGCGCGTCGCTTTTAAGCTCGATATTCGACACCGTCCGTTCAATCGTCAATGTTTCGCAATGGTTTTCACCGGAGAAAGAGGCGGTCATTGATGACAAGACCCTTAAAAGGGCATTGTCGGACCGGCTGCTGGAGAACCTCTCCGTGACGCGCATCGGTCGCACTTACGCGCTGGAACTGACCTACAACTCGACATCGCCCACTCTCGCCGCCCAAGTCGTCAACGCCGTTGCATCAGCCTATCTGGTGGACAAGCTGAACTCGAAATATGAGGCAACGAAACGCGCGAGCGACTGGCTGTCCGACCGTATAGCCGAGTTGCGCCAGAGGGCGCTCGATACCGATTTTGCCGTGCAGAAATTTCGCACCGAACACAATTTGATCTCGACCGGCAATAACGGTCTGCTCTCCGATCAGCAACTCGCCGAGTCCAACAGCGCACTGATTTTGGCGCAGTCGGAAACAGCCCGGGCGCAAGCACGGGTGCAACGTATCGAATATATTCTCGTTACCGACGATGTCGATGCGGTCGTAACGGATATTCTCGACAGTTCGGTCGCAAATGATCTGCGCAAGAAATATCTCGAGTCCTCGAAGCTCGAAGCTGGAATCACCAGCCGTCTCGGCAGCAACCATGTTCAGGCTGTGCGTCTGCGCAACGAAATGCAGGAATACCGCCGGCTAATGTTCCAGGAAGTCCGACGGATCGCGCAAAGTTACAAAAGCGATCTGGAGGTCGCGGAGGCGAGGGAAAAATCGCTTCGGGAGAGTGTCGCCAAAGCCACCGACGTCACCAATTCGGCCAGCCAGACGCAGGTTCAGCTTCGCGAATTGCAGCGCGAAGCCGAGACCTATAAGAACATGTATCAAACCTTTCTGCAGCGTTACCAGGAGGCGATGCAGCAACAGTCCTTCCCCGTGACTGAAGCGCGCGTGATTTCCAAGGCAATGCCGCCTGAAACTCCGAGCAAACCAAACAAACCGCTGGTTTTGGCGCTGTTCATGTTCCTGGGAGCCGTCGCCGGTGGCGGCATCGCCGCGTTCCGCGAATTCCGCGACCGGTTCTTCCGCACCGGGGAGCAGGTTCGTGATGTTCTCGGATTGGAATTTCTGGGTAACACCCCCCTCATCCAGAACAAGCCGGCCACAGACATCTTGCCGAAGGGAAAAGAGGGCGACCCCACCGCGACACGCCCCTCCAGCATCGGCCGCTACGCCGTCGACCACCCGCTATCCTCCTTCGCCGAAACACTGCGCAGTACCCGGCTTGCCATAGATCTCGGCATTCCCGCAAAAAGCGGCGCGCGGGTGGTGGGTGTCGTGTCCGCCTTGCCGGGTGAAGGAAAATCGACGATCTCCATCAATCTGGCGCAGCTTCTTGCAGGACAGGGAGCAAGAGTATTGCTGCTTGATGCCGATATTCGCAATCCGGGTGCCACGCGCGCTTTGGCGCGTCACGCCGGAGAGGGCCTGCTTGAAGTGCTGCTGGAAGGCCGAAATATGCAGGATGTGCTGTTGCACGACGAAAAGACACGGCTGGTTTTCCTGCCCACGGTCGTCAAGCAGCGCGTACCGCATTCCTCCGAGTTATTGACGTCGGCACAGATGCATAAATTGCTGGCCGAGGCGAGCGGCGCTTTCGACTATATTATCGTAGACCTGCCGCCACTCGGACCGGTAGTCGACGCCCGCGCCATGGCTGGACGGATCGACGGTTTTGTCTTCGTTACCGAATGGGGCAAAACCGCTCGCAAGGCGGTACGCAACACGATCGAAAACGAAGTTCATATTCGCAAGAAGTGCCTCGGCGTCATCCTCAACAAGGTCGATACGGAAAAACTGAAACTTTACCGAGCTTACGGCTCGAGCGAATATTACCATTCACGCTACACGCGATATTACCATGACTAGACAGGACCGTGTGAGAGCCCTGCGTAAAATCGCTACGGTTGTGCCGGTTCTCATCATTTCCCTGTTTGTTTTATCCGTCGCAGCAGAGGCTTTTTCCGCAACACGGCGTTTTTCCGACATTGTTGCGATGGCGAAGATCGCCGACGCAAAAAACGGTCTGGCACCCAATCTCCTGACAAAGACCGTCGAAAGACTTCGGCCCGTCGTCGAAGAAAAAATCTGCCGCTCGGATATCATCAAGGCCGGGCTGCGGCTCGTTCTCGCCGACCTCGATGCAAACGGCAAGGATCAGGCCCTCGAGGCCGGAGCAAAGCGTCTTGGCTTTGCCGAGACCTATATTCGTCACGCGCTCTTTTGTATTCCTGCCAACGGCGACATATGGCTGCGTCTTGCGATGGTTCGTTCGCTGCGGAACGCCTCGCCCATGGAAATCGCCGTGTTGATGAATTTTTCCCAACATTACGGTCCGGCCGACGCCAACCTGATACGCGGACGCTTCGTGATGTGGCAGCAATTTCCAAAAGACACGTTACCTCAGGCAGAAGCTGCCCGTGACGCGGACACAGCAATCGTCTGCGGCAAGGGGGGAGAAGTCCTGCGCAGGACCTTACGTAATGTCTGCCCGCAGAAGCCGCTGGGGGGAGCATAAAACAACCAATGCCGCTCCCCCGAAGAAAAAACGGCGGCGCGGCCAAGGCCCCGCCCCTACGCTGCTGACATCGCCAAAACAAACGCCTCCGCAAAGCTAAAACCCATGCCGCCTATCGAAACCCGATCAGAACCATTGCCTTCCCGTCCATCGCGACCAATCGCGCTTCAAGATTACTTCAGAGTGGCTGCTACAGTCGCGTTCTGGGCGATTTTCCTGTTCGCGCTTCTCAATCGCGGTGCGACCGAGATCGAAAGCCGCATCGTCATCACGCTTGGAATTTATCTTTTGCTGGTGCCCGCCATCCTTGTGTTGGGGCCGCCCCGGGCCGGTGCCGGTAAGGCGCTCGCAGCAGCGTGCATCTTGCTGGGAGCACTTATCGTCCAGATGCGGCTTCAGTCATTGTCTTTGCCGGGCATCGCCACCCCCAATCCCGCCTGGTCCGTCGCCGCAATGTTCACACAGACGGTACCCGCCGCCACGACCTCCCTCACACCGGCAGACGATCGGCTCGGCTTACTTAGCGCCGCCCTGCCCTTCGGCACCTTCATAACCGGCCTCGTGATTTTCGATACCGGCGAGCGCGCCGGAAGAGCGCTGCGATGGCTCGCAATCGGTGGCGGCTGGCTCGCATTATGGTCGATCTTACAATTCCAATTTTTTCCCGAAACGCTTGGCCTCATTCAGAAACGCTTTTATCTTGACAGCCTGACCGGCCTGTTCGTCAATCGCAATACCGCCGCGACCTTTTTCGGTCTCATCCTGCTCACACTCCTCGTGCTGCTGCATAAAAGGCTCCTGGCGCCGAACTGGAAAATGGTCAGGGCTCTGGTGGCAAATCGCCTGACCGTGCCGGATAAACAGAAGCGCCTCATCCGCAGCGCCGCCTTCGTTGGTATGCTCACCGCCTTTTGCTTCATCGCATTGATGCTGACCGGATCGCGCGCGGGGATTATGTCGAGTTTTGCGGCGCTGCTTTTCCTCATCCTTCTCACCGTATTCAATTCCCCACCCAGAACCGGGCGCAATGCGGCTCCCTTACGCGACAAACCGGGCGGATCGAAACGGCTGGCGGCGATCATGCTTATCATTGCCGTTGGCCTGTTCTCGCTTTTCGCTAATCGGGTGGCACTTCGCATGGAAACGCGATTGGAGGACGACCTGCGCTTCTGCTACATGCCGGGCATCATGCGCGCCATCACCGACAATTGGCCGTGGGGATCAGGTCTCGCAAGCTTTGCGGAAACATATGCTTCCTATCATGCGGCGCAATGCGGAGTGAACGCCGTCGTCACCCACGCACATAATGTCTATGCCGAGGGCTTGCTGACGCTCGGTATCGCATTCCCATTTTACGCGGCTTTTTTTGTACTCGCTCAAGTGGCCATTTTTATTCACGGGGCGCGCAAACGCAAAACCTATCGCTACGCCTCCCATCTCGGCCTTGCCGGGCTGCTGCTTGTCGCACTGCATTCGACACTCGATTTTTCACTGCAGATTCCCGGCTTCGCGATGACCTACGCCATATTTCTCGCACCCATTGTCACCTTGTGTCTGCATCCCCCGGAAACAGAACGGTATGGACGACGACGGACCCCATCTGCAAACGTTCCAACAATGTCGCCTCGGGAGGAGCTTCCCCACCGACCGGAACTCACGGTATGAGTTTACCCTCGCGATTACGTTTTCGATGGATTAAAATCGAGACGATGCTACCTTCCTTTAGTTGTGTGTTAAGCGAAAACAAATTCTATTTTTGATCAAAAATCGTACTTGCAAGCATAAGTACGAGCATAAAGAGCGAGAAGCGAAATATTACTCATGCCTATCGCTCGATGTGAAATACATTTCAAATTTATTTAAATATAATTCAAGGAATAACAATGAAAGGGCTTATTCGACTACTTGTTGCTCGCCTTTTCGCGGCGTTCTATTTTCTTCCCGTTTCCGCTTTTGCCCAACAGCACGAACTCGTGAAAAACGGCTCCTTCGCAGGCAATATCCCCCCATGGTGGTCGCAAGGTGCAGGTATACGTGCCCGCAAAGTGAGTGGACGCGAATCCATCGCCGTGCCATCCGGTATGGTAGTACAAGAGAAAATCGGCGTGTCGGGCAACCGCAACTATCGCCTCTCGATAGAGGTCCTTGGCGAGGCTACGCAACCTGGCACGATTTATGTACAGATGAGCTTTCGTGGCCTAGGCGTCGCCGATGAATGGCAAGGGCCTTCGCGCGTCACGGTAGACGGCCGCAAGATCGGACATTGCACCGCAGCTCCAGTTTTACGAACTGAGAAAGCAGCCCTCGTTACGGGTGGCGGCGCGGCCAAATGGCAGTCGCATGCCATCACTTTTACCGTACCGCCCAAAGCTGATCAGATGATTCTTTATCTTCGAAAAGCTCCGTGCACTCCAGGTACAGCAGCGTTCACCGGCATTTCCGTTGTGGAGACGGAAGAGCCAGCAACCTCCGCCGCCCAGGCCGCCCGCCAGATGCTTGCAGACGAATGGCTTCCATCACCTGCGGATCCGGCATCCAATGCCGAACTCTTGAAAAACCAGCTTGCTCGTCCCGCTCCGCCGGATGGGCGCCATCGGCTGGCGATAGCGGGGGATATGAAGATGCGTGTGCATGTCGGCCGCGATGAAGACGTGATGACTCTTCAGGCTGCCGCCGATCTCTCGGTTTTTTCCGCGAAGGTGGCAGGTGCTGTGGGTCCCACACAGCTATCTGTGGATGAGGCTGTCGCACAGCAGCCGCTGCTCGTTGTCGGCCGTCTTAACGCATTCGCGCGCAAGGCATTCACCGAGGCCGATTTTGAAGAACTAGGGGACGATGGCTTCATTATACGCTCGTTTGGCCCCCACATCCTGATTGCCGGACGTACACCGCGCGGAACCATGTATGGTGTCAACTGGTTCCTTGATCGTAAGCTCGGAATTCGGTGGTTGGCGCCCGACGTGACACACCTTCCGCTGACGCCGAACATAACACTGCCACCTCAACAGGAGCGACAAGTTCCGCGTTTTGACTTTCGCGAGGTGCTCAGCGTTGAGGCTCAGGACAAGGCATGGCGTCAGCGCAACCTGATGAGCGGCGAATCTCACGGGCCTTCTTCTCAACCGTCACCGCCAGCGCTCGATAGCTGGAATAGAGACTGGGCAAGCAAGGGCATCATCGCCAATTTCTATCAATTGTTACCGCCCGCGGTCTACAAGCCAAGTCATCCGGAGTGGTACGCCGGTGGCCAACTGGCAATGATGAACGAGGAGATGCGCGCGGAGATGGCCCGCGTGGTTATCGGGCGACTACGCCTGTTACCAGACTACCGGAGTATCTGGTTCGCCATTCACGATATGGATTGGGGTTGGGATATGGATGCCGAGAGCAGGGCGTTCGCCAATCGCCATGGCGGGCACGCTTCGGCGCCCCGGCTGGATATGATGATCGACGTCGCCCAACGTGTCCGCACCGAACTACCCGGCGCTCGCCTCGCCTTCAACGCCTATCACTGGAGTTTCACACCGCCGGAAGGCATGACCGTACCGGATCACATCCTCGTCTATCCGATGACGATCCACGTCAATTATCGCGACGCACTCAACGGCCCCGCTAACGCTACCCTGGGCGAGGATATTGCCGGCTGGAATAAGATTGCCCGCAATGTTCTCATTTGGGATCACATCACAAATTTTGCCGGCTTCATTCAGCCTACTCCGAACATCTTTCCGATCGGCAGATCGATTCAGTGGCTCGCCTCACTGAAACATGTCGGAGGATACATGGGGGAAGGTAGCTTCGACACACCGGGCGCTGAATTTTCCAGCCTCAGGGCATGGATGATTGCTCGCCTGCTGTGGGAACCGGAACAGGATATCGAGGCGTTGGTGCGCGAATTCTGCGAGACGTATTACGGTCCTGCGGCCCCAGCCATCCTCGAATACATCCGTTTCTACCATGACAAGATCAACCGCACCGATGATGTTTTGGCAGAAAAGACAACGGTCGACATGCGTATGTTTGATGCGGAATTTGTCAAGCGGGCTGACGGGCTGTTCGACAAAGCCGAGGCGTCTGTCCGGGGAACTCGCTATGAAGCACGGGTGCAGACGGCCCGCATACCGGTGGACTACGTGATCCTGTTGCGCCGGAATGAATATTCGGCCTTGCGAGACCAGATCGGCTTCGACGTGAACATGAGCAAGGATCAACGCTCTCACCGGTTTTCGAAAGCGATCTCGCAAGCCGGCGTGAAGGAATATATTCAAGGTGACAAGATCGAAACTCTGGCCTCCCTTCTGACCATCGAGAGGCGAGCGCCCCAAAAGCCGGATATCGCCGCAGATGGAGTCGACTGGAAAGACATACAGGATATCTCATTCCAACGCTTCGCCGGCGCGAAAAGCGCGATCGTAGCCGATCCCCTCGCCTCTGACGGGGCAGCGATCGCTCTTGATCGAAGCAAACCGGGCTGGAATACGCAGTTGAAGTTTGACAAATTACCCAAATCCGGAAAATGGTGGCTCTATGCCGCCATTCGTGTGGGCGACACGATGAAAAATGAGAAGGTCGCCAATCTCGGAGCTGCACCGCCGATGAGTTGTTTTGATACGATTGGGGGCGACCAACTGGTTGCAGATAAGTATTTTTGGTTCCAGGTGCCAGGAGCGCCTTTTTCATACACAGCCGACCACGCTCGCAGTATTTACCTGGCACCGTTGAGTGGGCCTGAAGGATCCAAGGTTTTGATCGACAGGATAGTTGCCTTATCCCGTCCCTGGCGGGAGCCTACCGTTGCGCTATCTGGCAAAAAAACACCACACGTCACGATAGCCTCCACACAGAAATGCCAGCGTTAATACAACAGACTCACATAACGCAATATTATTAAACCGTAAAAAACAATATAAATCATCACATAAGGAATAAATTATCATTAATTTGCCTGTTAAGTACTGTTATACTAAAAAATACTGCCATAATCAAAATTTAATTGGGTAAACCGATTTTTCTCAGAGCGATGCGCCCCATTTTTAAAGGAATACATGGGTGAATACCACCTACCGTCGGCCTTGGTCGTTGCCGCAAAAGGAAACACGCAATGCGATCCCCAAGCGACGAATGGGCCTCCTGGAGATAATTCTGATCGCTGGCCTGCTTTTAATGCCGCTCCAGGTCGTAAGGTTATCAATTGCGCAGCCTGCCCATCTCTGGGTATTGATCGCGTTTGCGATGATGTTGTTCTATGATCTACCAAGGGTGTCGGCAGCGGAACTGATCGTCTATACGGCCTTCATCTATTTCACGCTGGCACTGACCTTCATGCAAGACTACACGCGCATAAAGGAAATGGATCAGGTCATCAAATTCATGCTTTTCTATCCCGCCTTTTATGTGGTGGGCAAATGGCTGGGGTTGCGTTTCGGTGACCGCGCACTGCCACTTGGCTACAGCTTCCTATTTATATTCCTCATTTTTCAATACTCGGTGCAAGCGCTGCATTTACCGGTGATCTATGAGGAAATCAGCTTTGGACAGGGCGCATTGCATGGGACGTTTAGAGAGCGTAATTGGCTGGCCGTCTATTTTTTCCTGTTCTCCTACGTCCTACTCATGAGGAACCGCAGCAACTGGGGGTTCTTGCTGTTCTTCGGCCTTAACGTGGCCGTCATGCTTCTGTCTGGTTCGAAGACGACGTTCGTAGCTGTTGGGATCGTCTTTCTCCTACAGTCAAGACTGCCTTTGTGGATAAGGATCCTACCTGTCATCATCGGCGCAATGTTTTACCTGTCAATCTTTTCGGAAGAACTCACCGGCGATAAATTGGCAATTAAACTTGAGGAAGAACGCGGGCTTGCGTTCACCGTTAGTCTCGATCTGTTACGAGCCAACCCGATAGGCTACGGCTTGGGGTTTGTGGAAGCGTTTTTCTCTAACACCTGGATCGTGGTAAAAGGGCTGGGAGAGGGCACAAACTCGGTGTTCTCCGTTCCGCTTGACCTCTGGATTATAGCTGGCCCGTTCGGCTTTGCTCTGTGGTTAGTGATCTTCGCCGGAGTAGGAAACTCCGCCACCAAGGTGTTGGCGCCGATTGCAGCGCTATCGCTGCTTAACCCGCTACACCAGTCCGAACTGGTCTATTTTTTCATGGGATTTTTGGTATCGCAGGATAGGTTTCTACGGCTTGCTCCCGTACGGGCAAGACAAATCACTGAGCGATCGACACATCCAGAAGAGATGGTGCGGAAATTCGCGCAGCTACGATAAGTAAATTTTTCCTGGGTTTGGCTGACGTCTCGGAAACAGGCTCAGATCAGTTCTTCGAGACAGATTTCACGCTAAATCATCGGCTGTAAATTTATCTGGCCAAAGCGATTTATTTCGCATATGCGAAAGAGAGTTTTTTTATTCATTGTTTCTCATAAATCTTTACAAAACGGATGATAAGCCATGTCGGCACCAATTCATAGTGAGATCCAAGCGCATGCTACTGTAATGCAGGATCTTAAATCCAAGCTCTCGACGATTAATGAATGTATTGGGGTTGGATCGAAGATTGTCTACATTGACTACCCCGCACATTTCAACACAGGCGACCTGCTGATTAACATTGGTACCGAAGCTTTTTTTTCAAAATACAATATCAATGTAATAAGTCGCTACGCAATCGGGGATCTCGGGAAATATTATTATGAATCTGACGAGTTTATACTCGGAAGACGCATCTCCCAGCTCGACAAAGACGTCGCTGACGGTGCAATTTTGGCATTTCATGGAGGTGGGAGTTTTGGAGATGTCTGGCCGCATCACCAAAAGCTTCGTGAAGCACTGCTAGAGCGATATAGCGGCGTTAAAGCAATTGTATTTCCACAATCGATTCAGTTTGGCGATCGCAAAAAGTACGAAGAAGCAGCCGAAAAATTCAGCAAACACAACAATCTGACATTATTCGTGCGAGACCAGGAATCGTTTGAATTTCTGGTTACAAGTGGCGTGTCGGGTGATGTATTGCCCGATATGGCCCATGAACTTTGGGAAAACGCGGAATTTTTCCCATTTCTTCATACTGGAGGGGCTGGTGAACTCCAACAGGTGCGTGTGGACTTGGAGGGAGACAACAATCCATCCATCGCAAAAGCCGGTTTCGATTGGGATGACACCCAATCTTCTCGAGACAGGGCTTTATACCAGATCTTTTGCGTCTGGCGGCGTCTAAATCCCCTCCCGCGATGGGTTCCCAGCTACAAGGCCTGGTACTTCCTAAGGGACGGGGTGATCAATAACGGTGTCGAACACTTTCAGAAGTTTGAAAGCGTCAGGACTGATCGTTTGCACGGCATGATTTTGTCATCATTGCTTTCAAAGCCGATATATTTCGACGATCGCAATAACAAATACAGGAAACTCCATCGATATCATTCCAAGTGGCTCTCAGGGTCGCCATTAGTCACATCCGCTTGAGCCCTGGAGGGACCATGAGCTCGAGACTAATAATTGGCCTTTCGGCCAATATAGCCGGTGGCCTCGTTCCGATGGCAGTTACGCTAATCGTCACACCATTCTACCTTCATCTGATCGGGTTGGAACGTTTCGGTATATTATCCCTTATATGGTTGTTACTTGGATATCTCGGCATTTTTGACTTTGGTTTCGGGCGAACGGTCGCCAGTGCGGTGGCGCGCGAAAAGGACGAGCATCGGAGGGCCGATTTTTTTTGGACCGGGCTCGCACTTAGCACCGTTGGTGGTCTAGCCGGCGCGCTCGTGGCTTACGGGATCAGCCGCTTCTTCTTTGATCAGATTTTTTCCGTCAGCTCTGATCTAAGCGGCGAAATCGGGAAGGCGCTTCTGACGCTCGTGGCTATTTTGCCGCTCGTGACCATTTCGTCGGTGCTTACTGGGTATCTGCAGGGGCGAGAACAGTTCGGGAAACTAAATATCGCCCAGTCGGCAGGTACTATTTTGTTTCAGACCGCTCCACTACTGGCCGGATGGCTGGTTTCTGTCGAACTTCCATGGCTGGCGGTGGGCGCGCTTCTTGGAAGACTGGGGGGTCTTCTGCTGCTCTTCGCCTACTGTCTATCACAGTCAACAGAAGCACGGATACCTCGTTTTAGTGCTGCCGATGTTCGCCCCATGCTCAGCTTCGGTGGCTGGACGATGGTGTCAGGCGTTATCAACCAACTCATGCTCACCATGGACAGGTTTGTTATCGGTGCCGTTTCCTCCTTGCATGCCGTTGCTATATACAGCCTGCCCTACAATGTGATCATCAGGGTCACGCTTATTCCATACAGCTGGTTCTCGGTATTATTTCCCCGCTTCGCAGCAGCCAAACATGATGAAGAAGCTCGGCAAATACTCGAATTCGGAAGCCGGGTGATGTTTCTTGCTGTCACCCCGATTACCGTGGGGGGCCTGGTGTTGCTTCAGCCCTTCTTGGACCTTTGGGTTGGTCGGGAAATTGCCGAACAGGCGGTCCCTCCGGGCACTATACTTATGGCCGGATTCTGGTTCTACGCAATGACATTCATGCCACTTGCATTCTTTCAGTCGCGCGGCAGGGCGGGCGTGCCAACCATTGCCTATACGATTGAGTTTATTGTTTTCGTTCCGCTTCTGTACTTCTCCGTCGCTCATGCTGGCGTAGTCGGTGCCGCTGGCGCGTGGGTTTTCCGTGCCCTTCTCGATGGGGCAATTCTTTACTGGGCTGCCGGCCGGGCGACAGTTTACTGGAAGAATCTTGGCCTCGCCCTGCCTTGCCTTCTACCCGTTTCGTTGTTTGAATTGCTCGGGCGTGATCTGGAATATTATGGTGCTCTGAAATCCGTGTGCCTGATCTGGGTCTTTATTTATATGGTGTTGATCCTTTCATCCTCCGAGCGTGAAATGGTTGTGCAATTCATAAAATCCGCATGGCGAAAGGTTCGTTAATCAGGACATTCGTCATTAAAGATATTCCGATATTTTTGGTGCAATGCAAAACTTCATCTTGCGATAGCGAAACAAATTGATAGACTACGGTTCAATTCATATTCGACTACTTTTTTATTTTTATATTATTTTAGAAAAATACATATTTGATAGGGTTACTTTTGAATATATCGCTTGTGACGTCCACAATGCATCGCCCCAGACAAATCGGCGAGCTTTTGGAATCCCTAAAGAACCAGTCAATACCGGCCATCCAGATTATTGTTGTCGATCAGAGTTCCGATGACAGTACGGAGAAGGTCGTCAAGAGCTTTGAGGGCAGTCTTCCGGTCATTTACATCCGGGACAGCCGCAAAGGGCTTTCGCGTGGCCGGAACCTGGGGCTTGAGCATGTTACCGGCGATATCGTTGCCTTTCCTGACGACGACTGTATCTACCCAAAGGATACCTTGAAACGTGTGCATACAGCCTTCCTCAATGATGAGGAAATGGGCGTTTACACTGGTATGAGCGTAACGCTAACTGGTGAGCCTTCACAAGGCCGCTGGGGTACGGTGCCGCATGTCATCAATCGTTTTAACATCTGGATCAGCCAAACTTCCTACACAACGTTTTACCGCTCACCGACGCTCAACAAAGCGGGCCGGTTCAATGAACATCTAGGTGTTGGCTCCGGTACTGTCTGGGGCGCTGGCGAGGAAACGGAACTGTTGCTCCGCGCTCTGCGTGAGGGTGCAAAGGGTTTCTACGACCCTGCACTCCGCATCATGCATCCCGAACCACTGGCTATTTTCGACGAGGCGGCGATGAAGCGTGGGCGCCTTTACAACAGGGGGTTTGGGCGGGTTATGCGCATGGAGGCGTATCCGCTCTGGTTCGTAGCCTATCTCGCGGGGCGCCCGCTCGCTGGCGCTTTGGCAGCTCTTGCCAAAGGAAAGCTGGGGCAAGCGCGTTACCGTGCCTGCGCGTTTTACGAGCGCCTGCGCGGCTGGGCCGATAGCCCGAACCTGCACGAACGACACAATTACTAACTCCGGCACAACAACCAAGGGACCAGTAACGTGCGTCTGAAAAGTGGTGACACATACGCGCCCACCACGACTGTTTTTGCAGACCGGCGGTGGCCTGAAGAAACGGGCATCGGAAAGGTACAAGCCGAAATTGAAGCCCGGCTTCCGGCCGATTTGCGTATAGTCGATATTGCGGTACGCGGACGGATAGGCTCTCCTTTGTCACCGCTCGCGATCAGTCGCTCCCTTACCGGCCGCGGCGGCAGAGGTGTATTTTTCAGCGCGGGCTTCGTACCGCCGCTCGTCACCAAACTTCCCTCGGTGGTCGTTGTGCACGACCTGACGCATCGCCGTTTCTACGGTAAAGCCAAGCGCACTTATTATGATCTCGTCTATCGGCCGCTATACCGGCGCTGCGCGGCAGTAATTTGTGTTTCAGAATACACAAGACAGGAATTCATAGACTGGTCTGGAATGCCCGCGGACAAGGTGCATCTTGTCTATAACGGTACTGAACCGATGTTCCGTGAAGATGGCGCGCAGCATAGCCCTGGCTATCCTTATGTCCTCTACGGCGGCAATCACCGCAGCTACAAGAACCTGGACCGGCTAATACGAGCCTATGCGACCTCCAGCCTGCCTGGCCGGGGGATAAGGCTGGTTTTGACCGGAAATCGTAACGATGAGCTTCACGCGATAGCCGCTGAGCTTGGTGTTGACCGAAGTGTAATTTTCACAGGACGCCTGCCGTCCGAGCAAATCCCCCCATTATACAGAGGAGCCCTGGCGGTAGCCTATGTCTCGCTGTTCGAGGGTTTCGGACTTCCTATCGTCGAGGCATATGCCTGCGGGGTGCCAGTGGTGACCTCAAATGTTTCCGCCATGCCGGAAGTCGCTGGCGGGGGTGCGCTCCTGGTGGATCCGCAATCACTGGACGAGATCAGGGAAGGGTTGGATCGGATCACATCTGACGAAACGCTTCGGCAACGCCTTATCACGAACGGCCGCAAGAGGCGGGAAGATTTCGATTGGGGCGTCTCAGCTCAACGCCTTTGGGAACTCGTGAAGGGAGCCGCCATCCAGGTGGATTCGGAAAGATGATGAGTAATATGGTCAAACGACAAAGACTACACGTCATACTTGTCAATTTCCGTACACCAGAATTGACGATCCGCAGTATCAGTTCGATACGGGAACAGGGCATTGCCAGGCCTGAAAACATTACTGTGGTTGAGAATTGCTCGGGCGGCGACTCGTTGCGCCTGATGCAAACCGCTATGCCGGATATTGAAATCAAGTCGTCACTGATCAACGGCGGTTTCGGTGCTGGTGTTAATTTTGGTGCTGCAGGAATAGATGCGGACTATCTGCTGGTACTGAACCCCGACACCTATTTCGACATGGACAGCGTGACGCCTGTACTCGATCAAATGGACTCCATGCCGGACATTGGAATTGCTGGCCTGGATTTGATCAATCCAGACGGTAGTCGCCAATACGGCGCTCGCCGCTTCTATTCCGCACTAGACATCGCCACGCGACGCTTCAGTCAACTTCGCAAGTTGATGAAGGAACGCATAAACCGGCATTTAATGGTCGAGGAAACAGATAGAGGCGAACCGTTCAATGCCGAATGGGTGATGGGAACGGGCTTCATAATAAGACGCGATCTTTTCAATCGGCTCGGCGGCATGGAGGAGAACTATTTCCTCTACATGGAAGACGTGGACCTCTGCGCACGCACCTGGATGAGCGGCCGTCGTGTTGTCTATTTCCCCGGCCTTCCACTCGTCCACGATCATCAGCGTCAAAGCGCAGCAAGTCCCTTGAGTTTCGTCGGCCGGGCACATATCCGCAGCCTGTTGTTATTTGCACGACGCTTCCACGTCCCACTGTTTCGCTCGCCCGGAATTGCCCATGTTGTACGCAGTGGGCGTAAAAAACGGTGGTCGGAAGAACAGCCAAGCAACCATGTTTACGACAAAGCCTATTGATCTCTGAAGCACAATAGAACGAGCGGAAGACGAAGAATGCATTTCGAACGACTGGATATACCCGAACTGGTTTTGATCACCCCGAAGAAATTCGGGGATGAACGCGGTTACTTTATGGAGTCTTTTCGTAAGAGCCTGTTCGAGGAGGCCGTCGGAAATTTCGACTTCGTCCAGGATAATCAATCCCTGTCAGCAGATGCCGGCACGATCCGTGGACTACATTTCCAGCTGGAACCTAAAGCACAGGGCAAACTCGTCTCCTGTATCGTGGGTTCCATCCTCGATGTAGCAGTCGATATCCGTACTGGATCGCCGACTTATGCACGCCACGTAACGGCCGAACTGACTGCCGATAACGGGCGAATGCTCTGGGTTCCGCCTGGCTTCGCGCATGCCTTTTGCACACTCGAGGCGAACACCAAAGTCAGCTACAAGGTAACCGACTACTATAGTCCCGAACATGATCGCGGTCTCGCATACGACGATCCTGAAATCGGCATAAACTGGCCGATCCCAATCAGCAAAGCGGTCTTATCGGCCAAAGATCGCCGCCAACCCAGGTTGGCGGAGCTTGGCGCCCTCTTCACCTATTCACAGCGTTCTGTCGGTTAATTTGGAAGGGTAGCTTCATATGCGCGTTCTGGTAACCGGAGGAGCCGGCTTTATAGGTTCTGCTGTTGTTCGCCACTTGGTGCTCGACAAGGGCTACGAGGTGTTGACGGTCGACAAGCTGACCTATGCGGGCACGCTGACCTCCCTTCGGACGGTTAAAGATCACCCCAGGCATCGTTTTCTGAAAGCGGATATATGTGACACTTCGGCGATTAGTGATGCGTTCGAGGCCTTCCGTCCGCAGCGTGTGATGCATCTTGCAGCTGAGAGCCACGTGGATCGCTCGATCACCGGTGCACGCGATTTTGTCGAAACCAACGTATTAGGCACATTCAATATACTCGAATGTGCACGTCATTTTTGGTCGAGTCTGCGGCCGGGCAAAAAAGAAGCCTTTCGGTTCCTGCACGTATCCACTGATGAAGTCTACGGCTCGCTCGGCGAGGAAGATCTTTTCACGGAGGAGACGCCCTACGATCCAAGTTCGCCTTACTCGGCATCCAAGGCTTCTTCCGATCATCTGGCGAAAGCCTGGGCCCGCACCTATGGTCTTCCGGTAATAGTATCCAATTGCTCCAACAATTACGGGCCCTACCATTTCCCGGAAAAACTCATTCCGCTCGTGATCCTTAACGCGCTCGAGGGAAAACCACTGCCAATCTACGGGAAAGGCGCCAATGTTCGCGACTGGCTTTACGTCGAGGACCACGCCCGCGCGCTCGATCTCATCTCCGAGAAGGGCCGGATTGGGGAGACCTATAATGTGGGCGGCCGAAACGAAAGACGCAATATTGATGTCGTCGAGCGAATTTGTGTCTTGATGGATGACCTCAATCCAGCAGGTGCGCCGCATTCACAGCTGATCACTTATGTGACTGACCGCCCCGGCCACGATGCTCGATATGCCATTGATGCTACCAAACTCAATGTCGAGCTTGGATGGACGGCGCAAGAAAACTTCGACACCGGTATCGAAAAAACTATCAAATGGTTTTTGGACAACCGATGGTGGTGGGAGCCATTGAGGCAAGGTTACTCTGGAACAAGGCTCGGACTGATGGAAAAGCAGGGCGAGCTCGCGTCATGAGCCCGCGACTGCTTGTGACGGGAAGATACGGACAGATCGCAACGGCGCTGACTGAACGTGCCGCGCTTGATGGGCGTTTCGACGTTGTTTCGCTGGGCCGACCTCAATTTGACCTCGCCGATCCTTCAACTGTGGGCGCGGCGATTGAGATGGCGTCGCCAGATATTATCGTTTCCGCGGCGGCATATACGGCGGTCGATCAGGCTGAATCGGAGGAAGATCTTGCTACACGCATGAATGGTCTTTCTGCTGGAGAGATTGCAAAGGCCGCCCACCGGCTTGGCGTGCCAATCATTCACATTTCCACCGACTATGTTTTCGATGGTTTAAAAAGCACCCCGTATTTGGAAGACGATATCGTCGCTCCAATCGGGGTTTACGGACGTTCCAAGCTCGCGGGAGAAATAGCGGTTCGCGCTGCAACGGAAGAGCATGTGATCCTTCGTACTGCGTGGGTTTACAGTCCATTCGGCAAGAACTTCCTGAAGACGATGCTACGGCTGGCGGAAACACGCGACAGCCTCTCAATCGTCGATGATCAGATCGGCAATCCAACCTCGGCTCTCGATATCGCCGATGGCATACTCACAATGGCCTCCAATATTCTGTCAGACAACTCGCGCATGTTTCGAGGCACGTTCCACATGAGTGGGGACGGTGCCGCAAGCTGGGCCGACTTTGCCGAAGAGATATTTTCCCAGGCCCGATTGCGAAATGGCCCTTTTGCGACGGTGAAGAAGATCGCGACGAGCGAGTATCCAACTCCCGCAAGACGTCCGGCAAACTCGCGGCTCGATTGCTCGCGACTGCGGAAACTGCACGGTATCATTTCACCACCTTGGCAGAGTTCGACGGCTCAGGTCGTCGAACGATTGCTCGCTGAATTACGAGCATAAGTCACTTCATCAAAACAGAGGGAGCAATACGACATGAAAGGCATCATACTTGCCGGCGGAAGCGGAACACGGTTGCATCCGATGACTGCCGTCCTCTCAAAGCAACTCATGCCTATCTACGATAAACCAATGATTTTTTACCCGCTATCGACACTGATGCTGGCTGGTATCCGGGATATATTGATAATCTCAACGCCCCGCGACCTACCGAACTTCCAGACTCTTCTGGGTGACGGTTCGCGCTTCGGAATTTCACTGACTTATGCCGTACAACCTACGCCTGACGGCCTTGCCCAGGCCTTCGTCATCGGCGCAGATTTCATAGGCTCCTCGCCTTCATGTCTCATCCTGGGTGATAACATCTTCTACGGTCATGGTATCAGCGACATGATCAAAGATGCCATCAACGGATTGGACGGAGCAACGGTGTTCGCCTACCAGGTCAATGATCCAGAGCGATATGGCGTCGTTGAATTTGGCAACTCCAGGAAAGCGATTTCGATCGAGGAAAAGCCAACCGTGCCGAAATCCGACTGGGCGGTGACCGGGCTTTATTTTTACGACAGCGACGTGATCGACATCGCCGCTAACCTGAAGCCTTCGGCACGCGGTGAGTTGGAGATTACCGACGTAAACCGCATCTATCTCGAACGTGGAAAACTCAACGTCGAACTGATGGGGCGTGGTTACGCCTGGCTCGATACCGGAACGCCAGATAGTCTCCTGGAAGCGGGCGAATTCGTAGCGACGCTTGAACGCCGTCAAGGCTTTAAGGTCTCCTGCCCAGAAGAGATTGCCTATCGCATGGGCTTCATAAGCGAGGATCAATTGCGAAAACTCGCGGAGCGCTACGGAAAGAGCAGTTACGGTCGCTATCTTTTTAAACTGATTGGCTAAACTCTTTCACTGATCGGCGCTTTAGGCGACCTCGATGATTTCAATCTCCCTGCCGCCCAGACTGACAATATCACCCGCCGTTTTTCCCATCAGCACCCTCGCGACGGGTGAGACATAGGACATCGATCCCGCAGCGGGATCGGCCTCATCCTCACCGACGATCCGGAACCGTTGCGTTCGCCCGTCATCGCGGCTGAACGTCACCAGGCTGCCGAAGGCGACAATGCCATTCGCGGGCGGGCTCAGCATCGGCTGAGCGGTGCGAACGCGCTCCGCGAAGTACCGAATGTCCCGCAGAGGATTGGCGGAAAGCCGACGTCTTTCATTGACGTCTTCGACGGTATTGGCCGCTTCGCAGGCTTCACGCGCCAATCTTAGCTGCTGTTCCAGCACTTTCAGTCCAGCCTCTGTTACCAGATTGGGATGAGGCGAAATCACCCGATCCGGCAAAACCGTTTCGGCTGCGGTTTCGGCACTGTCTTCCTTGGTAAAGGCAACACTCAATCCTGACACTCCATTTCCCTGAGATGCCGCTTCGGACATCCCCATCCGGCGCCGATCTTGCCATTTCCCACTGTGACGCTGCAAGAGCACGCCCCCCCATAAACCGGCCGCAGGTCCCGAACGGACACGAAGGGCACCGAGATCGGCCAGTCGCGACATGTCCGTTAGTCAGATCGCCGTTTTGCGCGGCGTTTTCGAATGCAACACGCACCCCTCATTTCTGGTTCTAACAGGAGGCTTTTTGCCCTGTTAGGGTGTCTGCCAAGAGGAGTGAGGGAGCCAACGCTAACGGACAGGAGACGATTAATGGCCCGGACAGTAGTGAATGCGCTTGGAGACACACTCTATTACAGCGGCAGTTCCACCGGATTTTTTTCCGCCACGGGTTCCGGCCCGCTGCTGACAGGCACCGCCGGCAATGATTCCATGTGGGGCGACAGTTCCGTCAACGTGACGATGGCGGGCGGCACGGGCGATGATATCTATTATCTCTATTCCAGCATCAATCGCGCCGTCGAAAATGCCGGAGCAGGTATCGACACGATCGACACATGGATGAGCTACACCCTGCCCGACAATTTCGAGAATCTCAGGGTGACGGGCGACGGTCGTTATGCCTTCGGAAATTCGCTCGACAATATCATCACCGGCGGATCGGGCAGCCAGACGATCGATGGCGGAGCCGGTAACGACGTACTGATTGGCGGCGGCGGTGCGGACACATTCGTTTTTACCAGCGGCAACGGCACCGATCTCATCACGGATTTCAGCGCCAACGACACAATCCGGCTTAACGGTTACGGCATCACGTCCTTCGATCAGCTCGTCAGCAATGCCACCCAGCAGGGCAGCAATCTCTGGCTGAATTTCGCAAATGGTGAAGCCGTCGTGCTTGCCGGAACGACCATTGATGACCTTCAGGCCGACCAGTTCGAACTCAGCCTCGACCGGTCATCCCTGACCCAGACCTTTGGCGACGAATTCGACGCGCTTTCACTCCGCAGCGGCGATCAGGGAACATGGGACGCCAAATATTGGTGGGCGCCGGAAAAGGGAAGCTCGCTGACCACGAATGGCGAAGCGCAATGGTACATCAACCCCGCTTATGCGGGTACATCTGAGGTCAATCCCTTCAGCATCAACAACGGCGTCCTGACCATCACGGCCGAGGAAACCCCGCAATCGATTGCCGGCGAGGTCGATGGTTACGACTATACGTCGGGCATGCTGAACACCTATTCGTCATTCAGCCAGACCTATGGCTATTTCGAGATCCGCGCCGATATGCCGACCGACCGGGGCGCATGGCCAGCCTTCTGGCTTTTGCCGGAAGACGGCTCCTGGCCACCGGAACTCGATGTCGTGGAAATGCGGGGCCAGAACCCCAATACGCTCATCATGTCTACCCACTCCAATGCGACGGGCGAACAGACTTCGGTCATCAACAATGTCAGCGTGCCGAGCACGGAAGGGTTTCACACCTATGGCGTGTTGTGGGATGCGGAACACATAACCTGGTATTTCGACGATGTCGCCGTCGCACAGACAGATACGCCTGCCGATATGCATGACCCCATGTATATGGTCGTCAATCTTGCCGTCGGCGGCATGGCGGGGACACCGTCGACCGTTGATTTCAGCGACGGCTCGCACATGATGATCGATTACATCAAAGCCTATTCGCTGTCCGACTGGGCCGCGTAACAAAAAAACGCCGGCAGTTGCGTCCAGAACTGCCGGCGTTTCAGGCTTCAGCCTATTGGGGCTGCGCCCTTTTCGGGTTCGTCATTCTGCCGCGATCTGCATCCGATCGGCGTAGAGCGACATGAGATGCCGCGCCGTTTCAAGGCTTGCCGGCTGTTCGGCCCGGTAGCGACGGCCGATTTCCATCATCAGCACGGTGCCTGGCAGGAAGGTCAGCTCCGAGAAGATTTCCTGCCATTCGATATCGCCCCAGCCGAGCGGCATATGCAGATCGCCGATGCCGAGCGCGGTATTTTCCTGCGGGAAATACGGCTGATAGAAGCCCTGCGGCCGGCCGAAGGAATCGTGCACATGCAGATGGCCGGCGACCGGCGCCATGGCGCGAAGCTGTTCGCGGAAATCGAGCCCGCGATAGGTGGATTCGAGATAGGCGTGGCTGAAGTCGATCAGCGCCACGACGTTGTCGTGGCCAACGGCCTTCACGGTCTGAGCCACCTCGGCGGGTGTCTGACGATATTGACCGGCTTCGGTGGAGAAGATATTTTCAAGCGCGACGCGCACGCCATAGGGCTTGCAGAATTCCGCAAGCTCAAAAAGCGCTTCCCGCTCACGGGCATCGGCATCGGCCCGCTCGGCGATCTGGTCGGCACGTAGCGCGCCGCCATGCTGAACGAGGATGCCCGCGCCGATACGGTCGCACAGGACAGCAAGCGCCTTGGCGGCATCGACCTGGTAGCGGCACGTCACCGGATCCATGAAGTTGGACGAAACCAGACCGTGCACGGTGTAGCGGAAGTCAAACTGTTTCGCGAGCGCCACAAACCGTTCGGCGCGCTCCTCGATGATGCGGCCACCCGCGATCAGATCGAGGCTCGTGACAGCGATTTCGACGGTGTCGCAGCCAATTTCGGCAAGCGCACGCAGATCGCTTTCGAGAGTGGCCAATTCGCCGTCATCCGAGCTGGCGTTGAAGCCAGTACCAATAAGATTGCTCATATCATCATCTCCAGGGGGTGAGGAAGGTCATGCGAGTTCAGGCAGTCGCGCGGTGCGCCGCGCCGCATCGAACAGGTCCGGGCGGTCGATGTTGACGTAATCTACCCCGGCCAATGCGATCTCATTATGAAGGTCTGCGTCATCGCCGCCGTAATAGACCATGACCTCGAGACCCGCATTGCGGCACGCCGCAACAAGTCCGGGCCTACGCATCTGCGCCGGTGTGATCTCTATGATCGAGGCATGGTGCACGGCTGCCGCCAGCGAAGGCGACTTGGCGATGTCGAGCGTCATCATCTTGCGGAATTCAGGCGCGGCGGCGGCCAGGCCCCGGCGCATTTCTTCGGAAAAGGAGAAAAAGAAAGTATCGCGCACCATGCCGAGGCCGCGCACCAGCGCTACCACCTTGACGGGATCGCAATATTTCAGCTCGACATAGATGCCGCAGCGGCCGCGCAAATGGCTGAGATAGGCATCGAGCCGAGGTACGGTCGCACCTTTGAAGCTTTCGTCGAACCAGCTGCCGGCGTCCAGCGTATCGATCTCGCTCGACAGCGCATGGCCAATCGGACCCGTGCCATTGGTGGTCCGATCCAGTGTTTCGTCGTGAAAGACGTAAAGCACGCCATCCGCGCTCTCGCGCACGTCAAGTTCGATGTAATCCGCCCCCTGCCGCAAAGCGAGGTCGGCGGCGGCAAAGGTGTTTTCGGGTGCGAACTGATTGGCACCGCGATGGGAGACGATTTTAGGCATGGAAGTTCCTGTCAGTTTACGGGTTCCGGTTCACGCGCCGGGATAGTCGAATGGTGGGAAAGATCGGCATGCAGTCCGGCGATACGGTTGCCGGTGGCATCGAACACGAGCGTCAGGGCGGATTTGCAGCTGATCCCGACATGATCGCCCGGCGAATGGCATATCGTCTCGCCATATTCCAGCGCATGGATCATGCCTGCTGGCGTGTCGATCGTGTAAAAGACCTCACGCCCCATGGGCTCGACGGTAGTTACCTCCCCCGCAAGCCGCGCCTCGGACGAGTTGACGAGGGCGATATCTTCCGGGCGCAGGCCAAAGGTGACTTCGCCGTCATAACGGGTATTGAGGTCGAGCAGGGCATCGCCAATCTGCAACTGCCCGCCTTGCGCCCATCCCTTCAAGAGATTCATCGGCGGCGTGCCGATGAATCCGGCCACGAACAGATTGTCGGGCCGACGATACAGATCATCGGGCGTGCCGATCTGAGCAATAGTACCGTTGTTCATGCAGATGATCCTGTCCGCCATGGTGATCGCCTCGATCTGGTCATGGGTGACGATCAGCGTGGTGATCTTCAGTCGCTTCTGCAGGCTTTTGAGTTCCGCGCGCATGATGATGCGCAGGGTCGCATCTAGATTGGAAAGCGGTTCATCCAGAAGCAGGATGTTCGGTTCCTTGACTAGCGCCCGGGCTAGAGCGACACGCTGCTGCTGACCGCCGGAAAGCTGCGACGGCCGCCGGTCGAGCAGCGCGCTGATCTGCACGAGGCTCGCCGCCTCCTCCACCCGCCGCGCCGCGTCCTCACGCGGAACATTCTTGAAACGCAGCGGAAAGGCGATGTTCTGTCGCACCGTCAGATTGGGATAAAGCGCATAGGACTGGAAGACGATGCCGACATTGCGATCGCGCGCATCGATGCGGTTGACGTTGTGGCCGTCGAAGGCGATCTCTCCGCTGGTCGGCGCATAAAGTCCGGCGAGCAGGAAAAGAGTGGTCGATTTTCCACATCCGGAAGGGCCGAGAACGGCGACGAATTCGCCATCTTCGATGGAAAGCGTCATCGGTTGCAGAACCCGGGTCTCGCCCCAGCTTTTGCTGACATTGTTAAGGGTGATCCTGGCCATGGCGATTATCCTTTGATCCCGCCGAAACTCATCTGGGTGATGTATTTCTGCGTGAAAACGTAAATGATCAGCACAGGCAGCAGATAGATGATGCCGACGGCGGCGATCATGCCGTAATTCACACCGGCGCTGTCCTGTGCCACGAAGAAGAGATAGAGGCTCATCGTCATCTGGCTTTTTTCGATGAGCAGGGTCTGGACGAAGACATACTCCTCCCAGCCACGCAGAAAGGTGAAGGTGGCAACCGCGATCAGCCCGCTTCTCACCTGCGGCAGAACCACCATGCGAAAGGCTTGAAAGCGGGTCGCGCCATCGGTGACGGCGCTCATTTCGATGTCCCAGGGAACGTTGTCGAAAAAGCCCTTGAGAACGAAGATTGCGAACGGCAATTCCAGTGCGCTCATGACCAGCACGACGCCGAAGAGATTGTTGAGCAGACCCATGTAATGCAGCTGCACGAAGATCGCGACGGTGAGTGCCAGCGCCGGAAAGGCATGCAGCAGCAAAAGCCCGCGCAGCACGTTTTCGCGCCCGGCAAAGGTAAAGCGTGACAGAGCATAGGCGGCAGGCGTTGCCACCAGCGCAACGATAAGCGTCTGGGAAGCGGCAAATAGCAGCGAATTGCGCATCGCGGTCCAGACCGACGGCATCAGCGCAATGAACGTGGTGCCGGTTTTCTCGATATCGCGGCTCCACAGGAAACTGTAGTTGTCGATGGTCAGATGCGGCAGCACCAGCACGAAGACGAGCGCCGCAACCACGGCGCCAAATGCCAGCCACAGCAGCGCGGGATTACGCAGGCGCGTGGAAAGAAGCGCAACCGCTATCGCCCCGCCATAGGCAAAAGCGGCGATTGCGCCGCTGCGCCACAGCACAAGCCGGCTGAGATTGTCGTCGGAGGAGGTCAGCGACTTCACCAGAAGCCACAGGTAAGGCAGGAGAACCGGGACCGAAACCACCGTCAGGAACACGAGGATGACGGGAACGAAACCGGCGCGATGGGCGAGGCTGCGCCTTTCGAGACGCGCCCAGTCCGGCTTCATATCAAGCGCGCGTCTGGTGTGGGTGTGAGCGAGTGTCATCACAGCACCTCGATTTTGGCGGGAGCAAAGGTCGAGCGCATATTGCTGAGGCGCCATTGAACGAGGGTGACGGCAACACCGATGGCCATCAGGCCAAGCGCAAGCGCCGCGCCATAGGCATAAGCGCCGTTTTCGAAGGCGCGCCGGTAGATGTAAAGCGCATAGGTCGTGGAATCGTAGACGGGGCCGCCGCTCGTGATCAACAGGATATATTCATAGGTCGTCATCAGCGAGAGCGCCTGATAGAGCGTGATGAAACGGATCGGCGCCGAGAGCGCCGGTGCAACGACATGGCGAAGCACGCCCCATTCGCTGGCGCCATCGACGCGCGCCGCATTGGCCAGATGCGAGGGTATGGAGCGGATGGCCGATGTGAGGATGACCATGGCGAAGGACGCGCCGACGACCCCGTTCGCCACCACCACCAGAAACAGCGGAAAGTCGTTGCGCAGGTTGAGAGCGGGTACGCCGAGCGCGCCGAGAAATTGGTTGAGCAGGCCCGACGAAGTAGGATCGGCGATCCAGATCCACAGCACACCGTAAAGCACGGCCGGGCTCATGCGTGGCAAAAGCCACAGACCGCGAAAGAAATTGCCGAGCCGGTCCGGTATTGCCGTCGTTGTGACAGCCAGAAGCGCGCCAAGCCCGATATTGAAGATGAACAGCGTCGCGCCGACATAGATCAGCGTCGTCAAAAGCACCATCGGCAGCCGAACGTCCCGCTGAAACATGCGCTGGAAATTCTCGACCGTAAATTTACCGACCCTCAGGTTTGCGCCCATATCGGTAAAGGCGATCACCAGATTGACGACGATCGGGGCCAGAAAGAACAGGCCGAGCAAGGCAAGAGCCGGGGCCAGATAAAGGATCGGCCGGGCCGGGCGGCGCGCCCGAAGCTGGAATTGGGACATTTCGATATACCGGTGGGAACGCGGAAAGGCCGCCCGGCAAAGCCGGGCGGCATGGTTTCGGGCAAACTCAGTTGCTTGCGGCGTCGCGGATTTCGATTTCCGCGCCGAATTGCAGGTCAAGTTCGTCGGCGATGAAATCAACCGCCTGCGCGGCCGTCATCTTGCCGGTCTCAACCGCCTGCAGACCGCTGAACAGCACCTTGTTATAGCTGCCGAACTTGGTGTGGTTAGGCACGAACTGCGCGTATTTCATCATCGGCGACGCGGCAGACAGAACCCAGTTGTCGCGGTATTTCGGCATGGCCGTCTGCGCGTTGCTGATTGCCGTGTGATAGGAGGTCACGGCGTGTTCATTGTTGAAATAAGGCAATGTCGCAAGCGCCACGAGATCGGCGGCGATATCGGCATTTTTGCTCTTCGGATTGAGGGTGTAGAGCAGCGGATGCGACAGGTTGACCGGCTTGCCACCCTTTTCGGCTGCCGGAGCGGAAATCCAGCCAATCTTGTTGAAATATCCCTTGCCGTCAGTTGGCCAGGTTGCGCCGTTCTTTTCACCCACCTGCCAGGCAACCGCCCACACACCCTGATGGAAGATGAAGGCCTTTTCCTGCTTGAAGGCCGTCTGGATCGCCTCCCAGCTCATGGCCGTGTTGTCGACCGGCGTCACGCCCTGCTTGGCGTTACGCTCGTACCAGCCGAGCGCCTTGGCCATTTCGGCCTTGGGGAACATCAGCTTGCCGGTCTTTTCGTCCATGAACTTCACGCCATAGGACTGGAACACCATCAGATAATCGATGCCGACATTCGGGCGGTGCAGCATGCCGTATTGGGCGGCCTTGCCGTCCACCACTTCCTTCGACAGCGCCGTCAGATCGTCGAGCGTGAATTCACCGGCGTCGACCTTCGCCGGCAGGCCTTCGATGAAGGCTTCGTCCTTGCCGATTTTGCGCAGCATGTCCTTATTGTAGAAGAACATGCGGATTTCCGCGTCCTGCGGAATACCGTAAATCTTGCCGTCCGTCGCCTTGGCCGAATCCCACAGAACCGGCAGGATATCGCCGTAAACCCAGGGAGCGGCGGCGATCTTTTCTTCCATCGGCATCGCATAACCGTCCTGCGCGAACTGGCCGATCCACTCATGCGGCAGAATGTAGATATCCGGTCCCTGCCCCACCGAAAACGCCTTCAGCGTATCGAGTGCGAAGGAGTCCCAGCCCTGAACGGTGCTGTTGTTGATGTCGATGACGATGCGCTTGTCGACACCCGCTGCCTTGAACTGGGCATTCATGACGCCGGCGGCGGCTTCGATATTGGTGACACGGCCGGGCGCATTCTTGTCGGCGAGCGTCCAGAGCTTGATGTTGATGTCTTCGGCAAAGGCGATGGCCGGCAAAAGCGTGCCGAGAGCGACCGTGGCCATCAAGGTGAGAGACTTGAACATAGGATCCATTCCCGTTGAAACTGATTATTTAATTAAGTTGCTTAATTAACAGCTTCATGACATTTCCCTAGGTAAAGCGAGGAGAGCGAAACTTTGACTGAGAGACGCAACGGCGGGCTGGCTGGTATTGGCGCGACACAGGGCGCGCTTCTCGGTTACATCCGGCGCAAAGGTTCGGCTTCGCGGGTCGAACTTGCCGAGCACTGCAGCATAACGCCGGCGGCCGTCAGCATGATGACGCGCAATCTGCTCGAGCGTGGTCTTATCGAGGAAGGCGCGCGCCGGCAGGAGGGTCGCGGCGCCCCCCATATCGACCTCACGCTCAAGAAAACCGTCGGCTACGCCCTCGGCGCGCACGCCAATCGTTATTCGGTAATGTTGACGCTCTTGAATTTCAGTGGAGAGATCGTCGGCGAATTGCAGATGCGCGGCTCCTATGACGTGTTTTCCGATGTCCAGCGGGCGCTTCAGGACGGATCCGAAGAGTTGCTGACAAAGAACGCGATCGACAGAAACGAGCTGATCGGCGCGGCAATCGCCATGCCGACCCGCTTTCGCAAGGAAGCCATGTCGCTCGACCTTGCCGAAGAGGTTATTTCCTGGGCGGGTTCGGACCTTTCCGCCATGCTGCGCGAGGCGCTACGCTGCCCGGTCATCATCGAAAATGACGCAAATGCCGCCACTATGGGCGAACTTACGCTCGGCAATGCGGACGGGCATGAAAACTTTGCCTATCTCTATCTGTCCGAAGGGATCGGCGGCGGCATCATCATCAGGAACGAGCTTTATCGCGGTTATCTCGGCAATGCCGGCGAGATCGGCGCCTTGCGCGGCCGAAACGCCTCGCGACCCTCCTTCGAAGATCTGGCGGCATGGTGCCTCGCGCATGTGGGAGAGAAACCTTCAGGACGTGCGCCCGATGTCTGGACGAACTATCTGTCGTGCAATTCTGCCGTGTTTGACGCATGGCTTGAACAGGCGGGACCGCAGGTCGCCAGGCTTGCCTTCGCCGTCAGCGCCGTTCTGGCGCCCACCGCCATCTTTGTCGGCGGCACTTTACCGAGGATCGTGCGCGAGAGGCTGGCGGAATGGCTGGATTACGAACGCTCGGACCCGTTCGACGGCGCAAAGGTGATACAGCCGAAGATCCTGCTACCTGAAGTGGTTGCGACAGACCCCGTTGCCTTCGGTGCGGCGGCGATGATCCTGCACGGCGTCGGCGAAATGCGCTGAAAGCCGGAGCATACACGTCGGGAGAAGCCTCAACCTAGGCTCTGCACCATGAAATAGATCAGCCAGCAGTGCCCGATCACCAGCACGGCCCAGGCCCATTTCGCAATCCTGATATCGACGTCGATGATCGTATTGCTATTTTCTCTCGCGTGGAAAACGTCTTCCCCCGCCCCGTTTTCCGGTGGACGGGACCTGAACGCCGTCCTGGGAACCGCCTCCCCCACAACATAAAGCCCGTCGTTTGGAGCGAACGGACGCGGCTCCTCATCGACGCTCCCGGGATGGGAAAGCACGTCGTCGCCCGAGGCGCAACTCATCGCCAGAAGCCGCGATGACACCCGCCTGTTACGCATGTTACCTTCATTGGGCATCATAAATCTTCCACACAATAAAAATAAAAATATTCAAAGGTGCTTCCCGATAGACCTGTGGGCTTACCGGTATGTTTGCGGCAGGCGCACTGTACGCCGCGCCTGCCGCCGCCCCCCATCTTGTCGCGCGCTTTTGCGTCCCCCAGAACGCATCGGCGCCCTCCCGGCCACTAGCGCGCCGGGCCGCCAGACAAATCGCGTCTGCCGGCATTAGGCTTGGCTTCGCGCTGGATCAGAAATACGGATTTCTCCACCGGAAGCGGCTCGGCCGTCCGGTAGCGTTGAAATCGCTTCGAATATTCGAACCGGATCAGCCTGTCGTCGAATTTCCCCGCCAGAACGCGATAGCCGTTGACGATCTCGTTCAGTATTTCCAACTCTTCTCCCCACAGCCAGCCACCGTAGGAAGTGCCTTCATTCGAACGCAGCACGATCTCGAAAAAATGCCCGCCGGCCACCATTGGCATGCGGAAAAGAATATCGAGATTGTCCTCGTCTTCGTCGTCGCATCTCTCCGCCGACAATCTGGCATGGGCGACTTTCGCATGGGCCAACGCCGAAACAGGATAGAATGGACGGCCCTTGAACCACATGAATTCGCTGACCGCATATCCGACATCGTCGGCACGCTGGTAAGGTTCGGTACGCGGCTCGAACGCCATGTAGCTTCCGTTAAACGCTATCAATTCGAAATTCCCGATGGCTGCCTGGTGCATGATTGCTGTTTTCCGCCCGTCGCCCACGCTTCTGTTCAAGACAATAACCAGGCGGCGTCACACCAGCGTCAAATGGAACGCTATGATTGACTTTCAATTTCCCGGACACGTTGTTAGATGGTGAATCATGGGGGAACAAAAGTGGCTGGAAACGCTGAACTGATACCAATCCGGCTTTTTGGCACCCCGCGCTGTGATGCGGTGCGGGAAGCGTTTTTCCCGTCCAAGGGCTTTGCTCTCACCGCTGCGCTGATCCTTGCTCCCAACCAGTCCCTTTCCCGCCAGCAGGCCGCGTCGCTGTTATGGGAAAACGTCGAGCAAAAAAGGGCTCTCGGCAATTTGCGGCAGCTGATCCTGCGCCTTCAGAAGTTGCCCAACGGGGACGAAGCCATCCTTCTAACCGAAGGAAACGATCTGAGGGCCGGAAAGCTGGCCCAACGCACCGACCTTGCGATCTTCCTAGCCGACGCAAGGGCCGACGACCCGATGCGGCGGCTGCATGCCCTGCTCGCATTCGGCGGCGATCTGCTGGAGGGGCTGGAAACCGGGCAGGATCATCTTTATCTCTGGCTGCTGTCGGAACGCCGTCGTCTCAAGGACCTGTTCTTTTCGAGCTACACACAGCTTCTGGAGGCGTTGACGCGTTTTGGCCGCGCCAGTTCGAACGATATCGCAGCACTTGCCGAATGCGCGCTCAAGATTGAGCCGGAGCGCGAGGAAACCTACCGCGCCGCCATGGCGGCCTATGCGCGGGTGGGAAACACCAGCGCCTGCGAGGGAATTTTCCAGCTTCTGATGGAACAACTCCGCCAGGAAGAGCGCTCTCCGGAAGCCGAAACCGTAGCGCTCAGGCGCCGGATACAAAGCCTCGCCTCGACGATTGTGGTCCCCGCCGAGCCGGATGAGGTCAACCGCCGAAAATCCCCGGCAAAACCGCGCGTCGCCTTCGGCCGGCCGGTGCGGGTGGACGGGCTGCCGGTATCGCCGGTGATGAATGCCTTTGTCGAGGATGTCGCCAATAGTCTCGTTCGGTACCGGACCTTCACGGTCCTTTCGCCGCACAGCACTTTTGCACTGACACACGACCGGGCCGACGACAGTTACGCCATGTTGCGGGCGGACTACCGCATCATGTCGACGGTTTTCGACGATGCCCGCATGTCGGTGGCGCTGATCGAGGAAGCAACCGGCGAAATCGTCTGGTCGCTGGAGGCTGTCTTGACCGAGCGGCATATCCACGCCGCCTTTCGCCTGCTGTCGAAACAGGTGGCTGCGGGACTTGCCCGCGAGATCGAGCGGCTTCAGGTGGAGCCGGACCGCAACCACAGCGGCGAGGCCTACCGGCAATTGCTGGAGGGCCAGCAGCTTCTGCGCGGCAAGTGCGACCTGCCGCTTCTTCGAAGAGCCCGCTCGATGTTCCGCCGGGCCGTCGATCTCGACAACAGCATGGCGGTCGCCCGCGCCCGCGTGGCGCAGAGCCTGCAGCTGGAATGGCTGATGCTGGGCGGCAACGACCCGCATCTGCTGCACCGCGCCAAGGCGGAGGCGGACGCCTCCGTCGAGATCGATCCGGCACTTGGCGTCGGCCACTGGATGTGCGCCGTGGTGGCGCTCTACCAGCGGGATTTCGATATATCTGCCGAAAGGTTTTTCGAGGCGGAGGCGCTTGCGCCAAACTCCGCCGACCTGTTGCTCCAGCATGCCGATGCGCTCGCTCATTTCGGCGACGCCGAGACCGCATGGGAGAAATTTCAGCAGGCCATCGACCTCAATCCGCTCGCGCCCGATATCTACTGGTGGGCGGGCGCCAGCATCGCGTTCAAGCGCGAGGACTACGGCACGGCGGTGGAATTATGCGCGCGGATGGAAAATGACGAGCCGGCACTGCGTGTCCTGACCGCAAGCCACGCGCTCCACGGCGATTTGGCCGCTGCACGGGAAACCGGCGGCAGGCTCCAGGAAAACTATCCGGGTATGACGGCGAAGGAGATCAGCAGCCTGTCTCCAGACCGTGACCCGGTAGCGAATAAAAAATTCTATGACGCACTTCGATTAGCTGGGATCAAATAGGAGATATTATGTCCTCGCACTTCTTCATTGTTGGAAAAAAGGATTTCGGCATTCTCTTCATTCGTACGGCGCCGCTCAAGGTTGCGTCCGTTTCGCATGAGACGATTGCCGCCTATGAGGCGAGCCATCCCGGTGTGGACGGCTATGCACGCGTTGCCGCGGCCGCAAAATCCATGCTCGTCCGCCAGGACGGCCTGCCCGAAACCGAACTGGATCAGGTCCAGATTCAGGGCATCGAAGCCCTCCTCGCCGGCGGCGCCGTGGTTTCCGAGGCCGATTTCGCCCTTGTCGGTGAAGTGATCGACACCGGCTGGGATTTCAACCGCATGGTACTGGCACCGATCGAGTCGGCGCTTCAGGCGGTCGGCCCGGCGGGCGCCATCACCGGCGAACTGTTCGACGCCATCCTTGCCGACGACACCAACGCTGCGCCCTGATCGCGGCCCCGCAGCCTTGGCCGCCGACGGTGCTCCCATTTCAGCGACGGCGGCTTCAAGACATGCGGACGCTTCGTTCTTCGATCCCGAACTGCTTCGGCGGTTCGGGATTACCCGTGTCGGCGACGTGACCGGTCTCGACATTATCGGCATACCCGTCTGGTTTGCCGCGCGGCCCAATTCACGCGGACTGTCGGTGTCTCAGGGCAAGGGACTTGTCGCGGAACAGGCCCGCCTTTCGGCGATCATGGAAGCGATCGAAGGTGCCGTTGCCGAAGACACCCGCAAACACATCGCCGCTTTCGGCTCCATTCAGGAGATGCGGGACAAGGGCGCTCCGATTGTTCCCTTCGAAACCATCGGCCGGGTCGACCCGGACACTCTTAATCTGCAAACCGAACGCGCCTGGGTAAAAGGAATATCCATAGGCCGGCAGCGCGACGTTTTTGCCCCTTATGAGCTGGTCGGCATGGATTTCCGCGCGGATTTCCCCTGGGATCGACGGGCCTTCCTGATGAGTTCGCAAGGTCTCGCGGCCGGTTTCGACCATGACCACGCGGCTCTCCACGCTTTGCTCGAACTCGTCGAAAATGATGCCTGCTTTCTCATAGACACTTTCGAAACCCGCAATATCGCGCCGGAACCGGTCCTGTTTCCACCAGGAATCGACACTTCTTTCGACACCCTTGTTCGACATCTCTCAGATATCGGACTGCCGCCGCGCTTCTTTGACCTGACGAATGCGCTCGGCGTGCCGGTGGTCATGGCAAGCTTACCCCGTTCC
The DNA here is from genome assembly GCF_000949865.1 of Rhizobium nepotum 39/7. Classification (GTDB taxonomy): domain Bacteria; phylum Pseudomonadota; class Alphaproteobacteria; order Rhizobiales; family Rhizobiaceae; genus Agrobacterium; species Agrobacterium nepotum. The sequence goes on along the minus strand of NZ_JWJH01000003.1, from coordinate 32,460 downwards.
ATTCACGCGCAGGGCGGGCTTGCGACCCGCAGTGCTGCCGGCGCGGCCTGCCGGTTTGGTACCTATGACGCCGCAATTGCGGCGCTGCTAGAGGCGGTGCAGTCGCGATTGACTGACATCAGCGGCGCGAGGGACGATCTCTCTCCTCTGCGCTACCAGCGGGATATGTTTGCGGCCACACCAGCCGTATCCGCGTCACGGCCGGTGGAACGGCTCCCGGCCAATCTCGATTTCGCGGATCGCGACACGGCTCTGCCGCCATGGCGTCAGCTTGCGGAGCATCTCTTCTCCAGCGGGATCGAGGACATCTATGTCTTTCCGCTGGAAACGGGAATATCCGGCCTGCATGTCGTGCGGGTTCTGGCAAGCGGCCTCACACCTGCGGGCGGCGGTCTGCAACAGATCTCACCGCGGACGCTTGACCGGTTCCTGAACCTCGGAGGTCTTTGATGAAGCCGGTGGTTTTTGCGGGGCCGTCCATCCACGGCATCGCACGCGAAGGGATTTCCGGGGTCGATCTTCGCGGCCCCGCCTCCTGTGGTGATATTTTTGACGCTGTGCAACAGGGCGCCCGGATCATCGGGCTGATCGACGGCCTTTACGGAGATTGCGCCGCCGTCTGGCACAAGGAAATCCTGTTTGCGCTATCAGAGGGCGTCACCGTTGTCGGCGCGGCCAGCATGGGTGCGCTGAGGGCGGCGGAATGCGTAGCCTTCGGCATGATCGGCATCGGCGAAATCTTCGAAGCCTATCGGGACGGGCGGCGGTTTTCAGACGCCGATGTGGCGGTCACCCATGCGCCCGGCGAACTCGATTATCGCCCGCTTACGATCGCGCTGGTCGATGCCGAAGCGACGCTGGAAGCGTGCCGCGCGTCGTTCGAACCGGGGGAACACGACGGCCTGCTGCGCGCTGCCCGCAAGCTGCATTTTACCCGCAGAACATGGCGCGCAATCGCAACTGAGGCAAAGCTCAGCCCCGAAACTGCAAATTTTCTGGCCGGACATGCGGTATCCGTCAAACGAAACGATGCGGCCAGGCTTTTAGGCATGATTGGCAGCGGCGCGTTGCCATCTCCGCCGCCACTATCATGGAAGCTCCAGAACACGGCGTTTTTTCAGCAATTGGCCGCGCGGCGCATGGCGTGGGAAAAAGTGTCTTGACCGCTGCCCGGTCCCTGTCTCTCGTGCCCGATTGCGGTGGGCTGATCCGCACGATCGCGCTTGCACTGCCCACACCGTTTTTTGCGAACCATGACGTTTCACCGCTCATTCCAATCGGAAACCTGCTTTCGGCTCTGCCTTCCGATATAACAGCACTTGTTCTGATCAATCGCGCCTGTCTCACCTCCGCGCAAAACTGGCTCGACAGGCTGGCAATCCGCTGTACCGCAGAACTGGTAGCGCTCGACGCACATCACAACGTTTCGCATCCGTGGATACAGGATATGTTCCACGTCCGGACCGGCGAGAGGGGCGCAACCGAACTGGTTTCAGCAGCAGAAGACCCCATCGCCGGCGGGCTGGCCAACCGTCTCGGGCTTGCAGTCACCACTTCGCAGGTCATTTTGCCGGGCGGCAACCAGCTGGTCGGCCCGGACTTTCGACTGGTGGGCCATTCCAGCCTGCGGGACGACAGGGGGATCGCAAGCAATGCGGCGGTCGAGCACTCGCAACAATGGTGCCGGGTTCAGGCTCTCGACGGCAGAACCGTGCACAGTTTCGGATATCGGCCGGAGGATCTCGGGAATTCAGCTTCCGATCTTTCCCCGGTTGAAACCTCCGATCCTGTATTGATCGCCGGGAAAATGCATCAGTGCGGTTTCCACGTCGACCAGTTCGTTTCGGTCACGGGCCTTCGTCGTGATGGCCGCCCGCTATTGCTTGTCGCCGATCCGGTGGCGCAGGGCGGCTGCGAAGCCCGTTCAACCACGGATTTGAAACGAAAACTGGACGCCTCTGCCCTTTCGCTGGCGCGGCAAGGCTTCGCGATCATGCGAAATCCCATTCCGGTTTCACCCGCCATCGATACGAACAAATGCCTGCCCCGGCTTTACAATAATATCCTTCTGGAAAATGCCGTGCGGCCCGGTCAAAAGCAGCCATTCGTCTGGATCCCGCATTTCGGCGATACGGAAGCATTCGAGGGTTTCGACGAAGAAAACCGGAAAATATGGGAAAAACTCGGCTTTTATGCCATCGGCGTGGAGGGATGGAGCCGTTTTACAAGCAGAAACGGGGCATTGCGGTGTGCGACAAAGGTGATAAACCGTGGCCCGGCACATAGCATATAAACAGAAAACCGCCTTATTTTGTCAGTAACGCCTCGCAATACCCGTGGAAATTGTGTTGAATGTCTACCTTCAACAATATTAATTGACAATTATCCAAATTAAGCCCCTCACAACTGGAGGAATCCATGCTGCAACCCAAACTACCCAGCCCGATTGATGTGCATGTCGGTACGCAAATCAGAATGCGCCGCAAGTCGCTCGGCATGAGTCAAAGTGCACTGGCGGGCCGGCTGGGCATCACCTTTCAGCAGGTCCAGAAATACGAAAAGGGCGCAAATCGCGTCGGCGCGTCACGCCTGCAGGCCATAGCATCGGTTCTCGGCGTCGAGGTCAGCTCTTTGTTCGCCAATGCCACACCGGATGTCGGAAACGCCAATCCGGCCCTTGGCTCCATCAATGCCATGCAATCATTCGTGGCGTCGAATGAAGGTTTTTCGCTCAATCAGGCCTTCGCCCGGATCAAGAACGCAACCGTGCGCAAAAGCATCGTCGCCCTCGTGACATCGCTTGCAACGACCGAAACGGCGGAAAATACCGGCGCTCAGGAAAACAAGAGCGATGATTGACGCAGGTGTGACGCTCGCGTGACGCTCGATGTGGTCGAAAATGAACAACGCGGGGATCAACGCGTTATCATATTGTCGACTGTCGAGAGGGAAGCATGGCGGCATCTACCACAGCAATATTTGAACAGGACGATGCGGACGACATTCTGGCGCTTGGAAGGATGGTTTCCTATCTTTGCCAGCGTTCTAAATCGATGGAATTGGGCATGTCGACCTATTTCCTCGAAATGGCATTGCTGTCGCTGGCTCAGGACATCAACAAGCAGGGTCTGCCGCTGACAAGCGCAGAGATAAACGGCAGCAGCCTCGCACACGCCGATCTGCATTGAACATCCGCAATGACGTAAATCCACCAGAGGGCGCGTTTCTGCAGGACGCAATTGTCCGCACGACCCTCCCCAGGGATTTTCACGGAAGCGATGAATGATGAGGCCCGGTTTTACCGGGCTTCACTCAATATGGGCATAACAAATCTCGAATATTCGATCTGAACCGATCAGGCGACAACCGCACCCGGACCCGCCACAGCACCTGATGGCACCTTGCCCAGAATGATCATGCCGAGAACCTCGTCCTTCGTCACATCTTCCGTACGGGCATGGCCGACCACCTTGCCGTTTTTCATGACGAATACCCGGTCGGCCAGATCGAAGACGTCATGGATATCGTGGCTGATGAGGAAGATGCCGATGCCCTGCCGTTTCAGTTCCTTGACGAGATCACCGACCTGCGCCGTTTCCTGCGGCCCGAGCGCTGCCGTCGGCTCATCCATGATGAGGATGCGGGCGTCGAAAAGAATGGCGCGGGCAATGGCGACGGATTGTCGCTGGCCGCCAGACAACGCCTTCACCGGCTCCTTGAACCGCCGGAAGTTGGGGTTGAGACGCCCCATGACCTCGCGGGCCGAGGCCTCCATTGCGACATCGTCCAATGTGCCCCATTTCGTCTTCAACTCGCGACCGAGATAAAGATTGGCCGCCGCATCGACATTATCCGCCACGGCCAGCGTCTGGTAGATGGTTTCGATGCCATATTTCTTGGCGTCGCGGGGATTGCGAATATCCACATCCTCGCCGTTGATGAGGATATCGCCCTCATCCCGCCGGTATGCACCGGACAATATCTTGATGAGTGTCGATTTTCCCGCACCATTGTGGCCGAGAAGGGCAACCACCTCGCCGGGGAAAAGATCGACAGAGGCGTTTTCCACCGCATGGATACCGCCGAAGGAAATGGAAATATTGCGCATTTCCACGAGGGGCGTGACTTGGTCCGTCATAGGAGTTCTCCTCGGTTCTTACTTGGCGCGAGCGCGGTAAATGGTGTCGAGCCAGACGGCGACGACCAGAACCACACCGACGACGATGCGCTGGAAAGGCGTATCGATGCCCACGAGCACCATGCCGGATTGCAGCGATTGCATGACGAGCGCGCCGAGCATCGCGCCCGCAATGGTGCCGACGCCGCCGGCGAGCGAGGTGCCGCCGATGACCGCCGCCGCGATCGTATAAAGTTCGTCCAGTTCACCCTGGGCATTGGTGGCCGCGTTGAGGCGGGCCGTCGAGATCGCCGCAGCGATGGCGCACAGGACGCCCATCAGCGTGAATATCTTCACCGTGACCCAGCGGGTCTTGATGCCGGCGAGTTCCGCTGCTTCAGGATTGCCGCCGATGGCGAAGACATAACGTCCGAAGCGCAGCCGCGTCGCGATGAAAGTCATCACCGCCCCGACAGCGAGCGCCATCAACACGGGAATGGCGATGCCGTGCGGAATGAACAGACCGCCTTCCGGCCAGGCTATGCCACTTGCTTCGGCATAGTTGCGGGCGATGTTGATCGGCCAAGGATAGCTGTTGACCACCGCCACGAAGCCGATAACGACGAAGCAGCCGAGTGCCACCAGAAAATACTCCGCCCAGACGGGCCGCAGCGGAAAACCGAACCGGCGGCGCTGGTGACGGGAATTCAGGATCGCCGCAACGATGGCGACGCAGGCGACGATGGCAGCGACCCAGCTCCATGTCTCACCGATCGAGCCGCTGGTGCCGCCGCCCATCAGGCGGAAGGTGGAATCCATCGGCGCCACGGTGCGACCGCTGGTGACGAACCAGGTGCCGCCGCGCCAGACCAGCAAACCGCCGAGCGTGACGATGAAGGACGGCACATTCAGGAAGGCGATGATAGAGCCTTGCAGCATGCCGATCGCGCCGCCGACGAGAATGCCGACCAGAAGCGTGACGATCCATGTCGCCCAATGTTCGAAGCCGAGGATCTGCGGCAGGATTTCCGCCTGCATGACACCCATGATCATGCCGGAAAAACCGAGGATCGACCCGACCGACAGATCGATGTTGCGGGTGACGATGACAAGCACCATGCCTGTCGCCATTACCGCCACGGAGGCGGTCTGGACAGAGAGGTTCCAGAGATTTCTCGGCGTCAGGAACAGCCCGCCCGAAAGAATATGGAAACCGATCCAGATCAGAAGAAGCGCACCGACCATGCCGAGTAGCCGGGTATCAAGCTCGGTGGCGCTGATGAAACGCGAAATCGAGCCCGTCTTTTCCGTCTTGGGGGACGCTGTGGAATTGGATTGTGTCATGTCGGCCATGGACTGCCGGTCCTCCTTACATCTGAAAGGCGCCGCGCCACATGCCGTGGCGCGGCGCCCAAACGTCAACCTATCGGTCTCAGTTGCAGGCCTTGACGGATCCGGCCTTCACACCCTGGCAGGCCGTTTCCTTCTTGATCCAGCCGGCGTCGATGACGACGTTCAGATTGTCCTTGGTAATGGCGATGGGCTTGAGGAAGACCGACTGCATCGTCACTTTTTTCGGACCGCCATCAAAGGCGGCAACGCCCTTGATTTCCGTCATCTTCTTGCCGCCCGCAAGCGCCAGCGCGATGCCGGCAGCTTCCTTGCCGAGTTCGCGGCTGTCCTTCCAGACGGATACCGTCTGCGTGCCGAGCGCGACACGGTTAAGCGCGGCGAAGTCGGCATCCTGACCGGATACGGGAACAGAACCGGCAAGGCCCTGCGCGGCAAGAGCAGCGATTGCGCCGCCGGCCGTTCCGTCGTTCGATGCGACGACCGCATCGACCTTGTTGTTGTTCTTGGTCAGGAACTGTTCCATGTTCTTCTGGGCATTTTCCGGCTTCCAGCCATCGGTATAGGCTTCGCCGACATTCTTGATCTTGCCCGCATCGACAGCGGCCTTCAGGACTTCCTGCTGACCGGCAAAAAGAAAGTCAGCATTCGGATCGGAAGACGAACCCTTGATGAAGACGTAATTGCCTTCCGGCTTGACCTTGAAGACTTCGGCTGCCTGAAGGCGTCCGACTTCCTTGTTGTCGAAGGTGATGTAGAAGGCGTTCTTGTTTTCGATCAGGCGGTCGTAACCGACCACCGGAATACCCTCGGCGACGGCCTTTTCAACGGCCGGGCCAATTGCGTCGCTGTCCTGTGCAAGGATGATGAGCGCATTGGCGCCCTGGGAAATCAGCGATTCGACGTCGGTCAACTGCTTTGCGGCGGATGACTGCGCATCGGCGGAAATGTATTTCGCACCGGCCTTGTCGAGCGCGGACTTGATTGCCGCCTCATCCGTCTTCCAGCGCTCTTCCTGGAAATTCGACCAGGAAACGCCAACGACGAGATCGGCCGCAATAGCAGCGGTGTGCAGGGAAACGAGTACAGCTGTACCCGCCAAAAGCTTGGCAAATGAATTCATGATGTCCTCCCGGTAAGGGCGAAGCCTGCACCTCCATGCAGGAAAAACGCCCGGAAAAAGCTGCCGGTCTCTGTGGTTTCACAATTTTCTCGACAGTCGAGAAAATTAATGTCAGAGATTCCCAATGCTGTCAACAACGGCTGGGGACAGCATCCGGGTGTCTTGATCCTGTATGTGGCATGCGCCATCAGACGGGGTAAGCACGACAGGAAAAAAGCCGTTCAGGGAGCATACCCCAGCCCATGTCCGCCATTGCAAGCACGGAACTGGTGCGCCAGAAAAACAGCCTGTCGGTTATGGCGGCGTTGCGCCTGCGCGGCAGCCTTTCCCATACGGACATGTCTTCCTTCACCGGGCTTGCCTCCGCCACGGTCTCCGCCATTACCATGGAACTCGAGCGTGCCGGACTGATCCTGCGCAAAGAACAGCTTGCCGCCGCCGGGCGCGGGCGGCCCCGTATCCTCTTTGCGGCAAGCGGCGCCTTCTGCCATGTCGCCATCGTCATCATCTCTTCCGACAGCGTGCAATATTCGCTGGTCGATTATGCCGGCAAGCTGGTGGACCGGTTTACCGAGCAGAGGATGGCAGTTGAAAAAGGCTCTTTCGGTGGCTCTATACTGGCGGGTCTGGCGAGACTTGCGGAGCGCTCGCGCATCAGCCTGCACGATATTCTTCAGGTATCGATCAGCAGCAAGGGACTGGTGGACGCGGCAGCGGCGGTGCTCGTCTGGTCGCCGGTGCTCGGCAACGAGAAGATAGATTTCCAGCAACTCATTTCGCAAGACGGCCGCATTCGTGTAACCCTGAACAACGAGACCCTGCTTGCCGCAAAGGCCATCTGGATGCGGGAACAGGCGCATGAGGGCCGGACATCGGAGGCGCTCGTTACCCTTTCCCTCGGCCACAGCATCGGTCTCGGCATTGCTCGCGCCACCACGGATGGCGCGATCGAGGTCGGCGCACCCAATTTCGGCCATATGCTGCATCTGGCCGACGGCGCGCTGTGCCGTTGCGGCACCAGAGGCTGTATCGAGGCCTATTCCGGGTTTTACGCGATCCTGCGTTCGGCTTTCGAGGCCCCGCCACAGGCGGAACCCGCAAAATTCGTACCAATTGCGGAGGTGGACAAGATCGCGGCTTCAGCCCGCGCCGGCGGGCGCATGGCGCGGCTCGCCTTCCGCGCTGCCGGGCTCGCGCTCGGCAACGGCCTTTCACGCCTGTTCAGCCTGCATGGCCATATGCCGGTCTTCATCACCGGCCCCGGCACACGCTACTTCGATCTTCTGGAGAGCGGCCTTCACGAAGGCCTTGCGCAATCGCAAGCGGTGCGTTTCGGCGGAATGCCGAAAATAGGCATCGCGCCCAACGAACCGGAACTGGTGTTCGAAGGGCATATGGAACACGCGCTTTCGACCGCCGACGACTATATATTGAGCGCCGACGGCCCTCAGAAATTGGTCAGGAATTCCGCAAGCTGACCAGACAATCCGCAGGCTCAGGCCTGTTCCGCCAAAGCTTCGACTTTTTCCGGACGGCCCGTCAGCGTGGCCACGAATTCGTCCAGAGCGACGGCCTCGTCCTTGCTCAACCGCAGACCCTGTTTCGTACGCCGCCAGAGAATATCCTCGGCAGCAAAGGCCCATTCGTGCTTCACCAGCCAGCGCACTTCGCATTCGTAAAGCGTGCCGCCGAAATGCCGGCCGAGACCGGAAACATCGGTGGCGGCTCCGAGCAGTTCCGCAGCCTTCGTGCCGTAGTTTCTGACCAGCCGCTCGGCATGGCGGTCGCCGAGGAAAGGATAAAGGGAGACAAGCGCCCTCACCTGGGCTTCATATTTCTCCACGCCGAAATCACCACCCGGCAGGTGCGAACCCGCCGTCCAGGGTTTGCCCTTCTCGCCGATAGCCGCGCCGATCTTTTCCAGTGCATGTTCCGCCAGCCGCCGATAGGTCGTCAATTTACCGCCGAAGATGTTGAGAAGCGGCGCTTCGCCCTCTTCAACCTTGAGCACATAATCCCGTGTGGCTTCCTGCGCTTTCGAAGCTCCATCGTCGAAAAGCGGACGCACGCCGGAATAGGCCCAGACGATATCATCAGGCTTTACCGGTTCGCTGAAATATTCGCTGGCCGCATTGCAGAGATAGGAAATCTCGTCCTCAGAGATACGCACCTTGGCGGGATCGCCCTTGTAATCGCGGTCGGTGGTGCCGATCAGCGTAAAGTCCCGCTCATAGGGAATGGCGAAGATGATGCGATTGTCCGGGTTCTGGAAGAAATAGGCGCGCGGATCGGAAAACTTTTTGCGCACGATGATGTGGCTGCCCTGCACGAGGCGAACATTGTGCACATCGTTGCGGCCGAAGACGCCAGACAGCACATTATCCACCCAGGGGCCGGCGGCGTTCACCAGCATGCGCGCTTTGTGCGTGACCGTGCGGCCGGTTTTTTCGTCCAGCGTTTCGATAAGCCATAACCCGCCTTCGCGTCGCGCGGAAACGACCCGCGTGCGGTTCATGATCGTCGCACCGCGATCCGCTGCATCGCGCGCGTTCAAGACCACGAAACGGGCGTCGTCCACCCAGCCGTCAGAATATTCGAAAGCCTTTGCAAAAACCGGCTTCAGCGGCTTGCCTGCCGGATCTTGCCGAAGATCGACCGTGCGGGTTGGCGGCAAAAGCTTGCGGCCGCCGAGATTGTCATAAAGAAACAGGCCGAGCCGTACCATCCATGCAGGGCGCACGCCGCCCTTCTGAAGCGGCAGAACGAAGCGCATTGGCCAGATAACGTGCGGGGCCATGGCCCACAGGATTTCACGCTCCATCAGCGCTTCGCGAACCAAACGAAACTCGTAATGTTCGAGATAGCGCAAGCCGCCATGGATGAGCTTGGTGGCGGCCGAAGAGGTGCCGGAAGCGAAATCGCCCTTCTCCGCGAGCGCCACGGAATAGCCTCTGCCCACCGCGTCGCGAGCAATGCCGCAGCCATTGATGCCGCCACCGATGACAAAAAGATCGAAAATATTCTCGCTGGACATAGAGCCTCCACGACAGCGCCGGGGGAATTTCTCCCCATCGTTGAAAGTCAACCGCCATAAAAACGAAAATAAAACGAATGTCAAAAGAAAACAAACGAAACACGTTCCGGCAAAGGCGAACGGCCGCTACTGACCGTCTGCCACATGGCCAGCGTCTTACGGGGTCTGTGTTTCAGCCATGTGTCGGGGAAACTTGCTCAAGCTCGTAAAGCACACCGCCCATGTCCTTCGGATGCAGGAAGAGAACGGGATTGCCATGCGCGCCGGTCTTCGGTTCGCCATCGCCCAGAATGCGGATACCTTTGCGGGCGAGATCGTCGCGCACCGCCAGAATATCCGGCACCTCAAAGCACAGATGGTGCGTGCCGCCGCCCGGATTTCTTTCGAGGAAGGTGGCAATCGGCGAGTTTTCTCCGAGCGGATGCAGGAGCTCGATCTTGGTGTTTTCCGCCTGGATGAAAACTACCGTCACGCCGTGTTCGGGCAGGGATTGTGGCTCGGAAACCTGAGCGCCGAGCGCCCTATAGCGGGCGATGGCGGTATCGAGATCTGGAACCGCAATGGCGACGTGGTTCAGTTTTCCAAACATTGCCGTCTTCCCCTCACGCGTTCCGCCGGATGCCTTCAAGCAGGTCGAGAACCTTGTTGGCCGCATCCATGACATTGGTGCCGGGTCCGAAAATCGCCGAAACGCCGTGATCGAGCAGGAACTGGTAATCCTGACGCGGAATGACGCCGCCGACGACGACGATGATGTCTTCCGCGCCCTTCTTCTTCAGCGCCTCGACCAGCTGCGGCGCCAGCGTCTTGTGACCGGCGGCAAGCGACGACATGCCGACCACATGCACCTTGTTCTGAACAGCGAGATCGGCGGCTTCCCCCGGCGTCTGGAACAGCGGCCCGGCCAGCACATCGAAACCGATATCGCCGAAGGCTGACGCGATGACTTTCGCGCCGCGATCATGCCCATCCTGCCCGAGTTTGGCGACCATGATGCGCGGTTTCGTACCGATCCTTTCGGCGACACCGGAAAGCCGGGCGGCGAGCGTGGCAAGCTCCGGCTCATCCTTATACGCTTCACCGTAAATGTCGCTCACCACTTCCGGCACGGCGGCGTGATCGCCGAAGGAGGCGCGCAACGCATCGGAAATCTCGCCAACCGTGGCGCGGGCGCGAGCCGCCACGACCGCCGCCTCGAGAATATTGCCCTTGCCGCTGCGGGCGACTTCCGAAAGCGCCTCCAGCGCTGCGGCGACCTCTCCACCGTTGCGACGTCGCTTGGTATCCTCAAGACGGCGGATCTGCGAGGCGCGCACGGCGGCGTTGTCGATATCGAGAACGTCGACATCCTCCTCGGTTTCCAGCCGATAACGGTTGACGCCGACGATGACTTCCTCGCCCTTGTCCACCGCTGCCTGACGGCGCGTTGCCGCCTCCTCGATCAACCGTTTCGGCAAGCCTTCGGCCACCGCCTTGGTCATGCCGCCAAGCGCTTCCACCTCCTCGATCAGCGCCCAGGCCTTTTGCGCCAGTTCATCCGTCAGGCTTTCGACGTAATAGGAACCGGCCAGCGGATCAACCACCTTCGTAACGCCGGTTTCGTGCTGGAGGATAAGCTGGGTATTGCGGGCGATGCGGGCGGAAAATTCCGTCGGCAGGGCAATGGCCTCATCAAAGGAATTGGTGTGCAGCGATTGCGTGCCGCCGAGCACGGCAGACATTGCCTCGAAGGCGGTGCGGACGATGTTGTTGTAAGGGTCCTGTTCCTGAAGAGAGACACCGGACGTCTGGCAATGGGTGCGCAGCATCAGCGACGAGGCATTTTGCGGCTTGAACTCCTGCATGATGCGCGACCAGAGGAAGCGTGCGGCGCGCAGCTTTGCCGCCTCCATGAAGAAATTCATGCCGATGGCGAAGAAGAACGACAGGCGGCCGGCGAAATCATCGACATTCAGTCCCTTGGCAAGGGCGGCCCGCACATATTCGCGGCCATCCGCCAGCGTGAAGGCCAGCTCCTGCACCAGCGTCGCGCCTGCTTCCTGCATGTGGTAACCGGAAATGGAGATGGAGTTGAATTTCGGCATCTCCCTTGCCGTATATTCGATGATATCGGCGATGATCCGCATCGAGGGTTCCGGCGGGTAGATATAGGTGTTGCGGACCATGAACTCCTTGAGGATATCGTTCTGGATGGTGCCGGAAAGGGCAGCGCGCGCAACGCCCTGCTCCTCCCCCGCAACGATGAAATTGGCGAGCACCGGAATGACCGCGCCATTCATGGTCATCGACACGGAGACTTTTTCGAGCGGAATGCCGTCGAACAGGATTTTCATGTCCTCGACGCTGTCGATCGCCACACCGGCCTTGCCGACATCACCTTCGACACGCACGTGATCGCTGTCATAACCGCGATGGGTGGCAAGATCGAAGGCCACGGAAACGCCCTGCTGACCGGCGGCCAGCGCCTTGCGGTAGAACGCATTGGAGGCTTCCGCTGTGGAAAAACCGGCATATTGGCGGATCGTCCACGGCCGCCCGGCATACATGGTGGCACGCGGACCGCGCGTGAAGGGCGCAAAGCCCGGAAGGCCGTCGAGATGGGAAACCTTTTGCAGATCGTCAGCCGTGTAAAGCGGTTTGACCTCTATGCCTTCGGGCGTATGCCAGACGAGTGTTTCCGGTGAACGCTTCAGCTCCTTTTCAGCGAGCTGCAGCCAATCCCGCACCGTTTTTTCACCCGACATGCATCTCTCCCTCTGCATTTCATTTTTAGCACTGTGACGGGAAATCTTGGCCGAAATCCAGTGCCCCTCAAAACCGGCCGCCGCCGTAAACCGCTCCCATCCTCATCCGTTCCTGAAAACGGTCGCAAGCCTATTCGAATTCGAGAATGACCTCATCCACCGCAAGACTGTCGCCCGGCTTTGCCGAAACTTTCGAGACGCGACCGCGTTTTTCGGCGCGCAGGATGTTTTCCATCTTCATCGCCTCCACCGTTGCCAATGCCTGCCCGGCCTCCACCTCGTCACCTTCGCCAACAGAGATACCGGTGATGATGCCCGGCATGGGGCAGAGCAGCAGTTTCGAGGTATCTGGCGGCAGTTTTTCCGGCATCAGCAGCGCCAGTTCCGCCACGCGCGGACTGCGCACATGGGCCACGACGTCAATGCCCCGCCAGCGCAGGCGAATTGCCGCGCCGATGAGATCGACCTTGGCGGCAATCACCTCGCCCGCCACCATGAACAGACCAAGCCTTTGGCCAGGAAGCCAGCCGGTATCCACCGTCAGCGCCTCGCCGTCTTCAAAGCGCATCGCGGTTCCATCCGCGCCGGTTTCAACGCCGACGCTGTAGCGGGATGACCCGAACGAAACGACCCACTCATGGCCAACGACACGTCGGTGATTGCCGATGGTGCCGGAAATCTCGACCGCGCGGTTCTGAAGCCGCTGCTGGATGATGGCGGCGATGGCGGAAAGCTTGCGCGCGGAGGCCTCATCCGGTTCGACCCCGGAAAAGCCCTCCGGAAACTCCTCGGCAATAAAGCCGGTCGTCAGTCGCCCGGCCCGAAAACGCTCATGCTGCATGACGGCTGAGAGGAACGGCAGATTGTGGCCGATACCCTCCACCTCGAAACGATCAAGCGCCTGCCCCATGGCATCGATGGCGGTTTCACGATCCTTGGCCCAGCTGCACAGCTTGGCGATCATCGGATCGTAATACATCGAGATTTCCCCGCCTTCGAAGACGCCGGTATCGTTGCGGATGACAGTGCCGTTTTCCTGCTCGCCCTCTTCCGGCGGGCGATACCGCGTCAGCCGACCAATCGACGGCAGGAAGTTGCGATAGGGATCCTCGGCATAAAGCCGGCTTTCGATCGCCCAGCCATTGAGTTTGATATCGTCCTGCCCGAAGGACAGCTTTTCACCGGCGGCGACGCGGATCATCTGCTCGACCAGATCGATGCCGGTGACGAGTTCCGTCACCGGATGCTCCACCTGCAGGCGGGTGTTCATTTCCAGAAAGTAGAAATTGCGCTCGCCATCGACGATGAATTCCACCGTCCCGGCCGAATGGTAGCCGACTGCCCTCGCCAGAGCGACGGCCTGTTCGCCCATGGCTTTACGCGTCGCCGCGTCCAGAAAGGGCGACGGCGCTTCCTCTACGACCTTCTGGTTGCGTCGCTGGATCGAGCACTCCCGCTCGCCGAGATAAAGGATGTTGCCATGCCTGTCGCCCAGCACCTGAATTTCGATATGGCGCGGCTGGGTGACGAACTTCTCGATGAAGATGCGGTCATCGCCGAAAGAGGACTTCGCCTCATTCTTGGAGGATTGAAACCCCTCGCGCGCCTCTGCGTCATTGAAGGCAACGCGCATGCCCTTGCCGCCGCCGCCGGCGGACGCCTTGATCATGACCGGATAACCGATCTGCGATGCGATCCTCACCGCTTCTTCGGCATCGCCGATCAGCCCCATGTGGCCGGGAACGGTGGAAACACCGGCTTCCGCCGCGAGTTTCTTGGAGGTGATCTTGTCGCCCATCGCCTTGATGGCGCCAACCGGCGGGCCGATGAAGATGACACCCGCCTTCTCCAGCGCCTCGGCAAAAGCGGCGTTTTCCGACAGGAAACCATAACCCGGATGCACCGCATCCGCCCCGGTCTTCTCTATCGCCTCAAGGATTTTATCGATGACGATATAGGACTGCGACGAAGGCGCCGGACCGATATGAACGGCCTCATCCGCCATCTTCACATGCAACGCATTCGCATCCGCATCCGAATAGACGGCAACCGCCGCGATGCCCATCTTCTTCGCCGTCCTGATGACCCGGCAGGCAATCTCGCCGCGATTGGCGATGAGGATTTTTTTGATCACGCGGTTTTTCTCCCTCTTCCCCTCACGACAAATGCCGTATCCCGTCCTCAAATCTCGAAAAAATTCTCGAAGGATTCCGGGAAATTCTGCCGTGCTACGCGCTCGTCGATGACAAGCATCGCCTGGTAAGAAAGCGGATCGAAATTCTTTTCCGCCGGCAAGACCTCACGCCCGAACAGGAGGCTGAGGCGGGCGGCGTCGAGATTGCCGCGCTCAAAAGGCTCGGCCCCAAAATGGTGCCAGAGCGAGTGCAGGAAGGCGGCATCGATGCGGTGTTCCCTGGAATCGTCCCGCGCCCTTCGGGGTATCGCCTTAACCGGCGTTACCCCTTTTGGATTGGCGCGGCGGATGGTGAACTGCACACCCGTGCTCGGCATGCCGGATGGAAATCCCTTGTGTTTGGTCATTTCGGGCAGGTTCGCCATCTTTTGTCCTTTTAAGTCTTTATCGTTATGCCTTGCCGATCTTGTCCTGCGTCTTCTGCTCGAAGTCGGAGGCATCGTGGCGTTCATGTAATTGTTCGGACGGATCGCCCGAGGTTTTGTTGACGATCACGCCGCGTTTCACCGCAGGGCGTTCGCCGATTTCAAGCGTCCAGCGCATGACGTGTCTATAACCATCCGCTTCAAGAAACGCACCGGCATCGCCATAGGCTTGACCGAGCGCGATCTTGCCATACCAGGGCCAGACGGCCATGTCGGCGATCGTATATTCCGAACCCGCCAGATAGCGATTGTCGGCCAGATGCCGGTCCAGCACGTCAAGCTGGCGTTTCACTTCCATGGCGTAACGGTCGATGGCGTATTTGATCTTGATCGGCGCATAGGCGTAGAAGTGGCCAAAGCCGCCGCCGAGGAAGGGGGCGGACCCCATCTGCCAGAACAGCCAGTTCAGCGCCTGCGTGCGGGCATTGCCCTCTTTCGGCAGGAAAGCGCCGAATTTTTCCGCGAGATAAACGAGGATGGAGCCGCTTTCGAAAACCCGCGTCGGCTCTGATGTCGAATGATCCATCAGCGCCGGGATCTTGGAGTTCGGATTGACGCCGACAAAACCGGAGCCGAACTGGTCGCCTTCGCCGATCTTGATCAGCCACGCATCATATTCGGCGCCCCTGTGGCCGGCGGCCAGCAATTCCTCCAGCATGATCGAGACCTTCTGGCCGTTCGGCGTCGCCAGCGAATAAAGCTGCAAAGGATGTTTGCCGACCGGCAGTTCCTTGTCATGGGTGGGACCGGCGATCGGGCGGTTGATGTTGGCGAACTGGCCGCCATTGCCCTTGTCCCAGGTCCAGACCTTGGGCACTTCATATCCGGCGGGAAAATTATCTGCGGAGGAATTCTCGGCCATAAAATCAGTCCTTGTGCGTTTCGGGAGGGCATCCGAAGTTCCGGGCGCCTGAACAAACATATAGTAAGGTGGCCGAAGCATTTTTCCAGCCCCGGAACAGGTCAGAGCGGAATAGTATCGTGTTTCTTCCAGCGGGTTTCGACGTTCTTACCCCGCAGCGAGGCGAACGCACGGGCGATGCGGCGGCGCGAGGAGTGCGGCATGATGACTTCATCAATGAAACCGCGCTCCGCCGCCACGAAGGGATTGGCGAAACGCTCCTCATATTCTTTTGTGCGCGCCGCAATCTTGTCCGGATCGGAAAGTTCCGAGCGATAGAGGATTTCCGCAGCGCCCTTCGCGCCCATCACGGCGATTTCCGCCGTCGGCCAGGCATAATTCACATCCGCACCGATATGCTTCGACGCCATCACGTCATAAGCACCGCCATAGGCCTTGCGGGTAATCAGCGTCACCATCGGCACCGTCGCCTCCGAATAGGCAAACAGCAGTTTCGCGCCATGCTTGATGACGCCGCCAAATTCCTGCGCCGTACCGGGCAGGAAACCCGGCACATCCACCAGCGTCAGCAGCGGAATATTGAAAGCGTCGCAGAAGCGCACGAAGCGGGCAGCCTTGCGGGAACTGTCGATATCCAGACACCCCGCCAGCACCATCGGCTGGTTGGCCACGACACCGACTGTCTGGCCTTCCAGACGCATGAAACCGGTGATGATGTTTCGGGCGAAAGCCTCCTGCAACTCGAAGAAATCACCCTCGTCGGCAAGCGCGTGGATCAACTCCTTCATGTCATAGGGCTTGTTGGAACTGTCGGGGATCAGCGTGTCGAGACGTGCTTCCAGCCGCGCCGGATCGTCGTGAAAAGGCCGGGCCGGTGGTTTTTCGCGATTGTTCAGCGGCAGGAAATCGAACAGCAGCCGCACATGTTCCAGCGTCTCGATGTCGTTCTCATAAGCGCCATCGGCAACGGAGGATTTCTTCGTGTGGGTGGAAGCGCCGCCCAGTTCTTCCGCCGTGACGATCTCGTTGGTCACGGTTTTCACCACATCCGGCCCGGTCACGAACATGTAGGAAGTGTCGCGCACCATGAAGATGAAATCGGTCATGGCAGGCGAATAGACGGCACCACCGGCACACGGCCCCATGATGACGGAGATTTGCGGCACGACGCCGGAGGCGATGACATTGCGCTTGAACACATCGGCATAACCGCCGAGTGAGGCGACGCCTTCCTGAATGCGCGCGCCGCCGCTATCGTTGAGCCCGATTACCGGCGCGCCGTTGCGGACCGCCATATCCATGATCTTGCAGATTTTTTGCGCATGGGTTTCCGACAGCGAACCGCCGAGCACGGTGAAATCCTGGGAAAAAACATAGACCTGCCGGCCGTTGATGGTGCCCCAGCCGGTAACGACGCCGTCGCCTGCGATCTTCTGGCTCGCCATACCGAAATCCACCGCCCGGTGGGTGACGTACATGTCGTATTCCTCGAAGGAACCTTCATCCAGCAGCACATCGATACGCTCACGCGCCGTCAGCTTGCCCTTGGCGTGCTGCGCCTCGATGCGCTTAACGCCGCCGCCGAGCCGCGCTTCGTCGCGGCGCGTCTGCAATTGCTCCAGAATGCTGGGCATGTTTCCTCCATCCCGTTTTCAACACGACCCATAACCTAGAATTTGTGCCGCATCCAGCACTTGCCTCAGGGCAGCGGCACCATCGCGCGCCGCATGACGGCAGCGTAGTAGGCCCAGAACAGCCGGGCGGCGACGGAGCGCCAGGGCGTCCAGAGTTCCGCCCGTTCCGCCAGCCATTTCGCATCCGGTCGGGCTTCCAGAGAAAGCGCGTGGCCAACGGCCGCCCGCAACGCCACATCGCCGACGGGGAATATATCCGGGTGGCCGCCGCAGAACATCAGATAGACCTCCGCCGTCCACGGGCCGATGCCACGGAGCGCAACCAGTTCGGAAAGGGCAACAACCGCCTCCCTGCGCACCACGCCATCAAGATCGATCTGCCCTTCCGCGACGGCGCGCGCCAGCCCTTCCAGCGTCGTCGCCTTGGCCCGCGAAAGGCCGAAACTGGCGCGCAACTCCTCCGGCACGGCCAGATAGTTTTCCGCCGTCACCTCAGCGCCGGTGCCGGCAAGGATACGCGCCCAAATGGCGTTGGCGCTGGCGCGCGAGACCATTTGCGACACGACGATGTGGGCAAGGCCCGCAAAGCCGGGCTCGTGAATGCGCAACTCCAGCGGACCGGCTTTTTCGATAATAAGGCTGAGAGCCGGATCGAGGCGGGCAAGATGTTCCAGACCTTCGTTGATATCGTCGAGGCCCCTGATAATTTTCATATCCGCACAGTCCATATTCACGTTGGCCCGGCACCGGGTGGCGAGGCGCTTCAAAACATGGCAGAAGAAACCATGCCTTCGCCCATCCGTCAAAAACCGGTTTATCGTTTTGCGCCGAGCCCCAATGGCTCCCTGCATCTGGGCCATGCCCTCTCCGCTCTGCTGAACCACGACATGGCGCTGGAAAATGGCGGTCGTTTTCTGCTGCGCATGGAGGATATCGACCAGACTCGCTGCACCCCTGAACTGGAGCAGGCGATCTATGATGATCTTGGCTGGCTGGGGCTGGAATGGGAAAGACCGGTGCGGCGGCAATCGGAACATTTCGATGACTATCACGCGGCACTGGACAGGCTGATTGAGGCGGGCCTCGCCTATCCGGCCTTTTTGAGCCGTGGCGAGACGAAAACCATCGTCAGAGCCTTTGAGGCGCAGGGCACGGCCTGGCCGCGCGACCCCGACGGCGCACCGCTTTATCCGGCGATCGACCGGCAAAGGCCGCAGGCGGAACGGGCGGCGATGCAGGCGTCAGGCAGACAACACGCCTGGCGGCTCGATATGGAAAAGGCGATCCGCATCGCCGGCAGCAAACTGTTCTGGCGCGAGAACGGCGACGGGCAGACCGGAGAGATCGAAGCCTTGCCGGCACTTTGGGGTGATGTGGTGCTGTCGCGTTCCGATGCACCCTCCAGCTACCATCTTTCCGTGGTGGTGGATGATGCATTGCAAGGCATAACCCATGTGGTACGCGGCATGGATCTGTTTCACGCAACCGCCATTCACCGGCTGTTACAGCAATTGCTGGACCTGCCGCAACCCGGCTACCATCACCACCGGCTGATTTTGGGCGCGGATGGGCGCAAGCTTTCGAAAAGCGAGGGCAGCACCGGCCTTTCCTCTCTTCGATCGGAAGGTAAAACGCCTTCAGATATCCGCCGGCTTGTCGGCCTCCTCTAGAACCTGCCCGCGGCGCGCGCTGCTTCCGCCCATATTGCGGCGAATGATCTGCCGGACCTTGTATTTCATCAGGGCGGCATTCACCTCCGCGCCCAGCATGAAGATGACGCCAACCATGTAAAGAAACACCAGAACCACCATGACCGAGGCAAGACCGGCATAGGTGGCGGCATAATTTGCGAAGGTGGAGAGGTAATAGGCAAAGATCGCGGCACCGATGACCCAGAAGATCATCGTCAGCAGAATGCCGGGCCAGACATCCCAGATGCGGCGTTTGCCGGCCGGAAGCCAGAGATGCGCCGCCACCAGTCCCACCGTCAGCATCACGATTGTTCCGTAGAGTCCGAGGCTGGAGACGGTGTTCAGCACGTCCGTCAGCCAGGGAAATCGCTGCTCCGCAAACGACATGGCGACCGGCACGGCGACGAGCACGATACTGATGCCGGCGAAGACGATCACCGCGATCAGCACATAAAGCAGGCTGAGCAGGCGGGTGATGTACCACCAGCGCGTTTCGGTGACGCGATAGGCGCGGTTTAACGAGATTCGGAGCGCCTCGACGCCGTTGGAGGCGAAATATGCGGCCGCCAGCACCGAAATCGTCAGCAGCCCGCCGCGCGGAATGGTCAGGACCTGTTGCACCTGCGCCGCCAACGGCCCGGCGATCGCTTCCGGCCAGGTGTCGAAAATCAGATGCACCGCCGTTTCGGAAAACTGGTCTGCCCCGAGAAAACCGGCCAGAGCCGTGCCGAAGATCAGGAAAGGGAACAGCGCCAGAAGAATGGAAAGCGCCATATGGCTCGCCATCGCCCAGCCGTCATCCTCGGCGAAATGGGAATAGGCATCGAAAGCAACCTTGCCTGCCAGGCGCACTGCGGCAACCATGTCGCCTCCATTCATCGGCATTTCATTTGTAACTTCGTCCCGAATATGGGAAATCACCTCTGCTTTGTACAGCGCACAAGTCCCCCTTTCGGTTCCGGCCGAGCACGGATTTTGCGCAATGCAATTTTCATGGGCCGGACCATCGGGCCAGAGCGACATTCGGCTTCCCGGAGCGGCATAGATGCCTGAAAAACCCGTCATCATCATTACCGGATGTTCCTCGGGCGTCGGCGCCCATTGCGCCGGCGCGCTTCACCGCGACGGCTGGCGGGTATTCGCCACCGTGCGACGCATCGCCGATATGGCCGCACTCGAAAATCAGGACATCGAAACCCTGATCATGGATTATACCAAGCCGGAAACCATCGCCGCCCTAGTGGAAACGGTCGCGGCCAGAACCGGAGGCCGCATCGATGCGCTCTTCAACAACGGCGCCTATGGCCAGCCGGGCGCGGTGGAGGATCTGCCGGTGGAGGCGCTGCGCCGGCAATTTGAAACCAACGTCTTCGGCTGGCACGATCTGACGCGGCGGGTCATTCCCTTCATGCGCAAGCGCGGTTCGGGGCGCATCGTACATTGCTCCTCCATTCTCGGCCTCGTTCCCTATCGATATCGCGGCGCCTATACGGCATCGAAATTCGCCATCGAGGGACTGGGCGTCACGCTGCGCATGGAACTTCAGGGCAGCGGCATCCATGTGAGCCTGATCGAGCCGGGACCGATCGCCTCCAAATTCACCACGACGGCGCTCGCTCACATCAAGGATAACATCGATCTGGAAAACTCGGCCCATGCGGCGGAATACAAGCGCCAGCTGGCGCGGATGGACGGGTCCGGCCCGGTCAGCCGCCACAAGCTCGGCCCCGACGCCGTTTATACCGTGCTGAAACACGCCTTGACCGCAGCAAAGCCGAAACCGCATTATCCCGTTACCGTTCCAGCCAAACAGGGGCTGTTGCTGAAACGGCTCTTGCCTGCCGGCCTGTTCTATCGTCTGTTGCGCAGATTCGATTGAGGAGGAGTTACCCCTAAATGTCCGGCTTTACCACCGTTCTGGCCCTTATCGTCATGGGCCTCGTTGTCATCGTGCTGATACGAGGCCTTTTCAACATGCTGAAGGGCCAAGACGCCAACCGCTCCAACAAGTTGATGCAGCTTCGCCTGCTGTTGCAGGCCATTGCCATCGTGCTGATCATGCTCACCCTGTGGCTCACCGGCGGCGGCCGCTGACATGGTGAAGCTGAACAAGATCTACACCCGCACCGGCGACAAGGGCACGACGGCGCTGGTTTCCGGCCCGCGCCGCCTGAAGCACGACCTTCGCGTCGAGGCCTATGGCACGGTAGACGAGACCAATTCGGCAATCGGCGTGGCGCGGCTTTATACAAGCGGGCTGGAAAAGCTGGATGGCATGCTGTTCCGCATCCAGAACGACCTTTTCGACCTCGGTGCCGATCTCGCTACTCCGGAAACCGATGAACCGCCCGCCTACGAGCCGCTTCGCATCGTCGACAGCCAGGTCACGCGGCTGGAAAACGAAATCGACGACCTCAACGCCACGCTTGAGCCTTTGACTTCCTTCGTGCTGCCGGGCGGCAACGCGGCGGCGGCCAATCTGCACCTGGCGCGCACCATCTGCCGGCGCGCGGAACGGCTGATGGTGGAGCTTTCGGTCGCTGAGGCCGAGATCGTCGGCCCGCCGGCCCTGAAATATGCCAACCGTCTGTCGGACTTCCTGTTCGTCGCCGCCCGTTTTGCCAATGATGCGGGCAAGGCCGACATATTGTGGGTTCCCGGCAAGAACCGTTAAAGCGCGCCAATTGCGCAACCAAGGGGCATTCGATGTTCATACCGCTGCACGATGCGAATTCCCTGAAGCACATCCGGCTGCAATATGTCACGATTGGCCTGATTGTGGTCAATGTGCTGGTCTGGCTGTTTACCGGCGTGTTCGCCAGCGATGTGCAGGCCAATGCGGCAGCGCTCGGCCTTGGTTTCATTCCCGCAGTGGTGTTCGATTACGCTTATCTGGAGCCTGCTTTGCAGGTTGTGCCTGATGATCTGACCGCCGTCACCTATGCGTTCCTGCATCTGGATTTCTGGCATCTGGCCGGGAATATGCTGTTTCTGTGGGTCTTCGGCGACAATGTCGAGGACGCGCTCGGCCATTTCCGTTTTCTGATCTTCTACCTCGCCTGCGCCATAGCCGGCGCATTGCTGCACGGCTTCGTCGCCCCCACCTCGGAAGGACCGCTGATCGGCGCGTCGGGCGCGGTTTCCGGCGTCGTCGCGGCCTATTTTCTCCTGCATCCCAAGGTGCGCGTCTGGGTGCTGGTGTTCATGCGCATTCCGCTTCCCCTGCCCGCCTTCATTCCGCTGGCGCTGTGGATCGGCCAGCAGTTCCTGATGCTGGCACTCGGGCTGGAGGAAAACGTGTCCTGGGGTGCACATGTAGGCGGCATATTGGCGGGTGCGGTGATGGTGGTTTTCATGCGCAGGCGTGGCGTTCCCCTGTTCGACCGCACTATTGTTCCGCCGAGGGCGGCACAGTTCAAGAATCCGTCGCAAACGGCAGGGTTGTCGCAAATCGAACGGGGCTATGACGGGAGCGGATGAGCCCGTGACGAAGAGATAACTTATTTACGTTAACGTCAACGTAAGATATGCCTTGCGTGCATGCGATAATGAGCATTGTTCCGTTGTGTTTGCGGGAAAAATGCTTATCCATGTCGCCAACCTTTTTTTGGAGGTCCGCGCGGTCTTTTCACCTCGCGGACAGGAGTTTGAGGAAAGCCGCCGATGAAGATCCTTGTCCCAGTCAAACGAGTTGTTGATTACAACGTGAAGATCCGCGTGAAGTCGGATGGTTCGGGCGTTGAGCTTGCGAATGTGAAGATGTCGATGAACCCGTTCGACGAAATCTCGGTGGAAGAGGCGTTGCGGCTGAAAGAAGCCGGCAAGGCCGAAGAGGTTGTGGTCGTGTCGATCGGCCCGGCCAAGGCGGAAGAGACGCTGCGCACAGCGCTCGCCATGGGCGCCGACCGCGCCATCCTGATCGAGACCGACGAGACAGTCGAACCGCTGGCCGTCGCCAAGCTCCTGAAGGGCGTGGCGGAAGCCGAGCAGCCCGGTCTTGTCATCGTTGGCAAGCAGGCGATCGACGACGACTCGAACCAGACCGGTCAGATGCTGGCTGCCCTTCTCGGCTGGGGCCAGGGCACCTTCGCCTCCAAGGTCGTGCCATCAGACGGCAAGGTCGCAGTGACCCGCGAAGTCGATGGCGGTTTGCAGACAGTTGAACTGAAACTTCCCGCCGTCGTCACCACCGATCTTCGTCTGAACGAGCCGCGTTATGCCTCGCTGCCGAACATCATGAAGGCAAAGAAAAAGCCGCTCGACAAGAAGACCCCGGCTGATTTCGGCGTCGATGTCACGCCGCGTCTGAAGGTGCTGAAGACCGAGGAGCCCGCAGGCCGCAAGGCCGGCATCAAGGTCGCCTCTGTGGCCGAACTCGTCGAAAAGCTCAAAGCCGACGGCGTCCTCTAAGGTTTCGGAAAAGGGAGATATTTTTATGGCCATTCTTCTTCTGGCAGAACACGACAACGCAACCCTTTCCGACCTGACGGCGAAGACGCTGACGGCGGCAACGCAGATTGCCAAGGGGACGGGAAGCGACGTGCATGTGCTCGTTGCCGGTTCGGGTGCGAAGGGTGCCGCAGATGCGGCAGCGAAACTTTCCGGCGTCGCCAAGGTGCTGCTTGCCGATGACGCATCCTATGCCAACGCGCTCGCCGAGCCGCTGGCAGCGCTGATCGTCTCGCTCAGCCCGTCCTATGACGTCATCATCGCACCGGCCACCGCTTCGGCCAAGAACGTCACCCCGCGCGTGGCGGCCCTTCTCGATGTGGCCCAGATTTCGGAAATCATCGAGGTCGTCAGCCAGGATACCTTCAAGCGTCCGATCTATGCCGGCAACGCCATTCAGACGGTGCAGGCAAGCGACGCGAAGAAGGTGATCACCGTGCGCCCCACTGCCTTCGCAGCGGCGGCAGAGGGTGGCTCGGCTCCGGTAGAAGCCATCGGTGCTGCCGAAAACCCCGGCCTGTCCACCTTCGTTTCCGATGCGCTCGCCTCTTCCGACCGGCCGGAACTGACTTCTGCGAAGATCATCATCTCGGGCGGCCGCGCGCTCGGCTCCTCGGAGAAATTCAAGGAAGTCATCCTGCCCGTCGCTGACAAGCTCGGTGCGGCCGTTGGCGCATCGCGCGCGGCGGTGGATGCGGGTTATGCCCCGAACGACTGGCAGGTCGGCCAGACCGGCAAGGTCGTCGCACCGCAGCTTTATATCGCCGCCGGCATTTCGGGCGCCATCCAGCATCTGGCCGGCATGAAGGACTCGAAGGTCATCGTCGCCATCAACAAGGACGAGGAAGCGCCGATCTTCCAGGTCGCCGATTACGGCCTCGTCGCAGACTTGTTCGAGGCTCTGCCGGAACTCCAGAAGGCACTGTGATTTTAAGCAGTTAACCAAAGGCGGCGCGTTTTTTGAACGCGCCGCCTTCTCTTTTGCGGCGATATGCGTAACATCGCCGCCAATGACGCAGATGAAATCCCACGAGGAGACCAGCATATGACCGCCCCCTTTAAAAATATCGGTATCATCGGAGCCGGTCAGATGGGTTGCGGCATCGCGCATGTTTCCGCCATCGCCGGTTACAAGGTCCATATTTACGATCTCTCCAAGGACGGCATCGAAGCCGGTCTTGCCACGATCAACGGCAATCTCGCCCGTCAGGTCACCAACGGCAAGCTTTCCGACGACGCCCGCAAAGAGGCGCTCGCGCTTATCAGCGGCTCGACTGATGTCAACGATCTGGCGCCGATGGATCTGGTCATCGAGGCCGCGACTGAAAACGAGGAGATCAAGCGCAAGATCTATGCGCAGATCTGCCCGGTGTTGAAGCCCGAGGCGCTGCTGGCCACCAACACCTCTTCGCTCTCCATCACCCGCCTCGCCTCCGCGACCGACCGTCCCGAGCAATTCATGGGCATCCACTTCATGAACCCGGTACCGGTGATGAAACTGGTGGAGCTGGTGCGCGGCATCGCCACCAATGAAAAGACCTTCGACGCGGCGAAAGACTATGTGCGGACGCTGGAAAAGGCGATCACCGTCGCCGAGGACTTCCCGGCCTTCATCGTCAACCGCATCCTTCTGCCGATGATCAACGAGGCTATCTACACGCTTTACGAGGGCGTCGGTTCGGTAGAAGCCATCGACACCGCCATGAGGCTCGGCGCCAACCACCCGATGGGACCGTTGCAGCTTGCCGATTTCATCGGTCTCGACACCTGTCTGTCGATCATGCAAGTGCTGCATGACGGTCTGGCCGACAGCAAATACCGCCCCTGCCCGCTGCTGGTCAAATATGTCGAGGCCGGCTGGCTCGGCCGCAAATCCGGCCGCGGTTTTTACGATTATCGCGGCGAGACACCCGTTCCGACGCGCTAAGGCGCAAGAGATATTCCTCGGACATTATGCGAGACGACGGGAGGGGAAATCCCTCCCGCACGGGCTGGAAAAATTATTTGGCCTTCACTGCCGATATCAATGCCTTGGCATCCTCGCTGTCCCAGGCTGCCGGGCCGTTCATGGCGGCGAGCAGGCAGCCGTTTTCGTCCAGGAGCAGCGTGGCGGGAAGGCCGAAGGCCAGCCCTTCCTTTTTCAGCAGGTTGAAAACGCCCATGGAACTATCGCGATAGAGTTTCAGCGCGTCGATCTTGTATTCGTCCATAAAGGTTTTCGGTTTTTCATCCGCGCCGGTATCGATATTGACGGCAACGACCTCAAAACCGTCACCGCCCTTTTCTTTCTCAAGCGCGTTCAGCGCGGGCATTTCCTCCCGGCACGGGACACACCAGGTGGCCCAGAGATTGAGGAGAACCGCCTTGCCCTTGAGATCGGCAAGCGACATCTCCTGCGCCTCAGGCCCCTTGAAGGACAGGGGAATGATGCGTGGCGTATCCGTGGCCGACATGGCCGCCACCTGACCCTTCAGAAGGGGTTTCAGCGAGGCGATACGCTTTGCCGCACCTTCACATAAACCGGCCTCGGCAACCGCTGCCCCTTGAACCGGGCTCTCAGACCCAATATGCCTGAACCAGACCGCGCCCGCGCCGCACAAGACACCGGCAACGGCAGCAATTGCAACCAATCTGGCGGAAGGAAGCCTGAACGGCCTTTTTTCTGTCATCGAATACTCCAGGGCACGCAGAACATGGCTGACGGCACAGATCAGAAATCCTCCAACCAGATGTGGGGCGGACGTTTCGCTTCCGGGCCATCAGCCATCATGGAAGAGATAAATGCCTCCATCGGCTTCGACAAGAAGCTTTATGCCCAGGACATCCGCGGCTCAATCGCGCACGCCACCATGCTGGCGGAAAAAGGCATTATTTCGCAGGAAGATAAAGACAAGATCGTTCACGGCCTGAACACGATCCTGTCAGAAATCGAGTCCGGCAGTTTCGAATTCTCCCGCAAGCTCGAAGACATTCACATGAACATCGAGGCGCGCCTCGCCACCCTCATCGGCACAGCGGCGGGGCGTCTGCATACCGCCCGTTCGCGCAACGACCAGGTGGCGCTCGATTTCCGCCTCTGGGTCAAGGAAGAATTGCAGAAGACCGAGGGCATGCTGACCGGGCTCATCGCCGCCTTCCTCGACCGCGCCGAAGAAAATGCCGATACGGTGATGCCCGGCTTTACCCATTTGCAGACGGCCCAGCCCGTCACCTTCGGCCATCATTGCATGGCCTATGTGGAAATGTTCGGCCGTGACCGCGCCCGCGTGCGCCACGCCATCGAGCATCTGGATGAAAGCCCGATCGGCGCCGCCGCCCTTGCCGGCACCGGTTATCCCATCGACCGCCATATGACGGCGAAGGCGCTCGGTTTCCGCGAGCCGACCCGCAATTCCATCGACACCGTATCCGATCGCGATTTCGCGCTGGAATTCCTGTCGATCGCCTCGATCTGCGCCACGCATCTGTCGCGTCTCGCTGAAGAAATCGTCATCTGGTCGACGCCGCAATTCGGCTTCATCCGCCTGTCGGACGCTTTTTCCACCGGCTCGTCGATCATGCCGCAGAAGAAGAACCCGGACGCCGCCGAACTGGTACGCGCCAAGACGGGCCGCATCAACGGCTCGCTGGTCGCACTTCTGACTGTCATGAAGGGCCTGCCGCTCGCCTATTCCAAGGACATGCAGGAAGACAAGGAACAGGTTTTCGACTCTGCCGAAAGCCTGGAACTGGCAATCGCCGCCATGACCGGCATGATCCGCGACCTCGAAGTGCGCAAGGACCGCATGCGCGCAGCTGCCGGTTCGGGATACTCCACCGCCACCGATCTCGCCGACTGGCTGGTGCGCGAAGCGGGCCTGCCCTTCCGCGATGCTCACCATGTGACCGGCAATGCCGTGGCGCTGGCGGAAAAGAAAGGCTGCGATCTAGCCGATCTTTCACTGGAAGACCTGCAGGCGATCCACCCCGCCATTACCAACGGCATTTTCGACGTCCTTTCGGTCGAGGCTTCGGTTGCCAGCCGCACCAGCTTCGGCGGCACCGCCCCTTCGGAAGTGCGAAAGCAGATCGCCTGGTGGCGCGGACGCAACTAACCTATCGGACCAGAAGAGAGCTGCGTTTTCGGAAAATCCGATGCGAAAACGACCCTGTTTTTCGATCCGCCACTCTCATAAATTCGCGTTACGCTGCGATCACAAGAAACAGGGTGCACAAGCGCCCTGTTTTTCGTTATCAGAGAGGCACATATTTCCTTTGGACAGGCTCATGCTTTCAAAAACCGCGCGTAATCTCATCGTTCCCATCGGCATGACGCTCGCCGTCGGCCTCGTTCTCAGTGCCTGCGGGCGAAAAGGCGATATCGATCCGCCGAGCACGCCGGTCGAAATGCGCAACAAGCGCAATGCCGATGGAACCGAGACGAAACCGGCGACGGCGGAACGGCCGTTCATCCTCGACAAGCTTCTCTGACGGATAAAAAACCGTGAACCATTTTGGCTATATCGACGGCGTGCTGCACGCCGAAAACGTGCCCGTGCCTGAGATCGCCAAGGCTGTCGGCACGCCCTTCTACGTTTATTCCACCGCGACGCTGGAGCGCCACTACAAGGTGTTTTCCGGCGCCTTCGCCGATGTGGACGCCATGGTCTGTTACGCCATGAAGGCCAACTCCAACCAGGCGGTGCTGAAGACGCTGGCGAAGCTCGGCGCTGGCATCGACGTCGTGTCGGGCGGTGAATTGCGCCGCGCGCTTGGCGCCGGCGTGCCCGCAAGCCGCATCATGTTCTCCGGCGTCGGCAAGACGGTGGCGGAAATGGATTACGCGCTGGATGCCGGCATCTACTGCTTCAACATCGAATCCGAGCCGGAGCTGGAAGTTCTCAATCTGCGCGCCGTCAAGGCCGGCAAAAGGGCGCATGTCTCCTTCCGCATCAATCCGGATGTGGATGCGCGCACCCACGCCAAGATTTCCACCGGCAAGAAGGAAAACAAGTTCGGCATTTCCTATGAGCGTGCGCGGGCGGTCTATGCCCATGCCGCCACTCTGCCGGGCATCGACGTTACCGGCATCGATATGCATATCGGCAGCCAGATCACCGAATTGCAACCTTTCGAGGATGCCTTCCGGCTGCTGCGCGAACTGGTCGAAGCACTGCGCGGTGATGGCCATACGATCAGCCATGTCGATATCGGCGGCGGCCTCGGCATTCCCTACCGCGAGGACAACAACCCGCCGCCATTGCCGGATGCCTATGCCCATATCGTCAAGAACGAACTGAAGAGCCTCAACTGCAAGATCATCACCGAACCCGGACGCCTGATCGTCGGCAATGCCGGCATTCTGGTCACGGAGGTGATCTATGTGAAGGATGGCGGCGAAAAGAACTTCGTAATCGTCGACGGAGCGATGAACGACCTCATCCGCCCGACGCTTTATGAGGCCTATCACGGTATTCGCCCGGTGGTGCAGCCCGCACTGGATGCGCCGCGCATCAAGGCCGATGTCGTCGGTCCGGTCTGCGAGACGGGCGATTATCTGGCGCTGGATCGTGAGATGGCGGCTCCTCAGCCGGGTGATCTCATCGCCGTGAGTTCTGCAGGAGCCTATGGCGCGGTGCAGGCAGGCACCTATAATTCACGCCTGCTGGTGCCGGAAGTGCTGGTGAAGGGCGACAAGTTCCACGTCATCCGCCCGCGCGGCACATATGAAGAGCTTATCGCTCTCGATTCCGTGCCCGCGTGGCTCGACTGACCCGAACTGCCGATCACAATTGAGCGAAGCTGCCCAAAAAATGGGGGTGAGCACTTGGCTGCCCTCGTCTTCGCCACAAAGAATGTTATCCTTGTCCCTAACAGTATGAGTAACACGCCGTTCCGGGAATGGCGTTTGACGTGGCCAGAACCGGGAGAACGGATTGATGACCACAGCCGGAGAGGACAGGACAGGCAGAAAGCGCCCGACCGGTGCGTTCGCGCAGCGGCCAGACCTTGCCCGCCGGGTTGTGGCCAAGCGCTTCTTCGCAAAAATCGTGCTGCTTTCGGAAAGAATGGCGCCGAAGACGCTGTGGCCGCTCTCCATCGCCGCCGTATTTCTAGCGCTCGCATGGTTCGGTCTTTTCCGGCAGATGCCGGATTTTCTGCGCCTCGGCATTGTTTTCCTGCTGGTTTTCAGCTTCATCGCCACCATCCTGCCGATCCTGAGGCTGAAATGGCCGGCGGACAATGACGCATCTCGCCTCCTGGAAGAGCGCAACGGTCTGGCGCACCAGCCGGTCGGCGTGCAGGAGGACGAACCGGCCTTCGACACGCCCTTTTCCCGCGCTTTGTGGAAAGAACACCAGATCCGCATGGCGGAACGGATCGCCGCGCTCAATGCCGGTCTTCCGAAACCCGATATTGCCCGCCACGACCGCTCGGCACTACGCGCCATTCCTGCCCTGTTTCTGGCTGCCGCCTTCGGTTTTTCCTATTCCAACGGCGCGGGCACCGTGGCCGATGCCTTCCGCAGCCAGCCGGCTGCCGGTCCGCTCAATCCCGATATCCGTCTCGACGCCTGGGTGACGCCGCCCGCCTATACCGGCCGAGCACCGATTTTCCTGACCGGACGCGATGCGACCAGCCGCGACGCGGTGTCCGTACCGCAATCCTCCAAACTGACGATCCGTATCACGGGTGGCGATGGCGGCGAGGAAGTGACCTTCGAGCCCGAGACGGCGGGCGCCCTGCAGAAGCTTGCTCCCGAGGCGCCGCGCGTCGATAGCGCAAGCGGCGATGTGGCCGTTCAGACGCAGACACGCTTACCGGATCAGCCTGTCGCGCCGCGCACCTTCGCCCTTGATGTCACCGAAAGCGGCATGATTACCGCCAATGGTGAGCAATGGGTGTTCAACGTCATCCCCGACCAGCCGCCCACCATCGCCTTCGACAACATGCCGCGCCGGGCCGTCAATGGCGCGCTGGAAGTGGGTTTTACCGCCAAGGATGATTACGGCCTGAAGGAAGCCCATGCCATCATCGAGCCGCTCGGCGTTGCTGAGGGCGCCACCGCGCTTTATCCGCCGCCGGAATTCAAGCTCGATCTGCCACGGCAGAACAATCGCGAGATCAAGGGGCTGACCAGCCGCAACCTGACCGAACATCCGATGGCGGGCAAACGCGTGCGCATCACGCTTGTGGCAACTGATGGTGCCGGCCAGACCGGCCGCAGCCCCGCGCACGAGATGGTGCTGCCGGGGCGCAACTTCTCCGAACCGCTGGCGGCTTCCATTGTCGAACAGCGGCAGATATTCTCGCTCGATACGCGGCAGGTGCCAAGGGCGATCGCCTATAATGAGGCAGTCGGCCTGCGTCCGGAAGAAACCATTCCCAACACCACGCATTATCTGCTGCTGCAATCGGCGCAGACCCGCATGCGGCTCGCCTATAATCAGGAAATGCTGAAGGACACCGCCGATTATCTCTGGGAAATCGCGCTCGGTATCGAGGATGGCGATCTTTCGCAGGCGGAAAAACGCCTGCGCGATGCACAGACTGCGCTTTCCGAGGCGCTTCAGCGCAATGCATCCGATGAGGAGGTCGCCAAGCTGATGCAGGAACTGCGCGAGGCGATGCAGCAATTCATGAGTGAACTTGCGCAGCGCATGCAGAATGCGCCGCAAGCCAACATGAACAACCAGGCCCAAAACGTGCTGCGCCAGCGCGATCTGGAAAACATGATGAACCAGATCGAGAACCTCGCCCGTTCGGGCAACCGCGACGCGGCACAGGAGATGCTCTCGCAATTGCAGCGTATGATGAACAACCTGCAGGCGGGCCGGCCACAGCGTCAGGGCCAGCAGGGGCAACAGCAGAGCAGCAAGATGCGCCAGCAGATCGACAAGCTTGGCGAAATTCTGCAACAGCAGCAGAAGCTGATGGACGAGACGTTCAAGCTTGATCAAGCCCTGCGCGACCGCATGCAGCGTGGCGACCCGCAGGATGGCGGTGAGGGCGAAGACCCGCAGATGGGTGAAAACGGCCAACAGCCACAACAGGATCAGCAAGGCCAGCAGGGTCAGCAGGGTGAGAATGGTCAGCAGGGCGGACAGCCAAACGACCAGATGACTGCCGAACAATTGCGCGAGGCGCTGAAAAACCTGAGGGCGCAGCAGGACGCGCTCGGCAAGCAGCTCGGCGAATTGCAGCAGGGCCTTCGCGATCTCGGCATGGAACCGGGCGAAAACTTCGGCAAGGCGCAGCAGGAAATGCAGGGCGCCGGCGAAGCGCTCGGCCAAAGCCAGGGCGAACAGGCGGTCGAAGGTCAGGGCAATGCGTTGAACGCGCTGCGCCAGGGCGCGCAGGACATGATGGGCCAGATCATGCAGGCCATGCGCCAGCAGGGCCAGCAACCCGGACAGGGGCAGGAAGGCATGGCGGGCCAGGGTGGCCAGAACGGCCGCGACCCGCTTGGACGCCCGCGCAGCACCACTGGCCCGGATTTCGGCGATCAGGTGAAGGTGCCTGACGAGATCGACGTGCAGCGCGCCCGCGAAATCCTCGAGGCCATCCGCGAAAAACTTGGCAACAACCCGCCCGGCGAAATCGAACGGCGTTATCTGGAGCGGTTGCTGGATATACGGTGAGGGTCTGCGGGCCATTGCCAGCGACGCGGGCTGTCACTTTAACCTCGCAGCTTTTCCGGAAAAGCCAGCAGCGCGGAAAAGGCGCTCGACAGGTCGCCAAACACTCTACGTCATCCTCGGCCTTGTGCCGAGGATCTGCCAACCTCTCACTAAACTGATACGTCGCAGATGCTCGGGACAGGCCCACTACTGTCCGGTTTAAATTTTGTAGACAAG
>NZ_JWJH01000029.1 GCF_000949865.1 Rhizobium nepotum 39/7 | reverse complement strand
GCCCCAGCACCAGGCCGATGACGCCGGAAAATGCCACCGCTGCAAGACCGACGATGAGCGACGTTCTCGCACCGTAGATGACGCGTGCGAGAACGTCCCGCCCCTGACCGTCCGTGCCGAGCCAATGACCGGACAATCCCCCATCCGCCCAGATCGGCGGCACGAATTTCAAGTTGAGATTACGCTGGCGCGGGCTGGGCAGCGGCAGATAATTTGCAAAAAGCGCCGCAAGGACTATCATCCCGAGAATTAGGACACCGACAGAGCCGTTACGGCTAGTCAGGAGCGAGCGCAGTGCGGCGGCGGTCCCGTCTCGGGGCGTCTTGAAGCCGGCGGTGTTTTGAAAGGCCATCGGTCCGCACCCTAAAGCTTGACACGTGGGTCGATCGCTCGGTAGAGCAGATCGGTCGCGAAGTTGATGAGGAGCGTCATCAGCGTAATGACGAAGACCGCGATCTGGATAACCGCCATGTCTTTGGTATAGATTGCGTTGACGACGAGCAGGCCGAGCCCGGGCCAGGCGAACACCGTTTCGGTGACAAGTGCCCCGCCCAGAAGAGCGATCACATGCAGCGAGGTCATGGTCAGCGCTGGAATGAGGGCGTTGCGCAGGACGTGCTTGAACACGATCACTCGTTCGGGGATGCCTTTGGCCCGCGCCGTGCGGACGTAGTCGCGGCCAAGCACCTCCAGCATGCTGGCGCGTATGAGCTTGGTGAGATCCGCCGCAAAGCCGGTTCCAAGTGTTACCGCGGGCAAGATGAGATGCGCAAAGCTGCCCCCGCCTGATACAGGAAGGACGCGCAGCCAGACACCGAAGACCAACACCAGCATGATGCCGACCCAAAACGTCGGCATGGCCTTTCCGAGAACCGAAATGCCGGACACGATGACGTCTGAAGCGGTATCGTGCTTCAGCGCTGCGATGATGCCGCTGGGCACAGCAATGGCGATGGCCACAACCAGTGCGCCGGCGGTCAGCAGCAGTGTCGCAGGAATGCGCTCCAGCACGATGGGCAGCGCCTCTGTCCCATAACGGTAGGAGACGCCGAAATCGCCGCTTAATATGTTGCGCATATAAACCAGGTATTGCACGTACCATGGCCGATCGAGACCCCACGCCGCCACCAGCGCCAGCCGGTCTGCTTCGGTTGCATCCTCTGGCACCAGCAGCGCTGAAGGGTCTCCCGTCAGATAGACGAGGATGAAGACGATCAGCGAGACAATATAGAGGACCGGAACGATCTGAACCAGCGAACGCTGCAAATAACGCAAGTTCATGCCGGAACCACATCCTCGGCAAAGATCATCTCGTCGAAACGACCGCCGAATTTTACGCGGTCATTCACGCCATAGATCGACTGCGGATAGATCAGGCCGATACGGACGCGCTGGTCGGCGACGATTTCCTGCGCCCGGCGCAGGATCGCAAGTCGCTCGTCCTCGTTGCACGCATTGCGGACTTTTTCCCGTAGGCTGTTGAACTCGGCATCGGCCCATTCGTAATGGCGCTTGAACTCTTCCTGGAACAGCGAGGAACCGTCGGTGTAGGAACCCATGCCCCACAGGTAGAGTTCACCGAAACCGTCCGCGGTCAGGCGGCTGTTGTAGATGGTCCAGTCGAGAACCTCGAGCTGCGGACGAAAACCGGCATCTTCGAGATAGCCAATGACGGCCTCGGAGATTTCGCGGTCCTTGACGTAGCGGCCACTGGGCGTGCTGAGCTTGATTGTCGCGCCATCCTGGCCGGCCTCCCGCAGCAATGCACGGGCCTTTTCCGGATCATAAGTCAGGCCGGCACTCAACGCCGGGTTCGAACCGGGAATCTTATTCGGGAAGAAGCCGCGCGTCGGCGAGCCGTAACCATTGACCACCTGCTTGGCAATGGTCTCACGATCGATGGCAAGATCGATCGCCTCCCGGACACGCGGATCGTGCGTCACCCATTTTTCGCCGGTGCGGACATGCAGCGCAAGATTACGGGCAATATCGAAGGAGATAATGCGAGTACCCTGATTGGCCTTGATGCGCTCGATGTCCTCTGGCGGAATATTCACCGCGATGTCGACGCCACCGGTGATGAACTCCGAAACGCGTGTCGCCGTTTCG
Source organism: Rhizobium nepotum 39/7 (assembly GCF_000949865.1). Lineage (GTDB taxonomy): Bacteria > Pseudomonadota > Alphaproteobacteria > Rhizobiales > Rhizobiaceae > Agrobacterium > Agrobacterium nepotum. Next base: position 27,131 of record NZ_JWJH01000029.1, on the reverse strand, counting down.
GGAATGGCGCGGATGATGACAGCATCCCATTTCGGCTGGCCGCCCCACCAGTTGGCATTTTTCTCCAGAACCAACCGGTCAGCCTTGCGCCATTCCTTGAACCTGTAAGGCCCGGTGCCGACCGGATTGTGGAAGAATGCTTCCTTGTCGCCTGCCGCTTCGAAAGCCTGCTTAGGCAGAATGCCGGCGCCATTGCCGACAAAAGCGTGGAGCAGCAGCGGGTTCGGATAGTTCGTCTCGATTTCTAGCGTATGGTCGTCGATGACCTTCACGCCTTTCACGGAAGAAAACTTACTCGTGCTTTTCAGCTTAGGGTCGCCCTGTGTCCGCTCAATGGTGAACTTCACGTCGTTAGCGGTGAACTTACGCCCGTCGTGCCAGTGAACGTCATCGCGGAGGTTGAAAAGCCAGCGCACCTGGTCGTCGGTCGACCACGACTTCGCAAGGTTCGGGGTGAAGACCAGTGTTTCGCCGGAAAAGTCCTTCGTTACCAAATAATCGTAGATATTGACGAGCGCCGATTCCGTGCTGTTGTTGCCATGATCGGCCGGATCAAGCGACAGAATGTCGTTGCCCTGAGCTATTGAGAGAACCTTTTGGTCGGCTGCGAACGCGTTCGGTGCGCGCGAAAGGCCAACCGCCGCGGCAACTGGCAGAAAGACCCCGCTTACCGATAGTTTGACGAAAGTACGACGCGTTGACTGCATTACAAATCCCTCTCAAGCTTCCCGACACCGTGACCATCTCAGGGCTTGGGCGGCGGCTTCAAATCCGGACGGCTTGCGATCGTTCAAGCCACTGTTACAAATTAAGAATTCGCCTGGTAACGAAACGACGAAAATCGTACAGAATTGTCTGTTTTATAGAGGCGTGAGAGGCGTGATCCGAGCAATAAACTACTAAAACTATCGAATTAAATAAATTAATGAACCATCAGCCGCCCGTCGCCGGAAATGTCAGTTTACGGAAGGGAAGGGTTGTGGAGCTGCAGCACGACTTACCGGGCCGTTGAAGAGCGCATCCTTGGGGTAGCAATAGCTGCGGACAGCAATGCATTCGGCGAGCCCGACGTTTGTTTGGTCATCGCCAACCCCTGCTTTTCGAAAAAGCCGCGATCCAGCACCACATAGAGTGGTAGAAACATCACCGATTGGAAGAGCTGCGAGACGACGACCTGTTTCTGTTTCTGGTCCCCGGCAGGCGGCACTGGGGCGATAGCAAGGCCACAGCCTGCCAGGAGAATTCGTTTCAGTAATTCTTTCATTGTAGTTACCGCTGATGAGCTCGAGAGTGGAATGGTTCGGACATCAAGACCCGTGTGATTCGATTTTTCTTTCCATGGCCGCAGTTTGCGTTCGATATAGTCGACCGCAGAATAGACCCCGAAGCCGATCATCATCAGCATGAACCCCGGCCCAGACCGAGTTGAGATCGTACAGACCCGAGGCTGTAAAGATCATGTGTCCAAGGAAATAGGTGACACCCGTCGCCGTCTTGCCGTCGGTGGCTTTTTCGATCTTGGAGACTTCGCACCTCGCCTTGTACTCGAAGTTCGACAACCGCTTCAGCGCATCGAGGACGCAGGTCTGCGGTGACGCCTTGGAATAGTTCAGACAGCTGTAGCGACCACAGAATCCGCAGGGCCCGAGGCTGCGAAGCATTCGAGGCAGGCAACGTGAGCGGGTGATAGCCAAGCTCTTTCGCCGTTGTGCGAAACAGCGCCGCATCGTAGGTGTCAGGCAGCGGTGGCAGCGGGTAAGGGCGCGACCATCATCGCTGCGGAGATGGGGCCCGCCGCATTCGTGCGCACAGTACCCGCGCCCACAGGTAGCGATAGTGCCTCCGTTGGCGATGCTTTCAGAGCTTCCGTTGAGGCCGCCATCGCCGACTTGCAGGAAAATGGCATTACTATTGCGGCCCTGATCGTCGATTCGATCTTTTCGAGTGATGGCATCTATGCTGATCCCGCCGGCTTTCTATCGCCTGCGGTCGAAGCGGTTCGCAAGGCGGGCGGGATGTTCATTGCCGATGAAGTTCAACCAGGTTTCGGACGAACCGGTGCGGGCATGTGGGGATTTTCGCGCCACGGCGTGCTTCCCGATATCGTGACGATGGGCAAACCGATGGGGAACGGCTTTCCAATGGACGGCGTCGTAACGCGGCCCGATCATCTGTCGCGCTTCGGCGATACGGGCTACTTCAACACATTCGGCGGTAATCCGGTAGCGGCCGCTGCGGGACTGGCGGTACTCGACGTCATGGCGGACTAAGGACTGATCGAGAGTGCCCGCATAGTGGGAGACCATTTCCTTGCGCGCCTTTTGGAATCGAAAAACCGTTGTGACCGAATAGGCGGGATAAGAGGCATCGGCCTTTTCATCGGCGTCGATCTGACTATCCATGACGGAGCGACACCAGATCCAACCACGCGGGGCATTCTGCAAACGGCTTGCTACAACGGGTTCGCCTCGCCATTGCCATGGGGATCATTCCGGGTCGAAATGGACTTGAAGCATAGTCTTGGGATACTGGGACTCTGGGGCAAGGCTAAAGTGGCAATTCCATGAACACGACGAGTCCGCCGGGAGCGCGTGACGATGGCTTCAGATTCAAATCCGCATTTTTTTCAGCGATTTTCCTCTGGATGAATCGACCCCGTGGCTTCTCCGTGGCTCAGCTGGCTTCCGGCGGCTCGAGGGCCAAGCTGAAAGGTTGCGTGCGAAACTGGACATCAACACAGAGCGTCTAGTAGCAGCCGGAAACTTGACGTCACGGCCATTCTACGCCCGTGTCAGGGCTCTGATAGAAAACCAACACGCCAGTGACAATGAGAAAATCGTTCAGGAACTCAGGCAGAAGCCCGGTCCCATGAGGGTAGCCCCAAGAAAAAGCCGCAGTGAGAGTAACTATGCCTTCGCGACGCAGTTCGCAGCCCTCACATAATCAGTAAGGCAGGGCAAACCTCAGGCCCCGTCGAGTTGTACGTTGGAGAGTTGTAGCCAAGGCGGGTTGTCGGCGTACATCTCGCGAATGAGTTGCTTGATCTCTTCGATCCTCCCCTTCGCATCGTCGCGCCTGAAACTCATGATGACCGGCGAGGTGGCGTTCTCGTCCTTTATGGTGCGGTAGCACACGTCGTCGGGTCTTTGCCGCTGCGACGCCGCGGGAATGATGCACAAGCTCACCCCGGCCGCTACGATACCCAAAGCGGTCTGGATTTCACGTACCTCTTCCACGCTGCCAGGAGAAATGCCTTGCTCGGTCAACATGTTGAGGATTTCGTCTGCAAAGCTCGGACGCGGGGCCGATGGATAGACGATGAGCGGTTCACCCTCCAGTTCGGCAAGTGCGATGGGATCCGAGGAAAGCGATTTCGGATGTCCCTTGGGAAAAGCAACGACCAGTCGTTCCTCTCGAAGCGTCAACCTCTCCACCTCCCTGTCGTTGAAGCGAACCCTGCCGAAGCCGAGATCGATCTGCCTCTCCTTGAGAGCGATGACCTGCTCGGTCGACATCATTTCGCGGATCTCGATGTCGAGTTCCGGCCAGCGCCGGTGCATGCGGCGAACGAGGTCCGGCATGCCGCCATAAAGGGTCGAGCCAACACAGCCGATGACGTAGCGCTCCCGTTTGGACAAGCCGATTTTGCGCGTCTGCTCTCGCATGTGCTCTGTCCGGGCAATGATCTGTCCGGCCTGTTCGTAGAAGAAGCGGCCGGCCTCGGTCAGATCGAAAGGGCGGTTCGACCGGTCGATTAGCAGAACGCCCAGTTCGTCTTCCAATTGCTGAATCTGCCGGCTGAGGGGCGGCTGCGCGATATGCAGAATGTCCGCGGCACGCGAGAAGTTTCGCGCGCGCGCGACAGCAAGAAAATAGCGCAGCTGCCTCAGTTCCATCATTATACCTTTCAGGTATTAAAACCAACTTTTATAGTTTTGGACTGATTTCAAAGTGAACGCTAATTTCCTCGTAATCAAGGGAGGAAGCTTGGTGTCTACGGAAATCCGCGTCAGCGCAATCGAGACGATTATACTCGATCTGCCCACCATTCGACCCCATCGACTGTCGATGGTGACCATGAACCGGCAGAGCATGACGATCGTCCGCGTTCGCTGCTCCGACGGCTTCGAGGGGCTCGGAGAGGGTACAACGATCGGCGGTCTCGCCTATGGGCCGGAAAGTCCAGAAGGCATGAAATTGACGATCGACGAGTATATCGCGCCACTGCTGATCGGCCGTGACGCGACGCGCATCCAGGCTGCGATGGATCTCGTCGCCAAATCCGTAAAGGGAAATCACTTCGCTAAATGCGCGGTCGAGGCCGCCCTGCTCGATTGCCATGCGCGCCGCCTCGGTCTGCCGATGTCGGAACTGCTCGGTGGGCGCCGCCGCGACAGCCTGCCGGTCGCCTGGACGCTTGCCTCCGGCGACACTGCCAAGGACATCGATGAGGCGCAAGCTATGCTCGATCGGCGGCGGCACAAGGATTTCAAGCTGAAGATCGGCGTAAAATCGATTGAAGATGATATCCGCCATGTCAGCTCAATCCGCAAGGCACTGCCGGACTTGGCCACCATCCGGGTCGACGTAAACATGGCGTGGCGGGAGCGGGAGGCGCGTAACGCAATCCAGGCTCTGGCCGACGCCGGCTGCGTACTGGTCGAACAACCGGTGCAGGGGATCGCACCGCTCGCCCGTCTGCGGCGGACGTCCCCGATCGCCATCATGGCCGACGAAGTTCTGGTTGGACCTGAAAGCGCGCTCGAGGCGGCGACTGCACGGGCGGCCGACGTGTTCTCAATCAAGATCGAGCAAGCGGGAGGGCTGTTTGCTGCCGCCCGGGTGATCGCGATTGCGGAAGCTGCGGGCGTCAGCGTCTATGGCGGCACCATGCTGGAGGGGCCGATCGGCACCGTCGCGGCATCTCAGCTGATGGCAGGCGTCAAGGAACTGGAATGGGGTACCGAGTTCTTCGGTCCCCTGCTTCTGACCGAAGAAATCCTGGAGGAGCCGCTTCGCTTCGAGAACTTCGAGCTGCAATTGCCAAAGGGTCCCGGGCTCGGAGTGACGCTCGCCGGGGAAGCCATCAATCGTTTCCGCAGGGATGGCAAGCACGCTTCGACCTTGCGCGTGGTGGGGTGAGATTATGCTGTTTCATGTACGAATGAATGTGCGCATTCCCCATGATCTGCCCTCGGAGGAAACGGCGGAGATCATTGCACGGGAAAAGGCCTATTCGCAGGAACTGCAGCGCAGCGGCAAGTGGCGGCACATCTGGCGCATCGCCGGCGAGTACGCGAACTACAGCGTCCTCGACGTGAACGACAACGCGGAGCTGCATGAGATTTTGTCCGGCCTGCCGTTGTTCAAGTTCATGGACATCGAGGTGACGCCGCTGCTGCGGCATCCCTCCGCCATCCGCGACGATGATACCTAGTGCCATCAGCGGCGGTGCCCGGGAGGACAGGAACCGCATAGCTTTGTGAGCAATCCAAGAGGAGGATAAGAAGTGAGCGTCAAGATTTTCAACAGGTCAGATATTCAGGACTTTCTCAAAGTCCTGAGCGGTCTTGACAAAGAGGGCGGCAATCCGCGCGTCAAGCAGATCGTTCATAGGATCATGGCCGATCTGTTTAAGGCGATCGATGATCTCAACATCACCCCTGACGAATACTGGACCGGCATTGCCTGGCTCAATGACATCGGTGCCGCGGGGCAGGCTGGCCTGATCTCGCCAGGTCTCGGCCTCGACCATTTCCTCGATGAGCGCCTCGATGCCATCGACGCGGCGCTCGGCATCGAGAACCCGACCCCGCGCACCATCGAAGGCCCGCTCTATGTGGCCGGCGCCCCGGTCTCGGAAGGCTTTGCCCGTCTTGACGACGGCAGGGACACCAACGGCCATACGCTGATCATGCATGGAACCGTTTACGACGCCGGCGGCAAGCCGCTGCCGGGCGCGACCGTTGAAGTCTGGCATTGTGACACCCGCGGGTTCTACTCCCACTTCGACCCGACCGGACTACAGGCGCCGTTCAACATGCGCCGCACGATCATCGCCGATGCGAAGGGCTGTTACAAGTTCCAGAGCATCGTGCCACACGGTTACGGTGTTCCTCCGGGCAGTCCAACCGAACAGCTGCTGTCTGCGCTCGGCCGTCATGGTCAGCGTCCGGCGCATATCCACTTCTTCATCAGTGCCGATGGTCACCGCAAGCTGACCACCCAGATCAACATCGACGGCGACCCGCTGGTCAATGACGACTTCGCCTACGCAACCCGGGACGGTCTCGTGCCGACCATTATCGAGCGCACCGACGAGGCCAGCATGAAGGCCAACAATCTCACCGGTCCGTTCGCAGAGATCGAATTCGACATTCATCTCACCGCGCTCGTGAACGGCGTGGACAATCAGGTCAACGAGCAGCGCCAGCGCGCCGCGGCGTAAGATCCCTGCGGCGGCTGAAAGAGGCCGCCGCGCCCGAAACATCGTGAATTCGACATTGTTGCTACGGCCGCACGGGAAGAGGTGCGCCGCGAGCGGGAGAAGAACCATGTCTGTGACTATCGAAAAGACCCATGATCTCGACCAGTTGCTCGCCACGGCGGTACAGGATGACAAGGAGGCCGGCGTGTTTCGCTGCCGGCGCGACATCTTCACCAATGCCGAATTGTTCGAGCTGGAGATGAAGCACATCTTCGAGAGCAACTGGGTCTATTTGGCCCATGAGAGCCAGATCCCCGACAACAACGATTATTACACCACCTATATCGGCCGCCAGCCGGTCGTCATCACGCGCGACAGGACCGGCGAACTCAATGCCGTAATTAATGCCTGCGCCCATCGCGGTGCCATGCTGTGTCGTCGCAAGCACGGCAACAAGGGCAGTTTCACCTGCCCCTTCCACGGCTGGACCTTCTCCAACACCGGCAAGTTGCTCAAGGTGAAGGACGAGAAGACGACCCAGTATCCACCGCAGTTCAACCAGAACGGCTCGCACGACCTGAAGCGCGTTGCGCGTTTCGAGAACTATCGCGGCTTCCTGTTCGGCAGCCTGAACGCGGATGCCGCCCCGCTCGCGGACTATCTCGGCGAAACCAGGGTGATCATCGACCAGATCGTTGACCAGGCGCCGGACGGGCTGGAGGTGCTGCGCGGCAATTCCTCCTACATCTACGACGGTAACTGGAAGCTCCAGATGGAGAACGGGTGCGACGGCTACCACGTCAGCTCCGTGCACTGGAACTACGCAGCGACCATGGGCCGGCGCGCCGAAGAGGGTACCAAGGCGGTGGATGCCAACAGCTGGAGCAAGTCGACCGCCGGCGTCTATGGCTTCGAAAACGGCCATATCCTGCTCTGGACCCGGACGATGAACCCGGAGGTACGCCCGGTTTACAGCGAGCGCGAGGAGATCACGGCGCGCGTAGGCGAGGACAGGGCGAACTTCATCGTCAACCAGACCCGCAACCTCTGCCTCTATCCGAATGTCTTCCTGATGGACCAGTTCAGCACCCAGATCCGCGTCACCCGGCCGATCAGCGTCGACAAGACCGAGATCAGCATCTTCTGCTTCGCACCGAAGGGCGAAAGCGCCGAGAACCGCGCGCTCCGCATCCGCCAGTACGAGGACTTCTTCAACGTCTCGGGCATGGGCACGGCCGACGACCTGGAGGAATTCCGGGCCTGCCAGGCTGGATATGCCGGTATCGCCGCGCTCTGGAACGACATGTCGCGCGGTGCGCCGCTCTGGATCGAAGGTCCGGACGACAATGCAAAGCAGATGGGCATGAAGCCGCTGCTTTCCGGCGAGCGCAGCGAGGACGAGGGGCTGTTCGTCCGCCAGCACGAATACTGGGCAAAGGTGATGCGCGAAGCGCTCTCCTTTGAGCGGAAGGAGGTGACGGCATGAGCGTCTCCTACAACACCATCTGCGCCTTCCTCTACCGGGAGGCGCGCCTGCTGGACGACCGCGATTGGGACGAATGGCTCACCTGCTATGCGCAGGACGTGAGCTACTGGATGCCGGCGTGGGATGACGACGACCAGATCACCGAAGATCCGCACTCGCAGATTTCGCTGATCTACTATCCCAACCGCGACGGCCTGGAAGACCGGGTCTTCCGGATCAAGACGGAGCGATCCGGCGCATCGACGCCCGAGCCGCGCACCAGCCACAACGTCACCAATGTCGAGGTGCTGGAAATGCGCGGCGAGGAGGTGGACGTTCGCTACAACTTCAACACGCTCAATCACCGCTACAAAGTGACCGACCACTTCTTCGGGACAATGTTCGTCACGCTGCGCAGGAGTGGCGACCAGCTGTTGATTTCAGCCAAGAAGATCGTGCTGAAGAACGACTACATCCGCCAGGTCATCGACGTCTATCACATCTGACGAACGTCGCCGGGCGGGCAGGAAACTTTGAGGAGGGTTCCATGGCCAGCTACAACATCGCATTGAACTTCGAGGACGGCGTCACCCGTTTCGTCGACTGCAAGGACGGCGAGAAGGTTCTCGACGCGGCCTTTCGCAGCAAGATCAACCTGCCGATGGACTGTTCCGACGGCGTGTGCGGTACCTGCAAGTGCCGGGCCGAGAGCGGCAGCTACGATCTCGGCGATGATTTTGTCGACGACGCGCTGACCCCCGACGAGGCGGAGGCGGGACTTGTGCTAACTTGCCAAATGAAACCCTCATCCGACTGCGTCATCGCGGTGCCGACGACATCGACCGCCTGCAAGACGGGACAGCAGAAATTCGGCGCAACGGTGGCGCGGGTGACGCAGCACAACGATGCGGCGATCCTGCTGGAGTTGGACGTCGATGCGGCGACGGCGCCCGCCTTTCTGCCCGGCCAATATGTCAATATCGACGTGCCGGGGAGCGGACAAAGCCGCTCCTATTCGTTCAGCACCGCGCCGGGCGAGCAGCGCATTGGGTTTCTCATCAAGAAGATTCCAGATGGTTTGATGAGCAATTGGCTTGCCGGTACCAAGCCCGGCGACCGGCTCGATCTCACCGGCCCCTTAGGCAGCTTTTACCTGCGCAATGTCGAGCGGCCGCTTTTATTCCTGGCCGGAGGCACCGGCCTTGCGCCGTTCCTTTCCATGCTAGAGATTCTTGCCCGAACCGGATCGGACGAGAAAATCCACCTGATCTATGGCGTGACGCGCGATCTCGATCTGGTTCTGGTGGATAAGATCGAGGACTATATCGCGCGCCTGCCGAATTTCACCTTCACCACCGTCGTGGCCGAAGATGCGTCGAGCCATCCATACAAGGGCTGGGTGACCCAGCATATGCCGCCGGATGTGCTCCACGGTGGTGACGTCGATGTCTACCTGTGCGGACCGCCGCCGATGGTCGACGCGGTACGCAAGCATTTCGATGACAACGGTGTAAAGCCGCGCTGTTTCCATTACGAGAAGTTCACGCCCAATGCCATGGCGAAGGAGGCCGCATGAGCACGACGCACTTCGAAGGTCGTTTCACCGGAAAAGTGCTGGTGGTGACCGGCGCGGCCCAGGGCATCGGGCGCAGCGTCGCGCTACGCGCTGCGGAAGAGGGTGGCCGGGTCGTCTTCGTGGACCGTGCCGACTTCGTCGCCGAGGTGGCCGCGGAAGTGATCGGCGGACAAACGGCCGCCTTCACCGTCGATCTGGAAACTTATGAAGGCGCCGCTGCCGCGATGCGCTTTGCCGCCGAGACGTTCGGCGGCATCGACATCCTGATCAACAATGTCGGTGGGGCGATCCGTATGCGCCCCTACGGCGAGTTCGAGCCGCAGCAGATCGATGCGGAGATCCGCCGCTCGCTAATGCCGACGCTCTACTGCTGTCACACCGTCCTGCCGCACCTGTCTCAGCGCGGCGGCGGCACGATCGTGAACGTATCCTCGAACGCCACGCGCGGCATCCATCGCGTGCCCTACTCGGCGGCAAAGGGCGGCGTGAACGCCATCACCCAATCGCTGGCGATGGAACTGGCGGAACGGAACATCCGCGTGGTCGCCACGGCGCCGGGTGGCACGGAGGCACCGCCGCGCCGCATACCGCGCAACGACGCTGGCGACACAGAGACGGAGAAGAGCTGGATGGCCGAGGTCGTCGGGCAGGTGAAGCAGTCCAGCTTCATGAAGCGATACGGCACCATCGAGGAACAGGCTGCGCCGATCCTGTTCCTGGCCTCAGACGAGGCGTCCTACATCACCGGCAGCGTGTTGCCGGTCACCGGTGGGGATCTCGGCTGAAGACTTGAGAATTGGAATGCACAACAACTCTGGGAGGAGTGACAATGCGCACCATCGATGTGAATGAGGCTATAGACAATGGCCCCTTCGGGGGCTTTCAATGGACAGTGGTCGCGCTTTGCGCGCTGCTGTTGGTTGTCGACGGCTACGACGTGTTCGTCGCGGGCACCGTGCTGCCGACGCTGATCGCGGAGTGGGGGCTTACCAAGCCGCAAGCCGGCACCCTGCAGGCCTGGGCGCTGTTCGGAATGATGTTCGGAGCCCTTATCTTTGGGCCGCTGGCGGACAGGATCGGTCGGAAGAAAGGCATCGCGATCAGCTTCCTGCTCTTTACCGTAGCCACTCTTCTCACAGGTTTTGCGAGTTCGCCGGGCGAGTTCAAGGTCTTTCGCTTTATTGCCGGTCTCGGTTGTGGCGGGTTGATGCCAAACGCCGTGGCACTGATGAACGAATATGCGCCGAAACGCCTCCGCGGGACCATGGTCGCGCTGATGTTCTCCGGTTATTCGGTCGGCGGTATGGTTGCGGCGGGACTTGGCATCGGCATGATCCCGCAATATGGCTGGCAACCGATGTTCTTCGTCGCCGCCGTACCGCTGCTTATGCTGCCGCTCATCCTGTGGAAACTGCCGGAATCGCTGGGCTTTCTCATTCGCCAGGGCAAGCAGGAGCAGGCGAAGCGGATCTATGCCAGGATCAATCCGGCCATGGAGCCGGGCAGTTCCGACAGTCTCGTTTTCTCCGAGACCAAGGGTGCATCGGCATCCGTTTCCGAGCTGTTCCGCCATGAACGCGCCTTGCGCACGATCATGCTCTGGGTGTCTTTCTTCTGCTGCCTTCTGCTTGTCTACCTTCTGTCGTCCTGGCTGCCGAAGGTCCTGCAAGAAGCCGGTTATGCCGAGAGGGCCAGCCTGCTCAGCCTTTTCTCGCTCAACTTTGGCGGCATGGCCGGTGCCATCGCCGGCGGCTGGCTCGGCGACCGGCTGGGTCTGCCAAGGGTCGTCCTCGGCTTCTTCGTCGTCGCGGCCCTGTCGATTGCGATGATCGGCTTCAACCCGCCGGCGGGACTGCTGTTTCTCCTGGTGTTCATTGCCGGCGCCACGACCATTGGCACGCAGATCCTCCTTTATGCCAGCGTGGCGCAGCTCTATAATCTCTCAGTTCGCTCGACAGGCCTGGGCTGGGCTTCAGGCGTCGGCCGGATCGGTGCGATTGTCGGCCCTACCCTTGGGGGTGCGCTTCTGGCAAACGAACTCCCGCTTCAGCAGAACTTCCTGATCTTCGCCGTTCCCGCGGCGGTTTCGGCAATGGCGATGCTGGTCTTCGCGGTGAGCAATGCTCGCCAGTCCAACGTCGTACGAGTTGCCACGGCATAGGGGGCGGTGACGATGGCCGGTATGAAGGGCAAGCATCAGGTGGATGGTTTATACCTCGACTGTTCTGGCGGGTCTCATATCCACGTTGGTCGCCGATGCCGGACTATTGGCCATCGTCTTCCAGATAGCGCAGGGGGCTGCTGGAGTCTTGGGTAAGGACCATTTCCGTCGGGAGCGGTGTGTCAGGGATACTGCCAAGCCTGAAGTACCAGGTGCCGGTGGTGATCGCCTGGTTGGCGCTGAGCTCCACGCTTCTGATTTCGCTTCTGCCGAGGGGTCGATTACCCAGAGGTGTCGATGCTTACCTCGTGGCAAGCGTAGCGACCTTTGTTATAGCGATCACCGGAACGTTCGAAAGGATCGTAGACAAGCTGCCGGTGGGAATATCCACCGCGATGCTCGCAGGCATCCTGCTCGGCTTTGCCGCGGAGTAGCCTCCGAACCTCTTAACAAATCGAAAGTTTTCGATCCATGCCTTACCTCGATCTCACCAGCCACCGCCTTCACTACCGGATCGACGGCGACACGGACGACGGCACAGGCAAGCCCTGGCTGATGTTCTGCAATTCGCTCGGCACCGACCTGCGCATGTGGGACGCTCAGGTGGTGGAATTGTCGCGGCACTATCGTATGTTGCGCTACGACTGCCGGGGGCACGGCCTGTCGTCGGCGCCGCCAGCGCCGTATACGCTGACCGACCTTGGCAACGACGTCATTGCGCTGCTCGACGCGCTGGACATCGCGCGTGCGCATTTCTGCGGCTTGTCGATCGGCGGCCTGACCGGGCAATGGCTCGGCCTCCATGCCCGAGAGCGTTTCGGCAAGATCGTTGTCTGCGCGACCGCAGCGAGGATCGGGACCGCCGAAAGCTGGAGCGCTCGCATCGAGGCCGTGCGCGAAAATGGCCTCGGTGGACTGACCGCCGTCACCGCCATGCGCTGGTTCACACCGGTATTCAATGCCGCCGAACCAGCCATCGTCGGGAGGATACTTGACAGCTTTGCCGCGACGTCGATCGATGGCTATATCGGCTGCTGCGCGGCGTTGGCCGGCTCCGATCTGCGGAAGGACATCGACAAGATCGCCAATCCCCTTCTTGCCATTTCGGGCGAAGACGATCCGGTCTGCCCGCCCTCCGAGCTGGAGGCGATTGCCGCCGGCGTTCGGCAGGGACGGCATGTGTCGCTGCCGGGGCGGCATATCGTCAATGTTGAGTCGGCATCCGTATTCAACCCAGTACTTCTCGAGTTTTTCGGTAGTGAGCCTTGAAGATAGATCTGTGGCTCATGATTGGTTCTTCGGGATTTTCAGGCATCCAGGAGCGATGCAAGCACCCGCGCCAGTGCCGCAAAGAATGCGCTGCCGCTGATATCCAGGCTTCGGCGCCAACTCAGCTTGGCAGGAGTGCTTGCGACCGCTGCGACACCGCTCTGCCAGGCTGATGTGAATGAGTTGCCCGTAAATCCCCTCAGCCTGGAAGCTGAGTTAAAAATGCGCCCCGCATTCAGTGCACGCTTCAGCGAAGACATTTCCACGCGCCAAATATTTTGGCGATCACTTTCCCATTCTCGCGTCGTAGCTGCCCATGGACAGTTTTTTGCTCGTCGGAAAAATCGATAAGGTCGAAGAAAACACTTTCATTTCGTTCGATATTTCCAAGGAAGAAAACGTCCTTACGGACGACCGGCCCCTTGCAGGGAAACCAGTTTTCCAGGGCGCGGTCGGCGAGTGCCTGATACTCGGCAAAGTAATATAGTCCGGCGCCATTGAATTCTTGCGAGGTGCTGGGATCAAAATTAAAGGTTCGGAGCGCTTCGTTAGCGAAGACAGGAAACCCGAAATGCGTCCGTAACCTGCCATTCCGGATGTCTGCAGCGTTTTTTGCCAGAGAATTGATTTCGAACCGCTGTGCTTGCGGTTCGCGAACAGTCACACGGACGATTGAGTGATTGCTGTCTTTGATTCTCCTGTGCACGAAGGTTGAGATCAATTCGACCGTGCCCACGCTTCTGCCGTGAACAGATAACTCGTGTCGGGTCCCCGTCTGGGTTCGGGAGACGACGGACAGTCTCGAGTGGATCGTCAAAATGTCGTTCGCCTGCACGACGTCGAAGTGGGCATCCGTCAGGGACGTTGCACAGATCGCAGCATAGGCCTCCTCCCCATCGGCCGTTCTGAAATCCGCATTGTCGAGCCCGAAATGACAGGCAAGCATCAGCCAGTGACGATGGCCGAGTTCCTTCATGAGCCAGGTCTCCGACAGCCCGTTTGCATTCAAATGCGGCATGCCGAGCAGGATATGCGGATCAAGGGCACGTTCCATCAAGTCGCGTGCCGAAGGCCCTGCGGGCGGAAAATCGAGAAGGGCCGCTCTCATCATCATGCGTTTGCCGTTTGCTTGAGAGACGATGTCTGTGCCAAATGCCGAGCTGCGAGATGCCCGACCACATGTTCGGCATCCTTGCCGACGCTGAGGAACCGCCCTGAACCCCAGGTCCAGAGCCAGGGAAGTCCGAGCACGTAGACGCCATCGACGACAGTGACGCCGCGGCGATGAACGGGGTAGGTGTTGCCGTCGAAGATCGGCAGGCCGACGAAGGACCAATCCGGACTGAACCCCGTGGCCCAGATGACGGAGGTGATCCCCTCGGCCTTCAGATCGAGTTCGGCAATTTCCGCCCCAGGCTCCCAGACGGGGACGTAGGGCGATCCGGCCGGAGCCTCGATGCTTTTTTCGGTGATATGCCGGTCAATCAGGGTATTGATGCCGTTATAGACACGGTCGGCGCCGTCGAGATTGGCCTTCAGGTTCGGCTCGAACAGCATCCGACCGGCGGCGACGCCGCACATGCGGCCATAGAGCGCCATGCCCTCCAGCGCGAACTTGCGCAGATCGATATCGCGTCCGCCGTCGCGTCCTGTCAGGTAATGGTTGGTGTCGTGCTTCTTCTTCGTCATGCCATCATGTTCGACCGTGATGTCGTACTGGCCGATATCGGAAAGCCAGTCGACCACATCGCGACCGCGATAGAAACGGGCGCAACGCGGCGCATTGCCGGTGACCAGATGCACCTTGCGGCCGGCCAGATGCAGATCCTCGGCAATCTGGCAGCCGGACTGGCCCGAGCCGACGACAATGACGCCGCCCTCCGGCAGTTGGCCGGGATTGCGATAGGCGGCGGTGTGCAACTGGACGATCTCGTCCGGCAGGCGCTCGGCGGCGCGTGGAATGGCGGGATCGGCATAAAGACTGGTGGCGATCACCACGGCATCGGCAGTGACAGTGCCGGCCGAGGTCTCGACGCGGAACAGGTCGCCCTGCTTTTCGAGCGAGGTGACGCTGGTCTGTTCGAAGACCGGCGCATCGACCTTTTTCACGAAGCGATCAACATAGGCGAGTATCTCGTCCTTGACCATGAAACCGTGCGAATCGGTGCCGTCATAGGGATGGTCGGGAAGCTGGCATTGCCAGTTCGGCGTCACCAGGCAGAAGGCGTCCCAGCGTTCGTTCCTCCATTTATGCGCAACGGTCTTCTTCTCGAAAACCACGTGATCAATGCCGTGCCTCTTCAGATAGTGGGAGGCCGAGAGCCCGGCCTGGCCACCGCCGATGACAACCGCGCTGTAGTGACTCTTGAGGGATGGTGTCGTCATGGTGGGTCCTTTCAGAGGATAAAGGTTTCGCAGCGGACGCGGGCATCTGCGTCGTTCAGGAAGGGGACAGCCGCACTTTCGATGCGGGCGAGCTGGTCGTTTGCCGATGAACACGCAAATCCATACTTCGCCTCGACGCGATCGCTGGCGATCGTCAGCGCTTTGCGGCTGCGATCGACGAAATCTGCAACCGGGTAACTTTCGCCCTCGGTGAAAAACTCACGTATAATCAAAGAGGGGGAATAACAGCTCTCTTCCTGACCATCGGGCCAGGTGATGACAAAGCGCATTTCAGGCATGGGTTGCCTCCTTCAATGTTGCATAGGCGGAAAGATGAGCTTCGGCGACACGGTGCCAACTAAACCGGGCGGCAACCTCGAGCCCCCTCGGGATCAGTCGGTCGCGCAGATCTGGGATCAGGCTAAGGGCCATGGCTTCGGCAATCGAAGCCGGATGGTGCGGGTCGCACCAGATCACCTCATCAGTCCCGAGATATTCGGTGAAAGGCGGGATGGACGAGACGATGACGGGAATGCCGCTTGCCATGGCCTCCAGCACGACAAGCCCGAATCCTTCCTTCAGCGATGGAAAGACAAGAGCGTCCGCAAGCCGATAGAGATTGGGCATGTCGTCATCCGCCACGGCGCCAATCACGTGCACGGCGGCGGCATCCGCCCGCAATGTCCGCAGATGGGATTGGAACTCCTCCTGGTAATCGCGATGGTCGAGCAGCGAGGCACCGCCGGCGACGATCAGCTGGGCGTCCGGCCGCACTGCGCGCAATTGGCGGAAGGCTTCCAGAATGCCGAGCGTGTTCTTGCGTGCTTCGATACCGCCGATACTGAGAAAGACAGGGCCAGCATGCAGGTCGAGCCGGTCGCGCAGTTCTGTCTGATCGCCGCTCCATGTGGGGGCAAAACGGTGTGTGTCGACGCCGTTTCCAACAACCGTGGAACTGATGCCCCGATTGTTCTGCAAGGTCGCCTGCCACATTTCGCTGACGGAGAAAAACAGGTCGGCGCGGTCGATCGAACGGTCCTGCAATTCCATCAGCTGCGGATCGGTAAACGTGTCGATATGATGCACGGTGCGGGCGAAACCGGGGATCAGGCCGCGCTCCTTCAGCGTCGCCAGCGCATTGCCGGAAATACCGTCATGGGCATGAAACAAATCGAAGTCGCGGGCGCCCAGGCTTTCGAAGTGTTGCACGTAGTCCTTGATGCGCTGTTCGACCATGGTAGTCATATCTGACGCGGCAGGCTCGCCAGGAAAGCAGGCCGTCTGGCAGCAGGGCTTGCGGAAGAACCCCTTGCCCCTGGCATCGGGGGCATGCAGCACAACCTTATGGCCAAGCGCGGTCAGCGCTTCCGACAGCTGCATGGCATGCACCACGCCGCCGCGCGGATTGGTGGAATGGGTCAACATGGCAATGCGCAGGGTTCGGTCCAACGGGTGGCTCATGCGGCAACCCCCTGTCGGCCGAGCTGCAGCAGCGGCGTTTCAGCATGGTCGCGCACCACAGCCCGGCTCTCGCCGTCGATTAGTGCGATCTCGCTGCCGGCGGTCACCGAACCGATGGCAGCAGCTGTGATGCCGCGCGCGGTGAAGAGGGTCACGACATCGGCCACATCTCCCGGTGCGACCGAAAGCAGGTAACCGAAGCTCGGGAAGGTGGCGAGCCAGCGATCGAGGCTGACACCGGCGGGCAGGGGGATGGCGGAGACGTCGATATCGATGCCGACACGCGAGCATTCGGCCATCATGATGGCCGTGCCGACGATGCCGCCCTGGCTGATGTCCTTGGCGGAAAGCGCTAGCCCGGCCTCGGCGATCTCGGGCAGCAATTCGAGGTCGGCGCGCAGGCGAACCGGCGGGGCATCCGTTGCCGCTTCCCAATTGTTGAAGGGTTCGCGGTAACGGCCGCGATGGTCGATCGCCGCAACCAGCACATCGCCCGGCCTTGCATCGAAACTTGTCAGCAGCTTCTTGGCGCGGCCGATAATGGCGACCGACAATTGGCCGCGTTCAGTGCGGATATTGGTGTGGCCGCCGACGATCGGCACGCCAAAGGCGCTGGATGCCGCCCGCATGCCTTCCAGAACGGGTGTGGCACCTGCCTCGCCATTGGCCCAGACGGCATCAACCACAGCGATCGGCCGGCCACCCATGGCGGCGATGTCGGAGATGTTCACCATGACGCCGCACCAGCCGGCAAACCAGGGGTCGGCGGCGACGAACTCGTTCATGAAACCTTCGATGGCAAAAAGCAGATGACCGTTGCCATCGGGCAGGGCGGCGCAATCGTCGCCGACGGCAATCCGCTGCCCCTGCAGGCCGAGCCTTGCTGCGATCGTGCCGATATCCTGCTTGGCGGCGATGCCGCTGCTGGCGGCGAGCTTTGCCGCCAGGGCCTCGATGTCGCTCGTGCCCATGCTCAGGCCGCCTTCTTGGGAAGGGCAATAAAGCCGGCTTCCGGCGTGATGCAGGGCGGGTAATAGGCAAGGTCGGCCTTCATCCTGAGATGCGCTTTGCCGTAGACCTCGAACTCCTCAATCACATCCCAATGCAGCCGGCGGAACAGCAGGCCGTTCTGCACCTGCACATTGGCAAGGAAAGTGTGGCAGCCCATGGCATTGGCAGACGACACGGCGAGCTTGATCAGGGTTGCCCCCAACGCACCGATCTTGCGGAAATCCTGATGCACCGCCAGTCGCGAGCCCCACCACAGGCCAGGTTCGGCCTGGTGGATGCGCACCGTGCCGACCATCTGGTCGGCGGTAATGCCGAGCATTGAGAGGGCAACGATGGGGATGGCATGATCGTCGATCGCGTCGCGGTCATCGCCTTCGAATATTTGTTGTTCCTCGCAGAAAACGGCGCGGCGCAACGCATGCGCCTGGTGGCGCTCCCAGGCGGAGGTCGCGAACTTCACCTGGAATTCGCTCGAGCGATAGGGAGCAAAAGGCTCGAGCATCATCTGGTCAGCATCCTTTCATAGGTGGAAAGGGCCGAGCAGGCGCCGCATTTGCCGCAGCCGGCCTTGATGTCGACGGCCTTCAGGCCGCTATCGACCAGCATCCTCGACAAGGGACCGAGAATAGAATGCATGAACTCCGGCTTGGGCGCCGGGTGGCTTTCAAGCGGCGTGCCGGAGATCGGCACGAAGGGCACGACGAAGGGATAGACGCCGATCGCCACCAGCTTTTCGCAGATGTCCAGAATGGCCTCGCGGCTGTCGCCGAGACCGGCCAGGATATAGGTCGAGACCTGGCCGCGCCCGAAGACCTCGACGGCGGCCTTGAACGAGGCCATGTATTTGGCGATCGACACCTGCGCCTTGCCCGGCATGATGCGGGCGCGGACTTCTGGTGTCACGGCCTCCAGATGCATGCCGAGCGCATCGACGCCGGCCTCTTTCATGCGCGAAAACCAGACATCATCCTCGGGCGGCTCGCATTGTGCCTGGATCGGAATATCGACGGCTGCCTTGATGGCCCGGGCGCTGTCGGCGAGGATCGCCGCGCCCCGGTCGTCGCCCTTCGGCGTGCCGGTGGTCATCACCATATGTTTGACGTCGTCCAGTTCGACGGCAGCCTTGGCGACTTCCGCCAGCTGCTGCGGTGTCTTGTGGGCGAGGGTGCGGCCGGCCGCCAACGACTGGCCGATGGCGCAGAACTGACAGGTCTTGGTGCGGCTCTGATAGCGGATGCAGGTCTGCAGCACGGTTGTGGCCAACACGTCCTTGCCGTGCAGAACGGCGATCTGCGAATAGGGGATGCCGTCGGCGGTCGAGCGCTCGTAGAAACGCGGCCGTAGCGGAAAGGAGACTTCCCCCAGCACCGTGCCATCGCGGCTGATGCGGCTGCGGCCCATATCGTCCGGCTTTTCCACGAGATAGGGGCTCTCGAAGGCGGGTGCCGTATGGACCGGCACCATCACCGTCATGCCGTCGATGGTCAGCGCCTTGTGGTCGGACGGTCCGGCGCCGCCGCGCCGGCTTTCAAGGCCGGCCTTGGGATCAACGAGCCGGGCTCCGTAGGACTGCAATTCGTTGATCAGGCGTTCGGTCGGAAGACGTGTCGTATTCTCCATCGGAAAGGGTCCTTGCTTCGGCTGGGGAAAAGGATGGCTCTGAGGTGGTGACCATGGGCGCGGTGGCGCGGCCATCCATGACGAGATGCAGCAGTTCCGGGCGGGCATAATGGCCGACCGAATCCATCATCCGCTTACGCTTGACGATCAGGCTCATGTCGAGGTCGGCGATGAGGATGCCTTCGCCCTCGGTGAGCGGCGGCACGACATGCTTGCCTTCCGGCGAGATGATCGCGGTCATGCAGCCGCCGCGCAGTGCCTTCTGCAGGCCGGCATCCGGGGTGATCGAGGCGATCTGTTCACCGGTCAGCCAGCCGGTGGCGTTGACGACGAAGCAGCCGCTTTCCAGTGCATGATGGCGGATGGTGACTTCCATCTGGTCGGCAAAGATCGGTCCGACCATGGAGCCTGGAAACTGGGCGATATGGATATCCTCGTGCTGCGCCATCAGGGCGTAGCGGGCCAGCGGATTGTAATGCTCCCAGCAGGCAAGCGCGCCGAGGCGGCCGACCGCGCTATCGACCACCTTCAGGCCGGAGGCATCACCCTGGCCCCAGATCATCCGCTCGTGGAACGTCGGGGTGATCTTGCGGCGCTTGAGGATGAGCGTGCCATCGGCGTCGAACAGCAGTTGCGCATTGTAGAGCGATCCATGGTCGCGCTCGTTGACGCCAAGCGCCACGACGATGCCATGCTCCCGGGCAGCCGCGGCAACCGCGTCGGTGGCGGCGCTCGGCACGGTGACGGCTTCCTCGTAAAGCCGGACATGCTCCTTGCCGGAGAGAACAGGCGGCAGCACGAAGGAAAAATAGGGATACCAAGGGACGAAGGTCTCCGGAAAGACGATGAGCTCCGCACCCTTTGATGCCGCCTCGCGGATGGTGTCCAGCACGCGGGCAAGCGTGTTCTCGCGAGAGGTCAGGTCCGGTGCGATCTGCGCCGCGGCGGCCCGGACGATCATTTTTTTCTCCATGACGGAATCCTTAGGTTGCGTGGGCAGGCGGAGCAAAGCTCCGCCTCCGGCCGGTCAGAGCGTCCAGGTGTCGAGAATGAAGGCGCCGTCGCGGCGGTGGATGAGGATTAGGTCAAGAACATCGAGCGGATTGATCGGCGTGATGCCTGGGATCAGCGCTCCTTCGCCATGGCCGTAAAGCGCCTGGAGGGCAAAACGGCAGGCGTAGACCTTGCCGCCTTCTTCCATGAACTTGACGATCTGGTTGTTGAAATTCAGATGGCCGGGAAAAGCCTCCGCGCCGAGCGTCGGAAAACCCCGCTGGACACCGAGGGTCACGCCCGGGCCATAGAGAAGGATCGAGGTCTCGAAACCCTTCCGTTTCAGGCGCGTCGCCTGCAGCAGGTTGACAAATCCGATCGATCCTTCGAAGGCCACGGTATGGAAGGTGACGAGGGCTTTCTCGCCTTCGCCGGCCTGTACGTCTTCAAAAACCTTTTCCTCGTAATCGACAAGAAAGTCGCCTTTTTGATTGGCTGGCTTGGTCACTGCGGGCATGGATGGCTCCTTGGTTTGAAATCCGATCCCCATCCGGGGAGCATCCATCCAATTGCAAGCTGTGTGCCAGATTGATTTCGCACAAATGGCAGTCAAACAACACAAAAATACATTCAATTATGCCATCAATTAAGAGAGTAGAAATTTTATGGCCGCTTTTCTGGGCGATCGAATGCAAAAATAGGAAGCATGAAGGCTAAAAATGAATGCACTCAATTCACCGTCAATTTCGGTGCAATGATGGTATCATATTTGTGCGATATGAGCGGCGTTAGCCGCATCGACATTCGAGACATTTTCCGTGACAGTGGGCGGCTGCGACAATATACAGTCAATGTCGGAGAAGAAGGAACTGCGATGAGAGACTGTCAACCCGACCTCAGCCGCAGCAACAGCCTCCGCTACATGTGGCTGGCGGATGGGAAAACAAATGCCAATAATGACGAACTGATGTAGATTTTTGGAAATAGCCAAAGACGGGATGAAGGGTACAAGATTGGCTACGGAAGGAATTTCTACCGATCACGTGGCACCGCATCGCCGCCTTTCCTTCTGGCGGGACGCGGTCTGCGATACGTTTGTCGAGCTCGATTGCCAAAGCGCCGAAAAGGAGCAATTTCAAGGCTGATCGTCAACCACTCCGTCGGCGATATCCAATTCTCCCGTGTCAGCGCGCAAAGCCAGCACGTGGTACGCACAAGGTCGAAGATCGCACGGTCGTCGAAGGATTTTTTCCTCCTCAGCATTCAGGTCCAGGGTGCAGCCATTATTTCCCAGGACGGGCGGGACGCCATTCTCAAGCCCGGCGATTTCTCGCTCTACGACACGACGCGGCCCTACGACCTGCGCTTTCCCAAAGGGTTCGAGCAACTGGTCCTCCGCCTGCCACGGCAGATCGTCGATCACCGCCTGGAGGCCGCCGAGAGCCTGACAGCGGTGCGCATTACCGGCGAGCATGGGATCGGCCGTATCGCCTCGATCTTCCTGCAGCAATTACACCAGGAAGTAAATGATATCAGTCCGCTGCTGATCGAGCGAATCCACGGCAATGCCGTCGATCTCCTGACTGCGGCCCTCGTCGAACAACTGGGCGCCACGCAGAAAAGCCATGAAGGATCGGTGATCCTGCGGCGGCGCGTGCTCGCTTTCATCGACAACCATATCGGCGATCCGCGTCTCAGCTGCGATTTCGTCGCCCGGGCGCATAATATTTCCGAGCGCTATCTACGAAAAATATTCGAGACGTCGTCAATGAGCGTGTCGGAATGGATCTGGTCGCGCCGTCTCGACCAGGCAAAGCGCGACCTTACCGATCCGTCGCTGAAACATGTCGCGGTAACGGCAATCGCCTACGATCTCGGGTTCAAGGACGCGGCGCATTTCACGCGCGCCTTCAAGGCCCGGTTTTCCATCCTGCCCAGCGACTGGCGGAAGAATCAAATGCTGACGGATGAGCGATTGTACGGATTCGACGGCCGGTCGGGGCGAGAGCACTGAAGATCATCCCTTGCTTGCACAATATCCCGCACAACGCGGGATATTGCTTCTCGATGCCTCCAGCGACGTCAAAGCCCGTTCATCAGCCCTATCCTCGGGTGACAGTTGATATATTCGAAATGCTGCTCCTCCGGCTTGAGAACTGAGACTTCGTGACAGAGCCGGAGGTCGAGCTGGAAGTTCAGTTCCTGCACGATGCGCATAAAGGTTCCGAAGATCGCCACATGAGTCGGATGCGATTCCGACCACCGCTCCATTTCGCCGAGCGAATGCCAGTAGCTGTATCCGAAGGATTTCTCGACCGGCTGCCCGGCGTTGTCGACATGCCGCATATAGCGGTTGGTATAGCAGCCGATCGCCTTGCCGCTGTCGCGCAGAAAGTCCATGCCGGAGCGGAGGATCGGTTCCATATCGCCGAGATAGAGATCCCTCTCCTTGCCGGTGGTGTTCATCCAGTCCTGGCCGGACCGAATCATGGCGACGTTCTGATACCCCTGGATCTTCACCCGCTTGCCGAAGCCGGGCGTCTCGGTCGCAGAGAGCGTGCCTGATGCGGTAAGGCCGTCGGTTTGGGACGCGGCCAGCCGGTCCCGCATCGATCCCCAATAGCCGTGTTCCTGAATATCGTCCTCGGTACGGGTATCGAGTGCGAGACCGATGCCCTCCATCCTGTCGGGGCCGCTGAAGAGCGTTTCGAAGCCGCTCACCGGCGGCGTGACGACTTCCTTGAAATAGCCGATCCCTCAGTGAGTCTCTCGGGCGATGCCCACCATTCCCGAATTGCCGCGCGATCCTCGAACCGCGCAAAGCTTTCGGGCTCGGTCCAATAGGCGATGGCAATCATATTGTCATAGCCTTCCTCGTCGATAGAGTGGGCAACGTCGTAATGCACAAGTCCATCAGGACCTTTGAAGGCGCTGATAGAGCTCTTCAAGGTCCCGCAGGCGCGGGCGTGGTCCTCGCGGCTCTTCGACTGGAAGCCGTAATAGGCCATGACGACGCGGCCAAGCGATTGTGCGGTATGCGTGCTCCAGGCGGGATAGGGGGGCGTATAGTCGTCCTCGATCCGGCGGGTGCGCGTGCGACGGCATCTGAGATGCGGTGCGATTGCGGAATCCATCGTCTTTCCTTTCGCGATCGAGACTTACTCGGCAGGCTCGGCAATGACGGGAATGTCCTTGGGGACGATCGCATTCACTTCTGCTGCCGCGGGTGAGAGCGTCTGCACGGGCTTGTTCGCGGCATTGTTCAACAGCAGCCGCGTCACGTCCGGCCGCGAATAGTGTCCCGCCGGGTCCGCCGCCGCCTTGGCGACCGATATGGTGCCGAGGTCGATATCGGCATAGAGAAGGCCTTCGGCGTCAGGAGCCAGCTTTTCGCAGAGAGGCGTGCCGTCCGGCCCATAGATGACTGAATAAACACCTCCGGCATGCAGCAACATGTGCTTGTCGGGGCTGTCGCAGAGTTCGTCGATCATGGCCGGCGAGACGGTAGCGCAGGGCGCGAGCACGAAGCAGGAGCCTTCCACCGCATAGATCTTGCTCGCCGCATTGTTGACTTCGGCGCCGAGCGCATGGGCGAAAGGGTCGTAGAGTGAGAAGCTCGGCCATGCCGCGACATGCACCTGCTCGTTCTGCGCATACATGGCATATTTGGAGAGCGGCTGCAGATGCTCCCAGCAGCAAAGGGCCCCGATCCGGCCAAGTTCCGTTTCATGCACCGTAAGCCCGCTGCCGTCGCCTTCGCCATAGACCGTGCGCTCGACATGCGTAGGCTTCAGCTTGCGGCGCTGGGCGATGGTTTCGCCGTCGGGTCCAATGATCCATTGGGCGATATAGAGGCTGCCGCCATCGCGCTCGGAAAGGCCAAGCACAACGGTGATGCCGTTGTCCCGCGCGGCATTGCGCAGGCGATCGGCCTCAGGACTGTCATAGCTGAGCGAATTGTCGAAATAGCGGCTGACGAAACCGCGCATGATTGCCCAGGCGGGCGAGCCGAGCCAGATATGCCAGGGATAGCCCGGCAGCCAGGTTTCCGGAAAAGCGATCAGCTTTGCCCCGGCCGCGGAGGCTTCTTCGATGAAGCCGATCGTCTTGTCGATGCCGGCATCAAGATCGAGAAAGGCCGGGGCGGCCTGGACAACGGCGACTTTAATTCGGATGTGTGAGTGTCATTGCATTCCCCATTTGTTGATTGTTTCACCTGCCCGGCGGCCATGCAGCAACAGCCACGCGAGAAGCTCAGAGCCTAGCAACCCCTCGGGAAAGTGCTGGCTTCTAGAGGAATGAAAGATTGCCTGAACCGGCACTGATGGAGGAAGAGGGCTGCTGGCGCCCGGCAGAAAGCGGGTCAGGTCACGGGTGCGGTAGCGGATGATCGGAAAGGCTTCCTTGATAGGCGAAGTGAACTCCAGTTCGCATTCTACCCGTCCTCGACCGGACGGCCGGTCACCGGATCGATGGCAGGAAGTGATCCTCCCAGATACGCAGACCATCCTTGGGTTCGACGCATTCCCGCGCGACGCCCGGCCGATCACCGCGGCGAGGCCGAAAGGTCGAAGGCGTGTTCGATCTCGGTCCGCATGGCGTTCCTCCAGGGCTCGGCGAGATTGGCGCGTTCGCCTGCCTCATGCCGTAAATGCCATTTGCCCCACGGCGGACATTTTTCGTGACAGGGAGTGATTGCAACAATATACAGTCAATGTTGATGAAGAAGGACATAGCGATATTACGATGAAAGACTGGCAACCCGACCTCAGCCGCAGCAACAGCCCCCGCTACATGGCCATTGCCGACCTTATCGAGATGGATTTGCGCAGCGGTCATCTCGCTATCGGGGATCGTTTGCCGCCGCAGCGCGAACTGGCTAAACGCCTGGACATCGATTTCACCACTGTTGCGCGGGGCTATGCCGAGGCGCAGAAGCGCGGACTGGTGGATTCGCATGTCGGCCGCGGCACGTTCGTCACCGGCGGAGCCGACAAGGAGCGCCGCGGCTTTGCATCCGACACCACCCCTGATCCGCGCCGTACCTCTGCGATCGACCTTTCGATGAATATGCCTCCGGAGACGACCGATCCGGAATTGATCGCGCGGATGCGCGAGGGGATTTCGGCAGTGGCCTCCAGCCTTATTCCGCTTCTGCGCTACCAGGGATTTGGCGGCTCGAGCATGGACAAGGAGGCAGCCGCCGCCTGGCTCAGCCGTCGAGGCCTTGTCCCTTCGCAGGAGCGCATTTTCGTGACACCCGGGGCTCACCCGGCGCTGCTGGCAATTTGCGGCATGCTGGCAAAGCCCGGCGAAACTATCCTGTCGGAAAGCACCACCTATCCCGGCATCCGCTCGATTGCGGCGCAGCTGCGTCTCAATCTTTCGGGTTTGCCGATGGACGTTGACGGTATTTTGCCGGACGCCTTTGCCGAAGCTTGCGAGAGATTGAAACCCAAGGGGCTTTATCTCAACCCGACCCTGCAGAACCCGCTTACCCTGACTATCCCAGAGCGGCGGCGTGAAGAGATCTGTGCGGTGGCGCGCAAATATCACGTCCCGATCATCGAAGATGACGCCTATGGTTTCATTCCGCTGCATGCGCCGCCGCCGTTGGCGGCAATGGCCCCGGACCTCACCTGGCATATCGGCGGCTTGGCGAAATGCATTGGCGCCGGTCTGCGGCTGGCCTATGTCGTTGCACCGGACACCAAGGCGATCTGGCCCTTCGTCAGTGCCATGCGTGCCAACAATGTCATGGCGTCGCCGCTCAATATGGCGCTTGCCACGCGTTGGATCGAGGATGGCACGGCCGATACCATCCTTCGATTCATCCGCAAGGAGGCAACGGTGCGCCAGGAAATGGTCGCAGCCATCCTCCCGCCCGGTAGCTATCGGGGTGATCCCATCAGCTTCAACATTTGGCTGCCGCTGACGAATGGCTGGACGCGGTCGACCTTCGGCAGCCACATGCGCACCTCGGGCATTGGTGTCGTTAGCAGCGATGCATTTACGGTCGAAGGTCCGGCGGTAGAGGCTGTACGCGTTTGCCTTGGTGGCCCTATCGACCGCGAGAGGCTCCGGGGCGCCCTTGAATTCATGGGACACGCGCTCGAAGGCCCACCAGAACTCGCGGCGTCCTTCTTCTAGTTCGGCCACAATAGCGAATGGATACGTCGCGCTCCAACCGGCGCGTCAATATGCCACATACCATCAATTTTAGAATTGTAATTATATTGAATGCAGTCAAATATTAGAATTGAGTGAACTCATAAGGACCATTCGTCATGCAAACGGAATGGCCACCAATTCCGCCGACGTCAACGGGGCTCAGAGGGCGATGCCCGCGCTGTGGCCAGGGGCATATTTTCGATGGATTTCTGAAAATCCGGCCCGAATGTGAAGCCTGCAGTCTCGACTACGGTTTCGCCGATCCGGCCGATGGTCCCGCATTTTTTGTCATCTGCTTTGCTTGCGTGCCCAGCGTCCTGCTCGGCGTGTGGCTCGAGGTCCAGTACAGCGCGCCCTTGTGGGTCCATCTGCTGGTCACTGGTCCCTTTATGCTGGCTACCTGTATCCCGCCCTTGCGGCCCCTCAAGGGATGGCTCATTGCCAGCCAATATTTCTACAAGGCGGAAGAGGGGAAACTGGTCCGCACCTCTCCTGCGCCGAAAGAGGATGCTTGAGTTCCCTTCTCACCGATCACCGTTCGTGACGCTCTTCCCAGGAAACAGGAGGTGGCATGAAAGGGGCCGTACCCAGC
>NZ_JWJH01000028.1 GCF_000949865.1 Rhizobium nepotum 39/7 | reverse complement strand
AATGGGATTTAAATCTTGACGTCAACACCAAGGGCGCGTTCCTCTGCTGTCAGGAGGCGATCCGCCGCTTCCGCGCAAGCGGCATCAAAGGCCGCCTGGTCAACACCGCTTCCGGCCAGGCCCGGCAGGGGTTCATCTACACGCCGCATTACGCCGCGTCCAAATTCGGCGTTGTCGGCCTCACCCAGAGCCTTGCCAAGGAACTCGCGTCGGAAGGCATCACCGTCAACGCCATTTGCCCCGGCATCATCCATACCGAAATGTGGGATTACAACGACCGCGTCTGGGGCCAGATGCTCGGCGATTACAAGCCCGGCGAACTGATGGCCGAGTGGGTGCGCAACATTCCGATGCGCCGCGCCGGCACGCCCGCCGAAGTCGCGGCACTCGTGGCGTTCCTGGCATCCGAAGACGCCACCTATATCACGGGACAGACGATCAATGTCGATGGCGGCTTGATTATGTCGTGAAGGGTCTCTTGGTCAGGCAGCAGACTTCAGTGGTCCCGGCGTTCGAGCTGATCCAGAAAGCGTCGGGCTTGAATCGTCGCATTGCGCTGACGTAGCGCGCGGGTTATGGATTCGTAAATGGGTGGAGTTCGCCCAGAGCTATAGGGGCGTTGTCACTATGATGGCAGCGGCCCACACAAACCCGGCCTCAGCCCTTTACGCATCGTGCGCGGCCGTGCACGCTACGAGCGCACGACTCCTGTCGAATGCCCAGGCAGAAGGCACGGCACGCCCCGACATGAACGGGGACGACCTCTTCGCGCGGATGACGGCTCTCGGCTGGGCGGTCGACCAGCCGTCGTTCGCGCCGAGGGCGGATCATCTGGTTAACCTCGTCACGAGCACTGTGCTCGTAGCTCGCGTTGGATGAACCAGGAACGCAGGCTAACCGGGTAAACTACAAACTCTTGAGCGGCAGATAATTGCAGTTGAGCCGCACCATTGGAGATGAGCCGTGCGCCCCTTTAAGATCGAGATACCCGAGGAAGAAATCGACGATCTCAAGCGCCGGCTCCGGTATTCCAGGCTTCCGGGAGCGATTTTTCAGATCGATTCACAGGATGGAACAGGCCTGCCGTTCATGCGCAAGCTGATGGACTACTGGCGTGAGGAGTTTGATTGGCGTGCGCAGGAAGCGCGCCTCAATCAACTGCCCCAGTTCAAGGCCGACATCCAGGGCTATTCCGTTCATTTTCTTCACAAATTCGGACGCGGTCCTGCCCCCGTTCCGCTTATTATGACACATGGCTGGCCAGGTTCGTTCCTCGAATTCGAGATGCTCGTTGAACACTTGACCGACCCGGCTAGTCATGGAGGCGATCCGCGCGACGCATTTGACGTCGTGGTTCCTTCGCTGCCCGGGTTCGGCTTTTCTTCGGCCCCGGAAGGTCCCGGGACTAACAGCCGCCGCATCGCCGAACTTTGGCACGATCTCATGGAGATGCTTGGCTACGAACGATACTTCGCCCAGGGCGGTGACATTGGCTCTGGCGTCTCAACGTGGCTTGGCGTGCTGTATCCGAGAAATGTCATCGGTGTTCACCTGAACTATGTGTCCGCCGGGTTCCGCCCGCCGCTTGGTCCAGGGACCCCGGCCTTGAATCTGGAGGAGACTGAGTTCCATGAGCGTGCCGCTGCTTTTGCCGCTGAAGAGGGTGGGTACTCGCTCCTTCAGGCAACAAAGCCGCAGACGCTGTCCTACGCACTTGCGGATAGCCCGATCGGACTGGCTGCCTGGATTTTGGAGAAATTCGAAAGCTGGACGGATCATGATGGAAAGCTCGAAGACCTCATTTCGCTTGATCGGTTACTGACGAACATATGCCTCTACTGGTTCGGCAACACCATCGACGCGTCTTTGCGCCTCTACAAGGAGAACCGGAAATCGCCTCTCGCATTTGAAGGTCTAGTCCCCAGCGACGTACCTTTCGCGATAGCGCATTTTCCAAAGGAATTGCCCATTCCTCCTCGATCCTGGATTGAACGCGCCCTCAAAGTAGATCGATGGACGGAAATGCCGCGGGGCGGGCATTTTGCCGCCCTGGAGCAACCGCAGACACTCGCCGAAGACATAAGAGCCTCGTTCCGGCTTTGGCGTGATCCCGCGACGAACTGGACAAGGAAATAGAGAACCCGCGACCTTTGTCCGCGCCCGAACACTGCCGACGTGGTGTTTTCCATCGCTTCTCCCAACTTGTCCTCTGGAAGAAGGTTTGCAAAGAACGCCGGTAGCGTTCCAGGAACGGGTTTCCGGTCTTGCGCAGATATCCAGTTGCGGCGCGAAGGGACAGGCTCAGTACGGGAAACCCGCCGGTTGCGCGGTAACTGTCGTCCAGGCTGAATGCGTTGAAGTCGCCAGGGGTCCTGACAATCGTGCCAATCTTGAGATTGTTCAGGAATACCTCGAGCAAAGAGATGGATCTCGGATCAGGAGGAGACTCAGGCTTCGTCATCGTTTTCAGAGCTGATGACGAAGGTGGGTAAATCACCGTCGTCATTATTGGGCTGCCCGACCTTGAACGCGACGCCTGGCTGCGACGCAGCCCTTTCCTCAATTGGAAGCAGCATACCCAGTTCTTGGTACTTCTGAAGAAATTGGCCCCTGCGCTCCCTTGAGCGTAGATCCACCACTGATATTCTGCCCGAATTAGCGCGACCACACGTGTATTGAGGAGTACGCGGCCGCGCCCGGGGAGGATATCATGAAGTTTTTGCTGGCGCTTTCGCGCGCCATTGATGCCGCCAATTCTGCAATTGGCAAAGGCATTTCATGGCTGCTGCTTGCAGCCATTCTCATCAGCGCCATCAATGCCGCCATGCGCAAGGCGTTCTCAATGAGTTCCAACGCCTGGCTTGAATCCCAGTGGTATCTGTTCTCTGCCGTGTTTTTGATCGCTGCCGCCTACACGCTCCTCAACAACGAGCACGTGAAGGTCGATTTGATCTACGGAGGCCTGCCGCGCAAGGGGCAGTTGTGGGTCGATATCCTCGGGACCATCTTCTTTCTCATGCCTTTCTGCCTCATCACCGTGTATCTCTCCTGGCCGGTGTTCCTGCAGAAATTTGCCTCGGGTGAAGTTTCAAACAACACGGGCGGCCTCATTCAATGGCCGGTCTGGGCGCTGATACCGATCGGCTTCAGCTTGCTTGCCATTCAGGGCGTGTCGGAACTCATCAAACGCGTCGCAATCCTTCGCGGCGATATCCCCGATCCGGTTGCAGCGGCTGATGCCGCGGCAGCAATGCTCTGATCGAAGGAAGAAACAATTATGGCATTCCTTGCGGAAAATCTCGCGCCCATCATGTTCGCGGCGCTCATCATCGTGCTGCTGTTCGGCTATCCGGTGGCCTTCGCGCTGGCTTTTGTCGGCTTTGTCTTCGGTTTCATCGGAATTGAACTCGGGCTGCTGCCGGTAACGTTGTTCCAGGCCACTCCCGATCGCATATTCGGCCAGATGTCCAATGAAACACTGTTGGCCATACCGTTCTTCACCTTCATGGGGTTGATCCTTGAAAAGAGCGGCATGGCGGAAGATCTGCTGGATACGATCGGACAGCTCTTCGGTCCGGTCCGCGGCGGTATCGCCTTCGCCGTTGTCTTTGTCGGGGCCATTCTGGCCGCAACCACGGGCGTCGTCGCCGCCTCGGTTATCTCGATGGGCCTGATCTCGCTGCCAATCATGCTGCGCTACGGCTACGACCGTAAAATCGCCGCAGGCACGATCGCCGCCTCAGGCACGCTGGCGCAGATCATTCCCCCCAGCCTCGTGTTGATCGTGCTGGCCGACCAGCTCGGTCGCTCGGTGGGCGACATGTACAAGGGCGCGCTTGTTCCGGGTCTCATGCTGGTAACGGCTTATACGCTCTACATCATCATAACCTCGATCATCAGCCCGACGAAAGTCCCGGCCTTGCCTTTGGAAGCACGCACCCTGCGTGGCACCAGGCTGCTGTTCAAGGTCATCACCTCGCTTGTGCCGCCACTTGTGCTGATATTCCTCGTACTCGGCACGATCTTCCTCGGGATCGCCACACCAACGGAAGGCGGCGCCATGGGTGCGGTGGGCGCGCTTGCACTCGCGCTCGCCAACCGCAGATTGAATTTCGGCCTGATCCAGCAGTCGCTTCATGCAACCGCAAAACTTTCGTCTTTCGTGCTGCTGATCCTGCTTGGTGCCCGCGTGTTCTCTTTGACCTTCTACGGTGTGAACGGCCACGTCTGGGTCGAGCATCTGATGACATCGATCCCCGGCGGCGAAATCGGCTTCCTGATCGTCGCCAACCTGCTGGTCTTCTTCCTGGCGTTTTTCCTCGATTATTTCGAATTGGCCTTCATCATCATCCCCCTGCTGGCCCCGGTCGCCGATGCTCTCGGCATCGACCTGATCTGGTTCGGCGTCATGCTGGCGGTCAATATGCAGACATCGTTCATGCATCCGCCGTTCGGTTTTTCGCTGTTCTTCCTGAGGTCGGTGGCGCCAACACGCGCCTACAAGGACCGGATCACCGGCCAGACGATCCAGCCGGTCACCTCGACCCAGATTTATCTCGGCGCCATTCCGTATCTTTTCATCCAGCTCGCCATGGTCATCATCATCATCGCCTTCCCCGGAATAGTGATGCACTACAAGTCGGGCGCCAAGGTGGCCGATCCCTCGGCCGTTCATATCAATGTACCGATGCCCGGCGCAGGCAGCGATGCCGATCCTTTCGCCAATCCGTTCCTCGCCCCCGGCGGCAACGCACCAAGCTTTGGCAAGCCGAGCAACCCCTAACAATCGGACGGGTGCCACATGTGCCCGCCGCAACCCGTCGATGCGCCAGGCGTCGGTCACTTCATAGGAGGAGGTAATCTAATGAAAAACAATCTGGACCGCAGACACTTCTTGTCTGGCGGCGTGCTTGCCGGGGCGGCTGCGGCCGCTTCGACGCTCGCCACGCCGGCCATAGCTCAGTCCTTGCCAAACGTTCGCTGGCGTCTCACCTCGGGCTTTCCCAACAATCTCGACACAATCTACGGCGGCGCCGTGGTCATGGCGAATGCGCTGAAGGCAATCACAGGCGGCAAGTTCGAAATCCAGGTGTTTCAGGCCGGCGAAATCGTTCCCGGAGCCCAGGCCATCGACGCCGTAAAAGCCAATACCGTCGAAATTTCCCATACCTGCGGCTATTATTTCACGGGGAAAGATCCGACGTTCGCCATTGGCTCCACCATCCCGTTCGGCCTGAACGCCCGCCAGCAGAATGCCTGGCTTTATCACGGCGGCGGCAACGAAGCCTACAATGAATTCCTTTCCGACTACGGTGTCATCGGCATTCCCGGTGGAGCCACGGGCGCCCAGATGGGCGGCTGGTATCGCAAGGAAATCAATAGCATCGAGGACATCAAGGGCCTCAAGATGCGCATCGCCGGCGTTGCGGGACAGGTGCTTGCCAAGCTTGGCGCCGTGCCACAGCAGCTTCCCGGCGGCGACATCTATCCGGCCCTTGAGCGTGGCACCATAGATGCGGCAGAGTGGGTCGGCCCCTACGACGACGAGAAGCTCGGTTTCTACCAGATCGCACCCTACTATTACTATCCGGCCTTCTGGGAAGGCGGCCTGACGATCCACTTCTTCATCAACAAGGATCAATACGCGGCCCTGCCGGACGAATACAAGGCAGCGCTCGACACCGCCTGCAAGGCCGCCAACATCAACATGCAGGCGCTCTACGATGTAAAGAACAAGGATGCTATCCGCTCGCTGGTTTCCAAGGGCACCCAGCTTCGTCCGTTGCCCCGCGACGTGCTCGATGCCGCCTACAAGGCGACTTTCGAGCTCTACGACGAATATACCCAGAAGCACCCGGCGTGGGCCAAGATCTATCCCGGCTGGAAGAAATTCCGCGACGAGAGCTACGAATGGTTCCGTGTCGCCGAATATACCTACGACAGTTACGGCTATGCCATGCAGAGCGCTGGAAAATAAGCCGACTTTATAATATCGCGGCACCTCGGATGGCGACCTCCGGGGTGCTTCGACGCTGACTATTCCTTGATCAGCCCGTTATCTATCGCGTAGCGGATGAGACCGGCAGTGGTCGCTATGTCCAGTTTCCTCTTGATGTTCTTGCGATGGGTTTCCATTGTCCGCTCGGCAATGTCCAACGCCGCAGCGGCATCGCGGTTGCTTTTTCCCCGTGCGATCAGCAGCAGCACGTCCTGCTCACGTGTCGTCAGCGCCTTGAGCCTGCCGGACGAACCCTCCATCAGCACGTCACGAACGCCTGAGGAAAAATAGGTTCCACCGCCAGCTACGGCATCGATTGCGGCAACTATTTCTTCCGTCTCTACGTCCTTGAGGATATAGCCCGCCGCGCCATACATTACTGATGTAGATATGTATTCCCGGCTATCATGCATCGACAGCATCAGCACCCGGCTGGAAAGCTGTTTTTCCTTGAACAGTTCCAGCGCATCGATGCCGTTAATCTGTGGCATGTTGATATCCATCAGCACCACATGGGGCCGCGTGGTGACGGCCGCTTCGAGACCGGCCATGGCTGATACTGCGGTTCCTACGACGGCGATATGGTCATAAGTCTCCAGCACAGCCTTCAGCCCTTCCAGCACCAGGGGGTGATTGTCGATCAGCAGGACACGGATCGGATGAGGGATCACTCGGCGGCCTCCCGTATTCCGTTCTCGTGGTCCTTCATTGCGGTAATCGGCAGGACCGCGCGCAGAACAGTCCCCTTGACGGAGCTTTCGACATCCAGCCTGCCACCGAAATGGGTCATACGCTCCTGCATGTTTCTCAAGCCCAGCCCCTTGTTGGCCGGCGCCCCGGCCTCCGTCCGAACGGCTGGAAATCCACGGCCGTTGTCGGCAACATCCATCTGCACCCGTTCATCGCGGCTGGAAAACCTGATAGTAACCCGCGTGGCATCCGCATGACGCTCGATATTGGTCAGCGCCTCCTGTGCAACACGATAAAGGGCAACGCGCGCCTCGGGAACGAGCATATTCTTGAATGCAACGGATTCGAGTGTCGCCGTGATGCCGGTCCGTTCGGAAAAACTCGAAATCAGCGATTCCAGAGCGGCCGTCAGTCCAAGGTCGTCGAGAACGCGGGGACGGAGATCATGGGAGATACGGCGTACCTCCTTGATCGCTTCGTTCAAAGCCGCAGCACCTTTGCCGATCGCCTCGACAGCGCCAATATTGTCCGGCGTCACCTTGCGTCGCGCAAGATCGATCGCAAAGCGCACGCCAACGAGGTTCTGGGAAATGCCGTCATGCAGTTCCCGGGCAATACGCAGGCGCTCTTCCTCCTGAGTATCGATGATCCTCTGCATCAATTCCTTGAGCCGCCCGTCGGCCAGCCGTTGCTGGCGCAGATTGAGCAGCATACAGGTGGCAAACACCAGCAATACGGCAGGAACAGCAAACAGCGCGACGATCAGGAAATTCCATGTGATAGAGTGGCGTAATTCCTCTTTCGCAGCTGCCGTAGCAGTAAAAACATCATCCAGATAAACGCCGGTGCCGATCATCCAGCGCCATTTGTCGAGTCCTGCGGCAAAGGAAAGCTTGTCGGCCATTTTTCTGGTGGAAGGCTTCTCCCACTTATACTGGACGAGACCTCCTCCCTCTTTTGCCTTGACTATCAGATCGTAGATCACACGATTGCCATCGGGGTCGTGAAGATCCAGCCAGTTATTGCCCGGGCGAAAATTCTGGCGGGGATGGACCACGTTCAGTCCGTCATAGTCATAGACGAAAAAATAACCGTCCGTGCCGTAGTCTAGGCCGGTCAGGATGCGCTTGACTTCCTCCTTTGCAGCTTCGTCATCAGGCCCTGCCCTGTCATAAACCGAGCGGATCGCGGAAAGCGCAAGATTGGTGAGGTTGAGTAGTTCTGCTTCCTTCGCCGCGAGCATGTTTCGTTCGAAAGCGTCGATGCTGGTCCGCGCCAGCGTCATTGACTGCCAGGTGATAAGTGCGGTGATGACGATAATAGCTAGAACAAGCGGTCCGATGGCCAATGCGACAATCTGATTCCTGAGTCTCATGCGGCCCCTCCGACACATTAACCCCTCACAATGCCTCACCTAACAATACTTCATGCGGCAAGTCGAGCATGTCGCGAAGCTATCCGCAGGAGGCTATTCAGGAGAGCAGCCTGGCCATGCAACGGCACAGATCGAGGCGGCGGCACATGCGGAGTTGGCTTAAACAGCCGACAGTCGCCGCCGGGTTACCAATACTCGCGCGATCGCCATGGGTGGGGCCTCCGCCGGAGAACAGCCGGTCTTCATATTCTTCGAGATGGACTAACTCGAAAGCGAATTTCGCCCGGACCGGCCGGGCTGGGGCCTGAAGGTCGATGAAAAAGCGCCACAGAACGAGGACTATATTCACTGGGAGCGCAAGGTCACCCGCAAGCAGGACGGCGCGACCGCCTATCCTTGATAGGTGCAGCCGAGGTGGTCGATGGCCACCTTACTTCTGTTCAGGGACGGCCTAGCGGCAGGCGCTAGGCCGTCCACAAACGGATCGTCGTATCTCGTCGAAAACGGGAGAAATCAATAAAGGGGTTGCGCAAGGTTTGACTCGATCCTTTTTTCATGGCGAGCTGGCACTTGCAGCCACTGGGAGGGACGAAGATGATGGACGAGCAAAACCGATGGCGTCACATGGCAACCGCGCCGAAAAACGGAAATCGGATCCTCGTAACGATCCGTTCGTCAGAACAAGGGCCAGCCCAGGTAGACCTCGCATACTGGTCGAATGGCGACCGGTTCGGGTCAGAAGGATGGCGCGCCTCCGACTCGACGCCGGGGCGGATCATTGAATACGCTGAGCCAGAATTGAAGTGTTGGATGCCAATACCTTCAGCCAACGCCGATAGTTTCGCAAGGCCCTCCCCTTGGGAAGGAGACGACGATCGCGAGCTCGACGGATCCGGGATATGACGCGAGTGACGCCATAATCCAAACATCCGGACAGGTGATATCGCTGCTACGAAACGGAATCACAGACTATTGATGTCGTGACCATTTTGCCTCCTGGAGAGCCGTATGGCAGAGGTATTGTTCCACCACGCAAAGGGGCTCACCACAGGCCTGTGCGCTTAGCGGATATCCGGCGGGCACGTCGAGTGCACACACCGGACCCGTTCAAAGGAAGCACGTTCGGAATTGTCGAAAAGGGTCTCGCTTACGTCGATAGGATCGGGTTCGAAGAGCTACAAGAGCGAGGCGTCCTCATCGCCGGCGATTCCCTTTTGAACTCGTCTTGCCGGCTTTTCGTTGGGCGTGCTGCCCGCACAGAAGCTTGCCCAGGGCCGGCCGGGCGCCCAATGAACTCTGTTAACACGATGTCGGCAGCGTCTACCGAAGTGCTGATGGACGGTTCGGACACGTTTTCATCGCCACTTCTAACGATAGTCTTTTCCTCACCGTTGCCGTGGATCCTGCAGCGCGTGAGGTGCAGGCCCCACCATCCGCTTCACCCGGTTGCCGAAAATGATCTTTAGACACTCCAACCCTGTGCTCTTTGTCGAAAAAGGTAACTCCATGGAGGAAGGGAAGCGATGCTGCTGGCGGCGACGGAACACCTGCCTCAGAAGGTTTGGAGCTTTCCTTGATCGCCGCTCACTGTGTGAGCACTGGGCCGGTGAAGAGCCATATGCGTTCCGTGCTGCGGAAATCGAGCGGCTTTGCAGCAACTGGATTTCGATAGCATGGAGACAACCAGGCTCGGACACGCCGTCAGCATGCACGAACGCCTGCCGTCCTGAAAGCACGCAGCGCACGCAGCTTAGTTTGAAGCGCCTCGTTGATCCAGCCCGAGGGGTTCATGTATGGACGGCCTCCGCTTGGCAAGGACTTTTGGTGTGGCAGCGACTTGGTCGGGTGCAGGCATGTATACGGCCTTTGATTGCGGCCGTTCGATGCCGCTGGCCCTGATGAATTCCGCAGATCTGGTCCCATACACTCCAACGAGCTATTGAGCACATCACCCCAATGTCGGGCTTCCAGACCCCGGTTCGACCGTTCGCATCACACCATTTGCACCTCACCAATCTCCAAAGGCTCAAGCTTCCCGTATCAGGTCGGGATTGATCGATACCGCTCTCCTGAAACCATTATTGCCCAAGCTATCCTAGCCATCTTGTTCGCTAACGCGACTGCGACGACGTTGTGCGGCTTGCGAGCCAGCATATCGGCGGCCCACTTCTTCGGCCCCGTTCCTTCTTTGCGACTGAAGCGCAATACAGCATGAGCGCCGACGACGAGAAGTTTGCGGACATAAGGATCACCCTGTTTACTGATCCGTCCCAACCTCTCCTTACCGCCACTCGAATTCTGTCGTGGGACAAGACCAAGCCATGCCGCCATTTGCCGCCCCGATTTGAAGAGTGATGCATCAGCGATTGTCGCAGAGAGCGCACTCGCGGTGACCGGCCCCACGCCCGGAATTGTTTCTAGACGGCGGCTCAACTCGCTTGTTCGGTGCCAGCGGATAATCTCTTGGTCCAGCTCCGCAATTCGTCGATACAACTCTCTCAGCTGTTCTGCGAGCGGAATCAAAGCTCGACGGGTGAAGTCGGGAACGAGATCGTGCTCATCGTCCTCGATTAGGGCGATGAGCGTGCTGACGCCCGCAGAACCTTGACGCATGACGATGCCAAGTTCCGCGAAATGTGCCCGCAAAGCATTGATCAGCATTGTGCGCTGTCGCACGAGCAGCTCCCTGGCGCGATGTAGCATCAACACGCTTTGTTGCTCTTCGCTCTTTACGGGCACGAAGCGCATCGTTGGTCGAGTGACCGCCTCACAAATTGCTTCTGCGTCTGTCGCATCGTTCTTCTGCCGCTTCACATACGGTTTTACGTAGGAAGCCGGCATCAGCCGAACCTCATGCCCGAGATTGATGAGAACTCGAGCCCAATGATGAGCAGTGGCGCACGCCTCTATTCCAATTAGACAAGGTGGTAACTGATCGAAAAAACTGACGACCTCTGCTCGCCGGAGCTTCCTTCGAAGAACAGCGTTACCACCTTGATCGACGCCGTGGACCTGAAAAACGTGCTTGGCGATATCCAAGCCGACTATGATAACTTCCATCATGGACGGTTCTCCCGATTGTGACCTTTGACAGCCACAGTATGGCACAACGATGCCGGGTGCGGAGGCCGTCCACCTCATCACTCCAGTAACGTTTAACTGGTAGAAATCGTAAACCCGATGCCCGATTCAACTCATTCCTGACCCCAGACATCATCATTTGATTGGGGCTCGCGCGCTGCCTTAGAGATGCCGCATGAAACCACTTGGAGCATTGTCGTGACTTTTAGGCCTTCTTTTTTTGGTGTTTTCCTTGCGATAAACACGGCTGTTCTGGGATGCGTAAGCGCAGGTGCCCCAACGAAGTGCTGCACGCGGATGACGCAGACTATAACCATTGAGCGCGAGCTGAGCTTTTGGCAAGCTTGCTCAACGTGCGGTTTTGCTCAAGCGGTAGCTGCTCGGCGGAACGCCAAATTTCTCTTTAAAGCGGCGACTGAAGTGCGACAGGTCGCGGAAACCGAGCCTAAAGGCAATGTCCGACACGGAATTGTGCGACCACATGGGAGACCCTAGCGCTTCCGCAGCGCGATCAAGGCGCTCGGTGATTATGAAGCCGCGAAACGTGGTTCCGGCCCTAGCAAGAACGTAGTGTAGAGACCGTTCCGAGACGCCGACCTGGTTAGCTACCATCCTTGGAGAAAGCTCGGGATCCTCGATATGGGCAGTCAGAAAGCCCAACACCCGGGACCGCAGCTGTTGATCCCGAACCGAGCCGGGATCCTGACTGGACCGGACTCCGACCAACTCTGATATGATGTGACCCAGAGCGAGCTCTTCGGTGGTGCCGATCTCCGTTTCGTTCGTGGAGAGCTCCATAAGAAGATGCGACAGTATGCGGGTCGCGATTTTTTCGCCCGGCAAATGAAGCGCCACCCCGGGGGATAGCCATGGACATGATTTTTCCAGCGCGCTGCGGGGAACCAGCGCGATGATCCGTTCCACAGGGTCAGAGAATTTCAGGCTCATCGGTCGGGCAGCGCTGACTATGCCCACGTCCCCCGGCCGTAACTGGAACCTATGATCACCCTGGGTCACGCTCGTCACACCCGACACCTGATAGCTGACGAGATATCGTTCATCTGGCTTCGCATACAGAAGTCTATGGGACCGCTCGATGCTATGCCCCTGCGACTTGAACCTGACAAAGCTACCCGCAAGGTGGCTCTTCAGGCTCAACTCGGCTGAAAAGCGCGACACATCG
The DNA here is from genome assembly GCF_000949865.1 of Rhizobium nepotum 39/7. GTDB lineage: Bacteria > Pseudomonadota > Alphaproteobacteria > Rhizobiales > Rhizobiaceae > Agrobacterium > Agrobacterium nepotum. The sequence goes on along the minus strand of NZ_JWJH01000028.1, from coordinate 21,647 downwards.
GCCGCCGCATGTGCATCAACATGCAGCAATGTATCGCAAACAATGTCTTTCCAGTAGTCGAACCGTTCTGCGGGCCCGGCCGATATGGTGGACCATGTGCCCAGGTGCACCTAAGAATTCCTTTCCCAAAAAAAGCTGCTCAATCAGGCTCTTCAAACGGACTTGCGCTTCCGGCAAAGGGATCGTGCGTGTGCAGCCAAGCTTTGTCAACCGCGCCGGGCTACAATGTTTCAGGTTTAAAGTAATTCGCACTGAGCGCGCGGTTCGGCGCGATTGCGACCCGAAGGGGTCGTTAGGTTCAACAGGAGCGGGACAATTGTGGGGTCCCGTCGCCAAGACCGTTTTCAGCGATAGGATTTAGGCTGCGCTCCCTGTCGGGCCTTTACGACCAACCTGCCCGCGCAGCCGCCTCGCTTTGAAAATACCAACGAAAACTGCTTTTGCAAAATTATTACAAACTTCAAATTTCTCTCTTGCAAGCTGAACTTTGCGGTGCAATTCTGAATGAAAGGCACAAAGCTACTATATAAAAATGGGAACCGAGAATGCTGGGACCGACAGGCCATCAAGATACGTTTGCGCGCGATAATCTACCGCCAGCTGACCAATGGCCGGAAATCAAGCTGGAAGGCTTCGATTATCCGGAGTGGTTGAACGCCGGCGTCGAATTGACCGACCGTATGGTCGAGCGTGGCTTTGGAGACAATACTGCCTTGATCGGCAACGGTCGGCGCCGCACCTATAAGGAATTGTCCGACTGGACCAACCGGATCGCCTTGGCACTGACCGAGGATCATGGTCTGAAGCCCGGCAATCGTGTGCTGATCCGCTCGGCCAACAATCCGGCCATGGTCGCCTGCTGGCTGGCGGCGACGAAAGCCGGGCTGATCGTCGTCAACACCATGCCGATGCTGCGCGCCGGCGAACTGATCAAGACCATCGAGAAGGCCGAGATCCAGCTGTGCCTCTGCGACACTCGCCTGATGGACGAGATGGTCGCGGCCGCCAAGGACAGTAAATATCCGACGCTCGTCGTGGGCTTCGATGGCACCGCCAACCATGATGCCGAACTCGATCGCGCCGCCCTCAGCAAGCCGGTACGCTATGAAGCGGTCAAGACCGGTCGCGACGACGTGGCGCTGCTGGGTTTCACGTCGGGCTCTACTGGCGTGCCGAAGGCGACGATGCATTTCCATCGCGATCTGTTGATAATTGCCGACGCCTTCGCCAAGGAAGTGCTGGATGTCACGCCGGACGACGTATTCGTTGGCTCTCCACCACTCGCTTTCACCTTCGGCCTTGGCGGCCTTGCGATTTTCCCACTGCGTTTTGGCGCGGCTGCCACGCTTCTTGAGGCGGCGACCCCACCGAAAATGATCGAGATCATAGAGACCTACAAGGCGACGATCAGCTTCACCGCGCCAACCGCTTACCGGGCCATGCTGGCCGCCATGGATGCCGGCGCCGACCTGTCGTCATTGCGCGTCGCGGTTTCCGCCGGCGAGACGCTGCCCGGCCCGGTGTTCGAGGAATGGGTCCGCAAAACCGGCAAGCCGATCATCGACGGCATCGGCGCCACCGAAATGCTGCATATCTTCATCTCCAACCGCATCGGCGACAGCAAGCCTGCCTGCACCGGCAAGCCGTTAACCGGCTACGAGGCGATTGTCGTCGATGAGGAAATGAACGAAGTGCCGCGAGGCACGGCGGGTCGATTGGCTGTCAAGGGCCCGATCGGCTGCCGCTATCTCGCTGACGATCGCCAGAAGGAATATGTCCGCAACGGCTGGAACCTGACAGGCGACAGCTTTACCCAGGACGAGGACGGCTATTTTCACTTTGCAGCCCGTTCCGACGACATGATCGTCTCCGCAGGCTACAACATTGCCGGCCCGGAAGTGGAAGCGGCGCTGCTCAAGCACGAAGCCGTGCTCGAATGCGCTGTGATCGGTGTATCCGATGAAGCACGCGGAACGATTATCAAGGCGCACGTCGTGCTGACTAAAGGTTCGGAGCCTAGCGAACTGATGGTCAAAATCCTGCAGGATCACGTCAAGGCTGTGATCGCCCCTTACAAATATCCGCGCTCGATCGTCTTCACGGAAGGCCTTCCGAAGACGGAATCCGGCAAAATCCAGCGTTTCAGGCTGAAGTAGAATTTGCCCGCGTAACCATACTATACAACAGGCGGAATTTGGCGTGCCTGTGCGATGGAAACTTCCACGCAAATGTGGATGGTAATAAAACCTTCGGTGGAAATCTCGTCCGCCGTCGGAATCTGGGAACGACACAACAACAAACGGGAGTCCGTCACATGAAGAAAATGCTTGCAGTAGCCACCATGGCGCTAAGCATCGGCACATCCAGCCTGGCTTTTGCCGAGCCGCTCAAGATCGGAATGATCACCACGCTTTCGGGCGGCGGTGCCGGCCTCGGAATCGATACCCGCGACGGCTTCATGCTGGCGATCAAGAATTCCGGCAACAAGGACATCACCGTCGTCACCGAAGACGATGCGCAGAAGCCTGAACTGGCTGTCCAGATTGCCGACAAGATGATTCAGAGCGACAATGTCGACGTGCTGACCGGCATCGTCTGGTCGAACCTTCTGATGGCCGTTGTTCCGGGTGCGGTCGCGCAAGGCAAGTTCTACGTTTCGACCAACGCGGCCCCGGCTGCACTTGCCGGCAAGAACTGCAATGCGCTCTATTTCAACGCTGCCTACCAGAATGACAACCTTCATGAAGCCATGGGCGAATACGCCAACAAGGGCTACAAGAAGATGTTCATCCTGGCACCGAACTATCCAGCCGGCAAGGATGCGTTGACCGGCTTCAAGCGTTATTACAAGGGCGAACTGGCAGCCGAAGTCTACACCCAGGTCGGTCAGACGGACTATGCAGCTGAAATCGCCCAGATGCGCGCATCCGGCGCTGATGGCATCTTCACTTTCTTGCCGGGCGGAATGGGCATCGCGTTCATGAAGCAGTTCGCCCAATCGGGCGTCAAGATACCGGTCATGGGCCCGGGCTTCTCGTTTAGTCAGGACGTTCTGCCCGCAATCGGTGATGCCGCTCTCGGCGCAAAGGCGTCCGGCCAATGGGTGCAGGATCTGGACAATCCGGCTAACAAGAAGTTCGTGGCCGATTTCAAAAAGGAATATAACCGTCTTCCGTCGCTCTATGCCATGGGAGGCTATGATGCGGCCCAGCTCATTCTGTCCGCCGCCTCCAAATCAAGCATCAAGGATGCGACGGCATTTGGCGCCGAACTCAAGAAGGCAGACATCCAGTCGCCGCGCGGAAAGTTCAAGTTCAACACCAACCAGCATCCGATCCAGGACATCTACCTGACGGAAGTGGTCAAGCTCGATGGTGTTCTGACGAACAAGACGGTCGAGAAGATCTTCACCGATCACGGCGATGCGTACGCCAAAGACTGCAAAATCTAAGGATAGCACATGACCATCGCACTTGCTCTCGAGCAGTTGCTCAATGGCCTCCAGCTCGGCGTCATGTTGTTTCTCATGGCTGCCGGGCTGACGCTGATCTTCGGCGTCATGGGGTTGATCAACCTTGCTCACGGCTCGCTCTACATGGTTGGCGCATTCGCATGCGCCACCGTTGCGGCATGGACCGGCTCATTCTGGATCGGCCTGATCGCCAGCCTGATCTGCGCCGCTGCTGCGGGCGCAATCGTTGAGCTCGTGGTGATCCGCAGGCTCTATGATAGCGATCACCTCGATCAGGTGCTGGCCACATTCGCGTTGATCCTGATATTTTCCGAAGGAACACGCTGGATATTCGGTTCCTTCCCGCTTTATCTCGATATCCCGCCACTTCTGCAGGGTGCGGTCGCCTTGCCGGGCGGCGCGGAATATCCGGTCTACCGGCTGGCGATCATCGTAGCCGGTGCGGCTGTCGCCCTCGGTCTCTATATGCTGATCTCAAAGACCCGTCTTGGCATGCGCATCCGCGCCGGTCAGAGCGATCGTGAGATGATCGGTGCGCTCGGCGTCGATATCCGCACGCTCTACACCGTCGTTTTCGCTCTTGGTGCAGCGCTTGCGGGCCTGGCCGGTGCCATGGTGGGCGCTCTACAATCGGTGCAGGTCGGAATGGGCGAACCGGTCCTGATCCTCGCATTCGTTGTCATCGTCATCGGCGGTATCGGCTCGATCAAAGGTGCGCTCTTGGGCGCTTTATTGGTCGGCGTGGTCGATACAATGGGCCGTTTCCTGCTCCCCAAGCTGATGGCGCTGTTCGTAGCACCTGCCCAGGCGGGCATGATCGGTGCCGCAGCCGCATCGATGCTAATCTACGTGGTGATGGCGATCATCCTTGCCGTGAAGCCACGCGGCCTTTTTCCGGTGGCGCATGCGTAACATGATGATCTTGAATCGCGAAAACCTCGTCAATCTCATTCTGGCCGCCCTGCTGCTCGCGGTACCATTTGCGGCAAATGCGTTTGGCCAGCCCTTCTACATCACGCTCGCAACCCGTATCGCCGTCCTGGCGCTGGCGGCAACGGGTCTCAATCTGGCGCTTGGCCTCGGTGGCCTGATCTCTTTCGGCCATGCGGCTTTCTTCGGCATCGGTGGTTATGCGGCAGGTATTCTCGCGAGCCATAGTTTCTCAGGCGATCCGCTTCTGTTCGGCCTCTCGGGCACCAACCAGATGTGGATCGTCTGGATTGTGGCGGTTGCGGTCGCAGGTCTGGTCGGTCTGGCAATCGGCGCAATCAGCCTGCGCACATCCGGCGTCTATTTCATCATGATCACGCTGGCGTTTGCACAAATGGTCTATTATTTCGCGATCTCCTGGCCAGCCTATGGCGGCGAGGACGGGTTGTCGATGACAGTCCGCAATCAGCTGCCTGGCGTCATGACCATGCGGCCGCTGAACTATTTCCTGATCTGTTATGTGATACTCCTTGTCGTGATCGGGATGTTTGCGCTGATCCGCGCTTCGCGCTTTGGCGCTGCCCTGCAATCGGCGCGGCAGAATGACGTGCGCGTCGCAACGGTCGGCATCATTCCTTACCGTATCCGTCTGACGGGTTTTGCAATCTCCGCAATGATCACCGGCCTGGCCGGCGCGTTGTTTGCCGATCTCAACCGCTTCGTCAGCCCGTCCATGTTGTCCTGGCATATGTCCGGGGAACTGATCGTGCTGATCATTCTCGGTGGTACGGGGCGGTTGTTCGGGCCGCTTGCGGGTGCCGCACTTTACGTCATCTTCGAATATGCGCTGGGCGGCCTCACAGAACGCTGGCAGTTCTTCCTCGGGCTGATCCTGCTCGGCGTCGTGCTGTTTGCCCGTGGGGGGCTGCTCGGGCTTCTTGCCGGAAAGGCCAGACATGGTTGAGCCCGTCCTCGAAATTTCAAACCTCGTCAAGAACTTCGGCGCGCTGAGAGCGACCGATGGTGTCACGATAGATCTCCGCCCCGGCGAGATCCATGCGCTGATCGGCCCGAATGGCGCGGGAAAATCGACACTGATTCACCAGATCTGCGGTACGCTCAGGCAGGACAGCGGCTCGATCCGCTTTACCGGTCACGATATCAGCAACCTCGGTGTGGCAGAACGCGCCCGTATCGGGCTCGGGCGTACCTTTCAGGTCTCGTCGCTTGCTCCAGAGTTTTCGGCTCTGCGCAATGTCATGCTAGCGGTCCAGGCCAGGCAGGGTTCCAGCTTCCGCTTCTTTAAGCCAGTCATGGCGGACAAGGCGTTGATGGATGCAGCCATGGCCATGCTGGAGCGTGTCGGACTAACCGCCCGTGCGCGCATTCCGTCCGCAGAACTCTCACATGGCGAACGTCGACAGCTTGAAATCGCCATGGCGCTTGCGTTGGGGCCCAAGGCTTTCCTGCTGGACGAACCGATGGCGGGCATGGGGCCTGAAGGTTCGAAATCGCTGACCCGCTTTCTAGATACGCTGCGCCAGGAAGCTCCGATTCTGCTGGTCGAGCATGACATGGATGCTGTCTTCGCGCTCGCTGACCGTATCTCGGTGCTGGTCTATGGCCGGATCATCGCGACTGGCACCGTGGAAGAGATCCGTCGCGATCCCACAGTGCGCACCGCCTATCTTGGAGATCACGCCTGATGCTGCTGGATGTTCAGGATATCACCACCTACTACGGTAGCAGTCAGGCGTTGTTCGGCGTCGAGTTCCGGATGGTCGAGGGCGAGGTCGTCGCTTTGATGGGCCGCAATGGAATGGGGAAATCGACGACGATCAAGTCGATCTGCAACCTTGTGCCGCCCAAGACCGGCCGTGTCTTTTTCGATAATAAATCGACTGACCGTCTGCCATCGCATCGTGTGGCCAAGCTCGGCATTGGCCTCGTGCCCGAAGGCCGCCGCTGCTTTCCGAACCTAACGGTTTACGAAAATCTTGTCGCTGCTGCCCGTCCCGGCGAATGGACGCTGGAACGGGTCAACGAACTCTTCCCTCGGCTGCAGGAACGCCACGCCCAGATGGCCAAATCATTGTCCGGTGGAGAGCAGCAGATGCTGGCGATCGGTCGCGCGCTAATGACCAACCCGCGCCTGCTGATTCTCGACGAGGCGACCGAAGGACTGGCGCCTGTCATCCGCCAGGACATCTGGAAGGCGATCAAGCTGCTGAAAGCCGATGGATTGTCGATCCTAGTGGTGGACAAGACGTTATCGGAGCTTTTGCCGGTTGCGGATCGCTGCGTTATTCTGGAAAATGGTCGCAGTGTATGGTCTGGGGTGCCAGGCGAACTGACGCCGGACCTGCAGGATCGATATCTCGGGGTATAGGCAATGGAAGCAGAAGCGGTCGCAAGCGCCGATCTGGAAATGATCGTCCACAACCCAAATGGTCGCAACAAGCCGGAGACCCGTCTATGGCTGCGCATGCTTTCCACCACCAAGCTGATTACCACCGAAATCCGCCGCCGCCTTCGCTCGGAGTTCAGCGCCACGCTGCCGCAATTCGACCTGATGGCACAATTGTATCGGGAGAAGGATGGCTTGCGGTTGGGTGAGCTCTCCAAACGCACCATGGTCACCAATGGCAATGTCACCGGTCTGGTGGAGCGGCTCGAGACTGATGGTTTCGTGCAGCGGGTTACGCCGGACGGCGATCGGCGCGTAACCGTCGCCAAGCTGACACCGGCCGGAACCGATCTTTTTATTGCCATGGCCGCTGCCCACGAAGGCTGGCTGCGCGATATTATGGCCGATGTCGATGAAGCAATGATCTCTTCCTTATGGTTGGAGATCGGCGCCGTGAAGGCGTCCGCCAGTAGTCATCTTTCCGGCAGCGCCTTCGAGTAGTAAGGCACGATTCCGTTCTGAAGAACCCCGCCGACAGATGATATCTGCGAGCGACCCATCGCGTCTCCGGCATGCTGCCTATTTTAGATCGCTGCGAATTGATCTGGCTGTCGTCCCGAAGGATCGAACTCCATGACATTCCTGTGTAGCCGGCTGACGCAAATTCAGCCCTGACTTTTTATCGGTTGACAAATCCACCGACCCAAATAGTTTAATCTTCAAATAAATTCGTGGTGGCGGTTATACCCCAAGCGAGAAGGGAACGACAATGCGTATCGTTTGTGTTGGCGGAGGTCCTGCGGGGCTGTATTTCGCCCTGTTGATGAAGAAGCTGCGTCCTGAGCATCACGTCACCGTCGTGGAGCGCAATCGTCCCTATGACACCTTCGGTTGGGGCGTCGTTTTTTCAGACCAAACTATGGCCTCCATGCAGGTCTGGGATAAGGAAAGCGCTGACGAAATCCAGCAGGCTTTCAATCACTGGGATGATATCGAGGTCCTGTTCAAAGGCACGCGCCAGCGCACCACAGGCCACGGCTTCGTCGGCATCGGCCGCAAGAAACTGCTCAATATCTTGCAGGCGCGTTGCGAAGCGCTGGGCGTTGAGCTGGTTTTTGAAACCGAGGTTCAAAGCGATCTGGAATACCCTGACGCTGATCTGTTGATCGTATCTGACGGTTTGAACTCAAAAATCCGCAACAAGTACGCAGAGATTTTCGAACCGGATATGGTGGTGCGGCCTAACCGTTACATCTGGCTCGGCACCAACAAGCTGTTCGATGCCTTCACCTTCGATTTCCGCAAGACGGACCACGGCTGGTTTCAGGCGCATATCTACAAGTTCGACAAGAATACCTCGACCTTCATCATCGAGACGACCGAAGCCGCCTATCAGGCGCACGGGCTTGGCCAGATGGACCAGCAACAATCCATCGATTTCTGCCAGGACCTGTTTACCGAAACTCTTGAAGGTTCGGAGCTGATGACCAATGCCCGCCACATAAGCGGCAGCGCATGGCTCAATTTCACCCGGCTGATCTGCGGCAAATGGAGCCATTTCAATGGTAATTCCCATGTCGTACTGATGGGCGACGCCGCCCACACAGCGCATTTTGCCATCGGCTCCGGCACAAAGCTTGCCATCGATGACGCGATTGAGTTGGCCAACCAGTTCAACAAGGCTGGTCACGGCAAAGACAGCATTCCCGACGTTCTCAAGACCTACGAGGACATTCGCCGCGTCGATGTGGCACGCATCCAGAATGCGGCACGCAACGCGATGGAATGGTTCGAAGTGGTAGGTCAGCGTTATGCAGATACACTGCCGCCTGAACAGTTCATGTACTCGATGCTGACCCGCTCGCAGCGCATCAGCCACGAAAATCTGCGCCTGCGCGACAAGGATTGGCTCGAAGGATACGAACACTGGTTTGCGCACCAAGCCGGCCTTCAGGTCACGGCAAACGAGCGCTGCCTGCCGCCCATGTTCACACCCTATACGCTACGCGGCACCACGCTTCCCAACCGCATCGTCGTGTCGCCCATGGCGATGTATTCCGCGACCGATGGTTTGATAGACGACTTCCATATGGTGCATCTGGGTGCGCGCGCCATGGGGGGCGCCGGTCTTGTGTTTGCCGAAATGACCTGCGTTTCACCCGATGCCCGCATCACCCCCGGCTGCCTCGGGCTTTGGAACAATGAGCAACTTGCGGGCTGGAAACGATTCGTGGACTTCGCCCATGCCAACAGTGCCGCCAAAGTCGGCATCCAGCTGGGTCATGCCGGGCGCAAGGGTGCGACAAAACTGGCCTGGGAAGGCATCGACCAGCCGCTTGAAGAAGGAGCATGGCCGCTGCTGTCGGCGTCCGCCCTGCCCTATCTGAAGCACAGCATCGTCCCCAAGGCGATGGACCGCGCCGACATGGATCGCGTCAAAGCCGATTTTGTAGCGGCCACGAAGCGTGCGGTTGAAAGCGGCGCCGACTGGCTGGAGCTGCACTGCGCCCATGGCTATCTGCTGTCCAGCTTCCTATCGCCGCTCACCAATTTGCGTGAAGATGAGTATGGCGGGAGTCATGTGAACATGGCGCGCTATCCACTTGAGATTTTCCATGCGGTTCGTGACATCTGGCCTGCCAACAAACCGATATCGGTTCGTCTGTCCTGCCACGACTGGACAGATGGCGGCAACACGCCGGAGGAGGCGGCCATCTACGCGAAAATGTTCAAGGATGCTGGGGCCGACCTGATCGACTGCTCGTCCGGGCAAGTCTCCAAGGCAGAAAAGCCTGTTTATGGTCGACTGTTTCAGACACCTTTCTCGGACAAGATCCGCAACGAGGTCGGCATTCCGACCATCGCAGTGGGCGCGATTTCCGAAGCTGACCACGCCAACTCCATCATTTCGGCTGGTCGCGCCGATCTTTGCGCGGTCGCTCGACCGCATCTCGCCGATCCGTCCTGGGCTTTGCATGAAGCGGCCAGGATCGGTCTGAAATCCGTGGCGTGGCCAAAGCAATATATGTCGGCGAAAGCGCAATACGAAGCCAATCTCGACCGCGCAGCGGCGGCAAAGTGAGGCTGGCATGATAAAGCAGACGCTTGAAGGCCGCCATGCCTTGGTGACCGGTGCGGGAAGCGGCATCGGTGCGGCAATTGCCATGACGCTGGCCCAGGCCGGTGCCAATGTCTCTCTGGCCGGTCGCCGTCCCCAGCCGCTGAAGGATGTGGCATCTGCGATCGGTGGCAACAGTATGGTCCTTGACGGTTTCGATGTCACCGAGCCCGACGCCATTGCCAAGGGGCTGGAGACAGCGCGCAAAACATTCGGGCCGGTCTCCATTCTGGTAAACAATGCTGGAGAAGCGCCGAGTGCGTCATTTGAGAAGACCACGCTCGACATGTGGAGCCATGTGCTTTCCGTCGATCTCACCGGCGTCTTCAACGTGACGCAGGCAGCGCTTGCCGATCTGAATGCGCATGGCGCCGGTGCCCGCATCATCAACATCGCCTCAACGGCGGGGTTGACAGGTTACGCCTATGTCTCCGCCTATTGCGCCGCCAAGCATGGCGTCATCGGCATGACGCGGGCGTTGGCGCTGGAACTGGCCAAGAAGGGTGTAACGGTCAACGCCGTCTGTCCTGGTTTCACCGACACTCCGATTATCCAGCACTCGCTGGAAACGATCATGGAAAAAACGGGGCGCAGCCGCGACGAGGCTTTGGCAGAATTCACCAAGTCCAATCCGCAAGCCCGGCTGATCCAGCCGCAGGAAGTGGCCGATACCGTGCTGTGGCTCGCCTCGCCCGGCGCAGGCTCGATCACCGGGCAGGCCATCGCGGTTGCCGGCGGCGAAATCATGGTTGGTTGAGCGAGAAAAAAGCGAGAAGACACATGCCCTTCACCCTATCCAAGCCGATGCGTTTTGGCGATTGCGACCTGACCGGGATCGCCTACCATCCGGCCTATCTGTCAATGCTTGTCGATGTCAACGAAGCGATGTTCGCGTCCTTTGACGTGACATGGAAAGAAATCATGTTCGAACGCAAGCTTGGCTTGCCGACCGTGACGATGAACCTCGAGTTCAAGAAGCCCGCCGTGTACGGCGATGTGCTGGATTTTGCCGTACAGGTGCGCTCCATCGGTCGCGCATCGCTTGATCTGGAAACCGTGGTTACGGTGCGCGGCGACATCATCTGGACGGTGCGCCAGCGGATCGTGATGACCTCACTGACCGACCATAAATCCCATCCCTGGCCCGACGACATTCGCGCAGGCCTGACACGTTATCTGGAGCCAAGACATGATGCATGAAATCATCCAACCGAACGGATGGGCAAAGCCCATCGGCTATTCGAACGGTATCAGCGCCCGTGGACGCATCGTTCAGGTCGGCGGCCAGATCGGGTGGGATGCGCATTGCCAGTTCCATTCCGATGACTTTGTGGATCAGGTGCGTCAAACGCTGCTCAACATCGTCAGCGTGCTGGAAGCCGCCAATGCCAAGCCTGAGCATCTCATCCAGATGACATGGTACTTCACCGATCGTGAAGCCTACAAATCCCGCATGCGGGAAATCGGTGCTGTTTATCGCGAGATCATCGGCCGCCATTTTCCGCCCATGGCTGCCGTTCAGGTCGTGGCGCTGATGGAAGATCGCGCCAAGATCGAGATCCAGTCGCTCGCCGTCGTGCCGGACTGATTTCAGGTTTAAAGAGGAGGAGAATTCGATGACCATCAAAGTGATGCCCGTGATTACCCGTAGGGGAGAGGAAGACACAGGAACCGGCCAATCCGGCGGTTGCGTGCGCATATCCGGCGTCAGCCCACAGCACACGCCCGCCACCAAAATCTGGTTCGGCAAGGTCTCCAACGACCCCGGCTACCGCTCCTATCCGCACCACCATGGAGAGGCCGAAACCGGTGGTTACGTGCTGAAGGGCAAAGCCCGCATCTATTTTGGCGAGAACTGGCAGGAATTTCTCGACATGGAAGAAGGCGATTTCATCTTCGTGCCGCCCAACTGGCCGCATATCGAAGTCAACATGTCCACCACAGAGGAACTGGTCTGGCTGACGACCCGCACGCCTGACAACATCGTGGTCAATCTGCCCGACGTTGACGACAGCGTTCTTGTTGGCTTCAGGAGAGCAGAATGAAACTCTTGAGACTAGGCGCCATCGGCGCTGAAAAGCCCGCACTTCTGGCCGACGACGGTACATTGCGCGATCTCTCCGGTATCGTCTCCGACATTGCAGGCGAAACGCTTGGTGACGGGGCCTTGAACCGTATTCGCAGCATTGATCCCGCAAGCCTGCCGGTCGTATCAGCTGACCGCTTGGGTGCCTGCGTCGGAAATGTCGGCAAGTTCATCTGCGTCGGCCTGAACTATGCCGACCATGCCAAGGAGACAGGCAAGGAGCCGCCTCCCGAGCCGATCCTTTTCATGAAGGCAACGACCGCAATTATCGGCCCGAATGACGACGTCGAAATTCCCCGCAGCTCTGCCAAGACCGACTGGGAGGTCGAGCTTGGTGTGGTGATTGGCAAACGCTCCAAGTATGTGAGCGAAGCCGATGCGCTGTCTCATGTCGCTGGTTATTGCGTCGTCAACGATGTATCCGAGCGCGCCTTCCAGTCGGAACGCGGCGGTCAGTGGACCAAGGGCAAGAGCCACGACACGTTCGGCCCCATCGGCCCATGGCTGGTGACCCGTGATGAGGTCGCCGATCCGCAGAACCTGGCGCTCTGGCTGGATGTCGATGGCCAGCGCCGCCAGACCGGCAACACCTCCACCATGATCTTCGGTGTTGCGCATCTCGTCAGCTATATCAGCCAGTTCATGACGCTGATGCCGGGTGATGTCATCGCCACCGGCACCCCGCCGGGCGTCGGCATGGGCATCAAGCCAACGCCTGTCTTCCTTCAGGCCGGTCAGGTCATGACGCTCGGCATCGAGGGTCTGGGCGAGCAGCGCCAGACGACCATAGCAGCGAGGGACTGACCATGAGCGATCTCAAGGGCCGTCTGGCCATCGTTACCGGCGGTGCGCGCGGACAGGGGGAAGCCGAAGCACGGCTGTTCGCGTCCAAGGGCGCTGCCGTCATCATCGCCGATGTTCTGGCTGAAGAAGGCCGCGCCTTGGCGCAGGCCCTGCAGGGTGACGGGTTCGAAGCCCGTTTCCTCCATCTTGATGTGACCGATCCCGCAAGCTGGGCTGGCGTGGTTGCTCTCGCTGCCGGGTGGAAAGGCCGCATCGATATTCTCGTCAACAATGCCGGGATCATCAATCGCTCGACTGTTGCGACCACAGGTCTGGAAGCATGGGAGCGCGTGCTGAAGGTCAACCTGACAGGCGCATTCCTCGGCATACAGGCCGTAACTGACCGAATGGCGGAAAGCGGTGGTGGCTCCATCATCAACATTTCCTCCAATAGCGGCTTTTCCGGCCACTATGACCCTGCCTATACCGCCAGCAAATGGGGCCTGCGCGGCCTGACCCGCAGCGCCGCCATGGAGCTGGCTTCGAAAAACATCCGCGTCAATGCCGTCTGCCCTGGCCTCGTCGTCACCGGCCTCAACGCCAGCAGCCCGCATCTCAAGCCCATGATCGAGATGACACCGATGAAGCGCAGCGGAAAACCCGAGGAGATTGCCGAACTGGTACTATTCCTTGCCTCCGACGCATCAGGTTTCATCACCGGCGAAGATTTCGTCATCGATGGCGGGTTTACCGCAGGCGCCGCCTATCGCCGGGTAGCGACCGAGACCGGAATTTTTGAAACCTGAGGGTCAATGCGATGCGATACAAAGTGACGGACTGGACTTGGGTCTACGACAACGGGGCCAACACACCGAAGTCGGAGAACTGGCCAGGCTTATGGGTCGAGCCGGCGCGGCAGGCACGTGAGAAGCTGGCAACAGCAGGCCGTGCCCATTTCGATCTTGCCTACGGTGAAGCCGAGCGGGAGCGCTTCGATCTGTTTCTGCCCAACGCGAAACCGCGCGGACTCGTCGTTTTCGTGCATGGCGGTTTCTGGATGAATCTTGATAAGAGTTTCTGGTCTCATCTGTCAGCCGGTCCTCTCGCACATAACTACGCTTTTGCGGTGCCGAGCTATACGTTAGCGCCGCAGGCTCGGATTGCCGACATCACCCGCGCCATCGGGAAAGCCGTTTCAGCCGCAGCCGAGCGCGTGGAGGGACCTATCCGTCTTATCGGCCACTCGGCCGGCGGACATCTGGTCACAAGGATGGTCAGCGCCACGACCCCTTTGTCGCCTGCCATTTCTGACCGCATTGAAATGACCGTGTCGATCTCTGGTATTCATGACCTGAGACCCATGATCTGGACGAAGCGCAACGCGACGCTTGCCATCGATGCGGCAGAGGCTGCCACCGAGAGCCCTGCGCTTCTCGAGCCTTTGGCCGATACACGCCTTGTTTGCTGGGCAGGGGAGCGGGAAACGTCCGAATTCCTGCGGCAAAACGCGCTTCTGGCCAACATCTGGCTCGGCCTCGGCGCGGAAACTGAAGTGGTGCGGGAGCCGGATCGGCACCATTTTAACATCATCGATGGACTGGCCGATCCCGACCATCCGCTGACTCACGCGCTCATTGGCTGAAATGGGGTCTGGTTCGGCAGCAATGAGCGGTGCTCCGCAATCTAACATAGTGTCCATTGGTACAAAGCGAAGATGGCTCTCCTATCCATCTCGCCCTCATCCCTGCGCCATGCGTTCAACGGGTGAAGGCGTAGCGTTTCGGCACGAAATAGTACGGTGACAACGTGCCGGTCATCAATGCGAAGGATGCTGTGCGCCAGCTGGGAGTACGGCCTGATCCGACCAAGCTGAGATGGCGTCAACCAAAACAAATCACTCATGGCAGCCTTTCCGCCATGAGTGAATGAAGACCATTGCGATTCGGAAAGCCCTTTACCAATAGAGCTTGGCCTCAAGGAGTGAGGCGCCCACCATTCAGGTGCAGCACCTGGCCGGTCATGTAACGGCTGCCCTGCCCGGCCAGAAAAAGCATCGGACCAACGACATCCTGCTCATTGGCCATCCGACCGAGCGGGATGCTGGCAACGTACTTCGCGCTCATGTCGTCGAACCAGGAGCGAGCACCCTTGTCCTCGACGCGCCCCGTCCCACCGGACAGGAAGTCGGTATCGACCGCTCCCGGTGCTACGGAATTGGCGCGGACGGTGGGTGCCAGTTCTGCCGCGAATGCCTTGGTCAGGGAGATAAGCCCGCCCTTGGAGGCAGCGTAGGCCGACATGCCGGGCATCACTTGGTAGGCGAGGCTCGAGGCCACCGTAACGATCGCAGGGTCACGCCCCTGCTTTAGAAGCGGTGATAGGCCGTTCACAAGCAGGTATGCCGATGTCAAATTTACCGACATTAGCTCGTTCCACTTGTCTACCGGCACCTCGCTCAGCGGACGTCGCGGGATAATAGGAAACCCACTCAGGAAAAAGAGGCATTCCAGGGCTTCGTGCCGAGCGGTCACGGCACTGACGGCACGCATTATGCTTTCCGGGTCACGACCGTCGAACGCGACATAGGAAACGCCTTCGATCGCTTCAGCACTCTCAATCGCCGACGCTATGTCGAGCACCGTCACATCCATGCGATGATCGACGCATGCCTTCACCAGAACCTTGCCAATGCCGCCGCAGCCCCCCGCGACCACCACGCGCGATCCAGCCTCTGGCAGCATCGTCAAATTCAAATCGCTCATTGCCGTCTCCATTCTTACTCGCCGATGCCGTAGCGACCGGGTGCTATGATGCCCTTGGGATCGAATACGTTCTTGATCCCCGAGCATGCGTCCCGGAAGCTGTCGGTGGTTTGGTCCATGTGGAACTTTTGGTAGTCGATCGGCGCGCGACCGACGAAGACGCCGCGCCGCACCAACTCTTCCGACAGTTCGCGGTAGCACGCATCGGCGCGCCGGCACTCGTCCTCGTCTTCGCGGTTGAAGGTGATCACGTGCAGGCCGCGCATAAAGCGAGCCGCACAAACATTCATCACCATGTAGTCCATGCCGTGCTTCTCGTAGATTGCGCGACCGACCTTTTGGAACTCGTTGGCAATTTGACCGTCGGTCGGAGTGCCGGGAAGGAACCACGTATTACCGCCGCCCGGGCGCCATCTGAGCAGACCCAGTTCGCTGGCGCTCGGAACGCCCGAGAACGCGTTGATCGCCACCTTGAGCGGGTTGATGTTTTCGGCATCTTCGTGAGAGATGTACCGGGCCTTCCCCGACCTGCCGAACAAGTCACGCACACGCTGAATCTGAGGGTCCATCGCCTCCATGCTGGGGCCGTAGAAGGCTCCAGACACGGTCCACGAGCCGAGACCAAACTGCTGCCACAACCTCTTGCGGCCCTCATCGGAAATCGACTTCTGACCGCCGCTTTGCGTGAACTCCTCGCTGACCACTTCGGCGCCGCAGGTATAGAGGTCATTGGCTACACGAAAAAGCGTCGGGACGTAATTAGACATCTTCAGGATGCGGCAGATGTCGGTGATTTCCTCAAGCGCGTCGTCATCCTCATAGGTAAAGTGAAATGACCGGATAGCGGGTGGACGCGGCATCAGCCACATTCCCATGCGGGTGACGATGCCGTAATTCGACTGTGCAAAAAGACCGTCAATGATCGGGCCGTAGGAATACTTCGACGTGTGCCAATTCAGCTGGTTACCCGTCGCGAGTGCCCCGTCGCCGGTGCGAAGAATCTCGCCATTGCCGAGCACCACCTCCATGCCGCACGACATGCCGAAATGGTCGAAATAGGGAGCGTAGCCTGCCCCCTTATCCAAGGCGTTGCCCATGACGCCACCCTGGGGCGGGCCGGAGGTCACGTCGATCATGTACTTGTTGCCCTGGCGAACCAACTCGTCATACATAGTCTGGTAGCTGACGCCTGGCTCGACGACCGCATAGCCCAGCTTGTCGTTGACCTCGATGATCCGGTTCATATGCCGGCCGAGATCGACGACCACCTGACCCACATGGACAGGAGATCGGCTGCCCAAACCGATATTGTTACCCGTCGAGACGGGATAGAGTGCTACGTCGAATTCATTGGCGGCGCGGACGATGACCTGAACTTCTTCGGTCGATCGCGGGTAGACGACGCCGAGTGGCGGGCGGGAGCCGCCCGGCATGGTGTTCTCACCGTAACGGCTGACGGTTTCCTCGGCGCGGTTTACCGCATCCTCTCCGAGCTTCGCCGCGATATTCGCGAAGAATTCCTCGACCTTCCTCATGTCGCCTGCCATCTTTTTTCCTTTCAAAACTGTTGATCACCAGAATCCGTCTGAGATGGGCGCGGGGCCCGCCGCTTGCTGCGGAACGTCCTTGGGTATTTCGACAAGCGATGCCGGATCGGGCAGATCGACGCCGACCACAGCGGGCGGCATGGGACCGCCGGTCGCCCAGTCCAACAATTCCACGGAGTGCACCACGGGCCTGCCCAGGTATTTTTGGATTTGCGTCATGCACCCGATGTTTCCGGTGGCGACCAAATGGTGCGTGGTAGTCGCGATGTGGTCGGCTTTGCGCCGGCCTAATCTGGCCGCCATTTCGGGCTGCAGCATGTTGTAGGTGCCAGCGGAACCGCAGCAGAAGTGGCCCTCGGGTACGTCCTGAACCTTGAAGCCGGCCTTCCGCAGCATTTGACGGGGCTGAGACTTCACCTTTTGCCCATGCTGCATGGAACAAGGGTCGTGATACGCCACAACATAGGGCAAGGGATACTCAGGGACGTTGAGGCCGATCTTCAAGAGGAATTCGGTGATGTCGCACGTCTTGGCTGCGACCTCCTTTGCCTCGGCGGCATTGCTGTCGCGCTGGAACAGGTGCCCGTAGTCCTTGATCGTAGTACCGCAGCCGGAACTGTTCACAATGATGGCATCCAGACCGCCCACTGCCATTTCCTGCTGCCATGCCGTGACGTTGCGCCTGGCGCTCGCCTTGGCCTGCTCGTCCCGGCCCATATGGAGTGCGAGCGACCCGCAACAACCCGCACCTTTGGCGACGACCACATCACAACCGTGACGCTGCAGAATGCGGATTGTCGCAGCGTTGATGTTTCCGTTAAGGACCTGCTGAGCGCACCCGGCAAGAACTGCAACCCGGTAGCGCCGTTCGCCTTCCGCCTTGAACAATTGGGGCGCGAGTATGTCTTCGGCCGGGGCCTCGGGAATGAGGTCCAGCAATGGCCTGAGCTGCTTGGGCGCCAGTTTCCCGAACCGGCGACCGATCCTGCCCAGCGTCAGGGCTGCCGAGAAGCGTTTCGGATACGGGATCGTCGCGGCCAGCGCGGAACGCAGCAGGCGATCGATGATCGGACGGTCGTAGTGTTCCTCGACATGTATGCGTGCCTTGTCGATGAGGTGCACATAATCGACGTCTGCAGCGCAGGTGGTCATACAGGACAGGCATGAGAGGCAGCTGTCGATGTGCTTGACGGTGCTGGGTTTGGGGGGACCGCCATCCTCGAGCATTTCGCGGATGAGGTCGATACGGCCGCGTGGCGACTCGTTCTCGTCACGGGTTACCACGTAGGTCGGACATGTGTTGGTACAAAAGCCGTAATGCACACAGGTCTTGAGGATTTCGTTGGCTTCGGCGAGTTCCGGATCCTTGAGCTGCTCGGCAGTGAAGTTGGTTTTCATGCTGCGGGCCCGCCAACGCGGGCGAGCACGGTCTTGAATTCCTCGGCATCGAACGCGCGCATGGTCTGGATGCGGCCGAAACCTTTCTCATTGAACCATAGAGAAAAGGCGCTGACGGTTTCCGGATCGAGGGCGTCAATCACCGTGACGAAGTCATATTGCCCCTGCGTAAAAGCGTTGAACTCTACCTTCAGACCAAGCTCGCTGCACTTTTCCATGGAGCTCAGACGCCGCTCTTCCGCCTTGGAAAGCACCCACTCGGAGCCGTGATTGCCGATAAGCACGAAACGCATGTCTTCCTCCTTGGGAAAGCCCCATCTGATTGCGGACCATCCTGCTGAATGGGCGCTCGGGATCGGCCCTCGCATCGAGGACCGAATAATGATGGTGCCCCTCAACCTCGACAGTGCTGCATGAGGGGTCGCCGACGTGACCGGCGAAAAGCCGGCTCTGCCGCGGTTAGGCGCAGATCTTGATTCAGGCTGGTCAATCGGATCGGCTCCAGATCGAACAGGCAGCTGATCGCCGTTGTGCCTTTGATCGGAAAACCTGAACTGGATCGGAGAGAGGACCAGTCATGCGCCAGGAGCACCCCCGAAATATGACCACCGGCCGAATGACCGGAAACGAACACCCTGGACTCATCGCCGCCGAATGAAGCCGCGTTCCGCCATATCCCCTCGAAGGATCGAGTGCACTTCTCAACCAGGGCGCCCATGCCGAAGCTCGGACACAGGCTGTAGTTCGGCAAAACCACGACCGCCCCGCGTTTGACGAACGGGCGGGCGATGAAGTGGAACCAGGCCTTGTCGGCGGAGCGCCAGTAACCATCGTGATAGAAAACCAGCACTGGTGCCGGCGCTCCTTGGGCGGCATGGAAAGGTCCAGCGGTTCGTCTTTCCCTTCACCAAGTGGCACGTTGAGCGCACATGAACAGGCGTCGATCAAAGCAGGGCTGTCGCTCTGCCATCGCTTTACGAATTCCACGAACGCCGGAACCCCGAACCGGGCAGGATACTGTCCGTCCAGTTGAGCCGTATCGTAGACCCTGTGCGCATCACGATCACGGCCAAAAGCTGCACCATGAGGCGCAGATTTTGACGAAGGCATCGACGTGTCGGGAGAAAGGCTCATTTCAGGCAACTTCTGTCGTAAATAACTCTATGTTTGAAGTATCCTAGCAGCGGCTTGAACCTTGGGGTTAGGATGAGGCCGCACGTTCTCTTTGTCGCCAGCGCAAATCGGTGCCGACCAAACGCAGCGTTCCGTCGAGCGCTGCTGGATTAGTTAGAGCCATCTTACCAATGCTGGACCCTTACTCTTTCGGAAGTCCAGGTTCCAAGAGTTGTTTGTCTGCCCCGACCGCAGGTTGTCGGTTTTCGCCTTCGCGAGCAGGGTGCCGCCGCTTCTTCATCCGGGCGACCATTGCGGCATCCGTATCTGGGCGCCGCCGCCTGAAGGTCGGCGATCCGGTGAGAACGCCAGTGGTATAGATCGAATCCCTCGCGATGAACGGCACGCCGCGCTGGGACGAGCTTCTCGCCCGCCATCACGGCCGCTTCCACCGCCTTCGCGGACCGAAGTGGATCGAAGATACCGTAACGATGGCATTCGTTTGGGATTAGGGGCTTCGATGCGGCTCGAACGCGCTTGCACGACCTCGGCTGGCTAAACCTCCTCGTGGCGCATGCAAAACGCGAGCGCATTGACGTCGTTCTTTGCATCACCGTCGATCGCCCGTCGCGAGACGTCGAGCATAGCGCCAAAATTTCGAAGGAGCTTCGCTATCGCGATGCCGATATCTGGACTGCGCATGCCGGCACGCCCGTCACCGACCTTGAGTTGACGCTGCGTGCTGCAAAGGCATGAAGACGGTCGAAAGAAGGGCAAGACACGACCTGCCTCGCCTATGGCTACAAGCTCTCCCAGCAGCGTGATGAGATGGGTGATCGTATCAAGGGGCACCGCGACATTGCCCCCGAGAAAGCGGAGATCATCCGACACATCTATCAGCTCTACGCTGACCGCATGTCGCCGCGAGACATCGCGCAACCGTTGAACAATGAAGGCGCACCTGACCCGCGCGGCCGGAAGTGGCGCGATATCACACGACGCATTGCGCGCGCCAACGATTACTCGGAATGGGTCATGACGGACATTCCCAAGATGCGCATCGTCTCCGACGAACTGTGGCAACGCGTCAAGGGCCGGCAGAAAGAGACCGGCGAGTTGTTAGACTTCGGGCAGAGCAACCGGCTCAATGGCACGCATCGACCGGAATACCTCCTGAGCGGCATGCCCGAATGCGCAGAATGCGGAGGCCCTTATGCAATCTCGGCAAGGATTGCTATAGCGGCACCAATCGCAAAAAGCGCCTGCCGATCAATGAACTGGATGGTGCCTGCTGTGGCAACAGCAAGACCATCACCCGCCATGAACTCGAGGAACGCGTCCTCAATTACATCCCGGTCGCGTTCTACTCCATCGATATCTTCGACCGTATTTCGCAGAAAATGATCGCCCATGAGGTGACCAAACTGAAGAGCATCCCCTCCCGCAAGGATCAGATGGCTGCAGAACTCGCAAAAAACAAAATCAAACAGACCAGCCTGATGCAGCAGATTTAGGACAGGCATGCCGAAGGCCGGCCGCACCTTGCCATCCTCGACGACCAGCTCGACGAACTGGAAGCCATGCGTGAGAAACTGGTCTCGGAGCTTGCCGGCAGGGATACGCCGGCGGCGGATTTTGAGGAGAAGATCGCCAAGCTAAAGGCGCAGTTCAATCCGGCCAGTACCGAGATCGCCATCCGCAAGCTGCTGTTCCTCGCCCGCAACAATGGCGACGAACACGCCAAGGAGCGGCTGATGCCGATCGTGCGCGATCTGATCCAGACGGTAGTGATTGGCAAGACACCCGGCCAGCCAGCCGGTAAGCCTACAGGTCCATGGTGACATCGCCACATCATGGCATCTTTGGAGGTTATCGATCTGATGGCGCGTATTGCCTCTGGCGAGATTGACACGGAGCATAAACAAAAAAAGCTCCTCGACGCTTACGCGGAGGAGCTTCAGAGCAAATATCCCGAGTGGGAGAATTTGCAAGTGTCGTTGGTTGCGGGGGCAGGATTTGAACCTGCGGCCT
>NZ_JWJH01000027.1 GCF_000949865.1 Rhizobium nepotum 39/7 | reverse complement strand
ACCAAAAACGGTCCAGTTTGAAGGGTTCAGATCACCACCGTCACGCTCACCCCGTTCGGCAGTGAAGCGCTCAGCCTGGCCGCACAAGACAGCCTCTTGATGCTTTTATCCAAGCTGCTGCGCTGCACCGGCAGGCTCTGATCGGGGCCGACCTGAACCGGAACGAACGCCAAAGCCGCAGGGGCAGGACTGACCTGCCTGGCCTTCTGTATCCATTTCCGCAGGAGATTGACATTAACGCCATGTTCAAGCGCAAGCCGCGATACCGAGACCCCCGGCTCAAGGCAGGCTGCAACAAGACGATCTACCGAAGCTGGGTCATATCGACGTCGTCCGTCACTACCCACAAGCCGCACCCGCAGTCTTTGCTCATCTTCTTCCATGATTTGTGTCCACCTATTTTGGTGGACACTTCATGCCTGAGAGCACTGCGCTTCAGAAGGTGCGCAGAAATTCGCGCTTACGTTACTCGCTCAAAACGCCGCGAAGGAATTCTTTACCTTCTCCAGAAATTGAGCTCTGCTCTCGGAGCTTGAGCGATCGATGTCGTAATGGGCGACGTAATTTACCGGCGCCATAGGCTTGATCTGAGATCGGAGCAGCCTGGTTACGAGTTTGCGCGGTGGATCGCCGGCAAGAAAGGCATTCATGCGCGGCGCCCCATACGTCATGACTGCGCCGAGCTTTACAATGTTGGTGAGTTTTCTTCTTACGCGCCCATCGACCAGTGTGAAGGATACGCCTGGAAGCCAGACCCGATCGAAATAGCCTTTAAGGATAGCCGGGAAGCCTAGCGTCCATACGGGTGATACGATGACAAGTGCCGACGCCTGTTCCAATCGGTCGACATAGCTCTCTACGGGCTGTCGATTGTGTGCCGTATCATAATAGCCGATGCGATCACGATAGGTCAGCACTGGATCAAAACCTTCCGCATAGAGATCGCAGTCATCAACAGTGTGACCGGCGGCTTCGAGACCATCGAGCGTCTCGCGGTGCAGGGCGGCGCCGTAACTCGAACGGTCCGGATGCGCATAGAGAACCAGAACCCTCATTCTGTGCAACCATCGTATATTATCGCACAGAATGCTTTAGGCCTCGGACCCGTATTCGCTGCGTGGCCAACGTGGCAGAAGACGAAACGGCCATGAAAGTGGTAATTCGCCATGAAAATCCCAGAAATATTTACACGCGGATTAATTCTTCAATATATTTATGCAGGCTACTAAGGTAGTCAGACCTCATCGGGCGCTGCCTCTTCGTCTTCGTTCTCGGCCGCCAAATTATTGAGGACAGTCACAATCACCTCGTCGTCAAATGATTGCAGTAGCGAAATCGCGGCGGTCTGGCATTCTTCACGTCCTTCACGGAGACCGAGATTAAATGCGATTTCCATAGCCCCCAGCAATTGGGAAAACTGTTCCGACGAAAAACTCTGGTCGGTATGAAGTTCCATGAATTTTTCTTTAGACAGGTCCAGCACTTCCCAGGCGCCGCTATCGGACTCCTCTGGAGAGACAACCGATGTGTTCGCACTTTCCAGATGGTACAGCGTGTCGAACATCTTGATGCTGAACGGGGTATTGGTCGGTTCTATCATAAAGGGCTTCCTTCAAATTATTCAGCGCGATCCCGCGAAGGCTCCTGCTAGAATTTAGCAGGAGCAAGCATGTGTGGACGGACAGGCAATCTTTGGCTGATCAGAATTTGTGCGCTATGCCGATGCTGATGACATCCTGATCGAAATCGACGTCGACGCCGGCCAATGTTGTGGGGGAATAATTATTGAAGCGATATTCGGCCCGTAGGAAGGTCGTGTCGTTCAAAGCCCAGTCGACACCCGCTCCCAGTGTCCACCCCTGAGTGAAGGCGGTGTCGTCGGGATTTTCGACATAGATGTTTGCGCCTGTCCACCCGAAAGCCGCATAGACGAGGGCGTTACCGATTTCCTCGCCTACACGCACGCGAACGGATCCGGCAAGATCTGTTCCCACCCGGGACCCGTAGAGATGGATTTCGTTCCATTTATAGCCGATGTCGCCCTCGAAACCTATCCAGCTCCGCTCTGCAATTTGCCAGTTGCGGCCCACGAACAAACCCACCTGCCTGCCCGTAGCCTCGCCAAAGTCTTCGCAGCCGCAGCTATCCGTAAAGAGGCCCTGCAGGTTGCTGAACCCGATATTTGCACCAGCATAGCCACCGTCCCAGCCGAGTTTCGGTGGGCCGCTTTCGGCAGGTGGCGTTAAAATCAAGGGTGGATCAATGAGATCTGCGGCATGGCCGTAAGAAAAAGACAAAGCACTAATAGCCATTGCCAAGGTAATGATTTTTTTCATATTTGCCTGCTCAAACAACGTGAATACAATAGAACGACGATAGCGCCATTATCGCCGCCTCATCAATTTCAATGTCGTTGCATTTGTAATGCGGGCCTGCCCATTTTAGTCGGGTTTATGGAGGCGCTGGTCCAGCACGCGACAAGAGTGCGATAACCCGTCTGCTTTCCTGCCCTGTGCGGCCAGACATGTGATGATGATTGTCCGCGCTCCGGCCCGGCGGTCAGGCTATGGGAGAGTTGCAGCTGTAACCTTTAAAGAGTTGCGATCGTCCCCAAATTGCTGATGCTGCCAGCCAATGAGCTGGACATATCGAGAATCGGTCCCGGAAGTTTCACCGTCAGGGACAGGGGCAAAAGCATCCGGTCGCGAAAGCCAATCTTGTGCGCCGCGAGTACCGAACAGAAAAAGCGGCCTTACCCCGTAAGGCGCGCACCAACTCCGGCAAAAAGGGCGGGCATAGCCCGCGTCTCATGGTGTTTGAATATATACTCATCGCGACGGATCAATTGGATCGCAATCCGCTCCATTGAGAAGTCACCGTCATTTGTGACAGAGTGCCGAGACCGAGCGCTTCACTCCGCTGTCGCCCTTGAAACTTCAGTAAAGCGGCGAAGGTTCTGAACCAGACTATTGTACATGCCGTCCGAGTCGCTTTCTTTCGATGCTTCCAGGAGCATACGACGCTTGACGACGCGGGGGTCGGCAAGGCGGCGGTGATGTTCGCGCATCGCCGCATGGACGGCCAGACGAAACAGGTTGGGGCTCAAGGGTTGCATCGCGAAACGGTAGATGCGGCCGCTGTTGATAAGATTGATGATCGTCTCGCTGCTCGGCTTTTCCGTCATGACCACCATGGTGATGGCGGGGTCAATTCTCCCGATCTCCGCAAGGACGTCGGTAATATCGACACCATCCACCTCGGCGTTGGAGACAATGACGCCAATCTGCTCATGCGTCAGGATGTCGATCGCCTCTTTCAGGCTGCGGGCAGCGTGCACGCGGTAGTCATAGCTGAACATTTCCACCACTTCCTGGCGGTCCGCGTCGCAGCCCTCTATGGCCAGCAGCTGGGAAGCCACGCTGAAGGGCGTGTTGGTGTCGTTGCCCCAGATCGGCGCGACGGTCTGCCGGATTGTCCGAGCGCTTTGAGCGGAATCCACCGCCTCGGCGATGACAGCCCGGAGTTCGGCCTGGTTCCATGGCTTATTGATGAAACGATAAACCTCGCCTTCGTTAACCGCACCGACGATGGCGACGAGGTCGCTGTAGCCGGTTAACAGAAGACGCACGGTCTCCGGCCAGCGCTCCCGCACCTGCGAAAGAAGCTGAATGCCCGTCATTTCCGGCATCCGCTGGTCACTGATCAACACGTCAACGGGGATCGTCTCCAGCACTGCGAGTGCTTCTCTCGCGCTGGTGGCCGTGTAAATTTCATATTCGCTGCGGAACATGATCTTCAGCAGCTTTACGATCCGCTCCTCGTCATCGACGAACAGGAGTACAGGCTTATCATTCATATCACTAACCTCAATTCCATGGACTGCGCAACTCACGGTCGCGGGACAGGTCCGCCGTTGTTCTTAGCCTGTTGAGAGCAATGTCTCGCTGGTGTGCGATAGTTTTGGGGTATTTGCTGATGCGAAAGACGCATCCTTCCTCGGCAAGATAAGAGTGATGACGGATCCCTTTCCAACCCAGGAATTGACGGCGATCGTGCCGCCATGGTTTTCAATGATGCGGTAGCAAATAGACAGACCCATTCCGGTTCCCTCACCGACGCTCTTTGTGGTGAAGAATGGGTCGAAAATCTTGGACAAATTCTCTTCGGGAATGCCGGGGCCATCGTCGCAAATGTCGATCTGCACCGTGTCAGAGGATGTTATCAGCGTCCGCAAGGTCAGAGTTCCGCGGCGGTTGGTAGACGCGATAGCGTCAGCCGCATTGACGATCAGGTTGAGAAAAACCTGCCGAAGCTGGGTCGGAGATCCCATGATGGGCGGAATGGAATCGAAGTCCCGCTTGATGTCCGCCACGTATTTCAGCTTTGGTTTTGCCAACAGCAACGCACTTTCAAGCCCTTCCTCGACCGAGAAAGGTTCAATCGCGCCTCTGTCCAGCCGGCTGAAATTCTTCATGGTGCGGACAAGGGTGGCGATCTCATCCAGGCCGTGCAGACCGTCACTGAGCAACATCACCACTTCCTCGTGCGATTCTTCATCGGCAACCCGGGCCTGCGCGGGTTCGGAGGTCAGGCGTTCGCGGATCAGCTCGAACACTGCCCTGACATAAGCAAGGGGCGTGTTGATCTCATGCGTGATGCCTGCGACCATCTGGCCCAGTGCGGACAGCTTCGCCGACTGCATAAGCTGTTCTTCCACGTTCTCATTCGCTTGCTGAAGCATGGCGTTATCTTTTTTGAGCTTGAGAAACCGTCGGGAAAGGCTGTAGACGAGGGTCAGAAACAGGATGAAGAGGACTGTGCTGAGCAAGATAACGCCGAGCCAGAGTGCACGTTTTGTGGCCTCGGTTCCGATGGAAAGCTCCCGAACTTGCTCCAGAATGATTTTAGCGTCCGCATCCGTTGCAACCGCATTCAATTGCAGGCTGAGATCGTTGCCCTTGATGCGCTCGCGCACCACCACGTCGACCTGTGCCAGAAGGCGGTTCAATGCATTTGCAAGGCCGGTGTCGGCCGTCTGAGCCGCGCTGCGTATTCTCGAAAGTCGCTCGTTCACTTCGCCCTGAAGCAGAGGTGTGGGCGATGTTAGAAAGCTCATCACGCTGTTCACGCTCTCTGTGATGAGGTCGGACACACGCTTGTTGCCGATCGCTTCAGCCGCCACGCCTGGATGTTCGTAACTTTCAGCGATGACGCCGGGCAGCACAGATACGGCGTTGCGCAGCATGGCGTGGCTTGCCTTTACCTGCTGAAACAACACGTTCTTCTGGGCGATGGAGGACTGATATTTGCGCAATTTTTCCGAAAGCTCGGCAAGCTCCGGGTTTGATGCGGTTCGCGCCGTCAAATCAGCCAGCCCAAGCTCAATATCCCGCGCCGTGATGGTGACATTGTCGTAATTCGGCGTGATGCCAAGCTGTAGGGCCAGAATCCCCGAGTTCCATCGGCCTTCAAGGCTGCGTAACTCCTCAAAACTTTGCTGGAATGCCGGCAGCACGTTGCTCGGTCGTTGCGCGTACCAAACGAGGGAGCTGAGTAAGCCGGACAGCAGGACCACCAACGCAACGCACCACATCCACCCCTTGCGCGAACTTGCAAATCGCTGAATTCCGTTACGGTCTGAGGCATCGTCGATAAAATCAGAAATCTTCATCCGGTCGTCCTGTCATTGTCCCGAATTGCCGACGGGGAATCCACGGTGTTCACCGGTGAGAGATTCCAGAAAAGCTTCCAGCCGAGCAACTTCTTCGGTGGACAGATCACGACCAAGCTGGTTTATGGCCATGACATTGATGGCATCGGGCAGCGTGCGGGCTGACCCATTATGGAAATAGGGGCCTGTCTTTGCCACATTGCGCAGCGATGGCACCCGGAAAACAGCTTCCTTATCGCTGATGCCCGTGGCTTTCGCCGATCCGTGGGTATTTGCGCCATCCTCGGTGCCCGGCGGAGTTCCGAATATGCCGAAAACCTGCATCATATTGCCGCCGACGTTCACGCCCTGGTGGCATGAGGCGCAGCCGTAATCTTTGAACAGACCATACCCCGCCTTCGCCTCCGCGCTGATGGCGTTTTCCTCGCCGCGTAAATAGCGATCGAAGGGGGCGTCCGGGGTGTTCAGGGATCGCTCATATTCTACAAGCGCATCCACGACGTTTTTCCTCTGCAGGCCATCGTCATAGATCGCATCGAAGGCTTTGGTCACTTCACTGTCCCGCCCCAATGACGCGATCACGTCCGGCCACTTTGCGCCCATCGTCCGTTCGATCACGCCGTCCGCCTGGTCATGCAGGGTCTTGATCTGGCCCGACCAGCTGAAAAGCGCATTCAGGCTGACATTATAAAGGGTAGGCGTGTTTATTTGGCCAGGCCAGCCCGGCAAACCGGGCGAAAGCGCGCGACCGTCCGTCAAACCAAATTGCCTCAGGTGACAGCTGGTGCAGGCCACGCCATTGCCGCCTGACAATCGACTGTCGGAGAACAGCTTCCTTCCCAGTTCCACTTTTGGGGCAATCAGTTCCGTGTGCTGGGGTACCGGTGTAATAGGCTCCCCGATATCAGCGGCTTGCCCTTGAGCGACCGAGCCAAGCATCGCCATACCCATCGCGCAACAGAGGCAACCGAAACGGGCAAGCTTCAGTAGCACCGTTTTACAGCCCTCTGATATTTTCAGCCGCAAGACCACTAGCTTTGTGTCTGGCTGACAATGGGGTTTCATTTTTGCAGGTCTCTTAAGTCTTGAGCGCGACATGTCGCCAGCTTTAGGGCAAAAGTGGCGGGGTGTCACCATACGCGCGGCGCATACCGATATGCGCGTGGCGAGTATTGTGTATTAGCCATGCTTTGATTTGATGCACGATGCCGCCTTCGAGAAGGTTGCTGTCATCGATCAAGAGCACCGCCCGCCTCGGTCGGCGTTAAGGAAATCCTGCATGTTCTCATCCTTCCCCGAACGAGCAATGCTGAGCATCCGCGGCTTGTTGCTATTTGCGTGGCTGGTGCTAATCGCCTCTCTTCTTTACGATCCATTTTCGGCGCAATGGACCCACCCGGACACCACCGGTCCGTTCGGCGTCAGTTCAACCCCCGTTATGGTGCAGGGCCATGTGCTGCCCAATCAGCCATATTCCATGGGCAGCCGCATGTTCTGGACGATGATCGTTCCGCTATTGCCGCTTTTCCTGATGGTTTTTGGACATGAGGCATGGCGTCGTATCTGCCCCCTATCGCTCGCATCGCAAATTCCGTCATATCTCGGTC
The DNA here is from genome assembly GCF_000949865.1 of Rhizobium nepotum 39/7. Classification (GTDB taxonomy): domain Bacteria; phylum Pseudomonadota; class Alphaproteobacteria; order Rhizobiales; family Rhizobiaceae; genus Agrobacterium; species Agrobacterium nepotum. The sequence goes on along the minus strand of NZ_JWJH01000027.1, from coordinate 28,651 downwards.
TTCGCCGCCGCCGCAGTGCGCTGGAGCGTCGAACCGGGCTGATAAAGCGAACGATACCCCTTATCAAGCGCGATGGCTGGCTGGAGCGTAACAGCTGGTACGTGCAGTTTGGGCTGTTGTTTTGCGGTATTATCGCACGCCTTCTTCTGATCAACACTGATCGTTACGCGCTGGCGATCGCACTTTTATCCGTGATCGGCGTTGCCATGTTGACGGGCATGCTCTGGGGCGGAAAAACCTGGTGTAATTTTTTCTGCCCGGCAAACGTCGTTCAAAAAATCTACACCGAACCGGGCGGGATTTTGGAAAGCAGCCCGCATTTTTCGCGTCCGGCGCTACCGCAGTCGATGTGCCGCAAGCCAAGCGACAAGGGGGACATCAGCGCGTGTGTCGCCTGCAAAGCCAATTGCGGCGATATAGATTTGCAGCGCTCCTATTGGAGCGGCGTCACGGCTATCCCGCGCCGCAACGTCTATTACATGTTTTTTGGGCTGATTATCGGGTTCTACGGGTTCTATTATCTCTATGCCGGAAGCTGGGATTATTACTTTTCAGGCATATGGACGCATGAGGAAGACGTTCAGGCGAAGCTCCTGCAGCCGGGCCTCTTTATCCTCGGATATCTTATTCCAATCCCAAAGATATTGTCTGCGCCGTTGGTGCTGGGGCTGGCCTGCGCTGTCAGTCTCGTTCTTGGGCGCGGCCTCGAGGCGCTGTACCGGAAAATCCGCTCGCGCGAACCGGGTATGACGGAACAGCTTATCGTCCATCACTGCCTGTGCGTCAGCGCCTGGGCCTCCATCAACGCTTTTTATCTGTTTGGCGGACGCCCCAATATTCTGCTTTTGCCGCCGCTTGCCGGCCGGGTCGTGGATATCGCCATCGTCGCGCTGACAACGATCTGGCTGCGGCAGGTTCTTCTGCAAACCCCGGAACGTTATCAGCAGGAAGGCATGGCATCCGGCCTGCTGAAGCAGCTCAAGACCATGAAGCTGGATGGATCGTCCATCCCGGATGATAGGAAGATTGAGAATCTGCGCCCAAGTGAAATTTATCTTCTGGCGAAGGTCCTCCCTAATTTTTCGCAGCAGCAAAAGCTGGATGCCTATAGCAAGATGCTGGAGGAACAGATTGCGAAAGGCACGACGGGGGGAGAAACATCCCACAAGCTGCTCGAAGATTTCCGCAAGCAACTGAACATTACCGAAGAAGACCATAATAATCTTCTCGACGCGCTCGGATATAGCGAAGATTCAAGCATATACCAGGTCAGTCTGAGTGCGGAGGAAAAGGCGACCTCCATTGCCCAGTATCGCAGCATTCTGGAAAAAACCGTAACTGAGCGAATGGAAAAGGGCCAGACGGTGGCCAATATCCTGGCGCTTGAAGCGGTGAAGTCCATGCTGACGGTCATGCGGCAAAGCCTGCAGGTGAGCGACGGCGAACATGATGCCGCCCTCGCGGCGCTGTTTTCCGGCGGTATCGTCAGCGAGGAGATGAAAGACAGCCTCGAGGCGCTTGTCCGGCACAAATCGGTGCGCCTGTGTCTCGAACGGGCGGAAGTGTACGATCCGCTCGGCAGTTCCCTGACGGATGTGTTGCTCGATTATCTCGAGGAGCGGGAGCAGGTGTTGTTCAGCACGGCGCTTGGCCTTCTGCGCAATTTCCTCGACACGCCTGAAACGTGCCGGATGGCCGATGATCTGGCGGCCCTTGCCGGACCGCGCCTCAAGCTCATGCTGCGCCAACCCGTACCTTCCGATCCCGACATGCGCTGGCGGGAGGTCTTTCCACCGGAGGTTCTGGAGAGACTTCAGCAAATGCAGGGCGCCGGGGAAACGGAGAATGCGGCCCACCACCGCGCGGTTTCCAGCAGTCGCGATATCGAGCAGAACCTGCTTGAAGTGTTGACGCTGGAGGATCCGACCATCCGGGCTATCGGCTTGACGGTATTCAGCTATATGGCGCCGGAGCTGGTAGGGAACGTGGCGCGGGGCTTGCTGGAAGAGGCGGATACGCGGCAGCATGCCATGCTTTACGCCGTCGCCAAGCATGTCGGAGGGCTGGAAACACCATCGCAGTCCGATGGTGTGGCGGTAACGCTCCGCGCCACCGTGAATACGGCGAGCGGCAGCCAGATCCTGTGCCTCGACAAGCGTGTCGTCACACTCGGCCGGGCCGCTGACAACGACATCAGCATCTCAGATCCCGCGGTGTGGACTTACCACGCCGAACTCAAGGCGGAGCACGGCGAAGTCCGCCTCATGCGTGTGGATGACGCGATCGTTTTTGTGAACGGCTTACAGGTTCACAATGAACCTGTGGCCGTCACGCGACGGAGCACCATCCGTTTCGGCAGCGTGGAGGCAAACGCCCCATGCGTGATGATTGACTGGGATAACGAGATCGAGACGGGGGATATGGTTCACATTCATCCTATTCACCGTCTTGCCATTCTCGCGCGCCACAGCAAGTTGCGTCGGCTAAATCCGACGGAGCTGTCCGCGCTGGCGCTTGAGTCCCGCGCTGTAAAGTATCGTCGAGGCGACCGGCTGGAAGCAAGAACCGGCGAGCAGCGTTTTTTCCTCGTGCATACCGGAGTGGTCAGGCTTTTCGATCCGGCCGGTATGAGCTTCGTGCCTGGGGTCTCCTATGAAGCCGGGGATTTGTTCAGGTTCGCACCGGGGGCGGTGGATTCCCCTTATTTTCCCGAAACGGAAAGCGACATTTCCGTTTTGCTCGATGTTCCGGCTCGCCCCGAGGTCGAAATTTGCGCTGTGAGCCTGCAGATCGGTGAACGTTCGGCACAAAGCGGCCGCGTCATCCATTCGGAGCCGACAAACGAGAATATTTGATAGTTTTTTTAATAAAGAAAGTATTGCTATGAATACGAATGTTTCCGTTGAGCCGCAAAACGCCTCCATTTTCATTGCCCGGCTCGCCTTTTCCATGTTCGTGTATGTGGCCGATGTTGAAAAGGACATCACCGCCCAGGAAGTTCGTCGTTTCCAGACCCTGCTTAAGGAGACGGCGTGGAGCGAAAATCTCGATCTTCTTGCAGCTTTCGAAGAGCTGCGGGAAAAATACTCGACGTTCTGGAGCGCCTACGAGGATGGCCGTCTCGCGGTGACCGGCGCGTCGATCGGCGAAGCCATGACGCAAGTGAGCCTGCTGGTCGGTGAGACCAGGGACAAGAAGCTGCGCAAGGACCTCAGCCGCTTCCTGGAGCGACTTGAGGGAGGGATTTACGGCGTAAAACTTCTTCAGGGAGACCAGAAAGCGAAGGCGCAGGCGCGCAAGGAGCTGCATCGGATTGTGGGCCATGTGCCGGAAAATCCGCCAAAGCCCGCGCTACAGCCGGAGGTTACGAGACCCGCCTTGCCGGCGCGCGCGCCGGAAGCCAAGGCCCCGGTTCAAAGCCCGGCACCGGCTGCGGTCCCCGTTTCGGCCTCGGCGCAGGCTACCGGAATCCGTCTCTGGCAGGCGGGCAAGACGCGTGTTCGTTGCGTCTCGATTGTTCAGGAGACCCACGATACCAAGACCTATAATTTCGTGGCCGAACCGCAGGTCCTGTTTCATTTCAAACCGGGGCAATTCGTAACCATTGAGATTGACCTGAACAGTCAGATCCTGCGACGCAGCTACACCATTTCGTCGTCACCCTCACGACCCTACCTTTTGTCGATTACGGTCAAGAAGGTGCCGATGGGCTGGATGTCGAACTGGCTGTTTGAAAACATGACCGAGGGGATGGAATGCACCGTCAGCGGCCCGGCGGGCAAATTTACGTGCGCTGATCATATGACGCCGAAAATGCTGTTCCTGGCCGCAGGCAGCGGAATTACGCCCTGCATGTCCATGCTGCGCTGGCTGGTGGATACGCCAACCTCCACCGACATCGTTTTCATCAACAGCGTGCGCACGCCGGCGGATATCATCTTCCATCAGGAGCTGCTTTATCTCAGCACACGGTTGGGTTCGCGGCTGCGTCTTGCGATCCTGCCCGGCGCGCCGTCGCCGGGTCTGCCCTGGAATGGTCCCATCGGCTCTTTGAACGCGGATTTGCTGCGGGCCTATGCCCCGGACTACCTTAAACGCGAAGTGTTCACCTGTGGACCGCCAGGCTTCATGGACTTTGCGCGATCTCTTTTGCAGAAAATGGATTTTCCGTCTCGGCATTATCATCAGGAGAGTTTCGGACCCGCTGGCCCGGCGACAGCTGCGACCCAGGCGGCACCGACTGCGCCCGTATCGCCTCCAGCTCCGACTCCAAAGCCCGCCTTCGTTGCATCGACCACGGTGGCGAGCGTTGAGGCTCCCAAACCCAGTCCCGCGGTGATTGCGCCGCGCGCCATCTTGCCGCCGCCGGCCAGCATTGCCCCTGCCGCCGGTGCCGGTGCCGCCAAGGGCGCCCCGAATATCGAGATAAAGCATAGCGGTCAGCGGTTTGTGCCGGAGGCGGGACAAACAATATTGGAAGCAGCCGAGGCAAATGGCGTCAATCTTACCCATTCATGCCGGGCAGGGGTGTGCGGCGCCTGCAAAATGCGTGCGGTTTCAGGCGAAGTCGAGATGGATGGCGGGCATTGTTTGTCGGGCGACGATCTGGCGGACGGCCTGGTGCTGACCTGCGTTGGCCGCGCCCAGGGCGATGTTGTGTTGTCATTGCAGTAGCCGAGGATGAGGATTGCAAAAACCTAATTTCCTTGCAACTAATGCAGCGTTATTGATCAGTAATACAATTAAATTGCGCAATAAGGGTTGATTATTTTCCATATGACTGGTCCCTGAAATGATGGGCGAATCGTCAAGGTTAGGAACGACATGACGGACTGGCAGGGGGATGAAGGGGACGATATGGTGGAACCAGCGCAAGCGGAAGACCAATCCTCCCTGCATAGAAGGCTGTCTGGTATCGATCTAAATCTCCTGATCGCTCTTGAAGCGCTGATGGACTGTCGAAATGTGACCCATGCCGCCCGAAAACTCGGCCAAACCCAGCCCGCCATGAGCCGATCACTCGGACGTTTGCGCGAACTCTTAGGGGACGATCTTCTGGTCCGCAGCTCCACCGGCTTGAAGCCGACGGCCTATGGCGACTATCTCGCAACCGTACTGCCTGCGGCCATGCTCCATATCCGGGATCTGATATCCTCCCGGCCGATGGAGGCGGAAACGCGGCTGAGTATCAGCAGCGGATTGACGCCTGCGGTCCTGCCCTATTTTCTCAAATTTAGCGGCCGCGAGAACGAACTCTTGAAAATTGCGACGCACAGGTCCGCGGACGAAGCCGTGTCTCAGCTGCGCTTGCGCACGGCGGATTTCGCCCTTGGCGGCATCCCCTCGACCGACATGGATATTGAAAGCGAAATCGTGGCGGAAGAGGAATTTGTCACGCTGGTTGGCTATAATCGACAGGGGGTCGGTGGAGCGCGACCGAGCCAGGGCACCTATCTGTCGCTTCAGCAAATCAGTCTGGTCGAGAATGGCAGGGAAATCTTTCCTCAGCTGGGTGAGGCCCTGTATAGCCACGGCATCCGGCGATCCCATATGATCGAGATTCCAGATGTGACAGCTGCCGCACTGATGGTTTCCGAGAGCGAGCTTGCGTTGACCGTTCCCCGCTCCATCGCCGGCTGGCTTTCCAGGAGCCTGCGATTATCGGCCGTCTTGCCCCCAGTCCCCATCAGCCCTGAAAGGATCTCGCTCGCATGGCTTGCTGGCGCCTGCCAGAATAAACGCACCCGCACGATCAATGAACTCAGAGCGTCGGTCAAGGATGCGATGGCGCAGGACCATCTTTCGGTCACCGCCTTGCGCGCGGTCGAGCGGGAAGATTAGCCGCATGGCTGCCAAACTCGCCCTATGGACCGAAAATGATACGGATAATGTTGATCTCGGGCAGTTTGACCTAAATCTCCTGGTGGTGTTGAACGCGTTGTTGCAACACCGGAATATTACGCATGCGGGCAATGCGCTGCAGTTGAGCCAACCTGCCACCAGCCGGGCCTTGACGCGGCTGCGGGAATTGTTCGAGGACGAACTTCTCATCCGCAACCAGCGTTCCTTCGTGTTGACGCCGCTTGCGAATGTGCTGATGCCCAAGGTTCAGGCGGCGCTCGGCAATATCGACAAGGTGTTTTCGAAGCGGATTATCGCGCCCGAACGCTTCAGCGTCGCCATGCCCGATCATATCGCGTTTTTTCTGGCTCCAACCCTCACAGCCTATTTCCGCGAAGTCTCGTCGACCACTATTTTCCTTCCCCATATTCGTCTCTCCAATATTCTCAGCCAGATGTCGGATGGCGGGATCGATTTGGCATTGGGGCAGGCAGAGGACACGCCCCCCGGCTTCTTCTGTCGCTCGTTGCCGCCGATCCCTTCGCTCTGTCTGGCGCGCAAGGGACACGTCGCACTGCAAGGCGCCATAGCCTATGCCGATCTTGGCCGATTTCTCTCGGTGAGGATTGGCACGGTCTTTAATGCCGGGTTCGGCGAGGTGAGCGACGGGCTGGAGGCGCTGCGGCCGCGTGGGCGAGAAACCATAACCGTGCCAGATATTCACACCGCTGCGCGACTGGTTCACGACACGGACGCCGTTCTTGTTCTGCCGTCTCCTTCAGCCAGGTTCCTGTCTCACCGATTTGATCTGGAGACATTCCTGCCGAAAAAAGGCCCGCCGCCACCGGCTTACCAGCTGTCGCTCATCTGGCATGAGCGTTGTCATCGTAACAGTATCCATGCTGCGGTTCGCAGCATGGTCGCCTCGCAGGTGATGGAAGGGCGGGTCGAGGCATAAGCGCCGGAAGCCGATTTTGAAAGCCATATTATCCAGCGTCGAAAATATCCGTCTATTACAGATATAACTGTTTGAAAATTGCAAATCGCCGGCGGACTCGTAAAGTATATTCATAAACAACATGAAATTTACTTTTCCAGCCTGAATTAAATGATGGCTGATGAAACACGGAAGAGCGCCATATGCGATATGCTGTAACGAATGATCAAACAAGGGTAGAAATGGATTCGCTGGATGGAGCGGCAACCCTGCTCGGGGGGCGCTGGAAATTCATCATTCTGTGGCATCTTCTGGCAGGGCCGTTGCGTTTTGCCGAATTGCGGCGTTGCATGCCGCTGGCAACACCCAAGAATCTTTTGCGCCAGCTTCAGGATCTTGAACGGCGTGGATTGGTCGTGCGCGGGGCGTCGTCTCAGCCGCATGTCTGGGTGGAATATGGCATCAGTTCGACAGGGCGCACCCTGGAGCCGATCCTGCTTGCACTTGAATATTGGAGCGAGCGATATGACGCTCATCGCGTTGATCCAGTTGGAAAACGCTGAATGGTGGGTAAATAATCCAAGTCGCGGTTGCCGCTCAGCCGATTAAGCCTCGTTTGGTCGAATGAGAGCGCGTCCGGTTTAAACGGTCGTCGGACACGCTCCATATCTCTATTTTCACACATTTTCCGGACGTAAAACCGCCACTTGCGGCAAGTGGTCTCTTGGGTAGGCCCGGCATCGGTATAATTAGGCATTACGGGCGTTATCGTAGGTTGGCGTAATATGAATGAAGGCACATATAAGGTGGGCAAGTTGGCCCAGTTCTTTGATAATGAACCAGAAGCGCAGGTTATGCGGCAAGTTATGCGCTAGGCAGGTAAATTTCGGTCTGGCTGTACCGATTGGGCTGATTAAGTGTATGCAGCACGCCGTCAATCAGATAAATCGCTGACCGCGCGCCGATCAACTCACCGCTGATTTTTCCAGGTCGCAGATGATCGTTGATGGTCGCATATTCGGCCGGTTCAATGTCTGCCGGTATAACGCCGTCTGCGGTCGCCTGAATTGTGATCCGAACGTATTCCCCTTCCGATAGTACCCCGTGAGACAGGTGTTTTGGCAAGGTCACGTCGATAAAATCGGACGCAATATGGAGAGTGCCGGCATATGAGATACTGCCGATAGCCGTATCGCATAATTCGCGCAGAATAGGCTCCAGGTCTTTCGGGTTTCCGCTAAGCGTCAGGGATACGTGGGACATATCTACGGCCAATCTCAGGCCTGGGATAGGCCGAGCGAGCAAGGCGTTTCGCGTCCGCTCAATGACCTGGCGGGCATCAAACGGGAAGACCTCGGCACTGGCGAGACGGTGAAGCATGTGAAATCGCTCGATGGTCGATCGCACACTACGTCCGCCGACAAGAATTTCCATCGCGTAGGTGTTGGCGGCTTCATCTTCATTGGTTTCATCGGCCAAAATCTCGGCATATCCAAGGACTGCCGCGAGATCATTGTTCAGTTGATGGGCGAGCGTGGCCGTTATGTTAAGAAAGCGCTTCATCCGTACTGCATCTGTCATGGTTTGTCCTGCCGAATAGGTTGTGGGGGAATGCTCTCAGGGGAGCATCGCTTCCGCTGATGAACGCCACCGGATTTCCGGCAGCGGCGTGGTGATTACGAATGAGGGGAGGTGTGTTGGGAGCCTTTATAGCTCGACATGATGCGACCCATGCCGCCTTGGCCCGGCTGCTCGATGTGGACGTCGACGTCGAAATGGTAACCGATGCCACGCTCCGTCTTGATGTAGCGTGGATTGGAGGCATCGGGTTCCAGCTTCCGGCGTAAGCGCAGGATAAGCACGTCGATGCTGCGGTCGAATATTTCCTGGTCGTAGACGCGCGAAGCAATCAAAAGTTGTTCGCGCGAGAGCGTTTGTTTGGGTGATTTCAGGAACGCCATCAGCAGATTGTATTCCGTCGATGTCAGCTTCAGCTCCTCGCCGGAGGCATCGCGTAGCTTGCGGTGGCGGGTGTTTACCCGCCAATCGTCGAAGACATAAATCGCGTTGGAATTGGCCTGCTTGCGATCAATGCGCCCGCGCAGCGCGGCGCGCACCCGGGCCAGAAACTCCTGCATTCCGAATGGCTTGGTGATGTAATCAGACGCGCCCGTCTCCAACCCCACCACCTTGTCGTTCTCTTCCAGGCGGTCGCCGCTGATGATGATGACCGGGAGATCGGGTTTGTCATTGAGCTTGCGAACGATCTCCAGCCCGTCCTCCTCGCCAAGGTTGAGGTCGACGACAACCAGATCCACGACCTTGGCGGCCAGATATTGCGAGAGCTGGGAGCCATCTTCGACGGCGAACGCATGAAAATCGTGCTTTGAAAGATAGTCGACGAGAAGGTTTCTCATCGAAGGATCATCATCGACAACAAGAATGGTTTGCATGGTCGCTCCTGTTACAAACGAATTAGGCATAACCAAAACTTAAAGCGTGCGTGGCGCGCGAGACAACCATCGTGACGCGCATGCCATCATGCCAAAAAAGGGGGTGCGACGAAGAGCACCTTTCGGCTCCACGTCTTCTCCGACGCTTGAACTCCCCGTATTTGCTGGACTTTTCCCGTCTTTGCGCAGGGAAGGAGGGCCGCAAAAAAATCGCGAAATCGATAAATTACAGAACCGTTACAACTGCAACCGAAGTCCGTGTTGACATGAAACGGTTGTGGGGGATTATAGGTGCAATATTACAGACGAGTTAATTATAAAAATTTGGCTATAAATTAAATATATATCAGGATTTTGAGCGTGAAATATTTAATTAAACTTCGATATTTCGAACTTAATATCACCAATTCATGCTGCATATTCGCAATTTCAGGTGTATTGCTGATCGGTCAACCTAGCGATGTCCGCTCAGCTGTTTTTGAACAAATGGATAATGGACAGATTGCGACAATGGATGGCGGCGTGCCCGAGGGCACGCCGTCCCTCGACCAGGCGACGGTGCCGGATGGGGGGCGGCCCCGCGTGGCGGCATCGCATGTGATTGTAGGGGCCGATCCGCTACCTGCCGATCGCGACAGTTCGGTTCTTCTGGATCTTGATCTGAGGGTTGCCAAGGCCGCCAACGGAACATCGTTGAGTATGCGTGATGGCAGAGAAACGCCGCTGCCCAAACCACAGGCGTTAACCCGGAGATTTTCGGCCGAGCAGCACAAGATGCGTGACCTGGCCACACAGGTTGCTTTCGAATTTTCCCGGAATGCCGGCGTTGCCAAGGCAGGGTTGGACCGGCAATCTTTCGTGAAGTTGTTTACGACGATGATCCAGCGCGAAAGCAACTTTAATGCGAGGGCGGTGTCGCATGCCGGGGCAAGCGGCCTCGGCCAGCTGATGCCCGCCACCGCCCGAGCCATGGGAGTATGCGACGTCTTTTCCGGACGGGACAATCTGGAAGGCTCAGCGCGCTACCTCACGCAGATGCTCGACCAGTTTGCGTCATCGGCGCTGGCGCTCGCCGCATATAATGCCGGACCCGGTGCCGTGCAAAAATATCGGGGCATCCCGCCCTATCGTGAAACTCGCCAATACGTTGCCGATATCGTTCATTCGGTAGCGTCGCAGTCTGACATCGAGTTGACGCCGCCGGATGTCGCGAACATCTTTAAAACAGGGCTTGCAACGGGTTGCGACGCGGAAGACGCGGCACTGAAAGCCGATTTTATTCCCGTATAAGTAGAGATCAAGTTCAATTCATTAGAGAGGGTATTATGTTGTTCATCCGTCGTCATCTCCAACGCAACATCAAGACGTATCGCCTGCTGTTTGCTGCCACGACCTATATGCTGCTGTCGGCTCATCCGAGCGCTGCCCAGGAATTTGGCGGCATTACCCGCTTTATCAACAGCATTGTTCAGGCACTCACGGGGCCGCTTGGTGTCGCATGCGCCTCGATCGCGGTGATCGCCATCGGTTTCGTGTTCATGCTCGGGCGAATGGACTGGACATTTGCGATCTCCGTCATTCTCGGCATCGCCATTGTCTTTGGCGGTGCAACTTTCGTCGGCAGTCTCGGAGCTTTGTAGGAAACTCGAGGCTGCAAAGAGTGCCGGAAACGCTCGGCCAAGCGGTCGAGCTCCAGGAACGGGAGATGCAACACAATGCAAAATACGCCGCTTTTCATCGGTCTGACACGCGAAGTCACGTTTGCCGGACTGCCCATCATGTATCTGGTGGTGCTGGTCTCGGCGACTATCCTTGGTTTCATCATCTCGCAATCGTTTCTGTACCTGGTCCTGATGGGAGGGTTCGGTTATGCGGCCCTGCGCGGTCTGGCCGCCTATGACCCCAAGATCATCAACGTTTTCATCGCCACGGTTCAGCAGACGCGGATGCATCCGGGCCTGTTTACCGGAGAAGGAGTGGTGTACCGTGCTTGAGGCGCCCACAACCCATGCCATGAAGAACGCGACCGACAAGTCGATCAGACGCAGTGAAATGCTGGTTGGTGACCTGCCTTATCTGAGCGTTGTCAATGATACGACGCTGATGCTGCGCAACGGCGACCTTATGGCATCTTTTGCTGTGGAAGGTATCAATGCCGATACGATGGACACGCGCCACACTGTCGAACTGTGCGATTCGCTGTCGCGCTTCATCGCTCAGCAGCGCACCGATGTCGGGTATTACGTTCATCGGATTTCAGTGGAAACTCAGCCGCGAATAACGCCTGTTTCCGGTCACCCCTTTAACCAGGAGATCGACCGCCGATGGCAAAATTACCTTCAAACTGTAGGGCTGCGCGATCGCGTTACGATGGTAACACTCGTCATTCGGCCGCCCCGCCGTATCACGAAGTTTGTTTCGCTCTTCAGCGGAAAGGATGTCTATAGCCGCGAAGAGATCGCGGCGCGTGCTGTCCGCCTGGATCAAATGATCAAGACCTGCATGGTCGGCATCACTGAGGCCAAGCCTGCCCGGCTTCAGGTCAGCGATGGCAGATGGTTGGGCCTGCTGCGCACCGCCATCGACGGATCGGATATCAAACTTATCCCCGGGGCGAAATTTGTACCGGTATCGGATCGCCTCGCGACGTCGCAAATAAGCTTCCACGGACGGGTCTTCGAGTGCCATGGCGCGGGTCGCGTGCGTTTCGGCACCATTGTCTCGGTCAAGGATTATCCCAACGAAACGTATCCCGGCATTCTGGATCGTTTGAACTTGCCGTATGACACCGTCGTCACACAGAGTTTCACCCCGATAGATCCGATTTCGGCGCAGGGTAAGATTTCACGGGTGCGCAAGCAGATGCGCGCCGCCGAGGATGCCGCCGTATCGCTGCTGGCGCAGCTGGAAGAGGCTGAGGATGATGTGGCCTCGGGCAGGGTGGTCTTCGGCGAACACCATTGCAGCATCGCCCTGTTTTGCGACAGCCGCGCCGAACTCGAACAGGCCATGGCTTACGTAACCCGCGCTATGCAGGATGCGGGCGCGGCAATTGTGCGTGAGAGCTTTTCAGCGCGAGCCGTCTATTTCGCTCAACATCCCGGTAATTTTGCCTACCGAACCCGCCCGGCGATGATCTCGTCGCAGAATTTTGCGCAGCTCTGCGCGCTTCATGGCCTGCCGAAAGGTAATCCACCCGAAAAATGCCCTTGGGGCGACGCTGTCACGATCATTCCGACGGCACGCGGAGAGACATTCCGGTTCAATTTCCACCTTCCGGGCAAACGTGACCAGAGAACGGTTGGACACACGCTGGTGCTTGGCCAGACCGGATCCGGAAAGACGCTCGGCACGGCATTTTTGATAAGTCAGGCGCAGAGGCTGAATGTTCGTACAATCCTGTTCGACAAGGATAACGGCTTCGAAATGGCCGTGCGTGCGATGGGCGGCCATTATTCCGCCGTGCGCATGGGCGCGGAAACAGCGTTCAACCCCATGCGTGCAGAAGCGGACACGCGTGGCGCGGCATGGCTGACGGACTGGCTGACCGCACTGGTTGAAAATGACGGCGAACGGCTCAATCCCGTGCAGATTCAGGCATTGACGGATGCTGTCCAATCCAACTGCATTGCGGACAGGCGATTGCAGAATTTCGAGCAGTTTCGCAGTCAGTTGCGTGCGACTGACGACGATGGCGATCTTTACAATCGTCTGGGACGCTGGGACGACACCGGCCAGTTTGGCTGGCTGTTTGGAGGCAAGGGCCTCGATCCCCTCGCATTCGATGACGGCGTCACCGCCTTCGACCTCTCCGAAATCTTCGAAAACGATACCATTCGCACTGCATGGCTGAGCTATGTGTTTCGCCGGGTTGAAAGGCTTGTGGAAGACGAGCACCCCACACTTCTGGTGCTGGACGAGGCCTGGAAGCTTCTTGACGATCCGTATTTCGAGTCCCGTCTGAAGGACTGGATGTTGACCATGCGTAAGAAGAACGTCGCTGTCGTTCTCCTGACGCAGCGGGTATCCCACATTAAAAACAGCCGCGCGGGCGACGCCATTCTGGAAAGCGCGGTAACACGGCTCGTCTATCCCAGCGCCTTCAACACGGAAGCGGAGCTGGCGCCGCTTCACCTGACGCCGACGGAAACCTCGTTTCTGCAAATGAGCAATGTCGACAATCATTTCGTGTTGATGAAGTCCGGTGCCGACAGCGTGGTCCTTGATATGGATCTCGGCGCTTTGGGCAAAGCGCTCGACATTTTGGGAGGTGGACGTGGCGAAAAGGCACCCGCCGGCTGGCGTGACAGGCCGGATTTTTACACGGAGATGCTTTAGCAATGCGGAAAATACTTGTCCTGATTTTATGTCTTACCGGTCTCGTTTCCTGCCAGACCATTCCCGAAGAGCGGAAAAACAACTGCGCCTGCCTATGGGAAAGACCTCAAGGTATTCAAACTATACTAGAAGGAGTACAGGCATGACCAACACACGATATATCGCACTGCTGTCTTTTACTGCATTGCTGTCTGTCAGTGCCGCGACACTGCCCGTTCATGCGCAGCAGATAATCGAGCGTCTGGCAGATCCCATCATTGGCGCCATTCCCGGTGCTCCAGACGATGCGCAATTGTCCCATGACGAAGTAGCCATCGGGCAATTGATGAAGATGGTCGAGCTTTCCCGGGTGATCGGCGGCGGGATCACGCAATTATTCAACACGATCGTTACACAGACTACTGCCTTGGAAAAAATGCGCGACGCGCAGAACGGCGTGAAGACTATCCCTCTCCATAATGAGCCGGAAAGGGGGGAGGAACGTACGGGTGGTTTTGGCCTCAATGAAATGGCAAAGACTGCCCTGGATGGTCTGCCCCTCGAACCCCAGGCGATAAGTGATGCGTTGGAAAAATTTCGGCGAGACTTCTGGCTTGAAAAGGCGTTTGCGCTCAAGGACGATGGCGCACCCAGCAAATTCTTTCTCGCAAATGCGGCCGCACAGGGTGCGATCGCAGCCTCGACAGCGGAGGTTTCCTACAAGCGCGCAAATATGAGCATGGACAGGATCCCCAGCTATATCAATGCCATTGAAAACAGCCTGGATCTGAAAACGAGCGTCGACATCAACACCCGCGTGATGATCGAGCTGACCCAGCAAGTCAATGAAAGCCTACGGACCCAGTCCGCCATGGCCTCGATGGCCGGCACCTATTTCATGATCCTCGGCGGCGAGATGGGAAAACAATCGCCGTTCAAAGGTCTCGAAGAATATAACAGGTGATACATGGGTCTGATCACTTACATTTCGACATCGATCGATACGACAATGATCGGCTACGTTGAAGAAGTATTCAACGATATAGCCACCCCCATGCGTATCCTTCTGAATTCCATGGCCGTACTTGCACTGTTGTTTTTGGCGCTGAACCACATACTTCAATTCAAAACAGTCAGTATGGCTGTGTATTTTGCATGGTTTCTAAGGTTTATATTAATTTATTCGGTGGGAACATTCTGGGTAAATTTCGAAGGAATATATAATATATTTGTGGAGCTTCCGAGCGACTACTCCACACTTTTGATCAAGTCATCCCTGTCAAACATCAAAACGATTTCTACCGAGATTCTGGACCCGGCGCGCATCACCGACAGCGCCACGGCGATGGACGAATTCACCCATGCGCTGACGTGGATTTCCAGCAAGTATCTATCGGATGTCTCCATCTGGGACATTGGCGGGTCCATCAAGAACGTGTTCTTGGGCGCGCTCATTCTTATCATTGCGGGGGTTTTCACCGCCATCGCGGCCGTCGTCCTGGCATTTGCCAAGATCGGTTTTGCCGTCGCCATGTGCCTTGCCCCGCTTGCCATCGTTCTCTTGATGATGGAGCAGACCAAGCAGTATTTTGACAGTTGGCTACGGTTCCTGGTGGGCTTCGTCGTGCTGCCCATTCTGGTCACGGCGCTGATGTCGATCATTCTTTATGTCGCAGGTGAAATTCTCGCCTCGTCGGGTGCGTCGGCCGAGCACAAGGATCGCTTTTTCGCCTTCATCTTCATCATGGCGGCGGCGCTGATCCTGTTGTCGCAACTTCCCACCATGGCCAGCACGCTCGCATCCTCTTCGGTTGCGGTGGTTGGTGCAAGTGCTGCGAGTGCGCGGAGCATGATGAGGAATTCTTCCAGGCTTCACAGCCTCGGGCAGCGCGCTCGAGACGGTGCCGGTGTTGCCAACAGTGCCCGCAAGGCAGGCGCATCACCCTCTGGAATCGCGATGTCTGCCATCAGTGGCTTCAGACAGAGTGCTGGCCTGCGCCAGGCACGTCGCGACGACAGGCTTGCTGATCGCATTCAAGGGGCAGGAGGCGAGAAGAAAGCGCCTCGGCGTCACCACGAAGGCAGTTCGTCCGCCCAAACGCCTTCCCCCAATGACTCGCCGGAGCAACAGAACCTGAATCGCCCCTGATCATTTTTAAATCTTTTGAATAACGAGATGCATCATGAATGACAGCGACACTCATCACGCCTTTGAGGATGAACTTTTCTTCACCTTGCGCCAGCAGCGCAATAATTGGGCAAAGATTGCTATTGGCTCGGTCGCCTTGGCACTTCTCTCCATTTGTTGTTTGCTGGTGATCCTGCCACTTAATGAGACGCGCCCCTTCGTCGTCATGGTGGACAAGACAACGGGTCAGGCGGAGAAGGTGGTGGAAGTGCGCCCCGCCACGCTTGACCAGCAGGATGCGGTGCGTCAGGCCGAGCTGGTTTCCTACGTGGTGGATCGAGAGACATTTGATCCGATGGACAATGAAACCCGTATTCCTGACGTCATGACACGATCCAAGGATAACGCTGCGGAAACGCTTGCGTCCCTGTGGAGCGCGTCGTCCAAACAATATCCGCCGACGGTCTACGGCAACGAAATCCGGGTTCGCGTGGTCGTCAAGTCTATTTCCATCAGCCCGTCGACGCGGCGCAATGCACCTGATCTCGCTCGTGTACGAATTACAAAATACCGCGAGGAAAAGGGGAGGGAGACCGCCGAGCGTACTTTCGTGGCGACTGTCGGCTTTGTGTTCCAGCCTGACGCAAATGCAAAGTTGCAAGCGGTCTGGAAAAATCCATTGGGCTTTACCGTGGTTTCCTATCGCATCGACGCCGAACTGGCCGGATGAGATAACGAGGACATTTTATGTTTAATATCAGATATTTAATTGTTCCGCTTGTTTCAATTATTTGCTTGCAGAACGCCTTTGCCGCCCCGGTCGCTGGCGCTGCGCCAACTCCGGTCACGGCTACAGTGTCTGCTTCCGATCCGCGGATCCGGCACTACGCCTACAATGAAAATGCGGTTTATCGGCTTGAACTTTACCTCAAATCGGTGACGGCATTGCAATTTGCGAGCGGGGAGGAGGTTCAGGCCATTCTCATTGGCGATAGTACCAGCTGGGAGGTTGTGAAGCTTAAGAGCGGTAATGTCGTCAGCGTGAAACCCATCGTCGAGGCGGGTGATACGAATATGACGATTTACACCGACAAGCGCGTCTATTCGTTCGACCTTCATTCGGCGGGTACAGCCAAGGCTGGTGCCCCTAACGTATTCCGCTCCGTTTTTACCTACCCTGCGGACAAGAAACGTGCTCCGACGACCCCCGCGCCAGACGCAACGCCGGTTAATACGGACTACATGGTGTCCGGGGCCGCCGCCTTTCGCCCCGCCTGGGTCCAGGACAATGGCAGTCAGACAACGTTTTTCCTGCCGAAGAACTCGCCCCGCCCCGCCATTTTCAAGGTGGGTGCTGACCGCAAGGAAGAACTTATTAATTCCAGAACCAATGGCGACCGCGTCATCGTGGACGGTACGAGCACCTATTGGGTGCTGCGTATCGGTGATGAGGTCGTTTGCGTTGGTCTCGGCTCAGCCGTGCAGGCATCGGGTCGCGGCAAGGTGAAGACGGAGGTTGGCAATGGTATCTAATGATCTCCAGGATAACGAACGAGCGGGTAATGATGCGCGCGGTCATTCGGTACCCGATCGCGAAGAACTGATAGGAGCCCGTCGGCAGCGTCAACAGGGACCTGCCCGAGCGAACAAGAAGCTCATTATGTCCGTAGCGATGATCTGCGGAGGTGTGCTTGTCTTTGCGATTGGTTTTGGGTCGGCTGGTCTCAAAAAGATTTTCGGTCAAAATGAGGACGCTCAACGCGCGTCGCAAGTGGATATGGAGGTTGGCAGAGATCGGAACCACGAGGTCAAGCTCGATTTCATCGTGCCCGCCAAACCGGCACCGGAGGTAAAAGAGGTCGATCCTAACGCGGCCTTGAACGAAAAATTCAAGGCAATGCAGGCGCAGATTGTTGAAATGGGGAAAAACAGACCATCAGGCGTGTCAAACTCGGAAGTTCAACAGCTGCTGGCGCGATACACCCAGACGATGACCGAAAAAATGGAGGCGCAGAGCAAGGCGCTTGCCGAGGAGAATGCACGCCTGCGCGACGAGACGACGCGCGCCGATGCGTTGCGGCGTCAGCTTGAGGAGCAGTCGAAACTTGCCGAGACTGAGCTCAAGGAACGCCGCGATTTGGACAAGGCGCAACGCGAATCGGATGCCGTTATTGTTGATGAGGGCGCAAGCGCCTATGCCGCGATCGGTCAAAATGGAGAAGTGGGACCCGAGGGTGAGCTGAATGCGAACCAGCTCTTCCTTAAGTCGGCAGCGTCGTCGGTCGTCCAGACCTCGGTTTCCACCAATCTCACGGATCCGTCCCGCACCATTGTTCAGGGAACAATCGTGTCCGCCGTTCTGGAAACGGCGATCGACACCCAGCTTCCCGGTTACCTGAGGGCACAGGTGATGGAACCCGTATTCTCGTTCGATGGATCTCGAATTCTGATGCCGCAGGGCACCATTCTGATCGGCCAATTCAACAATGACGTCGATATCGCCCAAAAACGGGTGCTGATCGCCTGGAATAGAGCGGTGACACCGGATGGGAAATCGGTGGCGCTGGGCTCCACGGGCACGGACAGGCTCGGCCGGTCCGGGACGATGGGCAATGTCAATAACCGCTATATGACCAAGTTCGGCGCTGCTGCGGTCATCAGCGCCATTACGATCGCTCCCTCAATGATCGCCGACAGCATCGGTGGGAAAGATTCAAGTAGCAGCGGTACGACGATCAATATTGGCGGTAGCGGTAGCAGCAGCGGTAGCGGCAACGGGCAGGCCCTCGCCAGCTCCGTGGGCGACTCGCTCGGTGAACAGACGAGTGGGGTTCTGGAGAAATACCTCAATTTGCCGCCCGTCATTCGCGTTCCGCAAGGAGAGGAAATCCGTATTTTCGTAAACCGTGATCTGGTGTTCCGATGAATGAATTGGTTCCTTCGCGTGAAATTTCCTATGTCGAGCAATATCTGGCGCCTCTGAAAGAGTATCTGACCGATGATCGCATCAACGAGCTGGTGATCAATCCCAACGGATCGATCTTCATCGAAGTCGCTGGCGCGGGTTTCATGACGGAAATCGATGTCACCTTGTCGCCCCATTCGATCAAACGCCTGGGGGCGACGCTGGCCGGCGAGACGCGTAATACGCTGGGCGCTCTCAATCCCATCGTGTCAGGTCGCGTGAATGTCTGGGGAAACCCGCAACGTGTGCAGATTGTGGTTGATCCGGCAGTTGAGCAGGGTGTGTCGCTGTCGATCCGCAAATATCTAAGTCGTACATTAACCAGCGCGGATATCGGCTTCATTGGCGGTCGACAGATACGCGTCGACGATGAGCGCCGCAGGCGTCACGCTGAAATTGCGGGACTGGCGAACACGGGCGATCTGCAAAGTCTCTTTCGCCAGGCCATCGATGAGCATTTCAATATTCTAATCGCAGGCGGCACCTCGTCGGGCAAGACCACCGTGGCGCGCGCGCTGATCGAGATGATGGACCGGAATGAACGGCTGATTACCATCGAGGATGCGCCGGAACTCTTTCCCAACCATCGTAACCAGGTGGCTCTGATCGCGGACCGCAAGGATAAATCCGCAAGAATGCCTTCCAAGCTTCTGGAAAGTTGCCTGCGAATGCGGCCTGATCGCATTATTCTGGGCGAAATCCGCGGCGTTGAGGCTTACGATTTTCTCGAGGCGATCAATACCGGCCATCCCGGAGCGGTGACGACGATCCACGCCGACAGCCCTGCGCTTGCTTTCGATCGCCTTGCACTGATGGTTATGCGATCGGGTGTGCGTCTGAGCCACAGCGAGGTGATCCTGTACGCCAAACGCACCATCGACCTCGTCGTCCAGGTTGGCCGGCGCAACGGCGTCAGAGGCGTTCTGGAAGTTTATCTGCCGTCTCAAGATTGACGGATGCACCAACACAATCAGCCCGCAATGATTGCGACCAGCAAAAAGCCGCAAGCCTGCCTTTCAAGCCATTGAAGGGCCGGCTGCGAATGCGGCGCGGGATAACCGTAGGTGGCTTACGATTTCGTGTGACATGTCTGTTTGGAGGACAAGGCGACGAAGGCGTGCTTGAGCCGCAGCGAGGTGATCCGGCTGCTTGATCCAGCCGGCGCGCTATCCCTCGAAGTCAGTTTGAGCATTTCAAGTAAAAGTGCGTAGCGGTTTTGCGTCCGGAAAATGCGTAAGAACAAATAGATGGAGCATGTCTAACGATTCCGTTTAGACTGGATGTGCTCTATCGGGCACGGAACGCACAACAATGTTCCATGATTTGCATCCTGGACATTTTCGGTTGCAATATGGCTGCGGAATCTTCTTACCGGCCAAGTCCTTTCGGCCGCACTCTTGGGTCCAATGGCGGCCGCTGGGAGGTCTTTTGATGGTCTTCCGCTCTGCCCAGATCGGTAGGGGAGGGGCGAGCCATCGCATCGTCCGGCCGCTTTGACGGCGGAATATCGACTTCCCGGGCGGCGACGGACGAAGCACTGGTGCTGACACTCGATTTGCTGGTGGTGCTGAGGACTGAGGATGTCGTTGAATTGATGGTCGACGCGGAAGGAGTTCGGGTCAGGCGCTGGGTCTCACTCTGTTTTGATTGCGGAATATCGACCTTCCGAATCTCATGAGCCTTAATCGATCTCACGGAGAATACTTGAGCCGTTTGATAAGCGTCAGCCGGTGAGGGAAGCGGCGGCACGCCTGCGTCAACAGAAGGGGTGTGGGACTGGGGTGGAGGAGCACGCTCACCAGGGTGAATATGGGCGCCTCGCGATAGAGAGGGTGCGCCTTTGTATGTGACTTCGCCGTTTGGCCAGGTTTTTATTGTTTCCCGTCCTTTATTTACTTCCTCTGTTTTCGGGAGGGCTGCCACTTCTTTTGCTCTCTCGAGTGTGGCCGCTTTTGCTCTCTCGAGTGCGGCGGCTTCCTGTCTGGCTGCTAGTGCCTCGTCAAGCGGCTGCATTTTTTGACGTAACTGCTCCCGAAGCCGCTCTTGGGTCTGCTCACGAGGCACATATTCCTTGGGGATTTTATCTTCATATTTCAGTTTAACTGGACCAGCGACTGGTTGCTCTTGTCTGGTCCCGGTTTCAGGTTTTGAGGTATTCTGGCTCTGATCGACAACAGGTGGGAGGGAGGATGTATAGTCGGCTCGCAACGGGGTATCGACCCGGGATGATCGGGACCATCTGTTACCAACCTGTTTCACAATGGCTTTCAGGCCGGACATCAGCCCGCGTTTTGGCCGGCGGGTCTCATTCTCGGAGGCTGCCGGGGGGCCATGGTCGATTTCGCTATTTGCCATAATCCTATGTCCTTTTTGC
Source organism: Rhizobium nepotum 39/7 (assembly GCF_000949865.1). Classification (GTDB taxonomy): domain Bacteria; phylum Pseudomonadota; class Alphaproteobacteria; order Rhizobiales; family Rhizobiaceae; genus Agrobacterium; species Agrobacterium nepotum. The sequence continues at coordinate 7,636 of NZ_JWJH01000027.1, read as the reverse complement.
TGTTTCCCATTGTTTAATGTCGATGCCGGGCAAAAAATGCCGCCAGCGCCGCGGTCGCCAGTTTGCGCCCGAAAGCGCGGGTGCTTTCCAGCCCGAGAGGATCGAAATGCTCACGAGCGAGAGCAAGAGCCTTTTTGGGCATCATGCGCGATGTCTGGATCGGGGATTCGACGGTTGCCGGGTTGATGTCATAGCCGGACGCGTATTTCAGAAACTCTCCGCTTTCCAAACCAAGATCATAGTCATGCAAAGCCCTGCGTAAGATCATCTGCAGGGCTTTTCTGGAGGGGTAGTTGTTCAGCAACGTATCAAACATGGCCGATACGCCGGTTGCCGGTTGAAGCGCGGAAACATAGACTTGGACTTTTTCCACGGTGGGCGATGAATAATCATAAGCTGCGGCGACCAGAAGAGGGGATGCCTTGCGAACAGTGCGGGGTACCACGGTTGGCGCCGCGACTGTTTGGACCGGTGCTGGCTCTTTGGCCTTCTCCGGCTGTGCGGGGTTTTCTGCTGCGGCCACAGGCGGCGATGGCGATTTGAGCTGTGGAGAGACCGAAGAGATCTCCTGTTTCACTGTCGCCGGTGGGACCCCCAGTTTTCTTGGAAAGACCGCTTGGGGCAGGCCGCCATCGACCTCCCCCAGCGCCGAATTGATCTTCGCCAGGCGCCGCGCCTCTGTCACGGTTAGACTTGGCTTGTGAATAGCCATTTCAGTTGCCGATGGTGTTTTGGACGAACTGGCTCAAGCCTCGTAGCTCCTCCATCGCCACCTCAAGATTGCGCAGCGAAAGGCGCATGGTTGGCTCGGCGCTGGCATTCCTCAAGCTCAAATGCAGCATACCGCGCTCTTTCATGGCGGCGAAAGCATCGCGCTCATGAAGTGGCTTCTCCGTGAGAGGGAGAGAATTGAGAACTTCCCAAACCGCGCGTTGCGAACTGGTCAACCGGTTGACCGGCACGCGTTGGCGAAGGATTGCCGTGGGGATGGCCAGATTTTCACCCAGCAGCAGCTCGATGATGTAGCGGTAGGTCGCCAGGGCCTCATCCACATCGAGGGGCGTGAGCATGGTGGGGACCAGCAGAAAATTGGAGCTGGCAATGATCGTATTGTTCAGCTCGCTTGACCCGCCCTGCGTATCGACCAGCGCATAATCGAAGTTGCGCGCCTCCGCATGCTCATAGGCATCTTCGAGCAGGCTCAATTCGTCGGCGACAAACACGTCGCAGCGAGGATCCCAGGTGTCCCGCCGGGTCGCATTTTCATGCCAGCGGGTCAGCGGGCGGTTCTCGTCGGCTTCGAACAGCGCAACGGTTTTGCCTTCCGCCACCAGCGCCGAGCACAATCCCATCAGGGCTGTTGTCTTGCCCGCTCCACCTTTGAATGAGCAGAAGGTAATGAGCTTCATGGTCGTTCCTTTATTGAAGTCAAAAGTATAATTTCTTTAATATTTATGTTTTATGTGAGTTGTTGATAATATATTTACTGAATAATCAGTGTTTTCTGACCTCGGGACTAACGACTAAAATCGCGGTCTCTGGATCTGCCTCGAATATTTTCGGGTTCGGGAGGGGCATTCTCTTTATCGTGATCCGCGTTAAACTCTATGGCTGTGGCCACCGGTTGCAACGCCCCTGGATTTGAATGGGGCGGGTCTTCATATATCGCAAAGCCTTGGCGCCTTTGGCGAGAAGACTGCCACTCGTCGTTTCCGTTGGCTCTTCGCGCGGGAATGGCATCTGGATCCTCGTGGATGTTAAAATCTGGAGAGTCCATTCTTGCTCTACGGAGAGGCGGGAGAGACGTATCGCTGTCATACGATCGCTCCCGTTTCCTGCCAGCCGTTGGTGGTGGGCTGGAGCCGGGCGAAATGCTTTCCCTATCCCCTCCATAAGCAGGGCTTGCCCATATACGTCCGCTGTCGGGTGTCGCCGCAATGAAGGACGGGGAGCGAGGGGGTTGTGGAACATCGCGGTGAGCGTGTTCCAGGTCGAAAACGGACTCCATTCTTCGGGAGTGAACGTTTAACGAGGTTTGCAAATCGCTCAGCGCCGCAACGAGATTGCGCGCGCCAGCGCCGGTGAATTCCCGTGAAAACCGCCTCTCGACCGGGCGGGTTTCATCTTTATTCAACAGCTGAAGCGGACGGCCTCGCGATGGCGTGTTGAGTGCCGTGGCGAGTTGCAGGTCGGTGGTGGCGCCCTGCTTCTGCTCCGATGCAAATGGCAGCGCACGCGCCAGCACGGCACGACGTTTGTCTGCCATTGCAGGCCCTTGACCGATATGATCAGCCAGATGGGCGGACACTCTGTCGAGATGGATTTTGAGATGCGGCGACAGTTCGTTGCCGTGGTGACGATTCCCCTCCACCGCCAATAATTCGCAGCCAGCGGCCATCAGCTCTTCAGCCGCCTTGCCCCGACGGTCGGCGGACACATCCTCCGCAAGCTTGGCTTCCCTTGCCGCAGCGGCAAATGCGTCCATCGCGTGAGATTGGTCACTGCGCTCCGTCTGTATCGGCATCTTCGGTGTCCTCCCTATCGTTGGCGCAATGCTTTCGTGTCCGGTCCTGTGCCTGAAGCCTCGCGTCTGGTCCCTGCAATTGCGGCGGCATGCGTTAAGGGCTTGCCGGTGGTGACTGGCGTCTCATTAATTCCAGACAGGGTTTTTCGCCCGAACCGTTTCAATCGGCTGGCCAGGCGTTTGAAAATCGAGGCCGTCTTTCGCGGTGCCGGCGCGGTATTTGAAACCGGAGCGCAGGCGCGAACGCGCGCGCACGAATTGCAGGAGGGGCATGGCGCTTTGTGCGGCAGGGATTGCCCGGAAACCGCGAAATCGCCGTTGTGGCCGGCGTTTGCCTTCTGTCGGTGAACGGCCGGTGCCGAATGGGAGAGCAGGGCGGCGGCCTGGGCCTTTTGATAGGATTTCAGATATTCCGGAACCTCATCGTGTTCAGTTGTATTTTGCAATTCATTTTTACTCTCAAATATTGAATAAGTAACGCGTCGGCTCTCTATTTCCTTCATGGAAATAGGAACATGAATATTTGTTGAATCGGCGTTATCCCGCATGGCAGGCCTCCTGCTGGGTTCAATAAAATGTACAGAGATATTGAAAGATAAGAAAATATATTACGGTTTCAGCTGTAATCGAGCTGAGTGTCCGGCTCCGGAGAGAGGGGGCGATGATGCGCGCCGCCTTTTTGCAGGGCGATGATCCGGTCGAGTATGAGGCGCTGCTGGTTCAGCGCCTGCATTTCCTGCTCCGTCAGACGTGGGGGCTGAGGTACTGGTTTTGGTGTGGTGACGGTTTCCACGGCCGTTTCCGGCGCAAAATCGAGAGAGTCGCCACCTCCACCACCGGAAGGCTCCTCCTGTGGTGCAAAAAAGGCTGTTTCCGATGATGCCGGCGTCTGGGCAGCATCGTCTGAAAAGAACGGCGGGGGCGCTTCAGCGTTAGCCGGTGGCGATACGGCCGGTTCATTTTCCAAGGTTTTATTCAGTGGCTGCGTTGCAAACTGGTCCATATCGATAGGGTCCGGTTCCGGCAACGGGCCTGTTTGGGCGTCAAACAGGCGTTTCAGAACGCGGTCCGAGTAATATTTGACTTTATCCATTCGCAGGGGCGGTTGGCCCTTGATCAGCACGATCTGCTTGGAATCTTCGATGACGCGCACCTGTTCAGGACGCAGAAGCGGCGCGCCTTGATTGGAAAGCTGCACGTTGGTGTCGAAAATATTGCTCTGGCTATAGGAGGTGGAACGCTCGCGATAGGTATAGTCGCCGATGGACTTGGAAATATATGTCGGTGTTTCGTCATCGGCGGTCGCCATGAAGACCTGAAGCCCCGTATTGCTGAGGAAGTTTTCCTTGCCCGACTCCTCGTAGGCGCCTGTAAGCGCTGCCAGGCTCTGGATGATGAACATGAAGCGGCCCTTGTAACCGGCTATCGTTGTCACGGCTGTTTCAATGGATTCCAGTTTGCCGAGGTGCTTGAATTCATCGAGCAGGAAAAGCACTTCGAAGATTTCATCCTTGCCGGGCATGCTCCGTTGCAGGATCGAAACGATCTGCTGGAAAAACAGCCTGACAAGGGGGGCAATGACTTCCAGATCGTTGGGACTGACGCAGAGGAAAATCGACGTTGGATCGCGCCGCAGATCGTAAATGGAAAAATCGGACGTGGTGGTTGCCGCCTTGATCATCGGGTCGGCCCACAGATTGAGGCCGCCATCACCAAGGACGGAGGTATAGGAGGTCAGGATTTTCGTATCGTTGCCCGCCATGTTGTCGAAAATTCGCTGCGCTTCGACATTCTTCGTATCTTCGGCCAACTGTGCGAAAAGCTTATATTTTTCACCCGGTTGCGCAAACAGGTCGTATACGGCGCCGATGGTGGGTGTGCCTCTTTCAATGCAGGCAAGAATACCGGCGACGAAGAGATCGCGGGCGCCGTCGATAAAGCCTTCCGATCCTTTTCCCTTTGCTGCAATCAGATTGTAGGCGAGGCGTCGGGTCTCGCTGAAACGCCGGTCCGGCGGCATGTTGACGATGTCCAGCACCGGATTATAGCTGTGGGTGCGCCCGGCTTCGTCAAAGGGGGCGAATTTATAAACGCGGTCACCACGTGCGAGCCGGGAACGGGACGTCAACTCGAACAGCTCGCCCTTGACGTCGAGTGCGAGGATGGAGCCGTTGAAGGTCAGAAGGGTGGGAATGACGATACCGACGCCTTTGCCAGCGCGCGTGGGAGCCACGACAAGACTATGTGGCTGGTCGCCATTCGTGAGATAACGTCCAAAGCCGCGCGGCCCTGTGGTTTTTCCGAAAATCGGTCCGTTTACCTGCCTGTATCGTTTGATGTAACCCGCGCGCGCCAGATCGCCGAAACGGGCCCAATGGGCAGTACCGTGGTGCTCCTGTTTGCGGAGCAGGAAAATGGCGATGACCAGCGGAAGAATGACGCCTGTGGCGGCGATAATCATCAATCCCCGTTTAAATACGGGAGTCACATAACCCCTGTTGAACGGTAATTCGTGCCAGAACGAAAGAGTATCAAAGTTCTGAAGGGCGCTGGCGTTGATGCCGTGTTGAAACGCGGCATAGATAGTCGCCAAAAACGTGCCGAAGATGAGAGAGAACACCACCCCGAGTATCAACGTGTTCCACTTGCCATGTGCGTCCATAAAATCTCCTTGTCGAAGCGCTGCCCTTCCTCGGTGTTTATTTCGCTCGTCTTCGCAGCATTCCTGCTCTCAATCGGTGGAGCGCTTTGCAGGACAATCAACGCGTTCTGTCTGGTGGAGGGCGTGTGGAACTCCTTAGCCTGCCCGAGATCGGACCGTCTTCGATGCGCTGGGCCTCCTCTGCCCTTTTCTGCCCGCGCGTGCGGACCACCCGGTCCAGATCATCACCGCGTCGGCGTGCGCTTGCGGCGGCGCTGCGCGCTGCTGCCTGAGCCGCCGTTTCATCCGGAAGCTCGGCGGCGTTCCCCGATGGGCCTCCCCCTCCGCCATCTGGGGTAACGCGGAACGTGACTTGGAACTGCTCCAAGGGTGAGTTGTCAGGTGCTTCTGGCCGGTCTTCGGAAGCGGCCGGTGGCGGTGAGAGATCCGCGTGTCTGGCGGAATCGTTTTCCCGAGGGGGTGCGACGGATTGAACGTCTTCTTGTTCTGGAGAGAGAGAGGAATTCTCGGGAATGCGACGACGCAGGCGATCGCCTTCGGGGTCCTCCAACTCGCGGGTTGCGTGGTGGCGTTTTGTCCGCTCGCGGCGCTGTCGCTCCGCATCCCTGCTGCGATGGGCGTCTATGACATTGTTGTGCGATTCAGAGCCACCGCCGGACGTTCCGGGGTTGGCTTCGTCCTGCGCCGGATTATTCGTCGGTTCGACGCCTGTGCCTGTGGAAGAGGGACGTGCGGTGGCGGCAGCGTCGGCCTCGAGCGCCTGATGCACGTTATCATGATGACGGGAATGCGTGCTGCCATTGCCGCTTGTGGCGATGTCCGGTCGTAAATTCCCGCCACCGCCAGTCCCACCGCCAGTCTGGCCGCTTGCGGATCCGGCGCCCTGTGGTCTTTGCGTCGATGGGCCTGCGACGGGTTCTGGTGTTGGGGAACGGGATGGTGATGCAGGGTCGACAGCAATCACCGTTAAATTATCCCACTGTTCGCGGACTTCAACGGCTCGGCGGGCATTGATGCGGAACTGTTCATTCGTCAATGACGGCGTTTCGATGCCTCGCTCGAGACGCGACGTGGCTTCCACGTCTATGCCTTCCTGCTGCGCCCGATACGCAAATTTTTCACGCATGATGGCATAGTTTATCCTGGTATTTCGGCGCGCGATCTTCAACCATTCATGCTTTTTCGTATCGGGATCCCTCTGCAGCGACCTTCTATTTACGATGACATGCAGATGGGGGTGAGGCTTGTCGGTGTGAAAAGCGGTAAGATAATCGAACTCATGCGTATTACCTCGGTCACCTTCGCGAATAATGGTGGCGCCGAACACATCTTCCGCAGCATTACGCATTGCCCGATATGCCGCGTTTTCGTCAGTACCGTTAGGCAGGCTGAAGACAATATGACTGGTCATATGCTGTTCGGCATCACCAACCTGCTGACCATCGATGTAGTTGCCTGCCTGCTCTCCCCAGCGCCGTGCCCAATCGGGAAGCTCATTATATGGAACGAATCCGGCGCCATGGCGTTCTGAAAACTGTAATTGCAGCTTTCCTTTTCGGGTCAGATATTCCATCTGCGAGCAGATGCGTTTGATGTTGCGCGCGCCACCTCGTCGCACGACGTGGACTATGGCTTGAGCGGCCATCGTTTAAGTCCTTTCGGTAATGTCAGGAACGTAACACCATATGCCGATGTCATTTTGCGGCTTCCTGCAGCCGCAGGCGACCGTCCAGGCGACGCTCCGCAATGTTCAGAATGGACATCAGGGTCGCATCCAGCCGGGCGAATTCGTAGCCGAATTCCGCGCGCAATTTTGTAAATTCAGCTATGTCCACAGCGCCGCTTTGCATGCTGGTGGCATGCATGCGGGCGATATCGCGCGAGATGTCGCTGATGGATTTCAGAACAGTTTCAAGTATTTCCCGGGTGGCCGTATCGACCTCGATAAAGCCGCCAATGCGGCGCGCCGCGACACGCAAAGCCATGTTGTTGGTGAGGCCGAACTCGCTTGCCTGTTCACTGAAGGCTTTGAATTCTTCCTCTCGCAGACGGACGCTCACTATTTTGTACTGATCCATCCCCGCTTTTACGGAATCGTGATCTGTATTCCCCTGGAGATTAAGCCCGGGTAGTTGTGCAGTTTTTGCGTCTGACATGATGACTATTTCCACCTGAAAATATGCGAATTCTTTATAAAACTGAAATATTGGAAGAGAATATCGTCGGCTTCATTTCCATAAATGAGCTATCTGATGTGCTCTTTCTCATTAACGACCATAATCCTCCCGGGTCCGTGCCGGTATTGGCTTTCTGGAGATTGTAGGGTTGTCCGCTGAGGGATAAGCCCTCTCAAAACTACCTCTGTTCGCGAAACGGCTTACGGTCCCTGCCGACGGGGCTAGCGATCCCATCTCCACATTCTTGCCTTTGTCGCCGCCCGTCGAACGGCC
>NZ_JWJH01000026.1 GCF_000949865.1 Rhizobium nepotum 39/7 | reverse complement strand
CAGGGAAAAGCCACGCGGAACAAGCGTTTTTGCCTTTGAGTTCTTTCATTGGAGAAAACTATGACTGGAACGATGGTCCTGAAGGTTCATCCAGGGAAAGGAAAGAGAAAAGAAAGGGAAAGAAGCCTGCCGCATGCCCGCCGGTTGCGTCAAGGGTGAAGCTTCGCCCGGCTGTGCCGGCCCTTGACCCGCCCGGACGGAGAGGCGGCCTGACGGGAGGGGTCAGGAAGGGCTGAAGAGAAGATGGCGACCATAAGGATCCGCCGCGCTCCGGCCTGGACGAGGCTGAAGGAGCCCGATCATGACCGTCTCTCCCATCCGCAAAATTTATCAGGGGATCGCCGATCGCAGGCAGATGTTCCGTATGTTCGACCGCCACGCGCAGCGCCCGAACCGATGGCAGGGCGATGACAGCAAACTCTATAATGGCGAATGGTTCGAGCTCGGCGAGCGCGAGCACGACTACATGTTCGAGATCCTGCCGCCGCTGTGGATGCGCCGAGACATGTTCGCCATGCGCGAATTCCTGACCGGATCGATTACCAGCATCTTCTTCACATTGTCGATCAACGGGCGCATCCGCCATTTCCACGGTTATTGCGACCTGGCCGACAAAGGATCACCCGAGCGCATGCGCAACGCCATCGTCGATCGCGAAACCCGACCGGTTCGAGTGATGACGCGCGAGGAGCGGCTTGAACACATCTGGAGCAGTACGGCGGACGACTATCGCGGTTATGCCGGGGAACGTTGGCCGCTGTCTGATCGCGGCACGCGCACGGTGCTGCTCTATGGCGGCAAGGAAGGCACGTTCCTGAAGCGGCTCGATCAGCTCACGGATGCCGAGATTTCCGCGAAACTGCCTGTGCATCTGCGCTATCTGCCCGACACGATCGCAGCGTGACGGAGGCGGGCGATGTTCACCTTTTCCGTGCCGGACGTCCGCATCGTCATGATGCGCGGACGGATCGACGCCTACCGCAATGGCGGCTTTCGTAATCCCCACTATGGGCTTGATCCCGGCCACGATGAACAGCCGGGTGTCTGGCTGGTTGGCGACGAGGGTGTTTACCTGGTTTCCAACGGAAAACTTTCCGAGGGACAGCGTCCATGCGTCGTCTATGCCGAAGAGTGCGATCCGAAGACCAACCCCGACTGGTGGAACTACAAGCGCCGGCATTTCGGGGGCGATGACGGCGTGGAGTTTCTCGAGGGCGCCATGCTCGTGAAGGTCATCGCGGCAAGTCCCGACTGCACCCATCTGCAGATCACCATGGACGAAACGTCCATGTCCATCACGCCGATCCGCCGCTGACCCCGGCCCCACGGCCAAACGTCCATCAATGTTGCGACCATCGTGCTTGCCGATTTCTCCGGCGGGACGACGGCGCTCGCTTTCTTATCAGGAGAACGATCCATGTCCAACGATCCCTTCACCCTCGACATGTTCGGCAGCAGCGCGCTGTCATCGGGACTTGGTCTCGGTGTTACGACCTTCGGCAGCTTCGCGCCGGAGCCTGCCAACGACGATGATCCCGATCCCACCCCGCCAGCACCGGCGCTCCCCGTTTCCCGAAAGCCGGCTGCGCGCAAACAGGGCGACCGCACGAACTTCTATCTCGACGATGGCGAAGAGCGTGGCCTTGCCACCAGCTGGAAAGAGCGCGCGCGGATGAATGTCGCAGCCATCCTCACCGCCAACGAGATCGAGCGGAACGACGTCTCCGTCACGCGCGAGCACCAGCAACGGCTGATCCGGTTTACCGGGTTCGGGGCATCCGAGCTGGCCAACGGCATGTTCCGCCGCCCGGGCGAGGCGGATTATCGCGAGGGCTGGGACGATCTCGGCTCGTCGCTCGAAAGCGCTGTATCCGAAGCCGATTATGCCTCGCTGGCGCGTTGCACCCAATATGCACATTTCACGCCCGAGTTCATCATCCGGGCAATCTGGTCGGGCTTGCAGCGCATGGGCTGGCGCGGTGGACGTGTGCTTGAACCTGGGATCGGTACGGGTCTGTTTCCGGCGCTGATGCCGCAACAGTATCGAGACATCTCATACGTGACTGGTATCGAAGTCGATCCAGTCACCGCGCGCATCGTCAAGCTCTTACAGCCCAAGGCCCGGATCATCGCAGGTGATTTTGCGCACACGGACCTGCCGCCGATTTACGATCTGGCCATCGGTAACCCGCCCTTCTCGGACCGAACCGTGCGCTCGGACCGGCACTATCGTTCGCTTGGGCTGCGCCTGCACGACTATTTTATCGCCCGTTCGATCGATCTGCTGAAGCCCGGCGCCCTTGCCGCCTTCGTCACCAGTTCCGGCACGATGGACAAGACCGATACGTCGGCGCGCGAACATATCGCAAAGTCGGCCGACCTCATTGCTGCCATCCGCCTTCCCGAAGGCAGCTTCCGCCGGGACGCCGGCACGGACGTCGTGGTCGATCTCCTGTTCTTCCGCAAGCGCAAGGCAGGTGAACCGGAGGGTGACCAGACCTGGCTCGATGTCGATGAGGTTCGTCCGGCCACCGAGGAAGAGGGTGCGATCCGGGTCAATCGCTGGTTTGCCCACCACCCTGACTTCGTGCTCGGCACCCATGCCCTTACATCCGGCCCGTTCGGCGAGACCTATACCTGCCGCGCGCATCCCGGCGTCAATCTCGAAACCGCGCTGAACGCTGCCATCGCCCTTCTTCCGGAAGATCTTTACGACGGAGAGCCCACGGCAATCGATATCGATCTGGAAGACGAACTCGGCGAGATCATCGATCTGCTCCCGAAAGGTTCGAAGGTCCGCGAGGGCAGCTTCTTTGTCGACACCAGACACGGCCTGATGCAGATGATCGACGGCAATCCTGTCGCGGTCACCGAGCGAAAAGGGCGATCAGGCGACGGCGTGGCGGAAAAGCATGTCCGGATCATCAAAAAACTGATCCCGGTCCGCGATGCGGTGCGCGAGGTGCTGAAGGCCCAGAAGCAGGACCGGCCATGGCGCGACAACCAAGTACGTTTGCGCATCGCCTGGTCGAGTTTCGTGCGCGATTTCGGGCCGATCAACCACACGACGGTTTCGATTTCGGAAGATACCGAGACCGGTGAAGTCAAGGAGACGCATCGACGCCCGAACCTTGCACCGTTTCTGGACGACCCCGATTGCTGGCTGGTCGCCTCGATCGAGGACTACGATCTCGAAACCGACACGGCCCGTCCCGGTCCGATTTTTTCCGAGCGGGTGATCTCGCCGCCAGCCGCACCTGTCATCACCAGTGCGCCGGATGCGTTGGCGGTCGTGCTCAACGACCGTGGTCGCGTCGATGTCGATCACATCGCCGAGCTTCTCCATCGTGACCCGGCGGCCGTGACTGCTGAGCTCGGCGATGCCATCTTTCGCGATCCGGCCGATGGCTCCTGGCAGACATCGGATGCCTATCTCTCTGGCCCGGTTCGCACCAGGCTCGCTGTGGCTGAAGCGGCGGCCGAACTCGACCCTGCCTTCCAGCGCAATGTCCACGCGTTGCAGGAGGTGCAGCCTGCCGATCTCCGCCCCTCGGATATCACCGCACGCCTTGGTGCACCATGGATCCCGTCCTCTGACGTCGTCGCCTTTGTCCGCGAGATGATGGGAACTGAGATCCGCATCCATCATCTGCCGGAACTGGCCTCATGGACGGTCGAGGCACGGCAACTCCGCTACAGCGGCGCGGGAACTTCCGAATGGGGCACCAGCCGCCGTCATGCCGGCGAACTGCTCTCCGACGCCCTGAACAGCCGCGTGCCGCAGATTTTCGACACGATCAGGGATGCTGATGGCGAGCGCCGGGTGCTGAATGTCGTTGACACCGAAGCTGCCCGCGACAAACTGCAGAAGATAAAGCGGTCATTCCAGGAGTGGGTCTGGACCGACCCAGACCGGGCCGACCGGCTGGCGCGTGATTACAACGATCGCTTCAACAACATCGCGCCACGAGCCTTCGACGGCTCCCATCTGCAGCTTCCCGGCGCCTCAGGCGCCTTTTCTTTGTATGGCCACCAGAAGCGCGGCATCTGGCGGATCATCTCGGCAGGTTCGACCTATCTTGCCCATGCGGTCGGCGCCGGCAAGACCATGACCGTGGCGGCGGCCATCATGGAGCAGAAGCGGCTTGGACTGATCGCCAAGGCGATGCTTGTCGTTCCCGGCCATTGCCTGGCGCAGGCGGCACGCGAATTTCTTGCCCTCTATCCTGCCGCCAACATTCTCGTTGCCGACGAGACCAACTTTACCAAGGACAAGCGCGCCCGGTTCCTCAGCCGAGCAGCGACGGCGGTCTGGGATGCGATCATCATCACCCATGCGGCGTTCAGGTTCATCGGCGTACCCGCGGCCTTCGAACAACAGATGATCCATGACGAGTTGCAGCTCTATGAGGATCTGCTGACCAAGATCGAAAGCGATGACCGGGTGTCGCGCAAGCGGCTGGAGCGGCTGAAGGAGGGATTGCAGGAGCGGCTGGAGGCGCTTGCCACGCGCAAGGACGATCTTCTGACCATCTCTGAAATCGGCATCGACCAGATCGTTGTTGATGAGGCGCAGGAGTTTCGCAAGCTCTCCTTCGCCACCAACATGAGCACCTTGAAGGGCATCGATCCAAACGGTTCGCAGAAGGCCTGGGACCTTTATGTGAAGTCCCGCTATATCGAGACGAAGAATCCCGGTCGCGCGCTGGTTCTGGCCTCCGGCACGCCGATCACCAATACGCTCGGCGAGATGTTCTCGATCCAGCGGCTGCTCGGCCATGAGGCCCTGCGCGAGCGCGGGCTGCATGAGTTCGATGCCTGGGCCTCGAACTTCGGTGACGAGAAGACGGAACTCGAGCTTCAGCCGTCGGGCAAATACAAGCCGGTCAGCCGCTTCTCGTCCTTCGTCAACGTGCCGGAACTGATTGCCATGTTCCGCGCCTTTGCCGACGTGGTGATGCCGGAGGATTTGAGGCAATACGTTAGGGTGCCAGAGATCGCCACGGGCAAGCGGCAGATAGTGACCGCCGCGCCGACGCCGGCGTTCAGGACCTACCAGCGGATCCTCGAAACCCGCATCAAGGCGATAGAGGAGCGTGACCGGCCACCTGAACCGGGTGACGATATTCTGCTGTCGGTCATCACCGACGGTCGTCACGCAGCGATCGACCTGCGGCTGGTGATGCCGGCAATGGACGACGAGCCGGACAACAAGCTCAATCTCCTCGTACGCAACGCCTACCGGATCTGGCAAGAGACGTCGCAAAACGAGTATATTCGTTCGGATGGCAAGTCCTATGATCTGCCGGGCGCTGCACAGATGATCTTCTCCGATCTGGGTACGATCAATGTCGAGAAGAGCAGGGGGTTCTCCGCCTACAGATGGATCCGCGACGAACTGATCCGCTTGGGCGTGCCGGCTTCGGAAATCGCCTTTATGCAGGACTTCAAAAAAACCGAGGCCAAGCAGCGGCTGTTCGGTGATGTACGCGCCGGAAAGGTTCTCTTCCTGATCGGATCGTCGGAGACCATGGGCACCGGCGTCAATGCGCAAGCGCGCCTGAAAGCGCTTCATCATCTCGATGTGCCGTGGTTGCCGTCGCAGATCGAGCAGCGGGAGGGCCGGATCGTCCGTCAGGGCAATCAACATGAAGAAGTCGAGATCTACGCCTATGCCACGCAAGGGTCGCTCGACGCGACCATGTGGCAGCAGAACGAACGCAAGGCCCGCTTTATCGCCGCGGCACTTTCCGGCGATACGTCGATCCGTCGGCTGGAGGACCTGAACGAGGGTCAGGCCAATCAGTTCGCCATGGCAAAGGCAATCGCCTCGGGTGACCAGCGACTGATGCAGAAAGCCGGGCTTGAGGCCGACATCGCCCGGCTCGAACGATTGCGTGCCGCCCATGACGACGATCTCTTCGCTGTGCGCCGGCAGATCCGCGACGCCGAACGCGAGATCGAAACCGTCACACGGCGCCTTGGCGAGATCGCGGTGGATATCGAGCGGCTTGTGCCGACCTCAGGCGATGCCTTTACCATCACCGTGGCAGGCAAGCCGTTCGCGGAGCGCAAGGATGCGGGGAGGGCGCTGATGAAGGAAATCCTCGCCCTTGTCCAGTTCCGGCACGAAGGGGAGGCTCACATCGCTTCCATCGGTGGCTTCGATCTCGTCTACGATGGTGAGTCGTTCGGGCGCGGCGACAACTACCGATACCAGACCCTGCTTCAGCGCACCCGTGCCGATTACGAGATCGAACTGCCGGTCACCGTCACGCCGCTTGGCGCAATATCCCGCCTCGAGCACGCGCTGGTCGGGTTTGAAGAGGAGCGGGAGCGCTACCGCCTGCGGCTGGAAGAGTATCGCCGGAGGCTGGCCTCCTACCAGTCACGGCAAGGCGGCTCCTTTGCATTCGCAGATGAGCTGGCGGAGAAGCGCCGGGCGTTGCGAGAGGTTGAGGAGGCACTGGCAAAATCAGCCCGCGATGATACTGAGGCGGAGGAACTCGCCGCATAGCGGCCCTTCTTCCGTGAAGAAAATGGAGGCCCGCCGCAGGGAGCCAAACCGCAATGAGACATAGCCGAACTTCGACAAGGTTTGTCGTCGGGGCGGCTGTCGAAGCTTCCCAAATGCCGTGTTTCCGTTAAAAAGCGTGTCATGATTAAATCCGAGCTTGTTGATTTTGTTGCCGCGAGAAATCCATACCTCCATCGTCGCGATGCGGAGAATGCCGTCGACGCCGTCCTCGATGAAATCACCGGGGCTCTCGAAAGGGGAGAACGCGTTGAGATCCGGGGTTTCGGCACCTTTGTCGTGCGGCATCGTCCGGCGCGCTCAGGTCGCAATCCCCTCAACGGCAACGCGGTTTTCGTCGAGGAAAAATGGGTGCCGTTCTTTCGTGCCGGCAAGGAGATCAGGGATCGTCTGAATATGGCTGAAAAGCTGCTTGGCAAGGAGTAATCGTTGATCGAATATTCGAGACACGTGTTCTGCGATGCCCTTCCGCAAGATGTTCGTGAGACGGTCGAGATGATGGCGCAGGAATTTCTACCGGAAACCTGGCCCGTCCGGTTTGTCGCGCTGCTCTCGATGCTGGAGGACATGACAGGCAAGGTCGAAGAGGCTCACCGGCCTTATGTGGTCAACAACTGGGTGGCCATCGTCAGCGGCCTGCTCGAACACCTGCCACGTGATCTGGCCTCGCCGGAGTGCCTTGCCCTGATGCGTCACAGTGTGCTTGACCGTTTCCGGCAAAGCGCCATTCGACAATCGCCGGACGTGGAGCGGCAGAACGAATTCCTGCGGCGTGAATATCCGCAATGGTGGATCGCCGAAGACCTGCTCCGCGATTATGAAATGTGGGCCGCGAAACAATCGCAGATAAAGCCCAACTAGCAGCGGAGAAATGTATGCCGACAGGCAAGGTCAAGTGGTTCAATGCCACCAAACGGTTTGGCTTCATTGCGCCGGATGATGGAGGCCCGGACGTCTTCCTGCATCTGAGTAACATAGTGGATCCGGCGTGCCCCACGCTTCAACCCGGTCTGCGGCTTCACTACGGTGTCGAGCACAGGGGCGGCAAGGTCACGGCGAAAGACGTGCGCCCTGCGCCGGTTGAAAAGGCGGTGCATCACGCACCCGTCACACCGCCTCAAGGCGAGGAGGAGTTCAGCGACGCGTTTGAGCGGGAATGGGGCCTGCGGCGGCGATAACACGGGTCCAGAACGCACCCAGCCAATCGCGGGTTATTCAGAAAAGTCCTGATTTGCAACGATGCGTGAGTGACTGGCATAAAAGAGGACATCGCGTTGATTTCCCGCTGACCAACGGTTAGCTCTGCATTCGACCGGTGAGGTATGTTCCATCATCGCGTCGTCCACCCTCTTGCCGATCAGACGTAAATGCGGGCGCGCATCAAGGTTCGGCGGCCTTTTCCCCTATAAGCAACGCCTTCCAATCTGGCATGTTTTAGGTTGTCTCATCTTCGACCGCCTCGGGTACAGCTTCTGCCAAAGCAAGACGCGCCAAATTTAATCGCTGGGCCAGATCGACATCCGCCAATGCCAAGATTTTGGCCGCGAAAATTCCGGCATTCGTCGCTCCTGCTTCACCAATAGCGCAAGTCCCGACCGGTATTCCCTTGGGCATCTGAACAATGGATAGCAATGAGTCCAACCCTTTCAGCGATCGGGATTCTATCGGTACCCCAATTACAGGAAGATCGGTTAGGGAAGCTGTCATTCCGGGCAAATGCGCTGCATAGGCTGTGCCCGCGATGATGACTTTTATCCCTCGTTCTTGTGCATCAGCGGCAAATGAAAACAGCCGCTGCGGTGTGCGATGGGCAGATACAATTCTTGTCTCATAGGGAATGCTGAAACTGTCAAGCACGTCCGTAGCATGTTTCATTGTGGGCCAATCTGAGCGGCTGCCCATAATAACGGATACGATCGGTTTAGGCACTTCTGTCATATAAATCGTCTCCTATTCCATCTGCCTTCACTACGAGCTGGATTTCCCTCTATCAAGCCCACCACAGGCCGCCCTTTTATCGTTTTAGAAAAATCAAATCTTGACACAAGATATGGGTAGCTACTTCAGGTAGTGAACGAGAGGCAAAGTTTTTCGAGATTGTCTCGTTAGTATACGAGATATCTCCTTCTGCTCGGACATCACGAAAATAAAAATTGTAGAATAAAATTCGATATATGAATGTGATTTTGACAAAATATAATCTTCGGCTGGCTTCATAAAATTGTCACATTGACTTTCACGCATAGCGATAGTCTACTATTTTTATAGACAATAGGTGATCACATGGCTTCCGATAGTTTTCTTCTCAAGCAGCGGCACGATCAACAACGGCGATATCCATGGCAACTCTCTGTCAGCACCCTTGAAGAAGACTACGCGCCAGCCTGGAATCTCAAGATACCATTCAGCGAATTGCAATTTCGCGGCCGGCTGATCGTCTTTGAAGGGATTGATGGTAGTGGCAAGTCGACGAGCTTGCAGTCTGCGCACGACTATCTCGAAAACAGTGGCATCGCGGTCGAAAAGCTCGACCTGCTTTCCCCATTTTGCCGGCAGTTGCCTTATTTCAGGTCATATGCGGACGATACCTCAGCCGCTTTTGATGGAACCGTCGATCAGCCTGCATTAGGACTGGTGTGCCTTGCTGATCGTCTACAGAGATTCCGATCACATTACTTCCGACTGCTTCGGGACGGCGTTTGGTTGATCTGCGACCGCTACGCCATAACGCCAATAGCCGAGGCCGCAGCACTTGGCGCAAATGCTGACGATTTGGCCACAATGGTCAAGGTCGCCTCACGTTTACCGAGACCTGCTATCGGGTTCCATACCACTGCGCCTGAGAATGTCGTTCTCGATAGGATACGAGCTCGCCCAAAAGACAAGGGAAAAATCCTTGATCCTCGTTTCTATCGCCGCGCGATTCAATCGTTTGCGAGAACGAGTGTGGATAACGACTTCATAACAATTGATTCGACGTTGGGGCAAGACACCGCAAATTCGCAAATATTCTCGGCGATCGACGCTGTGATAACACAATACAAACGCGAAATATTAATCGAAAAGGAGGTTTAGATGCCTGAAAAAATAGCTATTTTTTCTGAAGAAACTGAGGCGGGCCTTGAGGAAAAGAAGCAGATAGCCGCAGCTTTGCTCGATAAACACAAGATTCTATTCGACGATTTCCCGCATAAAGGAATCAGATACCTCGATTTTTATCGTACTTTTGACAAAAATCCAAACGTAAGGAATGCGGTGATCGAATGCCTTCAGGGACGATATGAAGGAAGCAAGATCGATGCCGTCGCAGGGATCGGTGCCGGTGGTTTCGGTCTTGGCGCAACGCTTGCTTACGTATTGAACGTTCCGTTTCATCCAATCCGCAAGGCCAGCGACACAGTCTACGATGCGTCGGAGGCCTCCGTCGGAATGGTTTACGCCGAGCGCAAGCTGACATTGGCAAATGATGTCGTTGAGCGAGGCTCGAGGGTTGTTCTCATTGATGACACGGTCGCAACAGGCGGTACGTCTCTGGGTGCGCTGAGCCTTCTCAAAAACGCAGGAGCGACAGTTGTGGAAGTCGCGACCCTTTTTGAAACGATCTCCAAAAATGGTCGCAAAGCCCTGTCTCCAACACCCCTCTTTGCGATTCTCAGCCGAGACGTATTTTAATGGTGGATGTTTCAAACGCTCGGCATTTTGTCGGAGACCACTTTGAAGCAGAGTTTGCTCCAGGATCTGTCTTCGTGGGGCTAGATAGTTATCGCCTAGAGAACGTTCTAGGACACTCGCTTAGGTGGGTGAGCTATACGCTTACCTCAAATAGCCCACCGCCCAACGACCGATGGTGGCTGGTATATTTGCCGGATGGAAATCGCTACGCGTTCACTCATTCGAAATCCAACCCGCTAGAGCTCTCTCCCTATTTTCCCCTGACCGGATTGGTGCAACTGGCCAGTGAGGGAGATGCAACGCTCTCTGGTAGCGTCGGATCGCTCCATATGTTTCGCGATGAGGACAACCACTTTCATTGCGTCGAACTATTCAACGACGGGGCCCTCCCGCTGACAATGTACGGGAAACCGTTGTAGATTTCATGGGATTACGCGAATGGACAGCCTTAGTAGACCTTTAGACTATCCCAGTTTACGAAAACTTTTCGTCAGCATTGGCGCTTTCCATCAAGATTCATATTCAATTGCTCCGCTATATTATAAACTTACAGGACGGAGAGGAGCCATTGTTTATGCATCGGATAAAAGTTGCTTCGTGCAAAGCAAGCATCCCCACAGCGAAGACTGCATTCTGATTTTCCCGGAAATTGGTCTGCATGCGGACTATGCCCTTACCGCAAGTATTCTCCCCGATTTGGTAGGGAAGCAGAACGAGATTCGCCTTGCTCGCTATACGGCGGCGGATTTGGAGAAGCTTGAACAAACACTGGACGCATCAGGAAGTGATATATCCGTTGCGATTATCAACGAGGAAGAACTCGACTGGAAATACCCTGTTCGGGTCCTCGGAACCCAAAAAGTCGCAGCGTTGGTCGGGCGGCAGTTCGCCAAGATAAGAAACAAATGCCGTAGAGCTGGAACGGATATCGAGGCGACCAGCATCGATGAAATGAGCGATCTAGCACCGTTCCGAGCGACGCTTCGCTTCTGGGAAGGCACGATGATCCTTGATCGCAAGGACACGCCCGAGATGACACAATTCTACGAGCACCTGTTTAGAATATTGTCGACCCCGATTCCAGAAGTTGGTGGGCTTGTTTTCTTCAAAAGTGCTCGACCCGTTGGCTTCACAATATGGGAAAATATCGGGGCGGGTGTTGCAAACCTGTATGTGAACCTCTGCGACACGACCATCACGGGCCTGTCCGACTTCCAATTGGTGTCTACATGCCAAAGGCTTCATGAGCAAGGTATCGAAGCACTGAACATGGGAGGATCTGAACTTCCGTCTCTTGACGAATTCAAGAGTAAATTCGATCCAATTGCCACGATAGATCTTTACTCCGCGCGGATATCTCAGCGTCGAAAGTCAAAGCCAAGTATCGCCATCTCCGCTATCACAGATGGGTCCGACTATGTTATTTGATCGGTTGCCAAACGTCTGTCGTCACCTTACCCGAAATTTTGAAGCCGCTTTCGCCATTTCGTTGCCCTGGCAGGGACGTCCGTCAGTAACCGCCTCACTTCGTCTGGTTGAGATCGCTTTCGTCAAAGGTTTCGAAAAACACGGGGAACCTCTCCCAGTTGATGAGGGGCGAGACGCAGACAGTGTATCGGAGGCCCAGCAGTGACAAATTGGACGTCGGAAACAGATGTCATCCTTGGAGATCTGGAGTCTGAGCCGCTCCTCAACATTCTCAGATGGGCGAGTGGAACCCTAACTTTTGATGCTATTGCAGGGATCGCACCTGCGGCTGTTGCGGAATATCTCAGGCAACATCGTATCACCGGGCTTGGGCTCCATGCAATCGAGCGGGTCCCCAGCGGACGCGATGCCTCGCTTTTGAAAAGCATATTGCGTGAGGAGTTCCGGGCGATCCAAGTACAGGTCCGCTCCCGAAACGAGTTACTGGCCGAGTTGTCGAATGTGGTCAGCCAAAGCTTTATCGTTTTAAAAGGAAACACTGTTTCGCGCCTCAGCGGTGACAAGTATCTCGAACGCTTTTCATGGGACGTTGATCTTATCGCAGACGTCCCGGCGACCGCTGGGGCTGAACTGATAAAGTTCGGGAGCGAAGAGACTTATCTTCCGGCCACCCACGAGGAGATAAACATTCGCTTTCGCGGGCAAGACATTGACATCCACCGACACTTCCCGATTTTCCGTGCTGAACGTCCCCGCCATATGTCCAGTGGTAGCACAAAAGATGTCTGGTCCGAGGTGGGTGAGCAGGCTTTGCCATACCAATTGCTTGCGGCGGAAACTATTTCGTGGAAACCGAGCGCGTCCACGTCTACGCTGCAACTTTCGGCCACATACGCCGCTTTCATCACCCTCCAGCACATCTTTATTGATTATATACGGCTTTATCCGCCCATATTACGGTTCCGGCCCCGAGTGAGAGCGTTTGAGCTGATTGAGCTTGAAAGGCTGATTTCTCTCCCATCTTTTGACCGTCAGCAATTCCAAAAACTGCTCGTTCAATTCGACTGCCTCGATTACTATACACGTATCATCAACCTGCACCGATCTACGTTTGCCGACGCAGCCCGAACCAATACCTTACTTCTAACAGAAAAAGATCCCATTCTGGAGGAAGCCGGGGACTGGTCTGAAGATTTCTTCGTTGCACTGGGTCTGAGGCGCCGTCTTACCGTGGCGACCGCCGATATAGTAACAAGGCCGTTTTCGTTGGTAGAGGCCATAGATCGCTCCAGTTTGCGCACCATTTCCCTCAATACTCCGCAAGTCCTTGCGCTCGGCACTGATAACGAACGATCATTTAAGACAAGGTGGAAAGGCAAAAAATTTCATGTCCGGATGTCTAGTTTTGCCCATATTGACAATTTGAAGATAACTCTTCATTTCGAGAAGAAGCATATTGCTCAGCCGGATGTATGGGTAAACTTCGATAAAAACTACTTCCGGAGTTATATAGATCCTAGGCACACCACATCACGCAACAGAAACGACAGTTACGATCTTTCAGGTTCGATTCAAATAACGGATGTCGCCGAGCGTTGGCAGGTCGATCTAGACATCAAATATCCAGAACAAAGTGAGCATTCGCATCTTATCACAGTTTTGATAAGAGACGCCGCAGGTGGCGCCAATGGCGTCTACGCTGAGGTGGTGGGGACGTTTAAAAATTGACATCCCTCCTTTACGCGGCCCATAAATGCCTGAGAAGCGCTCTGTTTCACGGAGCCCTCGCCGTCGCCTATTATCAGAGCTTGGGTTTCTCTCCGCAGGAAATCGCGTTGCTGAGCTCGATATACTGGACGACCTTTTCACTTCTTCAGCTTCCTTCGGGCGGTTTTGCGGATCACTTCGGTCCAAAAATATCGTTGGTTGCCGGTGGATTGGTTGTTTCGACAGCCTACCTCATCGAGGCATCTTCCATGCATATCGTTTGGTTTATGCTTTCGGCCGTAATGCAGGGAGTGGGGCAAAGCGTGATTGCCGGATCAGATTCAACGATGATTTTCTCTGTTCTGAAGCATGAGGGGATGGAAAGCCGGTACAGCGAATACGAATCCAAGGCTTGGACTGGCAGACATCTGGGCCTGCTTCTGGGCTTACTGGGAGGAGCAGCAATTTCGACCGTGTTCGGTTTTCGAGCAGTTTTCATCGCGAGCGCTTGCGCCATGGTTTTCGGCTCGCTGATGCCGTTGGCAATAATGAGATTTGGCTGGGACACTCTGAGCCGAAACAAGAAGGTCAAATCTGACAATATTTCCCTAAGACATTTTCAACTTGTACCCCGAAGCATATTGTCACGATTTTGCCTAGTATATGCCTTTGACGCCGTTCTCCCAATATTATTTCAGATGACTCTCATACATTTGGGAGTTAATCCCGGTGTCGTTAGCGCATTGTTTGCGGCGATATTGATCTCGTCTCTGATGGGATACTATCTGTCATTGGCAACGCGAAAACTTGAGCTAAGCAGGTCCTTCGAGATATTCACCCTAATCAATGGGGCGGGTATGGCTCTTGTCTCACTCGGCTTGTGGCTTAGCACCTCTCTCTCTACCAGCATTGTCTTACTGGGTTTCTCATTACTCGGCCTTACGAAAGGAGCTTACTCACCCCCTTTCACCGCGAAAATCCTAGAAAGACACGGTGGAGAAAATTCCGCTAAGTCCTTATCTCTACTTTATTTTATAGGTGGCTTGGCAGCAGCTGGAACCATCTATTCGGCAGTGAGCTTGGCTGGATTCACGTCCTTAACGAGCCTGTGTATGTTTCTCGCTGTTGCCGCCTTCGGATCTGCCTTTTTTTCACATTTTGCTCACCTAGGCCGCGGTTAGTTCAAAGTAGTTACAACTTTAGTTCGAGGCCACCTTCCGATGTGGTCGTGGGAGCAGTGTGTCAGCGGCGCCCCTGAAGCAGTAGCTTAATGCTAGAGTGGCTTTAAACAAGGTTTTTCATAGCGTCGTCGTGTGCAGAGTTTCCGCGTCTTTAGGTAATCTTCGTCGCATATCTGAAATGCCTCGGAACCAGCCGTTTCGCAAGTAAGACAGACAACTAAGCGGGTGACGCCTGATACCCTACGCCGCATTTCCCGATAAACCGTGGAGCGCCCAAGACCGAGTTGTTTCGCCGCCGCGGATATGCGAACCTGATTTTTGCTACAGGGGCGGCAAACGTCGTTTTACAGACGTTCCCTTGATGACGGCGGTACTGGTGACGGCGTGCTCGGAGAGCGCTTCAAGAACATCGTCCATCTGCTCGATCGTATGGACCACGAGGCGGGCAAGGAATGGATCGTCTCCGGTGATCTTGTCGCATTCGACAAATTCCGGGCGCTCTTGAATGAGCCGTTCGACGAGGTGGAGTTTGCCGGGCAGCGGCCGGATTCGCACCATCGCCCTGATCTGATAACCAATGGCGCGCGTGTCCACATCTACGGTAAAGCCCCGGATGACGCCTGTTGCTTCCAGCCGGCGAACCCGCTCCGATACACTCGGCGCGGACATGCCGACAAGGCGGGCAAGTTCGCTCATCGACAAACGGGCATCCGAATCCAACGCTACCAGGATCTTTGCGTCCGTTGCATCCAGCGTTGATTTTCCGCCTCGAAGGTTGAGAGGCACTTTTGCTTTCGACATGATAGGCAATCTATCCGCATACCCCTTGCCATTCCATATAAATCCGGCCGACCGCATTGCATGATGACTCAACAGGAGAAAATCATGCTGCTTGGGATTATCGCCGGCCTCACCACTTGCGCCTTATGGGGGCTGACCTTTGTTGCGCCGCGCGCGGTCGCTCCGTTCACGACATGGGATTTGACGATTGCCCGCTATGGCATCTTCGGCCTGGCCTGCCTGCTGCTGATGGCTGATCGACGGTTCCGCCCTGCCGGCATTGCTCGCTCACGGCTCCTGATCGGTTTGCTCCTCGGTGGGGCTGGATATGTCGGATACTTCATCAGTGTGGCCTTTGCCGTTCAACTCGCCGGCGCAGCCGTGCCGCCAGTCATCATCGGTACCATGCCGGTGTTTCTGGCCGTCATCGCCAATGCTCGAGACCGGTCCGCACCATGGAAGGCGCTCGCGCTTCCCCTGGCACTGATCGCAATCGGCGTGGCGATTGTGAACGCTGCGACGATCAGCACGGCCGACGTTGGGGATAAGTCATCGATCTTACTCGGAGTTCTCGCCAGTTCGGCGGCGTTGGCGATCTGGATCGCCTATGGTCTGGCGAATGCGGCTGTCATGCGATCGGCAGACGCACCGGACGGACTGCAATGGACAGGGTTACAGGGAATCGGTGCGGCGATCGGAAGTCTACTCCTGTTACCATAAGCTTCGTTCGATCTCGCGGACACGGCATCCGCTTCGGAAACCGCTCGCTTTATCGTATGGGCGCTGGTGATGGGGCTGGCTGGCTCATGGTTTGCAACCTGGTGCTGGGTGGTCGCTTCCCGTCGTCTGCCGCTGGCGCTCGCGGCCCAGCTCATTGTAGCTGAAACGATCTTTGGTCTCGCCTACGGCTTCATGTTTGAGGGCCGTTTCCCAATCCCTGCCGAAGCAATCGGGGCGTCTATGCAGTTTGGCGGTGTTTGTTTGGCCATTTCAGTATTCAGCAAGCGGCGAACAACGACAGCGGCGAGAACATCCTGACATTTACGAAAGTGCTTCAAGCGGTTGGTGCCAGGTCCTTTTCATAGCGATGGGTAGACACCATAAACTTCATATCTACGGTTTTTGGTGTCCAAAGGACATCTACAAAAGAGTGCTTGAGACTCCGTCCCTCCCGTTGATAGAATCGTTCAGCTCGGACATCGCCCGCCGTACAGAACAGCACTGCCGTCGTTATCCCCGCGCCATGCAAAAGTCTTTCCGCGTGTGAGAGCAAGGCATGGGCTACACCGGTCCCGCGAGCGCGCGTGCTGACATAGAGCTTGACGACCTCAGCTCTCTTCACCGACAACCCGAGCACGCGATCGTCTTCGGTCGCGACATAGAACGCGTCTTGAGCCTCCTTTAGCCAAAGACTGAAATGGTCTTTGGTCCGAAACGCCAACACCTCAGAAGGCACGATGTCGGCATGTGCGTCGTGCCATCCCTGGTGCCAGAGCTGGACGATGCTCTCATGATCGATAGTTTTTGCCGGGCGGATTTCGAGCATACGCTCCCTTTCGGTAGGTTGTTGCAGGATACGGTCGCGAAACTCCGAGTTCTGCGGGCCGAAATTCCCCTGATGATTCAATGGCGGCTGTTTCAACGCAAACGTCAGGAGCAAACTGAAAGAACAAGAAGAAGCAAGGATAGAAAACCTTACTCGCAGACCGGCTGTCCCGCCACCGCTGTCGCTCAACCGCCCCCTCCTCAACCCTGCCGGTCGTTCTCGCAAGGCTTCGCCCCGCTCGCCCTGACGGGCAGGGCCGCTCGGGCGCAGTTGCGCCGGTCCGTCCGCTCTGCGGTCCGGGAAGTGTCTTCGGAAAGAACTGAAGACAGGAAGGGGTGGCGATCCGCTTGCCCCGAAACCCGGAAGGAGCAAATCCCATGCAGATCCTCAAACTCGATCCACGCGCGCTGAAGAACAATCCCGACGACGCGCGCCGCTCGAAATCGTCACCGCAGGCCGATGCGCTGCTGCTAGCGACGGTCAAGGCCGTTGGCATTATCCAGCCGCCGATCGTCGCGCCTGAAACCGACGGCGGAAATGGCTATATCATTCAGGCGGGTCACCGGCGTGTCGCGCAAGCCATTGCCGCCGGTCTTGAGGAAATTGACGTGATCGTCCGAGAGGCGGCCAACGACAACGGCGCCATGCGCTCCATGGTCGAGAACATCGCCCGTGAACCGCTCAATCCTATCGATCAGTGGCGCGGCATAGAACGGCTTGTTGCCCTCGGCTGGACCGAGGAAGCGATTGGCGTGGCGCTCGCGCTGCCGGTCCGCCAGATCCGCAAATTCAGGCTTTTGGCCAACGTTCTGCCGGCCATGCTCGACCACATGGCGCTCGGTGACATGCCGAACGAGCAGCAGCTGCGCACCATCGCCGCGGCATCGATCGAGGAACAGAAGGAGGTCTGGAAGGCCAACAAGCCCAAAAAAGCTGAGCGCGCCGACTGGTACAACATCTCGCGCGCGCTTTCCAAGACGCGGATGTTCGCGAAGGATGCGAGCTTCGGCGATGACCTGGCTCAGGCCTACGGCATCGAATGGGTCGAGGATCTGTTCGCACCGGCCGATCAGGACAGCCGCTACACGACCAATGTCGAGGCCTTCCTCGGCGCCCAGCAGGAATGGATGACGAACAACCTTCCGAAGAAGGGCGCCATCGTCGAGGTCAACAACTGGGGTCAGCCCGAGCTCCCGAAAAAGGCCGAGCGCATTTACGGCAAGCCGTCGAAGTCCGACCATATCGCCATGTATCTCGACCGCGACGGTAAGGTGCAATCGGTTGCCTTCCGCATGCCCGAGGACAAGAAGAAGGGAAAGGGTGGTGCTTCCGCCGGTAACGATGCGGCAGGAACAGTCGATGATCCGGTCATCGACGCACCGAAGCCTCGCCCGGACGTCACCCAGAAGGGCCAGGACATGATCGGCGACTTCCGCACCGATGCCCTGCACGAAGCGCTCGGCCGCGCGCCGATCGAGGACGACATGCTGATGGCGCTGCTCGTCCTTGCCTTCGCAGGACAGAACGTCTGCGTCGATTCCGGCGCCAGCGACAGCGTGTACGGGCCGAAGCGCTTCCGGCGTCATGCCGCCCAACTGCTTTCCGAAGATGGCAAGCTCGCCTTTGACATGGAGACGGTGCGTGTCGCGGCCCGCTCGATGCTGATCGACGTGCTGTCATGCCGACGCGGCATGTCGAACAGTGGTGTGGTGTCGCGCATCGCCGGAGACGCGATCGGAGCCGACAGCTTCCTGCCAAAGATGGGCTCGGAAGATTTTCTGTTGTGCCTGTCTCGGCAGGCGCTCGAGGCGGCTGCGAAGGAGGCGAACGTGCTTCCGCGCCAGAAAGTTCGGGAGACCCGTGCGGCTCTGGTCGATCACTTCAGCCAGGAACGCTTCATCCACGCTTCCGCGCTCTTTGCTCCCGACCGGCAGGACGTCCTCGATCTGATCAAACACGGCGAGGCTGTGGACGATGAGGAAGAGGCCGAAACGGAGACGGCGGATATCGAGGAAAAGCGCATCGAGGAAGAGGGTGATCCCTCCGAGGGTGAGGGCGATCTTCCCGGTACGTTTGAGGATGGTTCCGAGACCGACGAGCCGGTCGAGGATCACGACGCCTACGGGATCGCGGCGGAATAGCCGCTTCCTTTTTCTCTCCGAATGAAGTCCCGCCGCCGATGGTCACCATCGGCGGCGGTTTCGTTTCCAACACCCCCTCAACATTCAGGGAGAATTCGCATGACTGCACATCTCGCATTTCTGGCACCGATCGGCTCCATCCTTAAATGGACCGACGGCGCGCCCCGTCCACCCGAACGCCATCGCAAAAAGCTGTCCGCCTGGAAGACCAGCAACAGCTTCGGCCGGCTGATCCGGAAACAGGACGAGCGCGCCGCCGACAACATAATCCTGCCGGCAAACTTCACGTTGCATGAGGGCGACTATGGCAGCGGCGGTGTCATCACCATCCGCATCCACCGAACCTTCTCGCTGGAAACCAGCCTGACATTCAGCTTTGTCGAACGTCCTGCCGTAGGCAGTTGCCGCGTGTTCGATCGAGCCGGCGATCATGCCGAACTCGTCCATCTGGCGGCGAACCGCGAGGCCGCGGAGGAATGGCTGTCGCGGCACGGTTACCCCTCCGCTGTTCTTGAGGACGTGACAGCGGACGAAATCGCCGCCGATGTCGTCGAAGGGAGGGCCGCAGCATGAAGGATCCCACTCCTGAAGCGATCGATCCGTCCATCCCTGACAGTTCAGGGGTGGAATTTGGAAGAAGTGCAGACGGAATGCCGGTTGCCCGCGTCGGAGATCTTGTCTTCGCCATGGTGCCAGCGCGCGACGGTCATTATTTTCTGGCCTCCGCCTGGCGCGTCACGCGACCACTTGCCGATCTCACACGGGAGGACTTCTATTCTCATCACGGAAGGATCGAGAATGAGTCGGCATTTCATGCACGGACGCTCGAACAGGTCGAGCATAGCCGCGAACTGGCTCGCCTTGCACGCAGACCGGCGCGGATCCGCTGCAATACTCCCTGGGGTCCCTCGCAACGCGCCACCATCTATGCCGAAGGTGTGGTTGCTCACACCACGGCGGGACATGGAGGCTTCAAGCTCTCCGGAAATCAAAATGCGCAAGTCCATCCGATGTTGCGGTCGCAGGACGGTTGGTACGAGGAGGATTCCGCCTGGGCGGCGGTCGCGGTCGCCTTTCCGGACCTGTTCACCGGGTTTGAGTGGCGTTGCGCGGCACGGACGCTTAAGGATTGGGAGCCCGACGCGTGGGAGGCGATTTTCGGCTTGGTTCTCGTTCACGGCGAATCCAAGGAAAAAGATCGCCGGGCCTTCGAGCAACATGCCAACGACTGGATCGTGACCTCCGCGCTTCGCTCGGACCATCACCCCGGCATGACGGAGGTCATCGCCACGCGTGGTGGCAGGCGCGATCACGGCGTCGAGGAGCGGTGCTTTCTGGTGCCGTCGGCGGACTATAAGGCGGACTGCTTCGGCTTCGTCATCGATGAGGCCCGGCACGCGGTTTACGAAGGCCCATCGAGCTTCGCGTCATGGACCGGGAGGGCTGTGGCATGATCTCCTCGATCGACCATCATGTGGAACTGCGGCGCATGGAAGATGCCTGCCGGCAGACGCGGCATCAGATCGATATGATCGAGCGTCAGATCATCCGCAAGATGACCGCGCTGATACCGTCGCTTGGGGCGCGCAGACCCGGGTATCGCCGTGGCAGACCGCCTGAGCGGCACGCGTTCCTCAATCGCTATCGTACCGGTCTTGCCGCCATCGCTGCCGAGTGCCAGCCGGAGATCGATGCGCTTTCGCGAAAGCTCGCGCGGCAGGAGGCAGCAATCGCATCATTGCGTGCCCGTGCACCTCTGCACGGCGCCTCTGCTCAGACGGAGCGGCAAGCCAGCGGTGATGTCCGGCGCTTGTGATGACTGGGCAAGCCGCGGCAAGGGAGGGCGGGTCGGTTGGGCTTGGCGCAGGCATTGCCTGATTTCCTCTCCTCTTCGGCATCCGTGGTTTGCCCCCCTGGCCGTTCCGTCCTTCGGTTTCGTGGCGGTCTGAACCGGCGCCCGTTCGGTTCAAGGCCGCTGTTGCGCCGCGGGGCGGCCGGTCATGCCGCTCTCGACAAAGCAGGCACGCGGGCTTCGCAAGGGCTTGGGCAGCCCTGCTTGACCGCATGCCTGCTTCGCTCGATCTGGCCTGCCCGGACCCTGAACCGCCCGGTTTGCGCCGGTTCCTTTCGACCGCACCGAAGGACAGAACGGCCAGGGGGCCGACGCTTCGGCAAAGCAAAAAGGAAACCAATCATGGCAAAGCCCGCAACCCAGTCCCGCCAATCAACCCGCCCATCCGCCCGCGTCGTGCCCCTGCGCAAAGGCGCCACCCTCGAAATGGTCCACCTCACATGCCCCGACGAAACCCAGGCGCTCCGGATCGCCGAGAGCTTCGGGACCGCCATTCTCGACAGCGACGGCATCCGTGACATGCACGAGCGCCTGATCGTCGAGACCGCCACCGCTCTTTCCGAGGGGCTTGGCGAGCGGGCAATGCAGATCCATCTGCAGCGTATCGTCGGTGCCTATGTCGGATCGGCGCACGGCGCCGGCCAGTTCTACAGCCGAGCCGTCACCGAGGCGCGTGACGCCACCGCCAAGAGCGCTGCGGATGCCCGCGACGAGGATCTCGATGGTCCGGTCGGCTACGACAGCGCCGCCCAACGCAAGCGCGAATTCGCAGCCGACATGGGTATCCAGGCACATGCGCTCAGAATGGCGGCCGTCGGCGCTGTCGCAGCCTATGAGCAGGTGGTCGGCGAAACCTGGAAGCCCTTCGACCGGCCGGTCGAGAATCCCGGCCAGACGCTCGATCGCAAGGCGGCCGCAGCGCAGTTGTCGGCCTTCGAGTAACATCCATCACGGCGGGGCTCCGGCCCCGCCAAACCTTCACGTAGACGGGGTGTCCTGTTCTCGTCGGCTCTGCATGCTTATATGCAGGCGATCGATTGCGAAAGGACATCCATGGAGAACACCTCAGCCCCGAAAACCAAACCCTGGTCGAAGTCACAGGGACCCGTGCCGGCCAACGCCTCGGATCTGAGAAAGGCTGCCGCCATCAATGCACTTCTTTCCGCGCCCGCGCCGGTCCTTCCTGTGAAAGACGGTGATCCCATCCTTCCGTTCGTGATCGGCATATTCGAAACGTTGCGCACCTCCCTCCAACCGGATGTGCCGGCAGTGCACCTGCGTCGGGCGATCGCCGCTTATGCGCGCTCGAAGAACTATTTGCTCGCGAGCGCCCAGCCGGACGCCATGCGTCATGATGCAACAGGTACACCGGTCGCTCCGATCGAGGAGGCAGATCGCCTGTCGGCGCAGTTGCGCGTCGAGGAAATCCGCCGGGAGAGACAGGCGTCGGCAGAGCTTGCGCCGACCGAAGAGATTGCAACCGGTCCAAGCCCGGACAAGTAGTTTCTAAGTCGGGGAAATATTCCCTTCGATCATGCGCATATGAGAATGTGGACTTGCAACGGATGCAGCCGGGGCGTCATTTTGCGACCGTCACAGGTGCACGGAGGCGGAATATTTGACTGAAGAGAAGAAAGTCCCGAATGCGATCGACGTCGAAGTCGGTGCCCGTATCAAGCTGAAGCGCAAGCTTATAGGCATGTCCCAGCAGTCATTGGCGGGCAAGCTTGCCGTAACGTTCCAGCAGGTCCAGAAATACGAGAAGGGTACCCAATCGCGTTGGCGCCAGCCGCCTCAGCCAGATCGCGACAGCGCTGGATGTTCCAATGTCCTATTTCTTCGACGGAAACCACGGTGAGCGGCAAGACGACGATAATCCCCATATCACACGCGAGACCGCTGAGGTCGCGCTGTTCCTGTCTTCGACGGAAGGTTTCAATCTCAACCGTGCCTTCATGCAGATCCCTTCGGCTGCCGTGCGGCAGAAAGTTGTCTTGCTGGTGAAGTCCGTCGCCCGCGCTGAGGAAGAGGCGCAGTAATCGATCTCTTCGCGACCCGTCCCGCCCCCGGTCCTGCCGGGGTGAGGGTTTCGCGCAAGGGCTTGCGCCCTCCTTCACGCCGTTGCGGCGCGTTCCGCGTGCGCTCATCCCTGATCTCCCCGGCTTTTGGACCGCCGTGACGGGGTCGCGATGGTCGCGACCTCCGAAAACGGAGGTTGAAGGATATGAAACGAAAAGAGCAGGGCGAGCGCGCCGATCTCTATGCGCGGATCACGGAGAAAATTGTCGCTGAACTGGAAGAAGGCGTGCGTCCATGGATGAAGCCGTGGTCGGCCGCAAACACGGCGGGACGGATCAGCCGGCCGCTGCGCCATAATGGCGAACCCTATAGTGGCCTCAACGTGCTGCTTTTGTGGTCCGAGAGCATGGCACGAGGTTATGCCTCGCCGACATGGATGACGTTCAAGCAGGCCTTGCAATTGAGCGGCGCTGTTCGCAAGGGCGAGACCGGAACGACGGTCATCTATGCAAGCCGCTTCACCAAATCGGAATCCGATGGCAATGGCGGCGAGGTGGAGCGCGATATTCCGTTTCTGAAATCGTACACGGTGTTCAACGTGGCGCAAATCGACGGCCTGCCTGACCACTATCATGGCGCACCCGAACCGGTCCTGAGCCCGATCGAACGCATGGACCATGCCGACGCGTTCTTCCGCAACACCGGCGCGGTCATCCGGCATGGCGGTAATCAGGCCTTCTATTCTCCGGGCAGCGATATCATCCAGATGCCGCCGTTCGAGAGCTTCAGGGATCCTGCGGCATACGTCGGAACCCTCAGTCACGAGAGCTGCCATTGGACGGCGCATCCGGCCCGTGTCGGACGCGACCTCAGCCGATATGCCAAGGACAAAACGGAACGTGCGCGCGAGGAGCTCATCGCCGAGCTCGGCAGTTGCTTCTTGTGCGCCGACCTCGGGATCGTACCCGAACTTGAGCCACGTCCTGATCATGCAAGCTACCTTGCATCCTGGTTAGGTCTACTCGCCAACGACAAGCGGGCGATCTTCCAGGCAGCTGCGCATGCGCAGCGTGCTGTCAATTATCTGCACAGCTTGCAGCCGGTGGCAGCTGAACACAGGGAGGCAGCCTAGTGGACGCGAATTCTCCCTCCCGGTTGCTGATCCTCGGCTGCTCGGTCACGAAACGCTGGGGCCTGACATACATGCCCAGCGTTACGATGGCCCGCTATGGCGGAGCCTCCGTGCAGTCGATCCTCAAAGGGAGAAGGCGCATGTTGCCTTTCTCTCCGCCCATCTCGGTTTCCAGGCCGCAGACATGACGATCGAGCGGTAAGATGCCGTATGACGGCAGCAGTGGCAACCGCAATGCAGCGCGGCGATCTCGGAACACGCTGGCCGCGACCGACCTCTCATGCCCGCGTCATGCCCTTCGGCGAACATCCCGGACTGCACATCGCATCGCTCACCGAACCTCGAAAATTCGGCTTTCTGCTATGTCGCGCTCGTCGAAGGGCAGCTCTATCTCGACGTCATGCGGCACTTTGTCGATCTGTTTCGCAAAGGGGCTATGTCGACGGCGATGCTCGGATCACGGAGATCAGTGAATCCATCGGCTTCATGCGGCGCGACCTGCGCTGCTGGCTTGTCGGCCAGAAGGGGGAGGCGGGCTGCGCGTGAGCGCGGCCAAACGAAGTTGGCGACAGAACAAGGCGCCAATGGCGGTCTACTGGAAAGCCGTTGCCGTCTATGCCGGGCACCCCTATCGGATCGCGCGTCTGACAGGAGCCCGGTGCGAGCGGTCGGACGTGTCCCGTTCCGTGGCGGAAGTCGGCTATCCTGCCGCCGGACATTACACCCCCGTGTTCTGACCAGAGGTGAAACGGACAAGGCAGTTTGTCCCCCTTTGGCGAGCTGCTGCCAGCAGAAATCCGGCGCAGGCGCTGGCACGGGACACGAATGGGGAGAGCGGACAGTGTGTCGGTGACGTCGGTCCAGTCGCGTCAAACGCCAGAGCGAGAGGAGGCGGGAAATCCGACGTCCCCGTAAAAAGCGTCACCAGACGGAAGCGCCAGCATGCGGCCGATCCCGAAAGTCCGTGCCAACGAAAGCGTCTGTTCGAAGCGGGGACCGCCAAGATCCAGCGCCCTGCCAGGTTCCTCCGCCCTGGACACCGCTGCACCCACGCAGACCTCGATGGGACTGGTGTGACCGTAAGACGCCTGCGGCTCGACCGGCTGACCGCAACGGCCGGCCCTGACTATTTTCCGCCGCCCGGCAGGCCGGGCTTTGCATCGCGAAGCAAAATAGCCCGGTCCGGCCGCCCTCCACTGCGTTCCGGCCCCTGAAGGGGTGCGGTGCCGATCGCTCCCGGTCCTTACACCGCCATCGAGGCAGCGATGGGCGCAGCCCGATCACACGAAAGGAACCAAGTCATGGCAGTCATCGGCGAATTCTCCACCAACGGCAACTCCATCGTCGGCAACGTTCGCACTCTTACGGTCGCAATGAAGGCACGCCTCAATCCCATCGAGCGCGTGTCCCGCGACGCCCCGGACTTCCGCGTCACCTCCGGCGCTGCCGAAGTGGGAGCTGGCTGGAACTCGGTCTCGGCCAACGGCGAGCCCTACATCTCCCTCAAGCTCGACGATCCGAGTTTCAACGCCCCGATCAACGCCGCTCTGTGGCCGGCCGAAAAGGAAGGCGACTACGTCCTCGTCTGGTCCCGCCCGAACCGCGAGGCCGCATGACCGGATCCCCCGAATGGCCCCGCCGCAGGGCGGGGCCGTTCACCCAAAAACAACAAACCCGGCCCCGGGCAGTGCGCACGGATCCGGCTTTGCCTTTGTCATAAGGACAGCTCAGGCGTTGAGTGCGTCCTTCACGGCCTTGCCTGGCGTAAACCTCAGCTTCTTCGCAGCCGCGATCTTGATCGTCGCGCCGGTCGCCGGGTTGCGGCCTTCGCGCTCCGGGGTTTCCTTGAGCTTGAATTTGCCAAAGCTCGGAATGGACGTCTCTGCGCCGGTCAGCGCCGCCTGGGTGATCTGCCGGAAGACGCTCTCCACAATCGCCTTGGCCTGCGTTTTGCTCAGGTTCTGTTCGGATGCGATCTTGTCCGCAATTTCAATGGTCGTGGTCATAATATAACGGCTCCTCGTGTTTCACACCATCCGGTATGAAGTTGAAGATGTGGCGACGATAGGGGCGATATCTCCGCATCCGCCCGAAAAGACGCAAAAACCACAGGAAATATGCGGTCTCCCGGGGCTTCTGACATCTAACGCACGATTCCGCCATGCCCGGTGGCACAATGCCGGCGAACACGTCCGGTCTCTCCAATACGATGAAGATGCAAGCGGGCATCGAACCCGCCTGCATCTTGCCGGTGCTATACGGAGAGGTGAAGGGTCTGCTCAGATCGTCCCATTGTGCCGTTCGGAAATGACGGCCTCAAGGACGCATGGTTCCCCCAATTTTCAGCCCCGTCCCGCCGGGTCGGGTCAGAAAATCGGCTCCCCCATACGCCGGCTCCGCCGGTCGCTGCGCGATCCTTGACCCCGCCATCTCCTCACGCCGCTGGTCCTCGTCTTTCACAAACGTCAAGGAGACGACGATGACCTATGCCCTTGAAATCCAGGTTGCCGAACTGCGCTTGGAGCTTGCCAACGCAGTCGACCACAGCGAGCGCCGCCGGATCCAGGCCGAGCTCGAACTCGCTCAGGCCGAACTGGCCGCCGCGCTTGCCGAACAGGACGGCAGCCATTCCTCGGAGCCTCCGTTCTGACGGAGGCTTTTGCCGCTGTTCCTGGCCCAGCCCGCCGGATCGACCGGCGGCCAAGGCCCGAAGCTTCGCTTCGGCTGCGAGCACATCGAACGTCGCAGCCTGCTCTCGTCCGGAAAGATCCGGGAGGCTGCCGCGTCCTTCCTTTCGATCCCCTGTCATCGGCATCGGGGATGTTGCAGCCCGGTCGTCGTACCACAACCTGCCGCCGCCGGCAGGTCCATTGCATTCGCTACCGCCCTTTCGGGTGCAGCACCCCTTTCCGGGCCGCGGCCTATCCCCGCAATGACACGCTATCGAAAGGAGTAAACATCATGCGCCAACTCTCCCAATACCTCACATCCACTGGGCGACGGCTCCGCGCGCTCGGCAAAGTCGCCGGCCACCTCTTCCGCAAGGGTAAGCTCGGCCTCAAGCTCTCGATCAAGATCCCGTTTTTCGTCGAGATCGAGATCGCCTTCGAGACCGATTGGGGCTCGGGCCGATAAGACGCCAGTCGAGGTCCGCGCGAGCGGGTCTCGTTCCGCCTGCCGCGCAGCCGGGCGGTAGCCGCGTGTCCGCTTCTGGCGGACGAGATCGAGAAACAGCTGCACGGCGTCCTCTTCACGCAGGAAGATATGCGCCTTCGACTGGCCGTGCGCACCGATGCGTCCCCAGCGGCGGGTCAGCCGGGTTTCTCCAAACAAGGTCTCCGAAATATCCATGGCATAGTAACGGGCCATGTTCATCGAGGCGTCCGTGCGTTCGATATAAAGCTGATAGGGCTGCGTGATCATGCCGAGAGGATCGTCGATCACGGAGCGCAGGTCCAACGAGAGATTTGAATCGGTCTTGCCCGACCGATTCATTTGCGTGATGTGTTGGCAATCCGCGAAGCGATGATCGGGCGAGCCGGCCTTGCCGGACGGCTCTACTCGCGCCCCGGAGCGCTCCCGGAGCCCGCAAGCGGTCTCCGCGCTGTCGCGTGACGATCCTCTCGCGGTGTTGCACCGCCGGCGCGATATCGCGACCGTTGCGGCGCGGAGGTGGTGCACGACCAGCTGGCCGCCGGAAATGGTCACGCCCGCTGTCGCGGGCGTGGTTCTCTCTATCTCTATGACGCCCCATTCTACGATCCCCTTCTCCCGCCTCAAGGACATCGCGGTTCCCCCAATTTTGTCGTCGGCCGCTGACGCGCCCGCCGGCAAAATCGGCACCCCCGCTCGCCGCCGCTGGCGGTCGCGTTCCGCGATCCTTGACCCGCTCGGCGGCGCTCCGTGGCTCTCTTTCGTCATAGACACGAAAGGATACGATCATGACAAGAGTTTACGGCGGCTGCGTGGAGCCGGGTGGTTTCGACCTTGATGACGCTCTCGAAATTGTCGCATGCCCCGAATGCGGTGGTGAAGCATTCGAACGCTACTGGGAGGCCTGCGAAGCCGGTTCGATAAACCAGTATCATACGATCAGATGCACCGAATGCGGTCACGAAGAGGGTGATCTTCCCGACTATGGTGACGACTGCGATTTCGACTTGACCCTCGATGAGGAGCTTGACGAGATCATCACTAGTTTGGGCTATTGACCTCGCATCAAGGGGCTTCCGCTCTCACCGGGCGGGAGCCCTTTTTTCATGAAAGCTCGCCATGCCGCCCGATCTCGGTTCCCAGGAATCACGGCGGTGGTGGACAGGAAAGGGCCGGCTGGTCGCCGGAAAACGGACGGCCCCTGATCGTGGCCGCGGGCTATCTTCTCTCTCTGACCTCCCATTTTGCACCCGCCACTCCGGCGTCAAGGACTGCACGGTTCCCCCGCTCGCCGCCCCTGGCGGTCGCGTGCCGCGATCCCTGACCCCTCGCGGCTATCGTGCGGCCTCCTTCCGTCAGAAAACGAAAGGAGACTTCTTATGACACAGCGCAAGATTAAATACATCGACGACGCAAGCCCGGAATACTGGCGGCAGCGGACCGAGGGGTTCCGTCTCATTCACGAAGCAGAACGAGCACTGGTCCGTGTCAAAAACGCCCCGCAGTACATCGCCGGCAACTGGGACGAAGACTGCGGGGCCTATGAGCCGGTCGAAAATCTCGGCGCTTACGACGACATGGATGAGGCGATCCGAGCCATTGAGGCCAATGAGACGGCCGTCGACATTCTCGTTGCCCAGTGCCGGACCCATTTCGGCGACTGGCCTGTCGCAGCCGTGATCCGAGAACTGGGTGCCTGACTGAATTTCAGACGAGAGGCGTTGCTCGCCTCTCGTCTTTTCCGCATGGTCCGGACCGCTTGCCGGCATCGAGCCTGCCTGCGGTCTTGAGGGGAGAGACTTGCCGCCTCTCCCCTCAAGCACCCCTCTCCCTGTGGTGCGGGGCAAGCCCCGCCCGGCCTCTCGGGCCGGTAGACGGACGCTGCCGCGACTTCCCCAAACAATACGGAGCGGATGATCGTCCTGCGCTGCGCCCTCATGCTTCGGGCATCCGCTCCAGCCGATCATCCGCTCCTGCTTGTGCTCACCGCCCTGTCGTTCGCATGTCATCGATGTCCGCTCCCTGCGGTCACGGGCATCCCGACTGCTCGCGACGGCGGCTCGCTTCAGCATCTCTCACCACCATGTGCGACCCACGCGCTATTCCTCCTCCGCGGATCACAGGCGTACATACACCTGTGATCGCTGTGGCATCGTCTGACGACTCGCAACAGCATTGGCGGGTCGGGCACGTGGGTCGCACATGGTGGTGAGAGATGGCAGGATAGGCTATTGGTATACCAATAGCCGTTTCGCCCGAGGGGCGATCGTCACCAAGGCGACCGAGCGGTTCCATGATCTGCGATTTTTTCTGGCAAGCTGGACACGAATGACGGCTGCAAACGATCAGTGTGCGACCGAAGACGGAAGGCGATTGGGCCTGTTTTGATGGTCCAGCAGAGCTTGTGTCCGGCTGGTTCTATGCCGCAGTTCGGGCGATTGCGCTACTCAGTGAATGAACGACCAGGTTTTTGGGTGAAGCGGTTAATCCGTCAATCGGTGACTCGGTGAAACCTCGAATCGGCAAGCAGGGAAATCGGCTTGTGGGCGAATGGGGGTCCGGGCCATAGGTGCATCAGCGGACCAGCGAAGACGCCCATCGGCGAAATGGCGGCACACCGCTTGGACGAATAGGTGAATCGGGGAAGTAGTGGTTGCGTAAACAGGCAAATCCGCGTCTGCACGAATAGGTGAACGAGTAAATCGGTGCTTATGCCAACGGGTGAATCGGTCGATCTGCAAAGAAGAAACGCGGTGAAAAAGTGCGCCACCGATTAGCTGAATAGGTGCCTTCGCCAACTGGTTGTTCTGTCGTGTGTAAATCGGCTGATGCGCCAATTGGCAAATCGGTGCATGCGTGAACTGTCGTTTCGATACAACAACCCTTTACATCCCCGTCGGAATAGTAGACGGCGCCAGCATCACAAGATGCGGCTTGCGACGTCAGGTCGGCCTTTCAGGCCAATGATTGACGATATTCAAAGTGGGCTTAGCCCAGCATTGCTATCCCAGAGAGACACCTGGGCTTCTCAGCCAATTTCGGTCACTAGGATTTATAACTCCGCCCGGTCGTAAGCGCGACGGCACGCTCTGACGGTGTCCGGATTGTCGTGGACACAGAAGCTAAATCCCTAAGCGCCGCGCAAAGCTCCGGGGCTGATCTCTGTCAGCCCGTATTCGACATGCGGCGGCACTTCCAGGACGTAGTGACGCAAATTGCTTCAAACCGGTGCTAGCACCAAACCCGACTTCCCCATCTTGAGCGCTTCGCCCATGACTGCTACAAAATTGTATTGAAGTACAAGTTTTATCGCAGAACTCTATGCGTCGCCGATGACATTTCTGCCTTGTTGCGAGGCGCCGGGAGTCGGTTCTGCGCTGATCTCTGCGAGTCCTTCCAACAAAATAGCAAGGCGGGTATCCCACTGACAAGCCACCGATCTCTACTGACGAAGGAATGGTACCGGGTGCCGGTCAGCATTGATTGCCCGCACTGCGGTGCGGAGACGCGGACCGCAGGCATCGTGGCCGGCCCATCCAGCCTGGTGAGTATCGCAGGGTTATCGGCAGAGAGTGATGTCAATCAAGCCTGGACGCGGTTTGGTGCGTTCGCATTCGTCGAGTCGCTTGGCGGCCGCACCGAAAATATCGAACGCTTCCTCCTCGGTCGTTTCCACAACACGTTCTCCTTCAGGAACGATCGGTTGGTGCAGGTCTGCGAGCACTGCGAGGAATGTCTCGCGCCAAAAGTTATTCGTTCGGACGTCATGAACGGCTTTGTGCGCCTCGGACAACGGCGGCTGCTGGTGAACGAACGATTGCTGCTGTTCTCGTCTGCGGTGGCGCTCACGGAGTTTAATGGCGGAACCTCGATCGAGGAATGCGACCTTCCTCTTCCAGACTACGCGATGATGCTCATCTGCGACACAGAAACCCATGACGGCAAAACCGGTACCGTCGAATTGTGGCATAGCATCGCGCGCAACGACTATGCGATCGTCGTCAAAAGCCATGATGGACGCGAGATGTGTCGCGATGGTCTTAATGATGACCTCAAAGAGGTAACCACGACCATTGGAACGCTCGGGCTGGTCCTGACCCAACTGCATCTGGCGCGGCTGTCGTCGCCCTATTGCGGGATCGCCCGCGACCTCTTTCTCGAAGCCCTCGAACATGCCGGATATCAGCAGCAAATCTAGGAGGTAAATCGTGCGAATCATTAAAGCGTTGTTTTGGCAGTTAGCCTTGACAATTCCGTTGGCCGGATGCGGGCAGCACGCCCAGTCGTCCAGTCCGTTGCCGCCAGCACCATTTGCCTATCTCGGTCTTTCCGCCTGCAAACACTATCCAGCCAATATTGTCGAGTGCCAGCTCGACTATGGAACTGAGTTCGGACGGCATAGGCTCGGCCCGGTACAGCAGATTTCGCGCGATTTGGGTAGGGCTGTCGATGGCGCTCGTTATCAGGTTTCCTCTTGCTGGCCGGTTTCCAGGATCCAGCGGGAACTGCCAAATTTCACATGCCGAATCTATCATGGGCAGTCAGGCGCCGATGCCGGTTCGGTCCTGGTAAAAGGGGGAACCGCCGTTCGTTTGGCACGTATCCTGGGCGATCGAGACCAGATCGAGTATCAATGGAAACCGGATCGGTGGTCGCGGCTACTGGATTGATTTCGTTAAATAATTTTAAGGGCGATATCGGCCTTTTGGATAAAACTTGTACTCAAGTTATATTTTTTGGTTGATTTCTGACGCGGATTGCAGTCCATAACTTGTATTGAAGTACAAGTTATGGACTGATTCAGAATGGATGACGGCCCGCTTTCTTCTGTGAACAGACCGCGACCCGGAGTGTTACGAAGGGCCGTCTGGCCTGCGCTGACGTCTGTGTTCCTGGCGACATGTTTTGCGGCAACGTCCGCCGAGAGCGCCCCTCTTGAGATCGGCGAGAACCATGAACCTACCGAGTGGTCCTTCCGTTTCGCGGGGAAAACCTCAAGTGATCTCAGCGCGCTGCCAACACCCGCCGTGGACGCCGACCAACAGCCACCGCCAAGCATCGATCTCACCAGTTTCAATGAGCGGTTTTGGGGACAGGCCAATACCAACGCGGTCCCCGTAAATCTGTCTTTCGTCGCAGAAGCAGCGTTCGAATCGGATGACCGTGACCCAGAGCTTCCGGGAGAAGCGGCCGGCAACATGAGAACACGGCGCGACCGCGCCGTGTTCTCGCCCATCAGTGTCTTCTCGTCTGACGCGGGCACTGTGGATCCAGCCTTCGGACCCGGCACCCCTGCCGATCGGACAGCGACGCAAGCCCGTCCCGACCTGCTTTCCGGCGTGCCTGAGGACTACGCAGCCCTTGCAGTAGAAATCGCCGCTGAGGAAGAGGTCGATCCAAATTGGGTGCTTTCGATCATGCGCGCGGAAAACGCGCGTTTCAATCCTGGCCTCGTTAGTTCGGCTGGTGCCGTCGGCCTGATGCAGGTGATGCCAAAGATCGGCGATGCTTTCGGCGCCAACGACCTTACTGATCCCGAACAGAATATTCGCGCGGGCACGCGTTTCCTGCGTCTGCTCATCGACAAGTACAGGAACCCGGTGCTGATCGCCTCCGCATACAATGCCGGAGAACCACGCGTCGATGCCCATCAATCCCTGCCACTGATCCGCGAAACCGCGGACTATGTGACGCGTGTCGTCGGCTACTACACCGGCAAGCCGGCAAGCTCCCAGCCCCCGATGCCTGGTCCAGCATCTGGCTTTCAATCCAATCAGCACCGCCGCTCAGGCCCGACCGACCGGGCAAGGTCCCCGATGCTTGTCTTCTCAGCTGCAAGCCCGCTCGCGTCGGACAGTCGCCTCCCACAACCGCTGGACGCGGCGCAACTCGGCGGTCCGGTCAAAATCGTCAAGGATGAGGTACTTCAATGAACATGATTGTCATGGCAATTCTCGTTGGCAGCGTGAGCTGCCGTTCCCTGGTCAAGCGCAAGTGGGCCGGCCATGCGGCGATGGTGTTACTTGCCACCTCGGTGCTGTTCGTCAGTCAATACGAGCCAGCTGCCGCTCAAAGCCTAGATGCCCTGGAGAATGCTGCCGACAGGCTGGTACAGTTCTTTACCGGCCCCTTTGGTCGCTCGGTTGGAGCGATTGCCTTCATTGGCATGTTCCTCGCTGCGGCCTTCGGCTTCTGGTCCTGGGGCGCGCTTCTGCGGGTCGGTGGGAGCCTCGCCGGCATGTTTGCTGCCGCTGAGCTTGTAGACTTCCTAGCTGGCGCCGGATCTTGATCATGACGAACTCTGCCAACAAGACTTCAGGCGGGGACGACCATATCGAATCCTATCCCGTCATCCTTGCGCTCACGCGGCCGCCGACGGTGATGGGGATCCCTTACACCTACTTCCTGGCGGAGTGCTTCGTCTCGCTCATGGTGTTCATGGTGCTCGGCTCCATCCTGTGGTTCCCCGTGTCGTTCGTGGTCCTGCACGGCATTCTTTATGTGCTGACGGTCAAACTCGACCTCTGGTTCTTCGACATCCTCGGCCGCCTCAGCATGTGCGGCGTCAATCCCCTCGGCCGCAGACTGGGCGGGGGCATCCGGACCTACGGAGCTTGACCGATGAGCACGATGGCAAGATCGCTGAAGGGAAGCTTGTCGAAGGGTTGGGAGATCTTTGCCGATCGCAATATCTCGACCCATGTTCCATTCTATGTTCCGATCGAAAACGGGATCATCAGGCTGAAGAACGATTGCCTGGTATCGACCCTGCGCCTCACAGGCTTCTCGTTCGAAACGGCCGACATCGAAACGATCAACATGCTGCAGCGGCAGCGCAGCTCGGCTTTTCGCGCCATTTCCTCGATCGGCAATTTTGCGCTCTACAC
This sequence comes from Rhizobium nepotum 39/7, assembly GCF_000949865.1. Lineage (GTDB taxonomy): Bacteria > Pseudomonadota > Alphaproteobacteria > Rhizobiales > Rhizobiaceae > Agrobacterium > Agrobacterium nepotum. Next base: position 7,467 of record NZ_JWJH01000026.1, on the reverse strand, counting down.
CCATGTTGTCAGGCGAAAGGTGGCGCCGTCCTTGCCAGCAACCTTCACCGACCCCTTCATCCGGCGTCTGGATGATGTCTATCAGGCAAGCATCTCAATGAACGAGATGTTCGTCAACGACACCTACATCTCGCTCGTCGTGCGCCCGCTGTTCAAACAAGGCTCCGCGCTTTCCCGTCTCATAGGCATCGGCGGTGATGTGGTGCGCAAGGAACAGTTTCGCTCAATGCGTGACAAACTGGTCGAGGCGACCAAAGCGCTTGAAAAGTCGCTCGCCGCCTACGGCCCCAAAGTCCTGCGTGACGTGCAGCGTGTCCAGGTTGACCTTGGCAACGGCAAAGCAATCTTTCGTGACTTCTCCGAAAGCATGGAGGTCGATGGGCGTACCGCGGGATCCTGGTTCTCGGAACAATGCGAATTCTTCTATACGCTGTTGAATGGCGGTCGTGTCCGGCCAATCCGGCTCTGCAACCTTCCAATCGATGCGATGCTGCCGGCACGTCGCACATCAATCGGCAACCGGACGATCCATCTTCAGGGCGATACGCAGGGCGATGACCGCTACGCCGCAATGGTGTCTTTGAAGGAATATCCGCCCGAGACGGGCGCCGGCATGCTCGACTACATTCTCAAGCTCCCCTTTGAGATGGTGCTCACCCAGTCCATGTCCTTCATTGACGACATGGCCGCGAGAAGCCGCATCGAGCGGCTCGACCGGCAACTGTCGAAGGCCGACGAGGGCGGTTCCAGCGTTCAGGCCAGTCTTGATATTGCGCGTGATGAACTGGCGAGGAAACGCGTTGCCTTCGCCGAGCATCATCTCACCGTCATGCCGGTGGCAAAAACGGCGGCCCAACTGGACGATGCGGTTGCCCTGATCGGCAACGAGCTTGGAGCGCTCGGTGCTTCCTATGTCCGCGAGGATCTGAACGCGGAGCCGGCCTATTGGGCGCAGCTTCCTGGAAATCAGGCCTATATCGCCCGTCGGGCCGTGATCTCCACTCTCAATTGTGCGGGCCTGAGCAGCTTCCACGCCTATCCCTATGGCAAGCCGGACGGCAATCATTGGGGACCGGCGATCACCATTTTCGAGACGACGTCGGGAACGCCATTCTTCTTCAATTTCCACCAGGGCGATGTCGGGCACACGACGGTGTTCGGACCGACCGGCTCCGGCAAAACCGTCATCATGGCATTCCTGATCCTGCAGGCTTACCGCGTCAGTCCGCGTCTGAAGACCATCGTCTTCGACAAGGATCGCGGTCTTGACATCATGGTTCGCGCGGCGGGCGGAAACTACATGACGCTCGAACCCGGTGAGCCATCCGGTTGGAACCCCCTGCTCCTCGACGACACCGAAGAGAACCGTGTTTTCCTCTATCGGCTCTTAAGCTTCATGCTGAGGCCGTCGAAGGAAGGCGAAAGCCTGGCGCCGCAGGAAGAGACTATCATTCGCACCGCGATCAAGTCGGTCCTCAAGACGAAGGACCGATCCTATCGCCGGCTGTCGTCACTTCGCGCCCTGCTCGCCGGAAGCGAGCGGACCGAGGGAAGCCTGATTGCACGGCTCGACAAGTGGGTTGATCACGGACCCTATGCCTGGCTCTTCGATAATGCCGACGACAATCTCGACATCTCGCGGCCAATGATCGGGTTCGACATGACGTCGATCCTCGACGATCCGCCCGTGCGCACAGCAGCACTCCTCTACATGTTCCACCGGCTGGACGAGGTTTACGACGGCAAGGCGCCGATTATCAATTTAATGGATGAAGCCTGGAAGCTGCTTGATGACGACGAGTTCAAGCGCACCATGAAGGACTATTTCAAGACCATCAGAAAGCGAAATGGTCTCGTCATCTTCGGAACCCAGTCAGCCGACGACGTGGTGCAATCCAGTGTCAGCCGGACGATCATCGAGCAGACGTCGACCAACATCTTTTTCGCCAATCCGAAGGCTGACGAGAATTCCTACATGGCCCATTTCGGTCTCTCCAGGGCCGAGTTCGACTGGGTCAAAAACGGTGATCCGGCCTCGCGCTTCATGCTGATCAAGCGCGCGAAGAGCAGTGTGATCGCGCGTGTCGACATGGCTCACATGCCGGAGTTCATCAAGGTCCTGTCGGGTCGTGAGGAGACAGTCCGAGAGGTTGAGATGCTGCTCGACGAATATGGCGACGATCCAAAGAACTGGCTGTCGAAATTCTGCGACTGGGAGGGGGATGCGTCCGATGACCAACGCAAGACTTCCTGAACTGACAACCATCAGCGCCATCGTCATGTCCACCCTGTTCACGCCGGCGCCAGGCTTTGCGCAGGTGCCGGTGATCGACAACGCCCGCCGCAACATCCAGCAGGCGACGGAGAACTGGTACAAGACCTATCAGGCGGATACGCGGGCGTTGAAAGGTGCGTCGGGCGGAACGACGGACAGCGTTGCGCCCGGACAAGGCTCTGGCGCGCCGGCCGATTGCTCGGCCGAGGGCATGGCCGGTGACACTTTGCCGGCCGGCCCGTCGAAGCGTACGCATAGCCAGCAGGAAGTCGCTCGTATGGTGGCGGACGAAGCAATCCGCCAGGGAGTCGATCCCAATTTTGCGCTGGCGATCGCCGAGCAGGAGTCACGCTTCCGCCAATCGGCGCGCTCGCCCGTTGGCGCGACCGGCGTCATGCAACTGATGCCGGGGACCGCGGCGGGACTTGGCGTCAATCCTTACGACCTGCGCGACAACATCCGCGGCGGTGTCAAATACATCAAGCAACTGCAGGGAATGTTCGGCAATCGCTATGACCTGGTCGCAGCAGGATACAATGCCGGGCCTTATCGCCAATCGTTGCAGAACGGTCGGATACCCAACATTCCCGAGACCCAGGATTACGTCAAAAAGGTCTCGGCCTATTACAGCCGGAACAAGGCCGAGAACGGCGACCGGACCCCGTCGGGCGACGGCATCGAAACGGAAACCGTCAGTGACATCAGTGGATGCGGCGAGCAGCTGAAAAAGGCGGTGGACCGTAACACCGAGGCGCAGGTTGAACGCGGTTCAGTCTGGAACGGGCTGCTCGGAAAATCGCTGGCGGCAAACCAGCAGTATCTCCAGCGTCTGCAAGCCGGGCTGCAGTCTTCTTCGGCAGCCTTGCGCGGCTCAGGAGGCGGCAACGCCAGGGACCATGACGGTTCCCTCGCGATGGCTGAAGTCCAGTGCCCCTCGACAATCATCGACACTGGCGGCACTCGATGCTTTGCCGTGCCCTCGACCGCCACCACAGATCAGATTCAGCGTTGGCTCGAGGACCTACAGGAGCAGGCACGCGCCAGTGGCGATGTCGCGACCTTCTCGGTGCTGGAGGATCCGGCGCTCGGACTGGTGACGGTCGTCGACGCCAGACCGACCGCAAACTGAACAGGAAGAGAGAGGACCGGCAGATGAGAAAATTCGTTATGGCCGCGGCGCTCGGCATCACCACAGTGTCGCACGCCTTTGCGCAGGTGCCGGTCAAGGACAAGGAAAATATCGCGATAAGCGAGGAGATTGAAAAGCTTTCGAAGCAGATCCAGGGCGACACGTCCATCGTCAAGGACAACACGATAAAGACGCTTCAGGCGATTACTGGCGACCGGTCGCAGGACGCCAGCCAGTTTGCCAAGCTTGCGACCGGCAATGGTTTCAGCATGGGCCAGGCGCCGGATTTCAACAGCATCCTGTCCGGAAACGAAGCGTTGTTCGGCGGTATCAGCGGTGAATTCCAGAACTCCGCCGCCAAGCTGATCAATGGACTCAATCTGGTGAAGATGGTCGTTGATACCGTCAAGGGAGGCGAGCTGTCAGGCGCCAACCAGGCCTATTCGCAGGGCATCAATGCGCTGACGACATTGACGGCACTCACCGATGCAATGAACAGGGCCACCAAGGATCGGCAGAATGCCTTCATGCAGGCGACAGAGCAGATCGGCACGGCGCAGGACCTGAAGGGCGCACTCGAACAGAACACGCAGATGGTGCTCCAGGGCAACCAGACTGCCAATGAGGCCGTCGGCTCACTCAACAATCAGGTTATGTTGCTGAACCAGCAGTATAAGGCGGCCCTCGCCACCTCATCCCAGAACCTCAAGACCTTCGCAACACTTCCCGACAGCGTGATGCGCTCGGGCGGCGGTGGCGCAGACGGGGCTTCGGTTCGCGATCAGCTGCAGGCATTCGAGGAGCAGAACCCTTGAGGTTGGACCCGTTGCTGATCCTGGCCGTCGCCACCTTGTCCGGATGCGGGGGCAAGTTCGAACAGTTGGCCAAATGCTCAGCTGACGAGAACCCCGTCCCGGCGCTCGGCTACGAGGCGGGGCAACAACCGGCGCCGTCGCAACAGGCCCTTGCGGATATCGTCAGGAGCGATTGCGGTCCGATGCGACCCGTCAATTTCTTCCAGGGGGAGTAATGGATCCGGTCAGCTACGCAGTTAATTTCTATGGCGACGCACTCGGATACTTTGACAGGATCAACGAAGCGTCCCTCGAGAAAGCATGGGGACTGTTCGCCGAGAATGGCGATCTGGTGTCATCCATCCTTGCGCTGTTTCTTATCCTCTATTTCCTCTGGGGTGCGCTCGGTCTGTCGAGCGTCTCCTTGCAGGACATGGCGATCACGGCCTCGAAACTCGCGCTTGCCTATGCGCTGGTAATGTCCTGGGCCACCTTCTACGACAACATCGGTCAATTCATTTTGACGTCACCTCAGGATCTGGGTGCTGCCATTTCGTCCGCCATGGGCGGGCAATCCGCTGGCTCCGATCTTGCCAACCAAGTCGCCAGCATGTCGCGCAAAGTCTACGACTTCGCCATGCAGCTCTTCAATTCCTACGAATCCGGATGGCTGCCAAACGTCACCGGTGCGGTGGTGGTCTTCATCGTACTGGTCTTCGGCCTGCTGCCGATGCTGCTGATCCTGACTGGAGTGACGCTGTTCGCGAAAATGATCACCGCCGTCATGCTTGCGATCGGTCCGATCGCCATTCTCTCCTATTTCTTCGGCATCACGCGTTTCGTCTTCGATGCGTGGGTGAGGGGCATCGCCTATGGCATGTTCATGCTGCTTTTCACCTATGTCATGGCCGGGCTGTCTTTCGGGTTTCTGATCGGGATGATGGACACGATCAACGGCGACATGGCGACCAGGGAAAATGCGCTGGCGATCGTGCTGGCCATGGTGCTCTATCTGGCGCTGATCTCCTATTTCATTTTCCAGGTTCCTGATTTTGCAAGGACGTTCGCCTACGGCATCGCGCCTTCAGTACCGGACGGCGGTGGTGTCAACACGACGTATGGAGCGGCTCGCGCTGGCCTCTCCGCGAGCGGTTCAAGAAGCGGACAGGCGGCAGCGATGGCTCTTGGCATGCTTGCCGGGCCAAAAGGCGCGGTCACCGCGGCTGCGCTCGCCGGCCGCGGCGGGATTGCAGGCGCTGGCGCGCTCGGCCGGATGCTGACCATGCGTCGGCGCAGCGGCGAGTGAGGCGAAACATGCGCTGGTCGAATTCAGAATTTCCATGCGCAAGCCGCTTCTGCCGATGACGCGGCTTAAAGAGATTAACGACGATTATGTTTTGGGAATAGAACTTGGCATTGTTCAGAAGGCAATTGCAATCCGCGCCGGCCGACCAGGTTGCCGGTCCGCAGGACATTTACGACCAACACCTTTCCTGGGGTGAGAAGAATCGCTCCCTTCGCACCCTGATCGGTCTGATCCTGCTCGTGTTCGCGGTAGCCGGCTGGGCCGTCGCGGCTGTACTCTCATTTTCAGTTGCTCAACTCTTTCCCTTGGTACGTACCGAGGTTGTCCCGCTGATCGTGGACAAGAACACCGGCTACATGGAGACGGTTACCACGCTCGAAAAGGATCGCTCGAGCGTATCGGAAAACCAGGCTGTCCGAGCCGCCTTTGCGGGCAACTATGTGATCCGCCGCGAGACTTACGATCCCCGCTATCTGTCCGACAATTTCGACATGATTGCGCTGTGGTCGGAACCCGGCTCGCAAGCCTTCAAGGACTACGAGGCCTGGATGAACCCCTCCAATCCGCAAGGGCCGGTCAAGATGCTCGGTGCAACCGGCGAAATCCGCCCGGAAATCCTCTCGGTCAATCCCCTCAATTCCTCGACCATGGCTGTTCGCTTCGAGACAAGAGAACGTCGCCGTGGTGGCGATGTCGTCACCCGCTGGTCGGCGACCATACGCTACCGGCAGATCAACCTGCCCGCCAGCAACCGGGTCCGTCTCTACAATCCTCTCGGCTTTGTCGTGACCGAATATGCAAGGGTTCCCGAGACCATGCCGTCAGGGATCACGCCATGATGAGGCGGACCGTTGCAATGTCCCTGTTCATGCTGCTGGGCCCGCTGGTTGCGCATGCCGAGCTCGTTGCCAGACCGGGTCGCCTTGATCCGAGAATCCGGTCGCTTCCCTATTCGGCCGAGCAGGTCTTCCTCGTGACGGGCACCTACGGTCTGGTGACGACGATCCTCTTCGGTCCGGACGAGGATATAACACAGGTCGTTGCCGGCGATACCGTCTCCTGGCAGATTTTGACCTCCGCAGATCGGCGTTCTCTGACCCTGAAACCGATGGAGAAGGATGCGGCCACCAATCTTTCGGTGGTCACGACGAAGCGGACCTATTCCTTCGACCTGCGTGTCAACGATACCAAGGCGATGCAGAACCAGACCTTCAAACTGCGGTTCACCTATCCTGAGGATGCCGGACTGAAAGGAACGGCGGAGCTCTGGAAGCAGGCACAGGAAGCCCAGCGCAATCCCAACATCAAGAACATTCGTCGCGACAAGGTCAATTACGACTACGGCTTCAAGGGAAGCGACGGAGCCAAGCCGCTCTGGGTCTTTGACGATGGATTGAAGACCTTCATGAAATTCACCGGCGACGTTCCGGCGATCTTCATCGTTGACGGCAAGCGGCGCGAAAGCCTCGTGAACTACCGCCGCGAGGCCGACTACATCGTCATCGACAAGGTCTCGCGGCAGTGGACACTGCGCTTTGGTACTGAGGCCGAGACCTGCCTCTTCAATCTCCGGACTGCCCCTTCCGATATTCCTGCGCCGATCGAGGGCGCGGTATCGCCGAAGCGAATTGGCAGCGGAACATTCAGCCAGCAATCGCAATCAAGATAGGAGGGGCACCATGTCGGATCCCAATTACCAATCCATCGACACCGACACGTCCATTGGCGGACAGGTGAGGCGCGGTGGCATAGGCCTCATGCGCCCGTTTGCCGTCGTTGCCGGTATTGCCGGCCTTGGTGTGGTCCTCTATTTCCTTCTGGTGGGCGGGGAAGAAGAGCCACCGATTGACACGACACCCCGTGAGGAATTCCGGCCCGTCCAGACACCAAGAAATGAAGGCTTCAGAACACCGTTACCGCCGCCGCTGCCCACGGTCGAGGTCCCGGAAGCACCTCCGCCACC
>NZ_JWJH01000025.1 GCF_000949865.1 Rhizobium nepotum 39/7 | reverse complement strand
CCCCTGAACTGCCCGCCCCCGGGGTTCGCAGCGCCCGCTTTCGGAATGAACCGCCAGCGAAAACATGTCATCGAAGCCCTGCGCACCGGCCCGAAAATCGATCCCGATTTTCGGCAGGAACGATGCGCCACTTAAAAAATGTCAGAGCATCCTCTGTAGCGTCCTTTCGGACGTCGGGCGCTCCAAGGCTCCGCAGCCATATATTTTAGCACATCAACAGACTGCCCAAGGGATAATAGCTGAGTCGCGTTAGCCAGCTAAGCACAAACTAAGCGGCAGCGAGCCTCCATTGCAACTTTACCGGGCTCATCGCCTCGGGCAATCCACGTCAACCGATGTTGTAAACACAAGCGAACCGGATTGTGAACAATCATCGCGTAGCGTTTGCTTTTCCCTTTCCTAACGGTCAAATTTCTCGCAAGGTGCGCCGCACAAGGATCAGGGGAACCGCATGTACGAATATGCCATTGCGTGGGAATGGATGGCCTTTGCCGTCCGCTGGCTCCACGTCATCACCGCCATCGCCTGGATCGGCTCATCCTTCTATTTCATCGCGCTCGATCTCGGGCTGGTCAAACGGCCGCATCTGCCGCCGGGGGCCTATGGCGAGGAATGGCAGGTGCATGGCGGCGGCTTTTATCACATCCAGAAATATCTGGTGGCGCCTGCCCAGATGCCCGAACACCTGACATGGTTCAAATGGGAAAGCTACGCCACCTGGCTTTCCGGCTTTGCCATGCTCTGCATCGTTTATTACGGCGGCGCCGATCTCTTCCTGATCGACCATTCGGTGCTGGCGCTCACCCAGTTCCAGGCCATCTGTCTGTCGCTCGCCTCACTTGCCATCGGCTGGCTGTTTTACGATTTCCTCTGCAAATCGCCGCTTGGCAACAACACCTGGGGCCTGATGATCGTGCTCTACGTCGCGCTGGTGGCGATGGCCTGGGGTTACACACAGGTCTTTACCGGCCGCGCCGCCTTTCTGCATCTCGGTGCGTTTACCGCCACCATCATGTCGGCGAATGTGTTCTTCATCATCATCCCCAACCAGAAGATCGTCGTTGCCGACCTGATCGCCGGTCGCACGCCGGACCCGAAATACGGTCGCATCGCCAAGCAGCGTTCGTTGCACAACAACTATCTGACGCTGCCCGTCATCTTCTTCATGCTGTCGAACCACTATCCGCTGGCCTTCGCGACGCAGTTCAACTGGATCATCGCCGCACTCGTTTTCCTGATGGGCGTCACCATCCGCCACTGGTTCAACACCACCCATGCCCGCAAGGGCAAGCCGACATGGACCTGGCTCCTGACCGCCCTCATCTTCATCGTCATCATGTGGCTTTCCACCGTGCCGAAGGTGTTGACCGGCGAAGAGGAACAGAAGGCGGCGACGCTTTCGCCGATGCAGCAGCAATTCGTCAGTGACGCCCATTTCGCCAGTGCCCGCGACGTGGTGCAGGGCCGCTGTTCCATGTGCCATGCCGCCGAGCCGGTATGGGAAGGCGTGCCGTTCACGCCGAAATCGGTGAAGCTGGAAACCGACGCGCAGATCGCCGCACACGCCCGCGAAATCTATTTGCAAGCCGGCCGCAGCCATGCCATGCCTCCCGGCAACATCACCGCCATCACCCCGCAAGAGCGCAAAGTGCTGACCGCATGGTATGAAAGCGCCGTTGCCGGGGGCAAATACGCCAAGGAAAAAACCGAATGAGCATGGTTCTGCTGCGTGGCCGCCTGTTGAGCTTCCGCCGCGCGCCGCTCTCCATCGACGATACGCAAAGCTATCTCTACATAGAGGATGGCGGCCTGCTGCTCGAAGACGGCAGGATCGCCGCCATCGGCGACTATGCCGATATTCGCAAACAGGCACCGGAAGAGATCGAGGAAAAGGATCACCGACCGCATCTCATTGTGCCCGGCCTCATCGACATGCACCTGCATTTCCCGCAGATGCAGGTCATCGGCTCCTATGCCGCCAATCTTCTCGAATGGCTGAACACCTATACGTTCCCGGAAGAATGCCGCTTCGTCGAAACCGCGCATGCTGAGCGTATTGCCACGCATTTTTACGATGAGCTTCTGCGCCACGGCACCACCACGGCCGTCGCCTATTGCTCCGTGCACAAGACCTCCGCCGACGCCTTTTTTGCAGAGGCTATCAAGCGCGGCATGCTGATGGTCGGCGGCAAGGTGATGATGGACCGCAACGCCCCGCAGGGCCTGCTGGACACGCCGGAAACCTCCTATGATGAGACCCGCGCCGTCATTGCCGACTGGCACGGCAAGGGCCGCAACCACGTCGCCATCACGCCCCGTTTCGCCATCACCTCTACCCCGAAGCAGATGGAAGCGGCCCGGGCGCTGGCGGAGGAATTCCCCGATCTCTTCATCCAGACGCATCTTTCCGAAAATCTGGACGAGATCAAATATACCTGCGAGCTTTACCCCGAAGCGACCGATTACACCGATATCTATGTGCGCTATGGCCTGATGGGCAGCAAGACCCTGCTCGGCCATGCCATCCACCTGTCGGACCGCGAGGCGGATGTACTGTCGGAAACCGGTGCGGTGGCCGTGCATTGCCCCACCTCGAACCTCTTCATCGGCTCCGGCCTGTTCCCGATGAAGAAGCTGCAACGGCGCGAAAAGCCGGTGCGGATCGCTGTCGCGACCGATATTGGCGGCGGATCGAGCTATTCCATGCTGCGCACCATGGATGAGGCCTACAAGATCCAGCAATTGCTGGGCGAGCGCCTGAACCCGCTGGAAAGCTGGTATCTGATGACGCGCGGCAATGCCGAAGCCCTCTCCATGGTCGACCGCATCGGCACGCTGGACGCCGGCACGGACGCCGACATCACGGTGCTCAACGCCTCTTCCACGCCCGCCATGGCGCTGAAGATGGAAGTGGTGAAAAGCCTGACCGAAGAACTGTTCCTGATGCTGACCATGGGCGACGACCGCACCGTCGTCGAGACCTACGTGGCCGGCAAGGCGATGAAGAGCGCGCTTGCATAGTTCGGTTTAGGCCGAAACATTCGGTCACCACCTCGTCTATATCAGCAACATATTGGAACGAGCAGGTGCTGCCTGCTTTCTTCTCCCCGCCGGGGAGAAGGTGGCCCGAAGGGTCGGATGAGGGGGCAAGCTCTCAGCTTATCTCTGCCCTTGCCCCTCATCCCGCTGCCGCGACCTTCTCCCCGAACGGGGAGAAGAAACCGTGCCGCACTCGCTCGCTTCCTATGATTGCCTGACACCAGTCAGCCGAAATGCAAATGACTCTGGAGTGCGCCCATGCCGGATTTAGACACAACCACCATGCTCATGGTTGTCGCGACATTCATCGTCGCGGGCATCGTCAAGGGCGTGACCGGCATGGGCCTGCCGACCGTTGCCATGGGCGTTCTCGGTCTTTTCATGCCGCCGGTCGTTGCCGCCGGCCTGCTCATCCTGCCCTCTTTCATCACTAATATCTGGCAATTGCTGGCCGGACCCGATTTCAGGGCAATCGTGACACGGCTGTGGCCGATGATGATCGCCATTGCCGTCGGCACGCTTCTCGGCATCCGGCTGATGACATCAGGCACCGGCGTCTGGACCACTTCGGCGCTCGGATTATGCCTCGCGGCTTACGCGGCCTATAGCCTTTTTGCGAAGCCCTTCGCCATTCCCGCGAGGCTTGAACCGAAGCTCTCCCCGGCCATCGGGCTGGCGACCGGCCTTCTGACCGGCGGCACCGGGATTTTCGTGGTGCCCGCCGTGCCCTATATCCAGTCGCTCGGCTTCAGCCGCGACGATCTCGTGCAGGCGCTCGGCCTATCCTTCACCGTGTCGACCATTGCGCTCGCCGCCGGCCTCGCCTCTCAGGACGCCTTCCGCGTCGAGCACCTGTCGCTTTCCGCACTCGCTGTCCTGCCGGCGCTTCTCGGCATGTGGCTCGGGCAGAAAATCCGCCGCATCGTCAGCCCGGCGACGTTCCGGCGCTGGTTCCTCATCTGCCTGCTGCTGCTGGGCTGCGAGCTGTTCCTGCGGGCTTTCTGGGGTTGAAACCCCGTCGATTTTGATGTTGCACCCGCCAAATTCATGTTATGTGAAGCCATCATTCAAATGTGAAGGCTTTATCCATGGGCAAAATCCTCACCATCGCGGACCTGAAACAACAGGCGCAACGCCGTGTGCCAAAGATGTTTTTCGACTACGCCGATAGCGGCGCATGGACGGAAGGCACCTACCGCGCCAATGAGGAGGATTTTTCCAAGATAAAGCTGCGCCAGCGCGTGCTGGTGGATATGACCGACCGGTCGCTCGCCACCGAAATGATCGGCCAGAAGGTTTCGATGCCGGTGGCGCTTGCCCCCACCGGGCTGACCGGCATGCAGCACGCCGACGGCGAAATGCTGGCCGCCAAGGCGGCGGAGGAATTCGGCGTGCCTTTCACGCTCTCCACCATGAGCATCTGCTCCATCGAGGATGTGGCTTCCGTCACCTCGAAACCCTTCTGGTTTCAGCTCTACGTGATGAAGGACCGGGATTTCGTCAATAATCTGATCGACCGGGCGAAGGCGGCGGGGTGCTCGGCGCTGGTGCTGACGCTCGACCTGCAAGTGCTTGGCCAGCGCCACAAGGATTTGCGCAACGGCCTGTCCGCCCCGCCAAAATTCACCCCGAAACACATCTGGCAGATGGCGACGCGGCCGAAATGGTGCCTCGATATGCTGCGCACCCAACGCCGCAGCTTCGGCAACATCGTCGGCCACGCCAAAAATGTCTCCGACCTCTCGTCGCTCTCCTCCTGGACGGCGGAACAATTCGATCCGCGCCTGTCGTGGAAGGATGTCGAATGGATCAAAGAACGTTGGGGCGGCAAGCTGATCCTCAAGGGTATCCTCGATGAGGAAGATGCCCACGCATCCCTCGATACTGGCGCAGACGCCATCATCGTCTCCAACCACGGCGGCCGCCAGCTCGACGGCGCGCATTCGTCCATCGCCATGCTGCCGAAGATCGTCGATGCCGTCGGTGACAAGGTCGAAGTGCACATGGATGGCGGCATCCGCTCCGGCCAGGATGTGTTGAAGGCGGTAGCACTTGGTGCAAAAGGCACCTATATCGGCCGCCCCTTCCTTTATGGCCTCGGTGCCGATGGCAAGCAGGGAGTGACGACGGCGCTCGAGATCATCCGCAAGGAAATGGATATCAGCATGGCGCTTTGCGGGAAGAGACTGATCACCGATGTGGATCGCAGCATTCTGGCGTGATGTTGGAAGCTGCGGAGAATTGCTTCGAAGATCGGCTGCATCATTTCGCAGCGAAATGAATTGGCGGAGTAGCATCATCCGCACTCCGTCACCCCGGCCTTGAGCCGGGGTCCAGTGCGATCAAGTCTTTGATCGCGTAAGACCCTTTCACGGCGCAGACGCGCCGTGGCTGGATGCCGGATCTAGTCCGGCATGACGGAGGAGATGGCCATCCTCCACAAGCAACAGCTCTTCAATGCCCCACCGTCTTCGAAAACACATTGACGATCACCACTCCCGTCACGATGAAACCAAGACCGACCACGGCGGCAATATCCAGCGTCTGCCGGAACACGAAATAGCCGATGGCGGAAATCAGCACGATGCCGAGCCCGCTCCAGATCGCATAGGCGACGCCGACCGGCAGCGCCCGCAGCGTGAACGACAGGAGATAAAAGGCCGCGCCATAAAACAGCGCCATCAGCACAGTCGGCAGCAGCTTGGTAAATTGCTGCGATTGCTGCAGGAAGGAAGTTGCGATAACCTCGCAGACAATGGCCGCGACAAGCGCCCCATAGGTAAAAACAGCCGCGTTCATCGTTTCGTTTCCTTTTTCGTCTGAGCGATCATCCGGGCCTTGAGAGCCGCCCTGTCGCCACCTGCCTTGCCGTCATCGGCCATCAGATCGGCAAACCAGATGCCATCCGTCGCAAGCCGCACAAGCTCCAGTACCACCCCCTCATCCGTCTCCTTATGACGGTTGAGACGACCCTCGAACCAGCTGGTCCACATGCGCCGGAGCGACGGTTCGCCGACCATCGACACCGATAACGCAGCCCATTGCCTGCCCGATTCTCGGTCGCGATCGGCAAAGACGGCGTTCACATAAGCCCGCGTGAAGCACCCGTAAGCTTCACAATCCTGTGAGACGAACGCGTCGATTTCCGCGTCCAGCGCCCCCAGAAGGTCCGCCATGACAGCCTCCAGCAAGGCCTGCTTGGACGCGAAATGGTGGAACAGGCCGCCCTTCGTCACCCCCGCAGCATCCGCCACCGCCTGCACGGAAAGTGCCGCAACACCCTGATCGGCCGCGAGTTTCGCCGCGCAATCGAGAAGACTGCGGCGCACGATCTCGGGTTGCTTCTTGCGTTCATGAGCATTTTTCATGCTGCAAAACATACCGGATGGTTGGTTTCTTTTCAAGGAAATTGTGAGGACCGCAGGTGGGTTGAAATTCATACTTAATTAAGCATGAAAACGATCTCTAAAGTTTTAGCGGTTTTGTTGCCGGAAAGTGTCAGTAAAACTTCGCCCATTGCGGCGATCGAACAAAAAGGGGTGAACCATGTCGGGAACGATCAAACGGGGAATGGCGGGTGCATGGGTCTTCGCGCTTGCCTTCTTTTGCGCGATCCTCTCGTTGCAGGCATCGCCTGCTCAGGCCGGTTATGCCCATTTCATCATGGATGCCAATACCGGCAAGGTTCTGGCCGCGCGCAATGCCGATGTGCTGAACCACCCCGCCTCGCTGACCAAGATGATGACGCTTTACATGACCTTCGAGGCGCTGCACGCCGGCCGGCTTCGCTGGGACCAGAAGATAAAGATGTCTAGGAACGGCGCTGCCGTTATTCCCTCGAAACTTTATGTGCGTGAGGGCCAGACCTTCACGGTGCGCGAGGCCGTTTATGGCATGATCGTCAAATCCGCCAATGACATGGCGGAAGGCATGGGCGACCATCTTGGCGGCTCCGAAGCAAGGTTCGCGCAGATGATGACCCGCAAGGCCCGCCAGCTCGGCATGACGAAGACGGTTTTCCGCAACGCTTCCGGCCTGCCCAGCAAATCGCAGGTGACGACGGCGCGCGACATGGCGCGGCTCGGCCTTGCGCTGCAACGGGATTTTCCGAAAGAATATGGCCTCTTCGCCATGGAATCCTTCAGTTTCCGGGGCAAACGCATCCGTGGCCACAACAATCTGATGTATCGCTATCAGGGTATGGACGGCATCAAGACCGGCTACACCAATGCGTCGGGTTTCAACCTCGTCAGCGCCGTCAATCACAATGGCCGCCGCGTCGTCGGCGTCGTGCTGGGCGGCAAGACCGCGCGCAGCCGCGACACGCAGATGGCCGCGTTGCTGGAGAAGGCCGTGCCGCAGGCTTCGAGAAGCCGCAATACCGAACAGCTGGTGGCGAGCGCCAATGTCAGCCGCACCTTCGACGGACCGCCCGCAGCCGTACCATTGCCTATGTTTGCGGAACGCCGCGAAGATCCGGTCGCCATGCAGATCGCCACGGCCAACAACGAGATGGCGGACATGATCCAGGTATCGGCCATCCCGAAACCCGCGCCCGCTAACCCGTCGATCGCCCAGTCCACGAACCAGCGCAGCCGCTGGGAAGTGCAGATCGCCGCCACCGACAGCGAAGCCGCCGCCCGCTCGCTGCTTGCCAACGCCCGTTCCGACATTGCGGGAAGTTATGCGGGGATCGCCCCCTACACCGAAGCGGTGCAAAGCGGCTCGGCAACGCTCTACCGCGCCCGCTTCACCGGCTTCGAAGACCAGTCCTCGGCGGTTTCCGCCTGCAAGGAACTGAAGGCGCAGTCCTACGCCTGCGTGGTGATGACCAGTGAGGGGTGAGGATCAGTAGTGGAAGCGGCATTGATGAATAATGAGGACAGCTTTTTCCCCTTCCCCGCGAAGCTCATAGACAAGCCGGTGTTCTTGCGAAATCCTGCGTGACCAGCGCCCCTTCAACTGGAAACGCAGCGGCTCGGGTTTTCCGATGCCTTCAAACGGATGCCGCCGGCAATCCTTTATGAGTTCGTTGATGCGTTCCAGCGTCTTGCGGTCATATTGCTGCCAGTGAAGATAATCTTCCCAGCCCTGTTGGCTCCAGCCGAGAGCTATCTCGCCCTTTTGCTGCATGAGAGTTTCTCCTGATAGAAGCTCGCACTCATGCGCGATGGGTTTGAAAAATCAGTCGATGAGATCGTGGCTTTCGAAAACGCCCGCGTCTACGTCGGACATTGACTTTCTAAGTCTGGCGAAATTCTCCGGCGACGAGCAGAGATGCAGGGTTTCCATCAAGCCCTCGTATTCGTCTTTATCAATAAGAACGGCGGACGGCTTGTCGCGCCGGACGATTTCCAAGGCAACACGGTCCTGCGACACTTCATCCAGAAGCGATGCAAGGGATTCGCGTGCTTTTGAAAACATAACTGTGCGCATGATGAACCTCGATAAGAGTTGTACAATAAATAGTACAACTCTCTGGATGATTCAAGTCTCGTTACGAAGCCAACCGTTCTCCAGCGCATCGGCCAGATACGGAATGCCGTTGACCCTCGCCATCTCGGACATGGCAAGATTGTCATACCGTATCTGCCGGTAATAGACCTGCCAGCCGCGTGGCGTCTCTTCCAGCACAGCGTAGCTGGCGAGCGGATGACCGACCTCGACGTGATGATCGAAGGGCGTGTCATCCTTCCAGCCGGGGCAGCCGACGCTGCCGGGATTGACGATCAACCGGCCATCGGAAAGCTGCACGGTGCGGGCGATATGCGTATGGCCGCATAACATCAGCGGCTGGGTGATGCCTTCCGCCATGGCCTCGATTTCGGCAAGCGGGCGCAATTTCAAAACCCCTTCCGGCGAAAGCGTCTCCAGCCAATAATCCAGATCGTTGCGCGGCGAACCGTGGCAGCAATAGGCGACATCCTTGAACACCATGCTGAACGGCAGGGTTTGCAGCCAGTCCAGATGCGCAGCGGTCATCTGCGCATATGCCGGCCTTTCCCAGCTGCCCATCTCTTCCGGCGCACGCTCGATCAATTCCCGGTCGTGATTGCCGCGAATACTGGGTATCCAATTACCAACAAGCACATCGCCGGTGAAACCCGCCTCCAGCGGACCGCTGAAACAATCGCCGAGATTGACGATATCCTCGATGCCAAGCCTCGCAATATCCTCAAGCACGGCCTCCAGCGCGGCACAGTTTCCGTGAATATCGGCAATGGCGGCAAAGATCATGCGGTCAGCTTCCTCGATAGGTGGAATAGCTATAGGGCGAAAGCAGAAGCGGCACATGGTAATGGCCGCTCTCGTCGGCAATGCCGAAACGAATGGGGATGATGTCGAGAAAGGCCGGCTCCGCCAAGGCAACGCCCTTGCCGCGCAGATAGTCGCCGGCATGGAAAACCAGCTCGTATTCCCCGGCCTTGAAGCTGTCGCCGACAAGCAGCGGCCCGCCATCAATGCGGCCGTCGCTATTGGTCTTGACCGTCTTGATCTTCTCGCGGCGATCGCCCGAGAGCCGGTAAAGCTCTATCGTCAGCCCCTCGGCGGGCGTGCCATGGGCGGCATCGAGGACATGGGTGGTCAAACCGGTCATAGGCTGGGCTCCGCGATCATGTAGGGCGCATCAAAAAAGTGCTCTTCCAGATTGTTGCCCGGCCCATCGCGATCGGCAACGAGAAAATCAGAAATCGCCTGCAACGGCATCAAAGGATAATGCCAGACATTGCGGCGGTAATTCACGCCCTGATCCCCGCGCGCCAAAAAAACCTGCGGCCGGCCGGGCTTGCCGCCCTCGTCCTCGGCAACGACGACCAGGAAAGGCCTTCCGGACAACGGTGAAAAGCTCTGGCTACCGAGCGGATGCCGCTCCATCATTTCGATTGTGTGAGGAAAGGAGCGCGGCTGCCCACGAAAAATATTGAGAATGATACGCGCGCCTTCGCCCGCCGCCTCCGGTACCGCAAGCGCATGATGCCGCTCGGTCTGGCCGCCATTGATGTGGCGCATGGAAGAGGGTGTAATTTCGATCACATCACCGAAGGATGCGAACGCCTCTTTGGTCAGAGGCTTAATCTCGAGAAAATCAGTCAAATGTCATTCACCTTGGGCATGCCAGTTTCGGAGGAGTGAGAGACGCGCCTGCAAATCCGGAATGCTCTGCGTTATCGTTTTCCAGACGACCGAGAGTTCCGCCCGAAAATAATCATGCACGATCAAATTGCGCATACCCTTCATCTTTATCCAGGGGATTTCCGGGTGCTGCTCTAAAAACGCGGGGTAATGCTTGTCCAGTTTGGCGACCGCCTCGCCAATCAGGGCAAGGCCCATCATCACCGCCATCTGGGTACGCGTATCGGAAGAAAAAGCGGCCTCATCCATATCCTGAATGAAATCCCGTATTCGGGAGGCGGCAACATCCATCTCCTTCAGGTAGGGCAGAAGCCGATCCGTACTCATACTGCTTTGGCTTCCATCAGAACACGCGCCCGGATATCCGAGTGCAGGCCGCCTGAGGTGACGACGTCAACCTCGACACCGAGCATCGCCTTCAGTTCCTCCAGCAAACCGCCGAGATCGAACAAAGTCGTCCCCGGCAGCGCGTCCACCAGAATATCGAGATCACTGTCCGGCCTGTCCTCACCACGGGCGACGGAACCGAACACGCGCGGGTTTGCCGCGTTGAAGCGCTTCGTCGCTTCGCGGATCGCTTCCCTGTTCTTTTCCAGCACCTCGGAAGGTCTCATGGCTTCAATCTCCAGACAGCGCGACTATAGCGGAACGGCCGCCAATCGCCAATTCAGCTCTCCGGCAGCATCGAGGAAAGGCGCAGCCAGGCGATCTTTTCCACCTGCGCCATCGCGGTCGTAAATTCCGTCGCCGCATCATTGCTGATGCGCGTCTCGAAGGCGGAAAGAATATCGTGCCTGTTCAGCCCCTTGACCGCAATGATGAATGGAAAACCGAATTTCTGCGTATAGGCGGCGTTGAGTTCGGTAAAACGCGCATGCTCCTCCGGCGAAAGCCGGTCGAGCCCTGCGCCCGCCTGTTCGTTGCGGCTGTCGGCGGTCAGTTCGCCCGCAATCGCCAGCTTGCAGGCAAGATCGGGATGCGCCCGCAGAACGCCAAGCCTTTCCGCCTCGGAGGCGGCGCGGAACTGCACACACAGCGCCGCGTGAACCGCTTTCGCGGTCAAGGCAGCGCCGATCCCGCCGGCATCATAGGCCCGTTCGGCGATAAAAGGCGAATGTTCGAACACGCCGCCGAAACGGCTGACAAATTCGTCACGCGTCAGCATCAGAGCGTTCCCGGCTTGTGGTTTTCATGCCAATGACGGGCGATCTCGATCCGCTGCGGGATCCACACCTTGTCGTGGCCCAGCACATATTCGATGAAACGGTGAAGGGCAGCGGCGCGGCCGGGGCGGCCGACGAGGCGGCAATGCAGGCCGACGCTCATCATCTTTGGCGCGCCTTCAAGCCCTTCCTGATAAAGAACGTCGAAAGCATCCTTCAGATAGGTGAAGAACTGATCGCCGGAATTGAACCCCTGCGGCGTGGCGAAACGCATATCGTTGGTGTCAAGCGTATAGGGAATGATCAGGAACGGTTCGTCGCTTGCGCCCTTCACCCAATAGGGCAAGTCGTCGGCATAGGAATCCGACGAATAAAGGAAACCGCCCTCTTCCATGACGAGGCGCAGGGTATTGTCGGAAGGCTTGCCCTGATACATGCCCAAGGGGCGTTCGCCCGTCAGCTCCGTATGCAGCCGCACGGCTTCGGCAATATGCTTGCGCTCTTCCTCTTCGGAAAAATCCTTGTATTCCAGCCAGCGATAACCGTGGCTGGCGATTTCCCAGCCCGCTTCCTTCATTGCCGCAACAGCCTCGGGATTGCGTGCCATGGCGGCGGTCACGCCATAAACGGTGGTGGTGACGCCGAGACTGGTGAACATGCGCCACAGCCGCCAGAAACCGGCGCGTGAACCATATTCATAGATCGATTCCATGTTCAGGTTGCGCTGCCCGGGCCAGGGCTGCGCCCCGACGATTTCCGACAAGAGCGATTCCGACGCCTTGTCATTGTCGAGAATGCAGCTTTCGCCACCCTCCTCGTAATTGATGACGAATTGCACGGCGATGCGCGCGCCGCCCGGCCATTTCGGATCGGGCGTATTGCGGCCGTAGCCCACCAGATTACGGGAGTAGTTTTCGGAAATCATTCAGCCACCCAGAACATCTTTTCCCAAGGCGGAAATCGGCTTTGGGAGACAGAAGCAAAACAAGCTTCTAAAGCGCGCAATCCCGGGACGGGAGAACTCGACACGCTTCAGACATGCGATGCGTGGACGGTAGCATCCGCATCCGGAATGTCGAGATGAATTTTGCCGACATTCCGATGCTTTTTTGTGTACGATTCCCGAGCGGCGGTTCTCAGGCGATCTTGCGGGCGGAAACGCGGCCCATCGGATGAAGCGAGTGCACGCGGAAAGGCGCACCCGGTTCATCCTCGATAAAGAGCGCAAGGCTGGAAAATGGCAACGTCCGCGTCAAAAGCGGCTCGAAAACCTTGCGCACCGCGCGTTCGATCCTCTGGCTGCTCGCGGGTTCGACACCGCCGGTCAGCGACATCTGAAAACGGAACTCGTCCATCACATGCGGGCTGCCCCAGCGATGCAGATTGGTCAGTTGTGACGCCGAAAGCCGGTCGGGATCCGCTCGGTCGATTTCCGCCTCGGAGAGCGGCGCACGGTAACGGTCGAATTCCTGCACGACGCGGGCCGCAAAAAAATGCAGCACTTCGCAGGGACGCTCGGGAACGAGGCTGAAAACATTATCCTGCCTTGCCACCACCAGTTGCGGCAGGGTGAAGGGCTCCTGCTTGCCGGAAAAATACATCAGGTCGCGCAAAAGCGCGGCCTCGGAATGGCCTTCGGCAAGCCGGAAGGGGGCCTTGATCGTGCCGTGGAAACCATACCGGCGCGGCACGGCCGTGTGGTAGGAAATCTCCTGCATGCCGAGATCAATCGTACCCGGAGGCTCCACTGCCTGACCCGAATAGGCATCACGCCCCAACCACGCGGCAGCCGCCAGCGTCAGGGGGTCATTGGGGGAAGGCGTGAAATGAATGGCGTATCGCATGCTGTCACCTCGCCGCAAATGCGGCCAAACGGGGCTCTTTGCAGGCCAGCAAGTAAGCGATTTGCGTAACAGATTAACGACGTGGACCGAACTAATCAGAACTTTCTAAAGTCCGAGACGCAATACTCACGTGTTCTTGAAGGCGAAACCCAGAAGGGATGACTGGCGTGTGACCACACACGACCTGCAACGCCGCATCGGCAAGAAAATGGGCAATGCCGAAGCTGACCTTGAAGCCGCCCGATAGTGCTACGAGCTTCGGATGATCCGCAACGGACCCCACCATCGGATCCCTTCCAACCGCTTTCGGCCGCAGACCCGCCCAGCGCTCCAGCACCGGCGCGCGGGCAAGCGACGGCACGACCCGATAGGCCTCGGCGAGCAGGTTTTCCAGCTTTTCGTCGGTGCTGCAAGGATCGGAAAAACAATCTTCGCTGGTACTGCCGATAGCGACGGTGCCATCCTCATGCGGCACGATATAGAGGCCGTTCAGGAACACGACCGGCATGGCCGGGTCGGCCGCCGCGTCGAGAAGGGCGGCCTGTCCTTTCACCGCCTGCCCAAGCGCGACACCAGCGTCGAGACCGAGCGCATCGCGGATCAGGGGGAAGGAGGCAGGTCCGTTGGCAACAACGACATGGCCGAAGAGAGCCTCGTTTCCCGACGACAGCACCGCCCGCCCGCCATCTGGATCGAGTGAAAGCACACTGCACTGTTCCGCCACCCGCACATGCCGGGCCTTGAGGAGAAAAGCCGCCAGAAGGGCGATCATCGCGCGCGGCGATACCCTCGCCGCCAGCGTATCGAGCACGAAGCCCGCCTGCCCCGCCGCCTCATCCACCCATCCGGCAACGGAAGGACTGTCGCCGACATGCCAATGGAACTGGCGTTCACCCGAGACCCAGTTTCCCCCGGCATCCCGCTCGTGTCGTTCGGCGATGCTGCGCAGATGCGGTTTCGGCAGCGGAATGATCCGGCCGCACCGCCGATAGCCGGCGGAAAGCCCGGTCTCAGCCTCCAGTTCGGCGATCTCTTTTTCCAGCGCGACAAGGGCATCGAACTGGAATTGCTTCTTGTCCGACCAGCGGTCCGGCATATGCGGCATCAGCGCGCCCAAAAGTCCGCCACTTGCGCCGTCGCCAAGGCGGCCCGCCTCCACCAGCAGGGCGTTTATGCCCAGTCGCTCCGCCTTGACGGCGGCCCAAAGCCCCATGATGCCGCCGCCGACGATGAGGAGCGGCACGGAAGCCGGCAAACTTGATGTCCCCGATCTTGACGATTGACCATGTTCGAAAGCGGGATTATCGGCTTTAGCCATGAAACATTCCAATGACACTATCGCGGATACCAGTTCGGCAACCGGAGAAACCCGCACGGCGCTCGACTGGCGTGAGGGGGATATGCCCTATTCGCTGGCCTTTGACGATCATTTTTATTGCCAGACGGATGGCAGGCTGGAATGCGGCCATGTCTTCCTGTCCGGAAACGGCCTGCCGCAACGTTGGCTTGAACGGGAGGGCGTCTTCCGCATCGGCGAACTCGGTTTCGGCACCGGCCTCAATCTCTGCGAGACCTGGCGTCAATGGAAAGAGGCCCGCAACGGCCGCTCCACGCTGCACTTCATGTCCTTCGAACTCTACCCGATGAAGGCCGACGAGATCGACCGGGCGCTTTCGCGCTGGCCGGAAGTGGACGCTGAGCGCAAGGCGCTGGTCGCCCGCTGGCCCGATGACCCGAAAGGCGATGTGGCAATAGAACTGGATGACGAGACGCGTCTGACGGTGGTGTGCGGCGAAGCGCTCGCCGGCATTTCCGGCAGAAATGAAAGCTTCGACGCCTGGTTTCTGGATGGCTTCGCCCCTGCCCGCAATCCGGACATGTGGTCGCTGGAGATCATGCAGACGCTGTTCGGCAAAACGGCCACAGAGGGCACATTCGCCACCTATGCCGCCGCCGGCTTCGTCCGCCGCAACCTTATCGCCGCCGGTTTTGACCTGGAGCGCCGCAAGGGTTTTGCCGGGAAACGGGAAATGCTCTGCGGCACCAAGCCGTCGAGCTGAGGCGACCCTGAACATCGCAGCCGCAACCGGCCCGCATGGTTTTAAGCAGTCGGCACGTCGCGGCGTGGCCGGTTGTCCCCCAGCCATTGCGCGACCTTGTCCTCGAGAATTTCAGGACTGATCGGCTTCGACAGATAATCGTCCATGCCCGATGCAAGGCAAAGCTCGCGGTCCGCCTCCTGCGTATGGGCGGTGACGCCGATAATCGGAACATGCCGCCCGTCGGCCGCCGCCTGTTCGGCGGCGCGGATTGCCAGCGTCGCCTGATGCCCGTTCATGACAGGCATGGAGACATCCATGAGGATGACAGCGGGATTGTGCTCCTCCCACGCCTGAACGGCCTTCTTGCCGTTGCCGACGATCAAGAACCGCAGACCCGCCTGCTGCAAAATCTGGGTGAAAACGATCTGGTTGACGTCGTTGTCCTCGGCGACCAGCACATCGACAAGACAGGGCCGACGCCGATCCGGAACAGCCGGCGCAACCCGCCGCTTCTTCTCAGCGAGGCTGCTTTCCGACCGGACCGTTACATCACCACCGCTCGGCGCCTGCGGATGCTGCCGGGCGCGCTTCATCCGCACATCCCGCACCACATCGAACAGGGTGGAGCGCAGGAGCCGCGCCCGCGCCGGCTTCATCAGATGCGCCTGCACGTTGAGATCGGTGAACAGCGTCTCATCGCCGACGACATCCATGGAGGTCAGGAAAACAATGGCGATGTCGTCGAAACGACTATCCGCCCTCATACGCTCGACCACATCAAGCCCGTTCATAACAGGCATATGATAGTCGAGAATGACGGCGTCGATGACGAAGCCAAGCGACACGGCCTCATGCAGGATGGCCATGCCCGAAGACCCGTCCGCGACGGCATGACCGTCGATACCCCATGTCTTGAGTTGCTCCGTCAATATACGGCGATTGACGTCGTTGTCGTCGATGACGAGCACCCGGATATTTTCGATCGCCCCGGCAATAAGCGGAACGTCGCGCCATTTTTCCGTAACCTGAAACGGAATATTGACCTCGAAGGTGGATCCCTTGCCAACTTCGCTCACGACGTTGATCGTGCCGTCGAACAGGCCGACGAGGCCGACCGTGATTGCCAGTCCGAGCCCCGTCCCCTCGTGCCGACGCGTCGCGGAACCGTCGACCTGGCTGAACTTGTCAAAGATGGTCTCGATCTTGTCGGCCGGAATGCCTATGCCGCTGTCTTCGACGCGCAGCGACAGAATGGTCTCGGAGGTTTCCGCCGACTGCGCCGAAAGCTCGATCAGCACATGCCCCATTTCCGTGAACTTGACGGCATTTCCGACGAGATTTGTGACGATCTGGCGGAACCGCCCGGCGTCGCCCATGACCTTGCCGAAAACCGACGGGTCGATCCGGACGACCAGCTCTATGTCCTTTTCCAGCGCCGCCGAGGACAGAAGGGAAACCACATCCTCCACCGCTTCGGCCGGATCGAAAGGCACGCTGCGCAGTTTCATCTGCCCGGCCTCGATCTTGGAGAAATCGAGGATGTCGTTGATGATCGTCAGGAGCGCATTGCCGGATTTGACGATGATATCGGTGAAGGTTTTCTGGCGCGTATCCAGATTGGACTTGGCCAGAAGCTCCGCCATGCCGAGCACACCATTCATCGGCGTGCGGATTTCATGGCTCATATTGGCCAGGAATTCCGATTTGGCGCGATCCGCCGCTTCCGCCCGTGAAAGCAGCCGCTGCAATTCCTCCTCGCGCATCTTCATGTCCGTCACATCGGTGACGATGATGAGCCAGTAATTGCCGGAACTGTTGGTGGCCTCCAGATTGAGCCAGCTTTTGCCGGCAACATGGATGAGCCAGGAGAACGGCCTGTTGGCGGCGATATTCTCTCTCCAGGCGCTCAGCGTCGCGGCCGCCTCCTCGTCAGTGCCGAAATCTCCGCGACCGGCGCAATGGACAAAGAAACCCGACCAGTTGCAGCCTTTTTCCAGGAGATGCGGTGGCACCTCGAACATCTGCGCCATCGCCTCGTTGGACATGATGATCGTGCCCTGTTCGACAAGCACCAGCCCCTGCGCCATGGCGCGCGTGGCGCCCTGCATATATTCGCCGACACGTTCCAGTTCGGCCTTCGCCTTGCTGATCTCGGCATCACGCATGCGCACGTCGGTCACATCGGCATAGGTGCTGAGGATTTTACCGCCATCGAGGCGGGTTTTCGAAATGACGGTGACCTTGCCGCTTTTGCTGCGCACCTCACGCGGCGTGAAAACCTCATCCTTGAGAAGCCGCTCCGCCCGCTGGTTATAGATCTCTTCGAAGGGCATATCGCCGTAGTCGTAAAGGCCGCTGGCGAAATTCATCTCCATGAATTCGCGATAACTTTTGCCGATGAGCGACTTTTCGCCGCCGATTTCGCCCCAGACGTCATGGAAGAACGGATTGACATATTCGATGACGAGATCGGCATCGAGCAGCAGCACGCCCACCGGCAGGGCGTGAAGAACCGCCTCCAGCTGGCGATGCAGCGCTTCGGCCTGCGCCTGCGCGGCGATCAGTGCATTTTCCCGGTCCTGCAACAGGCTGACATCGGTGATGGAGCCGACCAGATAATATTCGTCATCGGGAGTCGCCACCCGGCCAACCCGCGTTATGACCGGAACGGAGCCGCCACCCGGCAGCGGCAGGGTCTCAGCTTTCTCTATCGCCTCGCCGGTCGCAAGAAGCTGCTCGTTTTCAATGCGGAGCCGTTCGCTATCACCCGGAAACATTTCGCATTCGGTCATCCCGATATAGCGGGTGAGGTCGCCTCCGAAAAATTGTTCATAAGCCGTATTGGCAAAGGTCAGGCGGCGGTCTTCATCGCGCAGGAACACCGCCACGGGCAATTGCTCGAGTGCGGCGCGCAGCAGCCAGGTCTCGCGGATCTGTTTGCTGAGCAGGCTCTCATGGGTCTTGAACTCGGTCACATCGACGCGAAACCCGACCAGCATGCCGTTTTCCAGCCGCTTGTTGACCATGCGCACCCAGCGGCCGTCGGCGAACTGCTCCACCCTTTCGAGATAAGGCAGGGAAAAATCCCGCAACTGCTCCTGCAGCCATGCCTCGTAATGCGGATCGTCCACCTCCGCGTCGCGGTAACCGCTCGAAAAATAGACCGCCTCCATCAGCGTCTCGAGCCGGGTGCCGGGCTTCAGCTCGACGTCGAAAGCACTGTAAAACTCCGCGAAACGGGCATTGCAATAAACCAGCCGGTTTTCACGGTCGTAAATCACGATGCCGGCATCGATGAGATCGATCACGCCGCTGCCGAACAGCAGGTCGGCATTGCCGGCGCCCGAAAATCCCTCCGCCACGGCGGACGGCATTTCCTCGAACACCTCGAACAGGAACAGATTGCCGTCATCGCCGATGAAGCGTTCGCAGCGCAGCGTGTGCGGCCCGGAGGACGCCGCGCCATGGCATGAGATCATCTCGTCCGTGGCGAAGACCAGCGAGCGACGCTCCCTGTCCTCGCGCTCGGCATCGCGAATATCTGCGGAAAGGGCAAAGCTGGTGTGACCCTTGAACGCCGCAGGCGGGCGTCCCATGATCCGGGCATAGGGACCATTGACCATGAGATAGCGCAGCTCGCTATCCTTGATGCACGCGGGCAGATCGAGGGCAGCGATGGCCCCGTAAGCTTTTTCCAGCAACCCGCAGGCTTCGGTCAATCGATACTCCACACCGTGCAGTTCCATCCTTGTCGAATCAAATATTTCCGGACTTAGTCGCAAAAACGTTATGTGAGAAAAGCTCTCTTTGCTATGTACGAGACGGGCCGTTACCCTTTTTTAACCATAATTATTCGCTCTCGCCTGCGCCACGCGGGCAACCTTCAGCCTCTTCCGCATGGCTGCCATGCGTCGCCGGACGGCGGCTTTACAAAACTATCGCTTGACTTTAGCCCGTAAAACGCCCACATGCCGGTCAAGCTTTCACCTTCGGCAGCCGCGTGAGCTGCAGCGTATGATCAAGATGACTTGGCCCGCATGAAGGAAAAGCGCAACGAATACAGAAGACGGCGTTTGCCGCACTGATGCGCAGAAAGTTATTCCAACCCACAAGTTCCCAATTCACGCGGGGTTCTTGACGCCGAAACCGCCGGACAGCAGCAACTGCTCCGGACGATTGGTTTTTGGCGCCCCGAAAGGCAATATTATTGACCAGTTTTAGCGAACTCGGCCTCTCTGAAAAGATTGTGGCCAGCGTTACCCAGCTTGGCTACACCACTCCCACCCCCATTCAGGCAAAAGCCATTCCGCTGCTGCTTGAAGGCCGCGATCTTATCGGCCTCGCACAGACCGGCACGGGCAAGACGGCAGCTTTCGGCCTGCCCATCATCGAAATGCTGATGAAGCAAGCCGACCGCCCGGCTAACCGCACCACCCGCACTCTCATCCTCGCACCGACGCGCGAACTGGTGAACCAGATCGGCGAAAACCTGCGCTCCTTCGTGAAGAAGACACCGATGCGCATCAACCAGGTTGTCGGCGGCGCATCGATCAACAAGCAGCAGCTTCAGCTCGAAAAAGGCACTGACATCCTGGTGGCGACACCCGGCCGTCTGCTGGACCTGATCGCCCGCAACGCGATCTCGCTTTCCAAGGTGACCTATCTGGTGCTGGACGAAGCCGACCAGATGCTCGATCTCGGCTTCATTCACGACCTGCGCAAGATTTCCAGAATGGTTCCGGCCAAGCGCCAGACCCTCCTGTTTTCGGCAACGATGCCGAAGGCGATTTCCGAGCTTGCCAGCAACTTCCTGACGGACCCGATCAAGGTCGAGGTCACGCCCCCCGGCAAGGCTGCCGACAAGGTCGAGCAGTACGTGCATTTCGTTGCCGGCAAGAACGACAAGACCGACCTTCTGAAGAAGTCGCTGAACGACAACCCGGACGGCCGCTCCATCGTTTTCCTGCGCACCAAGCACGGCGCGGAAAAGCTCTACAAGCATCTCGAACATATCGGCTTCAAGGTCGCGTCCATCCACGGCAACAAGAGCCAGGGCCAGCGTGAGCGGGCACTGAAGGGCTTCAAGGATGGCGAGATCAACGTCCTCGTCGCAACCGACGTCGCCGCTCGCGGCATCGACATTCCGGCCGTGACACACGTCTTCAACTACGACCTGCCGGAAGTGCCTGATGCTTACGTTCACCGCATCGGCCGTACCGCCCGCGCCGGTCGCGACGGCATCGCCATCGCATTTTGCGCTCCGGACGAAACCCGCCTGCTGCACGACATCGAAAAGCTGATGAAGATCGATATTCCGGTTGCCTCCGGCGAACGTCCGGCCGGTCTCGCCAGCCCGACGCGTCCCAACAACAACCGCGGTCGTAACAATAATGGCGGCCCGCAGCGTGCGCCACGCGAAGGCGGTCGCCACACCGGCGAGCCCCGTCCTTCCCGTAACCACGCCCCGCGTGATGCGGACAACGATCTGGAAGTCACGTCCGACTTCAAGCGCGTCAAGACCGAAGCTGACGCGGGACGCCCGGCCGGCCCCCGCAAGCAGCGCCGCCCGGCCCGCAAGCCCGGTGGCAACGGCGGTAACCGTCACGCGCCTTCTGGCGGCAACGGTCAGGAAAAGCGCGCTTCCGGCAACGGAAACGGCAATCGCGGCCGTAGCCGCTAAATAACTCTGCGCGAGCCGGTTCTCCCGACATCGCGCAGCGCAATCATAACGCCTAAGGGCGTCTTTCATTAAACCCCGCAAGCTCAGGCTTGCGGGGTTTTCTTTGTTTTCAACCGCCCTGCGCCAGCGGACGACGCCGTGACGGCAAGGTCATGGCCAGCACACCGGCAATCACGCAGACGAGCCCCACCCACATGGCGGGCGTCGGCACTTCCCCCAGAAACACCATGCCGATGGCGACGCCGACCGGGACCCTCAGATAGGCCTGCGATGTGGTGCCGACCGAGCCGAGCGTCTGCATCAGCCGGAAATAGATCATGAAAGCGAGCGCGGTTGAAAAGACGCTGAGGCACACAAGCGCGGTGAGCGAGGCCGTAGACGGCGACAATGTCCAGGGTCGATCGACGATCAAACTCACCGGCAACAGAAGCACCGCGCCGCAGATCAGCGAGCCGGCGGCAGGCATGACAGGATCGAGACCCCTGAAGTTCTTGCTGAAAATGGCGGCGCAGGCATAAGAAAAGGCGGCCGTCAGCACGGCAAGCTGGCTCCACAGCGCCTCTCCCGCACCGCTGAACACCTCCAGACCGATGATGAGGCAGACGCCCGTCATGCCCGCAACGGTGCCGAACAGCTTGCGCCCGCTGACCTGTTCGTGCCGGATGACGAGCGCGGTGAGCAGAAAGGTGAAGATCGGCGTCGTCGCGTTGAGGATGACGGCAAGACCGGCATCGATGCTTTGTTCCGCCCAGGCGATCAGCGTGAAGGGCAATACGCTGTTGATGCAGGCCTGAACGAAGAAAAGCCGCCAGGTGGCGAAATCCTTCGGCAAGCGCAGCCCGCGCAGCCGGATAACCGCCAGCAGCAACAGACCGGCGATCAGCGTTCTCGACGCGATGAAGGTCAGGGGCGGAATGGTCTCCACCCCGATCTTGATGAAAGTGTAGGATGCCGCCCACAGCGCGGACAGCAAGGCGAGCAACAGCAATTCGCGGGCAATGGGATTTTGTGAGGTCACGGATCGACTTTCCAACAGCGTTCAGGATGAACCGTTCCTACCCCGAAAACAAGCATCCGTGCTTCGGCGGCGGCCGAAGTTTCCACTCCTTTTAAAAACATGAAGCCCCGCATGGGTCATGACCATGCGGGGCTTCAGCGAAGAGATCGGTGACCGACGGTCAGACGGATCAGACGCGGCGCTCATCCACCGAGAAGGCTCCCGGACCGGCAAAGACCAGATAGAGGAAAACGAAGCAGAACAGAATGGCGGCGTCACCGCCGTTCAGGGCCGGGAAAACGCTGCTAGGCGCATGCGCCATGAAATAGGCGACAGCCATCTGGCCGGAAAGAATGAAGGCGACCGGTCGCGTGAACAGGCCGATCAGCAGGAGAATGCCGCCGACGAATTCCAGAAGTGCAGCCACCAGCATCAAGGTCGGCAGCGAACCCTGCATCTGCGATGCCGGAAAGCCGAACAGCTTCTGCGTTCCATGTTCGATGAAAAGCAGCGCCGCGATGATGCGCAATGCTGCAAGAGCATAAGGCTGGTAGCGAGAAAGATTGTTGAAAGTTGCCATGTTGATGTGTCCCCGTTGAAGTGGTGCCGCGCTCGATACAGTGCATTTCGTCCTTTATGGATACACGTCTCGAACACCGGAAATCACGTTTCCGATATTGCAGAACTCCCTTAAATACAAAAAGGGAGGCATTCTACACATGGTTGATTTTACAGCATAAAACTGACCATTCGCCGAAAAAATCAACTCAAGGGTACAGGCATTTTTTGTGTGGTAAAGACGGAAAAAACCGCCTTCACGTCACGCCTGCAACACAACCACCTTTGAACCGACCGGTATGCGGCTATAAAGATCGATGATGTCGTGGTTGAGCATGCGGATGCAGCCGCTCGACATCGCGTGGCCGATGGATTGCGGCTGGTTGGTGCCATGCAGGCGGAACATGGTGTCGTTGCCGCCGCGATAGAGGTAGAGCGCACGCGCACCGAGCGGATTGTTCGGACCGCCCGGCATGCCGCCGGCGAATTTCAGATTGCGCGGATCGCGGCGCATCATGTTGGCGGTCGGCGTCCAGGAAGGCCATTCCGACTTGCGGCCAATATAGGCGTCGCCCTTGAGGGCAAGCCCCTGACGGCCGACACCGACGCCGTAACGCATCGCCCGCCCGTCACCCAGAACGTAATAAAGACGCCGGGCCGGCGTATCCACAACCACCGTTCCAGCCGGATGCGCAGTGTCGTAGGCGACTTCCTGTCGGCGCAGCTCAGGCTTGACCTTGTCGAGATGCATGGCGGGAAGCGGGAATTTCTCCTCCGGCTTCGCCGCGTAATTGAGCCTTTGCTGTCCGATGCCGGAACTCGCGCAGCCGGCCAGCAGCAGCGGCAATCCGAACAGAACACCACGACGTGAAATAGACATGTAACCCCCGCCAAATCTCTAGATTAACGAGAGGTATAATTTTATGGTTAACAAATCTCTAATATGAGGTTGTGGTAATTAACCCGTCGCAACCGATACGGCGGGCTTGCGATTGGCCAGATAAACCCCCGTCACCGCCAGAACCGTACCGGCAATCATGGCGGGCGTCAGCGTTTCCCCGAAAAGCAGGGCGGCTTCCACGGCGGCAAGCGGCGGCACGAGATAGATCAGCGAGGCGGCGCGCGATACCTGCCCGCGCCGGATCAGGTAGAGCAGCAATGCCACGGCGCCGATGGAGATCGCACCCACCGACCAGGCGAGCGTGGCGGCAAGCCCGAGGCTCCAGTCCACATGGCCGTCCTCCAGCAAAAGCGCAAACGGAACGGTGACGATGAAAGCGCCGACATATTGCAGCGTGGCGACCGCCATGATGTTTCCGCCGTGGACGTATTTCTTCTGGTAGAGGGTGCCGTAAGTAACTGATGTCATGCCCAGCACATTCACCGCCACGGCATAAAGCGGCACGGAGAGGCCGAGCGCGCCAGTGGCCATGACCTTCGGCAGCACGGCGATGGCGATGCCCACAAAACCGATGAGCAGGCCGGCGCGCTGCAAGGGCGAGATCTTTTCACCGATCACGTAGCGGGCGGCCACCGCCGTCATCAGCGGCTGCAAACCGGCGATGATGCCGCCGATCGCCGCCGGCACGCCCTGCCCTATCGCCCACCAGATCATGCCGAGATAAAGACCGTGCAGGAATACGCCGGACAGGATCGCCCGGAAGACGTCGGCGCGCCTCTCCGGCCACTGAATGGAGGAGAACCGGCAGATCGCCCACAATAATGCGCCCGCCAATACGTAACGCAGACAGAGGAAGGTCAGCGGCCCGGTGTAATGGACGGCATATTTAGCGGTGACCCAGCCGGTCGACCAGAGAAAGACGAAGATGGCCGGAGCCAGACGGTCGAGCGACATCGGAACATCCCCTGTGCCGCATGGCGCCCTGCAACCGGACGCGGTCCGGGACATGAGGCATGCGGCGAATTGATATTTCTACGGCTGGACGCAAACCGGGAAACAACCGGGCGGGTGTTGGCGGGCACCCAGCGGTGAAACGCTGCCGTTTGGGCAAGGCGGTATCTCCATCCGCGCAAAAGGTCAAAGGCGTTTTCGTGATCACATCTTTCAGATTTTCTGATGTGTATCCCGCAACCAATCAACAAAAAGCGGATGAACAAATTTTATGCATTCGCCCACCGTGCACACAGCGCTGCCATCCCATTACGCGCCACCTCGCCGAGCAACCAATTTGCCGATGCCGCATTTATAGGCTGAAACCGAAAAAACGCTTCTTTTTTAAAACTCTAGGGCGGTGAAAAATCTTCGCGGTGGCGTCCGCATAGTTCTTGCATTGCATTTGTCGTTGTATTCATATGGCAAAAAAGGGGACATCGAAGTTGGCATTTGACGAAATGATAAATGCGGACAACGCGCCGCGAAACCCATATGAAAACTATAACGAGTGGTACAGCCGGCAGGACAGGGCGCACCTGATCCAGAAATCAAAAGACGCGGAAAACATCTTTCGAAAAACCGGCATTACTTTCGCAGTCTATGGCCATGCCGACAGTTCGGAAAAACTGATCCCCTTCGATATCATTCCGCGCATCATCTCCGGGCGCGAGTGGCGCAAACTGGCCCAGGGTATCGAACAGCGCGTTCTCGCTCTCAACGCTTTCCTCGACGACATCTATCACAAGCAGGAAATCATCCGCGCTGGACGCATTCCGCGCGAGATCATCGAGAAAAACGTCGCGTTCCTGCCGGAAATGATCGGCTTCACCCCGCCCGGCGGCGTTTACACCCACATTGTCGGCACGGATATCGTCCGCACCGGCGAAGACCAGTTCTATGTTCTGGAAGACAATGCCCGCACACCGTCCGGTGTCAGCTACATGCTGGAAAACCGTGAAACGATGATGCAGATGTTCCCGGAACTCTTCCATGAAAACAAGGTGCGACGGGTGGAGGACTATCCCTATCTGCTGCGCCAGTCGCTCGCCTCGCTTGCCCCTCCCGGCTGCAGCGGCAAACCGCGTGTCGCGGTGCTGACCCCCGGCATCTATAACTCCGCCTATTACGAGCATTCCTTCCTCGCCGACATGATGGGCGTGGAGCTGGTGGAAGGATCCGACCTGCGCGTCATGGACGGCAAGGTCAAGATGCGCACCACCCGCGGTTATGAGGCGATCGACGTGCTGTATCGCCGCGTTGACGACGAATTCCTCGATCCGCTCACCTTCCGGCCGGATTCGGCGCTTGGCGTACCTGGCATCATGGATGTCTACCGCGCCGGCAACATCACCATCGCCAATGCCCCCGGCACCGGCATTTCCGATGACAAGGCGATCTATTCCTACATGCCTGAGATCGTCGAGTTCTATACCGGCCGCAAGCCGCTGCTGGAAAACGTGCCGACATGGCGCTGTTCGGAGCCGGACAGCCTGAAATACGTTCTCGACAACCTTGCGGAACTGGTCGTCAAGGAAGTCCACGGCTCGGGCGGTTACGGCATGCTGGTCGGCCCCACCGCGACGAAACGGGAACGGGCGCTGTTTGCAGAAAAGCTGAAAGCCCGCCCCTCCAATTACATCGCGCAGCCGACGCTGTCGCTTTCCACCGTGCCGATCATGGTGAAAAACGGCATCGCGCCGCGCCATGTCGATCTGCGTCCTTACGTGCTGGTTTCGGACAAGGTGAAGATCATTCCCGGCGGACTGACCCGTGTTGCCCTCAAGCAGGGCTCGCTCGTGGTCAATTCCAGCCAGGGCGGCGGCACCAAGGATACCTGGGTACTGGAGGACTAAGCCATGCTGGGCAGAACGGCAAACGGGCTCTACTGGATGTTCCGGTATATCGAGCGCGCTGAAAACATCGCCCGGCTGATCGATGCGGGCCTGCGCGTTTCACTGACGCGCAGCGGCAGCGGCGATGAGGACTGGGACGGCGTGTTGCAAAGCGCCGGCGTGCATGAAGCCTTTCTCGAAACGCACGAGAAGGTGACGACGGCGGATGCGATCGATTATCTTCTGCGGGACAAGGCGAACCCTTCCAGCGTCCTCTCCTGCATCGAGGCGGGCCGCAACAATGCCCGCATGGTGCGCACGGCGCTGACGCGCGAGACATGGGAAGCCACTAACGAATTCTGGATCGAGCTTAAGAACAGCCTCGACCGCAGGGTAAAGGCGGCGGACATGCCGCAGACCATCGATGGCATCAAACATCGCGCCGGTCTGGTGCGCGGCGCTTTTCACGGTTCGATGCTGCGCAACGATCTCTATAATTTTTCCCGCATCGGCACCTTCATAGAGCGCGCCGACAACACCGCCCGCATTCTGGATGTGAAATATTACGTGCTGCTGCCCGCCGTCGCGCATGTGGGATCTTCGCTCGACAATGCGCAATGGGAGTCCATCCTGCGCTCGGTCTCGGCGCACCGTTCCTATGGCTGGGTCTATGATGCGGAATACAAGCCGGCCAATATTGCCGACTTTCTCATTCTCAACGGCCGCATGCCGCGCTCGCTCGCCTATTGTTACGAAAAGATTACCAGCAATCTCAATTACATAGCCGAGGATTACGGCGAAAAGCACAAGGCGCACGAGACGGCGCAGAGCATCCGCGACAGTCTGCGCAAGACGACGATCGACCGCGTCATGGATGAAGGTCTGCATGAGTTTCTGGAGAGATTCGTCAACCGGAACGGGCAGCTGGGGCAGGAAATCATGGAAGGCTACCGCTTTTATCTGTAAGCGCGTGGACGGGGACAGCTTATGCGTCTGAAAATCACCCATACGACGGAATATGTCTATGACGAGCCGATGCCCTATGCATTGCAGCGGCTGCGCCTGACGCCACAGACCGGCCCGTGCCAGACGGTGGAAGACTGGGATGTATCGGTCGACGGCGCCACCGTCGAAGTGACCTATGACGACCATTTCGGCAACCGGGTTGCACTGGTGGAGACGGAAGGTCCGCAACGCAAGGTCAAGGTCGTGGCAAGCGGCCTCGTCATCACCGAAGACAAGGCCGGTATGGTCGGCCCCCACACCGGCAGTGCGCCGCTGTGGCTTTTCCTGCGCGAAACCCCGCTCACCAAGCCGGGAAAGCTCGTGCGCGAACTGGCGAAGGCCAGCACCGGTGACAGCGAGCTTGAGCGCCTGCACGACCTCATGGAGAAGATCAACAGCAAGGTGGAATATGTGCCGGGTTCGACCGACACCGAAACCACGGCCGAACTGGCGCTGGAAGCCGGCAAGGGCGTCTGTCAGGACCACGCCCATATCCTCATTTCCGCTGCCCGGCTGATGGGCCTGCCCGCCCGTTATGTTTCCGGTTATCTGATGATGGAAGACGTGGCGGAACAGACGGCCACCCATGCCTGGGCCGAAGTGCATCTGCAGGGGCTGGGCTGGGTCGGCTTCGACGCCGCCAACAACATCTGCCCGGACGACCGTTATGTGCGCATCGCCCTTGGCCTCTGCTACCGCGATTGCGCGCCCATCTCTGGCATGCGGATCGGCCCGGCCGGCGAAACCCTGAACGTTTCGGTGACCGTGCAGCAATCGCAAAGCCAGAGCCAGTCGCAGAGCTGAGACAATGACCGCCAAGGACGACGAAACAATCGGTTTTTATACGGATAACGCCAGAACCTATACGTCGAGGGGACAGGCGCCGGACCGGCCCCATCTGGAAAAATTCCTGGCACGCCTGGCCAATGGCGCAACCGTCCTTGAACTCGGATGCGGCGGCGGACAGGATAGCGAATTCATGCTCGCCGCAGGTTTCAATGTCCACCCCACGGACGGCACACCCGAAATCGCCAAGGCGGCGGAACTGCGGCTTGGCATTCCCGTCGCGACATTGCTGTTCGAGGATATCTGCGACGTGGAGGCTTACGACGGTGTCTGGGCCAATGCCTGCCTGCTGCATGTGCCGCGCCCCTCCCTGCCCGGCATCATCGGCCGCATCCACACGGCGCTGAAACAGGGCGGCGTTTTTTATGCCAGCTTCAAGGCCGGAGAAGCGGAAGGCCGCGACACCTTCGGCCGCTATTACAACTATCCTTCGAAGGTCTGGCTTGAGGATTTGTACGGGCAGTTCGACTGGGCAGGCATGGAGATCGAGGCCCGGCAGGGCAGCGGTTACGACAAGATGCCGACCGATTGGCTGCATGTGACGGCAACGAAATCCTGATCCGTTTTCAAGAACTTGTGGGTTGCGAAAGCGCTCTCCCACCGTTTAAATCGCATCATCGATTTTAACGGCATGGTCCGGCTTCAGCCTGCGGGTAAGGAAGTCCGCGAGGAGACGGTTTTTGTACAGGATTTCCGACTATCGGGACTGCCAGTCCCACGGCCCCGCCATTGCGGAACGGGTCTGGACCGCATGGTGGCAGGATAGCGGCCTCCAGATAAACGACGTGGCGGAACATCTGAAGCATATGACCAACCCCCATGCCCTGCCAACCGGCTTCGTCGCCCATGATGACAACGGTTATGTCGGCTCCGCCTTCCTCATTCATTGCGATCTGGAGGAGCGGCCGCAATATCTGCCTTGGGTCGCAGCCCTCTGGGTGGAGGAAAACAGCCGCCGCTCAGGTGTCGCCCGGGCGCTGATGCAGGCAGCAACGCGACGGGCCGCCGAACTCGGTCACGAGACGAGTTACCTGTGCTGCCGACGCGATCTCGAAACCTATTATACGAACTGCGGCTGGACCGTTCTGGAGCGTGGCGTCGGCAAACACGATCTGACCGTGCTGACCTACAGCACGAAAACTTAAAGCCGTCCGTCCTCGTCCCGGACAGTGCAAGAACCACCGGAGGAAACCATGCGACCCCCAGCCGCCATTATGGAAACCGCGATCTACGTGGACGATCTCGACGCCGCCGAGGCATTTTACCGTGATGTCTTCGGGCTGGAGGCGGTGCGCAAGCTGCCCGGTCAGTTCGTGTTCTTCAAATGCGGCCGGCAAATGCTGCTGGTCTTCGATCCGAAGCAATCCCGCACGCCCGATGCCAACAATCCGATCCCGCGTCATGGCACGGTCGGCGAGGGCCATTTCTGTTTTTACGCGGAGAATAAATCGGAAGTGGATGGCTGGAAAGCCCGCTTCGAGGAACTCGGTATTGCCATCGAACACTATCACCGTTGGCCGAATGACAGCTATTCCGTCTATGTCCGCGATCCGGCCGGCAATTCTGTGGAGGTGGGCGAAGGCAGGCTGTGGGGGTTCGAGTAAGCCCAAATACCCGGAAAAGTGCTATGAAGAACATTTTTGTCGTCACGCACACTCAGTCCGTCCATCATGTCGAGAACAAGGTCGGTGGCTGGTATGATACCGAACTGACACCCAGGGGAAGAGCCGATGCGGAGGCGACAGCCGGTAAACTGGCGGCCTTGATCGGCAACGCCTCGGTCGAAATCTTCAGTTCCGATCTTCTCCGGGCCTCCCAGACTGCGGCAATCATTGCTGAACACCTCAAACGCCCTTTTGAAACCATAAATGGCCTGCGGGAAATCAGCTACGGTTCGGCAGGTGGTATGCCGCAGGAATGGCTCGATGCCCGTCAGATACCCGCCCCCCATCACGATCGGATGGATCATCGCGGTGGAATTGCTGATGGCGAAACGAGACGTGAGGTGGCCGAAAGGGTATATTGCTCTGTGGACGCGATTATATCGCGTCCTTGCCCCACCCAGATCATCGTCACCCATGGCTTCGCTCTTACCTTCGTCATCGCGGCTTGGATAAAAATGCCGATCGATAGCGTCGGCTATGTCAGCTTTCCCGCGCGTTCCGGCAGCATCACGCACCTAAGACAAGATGATTACTGGCAGAGTCGCTCCGTTATTGCTTTGGCGGATGTTTCCCACCTGAAGGCGAGCTATGAAGGATCAAGTGAGGCAAGCGCTTGAAAGTTGCCCGATGCACAACGGGATAATGGGATGAAAGAGCTCTCATCTAGCGTCATCCTCGGGCTTGTCCCGAGGATCTATCCACGTCGCGTAAAATCAATCGGTTGCAGATCCTCGGGACAAGCCCGAGGATGACGTCGAGAGGGGGGACGCTGAGCGGCCCCACCCTCAACCGTTTAACGTGCAGCCCCGCCAGATCAAATCTGGCGAACGGCGATCTCTTCTTCCGCTTCCACGGCAAGTACGTTCTTCAGCGGCAGGCCGAAACCGGCAGCCTCGATCTCGAACACGTCGCCCGCTTCCGGCTTGATACCCTCGGCAAAGGACAGCGTCGCGGTGCCGAACATGTGCACATGCACGTCGCCCGGGGCGCGGAACAGGCCGTATTTGAAGTGGTGATATTCGAGGTTCGCGAAGGTGTGGGACATGTTGTCCTCACCCGAAACGAACGGCTTTTCGAAAATCACCTTGTCGCCGCGGCGGATGCGCGATGTGCCGCGAATATCCGACGGTGCAACGCCGACGCGGATTTCCGGGCCGAAGCTTGCCGGGCGCAGCTTGGAATGGGCCAGATAAAGATAGTTGATCCGCTCGGTGACGTGATCGGAAAACTCGTTCGATACGGCAAAGCCGATGCGCACGGGTTCGCCCTTGTCGGAGATCACGTAGATGCCAGCCATTTCCGGCTCTTCGCCGCCATCAAGCGCGAAGGACGGAGAGGTGAGAGCCGCACCGGGTGCCGCCGCCACATGGCCGTTGCCCTTGTAGAACCACTCGGGCTGAACGCCCTTTTCGCCGGCCTTCGGCTTGCCGTTTTCCAGACCCATGCGGAACATCTTCATGGAATCCGTCAGGCTCTCCTCGGCGGCTTCCGTGGTCTTCTTGTGCATGCTGTCGCGGGTCGCAGCGGAACCGAGATGGGTCAGGCCCGTACCGGTCAGATGCAGATGCGCCGGATCGGGATGGGTGATCGGCGGCAGGAAACGACCTTCGGCATAGGCCTTTTCAAGATCGACGGCATCGCCCAGACCATGGGCGGACACGACATCGGCAAGGCTCTTGCCGCCATTGGCGGCTTCCATGGCGAGCGCATAAACGGAGGCTGCATTGTTGACGGCGTGCGCTTGGCCGCCTTCTTCGCGAACGGCCACAACGATCTTACCGCTTGTGTCCTTGATCTGTGAAATTAGCACGGGATTTCCTTCCTCCGGCGCAGCGCGCCTTATCTCTCTTCGGCGCATCGCGCCTGCACCTTATGAAAGTGGCCGGAAACCGGCCACTTTTTTGACTTGCTATATGGGTTGGGCGATCAACCCTTGTTCTTGTTGTAAACGTCGAAGAACACGGCGGCGAGCAGCACGAGGCCCTTGACCATCTGCTGGAAATCGATGCCGAGGCCGACGATCGACATGCCGTTGTTCATGACGCCCATGATGAAGGCGCCGATAACAGCACCGGTGATCTTGCCAACGCCGCCGGAAGCCGAAGCACCGCCGATGAAGCAGGCCGCGATCACGTCCAGCTCAAAGCCCACGCCAGCCTTCGGCGTCGCCGAGTTGAGGCGGGTCGCGATGATCATGCCGGCAAGACCGGCCAGCACGCCCATGTTGACGAAGGTGAGGAAGCTCAGGCGTTCCGTGTTGATACCGGAAAGCTTGGTCGCCTTTTCGTTGCCGCCCATGGCGTAAACGCGGCGGCCGATCGTCGTGCGGCGCGTCACGAAGCTGTAAAGCGCAATGAGAACCAGCATCACGATCAGAACGTTCGGCAGGCCGCGATAGGTAGACAGCTGGTAGCCGAG
This sequence comes from Rhizobium nepotum 39/7, assembly GCF_000949865.1. Lineage (GTDB taxonomy): Bacteria > Pseudomonadota > Alphaproteobacteria > Rhizobiales > Rhizobiaceae > Agrobacterium > Agrobacterium nepotum. Next base: position 9,948 of record NZ_JWJH01000025.1, on the reverse strand, counting down.
GAACACGATGGCAGCCGAGATCAGAAGGTTCTGGCCGATGAAGAAACCGAAGGGCTCGACATCGATGCCGTGCTTCACATTCACGACACGGCGACGCCATGCGAGATAGAACAGCGCGATCGGGATCAGCGTCGTCAGGATCATCGACGTGGTGTTCAGGCCTTCGATGCCGCCGATATCAGGCACGAAACCGGTGCTGATGACCTGGAAATCGGTCGGGAACGGACCGATGTTCTTGCCGCCGAGCACAAAGAGCGTTAGGCCGCGGAACACCAGCATGCCCGCCAGCGTCACGATGAACGACGGAATGCGGTGATAGGCGATCCAGTAACCCTGGGCAGCACCGATGATGCCGCCGATGACAAGACAAATCAGCGCCGCGAGAAACGGGTTCAGGCCCCATTGCACGGTCAATATGGCCGCGATCGCGCCGACGAAGGCAACGATGGAACCGACCGAAAGGTCGATATGCCCGGCCACGATGACAAGCAGCATGCCAAGCGCCATGATGACGATGAACGAGTTCTGCAGGATGAGGTTGGTCAGGTTCACAGGGCGGAACAGGATGCCGCCGGTGTAGAACTGGAAGAAAACCATGATAGCGACGAGCGCGATCAGCATGCCGTATTCGCGGATATTGGAGCGAATATACGACCCGACCGAGATGACGTTGCTTTCTTCGTTGGTGGTGTTTGCCGAACTCATGAGTTCTTCTCCCCTGAGCGCATGATAGCGCGCATGATGCTTTCCTGGCTCGCCTCTCCCTTCGGCAATTCAGCGACGATGCGGCCTTCGTTCATGACGTAGATGCGGTCGCAATTGCCGAGCAGTTCGGGCATTTCCGATGAGATCATCAGAACGCCTTTGCCGTCGGCAGCGAGCTGGTTGATGATGGTGTAGATTTCGTATTTCGCGCCGACGTCGATGCCGCGTGTCGGCTCGTCGAGGATCAGCACATCAGGGTTGGAGAACAGCCACTTGGACAGCACAACCTTCTGCTGGTTGCCGCCCGAAAGATTGACCGTTTCCTGAAAGATGCCCGAAGAGCGGATGCGAAGGCGGGAGCGGAAGTCGCTCGCCACTTTCATTTCCTTGATGTCGTCGATGACGCTGGCTTTCGACACACCGGCCAGATTGGCAAGCGTAGTGTTGTGCAGGATGTTGTCGTTGAGCACGAGACCGAGATGTTTGCGGTCTTCGGTCACATAGGCGAGACCGGCGTCGATCGCCTTGCGCACGGTGCCGACATCCACGACCTTGCCGTTCAGCAGGACCTCGCCGGTGATCTTGTGGCCGTAGGACTTGCCGAAAACGCTCATGGCGAATTCCGTGCGCCCTGCCCCCATCAACCCGGCGATGCCGACGACCTCGCCCTTGCGGACGGTCACGTTGATGTCGTGCAGTACCTTACGGTCGCGGTGCTGCTGGTGATAGGCGTTCCAGTTCTTCACTTCGAGAATGGTCTCGCCGATCGGCACGTCGCGCGGCGGATAACGATCTTCCAGATCGCGTCCCACCATGTTGCGGATGATGACGTCCTCGCTGATTTCTTCCTGATGACAGTCGAGCGTCTTCACCGTCATGCCATCGCGCAGCACGGTGATCTGGTCGGCCACCTTGCGCACTTCGTTCAGCTTGTGGGTGATGATGATCGACGTCATGCCCTGCTTGCGGAACTCGATCAACAGGTTGAGCAGCGCCTCGGAATCGCTCTCGTTGAGCGAGGCGGTCGGCTCGTCGAGGATGAGGAGCTTCACACTTTTCGATAGCGCCTTGGCGATTTCGACCAGCTGTTGCTTGCCGACGCCGATATCGGTGATCAGCGTCTCCGGCGATTCCTTCAGACCCACCTTCTTTAGAAGTTCGCGGGTACGGTTGAAGGTCTGCTGCCAGCTGATGACACCGTTCGAAGCGACCTCGTTGCCAAGGAAAATATTTTCCGCAATCGACAGGAGCGGCACAAGCGCAAGCTCCTGGTGAATGATGATGATACCAATGTCTTCGCTGTCATTGATGGCGCGAAAATTCCGCACGGCGCCTTCATAATGGATTTCGCCCTCATAGGTGCCGGCGGGGTAAACACCGGAAAGGACCTTCATCAAGGTCGACTTTCCAGCGCCGTTCTCGCCGACGAGTGCGTGGATCTCACCTTCCTTTACCTTAAGGTTGACGTTCTCAAGCGCTTTCACGCCCGGAAACGTCTTGGTGATGTTCCGCATTTCGAGAATGGTATTGGCCATATCGCAATCCAGCGCCCGATTAATTCAGGCGTTTTTATTTTTATGGAAAAACGGGGATGACGCCAAGTCATCCCCGCATGTGTTTTCAAGCTTATTTCAGCTGGTCAGCGGTGTAATAACCGCCATCAACGAGAACCTGCTTGTAGTTGTCCTTGGTCACGGCAACCGGCTTCAGCAGGAAGGAAGGAACAACCTTGACGCCATTTTCATAGGTCTTGGTGTCGTTCACTTCAGGCTCCTTGCCCTGCAGCACGGCGTTGACCATGCCGACAGTAACCTTCGCGAGTTCGCGAGTGTCCTTGAAGATGGTCGAATACTGTTCGCCGGCAATGATCGACTTGACCGACGGAACTTCAGCGTCCTGACCGGAAACGATCGGCAGCGGCTGATCCTTCGAACCATAACCAACGCCCTTCAGCGAGGAGATGATGCCGATGGAAAGACCGTCGTAAGGCGACAGAACAGCGTCAACCTTGGCGTCGGTGTAATAAGCCGACAGCAGGTTGTCCATACGAGCCTGGGCCGTTGCCGGATCCCAACGCAGCGTACCGACCTTGTCCATGCCGGTCTGGCCGGACTTTACGACCAGCTTGCCGCTGTCGATGTAAGGCTGGAGAACCGACATTGCGCCGTCATAGAAGAAGAAGGCGTTGTTATCGTCAGGAGAACCGCCGAACAGCTCGATGTTGAACGGACCCTTGCCGTCCTTCAGGCCAAGTTTGTCGGTGATAGAAGTCGCCTGCTGAACGCCGACCTGGAAGTTGTCGAAGGTTGCGTAGTAGCTGACGTCGCCGCTGTTGCGGATAAGGCGGTCATAAGCGATGACCTTGATGCCCTGCTGGCCAGCCTGCTTCAGAACGTCCGACAGTGTCGTGCCGTCGATCGATGCGATCACGAGGACTTTAACGCCCTTGGTGACCATGTTTTCGATCTGGGAAAGCTGGTTAGGAATATCGTCGTCGGCATATTGCAGATCGGTCGTGTAACCGGCTTCCTGCAGCTGCTTGACGATGTTGTTGCCGTCATCGATCCAGCGCGCGGAAGACTTGGTCGGCATGGCGATACCAACAGAACCCTTGTCCTGTGCGAAAGCCGGCGCTGCGAAGGAAGCAGCACCGATGGCACAAGCCGCCATCAGCGAAATAATGGACTTCATTAACTCTCTCCCTTGAACCCTTCTTTGGTGCCTGCATGTTGCGACGCACCATAAAATTCATGCCATCAGAGGAAGAAGCTGCAGCGCGCCCGCCCCGATCTCGCAACTGCGAAATAGAACGGATGCCGCTCCTCCCCGGCATTCCGCAAATTGTTCTGAATCCATATAACTGTCAAATAGAATAAATCAGTTTCCATATATCAATTATGATATATTAAATCGATACAATAACCATTGAGGGGTATGAAGCAGGGCATGAGCAACCAGAAGGTGTATGAGCAGACGCAAACAGCAGATGCACTCTTCGTCTTCGAGGACAACCCTTTGCTGCGCGCCGGCTTGAAGATGAGCCACCTGCGCATGCTGGTCATGATCGAGGAGCACGGGCAGGTCAGCGCGGCCGCCGCCGCCATGAACATGACGCAGCCCGCTGCCTCGCGCATGCTCTCGGAAATGGAAGCGATCGTCAAAAGCCCGCTCTGTCAAAGGGCCTCGCGCGGCGTAGTGCTGACCAAGTTCGGCGAGGCGCTGGCGCGGCGGGCCCGCACCATATTGCTGGAACTGCGCGAGGCGAGCCGCGAACTCAACCAGATGAAATCCGGCAGCGGCGGATCGGTCTATATCGGCGCGGTCACAGCCCCGGCCATCAGCCTCGTGGTTCCCGCCATAAGACGGGCGATGGACACCTATCCCGGCATCGAGATCAACGTGCAGGTGGAAAGCAGCAACGTGCTGGCCCGGGAATTGCTGGCCGCGCGTCACGATTTCATCATCGGCCGCATCCCGGATGATTTCGACCCCGGCCTGTTCTCCATCCATGAAATCGGCATAGAGCGCGCCTGCCTGGTGGTGCGCGAAGGCCACCCCCTGCTGGGCAGCGGCCCCGTGAGCCTGAAGGAGCTTTCCGGTTACGACTGGGTTTTCCAGCCGCCCGGCGCGCTCTTGAGAAGAACGACGGAGGACGTGTTCCTCACCCATGGCGTCGCCATGCCGCGCAACGTTATCAACACGCCATCCGTGGTGCTGACGCTCGCCCTGATCTGCAACACCGACGCGATCGCCCCGATAGCGCAGGACATGGCCGAGTTCGTGGCCGGCCAGCGGGCCGATATCGGCCGCACACGCATTCTGCCGACGGATTTCGAGCTTGTCGTCAAACCCTACAGCATCATCACCACCAAAGGCCGCGTTTTGCCGCCCAGCGCCCGCCTGCTCTATGATCTGGTTCTGGATGAAAGCCGCAAGCTGACGGGCCTTTGAGAACGGCAAGCCAGACGCCACCTTCATTATATATAAAGGCCGGATCTATTGAGGCCGCCAGGGAACAGTCGCATGCTTTTCGGACAATCCGTCTTCCAGTCGGTCGTCGAAAGACTGAGACAGGAAAAAGAAGAAGAGAATGCGGAACCGCCACCGCCCACCGGTCACCGCATCGCCGGTTTCAGCTCGGGCTTCGTCGTCGATACGCATTTTGATGCACCGCAACCGGGAAATGGCGGTCTCGACGCCTATCTCGCCTTTTTACCGGACCCCGCTCCACTTCCCGAGCCCCAGCCGGAAGCCGAACCGGAACCTATGCCGGCCCACCTCGAAAAGACCTCGCTCGCGGATGTTTCAGTGGAACTGGCAATCCATGAGACAGACACAGCCGCAACGCTTGCGGAAAAACGCCGCACCTTCGCAAGGCTCAATCATCCCGACGGGGTGAGACCGGAATTCCGGCACAATGCGACGCTGCGTATGACGGCGGCAAATCTCCTGATCGACCAGGCGATCCGGATGCTTCGAACCCGGAAGCATTTCCAGTAAAAGGTATGTAGCCGTTTTACGTTCGGAAAACGCGCCTCAGCCGGCGTCGTTTTTATCAGCGGGCGCGCTTTCGCCTGGCTGGCCTGAATCGTTCTCGCCTGACTCATCCTTGCCTTCGGCTTCCTTGCCCGCAGCATTCTCGCCGCTGGCAGGTTTGAACTTCACCAACAGCTCATAGGCCGCATAAACCGCCACGCCGCCGACAACCGTTCCCCAGAAGGCTTCGCGATTGACGAACTCGATGACGGACCACGCGGCGCAAAAGCCGACGATAAGTAATCTGACCCATAAACGGCGATAAAGCGGATGGCTCGAATCGATGATCATCATGGCGTTCCCGTTTCGGGCCTTTCCAGAACATGTCACTGTTGCGGCATCGCGCGCGCCAGGAGGCACAGATACGCTTAAGCCTCTTGGCCGTTTCACAGGCAAATTGCAACGCAAATCGACCCAGCGCCAGCCGGGCCACCTTGAAAGGGTAAGGCGGAAAGATCGCCGCACCGGCTGGAGGGATGTTTCAGTCCCGCAGGCGACCGAGCAGGGCCAGCAGCTGGTCGCGGGCTTTTTTGCCGCCGATCCTGTCGATCAGCTTTTCCTCACGGTCGCGCCATGCATCGGAAAGGCGGTCGAGAAGGCTGCCGCCCTCATCCGTCATGTCGAGGAAATGAACGCGCCTGTCTTCTTCCGACCTGCGGCGGGCAAGCAGCCCCTTCTCTTCCATGTTGTCGACGATCGCGACGAAATTGGCGCGCTGGATGCCAAGCGCTTCGGCGACATCGCTCTGTTTGAGACCCGGATTGCCACCGACGATGACGAGAACGGAAAAATCGGCCGGCCGCAATCCCATCTCCGCCAGCACATCGGAAAACCCGTTTGCCACGGCAAGTTGCGAGTGTCGCAAATGATAGCCGATCGCCGTCGTCAACAATCCATAATCGACCGTTGCGGAGTGCCCCGCCTGCGCGCCGCCGCTTTCAGCTTTTTCCACCCGCGGCCCGCTGCTATGTGCCAATTGCAAAGCCATCCGATCCCCCGCCTGATTCGTTCTCTACCCTGCCGGAATCATAACCGACAACATTGCGAAACTGTATCCCAAATAAATGTAGATGATACTAATATTGTATAATAATTTGACAGTTAACCCCGGAGAACAAACCTCAGCTTCCCGATCATCATCCAGCGAGCAATAAAAGTATGATTATTTACCCATCGATTTTCAGGGTCCGAAACCGTCTCCCGTGCCTTGTTTGAAAGGCATCGCGGCAATCCGGCCCCATGCCTTCAACAGAGACGAAACAGCTGCCGGATCCGGAGATAACATACTACTTATAAGGGAACTTCCTTTTCGATAAAAAACACACTACGTCAAACGACGCCCCGCCCCGTTTCACCGCAAACACAGCCGCAGCCACCCCACAACAAGCCACGCCCTCCCCGCAGCCGGAAAACAGGCAACCTTTCGCAAATCTTTGATTTTTAGACATTGATGCGGAAAGAAAGCTGGGGTATGAACCAACCGCTGCACGCGTTTCAAGCGTGACCGCTGCACCCGTAGCTCAGCTGGATAGAGTGTTGGATTCCGATTCCAAAGGTCACAGGTTCGAATCCTGTCGGGTGCGCCATCAATTTCCTAGTGCATTGAAACGCCAAAACATCTAGGGTTTCAGGACCTTAGGGATAGCCGTCTGGTACACAACGCTATCTCACAGGGGTTGCACACTTGATGGCAGGAATCACGTACATGCAGCGACGAAGCTCCGGCATATATGAATTTCGAAAGCGGCTCCCAAAGGAACTGGCCGGGAAGCCAGCACCCGAGCACGCCAAGCAATATGTCCCCGAGTTGGTCAATCCCGATACAGGGCGCTTCAAGCGTGAGCTTACCGTGTCTCTCGGCACCAATGACCCTAAAGCCGCGAAACGCAGAGACCTTGCGGAAGCGCTCAAGGCAGCGGACCTTTTTGAGAAAGCCGCCCTGCTCATTGCTCAAGGACCCGCCGCAAAGCTCTCCCCTCAACCGCTGCCAGAAGTTTCTACCATAGAGGCATGGGCCTTTCGCAAGATATTGGCGGGCGACGAGGAGACACGCAGACAGGGCGATTTGCGCAGGCATCTCCAGAAACCGGAAGAACGGCAGCAATGGCCTGACCTAGAGCGCATCCGCTTCACCGGTATGGGGATGGAAAGCAGCCACCTCTTTGTACACGGCGAGGAGATAGACATGTGGCTGGCCGACTACCAAGGAGCCTTGGCGAGGTATGATATATCCATCGTCCAGACTGAGCTCCATGCCTACCTCACAGCCAACCGCTTGCCGATAGACCCCTCCTCTGACTTCTACCAAGAGGCAGGCCTCGCGATTCTCCGGGGTTACGTGGGCGGCTATCAAGCGACAAAGCAGCGGCAAGAGGGTCTCGTTGTGCCGACACCTAAGGAGGCCGAGCCTGCCGAGAAAGGCCCGAAGCTTTCCGAAGCGCTGGCGCAATGGAAAGCAGGAAGCCCGGCCCGTGGTGGGAAGAAGCCCTCCCATAGTACCGTGCGAGAAGCTGAGCGTGTGGCCCGCTACTTCACGGAATGGCATGGAGATTTGCACCTTGCGGACATCACCAAGGAGAAAGCCCGCGATTTCCGCAATGCCTTGGCCGCACTGCCGACCCGCCTCAAGGGATCACAGAGGAAGATGTCTTTCCGCCACCTTATCGAGTCAACGGCAGGCAAAGACAGCGAGCCCCTCCACGCTGCCACGGTCAACAAGTACCTCAATCTTCTCGTAGCGCTGGTGAGCACTGCGGAGCGGGACGGCTACATGGACCGCATCAAGGGTTTCACCAACCCCTTCTCCAAGCTCTCCATCACCGTTGACAAGCGGAACGATCCGAACCGCCGTAAGCCCTTCTCTGAGGCAGACCTCAAGGCCATCTTCACGTCTCCGATTTATGCATCGGGGTCCAGGCCGATTGGTGGCCGAGGAGAAGCGGCCTATTGGATGCCATTGGTGTCCCTGCTCACTGGAGCCCGCCTCAACGAAATTGCGCAGTTGCGCTTGGCGGACATCAGGCAAGACCCGGAAACGGGCATATGGATAATTGACATTGACACTGATGGGGACCGCTCGGTGAAGACCGTTAGCTCCCGCCGTCAGGTTCCCCTACATGGCGAGCTCATTCGGCTTGGCTTGCTGCGGTATCGTGAGGGCCTGCTTAAGGCCGGGGCTAAAGGCACTAGCAGCCTGTGGCCGGAGCTCTCCTCCGCAGATCCCAAATACAGGTCCACCGCTTGGTCTAAATGGTTCAACCGATACCTGCGGGAGATCGTAGGAATCCCTGAGCCTAGTAAAGTGTTCCATTCCTTCCGACATACTTTTAAGCGCCTAGGGCGCAATGTCCGCCTAAGCGAAGAGATCAATGACGCCCTTACCGGCCACGTAGGTGGTGGGGGCGTTGGGCGTGAGTATGGTGATGGCTTTGGACTTCCCAGCCTTGGTGAAGCCGTCGCCCAGATCGTGGCACCGTCTGTGATTACAACTCTTCCCGCATGGTCGCCGGTAAGCCAGCACAAGCGGAGGAAAGCGTGATGCAGCCGCGTGGCTTCTTTATGAATTGGTTGTTCGGTCCCCTACTCATCTTGGGCATTATCCTCTGGGAGCAGCATGAGGCCAACTGGCAGCGGGCACTTGAGAACGCGCTGAGCAATTGCCTTGTGTACGATTCGAACTACCACTGCGCCAGCTGGATGCCCCGGTAATGAGGGTGCGAATTCTGGCGATTGAGACCACACGTCATTATCACCATCAACATCCCACCGGGCTTGCCGCCGCAAGGCAGCAGCTTGATGAGCTGGAAGCCATACAGCAGCGGCGATGGGCAGCGCATGAGGATGAGCCACCGCCCGGCGCAATCGGCAACTTCGCAAATCGAAAGTACCCCAAGATACACGCCAGCGCTGGCCTCAGGCAGCTCATTGCCGAAACATGTGAGGCCAGTACCCTCATAGCCCGTAGGCGCGTGGCAGTCCTTGAGGCTGGCCTACCGCTACAGCAAGATGACTGGATACGGCTGGTGGTGGAGACCATCTCTAACAAACGTGGGGTTATGCTCACGGCTTTCTTCCGGGACGCGCTGCAACGGAAACTCGGAAAAGATATCGATGGGCAGGAGTGCTTGGTGCCATACAGAGGCGAGCTCAGCCGCGCTGTGATGTCACATATACGGGTTCTCCGAGAGTGGAAGGCGAGGCGGGCAGCTGACGGAGACCCACTCGTGCAGCCCAAGCTGGGGCAGGAGATTTGGATTTCCTCAAATGACCCAAAGCCACCTCCCCCACCACTCACATTGACCCAACTCCGAGCGAAGCGGCTACAGGAGGACTTTATTGCTTTCCTAGATAGGGATCGGACTATACGGGAGCTTGGTGCGGATCGGCCAAGCCACCCACCGCGTTTCACCGAGATGCTCGAACAGTGCAACGAAACACTGCTTCTTGCAGAAGACGCACGGAAATTACTGAGAGCTGCCGGAGACCTTTCTGAGCCCGTTCCAACTCATTTCGGGTGGGCGCTGGGGGCAGATGCTGACCGCTACGTGTGGTTCATTGTTCAATTCAATGGGCCGCAGGGTCCTGTAGTCAAGATGCATGTCGAACACAGAGATATTCCTGCGCGGGCTTGGATTGCCCCGGAGAAGGCTGTTAGGGAGTGGGAGGCGTTCCGCTGTCAATCAGCACTGAACATTCACCCCTTTTACT
>NZ_JWJH01000024.1 GCF_000949865.1 Rhizobium nepotum 39/7 | reverse complement strand
CGCGAGGCTGGCGCTGCAGGTGAACGGTCCAGATCTTCTGGGTTTGGTCTCTGATCCACGGATGAGCGTGCCGTCCTGAGGTAGACCGTGGGCGATCGTGATATGAAATCAAGCAAGGCTTGGTTTCAATTGTAGCCGAGCCGATCAGGACAGCTGCACCGTTTCGTGAGAAAAAGATGACTTTTCCGGGTATGCGGAGCGTGTCTCATGGACAGGACAATCAAGCCAAGTAAAAGAAAATATTCGGCGCTCGTAGACGAAAGAAAACCTGTCGACAGCCCTGCACGGTTCGACCAGACCGCGGGAATCACCGCACCGGGCGAAGCATCTGCGCAACCAGGTGTTTCGCAGGAGCAGGTAGTTGAAGAAGGGCGGCAACGGCTTGGAAATGAGAAATTGGAATTTGAAGATCCGCACGTAGATCACCGTCCGATCAAACGACTGCGGCATAAAGGTGCGACGATCGATGCCGGGGATGCCACCCAGGATCATCCAACGGCCGCCGCCGGTTCCAGCCTCAGAATGACGGGTATTAACGCGATCCCGGCAGAAACTTTTGGGTTGATTGGTGCTTATGTCGGCTTGAATTCGCTGGAGGAGGGGACGCGTGAGTTGACGAAGCTACGCGTCCTAAACCGCAGTCTAAATGCCTCGATAGACCTTTTACCGGAGTTAAAAAAGGCGGAGCCAACCCTTCATGCTGTCGAACTTACACGGCGTCTTATCGAAAGCGCGCATATCAAACGAAAGCGTGATGATCTTTCCGACTATTCGGCCGGAGACGGTAAAGGTGATCCGGAAAGTTGGACGAGGGGTTATCTTCACGGTCACGTTGAAGACATCTATGCGGTTATGAAATTTAGTGATCCCGACTACAATTCCGCCTTGCTGAGAGCAGGCCTCAAGGACGTTGCCGAGCCAAATCTGCAATCCCAGGGTGGAATGTTGTACCGTTTTGCGGTGAATGCCAGGGAGTTCGATCGCGCTGAGCAAGAGGCCATTGCTGACGCATCCGTTAAGATACTGGAGAGTAGAAAGGGTGGTCAGGTCCCGGCCGCAAAGGCTTTTTTGCACCTGAAAGAGCATTTGCAGGATGATAAGGCGTTACAAAGCCATATCGTCGCTCTCGACCCCAGAATCTCAACTCAAGCGCAAGCCGATCCGGGTTTAGGAGCCGAATTTCGACGTGTTTTTCTGCGCGCCGAAAAGGAGAGAGCCGTCTCCGAGAAGCCGGGTGTGAGCGCTGAGGCGCAGCAAAAGGATATTGATCTTCATTGCATGCGGGATGCAGCGGCGTACGGGCAGGCGCATAAGAGCGCATGGGATCACTATAGAAGTGAGATCGCGGGGAAATTTAAAAAAGCATCTGAAGCCGAAGTGCTTGCCAAAGCCGCTACCGGATTGCGGGGAACGGATGAATGGCTCAAGACCGAAGATGTTGCGCTCGCGGTCCGGGATAAGTTTTATGGCGCGATGAGCTATCGGGAAGCGGAAAAATTGCTGACGATTGCGACAAGAGAATCATTCACCGTCAACGAAAAGCGAGCAGTTTTACTCGAAAGATCTCCTCGGAAAGACGGGCGTGCAGATTAACGGGCGTAACGAATAGACGGCGCAGCGCCATTTCGGTTGCGGTCACTTGGGGGTACTGCAGGCAGGCGCCGATGTAACGTCCCTGTTGCCGTGCATAATCCCGGCGGCGCAACCCCGGGTATCAGTACCTGCACGAATGCGTCAGTGCGGGGTCGGTGTGGTAGCGGGCCGCTCAGTAAAATATTGAGCGGAATCAACCGCCCCGGATTTGCCGGAGGCTTCAACTCATGAGAGATATGAGCAAGGCTATGAACAAATTCTCGCCCGAAGTCCGTGAGCGTGCCATTCGAATGGTGCTGGATCACGAAGCAGAGCACCCGTAGCGGTGGGCTGTCGTTTCATCTATCGCGCCAAGATTGACTGCTCACCAGCCACGTTGCACGAATGGGTCAAGAAGGCCGAGGCCAGCAGTGTGATCCATCGCATAGGCCGATGAGCGTGAGGGCGGACGAAGAGGGCACTATTACATTTGCAATCGGTTGAGGTTTGACAGCCAGTGACATCGTCGACACGCTCAGCGGAAGAGTGAGTGCCATCTGGCCATTGTAGCCGTCCGATGACGCCGTTTCGGATATCCTGGCAGAGTTGCAACTTGAACGGCGTCGAATGCCGACGATATGGTCCTCGGGACTTCATGAGCCTTCTCCGATTGAGGCCAGCAGAGTGTATCAGTTTTTCCGTGTCCCGTGGTCCAGCCCGAGGGGTTCACTCCAAAAAGGGGTCAATGTTCGGGTCTGACGCATATTTGATGACGGCTTCCTTCACATTACGCCGATCAATCGAGCCTGGAGAAGATCCAGTTTGGCGCGCCCATACATCTGCCTTTTAACGAGTTTTAGCTTGTTGATTTGTCCTTCAACCTGGCCGTTCGACCAAGGTTCGGTGATTGCGGCAGACACTGCTGCCTTGTCTTTCACGATCCCGTTAGCAAAGGAGGCGAACACACTGTCGCTTGCATCAGCGATCCACGGATCGAGTTCTGTCTTGGCCTTCCTTCGGATCATTGTTTGGAACCGATCAACTAGATTGCGGGCTTCGACCAGGGCGGGAACACCCGCTTCTATGGCCGCGATGATAATTGTATCCGCTTTGCTCAATTGATCGCGAGCAGTTGTCATCAATCGGGCAATCGTTCTCGCGGATGGCACCTTTTGAAGTTGCCGATCGCAGATCTGCTCGGACCGCCGTCGCCTTGCCGCCCACTCTGCGACCACACGAGAACAACCACGAAAGCCTCTGCATTTTAGCTGCCGCCAAAGTTCAGCGCCGTTGCGCTGCCCAGACGTCCAGAGTTGATCTAACAGGGGAAAATGAGCCTCAAGGGAACTTTGTCTGACACGGAACACATCGGATCTGTGGCCGCGGACAATCTGGCGCACGGTTCCACGGCTGTAGCCGGTTCGTCGAACGATTTCCTTTATCGGAACGCCGGCGGCGGCGAGCTTGCTGATCGTCGTATTCACGTCCTCGCGCCTCAGATAACTGTCATATTGCAGCCGTTCAGCGCAGTGAGTAGTTTAGGGTCGATCGTCGTAGCGCCAATTGCAGTACGGATTGCTCGCACGGATTTGCGCACGACGTCAAGGAACGCCGCGCTGGCGTTCTCCGTTAAATGCCAACGATCTGCGACCTGAGCTGCATGGGGTAAGGCCCTTGCGGCAGCTTCACGATAGCCGCCACCTCGATCGCGGGAAATGATAGTTATTTCGGGGTGCTGAGCGAGAAACGTCGAAACTGTTGCGATCTCCCGGTCAGGCAGAAGCTTGATAATCCTTCGCCTCTCAAGATCACATACGACGGTGCCATAGCGGTGATTGCGGCGGAAAGCCCAGTCGTCAACCCTGACGACGCTGAGCGTATCATCCGGCGCAGTGGATTTTCTTCTTACCGCGCGGATGAGCGTGTCATTGCTAACCGGGATCATCAAGCGTTTGGCAAAGGCTGCTGCAGGCCGCCCTCCCAAAGCCAATCCGAGATGATGTACGATGGTGTCAAGCCGAGCAGTTCGACGGCTGCGCTCCGGAACGACAAGCTCGCCAAACCTTTCCACAAAAATCCGGCGGCGGCAGAATGTCATCTTACACACAAAGCGCCTGGCCGATAACCGCAGTTGGACCTTGGTGCCGGCACAAGGCAAATCAGCGATTATTCGAACGTAGCGGCTATGAACACGATCTGACATTCGATTGCATAAGGGGCAGGCACGTCGGTTCGCGGCAGCACGCGCTGAAACAATGATAACCCCGTTGCTCTCGTCGGAACGCTCAACAATCAATCCGGCCGGGATCAGGGACGACAGACGAAATTTGGTCGCCATGGTACTGATTCCTCATTGATGACAGCACCAGCTTCGACCAGGAAATCATCAAATATGAGTCAGACCCAATGTTCGGTGCTGATTGACACGCAGGCCGCCGCTGATGCTCAAGCGCGAACTCTTCGGTGTTGCGTGTCATCTCACTCAGAAACTGCAAAGGAAGCGACTGTCGGGGCGACGTCGCCCGGGCGGCGAAGCGGAACGTTCCGATCACCGGCCCAAGGCGCCCTCGAGATTTATGCCGCGATCCGCAAACCGGAATCGGTGGAATAGAGATGGGTGTCCTTGGGGTCGAACGCGAAACCGAGCTGTTCGCCAGGGCGGACGCGGATGTCCTGCGAGACCGTCGCCGCGAATGCGGCATCGCCCACCAGCGCATGGATGATCCGGGTCGATCCAAGCTCCTCGATGAATTCCGCATAGGTTGTCAGCGCGCCGGGAGTGCCGGGTTCCACGAGACGGACCGACTCGGCACGAATGCCGAAGACGACCGCCTGTTCCGCATATTGTCCGGATATTTCCGGCCGGACCTTGATGTCGGTGCCATGGGGGTCCCGGAACCGGCCGTCGGCGGCGATGTTACCTTCGAGCAGGTTCATCGCCGGCGTGCCGACGAAGCCGGCCACGAACCGGGTCGCCGGATTGTGATAGATTTCGGACGGCGTGCCCACCTGCTCCACCTGTCCGCCGTTCATCACGATGATGCGGTCCGCCAGCGTCATGGCTTCATGCTGATCATGCGTGACAAAAACGGATGTGGCGGCAAGCTGGCGGTGTAGCCGCCGTATTTCCGCGCGCATCACCACCCGCAGCTTGGCGTCGAGATTTGACAGGGGTTCATCGAACAGGAACACGGCCGGCTCGCGGATGATGGCCCTTGCCATCGCCACCCGCTGCCGCTGACCGCCGGACAGCGCGGCTGGCTTGCGGCCGAGATAGTCGGTCAAACCGACGATCTTTGCCGTTTCCTCAACACGTCTTTGGCGCTCGGGCTTCGGTACTCCCGCCACCTTCAGCGCATAACCGATGTTGGCGGCGACGGTCATATGCGGGTACAAGGCGTAGTTCTGGAAGACCATGGCGCAACCGCGCTCCCGTGGCTCCATGTGATTAACGATCCTTCCGTCGATCGCCATGTCGCCCGACGTGATATCCTCCAGGCCGGCGATCATGCGCAAAAGGGTCGATTTTCCGCATCCGGAAGGCCCGAGGATCACGACAAACTCGCCGGAGCTGATTTCGAGGTCCACCCCGTGTATGACCGGAAGGTCACCGTAGGATTTCCGAATGTTGCGTAACGAAATTGGTGCCATAGGAATTCCCCTTTTTATGTGCGAATTATGATTGCGGGTTTCGCGGATTGCGCAGGAAATGGTATCCGGCCAGCGCGCAGGCGCCGCGGTTGAGCGAGGTCTCGTTGATCGGGGTGACGATTGGCCATCGCAGCAGCCGGTGTGCATCCTCCGGGTTCAGCAGGTTGCTGCCGATTGGCTCCAGCCGGATGGCCGCACAGATCGCCTGGAGAACGGGGCCAGGCATATAGGAGCAGACAAACAGCCTGTCGACATCGTATGTCCTGACGGCTATCTGGGCCGCCAGGGTCAGGGAGGCGCCGGCTTCCCTGCACCAAACGCCTACGGAGGGAGGAAGCTCTCTGCCGTTGCGCCAGTCCTCGACCCTTTCGAGATTTGCAATCTTGAGGAAATTCCCGATCGTGGGCCGGAAATCGTTCCTCGGAACGAAGTTGCCGATTTCGCCGGCGTTTGCCGAGACCCCTTCATAGAGTTCATTGTTGTGGACGAGGGCCCCGCCAACGCCTCCTCCGAGATAGAAGCAAAAATAGTGGCTGTGTCGCCTTGAGAGGCCTTCGCGAATCGTGCCGACCGCAATTGCCTTGGCGTCGTTCTGGATGGTCACAGGGAGCGAGAAACACGTCTCGAAATGTGCCTTCAGGTTCACCCGCGACCACGCGAGGGGATTGCCTATCGAAATGACCCGGCGGCCCTTCTCGATGAAAAAACCCTGTGCGGCGATCCCGATGCCGACAAAACGTTCCGTCGCGCCGACGGCTGTGAATGCTTCAGTGATCATCGCGGTTGCCTTGTCCAGCGTCCGGTCCGGTTCGCGGAAATCCCCGCTTACCTCCCTTTTGTAAAGGCGCTCGCCGGCCAGATCTTCGACCGTCACCACCAGACGCTCGTTTGCCAGCACCAGTCCGAGGACGAGCAGGCTTCCCGCTCGAAAGACCAGTCTTCTGGACGGCTGACCTCGGGTTCCGGTCGATTCCGCCTGTTCATCAAGATAACCGTTGTCGACAAGACTCTTGACGGTACGCGTCATGGTTTGCGGGGAAACGCCGAACTGGTGGGACAGCTCGAAGCGGCTCGGCGCAGTCCCTGAAATCACGGTCTCGAGCGTTTGAAGTTGAAGCTCGTTCAGCTCTCGATGAAACGTCACAAGATCACCCCGCTTTTCTCAGTTTCAACCTTAGTCCCAACGGCACAGGCCGGTCATAGTCCGCCTCCACGTCTTCATAACCCCGGCAGAAATTTCCCGGTCTGAGGATTGCGCCTCCGAAGGGACGAAACAACTGGACCGAGCCTCCACCGTCGAGATGCATGCCCTCTATCGCACCGTATCGCTGCAACAGCTCGGCAATATCGAACAACGTCGCTCCCTGTGCGATTACGTCACGAGCGGCATAGGTGGATTTGCCTTCCACGGCGAGGAGAAAAAGATCGCCGTTGGCATCGATGCCGGCGCCAAGCCTCGCAGCGCGTGTTTCATGCCAATCCGCTTTCCAATTGTAGGGCGATGGCTGGGTCAGATCTCCGGAGGCCCCTTCTATGAAGACCCCTTCCTTTTCGAAGACTGCGTCGTCGCTAAACGCGACGCCGTCTCTCACGAGACGCGGACCGGCTTGCACACCCTCCACGACCGTGCCGTTCCGGATGGAATACGAGACTGGCTGCCCTTGCCGGAGAGCTTCGAGCAGGCCCCGTTCTGGCTCATCTGAAAAGCGCAGTACGCACCCCGTCCTTGGAACCGGCATGCCGCCGCCCCGGGACATGGCCACGGCGAAGCGTCCGACGACGGCGACCTCGACGGCACTTTTGGCCCGCGGCGTCAGACCATCGATCGTACCGTAGTAGCGTGCTATCGCGACCGGCTCCGCCGACTTCTCCTGGAACGCTCCCGATGCATGGGAAAGAAGAACGGTTCCGTCGGGAAGGGTCACGGCAACATCTGTAAAGCAGAGATTCCTGATCGCGCTCGCCTTGCCATCGAAGACCAGGCACGCTCTGGGAACCTGGGGAGGGTACTGGATTACGCCCGCCGTCGCGACCATTCCCACGGGGTCGCCATAGGCTTCGAAATGGGTATCCAGCTCCCTTGGCTCGAAGAGGAAGTAATTGGCGTTCGAGAAGATTTCATCCCTGGCGAGACTGGCGCTGCGCAGGCGCATGTAGTCGGTATAGGCAAGCGGGATGGGATATTTCGAGGGTGTGGAGCTTCGTCTGTCGCTCCAGAGTTCACAGGCGGACGCCCCGGCATTCTTATATTGTCTGGCCATGGCCGCCGAGCGAGCAGCCCAAAGCTCCATCTTTTTTCCCTGAAGCTCGACCACGCTTTTATCTTCGATGCGGCGTTCCGGGGGCGGAACCTGGTAGGTCGGCGCTCCCAGCCTTGCCGACGCTAGGGCAGCTTCAATCGATGCGACGGCTTCGCCCGGCGGCGAGTCGTTGAATGGCTCTACCTGGAATCGTTCGGCATGAACGACTGCAATATTTGCCTTAAGTCCGGAAGCGAGGATCACGGTCTCTTTTCTGATAGCTTGCATGGTAGAGCCTTTCATATCGATCATTACTTCACACCGCCCGCGACGAATCCCTGGATGACGTACCGTTGGCCAAGAATGTAGATCGCCACCAGGGGCAGGGTGGAAATGACCGACCCCGCCATGAACCAGGTCCACTGGGCGTCGAACTCGCTCACCAGGCTGATGAGGCCGCGCGGGACGGTGTAGAGTTCGGGTGAGTTCAGATAGAGGATCGGGCGAAGGAGCTCGTCCCAGCTATGAATGAAGGCGACCACGAATACTGAAATGAGTGCCGGCACGGAAAGCGGGAGATAGATATCCCGGAAGATCCGAAAGGCCGATGCTCCATCCATGCGTCCGGCCTCGGCGAAGTCGTTCGGCAGTGCTGAGAAATACTCGCGTAACATGAATGTTCCGAACGATCCGACGAGGAACGATGGCACGATCAATGGCAGAAACGTGTTGATCCATCCAAGCTGCCGCATCAGAAGATATTCCGGGATGATTGTCACCTCGTTTGGGACGAACGCCGTTGCCAGCACGACAGCGAAAAGAAAATTCCGCCCGCGAAACGGGACTTTCGCGAATACATAACCCGCCATGGCGCAGGTGATAACCTGACCCACCGCGGCGGAGGTCGAGACGATCAGCGAATTGACAAAATACGTCGTGAAATCCCTTTCGGTGAGCACCGACGTATAGTTGGCGAAGGGAGCGTCGGTCAGCAACTGCGTCGGGACGAAGCTCGGTGGCAGGCTGAAGAGGTCCGCCGGCTCCTTGAACGAGGTAATCAGCATCCAGAGAAAGGGAGACAGTGTCACGAGGGCATAGACTACGAGCACGCCATAGAGGGCGGCAAGGAGCGACCGTTTATTCATGGACCCATCTCCGGCGTACATAGAAATTGGTAAGTGTGATGAAGCCGACCACGAAGCACAGCAGATATGCCAGCGCGGAGGCATAACCCATCTGGAAATGCACGAAGGCATTCTCGTAGATGAAGAAGGCGAGGGTGCTGGAGGCACCGTTCGGCCCTCCGCCCGTCAGGGCGTATGTAAGCTCGAAGGTCTGGGTTGACCGGACGAGCGCGATGATCAGCACGAAGAACAGGCTGCGGGACAGAAGTGGTATGGTGATTTCGAAGAACTGCCGAATCCTCTTGGCGCCGTCGATCTTTGCCGCCTCGTAGACGGAGGTGTCGATCGTCTGGAGGCCTGCGAGAAGAAGCAGCATGTAGAAGCCGCTGTCCTTCCATATGGCGACGATTGCCACGGCCGGAAGCGCCCAGGTTGGATCGGCCAGCCATGCCGGCGGCGTGGAAACGCCGAGCCAGAGCAGGAGATTGTTCAGGATTCCGAACTTGGTCGAGAAAATCCACCGCCATGCCAGCGCGACCGCGACGGTCGAGGTGATGTAAGGCAGGAAAAATGCCCCCCGGAAGAACGCGGATATCCGCAATGCATTGTTCAGCAGGACGGCAAGGACTGTCGCCAAGGCGATCGCGCCTGGAACGTAGAGAAGGGTGAACCATGCCGTGTTGAGGAAGACTTTCGCCGCCGCCGGCGAGGTGAGGATCTGGATGTAATTGTCGAGACCGACCCACTGGGGCTGGTCGAAGATCTGCCATCGCGTGAACGACATGATGAACGCCCATACCACGGGCACCAGACGGAAAACCGTCAGGCCGACAAGCGTTGGCAGCAGGAAGAAAAAGGCGATCCAAGGGAACGCGCGGGCGTTACTCTGCATAATGCTCTCCTGCGCCGGGAAAGAGAGGCTCTTTTCCCGGCAACGAAAATTTAAGGAGTTGTTGGCGTTTGCCTAGCGTTTGAGAACGCCGTTGCCGTAGTCGACAAAGCTCTTGACGGCATCGTTCAGGGACTTGCGCCCGTTGAAGACCTCATCCAGCTCGCCGTTCACACCACCCGAGCCGGACGCTCCGTAGCCCCTCCAGGCGTCCCAGTTCTTGGAGAACCCGGTATAGAGCTGCTGCTGGCCGATCTTGAGGATGACTTCCTTGTTGCCCGGCTGCTGGTCCCGTTCAAGCCATTCTGCACGCTCTGCGACCTCCTTGAAGGCCGGCACCTTGCCGCCGCGGAAGTCCTTGGCGCTGCGCGAGCCGTCCGTCATGTGCTTGATAAAGGCGGTCGCGATCTTTTGGTTCTTGGACGTGGCGCCGACGGCGAGCATGTCTGGCCAGGCATAGGCGCGGGTGGTTTCCGGCGTCGCATCGGGACCGAGCGGGATCTCGGCGATGCCCCATCGGAACTTGTTGCCGATGACGGTGCGATTGTTCGAAATGCTCCAGGAGCCATCGACCCACATGGCGGCCATGCCGAGAGGAAAAATGTCCTGATAACGCACGCCTTCCATGTCTTTGGGTGGCGGGGCGACCTTTTCCTTTACAACGAGATCGGTGAGGAACGAAAGGGCGGAGATCGCCTGCGGATTGGGCTGCAAGGCGGTTGCATCGGCATTCAGGTAGCGGCCGCCGTTGCGGTAGACCCATCCATCCGTTTGCGCGTAGCGCCCGAAGACCGAATATCCCCATCGATCGGGGTTCCCGTCGCCGTTCTTGTCTATGGTGAGCTTGTGCGCAGCCGCAAGGAAGTCCCTCCATGTCCAGCCGCTTGTCGGGTAGGACAGGCCGGCAGCGTCGAAGGCATCCTGGTTGTAATAGAGGACAGGGCCCTGCCAGCTCTGCGGGACCGCAAACAGCCCCCCTTTTATCCGGGCGACCTGAACGGCGCTTTCGGTATAACCGGCCAGGTTGAGGGATGTGGTGAAGGACGTCAGGTCCGCGAGGTTGCCCGCTTCGACCCATTGCTGGATGTAGCCCGACGACATCATCATCACATCCGGCAGGCTGCCCGAGGCTGCCAGCGCCGACAGGTTCGGCCAGTAGTCTTTCTGGGGCAATGCCTGAGCCTGAACCTTGATCCCTGGATTTTCCGCCTCGAACGCCGCGATGGCCGGCTTTTCCTGCTCCAGTTGGACAGGATCGAAGCTCATATATCGAAGGGTTACGTCAGCCGCCCAGGCGGGGCTTGTCGTCATGGCGGTCGTGGCCAGCGCCACGGCGAATGCTGTATTGCGAATCATCTATTATACTCCCTTTTATTTGTTCCCAATTAATTTCCATCATGGAAATTAATTGATGTCAACACCTCTAGTGATGTTTTGCAACAGGCTGATGACGACAGGCCGGGGACGGTTTCCGCCCCGCGGGCCGCGGGGCGAGCGAATTTCGACGATGGAACGGCGGCCAAACTCTATTGCACGGCAGGATACATACACCTGTAGTCACTTTGGTTCAGATCGCGTTTCTCAGTGGCGCGCGCTTGCGCGAAAGAAGGATTCAATTGAAATCACTCTAGAATACTTGGATAAAAACTACTTGAACTATTTCCGACATCGGCCAGTTGATTGGTCCGCTTATCTTCTGTCGCCCGGGCGGCCCTTGTTGAAAAGACCCTGGAAACCTCCCATTCTCGGCAAACTCATTGCTGCACTAGGCCGTGGTCCCAAGAGCGCGTTCCGTATCGTTCATGATGTCCATGACGGCCTCCCAGGTGGAGCGGGCGTCGAAGAACTCGTCGGGCTCGGAACCCTCTGTCCGGTCAGTGGGGTCGGGGTTCAGGAAGATCTCGAGCGCATCGTGGAAGACCTCATCCTCCGGTTCGTCATCTGGATAGTCGATGGCGTCGAAGAACTCGCCGTCCCCCATGTCCTGCCACTTCTTCCGGGCGAAGCGTGCGAATGCCGTGCCTGCATCCTGGAGAGCGAACATCATGGCGGGGCCATACTGAATGACCGTGAGATTGATGGTGGAAAGGGCCACGGTAACTCCGGCCTTCAGCTTGACGTTGTCAAACGCGCGCGGGCCCTTCTTTTGCAGGACGACCGAAACCGATGTGAGCTGGAGAAGCGCCAGCGCGCCGGAGCGGGCGAAGAGATTGATCATGTCCTGCAGGCTCTGGGTGTGCGTGAGGAGGACTTCGAGCATCCTCATCTTGGCGAACGACGCGTAGGGAATGAGCGCGCCGATCTGTGCATCATTCTCCCTTGCCGAGTAAAACATGAAACCCAGAAAGGTATCCCACAGCATCACGATTTGGGACTTTTTCACGAAATCAGGTTGTTTTTCGGCGACGTACTGACCTGCGGTCCGGCGCAGAAGCTCCGAGGTCCTGTGGGCCTTGCCGCTGATTTTTGTCAGGCCATCCTCCAATCCCTGCGAGACGATGTGCTGCTCCGCCAAATCCTTCAGGGCCTTCTGATATTGGTTCAGGCGCTCGGACTTCGTCATCATGGCGTCCCGGATCGCCAGCAGCTCGGCGACTTCATCTCCGGGCAGAGGCATCTTCCCAGCCTTGTTTGTGTCCATGTTCTGCTTGATGGCGATGATCTTCTGGGGCAGGTTGAACATAAGCATCAGCAAGACGGACGACACGCCGACCGAGGTAATGTAGCGTGGCTTGTCCTGATAGAAGTCGTCGTGATGGATGCCGGTGGTGAGATTGATGCGCTGGGCTATGCCGAGAAAGATCTTGTCCTGGAAAACGGCGTTGAAAAACTGCCGCCAGTTGGCTCCGGGGGCAATCAGGAAACCGATTGTCAGGGGAATGGTCCCGACCGCAAAGGGAATGACCCGCGGGAAGAGGGAAGTGTCCGGAACGTTGCTGGCGGACCAGACATCCCAGCTTATGGCTCCTCCGGTCATGGCGCTCAGCATGATGCTCTGCCACAAGGGCATGCCATCGCTGAAAGCCTGAATTTTGCTGCGGGTCTTGCGCGCGTTGGACCTGATGTGGGCCTTGGCGGCCTCGGGAAGAGCCGCCCATTCTTCCCCGATCGCACGCTCTATGTCCTTGCACTCCCCGGCGAGCAGGCCGAGGGCCTCAATTTTTTCCTGTAGTGCGGGCGTTAAGTCGCCGGCGGCATCGATGATCTCCTGAGGGAGATCAAGGCCCGTCTCGTGATGGACGAGATAGGCGCACAGTAGCTGGTGGACATGATAGCCCTCCCCCTGACGGATGTTCTCGACGGCGTTGGCCTTGAGGAAGGCGTTGCGATAGAAAAAGTCGCAGACTTTCTGGAGCGTGCCCTGAACGTTGGAAGCGGGCGTGGCCATGGTGACGGAAGTTGATGGATGATGATTGTCGTAAATAGGCTTTGGTCTGATGATCTGTTGGGTTTCTGGTTGATCGAAAGGCCAATATCGGGAACCTGCCGCCTTTTATGCCTCTTGCGCCTATGACGGGGATTGCCGGGGAGGGCCATGTCCGACGCTGGCCGGGCAACCGTGCGGAGGCGCAGTGCATGCACCTCGTATTCATCGATGGAATGGATGTTCAGCTGAGCAGGTTTTCGGACGTGCGGAAATGAGGATCGGCGGCCGACGGACCAATGAGCCAGGACATGTAGGCTCGTATCTGCAGATATTCGGGCCGATATTTGGTCACCAGGTCGATATTGGGTTTCATCGGGCGCTTGTGTGGACCGCGTGCCTTCTTCGAGCCCGGCGATTGGCTGATGACTGGAGCGGCAATCTTTCCGTGCGGGGTAATCGTATGATCGGATCATATGATAGCTTGGTCAGCAGGACGATATTTTGGGAACGGGCTTTCGCAGCGCCCGAGAACCCACCGACATTCATTTGAAAAGCCGGTGAAGAAGCCTGTACGACATTGGTTCGCCAGTTCACTCATTCCCGATCCACATCACCAGCGCACAATCTCAAGAATTCACCCATCCTCAACTGCACGATGACCTCAAGCGGCATGCGAATGCCCGGCGCCGGACAGATCGTTCCGGCGATCCCGAACGAACGTCGGACAGATCTGGAATGCGCGATCAACCTCGATGTCGCGCGAAAACAAGTTCAGAAACTCCAAGATGAGCTGAATGCGCTCGAGCAATGTTATTCATCTGCCTCGCCCGACGACAAACCGTTCTGCAAGGTAGCCGCCCTAGAGAAGGCTGCCGCCCTGACGACTACGAACCAAATCCTTCTGGAATACGAGAGAGAGGAAGCCAGGCGGGAAGCAGCCCGGCAGCGTCAACTTGCAACGGCTTCTGAAAACACCGGTCAGTTCATGATGGTCATCATCGAGCACCATAATGACGGACACCCCGCCGAAGCGCCTCCTTCATACGAGGAGGCGACCGGGAGACGATAATGGAGGAGTTGGGCTTGGGTGGGGGGGATAGATGGCAGTTCGTTTTGATCGATGGGGAGATAGTGGAAATGAATTTCAGCATTTTAGGAGGTTATTTTTAATGGCCAGGCGATTGTAATTCGGCTTGTATTCACATGTGAATGACGATTTCCATCAATCGATGATCAATTCAGGCAGCTATCTGGAAAATAAGGGTGGAGTTGAAGCCACCGGATAAACATCAAGGTGTTGAACCTTCAAAACACAAACCGGGCAAAAGTCAGAACCTCCGCTTAAGCTTCCTCCTTGATGCTTTCGTGCCAGGCGGCAACCATGTTGGGAACCTGTCGCATCATCTTCACGTCCACCGGAATGGGGACGCTTTGCTCGGCCAGACCACCCTGAGCGAGCAAGCGGATAGCGCCATGTTGATCGACAAACATGAGGCCGATGGAGGGGCCTCCATCATTCGCCCAGATTTCATCGCCAGTTGGGATCGCTTTCTCGAAGTGCGCGGCGAATGCCTTTGCGAGATCGCCGAACGCGTCAATGATGACGCCTTCCTTCCGCTGAGAGGTGTAGGTAAAGAAGTACCAGGCGCCTTCGCCCCGGAGAATGCCGGCGCGCTCGTTTGGCTCATTGACGTGGGAAAAGTTTCCCGGGTCCTGCGCCCAGCAACCTCTGACGAACTCATTGGCCGGGGGGGCGCTGGCATATTGGAGGGTGCCATCAGAGAGTATCGCCTTGCGTTTCATTACTTCCGCCAGGTACGTGTCCTCGGTTTCCGTGCGCATTGTCGTCGCAGCCTGGAAGTCCTTGGACGCTTCGTTCTCCTGGCGCTGCAATTCCCACTCCCGCAGTGAAGCCCAGACCGGGCTCGCAATCGTGTTGCCCTCGGGGTTTCTGGCGAAATAGTTAAAGCGGCCTTCGGAGGTGTTGATGCGGTCAAAGCTGGTCTTCGTGACGGCCAGGGGTCGCCCCAGGGAGGGGCCGGCGTAGTAGAAACTGCCGTCGGTCATCTCGCGTTTCTTCAAATGGTCCGCATAGGCCTTAGGAACCTCCACATATTGCCCGGTAAGCTCGGTCGCACTGGTGGGGCCGACGGTCTGCGTGACCTTGTCATCGGGAAGGAGGAAGCCGTCTTCTCCGCGGAAGAATTTGGGGAGGTGAATGAAGAAGCCGCCATTGATGGCCACAAAGGGACCCCTCAGATCGCGGACGATCTCCAGGGAGGTCTCCACGCCACTAGAGGGGCTGACGGTTTTGGTCCGGGCGTTGGCGATGCGAATGACGGTGAAGGCGCCCCTGTCCTTCATCAAGGAAAGGATCGAGTGAATTGCGGAATTGTCCGGGTGGGCGGTCT
This sequence comes from Rhizobium nepotum 39/7, assembly GCF_000949865.1. GTDB lineage: Bacteria > Pseudomonadota > Alphaproteobacteria > Rhizobiales > Rhizobiaceae > Agrobacterium > Agrobacterium nepotum. The sequence continues at coordinate 30,371 of NZ_JWJH01000024.1, read as the reverse complement.
CCCAGTCGGCAGTGCGCTGAAAGCGATAATAGGTGATGCCTTCAGAGAGCTCGTCGGCGAGCAGGCTGTCATGCGTGGAGACGAATGGGGAAGACATTGCGTCGGGAATGGTTGAATTCAGGGGAATGATGATGGGTGCTTTGGATTGATGAGACTGTGAGTGTCGATGGATTGTTTTTTGGAAGGGAATGCCCGGATATTTATGCCTGCGGCAGCCTCTGACAATTGATCGCCGACATCGGGAGCATTGGGGCGGTGCAGGATCAGCTGAGCATGTTTGCGCGATTTTTCGGGAAGACCGATATGAGCGGCCGCCGTCTGCAGGTGCGGTAGGCCAGGTAAGCTCGTATCTGCAGGTGCAGGGTGTCGAAACAGGATGTGTCACCCGGGCGGATCACGCGCCATGGCCATATCTCGTATTCGCAATGCATTCCGGATCAGGAAACCGCCGGGCGGATTATATGCCGTTTTGGGTTCGTGGCTTCCAGATTTGGATTAGCGTATCAGAAAGTGGGGACTCTGCCGCAGGAAATATAAGGCTGTAATGTAAATTAGTATGTCTGTTTCTCTGTTTAAAAATTCATTTGTGGGACTGAACTGCAACCCGCTTTGACAGGACAGTCTGAGCCACCCCGGCTTTGCCGAAGACCCCAACGCGTCATTCTCTCCTGAAGCCCGCGCTCGCGCCGTGCGAATGATGACGGAACATGAAGCCGAACATTCCTCGCGGTGGGCCGTAGTCTCTTCCATAGCCGCCAGGATTGGCTGCTCGGCATATACGCTGATTGAGTGGGTGAGGAAGGCGTCACGACACGAAAGTAGTCGATCTATCCAACATTTGAGAATATAGGGTAATCACGCTGCCGGGATGGAAGCTCCCCGCCGCAACGGCCTGAGATCAAGACCGTTCGTCAGATCGGCAAAGTGAGGCTCTTATGTGTGGTACGCTGCTCACGGTGGCCGCTGGTATCGTTGCCTGGATTATGCCCGGTCATCGGGATGGCGCCGCGAGGAAGATCCTCGTTGGGGGCCATTCCACCGACATTGACGGTCTGGCTACGCCGCTTATCTTGATGTCACCGGGGCTTGCTTTGATTTTCTGGTCTTTCTTTTTACGGTGACAGGGTTTGTTTACACGACCTTCTTGTACCGTCAGGAAGGCTTGTCAGGCTTCATCGACGCGCTCTATTTCACTGTGGCGACGATGACAACGACAGGCTTCGGCGATATCACGCTGCCAGGGCCAGTAGGAAAGCTCACTTCGGTCGTCACCATGATCGTCGGAATTTCGTTGTTTGTACGCCTTGCTCAGTCGGTCGTCCGACCCTACAAGGTCAGCCATCCGTGTCCGCAATGCAGTTTACAGAGACATGATACCGACGCTGTCCATTGCAAGGCCTGCGGTATCCTCCTCAACATACCCAATAATAACGATTGAGGGGATAGTCATCGAGATCTCATGACTAAAATCGGGCCTCCAAGTGCTAAAGGCGCTCCAATGTCTAAAAAAAGTTCAACTTGAACGGCGTCGCCGCCGCGCCCATGGCGGCCGCATCAGGTCTTATTTCAGAGACTATAAGCTTGGGGCTGGCCCGCCAGACCCCGTAGCGGGGTTTTCCGAACAGCTGCGTGCGCTCGATCATCAACTCCGCCAATGCGGGTGGGATCTGTCCGCCGAAGACAATCGCTTTCGGATCGTAGACGGCCCAGATGGCGTTCACCAGGCGATTATAGGCCGGGGTAACTTCGTCCACCCACTCGGTAACACCGGGCCATTTTGGATCGAAGTGTTTTCTGAGGAAGGTGATCGACGGAACGTCGACGCCATGGGATCTCAGCTTCTCGAGAATGATCTGAAGAGCAGGCCGTCGGTTCACTTCGTCGTCATCGTACATTTGCGAAAACTCCCCCGCATTGCCGTTGCCGCCATGCAGGAGTTCACCATTGCATATCAGGCCACCACCGAAGCCGTAGTTGAAGCTGAGATAGGCGAAATCCTTGATGTAACGGCCGACACCGAACATTGCTTCAGCGATCGTGCCGGTCTTTCCGCCATTCAGTGCCCAGACCGGTCGATCAAAGTAGCTCGTCAGGAGTGGCCCTAGCTCGACCAGCGACCACTCGTGCAGGGGGAGGGAAGCATTGAAGCTGGTGCCACTCACATGGTAACCCGCAATTCCAAGGCCAATGCCAAAGAAGTTCTCGGTCGATAAAACCAGCGCCGCCTGCCGTTCGTATACCCAGTCACGGACCCGCTCAAGCGCCTCAGCGGCGGTGCGCTCTCGAAGCTGCACGTTGGTTTCCGCCAGGACCTGCCCTGAGAAATCCATGAGGCATACGTCGATCACGTCGGTATTGACCGACATGCCGCAGCACCAGGCGTAGCGACCATCCAGTGTAATCATCGGGCTCGGCTGGCCCTTTCCTAGACCCGGCTTGGGTTGGCCGAGACTGACTATTCCCCGATCCGCCAATTGGTCCAGCAGCCGGTGGATAGTCTGTTGCGCAAGATCAGTCAGACCGGTCAGCTCCGTTCGCGATATGCCCGCGTTGCGCGAAATTACCCTGAGAAGGCGTCGTTCGTTGGGGGAGGCAACCGCATCGTCGGTCGTCCTGAAAAAGCGTGGGGCGATCAGAGCTTCCGGTGAATATCCCATATGATTTCTCCTGCAATTCACTGATGGCGAGTAGATAGGTCGGACGATGGAGTTCGTCCTAGACCTGTAGCCTCGATCTTTTTGTTGTTCAAGCTCTTGCATTTCGTCATATTATTATTACTCTACCTGAGTAACTAAGGCGTCGCCATTATCGCCGAGGAGGGCTCGGCGATGTCTTAAACGGAGGGCACAATGAAATTTTTCACACTTACGGCTACGGCCGCGCTTCTTGCTGGTGCGGTATCCGCGCATGCTGCAAATATTGAATTCTGGTATGGCAATACTGGTCCCGTCGAAGTCGCCATAAGGGCGCAATGCGACGCGTTTAACGCCGCACAGGCCGATCACAAGGTCAACTGTGTCGGTCAGGGCAATTATGAAGTTCTGATGCAGAAGGCGATTGCCGCCTATCGCGCCAAAAACGCCCCGATCCTTCTGCAGGTCCTCGATGCCGGGACGCTCGACATGATGTTGTCGGACGCGGTCGTGCCGGTTCAGGACGAGCTGCCGGACGTGAAGTGGGACAGCTACATTGCAGGCGCGCGCACCTATTATGAAACATCGAAGGGCAAGCTCTTCGCCCAGCCCTATAATGCATCGACACTGCTGTTTTACACCAATAAGACCGAGCTGGAAAAGGCCGGTGTCACCAAGACTCCACAGACCTGGGAAGAAATCATCGAGGCTGCACGCAAACTGAAGGCCAATGGTAGCGCCTGCCCATTTGTGACGAACGCCGAACCATGGATCGTTTTCGAACAATTCTCCGCCCGCCATGGCCAGCCGATTGCTTCAAAGCACAATGGTTATGACGGGCTCGACGCGGAATATGTTTTCAACAAGACTCTGGCCGCCAAGCATCTCGCCAATCTCGTCGACTGGCGCAATGAAGGTCTGGTCCGTTTGAACGCGGATACCAAAGGCGGTAATCTCGTTGCAGCCTTCAGTTCGGGCGAATGTGCGATGATCGAGGCATCCTCCGGCTCCTATTCGACATTCACGAAAGCGTTTGAAGGTAAATACGAGATCACCGTCGCCATGGCGCCGATGTATGCGGGTGAGAAACGTCACAATACATTCGTCGGCGGCGCGTCGGTCTACATCATGAAGGGGCATGACAAGGCGGAGGTCGATGGTGCCAAGGCCTTCCTCAACTTCCTGCGTCAGCCGGCGCAGCAGATGACGTTTTCGGCTGCAACCGGTTATGTGCCTGTCACCAACGATGTGCTCGACGCCATCGCCAAGAGCCCGGATGCGAAGTCGCCCAAATTCGCCACCGCTGCAATCGGCATTGGCTCAATGAGCGAACCTGCGACGCCTGACACCCGCGGCATCCGCCTTGGCTCCTATATCCAGTTCCGGCAGATATGGACGGAGGAAACCCAGAAGGCTTTTTCTGGCCAGCAGACCATGCAGGTGGCGCTAGACAAGGCCAAGACGCGTGGCGATGAATTGCTGCGTCGTTTCCAGCAGACCTACAAGGGCGTAGAGCTACCCTGATCTGCAGTCATGGTGTGCGGCGTATGCACGCCCCACACCACTCCCATAGGCCGGGGTTTTGTCATGTTTCTTGAATCCACCATGTTTCGGCATCGATGGTTGCCGCTGCTTTTCGTGGCTCCGCTGCTGTTACTTGTTATCCTGTTCTTCTATGCGCCTGTGTTTCAGGCGTTCTACTGGTCTTTTTTCCTGGAACGTCCCTTTGGCGGCGGCTCGGAATTTGTCGGCTGGGGCAATTTTGTGCGCGTCCTTTCCGACCCGGAGTTCTGGAAGGCCAGTTGGCGCACGCTGATCTTCATGGCAACGGCCTCGTCATTGGCGGTTCTCGTTCCGCTGATCCTGGCGATTGCCGCCGATCGCAAAATCCGCATGTCATTGCCGGCCAGAAACGTTCTTGTCTGGCCAAAGGGCATCGCCGGCGCGTCGATTGGCCTCGTTTTCTCCTTCATCTTCAATCCGTTCGTCGGTGTGCTTACGCCGCTGAACGAGATGTTTCCCGGTATATGGAATCCCGGTTTTGACAGTTTCGACGCCTATGTCACGCTGATTGCGGCGCATGTCTGGGGCAATATCCCGTTCAACTTCGTGATCCTTCTCGCGGGGCTGCGCGCCATACCGCATACCGTCGTCCAAGCAGCCGCCATGGACGGTGCCGGGCCGTGGCGGCGAATCTTCGATGTGCAATTGCCGCTGATAATGCCGCAGCTTTTTCTGACGCTTGTGCTGGAATTCACCGAAAGCGTCACCTCGGCCTTTGCGCTCATCGACACGATCACCAAGGGAGGGCCCGGCGGTGCCACGACGCTTCTCGTCTACAAGATCTATCTCGATGGGTTCGGCAGCTATGATCTGTCCGGGGCCTCCACACAGACTGCGATACTCATGGTCTTCTTCATTCTTGTCGCCGCTTTGCAGTTCGCGCTGCTCGGCCGGCGCATTAACTACGAGCGCTAAGCCATGGTCGAGAACGCACGCTCCATCAATATCTTCGCGAGCCTGATCCTGATCATCGGTATCGCTTATATCGTCGGTCCGCTCTATCTGACGCTCACCACAGCTTCACACTCCTATGAGTTCATGCTTCAGAACGGTCTCGTCTGGTCTCTCGGCGGCGATCTTTTCGCCAACATGAAGCGGATATTTACCGATACGCTAATCCCGCTCCAGATGATAAACAGCCTGGTCGTTGCGGCGGGAACTGCGGCTGGGCTCTGTATTCTGTCGTTCCTGTCGGCCTATGCGATTGTCTATTTTCGGGTGCGCTGGGCGGGCATCGTTTTCGCCCTGATCCTTGCCACCGTCATCCTGCCGCTCGATATGCGCTTCGTGACCACCTATCAGGTCGCGTCCAACGTGTTCTCTCCTTTGAACGCCGTGCTTGATGCGACCGGACTCAATGAACTGATCAGCACTGTGTTCGGCGCCCCTGTTCATATGGAATGGAGCATTCTGAATACCCGGCTTGGCCTTGTCGCGCCTCTTCTCGCACATGGCATGGGTACGTTCCTCTTCCGGCAGTTTTTCCTGACGCTGCCGAAGGACCTGTTCAAGGCCGCCCGGATGGACGGTGCAGGGCCAATCCGGTTCCTGTTCGACATCCTGTTGCCGCTCTCGCGCACCAGCTTCGCTTCGCTCTTTGTGCTCACCTTTCTTTCTGGATGGACACAGTATCTGTGGCCGCTGGTCGCATCCTCGACCGCTGATACCCAGACGGCGGTTGTTGGGCTGGCGCGCCTCGTGCCCGACGAGGGCGCGGTTCCGGATTATCCGCTGATCATGGCTGGTGCCATCCTCGTATCCATCATTCCCCTGATGATGATCGCCCTTCTGCAGCGGTATCTCGTTCAGGGCCTCGTGCTTTCGGAGAAATGACAATGAATGCCATAGATTCCGCGATCCATATTGCGGCCGCCAATATCCGGCTCGACGGAGTGACCAAATCCTATGGCGCCGTCACAGTCATCCCAAAGCTCGACGTTGAGTTCAAGGCCGGGGAATTCACGGTGGTCCTTGGTCCCTCCGGATGCGGTAAGTCCACACTCATGCAAATGATCGCGGGTCTTGAACGTGTGAGTGGTGGCAAAATCATCATCGGCAACCGTGAAGTTCAGGAACTGGAGCCGAAGGAACGCGGCTGCGCAATGGTGTTCCAGAACTATGCACTTTATCCGCATATGACGGTGTTCGATAACATTGTCTACAGCCTGAAGATTGCCGGTTTCACCAAGACCGAACGACGCGCTCGCGTCGAGGTGGTCGCTAAAATGCTGGGCCTTGCCGATTATCTCGATCGCAAGCCCGGGCAGCTTTCCGGCGGCCAGCGCCAGCGTGTGGCGATCGGTCGGGCCATTGTTCGTGAGCCAGCGGTGTTGTTGTTTGACGAACCGTTGTCGAACCTCGACGCGCAATTGCGTCATGACACCCGCATCGAGCTTGCCGAGCTGCATCGGCGGATCGGCGCGACCACGGTGTTCGTCACCCACGATCAGGTTGAGGCCATGACGCTCGCCGACAGGATCCTCATCCTCAACAAGGGTGAGATCGAGCAATATGACACGCCCAAAGCGATCTACCATCATCCGGCCTCGGTCTTCGTCGCGAAGTTCATCGGCGCGCCACCCATGAACATCCTGCCAGTTACCGGCGACGGTTCGGTGCTGCGCCTGTCCGATGGCCAGCCTGTCGCCGAATCCCACCTGAAGGGAGAGTTCCAGCTGGGGGTTCGCCCCGAGGACGTCATAGCGGAAAACGGCGCGCAGGCTTCGGGTCTGAAGGCGCAGGTCCGCTACCGCGAGGATCTTGGTTCTCATTCCATCGTCGCCACTGAACTCTCAGGCACGACCGTTCGTATCGCAACGCCATTCGGCTCTGAAGCGCCTGATGGCAGTGAGCTGCTCCTCTCATTTCCCCCAAAACGGCTGCATCTCTTCGATGCGAAGTCCGGCAAGGCGATCTCCGGCGTGTTCAGCGCCGCAACCAAGGAACAGAAATGAACTATTTCGAGTATATGGCAGATCTGCACCGTCAATGCGCCATCGTCGCCCATCGTGGTATCTGGAGCGACGCCCCGGAAAACAGCCTTCTTTCAATCCGCAGGGCCATCGAAGCGGGATATGACGTCGTCGAGATCGACATACGTCGCACGGCGGACGGGGAATTCGTTCTTCTCCATGACGATACGCTGGAGCGCATGACCGAGGTGGACAAACAGCCGGAGCAGATGACGTTGGAAGAATTGACGTCGCTTCCCCTGCGCAATCGCGATGGCGGGCCGGGCAATCCTGTAACCGATGAAAAACTTCCAAGTTTGCGGGAGGTGTTCGAGCTCACGCGCGACAGAATATTCATCCACCTCGATATCAAGCATCGTCATGTCATCCCGGAAGTTTTGGGCCTTGCCAGAGAGATGGATGTGGACCAGCAGGTCGACTTCTGGGCAGATTTGAAGACAGAAGAGGACCTCGACTGGATCCGGGCGAATATCACGTCGCAGAACGTTCCCTTCATTGCCCGGACCCATCTGGAGCACGACAATGCCGACGAACAGGTGGAACTCGCCCTGCGATTAAAACCGTTCGTCTGCGAGGCTTCGTTCAAAGAGCTGTCGCAGGTCGCCACGATCCAGCAACGCTTCCACAACGCCGGCATCACGCTTTGGGTCAATACGCTCGATTCCGTCGCCTCGCCCGGATTTACCGATACTGCGGCGCTTAACGATCCCGACGCAATTTGGGGACGGCTGCTTCGGGCGGGTTTTTCCTCAATCCAGACCGACGAGATGGCGGCGCTTCGCTCCTATATCGAGGGCAGAAAGCCAAAAATCGGGAGGAGTACTGTGGCGATCTAGAGCATTTCCGATGAACAGGGGCTCACGGGAAATGCTCAAACCCGTGGACAATAGAAAGAGAGAGAGAGAGAGAGAGAGAGAGAGAGAGACGCCGATGCAGTTCGATCTTCGTGAACTCGCCAACAAGGTCCGTCAGGCTGCCTGGCAGGAAATCCTTCCGCGCTTCCAGAAAGTACAGGAGTTGGACGTCCGCGCGAAGGCGGACGCGACCGATCTGGTCACGGCGGCCGACGAGGCGGCCGAGCAATTCCTGAAACAGGCAATCGAAAGCATGATGCCGGGTGTTCTGTTCGTGGGTGAGGAAAGTGCGTCAAGGGATCCGGGGCTTCTCGATCGTCTTGACCATGCCGAAACGGCGATCGTTGTCGATCCGTTGGACGGGACGGCGAATTTCGTGGCGGGCATGCCGCTTTTCGGGGTCGTGGCCGCTGTCGTTCGCCAGGGTAAATCGGTTGCGGGCGTGATCTATGACCCGATGAACGACGACTGGATCATGGCTGAACAGGGCAGTGGCGCATTTTTGATCCGTGCTGACGGGACGGAACAACGTCTGTTCGTCTCCGAGCCGGCCCCCTTGCCTGAAATGGTGGGCTATGTCTCGACCGATTTCCTGCCAATCGCGGTCAAATCCGATATTCTGGCGAGACTTGCAAAGCCCAAAATGTTCTCCAGCCATCGATGCGCGGCCCATATGTATCGTGCCTTCGCGCGCGGCCACGGTCATTTCGTGATGCTGGACCGGCTGACGCCCTGGGATCATCTTGCGGGAACCCTGATCGCAACGGAAGCCGGAGCCTATGTCGCATGTCTGGATGGTTCATCCTACAGCACGGCTAAACGTTCCGGCGCGCTTTTGACGGCGACGGACCCCGATAGCTGGCAAGTTCTCGCAAGTGAGGTCTTTGCGCATGATGGCTGGGGTTTTTCGGCAGTGCCCCCCTCGCACCGCACGAAAGAACGGCCGTGGCATGGGCTTTACGAACGCCGCAACAATAGCTGACTGCGAACCTTTGTCGCTGGGTTGATGCGGCACGATAGTTTTTTCCTTCCTCCCTGGGAGGGGTGCCGCCTGCCACATTGGTGGACCGGTGGCGCCCCTCTTGGGAGTGATATCCAGTCTGTGACTATTGCGAGCAGGCCGATTTTTACGTTTCAGGCGAGGAGAGCGGGAATATGGGATCAACGATTGTGATGATCGGCCTGTTCGGCGCGGTGGCGCTACTTCTGTTCGGTCTGGCGCAGGTAAAGGATGGCATGTCGCGAGCTTTTGGCGCTCGATTGCGGGTTGGTCTCGCGCATGGGACCGGCAATGGCTTGCGCTCCTTCGTATCCGGTCTTGCAGCAACGCTGGCCCTGCAAAGTTCGACGGCAACCACGTTGATGACGGCTTCGTTTGTCGAGCAGGGCCTGATCAGGCCTCGTATGGCGCAGACCGTCCTGCTCGGCGCCAATGTCGGGACTGCCGTTACCGCTTGGGTCGTTGCTACCGGCATAGAATGGTTGTCACCGCTCCTTATCCTGATCGGATTTGTGTTTTACCGCAGCGGATTAGCATCCCGTCAGGGCGGGGGCACCGCGGTGATCGGGGTTGGGCTCATGCTTTTATCGCTGCATCTGTTGAGTGTCTCGACGGAGCCGTTACGTCAGTCGTCAGCGCTCGCAGCTTTCATCGCTTTGCTCGACAATGCCTGGCCGGTGGCGTTTGCCCTGTCTGCCGGCTTGGCCTTTATCTCGTCATCCAGTCTGGCGGCCATCGTGCTGATCCTGTCACTAGCCGCGACCGGCATTCTGTCGTCGGGCTTGATTGTCGCATTCGTGCTCGGGGCCAATCTCGGTGGCGCAATTCCGCCGGTCATAGCCACACTGGGCGGTGCGGCAGCTGCCCGGCGTCTGACATTGGGCAATCTGATTGTTCGCGCAGCCGGCTGTGCGATTGCATTGCCGCTGACAGGTTTCGCAGTTCAACTCGTTGATTTCGCGCCGTTTTCACCGGATAAGTTGCCGGTCGATATACATCTTGCCTTCAATATCGGCGTTGCAGCGCTTGCCTGGCCATTCTCACGGCTCCTCTCGCGGGTGATGCTCCGTATGGTACCAGACGTAATTCCTGAAGATGTGCCGCGCTATCTCGACGAGGACAAGCTTTCTATCCCGGTCGTGGCACTCGCCAACGCGACGCGCGAAGTGCTCGGGGTAGGGGATCTGATTGAGAGGATGCTATTATCCACGTCCCAAGCGCTTGAGAAAAACGACCTTACCAAAGCCGAGATGATCTCGTCGCTGGAAACCAGGGTGGACAGATTACAGCAAGACGTGAAAGTCTATCTGTCAAAACTGGGGCGCGAGGACTTGATTGAGGATCACCGTCGTCGCTCCATTACCATTCTCGACTATGCGATTAACCTCGAGCATATCGGTGATATCATCGAGAAAGGCCTGCTCCAGGATAAGTAAAAAGGTGGCACGCGGTTTGAAGTTTTCGGCCGACGGCTATGACGAACTAAAGTCGTTGTTTGATATCACAATCAACAACCTGCACGTCGCCCAGACGATCTTTACCTCTGGTGACTTCAATCTTGCCAGGCAAATGATGGAGATAAAGGTTGACGTCCGGCGCATGGAGAAGAGATCCGTCGAACGGCATCTTGAGCGCCTTCGAAATGGTCTTACCGACAGTCTGCAGACCAGTTCGCTGCATCTCGATATTCTACGCGACCTCAAGCGCATCAACGCTCATATAGCCTCCGTTGCTCACCCCATTCTTAACGAAAGCGGGTTCCTTATAGAAAGCAGGCTGCGCAATGCTGGGTGAAAGCTGACGGTCGAGCGAGGATGCGCGGAACGTCATGGGACAAAGAAGAATACACTTCGATCCGCGCCGAAGCGCATCGCGAAATCACTTTATCGAAACAAATGGGGACCGTTTCAGCAGATTTATGGGAGCCATTATACCGACGGTCCCCAGCTCCTCACTAATTCAGATAGTTTTGGGGCAATCTCTTGTGAAAAGAGGCATGTGGCAGCGACGAAGGTGGAGATAGCGACAAAAGCGCAAATGTCCTTAAGAAAAAGAAGGAAGTGGGGGGAGATAGCAGCGCCAGAGACGCTTTTATTCTGCAGGATTTTACTTGATCGGCGGTTTCCAGGCGATACGCTAGGTTCTGAATTTTCAACAGGTTGCCGCACCTGCTGTGTGCTCAGTATCTCTGTTGTCTCAAGCTGCGCGGATGGTGCCGTTGGCATTGCTGCTTCGGCTAAGATCCCGAACCGCAACGGTCGATCCAGAAGAATCTGTTCACCCAAGATTTTTGTATATTGCCTTTTGTTCAAGTGGATTGCTTTATCCATAATAATGTCCCGCCAGTCGCGTGGTGAAGTATCCTTTCTCTCATGAATTGTTCTTTATATGTGATTGATTTGACTACGGCTGAAACAATGTCGCCTACAATTGTATTTTGATTTACCGACAGTTTGCCGATGTCACCAGGCGACACGGGCCTTCTGGCGTATATGAAGCCGAAAAATCGAAAGTTTCGATCGGATCGTTATTCTCTGTCGTGGCGGGGCTCATAGGCTCCCTCTCCCCCGGCGGAACAAAAGGTGGAAAGATCAGCCACGTGTTATGGCAGCGCTTTTAGCGGAGCGGGTGCATATCGTAGTCCTGATCCCAGTCGCCGGGGAAGGGGGTACGTCGAAGTTGAAGGTCGTGCTCTTGCGGATGTTGGTGGGGTTGGCCGCCTCGACCACGATGCACATCTTCGCGCCTAAAGGGTTGGTGGCCTCGTCCGACGGTATGCAGCGATTGGAGCCTCCGCTTTGCTCTGTCGGAACTTCACGCGTGAACGATGGCTCCTGCGCACGATAGGCTCGTATCTACCCGATTTGCGTAAAAATTAGCGGCTCGCGGATTTTGATTTGTTGGCTGTTGGCAGGATACATTGAGATGTAGTCACGCCGGCTTTTTACGCCTGTCACATTGAACCGGGGGTCTCGTTGCTCTCGATAAGAAGGGGGAGCAGCAATCGTGTTAGACGATGCGAATTAAATGAAACAATCAGCTTTGGATCAGCTTTAATAAAACTATACTTAAAGATAATATCAGTTTTATTTATAAAAATGAGTATATATTCAAATATAAAATAATAAACTAAAAGCAAAAAACATTGATGAATATCGGTAAGTCCGATTAATCGTTATAAACAAGAAAAACCCTTCCATTCTTACTCTTGTGACTGTTCGCGCGCCGTCCTCGCCAATCACTGGGGCCGAAATTAAGGATGCCCCGCATCCTTTCCTTCTTCTTACCCTCGCGGCTTTGGGTAAAGGTGTTGATCTCCGCATCGGTCAGAGGCTCGCCCCATTTCTCGATCAACTCCTCCCTGTCAGATTGGCGGTCCCCCAAAAAATCAGTGCAGCCGGTCTCCGGACGAAACATTCCACCTTTCTCGATGGCGATATCCTTATCGCTGTAGGGGACATAGAAGGTAAGCCGTGCGACAGGCTGGCCGAACATTGCAACAATTTCCGTGAAGTCCTTCATGGCGAGGATACCTGGAAAATATGCGGTCTTGCTTTGCCCATGGTAGATGGCCCTGTACCTAATAAGGTGCTTCCTGTGACCTTCCGGAACATTGAATGTCTGACCGGTTCTGGATCTGTCGTCATCGGAACCGGCAGGCTGGCCCAACTTTTCCAGCAGGTTGTAATACATCGGCAAGTTCACACGGCCCGTGAAACGTGCCTTTCTGCTCTGGGCGTCATAGGTGCCGTTGCGAGTGAGGATGAAATCCTTGTGTTCGGGGGCCGCATGGAAAATGAGATTTGTTCTCGCCTTGTCGTCGGGTGCGGCGGGCGCGGGGACAGGATTTCCCCATTCCGCAAGATACTCTGCAAATCTCGCCTTGCTCAAGCAGTTCGGAAAGGTTGCGATCTTGGCTGATGGGTCGTACCGTCCACCCTCAGCAAGAACTGACTGCTTGTCCTCAGTAGGGACCTGGAACGAGCAGTTGTTCCTATGGCTTAGGTACAGGGCCTGTTGCGCTTTGGTGAGCTTGGTCGCAGCCTTGTTTTTCGACTTCTTCTTCTTCTTGGCATTGACCGCAACCGCAGTCTTGTCCTGGCCAGTTGCCGCCGATGGTGGAGAAGCCGGCTCCGCCTTGGACAGTCCGGCGGGATTGCTCTCCACGATCGCGTTGGGCGTCATCTGGGCCTTCTTGGTGGGGGCGCTCTCGGGCATCGTTGCGTGATTTGGGGTTTCGTCTTGGGGTTTTTCGTCGTTGGTGTTTGGTTTCCAATTATTTTCTGATGTCTTGCGGGAAACATGAACATCTTTATAGCCATTGCTGGATGCGGGCTGCCACGTCATCCAGTGTGCACAGCCCCCCTTGTGACGCGTACACATTTAGGCAGCAGTCCAGGCGGCCTTTTTGGTTGGTCACCGGTTTCGATCACATGCGCTGCCCCGCTTGATGACGCGGCGCTCTGACGTGTCCGGTTCTGCCTGGCGCCACGGCGTCAGCACTATTGGCTTGGCGACAATGGTGTCATTGGGGGCGAACAGGTCAGCCGTTTCCATGGTCTGGTGAACGGAAATCACGGTTCCGGCAGCTTCTTTTATCTTTCGTGCAGGCGACATCGTCAACGCGACATAGCATGGGAGGCGGGCCTCTTTGTAAGCGCGTCACTCGATCTACGGTTTCAGGATCGCGATTGGAGATAAATGAGGCAGCGCTGGTTCAAACTCGTGTCAAAGTCACAGTGATGAGGTGAATGTTGGATTTTTTGTGCCCAAGCATTCGGGTTACCCCGAACGCCCAAGCAACTTTTTTTATTTTTTATTTATCGAAGAACAAAGCACACCCTAAGCGACCCTTGAAAATCAAAACTCAAACTACAGAGAATAAGTCATAATAAAGAAACGGTGAACAATCCATAACTCCGAGAACAGGAAGTTTCCATCTCTTCAAGGGCTCTTAGAAAGACAAATAGCGCCAAGCCCAGACGGATGGAGGAGAGACGCGAACAACCGAGAAAGCACCGGGAATTCTCGGGGCGTTGAAGCGAGCTCGGATCTGCTCGACCGTCGCATCTACGGGCAGGTCCAAAAATGCCAAGGTGCGGCCAGTCTTCATATAATCCTCCTTGTTCATGCGGGAACAGTCCTCGATGATCTCGTCGATGTCGGTGGTGTCATAACCGATCGCCTGGGCGATCGAGCGTTCAAAGACGTTCACGATCTTGCAATCCTGAGTGACCATCCTGTTGCCGGTAGAGGGGGGGAGGTGGGGCTTCCGGTTGAGCGGTTCATTTCGCATGGCAGTCTCCTGGAAATTGGGGAAGTTGATCCCGTAGTCTCCACTCAACGTGTCATTAAGGTCCTCGACGATGGGCGAGCCAAGCGCCTTCCACAGGCCGCATCTCCAAGCATTGATCTTCAAGATGCGCTGGGAAGTGGCTTTGGTACCCATGATGTCGCGGTAAAGAAACGCGGGAATACCCCTCTGAATGAGGTCTCGGGCATCATAGACGGCCGACGGGTGAAGACTTCCGTGGTTATTGACGTGGGGCAGGTTGATGACATTGCCATAGTACTCGTAAGGTACCCCGTGGCAGAAGGCGATCATCCTGAGGGTCTTCGCGTCGGCCTCAAGGTAGCTGGCTCCGACAACGCGCTTCTTCTGACCGTTCAATCGAACCTTGATGAAGCTCTTGTGGTCTTCCACGCGGCAGGTGTTGCGCGCACGGGAGCCCTCAAAAGTGTTGAGCGGCATCAAGATGTCATGAGCGTAGGGAGCGACGCTGTTGCCGCTGACCCATTCCATGATGGTATCCTTGAGCAGATGCTTGTACGGGAGAAGATACGCGACAATCTCCTCATCCGAGTCCGAGCCAGTTGCAATGTACATCACATCGCAATGCTTGCAAAAGGCTTCGAGGTCATCGTCGATATCCACTTTGAAGCGGGCACTCCAGTACGGCTCGGGATGGTACATCTCGATGTCCTCCTGATCGCGTGCCAGAGTGGTGTATCCCGGATGACCCGGAAGAGGATGGATTTTCGCGCGTTCGCCCGTACGAAGAAACCACTGCCCAGCTTCCGTGAACGAAACGTTTCCTCCGCCAATGTACCCAATCTTGGGCAAGGCCTGACCTCCGGTGCGAAGCCCCTGAGCCATATGATAGGCTTGGGACGCGCCGTTGATCGTAACCTTGACGCCCTCCGCGAGAAAGGCGCCCAGATTGGTAACGCTGGTGGAAGAAGTCATTGTCACGGTCGCTTGATGGAATTGGTCAGCGAGGAAAGCAGGGAGCGGGGCTTGGCCACTTACTGAGTGTTGGTTTGGTTTTTGTTTTTGTTGGTTTTTCGCTTTTTGGTTTTTGTTGTTGGTGATCTCTCAAATCTGGAGTGACTGACGAGCTTCCTTTTATAGGCGTTTCTCAATCAATCTGGCGGAGGCCTCCGGGCTCCATTCGCCACGTGATCTCCGAAATCGGAGCGTCAGGGTCACACGGACACGTCAGCAGTGGGGCACCACGTCAGCTTATCATGCAAGCTGACAGGCAGCAGTCAGCTGCGCCGCCCTTTCAGCAGAGACTATTGATGTGGCAGTCTTGGCGACACGTCACGATTGACCGCCTTTCAAATCTATTGGATGCCTCCAGGCTCCATCAATGACGTGGCCCCCGAAGCGGCGTCACGCGGACAAGGCCACGTCAGCTTATCATGTAAGCTGCCAGGCAGCAGCCAGTTGCGCACCCACTTCCAGCTGACTATTGGTTCGGCAGTTTTGGCGACGCGTTATGGCTCATCGTCTTTTCTTGGCGCTTACGCGTACCCGCCGACGTCAGCTTTCTGCCTGATCACGCAATGCGCTATTACGTCAAAGGCGGTGCGCTGGGTCGCATTTCCGACCCTGAACGGCAGATATATCTACCGAAGGGCCTCGCTGTCTAGAGTTGCTCCTCACCCAGCAAAAAACGAAAAACCACAAAACGAAAAACCACAAACATTACAAGCCTCAACATCAACTCTTCCCATGGATATGGAGACGCAGGGTGGCTCACCCTTTCACCGGAGCTGGCTTCATAAGCCATGGTTCCAATTGTGGAAGGCGATCCATCTTTCATACCTTCTGTCATGGGTGGCCGGCTCCACCTGGTACACCCTTGTGGAACTCGATCCCAGGCAGGAGGAGGAGTGTCTTCTCTCATTCCAGGCAGACGCGGCGCAGGAGAAAAGGATTGCTGTTCTTGGCCCGGTTCTCAACCTGGCCGCAGGACAGCCTTTCCCCGATACCTTCGAAGCGGCTCTTGGCGCTCTCATGCAAGTTTTTCCAATGTCCACCGAGGAACGTCGCAAGCTTCGTCAAGACATCAATCATCTGCGAGGCGCCGACTTTCGGGGATCTCAAGAGGAACTCGATCGAGAGTGTTTGCTCCAAGAGAAGAAACTGTTGTGGAAACATCTCCTGAAACAGGAAGGCCTGTCGCCCGAAGCCAAGGCTTTGTTGTTCGCCTGGAACCGTGATGAGCGGGACCGGTGCTACAGCCAAGTCCAGACTTTGAACTTCTTCCGCCAGTTCACCTTCCGCTTCTTCGGCCTCCTGGACTTCAACTGGTGTCCGACACTCTGGTTTTTTAAGAAATCTGTCGCGGCAATCCACAAACAGGAGAAGATATACAGGGAAGGCGTTTCCACAGGCCACTGGGGGAGACTTGCCTTTTGGACACTGTTGCTGCTGATGATCGCCGGTGTAATCGCTCCAGATACGCTCAACTTCTTCTTGTTGGCGCTTCTGGCGGTACTTCGCTCTCTGCCTAACCGCCCCCAGGCGGCGCTTATGGTGTTTGCGATCTGGGATTTTCCCTACGCCGACGCACGCCTTGCGCTCTTCATCGGCCGCACTCGTTTCTATGGGCTTCTTCCAACATTCATTGTCGGTATTGCAAAACGGCTCGACCCGGAGTTCGCTGCCTCGTTCGGATACCTCCGGGTTCTGGCCTGGGCGGCTGCTCTCTCTACTGTCTGGCAAATGCTCATGCATAACGGGAAAAACATTTACGACATGTTTTTCTTCCTATGGATCAGAGAGCAAACGTTGACGCCTGAGCAATATGCCGAAATGGATCGATTGGTGTCGAAAGGCCGTCTCTGCAACATGTACAGTTTCGCTTATCTTGACCACTTCACGGTCAGCAACCGCGCCGGCGCCCAATTAAGCTATTACAAACAAGATCAGGAGGACGCTCTCGCCTGTCTCAAATGGTCCGCGAGGATCGTTGAGGATGGTAAGATACTTCGTTTTCTTCTTCGCGTTTTCAAGCGGGAAAGGGCAATGGTGCGGGTCAGCGAACACACAATTCAGAGCGGCGACTTCTTCGGAAAATTCTGCATATTGGTTGCTATCATCGCGATCGGCGCAATCATCTGTGCCTCGTGTTTCCCCAGCGATCCATATGCGGGACTTATCGCCTTTGCCTATTACGCCCCTCTTAGCTACAGGGCATCCGGGGATGTCTGGGATCCGTCACAGTCTTTCGAGGATGTGCTCCGGCTTTTCACGACAACCGCTGGACCTACTCTTCCTTCCATGATTGCGCTCATTGTGAACCTCGTCTGGTGGGCTACGCACCGCCGAAGGGGTTTGTTCCTCGGCTTCACGCCGTGGTTCTGGGCTACTCTGGGGGGATTGTTCGGCTTCACGCTGCCCACGAAGCTTTGGGGCGAATGGATCAAAAAAGCGGGCGAACACCTTCGACGTAAATTTAGAAAGCAGCGGGTTTTGTGTGTAAGCCAAATGTTGGAACTCGGGACACTGGGGGACGGCTCCGTTTTCACCGTCGGGTTGAACTGACTAAAGGGGTTGTGTGGATGACGGTCGGTTTGCATCGTTCTTTCAAGAGCGATAGGCGCGGCATCGGGTGTTACGGATATTTTGTGCTAGCTCTACTCTCCACTCTCTAAAATAAAAAAAAAGGTGTTCAGGCGTTCGGGGTAACCCGGGCGCTTGGGCATCGATTAAAAAAGCACCTTCTTTCCCTCGTGTGAAATGCCTTGCTGTTTGCAAGTGATCAATCTTAAGGCCTTTATGAAGGGTACTGGCAGCGGGGATTTTGGGGGCACGGCGGGGCACTGCGGGGCACTGGGGCACTGCAGGATTTATACGGATGTATTGTGCAGCTATTTGAATAATCGCTTGTAAATTAATGTGTTTTTTTGTGCATTTGTAAATATGTTTGAATGTTAATTCGGTCATGTGTGCGCTGACTGCCGATCCGAAATCCGCGCTTGACCGGCAAATGTCGGATCAGGCAGTTCTTTAACGCGGTGGCACTAATGGTGGTCGTCGCGTAGTCGAGGCGAAAATTTACTCAGCGAAACGCTCAAAGCTGTTCAGACAAAACGAGCCTGCTCGATAGGCGAACATATTTGTGGCGCGTGCGCAAGATGGGCTGTTCGGTTTGTTGGCTGCCGCTATAATTTCACCGATGGTATGATGTGGCTATCTCCGTATCGTTGGAAAGGACCAGATAGATTGATGCGTTTCTCCCATATTGAGGCGTTTCGAGCCGTGATGCTATCGGGTTCGACAACAGCGGCCGCTCATGCGCTTCATACGTCTCAACCCAGTATCAGCCGGTCGATTGCACAGCTGGAAAAATATACTGGACTGAACCTGTTCGAGCGGTCTCCTGGCAAGCTCGTCCCCAGCAGCGACGGTCTTCTTTTTTTTAAGGAAGTCCAGCGTAGCTTCTCGGGGTTACGCCATCTTGATGAATCCGCCCGGAGAATAAGACGTTTTAGTGGAGGCTCGCTGACGATCGCGGCCATCCAGATAATTGCCCTGGGCTTGATCCCCCGGACGATTAAACGTTTTGCCATGGACTATCCGGAAGTGAGTATTTCGATCCACACTGGCCACTCTTCCAATGTTGCGCAATGGGTAGACGACCAAACGTGTGACATAGGGGTTGTCTCACAGGTGAGTGAGACCTACGGGCTCGAAAATGAGTTGCTCTACGAGATCGATGCGGTTTGCATCATGCCAAGGGACCACTCGCTCGCTGGCAAAAGTGTCGTCGGGCCGAATGATCTAGCCGATGAGCCCTATATTTCACTGCCAAGGAATGAATACGGTCACTCTGCTATTGACGAGATATTCGAGGCGGCCGGGATCAGCCGCACGATCAATCTGGAGACCTCATATAGTTCCATAACATGTTCGCTTGTTGCCCAAGGGCTGGGGATTGCTATAGTCAACCCATTGGCCGCGCTCGACTATCGTCACGCGGGATTGGTAACTCGTCCATTTCGCCCTGAGATCAGGCACTCGGGCCATCTGATCTATCCGAAGGGCAGGCCGAATAATCGTCTTGTTTCCAGCTTCGTCGACTGTCTTAAAGCAACCATGCTTGATGACAGAGCGAGTTTTGATAGCAAATCTTGATGCGGTACGCCGCGGCGAAGTCGTGGGGTTCGGCTACGTATCGCCCTCACAGAACACCTGTCGTGCATATGGCGGAACGTATAGCCTTGCACGCCGGACACCGTGGAAAACGCCTTTACTTTGGTCGATTTGCCAATTTATCCAGCATTTTGCCTCTCTCGCCCTATATCAAAAATGCATAGGGCGTCCCTTTATTGCTATTTGATTCCTAGCTCGGCACCCCATAATTTGGGTGACTGTAAGCTAAATCATGCGTTTGAAAAAAAGGGGAACGACCATGAAGCATATTCGCACGATTGTTTTGTTTGGCGCTACAGCGCTCAGTTCAGCCGCCTTCGCTCAGGAAACGTTGTACGTTGCTGGTTATTCGGGCGATTTCCAGACAATGTTTGAGAAGGAGATTTCTCCCTCGTTTGCCGCGAAACATGGCGTGAAAATTGTATTCGTCGCCGGTAATTCCAGTGAGACGATCGCGAAATTGCAGGCGCAGAAGGGGAACCAGGAAATCAACGTCGCTCTGGTCGATGATGGTCCCATGCATCAGGCCGTGCAATTTGGCTTGTGCGACAGCGTCGCGGAAGCCCCTGTATATGGCGATATCTACGATATTGCGAAGCTGTCGGCTTTCGGTGGCAAGGCGGTGGGCGTTGGCCTGGTGGCAACCGGGATCACCTACAACAAGAACCTCTTTGAGAAAAACAAGTGGCCGGCTCCCACATCCTGGAATGACCTGACCGACGAAAAATTCTCCAAGCGTGTTACCTCGAACCCGATCTCCGGCACCTTCGGTCTCAATACTCTCGTGATGTTTGCCCGCATGAATGGTGGCGGCGAAAAGAACATTGAGCCTGGCTTCGATGCCATTCGCGATAAGCTCGCCCCTAACGTCCTCAGCTGGTCGGCTTCGAATGCGCAGCTGGCGCAGATGTTTCAGAATGGCGACATCGACCTTGGCGTATGGGGGAGCAACCGCGCTGTTGCACTAAAGAAAACCGGCTTTCCGGTCGAATTCGTTTATCCCAAGGAAGGTGCTCCTGCGATCGTGGCGTCGGCCTGTGTTGTTGCCGGCAACAAGCAGCCTGCGCTGTCGCAGGCGTTTCTGCAGTACCTCGCTTCGCCGGAAGTCCAGGCGAAACTGGCAACCCAGGGCTTTGGTCCAACCAATCGGAACGCCAAGCTTGAGGCTTCGCTCGCACAGGAGGTCCCCTATGGTGACGAGAAGCTATCCAAGCTCGTAAACCTGGACTGGGACACCATCAACCAGAACCGCGCCGAATGGACCAAGCAGTGGACGCGGACGGTTGAATAAAGAAGCGCGCTAGGCGCGCTTCCCTTCTTCAGTCCTACCAGAACGAGCGCAATAAAATGAGTAAATTATCTATACGGGGATTGTCCAAGACCTATGCGGGCAATGTCCAGGCAGTTCGTAAAGTCGATCTGGAAGTTGAGAGCGGCGAGTTTATATCGCTCCTTGGTTCTTCCGGATGTGGCAAAACCACCACCCTGCAAATGGTGGCCGGGTTCGTTTCCCCGACCGCAGGTGCTGTTATTCTTGACGGTGAAGACATCAGTCAAGCCGTACCCGAAAAACGCGACATGGGTGTCGTTTTTCAGAGTTATGCACTTTTCCCGCACATGACCGTCGCCCAAAATATCGCTTTTGGTCTCGAGATGAGGAAAATCAAACGGCCTCAATTGCAGGAGAGGGTTAGTGAGGCGCTCGCCATGGTACGGCTTTCAGGTCTGGAAAACCGTTATCCGAATGAACTTTCAGGTGGGCAGCGCCAACGTGTCGCAATCGCGCGGGTGCTTGCGATCCGCCCGAGAGTGCTTCTGCTTGACGAGCCGATGTCAAATTTGGATGCGAAACTTCGCGGCGAGATGCATGTCGAGTTGCGGGCGCTGCAGCGGCGGCTAGGCATAACAACAATTCTCGTGACACACGATCAAGTCGAAGCGATGACGATGAGCGACCGGATCGCCGTGATGGCCAATGGTGTTATCGCCGAGCTTGGAAAACCTCAGGACGTCTACGATCACCCGCGGTCGGAGTTCGCTTTCAAGTTTCTGGGACAAGCCAACCTTATCGAAGGCAGGATTTCTGCGTTAGACAATGACGTGGCGACAATTATCGCCAACGACAAAGCTCTCAGGGCGGTGATCCCTCTCGGACAGGTTGGCCAGACAACCAAGCTGTTCGTGCGACCTGAAAAATTGCGTCTCTGTTCCGTTGAAGACAGCACGATCAAAGGCAAGGTTGTGACGAGACTCTTTCTTGGCAGTATCTGGTTCTATGAGATCAGCAGCGAAATCGGATCGGTGCGGCTGACTGTCGTAAATGGCGGTACCGCGCAGCCACAGGAAGGTGATGTCGTTGGTATCACCTGGAACGACGGTGATCTTCAATATGTCGATCCGGAGGTCGTCAATGGCTGAAACGATCACACACAATAAGGGCCAGCAGTGGATATTGTCCTTTCCGGCCGTGGCATTGTTCCTTGGGCTACTTGTCGTTCCTCTGGCGCTGACCGCAATTTTGTCGTTCAACGTCTTCGATGCGATGAGTGGAGTTAAAGCCGAATACACACTGGCGAATTACATCGAAATCCTGTCAGACAGTTATTATTACGACCTGTTTATCCGCACCGGTTTGATGTCGTTGGCCGTAACGCTGATTTGTGTGCTGGTCGGCGTACCGGAGACGATTATCCTGTCGAGAATGCGACCCGTGTGGCAGGGAGCATTCTTCGTCATCATCCTTGGTCCGCTGCTCATCTCTGTGGTCGTGCGTACTTTGGGCTGGTCTATCCTCCTTGGCCGTGAAGGTTTCGTCAATAACGCATTGCTCATAGTCGGTCTTGTCGATCGACCGGTGCAGCTCATGTTCAGTCTCACGGGCGTTATCATCGTGCTGACCCATGTGATGCTGCCGTTCATGGTGATCGCGGTATGGAGCACGCTTCAAAAGCTCGATACTCAAGTGGCGCATGCTGCCCGTTCGCTTGGCGCGGGTCCGTTTACAACGTTTCGTCGAATAATACTCCCACAGCTGATGCCGGGAATCCTGTCTGGCGCGATCATTGTTTTCACGCTATCGGCGTCTGCCTTCGCGACGCCCGCTTTGATCGGCGGCCGGAGGGTAAAAGTCGTCACGACAGCGATCTATGACGAATTTTTGAGTTCGCTGAACTGGCCCCTCGGGGCTGCGGTCGCCGTGCTTCTATTGCTCGGCATCGTGCTGGTGGTGATCGGTAGCAATCGCTTCATCGAGCATAAATTCAAGCAGGTGTTTGCATGAGTAGTCGGGGAATTGGCCACAACGGCGTGGGAGCACTTGTCTTCCACACTCTTTTCACAGCCTTCATCATTGCACCCCTGGTGGTAATCATATTGGTGTCCTTTTCTGATAAGGGTTATATCTCGATGCCGTTCGATGGAGCCTCTCTTCGGTGGTATGAGGCGATGTTGGCTGCCCCGGAGCTCATGAATGCTTTCTGGCTCTCAATATGGCTCGGATTGGGGGCTGCCACTCTGGCGACAGCGGTTGCTGTTCCGGCCGCAATTGCGATTGCTCGTTACAGATTTATTGGTCGTGAAGCTCTAACGGCGTTGCTACTTTCGCCATTGATGGTCCCGCATGTGGTTTTGGGCGTAGCATTCCTGCGTTTCTTCTCGACGATGGGCTGGACCGGTTCATTCATCGCACTCGTTCTTGTCCATGCGCTGATCGTGGTTCCCTATTCGCTTCGCCTCACCCTGGCAGCGGTCATCGGTATGGATCGGGATGCGGAGCTTGCGGCCCGTTCGCTTGGCGCATCACGCTGGATTTCATTTCGGCGAATTCTGTTTCCTTTGATCTTGCCAGGTGTCGTCGGCGGCTGGGTATTGGCCTTCATCCAGAGTTTTGATGAAGTCACGATGACCGTGTTCATCGCCACTCCTGGGACAACAACCCTGCCAGTGGCGCTTTACCATCGGGTCGCGTTGCTGACCGACCCTGTGACCACTTCAGTATCAACGGTCATGATCCTGGGAACCATGATCCTGATGTTCATCCTCGATCGGGTCGTAGGTCTCGACAAGGTTCTGATCGGCAAAAAGTAATGGCAAACCAACGAACACTTCCCGCCGTCGAGCGGGAGGTCGGGATAGGTGCGCCCATTTTCAGAAAGTGCGGCCCGCGTACGGGAGTGTTCAATGACCAAAGAACAAGTGACAGTTGTTGGGGGCGGCCTCGTAGGTGCGGCGATCGCCTATGGTGCAGCCAGACTTGGTGCGCGGGTGCGTGTACTTGATCAGGGCGACACGGCGTTTCGGGCATCAAGAGGCAACTTCGGTCTCGTGTGGCTGTCAAGCAAAGGCGGTGGGATGTCGCAATACGCTCGCTGGACCAGGGATGCTGTGCGGATGTGGCCGGAATTTCACCGGGAATTGCTCGATCTTACTGGCGTGGATTCCGGTTTGCAGCAGACTGGTGGGTTCTGGTTGGGTTTCAGCGATAAAGAAGTGCAAAAGCGGGCAGATTTACTCGCGAAAATCGACCGTGAAGTGGGTGATGTTCCGTTTGAGATGATGGACCATACTCAACTCAAACAATATCTGCCTCGTGTTGGACCAAAGGTTGTCGGGGGGAGCTTCGGTGCTCACGACGGTCATGCGAACCCGCTGATGTTGCTGCATGCGCTTCATGCGGGACTGCGCCAGAAAGGGGCTGACGTGATTACGGGCGCTGATGTTTGCGAACTGAAACATGATGTCGCAAGTGGTCAATTCGCGATCAAGGCCCGGGATGGTCAGGCCTGGAAAAGCGACAGGCTTATTCTGGCTGCCGGTTTGGGTATAGGGAATCTCGCTGAGCAGGTTGGCATCTACGCACCGGTTACAACAACCCGCGGTCAGGTCTTGATAACCGAGCGTCTCAAACCATTTATCGAATACCCGACCAACAAAGCGAGACAAACCAAAGAAGGCTCGGTTCAAATTGGCTCGACGTCCGAAGACGTGGGTTTGGATGATGGCACGACCACTGACAAGATTGAATGGTTGGCGAAACGGGCCGTGGAGACATTTCCGGACTTAAGTAAAGCGCGCCTCGTTCGAGCATGGGGAGCCCTCCGTCCGTTAACACCCGATGGATATCCGGTTTATCAGAGCTCCCCGACCTGTCCTGGAGCCTATGTGGCCATCTGCCATAGCGGCGTAACACTCGCTGCAGGGCATGCATACGTCGTTGGTCCTTGGTTGAGTGGAATGACGCGCACGCCGCCTGGCTTTGAAAGCTTCCAGAGTGACAGATTTCTGGATCCAAATGCGAGTTTTACCAATGACCACTAAGGCGCTTTTTTCAATCCCGACGGCGGCCGTAGGACCGACGGTCAAGATTACCTTTGAGGGAACGGTGATGACGGTGCCTGAGGGTATCAGTGTTGCGGCGGCGCTTCTTGCAGGTGGCGCCCGGCAGTTCAGATCCAGCATTGTCGGAAAGGCGCCGCGTGCCCCTTATTGCCTGATGGGTGTGTGCTTTGAATGTTTCGTTGAAATAGATGGCGTGCCTGCGCGGCAAAGCTGCCTGATCCCTGTTCGGGATGGGATGAAAATAAAGCGCCAGGAAGGCGCGCCGGAATTCCTTGGCGATACATTTGGAGATGAGAATGAGTAACGACGTTGTAGATCTTGTCGTGATCGGCTGCGGTCCGGCAGGCATGGCTGCAGCTTGCGAAGCACGCTCTCTGGGCTTGTCCGTTACCCTGCTTGACGAGCAAGCGGCGCTCGGCGGCCAAATTTATCGTCGGATCGAAGATGCTCCCGCCGATATCGTGAATATTCTTGGAAAGGATTATGCGGCGGGGCAGACGCTTGCCGCAGAGTTTCGGCATAGTGGTACGCATTATGTGGGCAGTGCGGTCGTTTGGAATGTCACTCCGCACGGCGTTGTCGACTATGTTTCTAATGGCAAGGCCGCCGAAGTTGCGGGAAAATATGTCCTTCTTGCAAGCGGTGCGATGGAAAGGCCTTTTCCTATCAAGGGATGGACGCTGCCAGGCGTGATGGGTGCCGGTGCTGGCCAGATCATGCTGAAAGGATCGGGAGCGCTCCCGAGCGATCCCGTAGTTTTGGCTGGCTGTGGGCCGCTTCTCTATTTGCTGGCGTGGCAATATCTGCGTGCTGGCGTAAAAATTGAAGCGCTCGTCGACACAACGTCCCGGTCTGCTTATGCAAGAGCGATCCCGCATTTAGTTGGTGCGTTGCGTGGATGGCGAGACCTTTTGAAAGGTATCAAACTCATCTCCGCCATCCGCCGACGTAGTGTCCGCGTATATTCCGGCGCTCAAAATCTTGAAATCATCGGCGCCACTCACGCCGAAGGTCTTCAGTTCCAGCACGCGGGACAGCAGGTCCGGGTTCCGGCATCACTTGTTCTCCTTCATCAGGGCGTCGTCCCAAACACGCAGCTGACTTGGTCGACGGGTGCAGAACATCGTTGGGACGATCATCAACTTTGCTGGCTGCCCGTGACAGATGGTGCCGGCCGATTGGGCGAGACGTCGATATACGTCGCCGGCGATAGCAAGGGCATCGTAGGAGCCAACGCCTCTGCAGTTCAAGGACGGCTTGCCGCACTCGCCATCGCAGCGCAGCTTGGCTTCAGCCGTGGGGCCGCGGAGCGTGTTCTCGCTCTCAAAAACGAACTGGCGCGATTTACCCATATTCGTCCCTTTCTGGACAGTCTTTACAGGCCAAGAGATGAAAACCGCATTCCTCCAGACGAAGTTCTCGTCTGTCGATGTGAAGAGGTTTCCGCTGGCCAAATTCGAGGGTACGTGAAGCTCGGCTGCACAGGACCAAACCAAACGAAAGCTTTTGGGCGGTGCGGCATGGGTCCATGCCAAGGGCGCCTATGTGGTCTGACTGTGACTGAAGTTATTGCAGAAGCGCGCGGCGTCGAACCATCACAGGTCGGTTATTACCGTATTCGTCCCCCCATCAAACCAATCTTGCTTGGTGATTTCACCGGCTGATTTGAAATTCGATCGAAGCTGAAAGGAGCTTATATGAGTGATATCACCCGCATTGAAACCGATCCCCGCCGAAGCCGTGCTGTCGTCTATAATGGTATGGTGTTTGTCGGTGGAATGACCGCAGACGACCGCAGCCAGGATATCAAAGGGCAGACTAGGCAAACGCTCGCAAAGATCGAGGAATTTTTGGCCCGAGCCGGCACCGACAAGAATCGCCTGCTGACCGCGCAAATTTGGATCAAGGATCTCGCCCGCGACTTTGATGGCATGAATGAGATCTGGAACGCCTGGACTGCTCCAAACTCTGCACCAACACGAGCGACCGCTCAGGCCGACATGGGTGCTCCCGATGTTCTCGTTGAGATAATCGTAACTGCGGCAGTAGGGCAGTAACAACTGTCTGAAGGCGGAACCATTGTGTATCCGGCCTCTGCCTCGACGAGGCTTGTAGATCGGGGACCGTGCCAACAGGCGATCAGGCTCCGATGGGAACATGGCCCGTTCCGCTATCATGTAATGTGCCGTTCGGGACTGTCAGCTCCGAGCGGCCGCAGCCGCGGGTATTTGGCGATCGCATCCACCAGAATCTGGAGGAGGACCGCGAAGCCCGTTCCAGGGAAAGTTCGATGTTTCTTTCGGTTTTCGATATCTTCAAGATCGGTATCGGTCCGTCGAGTTCTCACACGATGGGGCCGATGTCCGCTGCAAATCGTTTTCTCAAAGTGATAAGGTCTGACGACTGGCCGCGCCCCGGCGGCGCCCATATCGCCCAACTAAAGGTCAGCCTCCATGGTTCATTGGCTTTTACGGGTGTCGGCCATGGTACGGGCAGGGCAGTCATTCTGGGCCTGACGGGAGAGGAACCCCACAGCGTTGAGCCGGACCGCATTGATGCCGTGATTGATGCGGTTGAGCGGACCGGCCTGGTGAGGCCGCCAGGTCATCCAGCTTATGAGTTTCAACCGAAGACGAACCTAATCTATGACAAGAAACAGCCTTTGCCGGGACATGCCAACGGTATGACGTTCCAAGGGTTTGACCGCGATGGCAGACTGCTGTTGAAGCGGATCTATTATTCGATCGGCGGCGGTTTCGTTATAACCGATACGGAACTTGAGGCCATGCGTGGCCAGAAGAAGAATGCTTCGGAGGAACGCGTCCCCTATCCATTCGCGTCCGCTCGGGAAATGCTCGATATGGCGCGTGGCGCGGGTCTCAGCATCGCTGCCCTGAAACGAGTCAACGAAGAGACGAAAATGAGCCGTGCCGAGCTGGACGCCGGCCTCGACCGGATCTGGGACGCTATGAATGGCTGCATTGATCGAGGTCTTCAAGGAGAGGGCATCTTGCCAGGTGGTCTGAAGGTCCGCCGCCGCGCGCGAGCACTCCATGAGAGTTTGGAAGCCGAATGGCGTAGTAACCGGCCCAACCCTGTTCTCGCTAACGATTGGTTGAGCGTTTACGCAATGGCTGTAAACGAAGAGAATGCTGGAGGTGGACGGGTTGTAACGGCGCCTACCAACGGTGCGGCCGGGGTCATTCCTGCGACGCTCCGATATTTCAAGCGTTTTTACGAGGCGGCGTCTCGTGAGGACATCCATACCTTTCTTTTAACGGCCGCCGCGATCGGCGGTATCATCAAGCACAATGCCTCGATTTCCGGAGCAGAGGTGGGTTGCCAAGGTGAAGTGGGCTCGGCTTCAGCTATGGCCGCTGCAGGATTGGCGGCCGTTATGGATGGTTCTCCGGAGCAGATCGAAAACGCCGCTGAAATTGCCCTGGAACACCATCTCGGCATGACTTGTGATCCGATTGCAGGGCTGGTGCAGGTTCCGTGTATCGAGCGTAATGCTCTCGGTGCGGTGAAAGCAGTTACTGCGGCCTCGCTAGCGATAAAGGGGGACGGGACCCATTTTGTACCGCTTGACGCCTGTATCGAGACGATGCGCCAGACCGGTGATGATATGAGCGAGAAATACAAGGAGACGTCCATTGGCGGTCTCGCTGCCAACGTTGTCGAATGCTAAAGTTTGCATGGGGAACAGAGACACTTGTTGGCGCGCTGTCGCTTGTCTGGAGAAGAGCGGCTGCTGCCGTTCTCAACCCGCCCAGGAAATGATTTCCGCTCAAAGCTGCTGTCGAATACGTTTGCACCGCTTCTGGATATGATGATCGCCCTGTTCGAGCACGCGTGTCGGATCGCCTGAGAGTTGGGAGATGCTTGCAGCGGTCTCGCTGCATTTATCGGCGACACGCTCGGTCAATTCCACCACACGCCGCAATGTTGCAGCAGGACTCAGGCCGATATTGTCGGCGAGCGCCTTCCAGTCGCCGTTGCGCAAATCGGGTGCGATGAACCGGCCGCCAATGTTTTGCGGAAGGCTCTGGTCGACCTGCCGATATACCGCTGCACACATCAGATCATAAAGAGGCGCCATCTTTGCCGACCCGCCTGCGCCGATCAGCACGGAATAGTTCTTGGCGTGCGAGTCCGAGTTACAGATCAATACGTTGAAAATCACGGCATCCAGAAGCTTCAGCCGCTCGCCGGGCGAGACCGTCTCACTGATGGCGTCAAACATCATTTTCAGCGTCGCACCGTGGCCTGTCGAAGATCGCTCGTATTTATGGGATGGAAAGTGACCCGTTAACTGGCAAAGATCTTCCTGATGAAGCCTGCGGATTTCGCCCTGCGGGTCCGTGAAACGATCATAGCGCTTCACCAGCAGATAACGCCGCTTGCCAGCCTGGCCGATCGTGGCTTCGGCCGCTTCCAATCCGCAGGCCCGTGCAAGCGCGAGGCAGAAGGCTTCGTTCTCGACACTTCCGGCAAGGCGTCGCGTATCCGGCTTGATGATGTGTGTTGATGGGGTTCCGTCGACCGGGATTGAGATATCGCCATCTCCCCCGACGAAAACAGGCAGCTTTTCCTGCACGCCTGCCAGCGACATTGAAACGCCACGCTCGCCGACAAGGAAGGGCTTGGCGGGAAGCTCGTTGAGGATGCGCTCCAGAGCGGCTTCATCAGGAACCGGCTGAAGGTTGATGCCGGTCTTGCGCGGTTCGCCGATGGACAGTGCGCCTGCGGTGTCGCGGCCTATATGTTCGAGGAGCCCAACAATATCCTGCGGCGATACCTTCAGCCGCTGACCGATTTCCGCAAGATGGGTTTCGGGAAGGAGGTTGGCGAGCCAGGGCAGCAGCGTGTTTGCACCGACAGTCCCCGATCGCAGGGGCATGGTGAGCGAGACCGGGAAGGCTGCGCGGCGCGCTTCCCAGGATGGTTCATATTCGAGCCACCACTCGCCTTCGAAGCTCATATGCGCGACGGGCAGGGTCTCGTAGAAGATTGTGGTCATCGACCATCACCGAAGTTCGGCAGGAAACTCAGTTCGTCGTCGGCTGCGGCTGGTGACAGTTGCGCTGTCTTGAGATCGCCGATCTCCATGCCGACGGCGCGTGCAACGATGAGCGCCTTCTCAAGCTGGCAGCTCGGCTTGCCTGATTCAAGTTCGACGATGAAACGCTCGCCTGTGCCGGAGCGTGTAGCCAGTTCGATCTGGGTCCAGCCTAGCCGTTTACGGTTTTCCCTGACGGCTGTGCCGAAATCATGTGCGGACCTGAACATCCATCACCTCCATATTTGGCTTACCGTACAGGAAGATTTGATGGAGTTCAATATCGTTCTTCCCGATCGGTAAGGTAATATCTGTAATGCAAAAAGTATTCCTGATCGGGAAGTTTATATGTAAGCGCTCATTTCGCGGCGCGTTGACGGAGTTGATTGTGACGACCGCACTGTGTCAGGCGGCAGTGGATTTGGTGAAGTTGAATGGGAACAGATCGTCGATATCCGCGCCGTCCGGGCGCTGTGGCAACTCAGTGAGCACGTGGCGTAGCC
>NZ_JWJH01000023.1 GCF_000949865.1 Rhizobium nepotum 39/7 | reverse complement strand
CCTGCCGGACATCTCCCCCACAAGGGGGGAGATCGACCTGCGGCGAGGTCCCGCCCATCTCCACGTTTGAGATTGAAGTGACAAACGAGCGTCTTGCCGATCTCCCTCCTTGTGGGGGAGATGCCCGGCAGGGCAGAGGGGGGTAAGCCCCACCCAGAACCGGAACCCTTGGGAGAGAAACGGTAATGCAGGCAGACTACATCATCGTCGGCTCCGGCTCCGCCGGCTCCGCCATCGCCTATCGCCTGTCGGAAGACGGCCGCTATTCGGTGATCGTCATCGAGGCGGGCGGTTCGGATTTCGGCCCCTTCATCCAGATGCCGGCGGCGCTCGCCTGGCCAATGAGCATGAAGCGCTACAATTGGGGCTATCTCTCCGAACCTGAACCGAACCTCGACAACCGCAGGATTACAGCGCCGCGTGGAAAAGTCATCGGCGGCTCGTCTTCCATCAATGGTCTCGTTTACGTGCGCGGCCATGCGGAGGATTTCAACCGCTGGGAGGAGCTTGGCGCACACGGTTGGGCCTATGCGGATGTGCTGCCGTATTTCAAGCGCATGGAGCACAGCCATGGCGGCGAGGAAGGCTGGCGCGGCACGGACGGGCCGTTGCACGTTCAGCGCGGGCCGATGAGCAATCCGCTGTTCCACGCCTTCATCCAGGCAGGCGCGCAGGCCGGTTTCGAACTGACCGACGACTATAATGGCTCCAAGCAGGAGGGTTTCGGCCTGATGGAGCAGACCATCCATAATGGCCGCCGCTGGTCCGCCGCCAATGCCTATCTGCGGCCGGCGCTGAAACGTGGCAATGTCACGCTGGTCAACGGCTTCGCCCGCAAGATCGTCATTGAGGGCGGCCGTGCCGTGGGTGTCGAAATCGAGCGCAGGGGCGTCGTGGAAACCATCACGGCCAATCGCGAGGTCATCCTTTCCGCATCCTCCTTCAATTCCCCGAAACTGCTGATGCTTTCCGGCATCGGCCCGGCTGCGCATTTGAAGGATATGGGCATCGAGGTGAAGGCGGATCGTCCGGGTGTGGGCGCAAACCTTCAGGACCATATGGAGTTTTATTTCCAGCAGGTCTCCACCAAACCGGTCTCGCTTTACTCCTGGCTGCCGTGGTTCTGGCAGGGTGTGGCGGGCGCGCAATGGCTGCTGTCGAAGGGCGGGCTCGGCGCCTCCAACCAGTTCGAGGCCTGCGCCTTCCTGCGCTCCGCACCGGGCCTGAAACAGCCGGATATCCAGTATCATTTCCTGCCCGTCGCCATCTCCTATGACGGCAAGGCTGCCGCGAAAAGTCATGGTTTTCAGGTGCATGTCGGCTACAATTTGTCGAAATCGCGCGGCAACGTCGCGCTGCGCTCCGCCGATCCGCATGACGACCCGGTCATCCGCTTCAACTATATGAGTCACCCGGAAGACTGGGAGAAATTCCGCCATTGCGTGCGCCTGACGCGTGAGATTTTCAACCAGAAAGCCTTCGATGATTTTCGCGGGCCCGAAATCCAGCCGGGCGAAAATGTCGCGACGGATGAGGAGATCGACGCGTTTTTGCGGGAGCATCTGGAAAGCGCTTATCACCCTTGCGGCACCTGCCGGATGGGCGATCGCGACGACCCGATGGCGGTCGTCGATCCCGAATGCCGGGTGATCGGCGTGGAGGGCCTGAGGGTCGCCGACAGCTCGATCTTCCCGCATGTGACCTATGGCAACCTGAACGGCCCGTCGATCATGACCGGCGAAAAGGCGGCGGATCACATTCTTGGAAAGACGCCGCTGCCGCGTTCCAATCAGGAGCCTTGGGTAAACCCGCGCGCGGCCGTCAGCGACCGGTGAGGATCAATGGTAATCGTCTTCGCGCTGGTGGCGGATCGCGAGGATGGAGACCGTTTCTGCGTCTTCGATTTGGATGAGAGCGATGTAGCCGGAGGACCCGAACGGAATGAGCAGTTCCCGTAAGAGCGCGTTCTCACCCGGTGCTTTGCGTGAGGCGAAGGGAAACTCGCTCAGTCCTTCGACTGTGGCAATAATCCGGTCGACGGCTTTCTCCGCAGTCGAAAAATCCCTCTCCAGAAGAAAATTGTATAGCCGTGTTATGTCCGCTCTGGCTGCAATCGTGTACCGGAGCTTGAACGTCACTTGTTACGCTCGGCTTTCTTTGCCGCGAGCATCGCCCTCAGTTCGGCATGCACCTCTTCTGCGGAGTAAAAAATCCCGGTTCGTTTGGATTCCTCAAGTGAGGCCAATCCACGCGCGATAAACTCCGCCTGCGATTTGCGGATCTCCACCTGCCTGCGCACGGAATCCTCAACGAAGGAAGATAGCGTCTCGCCGTCTTTCAGCACGCTTTCCGCCGCCTCACGAAAATCCGCTGTCACCCGCAGCGAAGGAAGGTTTGCCGTTTTCATGGATCATCTCTTTGCGTTGCAATTGCGATGCATCTTCACTGACCCAAGACGTAAAGTCAAACGCAAAACTTGCAATCAATGCCCGCGCGGCAGATAAACGGGCATCCCGCCGGATACATTGATACCAAAATTACCGATCTGGACCGCCATGCCCGTCGATTACAAGAAGCTGAAGATGCTCCGCCGTTCCCGTGTCGTCTGGGGTTCCTGGCGGGTGTGGAAACCGAGAGCGGTTTTCTGGATCGGCGCGCTCGCAGTGGGGGTCATCAGCGTTGGGTTCGCATGGGCGGCAGACCGTGCCCAGCATCTTTTCTTTGCCGCGACCTCTTCCGGTGAATGGGCGTTCCTGTTGCCGCTTGTCATAACGCCGCTCGGTTTCACGCTTTGCGCCTGGCTGGCATTGACGGTTTTTCCCAATGCCGGCGGCAGCGGTATTCCGCAGGCGATTGCTGCGCGGCACCTGCGTGACGATGAGGATCGTTCGCGGCTTCTGTCATTGAAACTCGCCTTCGGAAAGGTCGTGCTGACGGTGGCCGGTCTTTTGTGCGGGGCCTCGATCGGGCGTGAGGGGCCGACGGTTCAGGTCGGTGCCTCCATCATGTTACAGGCGGCGCGCTGGGGCGGCATGGCGCAGGCGAAAGGTCTCATTCTGGCCGGATCGGCGGCGGGCATTGCCGCCGCCTTCAACACGCCGCTCGCGGGCATCGTCTTCGCCATCGAGGAGATGAGCAAGACCTACGAATCCCGCGCCAACGGTCTCGTCCTGACCGCCGTCATTCTGTCCGGCCTCGCCTCGCTGGCGCTGGTTGGCAGCTATACCTATTTCGGCGCGAGTTCCGTCATGGCGCAAACGATGCGGGACTGGCTTCTGGTGCTGATCTGCGGCGTTGGCGGCGGTGCGTTCGGCGCGCTTTTCAGCGCCGGGGCGTTGCGTCTTTCCGCCCGCATCCGCCGCTTCGCGCAGACCATGCCGTTGAGGCGGATGCTGGCGGTCGCCGCAGCCTGCGGCCTTGCCTCCGCCGTTATCGGTATAGCGACAGGCGGTGCAACCTTCGGAACGGGCTACGAACAGGCACGGGCCGCGATCGAGGGACAGGCCGCGCCGGCCTTCTTCTTCATCGAAAAGCTGGCCGCGACTTTCCTTGCGATGATGTCGGGTATTCCCGGCGGCATTTTCGCGCCGTCGCTATCGGTGGGCGCGGGCTTCGGCAGCACCATGGCCACCTTGCTCGGCACCAGCATCGGCCTTGGCGCCATTGTCGGCATGGCGGGGTATTTCGCAGGCGTGGTGCAGGCGCCGATGACGGCTTTCGTCATCATCCTCGAAATGACCGGCAATCACGAAGGGGTAATCCCGATCATGGCGGCATCGATGCTCGGATATCTGACCTCCCGCCTGTTTTCCCGCGAGCCGCTCTATCACGGCCTGTCGCGTGTTTTCATCGCTCAGGCCATCCGCGCAAAAAGGGCCAGTCATGCCGCCGATGCCTGAGGGCGTCAGACGCGGCTACCGGCCACTCCGAAATAGCCGAGCCCCGGTATTTTCACGCCAGGGCGGCTGAAATCGACGCCCGCGACCAGACCGAGGAAATTGACCTCGAAGCCGCTGCGCGCACCTGCCGAAATGCCGAACAGGCCGCCAAGCGAAACGCTCGCATCCTTCCAGTCGTCGGCAACATGATAAAACGCGCCGTTCGGCAGATAGTCACGCCCCACCGCGTCTGATGGCAGCACCACGCCGAGTTCCGGCACGCTGCGCAGCACATGGGCGACGAAGGTGTTCGAGTTCGGTCCGGGATAGATGCGGTAACCGCCCGGTCTGCCATAGGGATAATCGGCAATAGCCTGTTCGATCTTCGGGATCAGCTTTTCCGCCTCGGCGCCGTGGATGGCCACGACCTGACGTGGCGTGTTGGAGTACCAGAACGCATCCGCCGCATAGCCATTGCGGCGGATCGGCGTGCCCCAGCCCACCTTGTCGTAGCGGTCATAAGCCGTCGCGCCCGGCTTTTTCAGCACGATCCAGGCATGGCTGGCAACCGAGCCCTTGAAGCCGCCGGTCATGGCGGAGAACACGTAAACCGCTGCCTCACCGTCGGCGCTGGCTTGCGGAAGAGTGCCGGAGGACGACCAGCGGGCGTCGCGCCAGCCCTGCGGATGGTCCCGCATGGCCCACAACCCAGCCGACGCCAGTGCTGGAAGCAGGTAGATAATGGCAATCGCCAGCAGCAGACGTTTTGCAAATTTCACTGATAGCCCCGTGCACCGAAAAATCAATTGCGCTATCAACAGCATGAAATCAGAATTTTTTGAGGCTGCAAAGATGAACAATTCCGTTACCGTCGAAGTCGTCAGGGGAAACCTCGTCGAAAGCCACCATCAGGGCCTTGCCGTGGTGGTGGATGGCGATGGTGGCGTGCTGTTGTCGGTGGGCGATGTCGAGCGCGGCATCTTCCCGCGTTCGGCCTGCAAGGCCATGCAGGCCCTGCCGCTGGTGGAAAGCGGTGCGGCGGACGCCTATGGTTTCGGCAATCGCGAACTGGCGTTTGCCTGTTCCTCCCATTCCGGCGAGGACGCGCATGTGGAACTCGCCGCTGCCATGCTCGCCAAGGCGGGCAGGGATGTCGATACGCTGGAATGCGGCGCGCATTGGTCTTCCGACCAGAAGACCATCATCCATCAGGCCCGCACGCTGGAAAAGCCGACAGCGCTTCACAATAATTGCTCCGGCAAGCATTCCGGCTTCATCTGCGCCTGCTGCCATACCGGCACGGATCCCAAGGGCTATGTCGGTTACGATCACCCCCTGCAGCGGGAAATCCGCGCGACGATGGAAAGCCTGACGGGTGCGGCGCTCGGCCACGACAATTGCGGCGTGGACGGCTGCTCCATCCCAACCTATGCCGTGCCGCTGAAGGGGCTGGCGCATGGTTTTGCCAGGATGGCGACGGGCAGGGGGCTGGAAGCGGAGCGAGCCAAAGCCTCCCGCCGCCTTATCGAGGCCTGCATGGCGGAACCGTTTTATGTGGCGGGCACCGGCCGCGCCTGCACCCGGCTGATGCAGGTTGCGCCGGGCAGGATTTTCGCCAAGACCGGCGCGGAAGGTGTCTTCGTGGCGGCTTTGCCGGAAAAGGGCATCGCCATGGCTGTGAAATGCGAAGACGGCACGACGCGAGCGGCCGAAGCGATGATCTCGGCATTGCTCGCCCGGTATTTCGACGAGGGCAGCGCCGAGCAGCAGGCTCTTAGCGGTATGGCAAACCGGCAGATGCGCAACTGGAACGGCATTCATGTCGGCGATATCCGCGTGGTCGGTCTTTAGAAATAACCTTTGACGCGACCGGTCACCGGCATGATGATGGCCTGCCCCTGCGCGGCATGGCCGAGCCATTTGCCGCTGTCAGGGGGCGGCGTCCGCAATATGAGGAAGTGGGCGTCTTCATTGCTTTGGAGGTCGCACATCCATGTTCACGCTGTTTTTCTCTCCCGGTTCCTGCTCTCGCGCCAGCCATATCGTGCTTGAGGAATCCGGGCTGCCCTACACGGCCCGACGCGTCAATTTCGCCGAGGGCGAGCAACGCTCCGAGACATTCCTGAAGATCAATCCGAAGGGTCGCGTGCCGGCACTGGCAACGGCCAGCGGAGTGTTGACCGAAACGCCCGCCATTCTCGCCTTCATTGCGCAGATGGCCCCGGAAAAGAAACTCGCGCCGCTGGACGACCCCTATGAATTCGCCCTGATGCAATCCTTCAACGTCTTCATCGCGTCGACTGTGCATGTCGCCCACGCGCATGGTCGACGCGGCAGTCGCTGGGCCAGCGAGGACAGCTCGTTGGCGGACATGAAGGCGAAGGTGCCGCAGACCATGACCGATTGTTTCGAACTGATCGAGCACGGCATGCTGCATGGCCCGTGGGTTCTGGGCACCGCTTATTCGGTCGCCGATCCCTATCTTTTCGTCATGTCCGGCTGGCTGGAAAGTGACGGCGTGGATATCGCCCGCTTCCCCAAGGTGCACGACCATTTCCGGCGCATGGGTGAGCGGCCTGCGGTTCAGAGAGCGCTGGCGGGCGAGAAGGGTTGATGTGCTAAAAAGCTTGCTTCGTCATCCTCGGGCTTGTCCCGAGGATCCAATCACATCTCGTAAAATCTAGAGGTTGCAGATCCTCGGGACAGGCCCGAGGATGACGTCGAGTGCGGAGAGAGGTCTGCCAACTATCCCCATCTATCTCCTTCGCTCACGCCGCCTCGGCTGTGCGGCTATCCCACATGGACTTGAAGGCTGTGCGGGCCTGGCAGCGCTCCAGCCAGGCTTTAAGCGCCGGATGGGCGTCAAACAGCGGCTGATGGCCCTGCGCGTAACGGACGATTTCCGCCGCGTTGAGATCGGCGACGGTAAAACGGTCACCCACCAGATAATCATGGCTGGAAAGATGCTGTTCCAGCACCCGGAAGGGTCGCCTGAGCAGACGCGCGGCGACGTCGATCACCGCCCTGCCGGTATCGCCTTCCGACAGCCCTTCGGCGACGGCGGAGGAAATCTTCAGCGAATTGATTTCAACTTCGGTTGCGGCGAAGAAGGACCATTGCAGCATCGCCGCATCTTCCTTCAGATCGACCGGGGCAAGCGGCCCGCCATATTTGCGGGCGAGATAGAGATTGATGGCCATGGATTCGTAAAGCACCATACCGTCATCCTCGATGCAGGGAATGGTGCCCATTGGGTTGATGGCGAGGAAGGCGGGGGACAGTGTGTTGAGCGGCGCGTCCGTGGCCAGGGGATCGGCAAGGCGGCGGGCCTGCACGACAGGCACATGCTTGAATTCCATGCCCAGTTCCCCCGCAAGCCAGAGCGTGCGCGTAGCGCGGGAACGATAGACACCGTAAATCGTCAACATCGAAGTCACCCTTTTATCTTTTCGCTGGCGGCACGTTAAGGTTTCGCCCATTTAAAGTGAAGTTGCGGACGGCGGGGTCAGCTATGATTTTTTCTGATCCGTCAGGAAGTCCGCGTCCGGGGAGAGCCGGTGCTCGAAACGGTCGATGAACCGCTCGAAAAGGCGTGCGAATGTCTCGACATCCTCCGCCGGCCAGCCATCCATCACATCCTTGATGACGCTCATCTTGGTCCGGCGCATCTCCTGCAGCAGGCTGGTGCCAAGCGGGGTGATCTCGACGATGCTGCGGCGGGCATCCTCCTGCGAGACGCCGCGTTTGAGCAGACCGCGCCCGACCATATCCGCCACCACCCGGCTGCCGCGCGAGGGGTCGATGCGCATGCCCTCGGCAATCGCGCCAACGGTTACATCGCCTTCCGCGCGGCGCAATATATCAAGAACGTCGATATGGGAGAGTTCGAGACCCGGAGCCACCTTGGCAAGCGCCATGCGGCCGATCATGCGCCGTCCGATCATGATGCGCATGCGCGTCATCGTATTGCCGATACGCTTTATGTCTTCGGGCAGATCCTCGTTCCAGTCTTCCTCAGTCGCCACGCTCAACCGCTCCTTTCCTTGCCAATTTTGCGATCACATCTAGCGCTATTAGCGCATATGTCAAAAACTTGCTATTGACATATATATGCTAATAGCACACAAATTGTCCCGGCAAAACCGCCGAAACCCTACGAGATTTTTTCATGGATATGTCCGCTGCCCCCGTGGCGCCGCTTGTGTCGGATCATCGGCGCAGGCTCATCGTCTTTCTGTTTCTGATGCTGGCCATGTTCATGGCGACGCTCGACAACCAGATCGTATCGACAGCACTTCCCACCATCGTCGGCGAGTTCGGCGCGCTGGAGCGTTTCGGCTGGATCGGCTCGGCCTATCTTCTGGCGACCAGCGCGGTCATGCCGGTCTATGGCAAGCTCGGAGACCTGTTCGGGCGAAAATACGTGATGATCGCGGCGGTCATCATCTTCACGGTCGGTTCGCTCGCCTGCGGGCTGGCCTGGTCGATGGATAGCCTGATCGCGGCCCGCGTGCTTCAGGGCCTTGGCGGCGGCGGCATCATGGTCTCCATCTTCTCCGTCAATGCGGATCTGTTCGAGCCGCGTGAAAGAGCCCGCTACCAGAGCTATTCCAGTCTCGCCATCATGGCGTCCGGCAGTGTCGGGCCGATCCTCGGCGGCACGATGAGCGATCTGTTCGGCTGGCGGTCGATCTTCCTCATCAACCTGCCGCTCGGGCTTATCGTCATCACCGGCCTGGTCTTCCTGCTGCCCTACCGCCGTCCCGCACGCCAGCCGAAGATCGATTATCTCGGCGCCGTCCTGCTTGCGGCGACGATCGCAAGCGTGGTCTTCTGGGCCGACAGCAGCCAATTGTTCGGTTCGCTTATCGCGGGTCCCAGCCTCGGCATCATCGCTTTCGCCGTCATCGCCGCCTTCCTTTGGGTGCAGGTGGAACGCCGCGCGCCGGAACCCGTGGTGCCGCTCAGGCTCTTCAAGGACAGCACCTTTCCGCTGTTGATGATCGTTTCGCTGACCAGCGGCGGCATCGGCATCGGCATGGTCAATTATTATGCCCTGTTCCTGCAAACGACGACCGGCCTTTCCCCCTCCCATGCCGGGCTTTTCTTCATCGCGGTCACCGGCGGCATCGTCATGGGCTCGCTGTCGGCGGGGCGGCTGATCTCGATCACCGGCGTCTACAAGCCGTTTTCGGTGGCGGGGCTGACGATCAATGTTCTCGCCATGCTTTGTTTCACGCAGGTCCATGCCGGAACGCCGCTGGTGGTGATCGGCGTGCTGATGCTGGTACAGGGTTTCGCCGTCGGCCTCGGCCAGCAGGCACCGATCATCGGTGTACAGAATTCCGCACCGAAGGCGGATATCGGCGCGGCCAGCGGCGCGGTGACGCTGACCCGCATGGGTGGTGCCGCCATCGCCATCTCGGTCTATGGGGCGATCATCACCTCCAGCCTCAAGGGCCTATCCGCCAACATTCCCGGCGTCGGCAGGATTGAGGACTTGACGCCGAAGATGCTGTCCGAACTGCCCGCCGCCTCCCAGACAGCGGTTGCAGCCCTATATTCGGATGCCTTCACGCCGCTGTTCTTCGCAGCCGCCGCAACGGCCGCCATCGGCCTTGCCGCAGCATTGATGCTGAAACCGGTGCGTTTGCCGGCCGCAGTGCAGGCGGCGAAGCCGGCGGAGAGCGCGGGGGAGTGAGGGCGGGGACTTTTGCTTGGACAAGAAAATCCGGAATGCCAGCCCTACGCGGCATTCAACGATTTTTCGACGGCCAAGCGGAAGCCCAGCGCATGCACGACTTTCTGCACGGTTTCGTAGCGAAGCTTCGAGCCCGGCTTGAGGGCCTTGTAGAGGCTTTCTCGACCCAGACCCGAAGCATCCGCAATGTGCGACATTCCTCGAGCCTTGGCGACTGCGCCAAGGGCGGCAATGAAGACATCGGGGTTTTCATCTTCCATCGCGACGGCCAGATATTCAATCATGGTTTCATCGCTGTCGAGGTAGTCTGACACATCGAATTTGCTGAATTCCGTCATGGTCATTTCTTTCCGATTGTTTGTGCCATGTCGATTGCAAGCTTTATGTCCCGCTTATGGGAAGATTTGTCCCCGCCGATCAGAAGAAAATAAACTTTTTTGCCAATGCGGGTGAAATAGACCCAATAACCCGGGCCGTAGTGGATGCGCATTTCTGAAACGCCGCCACCTACCGGCTCGGAATCGCCGAAATTCCCGTGCTCGGCCGCCGTAAGACGGTGAAGGATCCGTACCTTTCCGGTGCGATCCTTCAAAGTCTTCAGCCATTCGTCGAACTCTGCTGATCTCTCGAAACTATTCACAACAATATGTATCCAGCTGGATACGTTTTGCAATCGCAAAAAACATGATTTCCCTCTGAAATAAGCGAACGGATCGTGCGCAGGAGTTCCCCCCTCGATCTCTATACCGGGACTGTGACACACGACCGCCGGTGCAACGCCGGAATGACGGAGAGGTGAGGGCGCAACAAAAACACCAGCCCTGGAAATTTAGCGCTCGTTCCGCGTTATGCTCACAGCACTTTACATTCGCGCGGGCGGCCTTATCTCAATGAATATGAAGCCGGAACAGCTTTTGAATTCCACGCCGAAGGGCCTCTATTGCCCGCCTGGCGACTTTTATATCGATCCCGTGCGCCCGGTGGCGCGCGCGCTGATAACCCACGGCCATTCCGATCACGCCCGTGCCGGCCACGGTGCGGTGCTGGCCACCCGCCAGACGCTCGATATCATGCGCATCCGCTATGGCGAGGATTTCTGCGGCAGCGAGCAGGCGGTCGCATTCGGCGAGACGGTGGAGGTGAACGGCGTGACCGTCGGTTTCCACCCGGCGGGCCATGTGCTGGGCTCGGCGCAGATCTCCGTGGAAATGAACGGCATGCGCATCGTTGCCTCCGGCGATTACAAGCGCGGCATCGATCCCACCTGCACATCCTTCGAGACGGTGCCCTGCGACGTCTTCATCACCGAAGCGACCTTCGCGCTGCCGGTCTTTCACCATCCGCTGCCGCGTGTGGAAATCGGCAAGCTGCTCACCTCCATCAAGCAGTTTCCCGAGCGCACCCATCTCGTCGGAGCCTATTCGCTCGGCAAGGCGCAGCGCGTCATCCGGCTCTTGCGCGACAATGGTTATGCCGAGCCGATCTACATTCACGGCGCGCTGACCCGGCTTTGCGATTATTACGTCTCGCAGGGCATCGATCTCGGTGATCTCAGGCCTGCAACGCTCGAAAAAAGCGATCCCGCCACCTTCAAGGGCGCCATCGTCGTCGGCCCGCCCTCGGCCTTTCAGGAACGCTGGGCGCGGCGCTTCAACGAGCCGCTGATCGCCTTCGCGTCCGGGTGGATGATGGTGCGGCAAAGGGCGAAACAGGGCGGCGTGGAACTGCCGCTGGTCATTTCAGACCATTGCGACTGGCCGGAACTGCTGGAAACCATTAGGGAAATCGAACCGCAAGCCGTCTGGGTCACACATGGCCGCGAAGAGGCGCTGGTGCGCTGGTGCGAGTTGCAGGGCATTGCCGCCAAGCCCCTGCACCTTGTCGGTTACGAGGATGAGGGGGATTGAGATGAAAGCCTTCGCCACCCTTCTCGACCGCCTTGTCCTCACCCCGTCGCGCAACGGCAAGCTGAAGCTTTTGACCGATTATTTCCGAGATACGCCCGATCCAGACCGTGGTTACGGGCTGGCGGCCATTGCCGGCACGCTGGACCTCAAAAGCGTCAAACCCGCCATGCTGCGCGAACTGGTGCTGGAGCGGATGGATGAGGTGCTGTTCCGCTATTCCTACGATTATGTGGGCGATCTTGCCGAAACAATCTCGCTGGTCTGGGGCAATATCGGCGGCGCGGATGATATGCAAGCGCAGGACCCGCGCCTCGGCGAAGTGGTAACGCTGATGAATTCGCTCGGCCGCACCGAGGTGCGCAGCGCGGTGCGCAATCTGCTTGACCGGCTCGATACCTCCTCGCGTTTCGCCTTCCTCAAACTCGCCACCGGCAGCCTGCGCATCGGCATTTCGGCGCGGCTCGCGCGTCAGGCGCTGGCGGATTTCGCCGGTAAGGACATCACCGAGATCGAAACCCTTTGGCACGGGCTGACACCGCCCTATACGCCGCTCTTTGCCTGGCTGGAGGGCAAGTCCGATCGTCCGGTCCTGGCGACACCCGCCATCTTCCATTCGGTGATGCTGGCGACGCCCGTTGCCGATGGCGATCTCGATGCATTGGACCCGGCCGACTATGCGGCGGAGTGGAAGTGGGACGGTATTCGCGTACAATTGTCGCGGGCGGGGGATACGCGCAAACTCTATTCCCGCTCCGGCGATGATATTTCCGGTGCCTTTCCCGATGTGCTTGATGCCATCGATTTCGAAGGCGTGATGGACGGCGAATTGCTGATCGGCGGCACGGCGCGCTCCAACAATCTCACCCGCACCTTTTCCGACCTGCAGCAGCGGCTGAACCGCAAGACGGTGACGGCCAAGATGCTGGACGATTATCCGGCCTTCATCCGCGCCTACGACTTGCTGTTTGACGGCGAGAACGACGTTCGCGCGCAAACTTATCTGCAACGCCGCCGCCGCCTGTCGGATATCATCGAACGCGCCCCGCATGACCGCTTCGACCTGTCGCCGCTTATCGGCTTTTCAAGCTGGACGGAACTCGACAAGCTGCGTGCCACGCCGCCAGATCCGGTGATCGAGGGGGTGATGATCAAGCGCCGCGACAGCGCCTATCAGGCCGGGCGCGCCAAGGGACCGTGGTTCAAGTGGAAACGCGATCCCTATAATATCGACGCCGTGATGATGTATGCGCAGCGCGGTCATGGCAAACGCTCGAGCTATTATTCCGATTTCACCTTTGGCGTCTGGGCGGAAGGTGAGGATGGCGAACAGCTGGTTCCTGTTGGAAAGGCCTATTTCGGTTTTACCGATGCGGAGCTGGAAGTGCTGGACAAGTTCGTGCGCGACAACACCGTGGAACGCTTCGGCCCCGTGCGGGCGGTGCGCGCCACGCCCGATTTCGGTTTCGTGCTGGAGGTGGCCTTCGAGGGCATCAACCGCTCCACCCGCCACAAATCCGGCGTCGCCATGCGGTTTCCGCGCATTGCGCGGCTCAGGGCTGACAAGTTGCCGGCGGAGGCGGATCGCCTGTCGACGCTGATCGCGATGATCGACGGTGTGGAAGGGTAGCAGGGCGCTTCCGTCCAGAAATTGCCACGATGCCTGCGAATACATTGTTGTCATTCGCGAATCCGTGACTGGACAGTATCCCGCCGCAGTGCTGAACTGCTTCTAATGTTTTGATTGCTCAGGTGCGCATATGCCAGACAAACGCTTTCTCTCCTCAACCTTCGGACAGGAAGAGAGCGGCGTGACCTCAAGGAGCCTGACGCGGCGCAATCTGCTGGCCGGCGCCATGGGCCTGTCAGCAGCGGCACTTTTGCCGCCGGGTGCGAAAGCGGGTATTGCCGCGCCCGAGGTTCTGCCGCTGGAAAGGCAGGATTATGGCGAGGCGCGCAAACGTTTCCACACCCATCTGCTGCGCAAAATGGCCGCCCCGGAAAAATCATCGCCGCTCGGCACACCGCCCGGTGCGGAACGGGTGACCTATCGCGGCGGGCCGGATGGCTCCATCGAGCTTGTGGCCTGGCTTTCCCATTATCAGCCCTCGACGGTACTGAAACCCGCAGTGCTTTTC
Source organism: Rhizobium nepotum 39/7 (assembly GCF_000949865.1). GTDB lineage: Bacteria > Pseudomonadota > Alphaproteobacteria > Rhizobiales > Rhizobiaceae > Agrobacterium > Agrobacterium nepotum. The sequence continues at coordinate 33,143 of NZ_JWJH01000023.1, read as the reverse complement.
CTGCACGGCGGCAACGCCACCGGGGACGGCCATTGGGCGATGATGAGGCCCTATTGGGAGGCGGGTTTCGTGGTGCTTCTGCCGTCCTTCCGGGGCGAAAACGGCCAGAACGGCAATTATTCCGGTTTCTACGACGAAACATCGGATGCGCTGGCGGCGGCGACCTATCTGGAAAACCTGCCCGGCATCGACAAAAAGCGGTTCTTCATCGCCGGCCACTCCAATGGCGGCACGCTGACGCTTCTGGCCGCCATGAGCCGCAAGTTCCGCGCCGCCGCGCCGATCTCGGCAGGCGTCAATTCATGGCGTTATTTCAACCGCTATTCGGACGAACTTTGTTTCGACGAAACCGACGAGCGGGAATTCATCATGCGCTCCTCGGTTTGTTTCGGCCCCAGCCTCAAATGCCCGGCGCTGTTGCTGCGCGGCACGGAGGAGCGTCCGTTCGATGCCGATCACCAGCTTTTCGTCGATCGCGCTTTTTCCTCGGGGTTCAAGGTCGGCAAAAAACTGCTGCCCGGCACCCACAATGGCGTGGTCCCGGGCGCTGTGGCGGAAAGCATCCGCTTTTTCAATCAATTCACATAAAAGGGCCGAAAGCCGCTCCAGCAGCTTTCGGCCCCTTTCTTAAATCAGGCGCTCTTCTTGAAGTAACCGAGCAGCCGCATGGCATTGGCGGTGACGAGAACCGTGGCGCCGGTATCGGCGAAGACGGCGAGCCACAGGCCGGAAAGGCCGGTGACGGTCGTTACCAGAAACACCGCCTTCAGGCCGAGTGCGATCGTCACGTTCTGGCGGATATTGCGCATGGTGGCGCGCGAAAGGCCGATGAGGCGCGCGGCATCGCCGACATTGTTGCGCATCAGCGCCGCATCCGCCGCTTCCATCGCCACATCCGTGCCGGAGCCGATGGCGACGCCGACGCTGGCCGCAGCAAGGGCGGGCGCATCGTTGATGCCGTCGCCCACCATCACCACGGTCTTCTTTTCGGCCAGCTTGCGGATTTCCTCGACTTTGTTCTGCGGCAAGAGTTCGCCGCGCGCTTCAAGCCCCAGCTTGGCGCCGATGGCCTTTGCCGTGCGGGCATTGTCGCCCGACAACATCAGCGAGGAAATACCCATGTCCTTCAGTGCCTTGATGCCATCAGCCGCATCCTTGCGCGGTTCGTCGCGCATGGCGAAGAGGCCGCTTGCCGCACCCTCGGCCATGACGACGGCCACGGTCTTGCCTTCGCTTTCCAGTGCGGAAATGCGCTCTGCAAGTTCTGTGGAGAGGGTGCCGACCTCGGTTGCAAAGCGCGGCGCGCCGATGAACAGGCGCTTGCCGCCGACGATGCCCTGCATGCCGCGACCGGAAATCGCCTTGATCTCCGAACCGGACAGGGGTTTTACGCCAGCCTTGTTGGCATGGTTGACGATGGCTCTGGCAAGCGGATGGCTGGATTCGTTCTCGATGGTCGCAGCTTGCGCGATCAGCCCGGCCTCGTTGCTGTCGAGCGCCACCACATCCGTCACGACAGGTTCGCCGAGCGTCAGCGTGCCTGTTTTGTCGAAGGCGACGGTTTCGGTGCGCGCCAGCATCTCGATAACCGCGCCGCCCTTCACCAACATGCCGTGGCGCGCCGCAGCAGAAAGGCTGGAGGCGATGGCAGCGGGAACGGAAATGACGAGCGCGCAGGGGCAACCGATCAGCAGCAGCGCCAGACCGCGATAAATCCAGGTGTCCCAGTCGCCAAGGCCGACAAGCGGCGGCACGACGATGGTGAGCGCGGAAATCGCGACGATCAGCGGCATATAATAACGCGAGAAGTTCTGGATGAAGCGCTCGGTCGGCGCGCGGGCGTCCTGTGCTTCTTCAACGAGCGTGATGATGCGGGCAATGGTGTTGTCTTCCGGCGCGCGGTCGACCCGGATGCGCAAAGAACCGTCATGGTTGATCGAACCCGCAAAGACGCGAGCACCCTTTTCCTTGGCGACCGGAATGCTTTCGCCGGTCATCGGCGATTCGTCGACGCTGGATGCGCCTTCCATCACTACGCCATCGGCGGCGATGCGGTCGCCTGGCCGCGCCACGACCACCTGGCCGATGCGCACCTGATCGGCGTCGATCTGCCGAAGCGCGCCGTTCTCCTCCACCAGCGCCGTCTTCGGCAGCAGGGAGCCGAGGGCCTTGATGCCCGAACGCGCACGCGCGGCCGCAAAGCCTTCCAGCAACTCGCCAACGGAGAAGAGCAGCACGACGATGGCGGCTTCTTCCGCCTCGCCGATGAAGATCGCGCCGAGGGCGGCAATCGTCATCAGCATTTCGATAGTGAAGATCGCGCCGAAACGCGCGGCATTGAAGGCATTCCGCGCGATGGGGAACAGCGTGACCAGCGTTGCGACGATGAAGGCGTAGCTGCCCCATGAGGGGAAACTGAGTTCCGCCGCATAGGCGACGGCTACAAGAAGAGTACCGGTGAAGGTGTTGCGGGCCTTTGCGGTGCGCCACCATGCGCCCTTTTCATCCGCGCCATGCGCGTGACCGACCTCAGTGCTCTGGGCTGCCGGTTCCGTCTGTGCGTGATCATGGTCGTGGCCGCCGCAATTTGCGTGGTCGTGTTCATGATCCGAATGGTCATGTCCGGCGTGGTCGTGGCCTGAATGATCGTGGCCTGAGTGGTCATGCCCCGAGTGATCGTGGTCGTGATCATGGCCGCCGCACGATCCGTGGTCATGATCATCTTCCACCTTTCCGCGCGCAGCCTTTTCCTGCGGCAGCAAAGCGGGTTTGAAGCCGAGTTTGCGCAGCGTGTCCTCGATTTTGGCGACCGGGGTTTTGCTTTCGGCGAGCGACAGGTTCAATCTTTCGCGTGCAACGGACACCTTGACATCGGCAACGCCGGGCAGGCGTGAAAGCGCGGTTTCGATCTTCGCCGCGCAGCTGCCGCAATCCATGCCGCCAACCGAAAAGGTCAGGGCATTGTTCTGCTCAATGCTCGGCGCGGCTTCCGCATGGTGGTGGCCGCCGCACGATGAATAGTCGTGGTCATGTCCATGATCTGGTCCATGATCGTGACGTTCCACCGCGACCTTTTCGCGAGGAGCCTTGTCCTGCGGCAGCAGAGCGGGTTTGAAACCCAGCTTGCGCAGCGTGTCCTCGATTTTTTCGACCGAGGTTTTGTTTTCGGCCAGCGACAGGTTCAGTCTTTCGCGGGCAACGGACACCTTGACGTCGGCAACGCCGGGCAGGCGCGAAAGCGCGGTTTCGATCTTTGCCGCACAGCTGCCGCAGTCCATGCCGCCGACCGTAAAGGTCAGGTCTCCTGATTCCCCGTTCAAACTGCCGCGTGTCGAAATATTCATGATTTCCGCTCCTGAATTCCACTCGACAGCCAATCTGGCACCTCTAGCAACTAGAGGTTCAAGAGCAAAAATGCGCCTGTCCGATTTTTTTTGAATGGCACACACCAGCCTCGCGCCAGCCGCGCCATGCATCATGCCGTCAAACTTGGTTTCATGAAGCGGTTCAGATGACAGCACTCCTATTGAAAAACTGCCGCCGGGCGGCCTCTCTGGCGGGCCTTGCACTGCTGCCTTTGCTGAGCGGTTGCCTTTTCGTGACGGATACGAGCCGGATGAACCCGGATGTCTTCGTGCAGGAAACGGCGCCGGTCTTCAATTTCAATTCCGTAAGCTCCAATCGCCCGCCGGAACTGCCGCCGCAGCCGGGCCAGCTTTCGACGCGCCCGCCGGACCTGTTCAGAACCCGCTTCCATCAGGAGTATGGCCCGCCAGTACGCGGACAGGGCCTGAACGCGCCGAGGGCATCGAGCCAAAGTGCGCCGCTGGCGCCGGACCGGACAATGACCTATGGCCTTCCGGTCTCAAACCCGCTGCATCGGGTCATGTATGGCCCGATCCGCGACGACGACCGTTCCCTGCCGGCCATTCCCTATGGTCGCATCGATCCGCGTTATCTGAGGCAAGAGGTGAGTTACCAGACGGCGGAAGCGCCGGGCACCATCATTGTGGATACCAAGCAACATTTTCTCTATCTCGTGCAGTCGGGCGGCAAGGCTATCCGCTACGGCGTCGGCCTCGGGCGGGATGGTTATGCCTGGTCGGGTCGCGGCAAGATCCAGTGGAAGGCGAAATGGCCACGCTGGACACCGCCGGACGAAATGGTCAAGCGCCAGCCGGAACTCACCTCCATCTCCGCTGCCAATGGTGGCATGACGCCGGGTCTCAACAATCCGCTTGGCGCGCGTGCGCTTTATATTTTCAAGGATGGCAAGGACACGCTTTACCGCGTGCACGGAACGCCGGACTGGCAGTCCGTCGGCAAGGCGACCTCGTCCGGTTGCGTACGCATGCTCAATCAGGATGTAATCGACCTCTACGAGCGGGTGCCGCAAGGCGCACAGATTGTGGTTATCTGACCACTTTCTAAAAGAAAGCGCTGTATCGCAGCGCTTCTCCAACGCCTTGTGACTGGCTTTTAGCGGTCGGTTAACTATTTTCGCAATACGCCTGTGCACGTGGAACAAACGATGTACAGCGGCGATTTAGCCGTTCGAAATGTGGGACAATCCGGCCTTATGACAAGCACCGACACAGATCTTTCCAGACGCACTTTCCTTTCCCTTCTGGGTGTTTCCTCCGCTTCGTTGCTGGCGGGTTGCGCTTCCTCCGGCACAGGCGAAGCCATTCGCCAGCAGGCGAGCAGCATCGGCAGCGATTTCCGCCAGATGTTCTCGTCTGGTGTCAGCGATGCGGAATTGGCCGTCATGTACGGTTCGGTCGAGGATGGCGGTTACGTCATTCCGGCAATCCCCTACCAGAAGATCGACCGGCGCTTCTATCGCCAGCGCGTAGTCGATCCGACCGGCGAACGCCCCGGCACCGTCGTCGTGGATACGCGCTCGCGCTTCCTTTACGTCGTGGAGCAGGGCGGCAGCGCCATGCGTTACGGCGTCGGCATCGGCCGCGATGGCTTCGCCTGGTCGGGCGAAGGCGTCATCCAGTGGCGCCAGAAATGGCCGAAATGGACCCCGCCGGACGAAATGGTTGCCCGCCAGCCGGAACTGGTCAAATATTCCTCCAAGAACGGCGGCATGCCGCCGGGCCTGAAGAACCCGCTCGGCGCACGCGCCCTCTATATCTTCCAGAACGGCAAGGACACGCTTTACCGCCTGCACGGCTCGCCGGAATGGAACTCCATCGGCAAGGCCGTCTCCTCCGGCTGCGTGCGCCTGATGAACCAGGACGTCATCGACCTCTACGACCGCGTGCCGCAGAAGGCGCGTGTGGTGGTTTGGCAGTAAGCCAGAGCCCATTCGGAAGAAAAAGGCGGCCTCGTGCCGCCTTTTTTTTGGAACTACGGCCGGGCGATACTATCCTTCAGCGCATTCACCTGGTCTCGCAGCTGCACCAGTTCCTCCAGCCCGCAGCCGGTGGCGTCGCCGATTGCCGCCATGATCTTCACGCCCTCTTTTTTGAGGTCTGCGCCCTTCGGCGTCACAGTCACCAGCACCTGCCGCTCGTCCACGGTGCCGCGCTTGCGGGTGATCAGTCCGGCATGTTCGAGCCTTTTGAGCAGGGGAGAGAGTGTGCCGGAATCAAGGCCCAGCATTTCGCCGAGCGTCTTGACTGTGGCGGTTTCCTTTTCCCATAGCGCCATCATGACCAGATATTGTGGATAGGTCAGGCCGATCGGGTCCAGCAGCGGCTTGTAGGCGCGCGTGAAGGCGTGCGCTGCGCCATAAAGGGCAAAGCATATCTGCTGGTCCAGCCTCAACAGGCTTTCCAAATTGGTGTTGTCGCCCTCTGCGCCCATTGTTTTGCTCCAAAAATCAACCGGGAAGGGAACAATCAGCCCTGCCTTTCGGTTCCTGCCGCATGGATGCGCGGCGAAATTTCGTGAAATTATCGCAAAAAACAATTTTTTATTCAATGCGCAAAATTATATTGCGCACAATTGAATTGCGCGTTATAAGAAGCCCATCACCAACCCGAAGGGAGTAAATGCCATGCCTATTCTCTACACGACCAAAGCATCCGCCACCGGTGGCCGCGCCGGCCACGCCAAGTCCGAGGACGGCGTGCTCGACGTTACGCTGACCGTTCCGAAGGAACTGGGCGGCGATGGCGCCGTTGGCACCAATCCGGAGCAGCTTTTCGCAGCCGGTTATTCCGCCTGCTTCCTGGGCGCGCTGAAATTCGTCGCAGGCAAGGAAAAGGTAGAGATTCCTGAAGACACGACTGTGACGGCGACCGTCGGTATCGGCCCGCGCGAAGACGGCGGCGGTTTCGGCATCGAAGTATCGCTGAAGGCGAATCTTCCGGGCATCGAGCGCGAAGTCGCCGAAAAGCTGGTTGCTGCCGCTCACATCGTCTGCCCCTATAGCCACGCCATGCGCACCTCAACGGAAGTCCCGGTCTCGGTGGCTTGATAAAAGCGGGGCCAGGTTTATTTCGGCCTTGGGGGTGATGACAAAGTTGCCCTCGCACTCGACGTCATCCTTGGGCTTGTCCCAAGGATCCAATCACGTCGCATAAAATCAAGACGTTGCAGATGCTCGGGACAGGCCCAAGCATGACGGAAGAGAGCTTTCAGGATTTTGTCATCACTCTTAGGCCGGGTTCATCCCGGCCTTCTTGTTTATGGAAAGAAATATGCTATATTCTTTCTAAGGAAAGGATGAGCGCCATGAATCTTCACGCTAAGACCGCCAGTGATCCTGCGGCGCAGGGCAGGGTCGTCACCAAGGCCGTTATGACCGCTGCCGAGCGGCTGGGTCTGAATGCTGCCCGCACGGCGGATATTCTCGGCGTTTCCGCCCCTACGGTGTCGCGCATGAAGCGGCTCGATTTCCTGCTGGAACCGGGCGCCAAATCCTTCGAGCTTGCGGTGCTGCTGATCCGGGTTTTCCGCTCGCTGGATGCAATCGCCGGCGGCGACGAGGCGGTGGCCAAAAACTGGCTGCGCAATCACAATACGGCGCTCAACGCCGTGCCTGCCGAGAGGCTAACCACCATTACCGGATTGATCGATGTCCTCTCCTATCTGGACGCCCGACGCGCTCCTGTCTGAAAAACGTTCCGCATCGGGAAAATACTGGCGGCTGGTGGAAGCGCAGCATCAGGTTTCCACCATGAAACTGGTGGATACGGTGGAGGAGCAATCGCTGCTGGAAGATATTCTGGAGGCGAGCAAGCGGCCGTTTCCGCCGGAATGCGCCGGGTTTGACTATCTTCTCGCCACGCCCTTCCGTTATGGCGCTGCCTATCCGCATGGTTCGCGGTTCCGCCGGGCGGGCTTTACCGAGGGCGTTTATTACGCCGCAGCGAAGGTGGAAACCGCACTCGCCGAAATGGCCTTCTACCGGCTGTTGTTTTATGCGGAATCCCCCGGCACGCCGCTGCCCGCCAATCCCGCCGATTACTCCGCCTTCGCCGCCCGTATCTCGACGGATGCGGCGCTGGACCTGACGAAACCGGGGCTGAGCCGGGACGAAGCCGCGTGGACCGATCTGCAAAATTACGAGCCATGTCAGGCGCTGGCCGAACAGGCGCGGCTGGCAAAGGTCGAGGCCATTCTCTATCGCTCGGTGCGCGATCCCGCAGGTGGCCTCAACATCGCCATCCTGTCGCCAAAGGCCTTTGCCGAAAAAATGCCGGTGGAACGGATGAGCTGGCGCATCCGCCTGTCGAAAACCGGGGTGCAGGCGCTCTGCGAATTTCCGATGCGCAGAACGGGGTTTGCGGTCGCGGATTTCGCCGGCGATCCACGCCTCGCCAGCCTGCTGGGTTGACCTGCTGGGCTGGCGGGCGTTTTTAAAAGGCATCATGCCGAGGCGAAAAACTCTTCGGGATCGTCGACTTCCACCAGCTTGCGCCTGTCGATCAGCCAGAAACGGGTTCCCACCGCCCGCACGAAACTCCTGTCATGCGAGACGAGCACGCAACTGGCCTCACGGCTGATGATTTCCGCCTCCAGCGCTTCCTGCCCGTCTATATCAAGATGGTTGGTGGGTTCGTCCAGCAGGTAGAAATTCGGTTCCGCGAGCCGCAGCGCCAGCATGGCAAGCCGCGCCTTCTGCCCGCCGGAAAGCGTGGCGATGCGGCGTTTCTGCATTTCCATGTCGATCCCGGCGCCCGCGAGCAGACCGTGCATGCGCTGGTCGCCAATGTCGAAACGGCGTGTCAGTAGCGTCATCGGCGTGCTGTTGTCATCGATTTCGGCCAGCGATTGGTCGACATATCCGGCCACCAGCGAGGGCGTGGCCTTTATGCCGTCCTGTATTTGGCCCGCACCCGTCACCGCTGCCTTCAGAAGCGAGATCAGCCGCGTTTTGCCGACACCATTGCGGCCAAGAATGACGATGCGGTCACCCTGGCGGACAAAATGACGGCCGGTGCGAAACAACAATGTCCCGTCCGGTGTCGAGACAGGCACATCTTCCAGAGTGACCAGAACCTTGGCGTGGGTGCCGCGATTGGCGAGCTGGATCTTGCCGGCGGATCGCTCGCTATGGGCGGGCCGCGCATTTTCCTCCAGTTTCTCGGCACGCTGGCGCAATTGCTTGGTCTTGACGGTCAGAAGATCGCTGCCCGAATTGATGCCGATATTGTTGAGCTTCGCGGCCTGCCGGCGCAATTGCTGCGCGGTTTTCATGTCGCGCTGGAAACGCCGCTCATCGGCGGCGTCCTCCTCTTCAAGTGCTAGCCGCGCGTGGCCATAGGGCAGCCGGAACAGCGCTGAATTTTCCGGCCGCAGGAACAGCGTGGTTTTCGTGACATTGTCGAGAAAGGCGCGGTCGTGGCTGACGATGACGACCGCGGTATCGCGCGGCAATTGCGCGAGCCAGCTTTCCAGCACGTTGATTTTTTCGAGGTCGAGATGGTTGGTCGGCTCATCGAGCAGGAGAACGTCAGGCTCGGTGATCCATGCCCGCGCCAGCATGGCAAGCCTCTGCCAGCCACCGCTCAACTCTTTCAGACGGCGCTGACGATACGGTTCCGGCACCAGCATCGCGTCGAAAATAATGTCGGCGCGCCAGCTCTCGCTGTCGATCGTGTCCACCGGCAGGGCGGAAAGCACGGCGTCCCGCATTGTCTGCTCCATAAGCGCAGAAGGCAGATGCTGGTGGACGATGGACTGCGTCAGCCCGCGCAGCCGGGTGAGATCGCCACTGGTGGCGTCCAGGTCTCCGGCAAGGCAATTGAGCAGGGTGGATTTGCCGTGGCCATTCGCAGCGACGATGCCGATGCGGTCCCCGGCATTCACGGTGAGGTTGAGATTGGAAAAAAGCGGCTTGCCCAGAATGATTCCGAGGTTTCGAAGCGTGATAAGGGTCATAAAATTGTCTCTGGCAAAACGGACCCGTAACGAACCGTGGTCTGCAATATGCAGTACGGGGTTTCGGTTCGCGGTGATCCGTCGTGAAAACATGCGCAGTGGCGGACAAGCTGCATCCTGCGCGGCCTTTTGGGCAAACCAGAGTTTTGGTGTTCCGGTCAGCCCTGCAAACGCGTCTGCAGGGCAAAAAGGTGGCAGAGCTGACGATTGCGCCAGAAGCAGGAAATATCCATGCGAAGCCTCCTTTCTTGATACGGGTTGAACCGCTCAATGATTAACAGCGGCGGCTGTTCGAGGCAATGGCTTTTGAAGCAGGTGACCGGGCTGGAGAATGCGGCAAGCCGCACCCTCCCGTTTCAATCCAGCCCTTAACCTCTGCGACCTTATTGCTTCGCCACACGCTCGCGCAGTTTTTCCACATGTTCGGCGATTTCAGGTGTCACCGCATCGCCGAAATCTTCCATTTCGAACATCGGGCGGATTTCGATTTCACTGCGCTCCAGCATCGGGTTGGGGCAACGTTTCACCCATTCCACGGCCTCGTCCATATCCTTCACATTCCAGAGCCAGAAGCCGGCAACCAGCTCGTTGGTGTGCGGGAAGGGGCCGTCGACGACGGTGCGGCTGTCGCCGTCGAAAATAACCCTCTTGCCCTTGGAGGAGGGGTGCAGGCCGTCACCGGATTGCATGATGCCGGCATTGACCAGCTCCTCGTTGAATTTCCCCATTGCCTCCATGAGTTCGGTCGTGGGCATGACGCCATCTTCGCTGCTCTTGGTGGCTTTTACAAAAACGATTGCACGCATGATCTTTCCTCCTTGATCGCGTTTTCCGTAGTTTCGCTCCCCGGCACGACGGCCAGATGACATTCTTGTCGACAAAAGTGGCGTTATGCCGGCCTCCTGTCAGCCGAGATCGATAAGATCGCGGCGCAGCCGGTCGGGGTCGCCGCTGCCGATGCGGCCCTCTATTTCGGCATGGGTCTGCTGCCAGATGGGAAAGCCGGCGGCGAGCACGGCCATGCCTTCCGCCGTCAGCCGCAGGCGCTTGCCGCGCTTGTCCTTGGGGTCCTGTTCGATGCTGACCAGCCCGCGCCGTTCCAGCGGTTTCAGCGCTGCCGTCAGCGTCGTACGGTCCATGGCGAGAAGATTGGCGACCGGTCCCATCGGTGGCGGCTCCGGCCGGTTGAGCGACATCAGCAGTGAAAACTGGCCATTATTGATGCCGACAGGTTTCAGCGCATTGTCGAACAGCCGCGCCAAAGCCCGGGCAGCGCGTTGCGCATGCAGGCAGAGACAGGCGTCCCGCACGAAAAGAGTTGTCGAAAAAGGAATCACGCTGGTGTTTGACATGGTATGAATATGTTGATATCAACCTAAATAGTCAAGCGGAACTTGTCGCCTTGCTGATGGTTTCCTTGGCTTTCAATGCGAAAATATGCGGCGCCCACCGTTTGAGCGGAACGGCGCCATGGTGAAAGACGGATCCAAGGAGGAAAGATCATGTCTCATCCCGTCGTTTCGAATGAGGAGTGGCTTGCGGCCCGCCGCGATCTGCTGGTGAAGGAAAAGGAACTGACCCGCGCCCGCGACAGGCTGAACGACGCGCGGCGCGCATTGCCCTGGGAAGAGGTGACGAAGGATTATATTTTCGATGCGCCTTCCGGCCCGAAATCGCTGAAGGAACTGTTCGGCGATTGCAGCCAGCTCATCGTCTATCACTTCATGCTGGCGCCCGACTGGGAGGAGGGCTGCACCGGCTGTTCCTTTTTCGCGGATCATGTCGATGGCGCGCTCATTCACCTCAAGCATGGCGATGCGAGTTTCGCGGCAGTTTCGCGCGCGCCGCTTGAAAAGATCGAAAGCTACAAGCGGCGCATGGGATGGAAATTCCCCTGGGTTTCGGCGGAAGGCACTGATTTCAATTATGATTATCAGGCCTCGTTTCGGGACGACGATATGGCCAACCGCGCGATCACTTACAACTACCGCGAAATGGAGCCCTATGGCGACCTGAAGGATCTGCACGGTATCAGTGTGTTTGCCAAGGGTGAGGACGGCAAGATCTACCACACCTATTCCACTTACGCCCGCGGCGCGGAACAAACGCTTGGCACGCTGATGCTACTCGATCTGGTGCCAAAAGGCCGTAATGAAGAGGGTGTAATGGATTGGGTGCGCCGGCACGACCAGTATGAGGACGCGCCGAAGGCAGCAGCCTGCTGCCACTGAACCATGGACGAGGAGGAGACGAAAATGGAGAATGCCAAGCCACAGAAAGAGCACGAGTTCCTGTCAAGGATCGTCGGCGACTGGGTCATGACCTCCAGTACCGGCCATGACGGTTACGATCCCGACGATCCCGCCCAGCGGTTCACCGAGACTGTCAGTTCCATTGGCGGGCTGTGGATCATCGGGCATGGCAGCGGCAAGATGCCTGATGGCACGGAGATGACGGCCGTCATCACGGTGGGTTTCGACCCGGCCAAGGGAAATTTCGTCGGCACCTGGGTGGGATCGATGATGACCAATCTCTGGGTCTACAAGGGCTGGCTGGAAGATGACGGCAAGACCCTGACGCTTGAGGCGGAAGGACCGGCCTTCGACGGTTCCGGCCGCATCGATACCTATCACGATGTGCTGGTGCTGCATGACGATAACAACCGCAGCTTTTCCGGCAGCGTCCGGCAACCGGACGGCACCTTCAAGACCTTCATGACATCGGAGTTCCAGCGCAAGGCGTGATGCCCCGCCGGAACCACGCCGAATAACGCGCCGCCGCGTCCTGCGGCGGCCGATCGCCCGAAAACCCACGCCATTACTCCGGAGAGAGAAAATGTCCGATACACACGGAAAATTCATATGGGTCGAACTGATGACACCTGACATGGAGGCGGCCGCCCGCTTTTATGGCCATGTCGTCGGCTGGCAGACCAAGGATTTCGGTTCGCCGGAAATGCCTTATCTGGTGCTTGAGGCCGATGGCAAAGGCATGGGCGGTATCATGGAACTGACCGAAGAGCACAAGGGCCAGGGCATTCCACCGAACTGGACCGGCTATGTCGAAGTTGACGATGTGGACGCCACGGCGGAACAGTTCGCGCAAAAGGGCGGCTCGGTCATGCGTCCGCCGCAGGATATTCCCGAGATCGGCCGTTTCGCCGTGGTGGCGGATCCTTTCGGTGCGGTTATCTGCATCATGACGCCGCAGCCGATGGAAACCGGCGGCTTCCCCGAGGATGCCCAGAACAAGCAGGGCCACGTCGGCTGGCACGAACTCTTCACCGACAATGTCGATGAGGCGGCCGCCTTTTACGGCGAGGTGTTCGGCTGGACCAAGGACCATGATTTCGACATGGGCGAAATGGGCCCGTATCGCATCTTCGCCCATAATGGCAAAGCCATCGGCGGCATGATGAAACGTATGCCGCAGATCCCCGTCTGCCATTGGGGTTATTATTTCAATGTCGACGGCATCGATGACGCCATCACCCGCATCAGCACCGGCGGCGGCAAGGTCGTCAACGGTCCGATGGAAGTTCCCGGCGGAAGCTGGATCGTTAATTGCCAGGACCCGCAGGACGCCTTCTTCTCGCTGGTCTCGCTGAAGAAGTAACCTTCTTCTCCTGACATACCGATCTGCCGGAGGCCGCTCCGGCAGATTACCGGTTTCCCGGCAGGCGAACGTGATCGATAAACGCGCGGAGCTTCGGTGCAAGATTGCGACGATTGGGATAATAGAGATAAAATCCCGCAAAGGTCGGGGAATGGTCTTCCAGCATGGAAACGAGTTGGCCGCTCTCCAGATAGGGGCGGAACGTCTCTTCCATTCCGAAGGTGATTCCGGCACCGGAGCAGGCCAGCTTTATCATCAGCTGCATGTCGTTGGTGGTGAAATCGGGCTGAACCGCGACGGCGAATTCGCGGCCATTTTCCGCAAACTCCCACCGGTAGGGTGCGACGCCCGGACGAGGCCGCCAGCCGATACATCGGTGATCGACCAGCTCGCGCGGCTGCGTCGGTAGAGCGAAGCGAGCGCGATATTGCGGCGAGCAGACGGCGAGCTGCCGCTGCGGACCGGAAACCGGAACGGCGATCATATCCTGCGCGATCAACTCCCCAAGGCGCACGCCGGCATCGTAATGTTCGGCGACGATATCGAACTCCTCATCCGTCACGACGATATCGAGCTGCACCTCGGGATGTGCCTCGGCGAAGCTCGCAAGCAATTGCCCCGACAAAAAGCGTTCCGCTATGGAGGAAACCGCAAGCCGCAATTGGCCTCGCGGGGTTCCGCTCAGCGAAGAGGCGGCCTGTGCCGCCTGCACGAGATTGTCGATGGACGGCGAAACATCCGCGTAAAGCTGTTGTCCCGCTTCCGTCAGGCTGACGCTGCGCGTCGTGCGCTGCACAAGCGCTATTCCCATTGTTTCTTCAAGTCTGCGGATGGTCTGGCTGACGGCGGACCGCGTAACGCCGAGCCTGTCCGCCGTGGCGCGGAAACTGCGCTCCTCGGCAACCATGCAGAAAATGGAAAGTGCGTTGAGATCGACATTCATTGGTTAGAAAATCTATCCATAAGGTTCATGATTGAGGCTGTTATCACGACAATGGCAAAGCTTTATCTTTCCTGCAACGGCCGCTCCTCAAAAAAGCGGGCCGTAACGCGAAGGAGAAAACCATGACATTGAACAAAGTTGTTCTCATCACCGGTGCGTCGAGCGGGATAGGCGAGGGTATCGCAAGGGAACTTGCCGCCGCCGGCGCGAAGCTGGTTCTGGGCGCACGTCGCATGGACCGTTTGCAGGCCCTGGCCGATGAACTGCGCCAGACGGGCGCCGAGCTTGTCGTCCATCCGCTTGATGTAACGGAAAGGCGCAGCGTTGAAGCTTTTGCCGAGGCGGGCCGCGAGGCGTTCGGCCGGATCGACGTCATCGTCAACAATGCCGGCATCATGCCGCTTTCGCTGATGTCGTCTCTCAAGGTCGATGAATGGGACCGGATGATCGACGTCAACATCAAGGGTGTGCTTTACGGGGTTGCCGCCGTTCTGCCTGAGATGACCGCGCGTGCTTCCGGCCACATCGTCAACATAGCGTCCATCGGCGCACTGGCCGTTTCGCCGACGGCTGCCGTCTATTGCGCAACGAAACATGCGGTACGCGCCATTTCGGATGGCCTGCGGCAGGAAAACCGCAACCTGCGCGTCACCTGCATTCATCCCGGCGTGGTGGAAAGCGAACTCGCCGATACCATCACCGACCCGGCCGCCGCCGAATTGATGCAGACCTATCGGGCCATAGCGTTGAAGCCCGACGCCATCGGGCGTGCCGTTCGTTACGCCATCGAGCAACCCGACGACGTCGACGTCAATGAAATCGTCGTTCGTCCGACCGCAGTTTAAGGAGGCTGAAATGAAAGCGATTTTTCCAACCGTGCTTGCGATCGCCATGCTTGCGGGAAATGCCGCCGCAGTCGCAAATCCGCAGCGCCTGGACGACCGGTTGAGGCGTGGCGATGAAGTCATACGCAGCCTCAATAACGGCAAGCCGCAGCCCAATCTGGAAGGTCTGCGGCAGGAGTTCCCCTTCCTTGCCGAAGCGACCGAGGGTTACGCCCTGGGGGAGGTCTGGTCCCGGCCGGGACTGGATAACCGGACCCGCCAGCTGGCCGCCGTTGCGGTCATGGCAGCCCTTGGCGAGCGCGATCTGATGAAGGTGCACGCGGCTTACGCGCTCAATGTCGGCGCGACCGACGAGGAACTGAAGGAAATGATCTATCTGATCACGGTTCCCGCAGGTTTCCCCAAAGCCATCGCCGCATCCCGGACGCTTGCGGAACTGTTCGAGGAACGCCGCGCCGACGCCGCAGCGGGAGGGCTGATGGAATGAACATCCTCTCGACATCCGTCGCTCTTGTGCTGGCAACGGCCGCTGTCGATACAAGTCCCCACAAAGGGAGTGGTGTCGTGAAAGCGAATACGGCCGAAATGGCGGACCTCAAAAGCCACCCCTATATCGGCATGTGGGTCACCGGCGATGGCCATGTTCGCCAGGAGCTTTTGCCTGATGGCCGGTATGATGAGGCGCGCGGCCAACGCAAAAGCGCTTATCAGGGGCGTTACGAGGTGAAAGGCAGCCATATCGACTATTGGGACGATACCGGCTTTACCGCCGACGGCGAATTCGTCGACGATGTGCTCTACCATGGCGGCATGATCTTCTATCGCGAGAAGTAAACCTTCACGTCAACGAGCAGAAAGCGCCACCCGGCCCCATCAAGGCCGGGCGGTATATCTGTTTTACCGTTTCAGGCTTCCCAGAATTCCACGCACGAGGGCGCGGCCGACCGAGGTGGCGACGGAGCGGGCAGCACTTTTCATTGCCGCCTCGACGACCGATTCGCGCTGGTAACCGCTCGTCTTGCGGGCGCCGGTGGTGGAGGCCTTCGTTGGTTCCTCGTCGCCGAAGCCCGGCAGGCGCCAGCGTCCCGAGGCGCTGTCGGACTGGCCGGCGGCGTTCTCCTCCTCCGCACGCTTGGCGGCTTCGGCTTCCGCCGCCTTCTGAGTGCGGGCAGCAAGGATTTCGAAAGCCGATTCGCGGTCGAGATCCTCGTCGTATTGACCGGCGACCGGACCCGTATCGATCAGCGATTTGCGCTCCGCATCGGTGAGCGGCCCGACTCGGCCCGATGGCGGCCGCACAAGGGTGCGTTCCACGATGGAGGGCGCGCCTTTGTCGTGCAGGGTGGAAATCAGCGCTTCGCCCGTGCCGAGCGTGGTGATGATGTCGGCCGTGTCGAAGGCCGGGTTCTGACGGAACGTGTCGGCGGCCGTGCGCACCGCCTTCTGCTCGCGCGGTGTATAGGCGCGAAGCGCATGCTGCACGCGGTTGCCCAGCTGGGCGAGGACGGTTTCCGGCACATCCAATGGGTTCTGCGTCACGAAATAGACGCCGACGCCCTTGGAGCGGATAAGCCGCACGACCTGCTCCACGCGCTCCACCAGCACCCTTGGCGCATCGTTGAACAGAAGGTGCGCCTCATCGAAAAAGAACACCAGACGCGGCTTTTCCGGGTCGCCTACTTCCGGCAGTTCCTCGAAGAGTTCCGAGAGCATCCACAACAGGAAGGTGGCGTAAAGGCGCGGGTTCATCATCAGCCTGTCGGCGGCGAGAACCGAAACCGTGCCGCGCCCATCCGTGCCGACGCGCATGATATCGGCAATCTTGAGCGCGGGCTCGCCGAAGAAGTTTGCTGCACCCTGCTGTTCGAGAACCAGCAGTCCGCGTTGCAGCGAACCGACCGATGTCTTGGAAATCAGGCCGAACTGGCTGGAGAGCGCACTGGCGTTCTCGCCCATGTAGTTCAGCAGCGATTGCAGGTCTTTCAGATCGAGCAGCGGCAGTCCGCCCTGGTCGGCGATCTTGAAGGCGATGTTGAGCACGCCTTCCTGCGCTTCCGAAGCATCCATCAGCCGGGCCAGCAGCAGCGGGCCCATTTCGGCGATGGTGGCGCGCACGCGGTGGCCTTTTTCACCGTAGAGATCCCAGAAGATCACCGGCGACTTGCCATAGGAAAAATCCGTGAAGCCGATCTGTTCGGCGCGTTTCTGCACCCAGTCCTTGGCTTCGCCCTGCGCGGCAATGCCGGAAAGGTCGCCCTTGATATCGGCGCAGAAGACGGGAACGCCGGCCTGCGAAAAACCTTCGGCGAGAACCTGCAGGGTCACGGTCTTGCCCGTTCCCGTCGCGCCGGTGATCAGGCCGTGGCGGTTGCCGAATTTCAGCTCCAGATACTCACCCTTGTTCAGGCTGTCGTCCGGATTACGGCTGGTCCCGATATAGATCTGTCCGTCCTGCAACATCGACCATTTTCTCCTGCGACTGACGCATGACCCTTAAAATCGGGATCGATTTAACGAAGGCCATGTCGAATTGAACGTTTTTCGGCATCCTTTGGCCGCTGCTGCCAAAGCGGCCTTTTCATAGTTTGGTTGTGATGATCTTATAAGGACAGTTTCAAGGCGCAACAACTGCTTGATGGCGATGAGGAAAAACCGCTTCATGAAAGTTGCCGCGCCGCCCGCTTGAATGCGGAATGAGATTGTTTTACGTTGACGTTAACGTCAGTTATTCGATGTTGGCGTCGTTTTTCAACAGGAGGCAAGAATGAACGAAGTCGTGAGCCAGATCGCCGAGAAGGCGGGAATTAGCCCGGAACTGGCCGAGAAGGCCGTTGGCATGATTCTCGGTTTTCTCCAGCGCGAGGCGGCAGACGGTCCGATCGCCCGGATGATCGAAGCCATTCCGGGCGCCAGCGATCTCGTGGCGCAGTATAATGGCGAGGGCGCCGGTAACGGCGGCGGTCTGCTGGGCGGCCTGATGAGCGCGATCGGCGGCGGCGGCATCATGGGCCTCGGCCAGCAGCTCATGAGCCAGGGCATCGGCATGAGCGAAATTTCCACGCTCGCCAAGGAAACCATCTCCGTTGCCCGCCAGCACGCCGGTGATGAGGTCGTCGATCAGGTGATCGCCTCGGTTCCGGGCCTCAGCCAGTTCGCGTAAGGCGGATTTTTACTCGATAGCGGGGCGCGGCGGTTGTTCGTTGAACAGGCGTCGCGCCTCTTCTATTTCCGCATGGTGGGTTTCCGCCCATATCCACACGCCGCAAAAAGCGCTGCCGAGCGTCTTGCCGAGAGAGGTGAGATCGTAATCCACATGTGGCGGAATGACGGGATGCACGGTGCGGCGCACCAGCCCGTCGCTTTCCATCTGCCGCAGCGTTTTTGTCAGCATCTTCTGGCTGATGGTGCCGACCAGCCTGCCGATCTGCGTGAAGCGAAGCGTGCCGTGCTCTTCCAGCACTTCCAGAATCAGCATCGTCCATTTGTCCGCCACTTTCGCGATGATATCCTGAACCAGCGCCTCGATGACCGGATCGGTTTCAGTGGGCGGCGGAACCTTGCGCCTGTTCTCGATCATGGGATCGGCGGCGTGCCGTTTCATCTTACACTCTCCTTTGGGTAAGTATAATTCTTTTGGGTGCCTACTTACGAATGGAGAGTATGGCCGCTAATTTCCTTTCATCCAACAGCGATAAGGATTTTCCGATGAAAACGACAGGCAACACCATTCTCATCACCGGCGGCGGCTCTGGCATCGGGCGCGCGCTGGCGGAAGCGTTTCACCGGCTGGGCAACAGGGTTGTCATCTCCGGCCGCCGCCAGAATGTGCTGGACGAAGTGACGACCGCCAATCCCGGCATGGCCTCGATGGTGATGGACGCGACCGACGCCGAAGGCATCCGCGCTTTCGCCGATAATCTCGTCAAGGCGCATCCGGCGCTCAACGCCGTCATCAACAATGCCGGCATCATGCGGCCTGAAGAAATCGCCTCCGCGCCGGATTATCTGGATACGGCGGAAGAAACCATCGCCACCAACCTGCTCGCGCCCATTCGTCTGACGGCGGCGCTCCTGCCGCATTTCCTCAAGCAGCCCGACGCGACGGTGCTGACGGTGTCCTCCGGTCTCGCCTTCGTGCCCATGGTGGTGACGCCCACCTACAGCGCCACCAAATCGGCTATCCACGCCTATTCGGTCGCTCTGCGCGAACAGTTGAAGGAGACGTCGGTGGATGTCATCGAAATCGTGCCGCCCTATGTGCAGACGACGCTCATGGGCGAAGGTCAGGCAAGCGACGAAAGAGCCATGCCGCTCGAGGCCTTCATTTCCGAAGTGATGGATATTCTTGACCGCCGCCCGGACGAGAAGGAAGTGGTGGTGGAGCGCTGCAAGCCGCTGCGTTTCGCGGCGCAAAACGGTAATTTCGATCAGGTGTTTTCCATGGTCAACGGCATGCATCCCTGAGGGTTTCTGGATGCTGAGCGCACTTTGTTTTGACCGGGCCGAGAAACCCCCGGTCAAAACCAGGCTGTCAAAATGCAAAACGGGAGGAGACGGCGAATGACGGGTCGTTGTCGACGACGGCTCCGTCGTCACCAAAGCGGTTCACTAGATCCATGAAATTTGGAGAATACTAACTGGAGTAACTGACGCAAAACTTACGGTGGCCCCGCTCATATAGCTATAAGCGAGGCCGTCCCCGCCTCAATCGTCCCAATCGGGCGCGAGGTGGCCGGGGTTGACGATGCGGCCATCCGGTTTGGCGAGTGCGTGGATCGCCCGCATCTCCTCTTCCGTCAGGGTGAAATCGAATATGTCGAAGTTCTCTTTGAGACGGCTTTCCGTCGCGGTTTTGGAAAGCGCCACGACATCCGGCTGCTGGACGGCCCAACGTAGCGCCACCTGCGCCGCCGTCTTGCCGTGCTTCGCGCCGATATCCTTCAGAACAGGATCGTTAGGCACCCGGCCATCGGCCATCAGGTAATAGGCGGTGATCGAAAGCCCGTGTTTGCGTGCAGCGGCGATCACCTTCGTCTGGTCGAGATAGGGGTGGTATTCGATCTGGTTGGTGGCAAGCGGCGTATCGGAGAGTTTCACCGCCTCTTCCGTCAGCGCCACGTTGAAGTTGGAGATGCCGATATTGCGCACCTTTCCGGCCTTGCGCACGGCGTTCAGCGCGCCGATCCTTTCGGCTAGCGGCACATCGCTTTGCGGCCAGTGCAGCAGCAGGAGGTCGACATAATCCGTCTTCAGCTTCTGAAGGCTTTCATCGACCGAGGCGAGGAAATCGGCGTGGCGGTAGCGGTCTACCCAGACCTTGGTGGTCAGGAAAATATCGTGCCGGGAAATGCCTGATTGCGCGATCACCTCACCGACGGCACCTTCGTTCTTGTAGATCTGCGCGGTATCGACATGGCGGAAACCGAGTTTCAGCGCTTCCGGCAGAATGCGCCTGACATCGTCTTCCGGAATGCGGAAGGTGCCGAAACCGAGGGCGGGAATATTCGCGCCGTTCGCGTTGACGTGATACATGGATGTCTCTCCTGTTTCCTGAAAACATGGCCGGCAAGGAATGCCGGGTGGTGAAGCCGTCTTTTATTAACTGGTGTCCGCGCCATCGGTTTCAAGCATTTCGACCTATCGTTTCCAAGACGCCATTGCGAGCGGCCGCGCACGACGTTACCAGTCGGTCGTAAAAAGACATGATCGGAATGTGGAGGATTGTCGCGTGTCGCGCTCACAACGGCTTCTTGATCTGTTGCAGATCCTGCGCTCCCACCGCATGCCGGTCAGCGGTACGACGCTTGCGGCGCAGACCGGCGTCAGCCAGCGCACGCTTTACCGCGATATAGCGACGCTTCAGGCGCAGGGTGCTGACATCGAGGGCGAGGCGGGTGTGGGATACGTGCTGCGTCCCGGCTTCCTGCTGCCGCCACTGATGTTTTCGCCGCAGGAGATCGAGGCGCTGGTGCTCGGATCGCGCTGGGTGGCAGGTCGTGCCGATGAGGGGCTGGCCGAGGCCGCCCGGGCCGCACTCGTCAAGATCGGCGCTGTCTTGCCCGATGCCCTGCGCGAGGAGCTCGACAATTCCACACTGCTGATCGGCCCCGGGCAGGCCATGGTGGCCATCCGCGTCGATCTGGCGCTCATTCGCGATATTATCCGTAAGGAGAGCAAGGTCGCGATGACCTATCGCGACGAAAAGGGCGAACTGACGGAGCGGGTGATCTGGCCCTTCGCACTCGCTTTTTTCGATCTCGTGCGGGTGGTGCTGGCATGGTGCGAGACGCGGCAGGATTTCCGCAGTTTCCGTGCGGACCGCATCGAGAGTTTCCACCCGCTGGACATGCGGTATCCCTGCCGCCGCCAGGCTCTGCTGAAAGAGTGGCGCGAGCGGGAAAAACAAAGACGGCGGCAAGACCATGCTGACAGAAACTGACAGTATGCGGGTCTAGAACCTGTTCATCCGCAACAAGGAGAACAGCCATGACGACCCACCCCGATTTCACCATTCTCTACGTCGACAACCCGCCCGCCAGCACGGAGTTCTACAAGGTCCTGCTGGGTGCGGAGCCGGTCGAAGCGTCTCCGACATTCTCCCTGTTCGTGCTTCAAAACGGCATGAAGCTCGGCCTCTGGTCGCGGCATACGGTGGAGCCAAAGGCATCCGTCACGGGTGGCGGCGGCGAGCTTGCCTTCCGCGTTGAAAGTGATGCGCAGGTGGATGAAGCCTTTGCCGACTGGAAGACAAAGGGCATTACCATTTTGCAGCAGCCCGGCACGATGGATTTCGGCTACACCTTCACCGCCAGCGACCCCGATGGCCACCGCCTTCGGGTCTATGCCTTTGCGGGTTAGAGATAATGCATTGAGGCCGATTGGCCAAATCTAAGATCGGCCTCCGCGTTCTCCTCACCCCTGTGCTTGTCACAGGGATCCAGCCAGCCCAAGTCTTTGGGCTGAGAGGACTTTTTTCGCCGCGCAGACGCGCGTCGGCTGGATTCCTGTGACAGGCACAGGAATGAGGGGAGGCGAAAACGACGCTACTTCTTCACCGCCATCACGAACAGGCGGGGAAAACGCAACAGCAGCCGGCCGTCCGCCATGGGCGGATAGGCGGCTGCGATGCGCCTTGTATAGTCGGCAAGGAAGGCTTCGCGGTGTTCCTCTCCGGCGCCGGCAAGATAGGGGCGCAGGCCGGTGCCCTTGACCCATTCCACGATGCTTTCCGCATCCTTCATGGGGTGGTTGTAGATGGTGTGCCACACATCCACCCGCGCGGATTTCGGCGCCAGCGCCTCGAAATAGGCTGATGGGGCGGGCAGGGGGGTGCGGTGCAGCCTGCCGTCTGAGAACGTGTCCTTCCAGGGGCCGTCCGCCGCCGTCTCGTGCATGGCGCGATGCGTCGGCTCCTCCAGATTATCAGGCATCTGCACGGCAAGAACGCCGCCGCTTTCCAGCTGATCCATCAGTTGCGAAAGAACGGCGAGATGATCCGGCACCCACTGGAAAACCGCATTGGCGTAAAGCAGGTCCGCCTTCTGGGTGGGTCGCCATTTGCCAAGGTCGGCCTTGCCGAAACGGGTGTTGGGCAGCCGGTCCGCCGCCTTTTCCAGCATATCGTCGTCGCTGTCGATGCCGGTGATGACGTTGACGCCGTAACGGTCGGTCAAAAGCTCGGTGGAATTGCCAGG
The DNA here is from genome assembly GCF_000949865.1 of Rhizobium nepotum 39/7. GTDB lineage: Bacteria > Pseudomonadota > Alphaproteobacteria > Rhizobiales > Rhizobiaceae > Agrobacterium > Agrobacterium nepotum. Next base: position 10,704 of record NZ_JWJH01000023.1, on the reverse strand, counting down.
GCCGCAGCCGAGATCGTAGCCGTTCAACACGCGCTCCAGCGGCACCTGCGCCAGAAGATCCCTTGCGGGACGTGTCCGCTCGTCTTCAAATTTCAGATATTGGTGGGCGGACCATGCCATGATTTCCTCCTGCGGAAACGTCGCATCCGAATGGGCGAACGGGGACGGGCAGAGGGCGCTGCAAACGCCGTCAGACCATCAGCATCGCATGTGCGAAATCGCGCCGCCATCATCCGATGCATGAATTATTGTGATGGATCTATTCATCAACCTTTTGTTTCGCCTCATAAAACGTCTTTGTCAGGGCCCCCGTTTGTTATTTTCCATCAAAATCAGACATAGCAGCAATTAAAACTTGACCTCATTCGGTCGTAGGCATTCACTCCGGCCGATTTTCAAAGCATTGCCAGCAAAAGTGCGAAGCGATTTTGTGCCCGGACATGCGCCAAAGCAAAATAGATGGAGCGTTTTCGCTTTTCGGAAGAAAATGCGGGAGCGTTCAAGACAGGAGACCATTATGAGCGTCGATACCGCACCCCGATCAACCACCTGGACCTATGTTGACGGTCAATGGCTGCCCGGCAATCCGCCGCTCATCGGCCCGACCTCGCATGCCATGTGGCTGGCCTCCACGGTGTTCGACGGCGCGCGCTGGTTTGATGGCGTGGCTCCCGATCTCGATCTGCATTGCCAGCGCATCAACCGCTCGGCCACCAATATGGGCATGAAGCCGACCATGACGGCGGAAGAGATCGAGGTGCTGGCGCTCGAAGGCGTCAATAAATTCGACGGCAAGACCGAAATCTACATCAAGCCGATGTATTGGGCCGAACACGGTTCGCCGGGCAGCGTTGTCGCGCCCGATGCCAATTCCACCCGTTTTGCGCTGTGCCTTTTTGAAGCGCCGATGAATGCCGGCCAGCCGCTGACACTCACCGTCTCGCCGCTGCGCCGCCCTTCGCCGGAAACCGCGATGACGGATGCCAAGGCCGGCAGCCTTTACCCCAATAGCGGCCGCGCCATTCTGGAAGCCCGCTCGCGCGGTTTCGACAACGCCCTGATGTGCGACATGAACGGCAATGTCGCCGAATCGGCCTCTTCCAACATCTTCATGGTCAAGGACGGCGTCGTCTTAACCCCGGTTCCGAACCGCACCTTCCTTGCCGGCATCACCCGTTCGCGCGTGATGGGCCTGCTGCGTCAGGCCGGTTTCGAAGTGCGCGAAGCGACGCTGTCGGTCGAGAATTTCCGCGAGGCGGACGAAATCTTCTGCTCGGGCAATTATTCCAAGGTTTCGCCAGTGGTGAAGCTGGATGACCGCGAGCTGCAGGCAGGCCCGGTCGCCCGCAAGGCGCTCGATCTTTACATGGATTGGGCGCGTCTGGGCGCGGACGTCTGAGGCCGGCAATCATCTCGTTCAGGCCATGGCAGACGCTCGGTCTGCCATGGCCTTTTATTTTATTGCAGCGCAATATTTTCCCCTCAAAAACAGGGGAGTTTAATCCAATTTTAGACAAACGAATTGTAGTTTGAGGCATCTTCAGTTCCGGCTAACGAGGGCCGCCAGATGTCTTTCAGCATTCGCAATGTACTTATTGGATTTTTCCTGACTATCAGCCTTGCACTGGCCGGTTTGGTCGGCAACGAATTGTGGCGATCGGCCAATCGCGCAGGCACCTTTTCAGAGGTCGCCCAACTCGTTTCGCTCGACAAGCTTCTTTTCAATGCGCTGTTGAATTTCCGCAGTGAACGCGGCGACAGCGCCACGGCTCTTACACTCGATCCCTCGAAATCGGCAGGCAGCATCGCCAGCGTGCAGGCGGCGCGCCAGAGGGTGGACGCCGCCATGACGGCATTCCTCGAACAATCCCTGTCGCTGGAAGACGCGCAGCTGCAAGCGCCGCTCAAGCGTGTGAAAGATGTCTACGCGCAGTTCGTCGAGCTGCGAAAGAAGGTTGACGCCAATATCTCGCAGCCGCTCGACCGGCGCGAAGGTGGGCTCGATAAGACGGTCATGACGCTCGGCGGCGATTTCCTCGCCTCGCTCGAGGCCGGTTCGACGGCGCTTGAAGGCACTGTCCGCTCTCTCGATCAGGGCCAGACTGGTTTGATCCAGCTGCGCTCCTATGGCTGGTCCGCTCGCGCGCTTGGCGGCAGTGCGACCGTCATTCTCAACGCTGCCGTCGCGCAGAACCGGCCATTGACGGCGCAGGAAATGCAGCAGCTTGGCGCCTATGATGCCGGTGCGGCTTTCGCGTGGAAGGCGACCGGCGATCTGGTCGCGCATGAATCGACGCCGCAATCGCTGAAGGACATCTACGCCACTGCGGACAAGACCTATTTCAAGGGCGATTTCAGCACCCAGCGCGCCAAGCTCATTGACGACCTGACGAACGGTCGCACGCCTGCCTTCACCATGGATAGCTGGCGCACCACCGTTACCGAAAATCTCGGCACGATCGCGAAAATCGCCTCCGCCGCCATGGATGTGCTCGATGCCAACGCCGCAAAGGCAAAGCAGGGCGCCTTCATCGGTGCGATGATCTATCTCGCCGTCTTCATCGCCACGCTGGCGCTCTGCATCCTCTCGCTCGCTGTCATCGTCGGCCGTGTCACCCGGCCGATCAGCCGCCTGACCAATGCGATGATGGAGCTTTCGGGCGGTAATCTCGCAATCGATGTCGCCGGCGCAAAGCGCTCCGACGAGATCGGCGAGATGGCCCGCGCCGTGGAAATCTTCCGCGAGGCGGCAATCCGCAACAAGCAGCTGGAGGCGGACGCCGTCGCCAACCGCGAGCGGGCCGAGCGGGACCGTATCGAGTTGCAGCAGCGCGCCGAGGCCGAGGCCGACGAGCGGCTCAATCAGGCCACGGGTTCGCTGGCCGGTGGTCTTCGCCGTCTCGCCTCCGGCGACATGGTCTGCGAGATCGCCACGCCGTTCGCCCCGCAATTCGAGGCGCTGCGTCACGATTTCAACAGCTCCGTGCATCAGCTGCGTGAGGCGCTCGCGAGTGTCGGCCAGTCCGTGCAGACGGTGAATGGCGGCGCGCACGAGGTGTCGTCGGCATCCGACGATCTTTCCCGCCGCACCGAGCAGCAGGCAGCCTCTCTGGAAGAGACAGCCGCCGCGCTGGAAGAGATTACCGCCAATGTTTCCGCCACCTCCAAGCGGGCGGGCGAGGCGCGCGACACGGTGCGTGAGGCGAGGGCAAAGGCCGATCTTTCCGGCAGGGTGGTGCGCGATGCCGTTTCCGCCATGGAACGCATCGAGCATTCCTCGCGCCAGATCGGCCAGATCATCGGCGTCATCGACGAAATCGCCTTCCAGACCAACCTTCTGGCCCTGAATGCGGGCGTCGAGGCGGCGCGGGCGGGCGATGCGGGCAAGGGCTTCGCTGTCGTTGCGCAGGAAGTGCGCGAACTGGCTCAGCGTTCCGCCAATGCGGCCAAGGAAATCAAGCAGCTCATCAACACCTCAGCCGTTGCGGTGGGTGAGGGCGTGAAGCTGGTCGCCGACACCGGCGTCGGGCTTTCCGAGATCGAGCAGCTGGTGCTTTCCGTCAACACCCATATGGACGCCATAGCCACTGCGGCGCAGGAACAGTCCGCCGGTCTTTCTGAAGTCAACACCGCCGTCAACCACATGGATCAGGCCACGCAGCAGAACGCCGCGATGGTTGAGGAAATGAATGCGGCCGGTGCGGGCCTTGCACAGGAATGCGCCAATCTGCACGCCCTTCTCGCGCAATTCCAGCTCGGTCAGCAGGCCTCGGCATTGCGGGAGACGGCAAGGCATATGCAGCGGGCCGCAAGCCCGGCGCGTACTCCGGCCGCATCTGTCACCCCACCGTCCAAGTCCCGCCCGGTCGCCACCTGGCGCGGCAATGCGGTGCTGGCCGTGAAGGGTGACGACTGGACGGAGTTTTGAGAGCGGCGGATAGTCCTCTCAATTGAAGTCCCTAAAAGTTAGACGCTTCGTAGGATGGAACGATCTAAGGGCTGAATTCTGAATTGAACAGGATTTGGCTCTTTCGTCCGCATCTCATCGTCGCCAAGCAGACGCTGGCCTCACATGAAACCCAGAAACTCCGCATTTCGCTACCGGGAAAGACCCCGTGAACTCGTCGTGTAGCAATTGATGGAGATCGATGAAGGGGAGTATAGGTTTTAAGTGTTTTTGACTTAGATATTAATGTAAGAAAACTGAATTATGAATATAAATATTTATGAATTCGTCATATTGATATGTTTTTATTGATCTATATTTCGTATTTATTATTTATAGAAATTCTGGATGGTTCAATTGAGTGAGCGAAAACGAGCAGCGATCTATGTATCGGATGCAGGATTTTTGTACCCGACTTTGGTTTCAGCTTCGCAATTGGAGCAGAATGCTTCGGATAATTTTTGCGATATTCTTATATACCTGATTAATGTCGATGCCGACACTATGGAGGTCGTCCGACAGGAGTTTCCGGAATTCCGCATATTTGGCTTGAGCGATGCGCAGTTTGCCTTTCCCGACGATGTTTATTTCAAGAAAGACCACGTAGCCGCTGCAACTCTTGGCCGTTTGGTCCTGTATGAACACATTCCTACCCAGTACGAACACATTGTTTATATCGATGGCGATACGCAAATATTGGGCGATGTTCGTGGTCTCCTGATCAAAGACGTTCCGCCAGGAAAAATCGCTGCGGGACGAGGAGGGCTATGGCTTTCACGTTTTGAGAATGGACCTGGCGCAAGAGCGGATAGGGCATATGTGGGCACTATTGGGACAAGCGTAGACGACTATTTCAACGCGGGAGTGCTGGCACTTCGGCGTGAAAGTCTTGCCCAGATAGGACAGGATGCACTCCGCTTTTTTTTCCAACATTCAAGGTTATGCCGGCAACATGATCAAAGTGCACTAAATGCAGTTAGCCGGGGGAAAGTGGAGTTTCTTTGGCCTGGGTACAATTTTCATGGATCATACGATGTTTTAAGAGCACCAGTCAGTCGGCGGCCGGCTATCGTACATTTCACTGGCCCATATAAACCTTGGCTTGTCGATTTTGGTCCAGCCGCTCGATACGCAGCCGCGTATGACGAATTTGACATTCGTCATCCCCTCATCTCCCGATATCGCTTTCGCATTACCCCCGCCAAAAGAGGCATATTGGCCAGCGAGTGGCAAAAGAGCGTACTACGCACGCGCGTTTTTTTCTGGAGATCGTGGATTAGACGCTGGCTTTTGACGAGCTACGAAAAATCTTTCAAGAATCTAACTTAACGCTGGTAATCGCAATTGGATCCGCCCCTTAGCGTTGGCCTGCTGTTCGTCCGACCGGACGTGCTGGTGGAGTTCTTGCTACCAGGCTCCGTCACCCGGACTAGATCCGGGGTCTAGCGCGATCAAGTCCTTGATCGCGTAGGAATCATCTCACGGCGCAGACGCGCCGTGGCTGGATGCCGGATCTAGTCCGGCATGACGGAAAAAAAAGTCGCACTCATCAACAGACCGAAGCCCGCGTCATCAATCGACGCGGGCCTCGTCGTTTCTGCAGGTTCGGCAATGCAGCGGCGAGCGCCCGCAGCGGCGCGGTCATGTGCTTGTCGCGCCTGAGCGCAAGGGCTATCCGCCGTTCGAGCGGCGGTTCGAGCGAGCGCCATTCAAGCCCCGAGGCCGCGCTCTCATGCTCCATCGCCATGCGCGGCACGATGGCAAGGCCAAGGCCAGCACCCGCCAGTTTCTTGATGGCCTCGACGCTGCCCAGCTCCATGGCGGGCTGCACGGTGCGTCCGCTGGCTGAAAACCATTGATCCACGAGTTTGCGGGTATTGCCGCCCTCGTAGAGCAGCAGGGGCTGTGTCGAAAGTGTCTCCGCGTTCAGCACCGTTGCGTCAGGAACGGAGCCACGCGGGAAAACCGCGACCAGTTCGTCGAGATGGATATTGCTGATATCGAGGCTGCGGCCGCTGGCGGGCAGGGCCACCACCGCTGCGTCGATCGTATTGGCCTCCAGAAGCCTCAGTATATCGTGGGTATTGCCGGTCTGCACGACGATTTCGATACCCGGCATCGCCTGGCGGATTTTGCCCAGCACCGGCGGCAGCAGATAGATGCAGGCGGTGGCGCCTGTGCCGATACGCAGGCGTCCGGTCACCCCGCTGCGATGTGGCGCTACGGTGTCGATGGCATGCGCCACTTCTTCCGCAATTCGTCTAGCATGGATGAGAAAATCCCGACCCGCCGCCGTCGGTTGCGCGCGCCTGCCGACCCGTTCGATCAACCGCACGCCGAGCTGCTTTTCGAGAAGCCGGATATGCAGGCTGATGGCCGGCTGCGTCAGCCCCGCCTTGTCGGCGGCGGCGGAAAAACTGCCGAGATCGGCTACATCCATGAAGCTGCGCACCTGCCGCAGATCGAGGTCCATCATCAAAGAAAACCTTATCGTTTGTATAAGATAGATAATCTTTATTTTGATTGAGCCGCAATGCACAATGATGCCGTGAATGACCACAGGACAAGAGAATGACCCTTCCCACAGTTTCAAGCCTTATCATCCGCCCTTGCGAGGAAGCGGATATTCCAGCCATTACCGAAATTTACCGGGACGCCGTGCTGCACGGCCGCGCCAGCTTCGAGATCGATCCGCCGGGCGTGGAGACGATGCTTGAGCGCCGCCGTCTGTTGGTGGAGGGCAAGTATTCCTATCTCGTCGCCGAAATCGACGGAAAGATAGCCGGATACGCCTATGCCGGGGCCTATCGTCCGCGCCCGGCCTATGGTGCTGCGGTGGAGAACTCCGTTTATGTCGATCCGGCCATGAAAGGCATGGGGATTGGCCGCAAGCTGCTCGATGCGCTGATCGAGGACGCGACCGCGCGTGGCTTCCGGCAGATGATTGCGGTCATCGGCGATAGCGCCAACGCCGCCTCCATCGGCGTGCACCGCGCCGCCGGTTTCGAGCATGTCGGCACGTTCAAGTCGATCGGCTGGAAACACGGCCAATGGCTGGATACGGTACTGATGCAGCGTGCGCTGGGCGAGGGCGATACCACGCCGCGCTATTGAGACTTCAGGGCTTGGTGGAGCCGGGAATTTCAACCTTCAGTGTATCGCCGGCAAGCTCGCTGCCGAGTTCGACGGCCTTGGCTTTCTTGTCGTAGACGCAGATATGGCTGATCGTCGCATCCGCGCCTTTGGCCTTGCCGGTGAGGATGGCGAGGCCGTAATTCTCGCTGCCGACCGGATCGACAACCACCTTGGCGTCCTCGATCATGTCTTTGCTGGCGCTGAGGCACGCCGTCTGCACATCCGCGACGAATTCCTTCCACGCATCGTCCGACGACGCGGCGGCGGGTAGGGCCAGCGAGGAGAAGGCGGCGAGGAGCAGCGCGCGCTGGATCATGGGGCGGGTCATGGAATTTCCTTCCTGCAATTTCATCAAAAAGCGAACCGATAGGGTGGAAAACGGTACGCCTGGGTTGTGAAACAAATGTGGTGGCGGCTGCCACAGGAGGAATTTTCTCTTTTGGCGGAACATTTTGATATTTCACAGGTTGCCCAAACAGAGCTTCGCTCCTATGGTCCGCTCACACGGTTTCTAGGAGCGGTAACCCGCTGCAAAAAGGAGTAAAAACCATGGCCTTCGAACTTCCTGAACTCCCATACGACTACGACGCGCTTGCACCCTACATGTCGCGCGAGACGCTCGAGTTCCATCACGACAAGCACCACAAGGCATATGTCGACAACGGCAACAAGCTGGCAGCGGAAGCCGGTCTTTCCGACCTTTCGCTCGAGGAAGTCGTGAAGAAGTCCTTTGGCACCAATGCCGGTCTCTTCAACAATGCGGCCCAGCATTACAACCACGTCCATTTCTGGAAGTGGCTGAAGAAGGACGGCGGCGGCAACAAGCTGCCGGGCAAGCTGGAACAGGCATTCGCTTCCGATCTCGGCGGTTACGACAAGTTCAAGGCTGATTTCATCGCTGCCGGCACCACACAGTTCGGCTCCGGCTGGGCATGGGTTTCCGTCAAGAACGGCAAGCTCGAAATCTCCAAGACTCCGAACGGCGAAAACCCGCTGGTTCATGGCGCAGAACCGATCCTCGGCGTCGACGTATGGGAACATTCCTATTACATCGATTACCGCAACCTGCGTCCGAAGTACCTCGAAGCCTTCGTTGATAACCTTATCAACTGGGACTACGTCCTCGAGCGTTACGAAGCGGCTTCCAAGTAAGTTTTGGGAACTGAAATTTTTCGAATACCCGGCCGCAAGGCCGGGTATTCTGCTTTTGGGACCTGACATTCCAATGTGTCGCCCTGGCTTGTCACAAGCCTGTCATCAGCCCGGTTTATCGCGGCGCATCATGACTGAAAAAACCAGCCCTCTCTTCTCCTTCGGCATCGTTGCCGATCCCCAATATGCCGATGCCGATCCCCGCCCGGAAATGGGCCGGTATTATGCCGAAAGCCCGAAAAAACTTGCTGAGGCCATCGATGCCTTCAACCGCGAGGAACTGGTCTTCGTGGTGACGCTCGGCGACATCATCGACCGTGGCTTTGAAAATTTCGACGCGATCCTCAGTGTTTACGACAGGCTTCGTCACCCCTCGGTGATGCTGCCGGGAAATCACGATTTTGCTGTTGCCGCCGAACACCTGTCCACCATCCATGCCCGCCTCGGCATGGCGTCGCCCTGGCACGATTTCACCATCGGTGAGATACGTTTCGTGGTGCTTGACGGTAACGAAGTCAGCCTTTTCGCCCCGCCGCCCGGCGATCCGCGCCACGCGCTTGCGCAGGACCGGCTGAAGCACCTGCAAGAAGCGGGCGCGATCAATGCGCAGGACTGGAACGCGTCGCTCAGCGACGAGCAATTCGAATGGCTGCGGAGCGTTCTGCAAAAGGCGGATGCAGCGGGCGAAAAAGTGGTCGTTCTCTGCCACTATCCGATCTATCCGGAAAACGCCCATAATATGTGGGATGCGCCGCGCATCCTCGATCTTCTGGGCGCGCATCCTTCGGTTGCCGCATGGTTCAGCGGCCATAATCACGATGGTAATTACGGCCTGCTGGGCAACACTCACTTCGTCAATTTCAAGGGCATGGTGGATACGCCGGACCAGAACACCTTCGCCATCGCCGATGTCTTCGCCGACCGAATCGCAATACGCGGTTTCGGGCGTGAAGCGGATCATGTTCTACGGTTGTGAGGCGGGGCTTGCCGGCTGGTTGCTCTGCCAGCCGCTCATCCACAATTGGCGCAGTCTTTCGCCTTCCATCTTGAAAAAACTGCCCGTTGTTTCGCAGACGAGCACCCGGTCCGAACGGAAGTTGCGGATCGCTTGTCGCAATTCGCACCAGGCGACGACATTGGTCGTTTCCGAATAATAGATCACGGCAATGGGCCGGATCTGCCGCCGGGTTTCTGCACCCGCCTCATCGCGATAGGTAATGTCCAGCCTCTCCTCGTCGCGCACCGCCCGCCTGACGGTGGCAAGATCGATGCCGGCGGGTGAGGGTGCAACGCTGCCCCAGGCATGCAGGGCATTGGCGGACAAGGTTTTCGACAGGGGTTCGGGCAGGGAGGCGGCGATCTTGTCGCTGACCTTTTTCGCCGCCTGCCGCAATTCGCTATCGCCCGTGCGGGCAACCATGGCGAGCGCCAGCACGATCGCCTCCGTCTCCTCGATGGAAAACATCAGCGGCGGCAGGTTGAAGCCGGGACGCAGGATGTAACCGACGCCGCGCTCCCCTTCGATCGGTACGCGCATGGTCTGAAGCGCCGAGATATCGCGATAGACCGAGCGCACCGTGACCTCCAGTGCCTCGGCGATGGTCTGCGCGGTGACCGGCCTGCGCGCCACCCGCAGGATCTGGATGATCTCGAACAGTCTCGATGCCTTGCGCATTGCCGTTTTTCCGGGTTGCTTCACCACGCAACTGACACAACGCTGTCAGTTGGCTTTTCCTATAAGCAGCAAAACACATTGAGAAACTTAGGTTTTCCCGAATGTGCCGCAAACTGTCTTGGGAGATACTGACATGAGTTACGCTGAAAATCTCTGGCTTTTCTTTCTGGTCCTGTTCGGCATCATCATCCTGCCGGGCATGGATATGCTATTCGTGCTGGCAAGCGCGCTGACCGGCGGCCGTAAAACCGGCCTTTCCGCCGCAAGCGGCATGAGCGCCGGCGGCATCGTACATTCGCTTTACGGCGCGGTCGGCGTCGGCATGCTTGCCGCCTGGATGCCGTCGCTGTTCCTGCCGCTTCTCGTCGCAGGTGCGGCTTACATGGTCTGGATCGGCATCGGCCTGATGCGCAGCGCGATCATCGTCAATGGTGACGAGGCGCAGGCGAGCGCCTCGGTCAGAAAGGCGTTCTGGCGGGCGGTGCTGACCTGCCTTTCCAATCCGAAAGCCTATCTGTTCATGATGGCGATCTATCCGCAATTTCTCAAACCCGCTTATGGTCCGATCTGGATGCAGGGGCTGGTGATGGGCGCGATGGTGGCGGTTACGCAGTTTACGGTCTATGGCGCGCTGGCGCTGACGGCGGATAAGAGCCGGGCATGGCTCGTTTCCTCGCCTGCCGCCACGATCTTCATCGGCCGCGCTGCCGGTTTCATGCTGATTGCCGCAGCCCTGCTGACACTCTTTGAAGCCCTGTCCTGGAGCGGCGGGAGATGAAATGGATCAGGTCCCGCC